>CAVRJG010000001.1:0-11100 GCA_963721455.1 uncultured Methanosarcinaceae archaeon
GTTTAGGAATAACAAATATATAATTTAAAGTATTTTTATTGTCATATAATATTGTTGATTAAAATCTGTTAGAAATGACAAGGAATTTACTTTAATGCTGCGCACAAAATATTCTGAGGAAATTGAAAAACAAATGAAAGTGTTTTATAACACTTTAAATGAGAAAGATCGAAGAAGATATGCAGCCATAGAAGCAATGAAATTAGGTCATGGGGGACAAAACTACATAAGTAGTGTTCTAGGCTGTCATTTTCAAACTGTTATGGCTGGAATTAGTGAAATCACTAATGGTATAGAAAAACCAGATAACAGGATTCGAAAGCCTGGTGGAGGTAAAAAGAAAATCATCGATACAGTCGAGAATATTGATGAAGTTTTCTTTGAGATTTTAAAAGATCATACGGCTGGAAGCCCTATGGATAACGAAATAAAATGGACAAATCTGAGTCTTAAGGAGATTTCAAAGGCTTTTGAAGCAAAAGGCATGAACATAAGTCCCCATGTAGTAAAGCAGCTCTTAAAGAAACATGGTTTTGCAAAGAGAAAGATGCAAAAAACCGTCACAATGAAAGATTGTAAAGATAGGAATGAGCAATTTGAGAGGATTCGTGAGTTAAAAGAAGAGTACTCAAAAAGCAAGAATCCGATTATCAGTATAGATGTCAAAAAAAAGAATTCATAGGCAACTTCTACCGTGACGGAAAAGTTTATTGTACTCAGCCAGTTAAGGTTTATGACCACGATTTCAATACATTTTCAGATGGCATTGTAATTCCACATGGCATTTACGACTTAAAACGTAACGAAGGATACATCACTTTAGGAACCAGTAAGGATACAAGCGAGTTTTGTTGTGATGGCATTAAAGACTGGTGGAAAAACTACGGTAAGCAAAATTATCCAGAAGCAAATAGCGTTTTAACCTTAGCCGATAGCGGTGGAAGCAACTCAAGTAGACATTTTATATTTAAAGAAGACTTACAAAAACTAGTAGACGAAATTGGGATTGAAATCAGAATGGCTCATTATCCATCATATACTTCGAAATACAATCCAATAGAACACAGGTTATTCTGTCATGTTACAAGTGCCTGCAAAGGTGTTGTCTTTAGCAGTATTGATGTGGTCAAAAGCCTTATTGATAAGACTTCTACATCAACAGGATTAAAAGTGTTTTCGACTATCAAAAATAAAGTTTATGCAAAGGCAAGAAAAGTAAGTGAAAACTTCAAGGAAAACATGAAAATTGTATTTGACGATTATTTGGGGAAATGGAATTATAAAGTAATTCCCGAAGTAGAAATGTGAAGTTATTTTTTAGCTATTCCTTAATCAATATTTTACCTGATTAATTTTCGTAGGGGCCACTTTTCTTGCAGGCATCAGCCCATCAAAAAACAGCCGCAGGCATGTGCTGCCTGTCCCAGCGGTTCAAAGAATAATGACTCCAGATGTATACTGTTAATTTAGCTAAGTTATTCTTAATTTGATAAAAAATCATAATAACTCATACTATTTCCAGAAAACTATTGAGATTCGAATAATAAATAGGAAATTTAGTTAAGTTTATGTAATACTTTTGCTCTATCAAATCAGAAGAAAGTAACATGAAAATATATAATAGTAATAAATTAAAATTCCCTAATAATTATCTTATAAGTTTTTACCCAGAGCCTTCTTTAGTGATTCAAGGTTAAATTGTAAGCGTCGCACAATGGGGACGGTGCTAAGCGCTGATACAGTAACCAGTTTATTGATTGCGGGAGCATTGAAGAGATCAATGGCATTCTAAGAATTCAACTAAAAAGTTAGCTGATTTTGCAGGCTTAGCAGATGGCAAAGATAATTCTTAGGATAGTGGGACTATATGGAAAAAGCTCCGATTACGCCAATGACGATGGAAAGTATACACTTCTATATGCGTGACCAGTCTGAGCATGCAGTTGTCCCAAAAAGCGCGTTCTTTGCGAGCTACTACGGCGATGACTTGGTCACTGTCGCCAATACTCCAGAAGTAATGAAAGCGATCGTCGCCAACTTCAAGGCCGGTGCCCGGAAGGCTGGAAAGGACCCTGAGAAGATGTCAAAGCAGGTCGAGATAAAGGTGGCTTACACCGACAACGTGGATGCTGCCGTAAAGATATTTAGACATTACTGGGCCGGCACGATGATCTTTGCGACGCATCTCCAGCACATATATACGCCGGAAATGATGGCCGCGAACGGAGCGATCGCAGGAGACGATGTGATCAAGAACCGGCAATGCATCTCCAGTGACCCCGAAGTACACGCGAAATTCGCACAACGGATCATCGATGCGGGCTTTAACCGGCTTTACTTTCATTCCGCGGGCCCGGATCAGTACGAGTTCATTGAGGACTACGGGCAGGATGTGCTTCCGAGCATTCGGGAAAGAAACAAGCCGAGGGTTGCAGCCAATGCATAAAATTGATACCGGGTTGTGAGGAATTGCATGCTAGAGCCTTCTGAACGAGAGGAAATCCGCGAAGCGTGGGACATACACAAGACGCATACCCTGTCTGACAGCATTATCAACAAAATGGTCATACGGGACGGCGAGCTGACGCTCGTAATGCAAGAGGATGGCGAGATACCCATTAGAGAAAATTACGGGTATGGCCTCTATTACCATGATTGCAGGTACCTAAGTGGTTTTCTCATACGACTCATGGACACACCTCCTACGCGGGTTCTGTCCAGCGACGAGAGAGGTTTCAGATCAACGCTTATAGTCACCAACCCGGAAATAAAGGATTGTACGGGCACCACTGTCTCCAAAGAAACACTCCTCGGCACCCTGGCCACGATCGTACCGGGCTGCATCCGGCACAGCCATACCATTCAGAACTTCAACACGTTCCCCGTGACCTTGAACCTGACTTATGAGTTCGACGCAGATTTCGAGGATATGTTCACCATCAGGGGCATCGCCCCTCCGACCTCTGGGAAAGTGTTGCCAACTAGTGCATCGATTCCATACTTCTTGAATAAAAATTAATATAATACTTTAATTATAGTAACTATTCAGCCTACAAAAATCAGTTGGTTGATATCGATTTTGACGTAATAGCTACGTCTGATTACTAACTGATGAAAAATGGAAAAACACGATTAATAGCCAACAATTAAATAAAATCAGTTCCCTGAAATTTGCCCATTGAATCTTAATAATGAAGGCTATTGATGTTGTTTTGCCCAGACTGAGTAGTTACTAATTATAATAATATTTATGGGTCGTATAAGCCGCCGTTCCAAGTTATCACTTACTAGTGCATCGATTCCTAATTAACTCCATTTTAGATTGTGATTCCACCAGGCATTTCATCCCTTTCTTCCATTTTATATCTCCACGTAAATAGAACTGCTTTTTCGTTAACCTGGTTTATATATTGACTAATTCTTTCTTTTAATTCATTTATTGAGTCCACTCTTATTCCTCTCAACACGCTCCTCCCCATTTTACTGAAAAAACTTTCGATGATATTCAGCCACGAAGCATGTTTGGGTGTGAAAACAAATTCAAATTTATCAGGAATTGTCGCCAAGTATTTCCGAGTTTCTTCTGATGTATGCATTTTAAGATTATCCAGTATAATTATGATTTTTTCTTCTGGATATATTGACTCAAGTCCTTTGAGATATTCAATGAATTCGCAGCTTCTATGCTGCTCAAATATTTTATAATAAATTCTCCCAAATATCAAGTCAATTCCAGCTAATAGTGAAAGAGTCCCATGTCTTTTATACTCATAATCTCTTGCTATTGTAGAATAATACCCTTCTACTGGCATAAGATCTGGATAAACATTTCCAATTACCTGAATACCTGGTTTTTCATCGTAGGAAATAATCACTGTCTTAATTTGTTCATTTTTCCTTTTTTTTCATTTAGTCTTTTAGGAATGGTTGAAGTATAACTTCAAGTTTTCACTTTGGTAATGGCTCTATAATTGCACTTCCCAAATATCATTAATGATAATATGGGGCATAAATACTTGAAATTAAATTTCCATCATTCCTTAGCTTCTCTATATGTCTCCAGAACATTGGCTGCTTTTTGATCAAAATCGGGATCAACTTTAGCAATGTAACAGCTAATTTTATGTGGTTTTATCTTGCTTGCATTAAGAATCTTTGAAATTGTCCCCTGATTTATCTTCGATAAATCAGGATGTTCCTCTTTGATACAATTCTCCCTGATATGTTCAGCAAGGAGTCTCTGAGTCCATATTTCATGAGGATAACCAAGATCTTTTGGTTTCATACATGCAAGTGAGACTACGCGAGCTCGTGATTCAGCACTAATATCTCGAGGTTTCCCACTTCTTGATTTATCTACCAAGCCTTCTTTGACCCCAAAATCTAAAACTCTTTGTATCCAGAGTCTTACAGTTTTGTAATCCACTTTTAACTCTCTGGAGATCTCGGTATCGTTTTTTCCCTGATAGCTCAAAAGAACTATCGTGGATCTTTTAACAATGCTTGCAGCTTGATTTCTAGAGCGACTTAACTTGGTCAAATAATCTAACTCTTTTTGAGTAAATGATAATTTAGGGCGACGGCTTATACGAGGCATAAGTACATTTATAGAACAATTAATATAATTATTTTATGGATTTATATCAGAATCGATGCACTAGAGAAGAAGAAGATTACTTGATTAAGTTAAGTAATTCCAGAAGTCAATCAGCAAGCCTTGTTGAACGAGCTAAAATTGTGCTTTTAAGTGTTCAGGGAATAAACGATACTGAAATCTCTCTGGAATTAAACGTTGCTTACAATACCGTAAGAACTCGAATACAAAGAGTTTTGGATTTTGGAGTTAGAGAAAGCCTGAAGGACAAAAAAGGAGGTGGAAGACCAAGAACTATTACAGACGAATCTCGTGCATGGATGATCAAGATTGCATGTATGAAACCAAAAGATTTTGGGTATCCACATGAAATATGGACACAGAGACTCTTAACTAAATATGTGCAGAAAAACTGTGTCAAGGAAGGACATCCTGAATTATCAAAGATAAGTCAGGGAACGATTTCAAAAATCTTGAATGCAAGTAGCATAAAACCACATAAAATCAAGTATTACACCGCCAAAGTGGACCCAGATTTTGATGAAAAGGCAACGAAAGTTTTGGGCACATATAAAGAAGTTAAAAAACTAAAAAAAATTAAAAAAAAGAAAACGTTAGATAGAGCAATATTTTCGTGTGATGAAAAAACAGGTATTCAAGCTATTGGAAATAAGTATCCAGATCTGATGCCAGTAGAAGGAAAATATCCTAAGATGGCAAGGGATCATGAGTATATTAGACATGGTACTCTTTCATTATTTGCTTGTACTGATCTGATTACTGGGAAAGTTCATCACAAAGTTTTTGAAAAAAATAGAAGTCGTGAGTTTATTGAGATTTTGAAAGAAATAATTTCAGATTACCAGGATACAAAAATAGTCGTGATTCTTGATAACTACATAATACACATATCAGAAGAAACTAAAAAATATCTAAGTACCTTGAAAAAGGGAAAGTTAAAGTTCGTATTCACACCAATACATGGAAGCTGGTTGAATATTATTGAAAGTTTCTTCAGCAAAATGATTAGAAGCTTTTTAAGGGCAATAAGAGTCTATCCGAAAAGTATTTGTCTTCCGATGAATGGTAATTTGTGGTAGTGACAAAACGAAAAACGGTACAGGACTACAAGATACCTTTTGAACTCTGGAATAAAATAAAACCATTATTACCACTGCCCAAATCTAAAAAGAAGCCTGGAAGACCTCGCGAAGATGATTGGAAAATCTTTAGCGGTATTTTTTATGTCCTTCGTACTGGCTGCCAATGGAAAGCACTGCCAAGAAGTTATGGAGCACCAAGTACCGTCCATGATCGATTCCAAGAGTGGCAGAAAGATGGATTATTTGAAAGAATGTGGCAAGCTGGTCTGCTGGACTATGATAATGAAAAAGGGATAGATTGGGAGTGGCAAGCAATTGATGGAGCTATGACAAAAGCACCATTAGGTGGGGCTGGAACAGGGGCTAATCCTACTGATCGAGGCAAAAAAGGCACAAAAAGAAGTTTATTAACTGATGCAAAAGGCATACCTCTTTCTATTGTAGCGGATGGAGCTAATCGTCACGATAAAATGCTCGTAAAAAAGACATTAGATGCCATAATTTTAGAAAGACCTTTTCTAGACGAGGGAATTCAAAATATATGTATGGATAAGGGATATGATTATCCTGATATCAGAGAGTTGGTTAAAGATTATGGTTATACTGCCCATATAAAGAGCCGGGGAGAAGAAAACATAAGAATAGAGATTCCGGGGTTTAGAGCAAGAAGATGGGTTGTAGAAAGGACACATTCTTGGATAAACAGATTCAGAAGACTCCTTATCAGATGGGAAAAGAAAATTGAGAATTACCTTGCTATGCTACATTTAGCATGCACATGGATAACTTTCAGAGCAGCAGGACTTTTCGGATAGGCTCTAAGAGTAGAATCTGCAGAGGAATTGAAGGATAGGATTGCTCAATACATAAATTTACTCAATGAGGAACCTGTGATATTTATGTGGAAATATAAAGTTGAAGAAAAAGATAAGATTCCCGGTGGAATTACGATATGAAAAAAATATGCAATTAATTTGGAATCGATGCACTAGTACCACAATCAAGAAAAAGACTTAAATACGGGAAAAGCAGCACCCGAGTTTCCTTTGTACCATTACTTATGAAAAGCGCCGGCTCTGGTTTTAGCCCACCGCAACTTCTGTAGTGACGAGAAACACCGAAGACAAGGAAAGATTTAACCCTGTAAATCAATCCGCTTTGCCGGGTGAAAAGCAGTTTCACTTACCTATAAATTACCCCTCTTGAGCGAATAAAAAAGATATCTTGCCCGTAAATTCAGCCCTTTTGAGCTCAAGTGGCGCAACGCTTGACCAAAACCATTGCGCCGTTTTATCACGCCATAATACATCGTTTTCGCTCAAGCCTTTTTTGAAAAGGCTTGCGTTTCAGAACATACGGACTTGCCTGCCAAGCTTCTTGCTGACAGCCCTCTCATAAACCAGATGCGCGCTTGCAACGTCCTGAATGGCAAGGCCTGTTGAGTCGAAGATCGTAATTTCCTCCTCACTTGTCCTGCCTGGTTTCAGGCCGGTGATCACTTCGCCGAGCTGGGCATGAATATCATTCTCCGAAATGTAGTGCTTGGAGAGAGGAACGTTTACTTCTCCTGAATGGAGTGCCTGGACAATATCGTCCACAACGATCTTTGAGCGGATTAAAAGTTCGGGGTCAAGTTCTTCTTTTCCCACAGCATCGGCCCCTATTGCGTTTATGTGAGTGCCTTCTTTGATCCACTGGGCCTTTACGATCGGTTTTCTGGTCGGAGTGGTCGTGACAAGGATATCGCAGTTGCAGACCTTCTCAATGCTTTCTTCGTAACGTATTTCGCAGGGGGTAACGCCTGCCATTTCCCGGATAAACCGTTCACAGCTCTCTTTTGTCCTTGAAGTGATTCTTACCAGTTCAGGCTCAAAAACCTCGACGAGAGCTTCGAGCTGGGTCTTTGCCTGGTTTCCGACCCCGATAATACCGATAACCTTTGAGTCCTTTCTTGCCAGGTATTTTGCGGCAATCCCTCCTGCGGCCCCGGTCCGGATATCGGTCAGGTAGGTTCCGTCCATAATTGCTACAGGAGCGCCTGTTTCCGGGGAAATGAGGACGATCAGCGCCATTACAGTGGGAAGCCCGCGGTCCGGGTTCCCGGGGTGGACGTTTACGATCTTCACGCCAGTGATATTCTCTTCTTCAAGATATGCAGGCATTGTCCGCAGGTCTCCGTTGTAAGCCGTATAGTAAAGATAGGATTTGGGAGGCATCTGCACCCTTCCAAGCCCGTGCTGCCTGAAAGCTCTTTCCACTACCTGCATATCAGAATGCATATCCATAACACTTTTTACTTCGTCCTGAGCCAGCCACAATAATTCCATAATATAAACCTCCAGCCGGAGCCATAAGCTAGCCCACGGCTGAAAACAACCTTATATTGAACAGAACCGGAACAAAAATCGCCAGAGGCAAATAGACTGCCGGATATCACGCATTGTTATTTTTATTTGCGCAAATATGTATATATAACATATATCTCCACTCATTTAAAGAACTTCCTTCCTAAAAGGAGACAACTATGCATGAGAAGTATGCATGATAATTCGGTTGATTTTTCCGGCCTTTATCTAAAAGAAAAATTGCTCAAGCCTGCCCGGGATATCCGGAGCATACTCCGATGGGGCTACCCTAAATTTGCAACTATCCGTTTCGTCGCTGACCATTTCCAGCTCAGGGTAGAAGAGCGGCATATCCTCACAAGGGTAATTATGCCCCCGGACAGAGTAGTTTCCAGGATTAATAAAAAAGTGGCCTGTACAGGCATAAAGGATAGGAACCTTCTCCTTGATGGATATAATGTCCTCCTGAGTGTGGATAGCCTGCTAAAAAAGGAACCCATGTGGTCCTGTGATGACGGGTACATAAGAGATACCCGCTACTATTTCAGCAAAGCAAAACAGGCCGAAGACATCGAAGAAGCCCTTGATACTATACTTAAATTTCTTTCCGAAGCCGGCCCAAAATCAGCCGTTTTTCTCTTTGACGCCCAGATCAGCAAGAGTGGGGAGCTTGCAGGTTTCATCCGCCGCAAACTGAAAGAACACGGGATTTCAGGAGAGGCTAAAACTTCAAAAACCACTGATTTCGAACTGAAAACAGGCGGCGGAAATCCGGAAAATAACATGATCGTAGCAACTTCCGATGGAATTGTTATAGATTCAGTCCTGCAGGTACTGGACATCCCTGCCTGCCTGATGGAAAAAATGGGAATTGAGCCGGTCAGGCTGTATTAATTTGTTACCAGGCACTCCGCTTAAAGAATTCTGCCTGCCTGTAGATTTCTTCGGCTTCTGCATACTGCCCTTTTTCTTTTAACAACTCCCCATATCCATGCAGGGTTCCGAAGTGCCCTGGGTCAAGCTCAAGAGCTTTTTTGTACTGGACTTCGGCTTCGTGCCTGTGCCCAAACCTGGCAAGCAGCCTGGCATACTCGCAATGGGCTTCAACGTCTTCAGGGTTCAGTTTAAGAGCATACCTGAAGTGCACTCTTGCTCCATGGATGAAACCGTGGTCTGCAAGCAAACGGGCATAGAACAGATGAGGTTTTGGATTTTCAGGGTCTGCCTTGAGGGCTGTTATGTAATATCTTTCGGCTTCAAGAGGCTCTCCTTTTTCTTCAAGGAAACGGGCATAACGGAAATTGGATTCCACGTGGTCAGGGTCGAGTTCAAGAGCCCGAATGTAGTGATAATTTGCTTCGGTTTTTTGCTCGCGTTTGGAAAGCAGAATCCCATACCTGCAGTGGGTGCTCACATGCATGGGGTCAAGCATCAGGACTCTATGGTATGCTTCTTCGGCTTCATCCATTCTTTTGAGCCTGTAAAGCAGGCAGCCGTAATTGCAGAGCGTATCGACATGGAAAGGATGAAGTTCCAGGGCCTTCTCGTACTGAATCCGAGCAGCATCCAGTTTTCCTGTTCTGGCCAGAACAGTCCCATATCCACAGAGGGCTTCGATATTTACAGGGTTTTCTTCGAGCAACTCTTCGAATTCCCGCGCAGCAAGTTCCTCAAATCCAAGCAGAAAAGCTGTTTTTCCTGCCTCCATAAGGGCGTCTTCCCGCACCTTTCCTGAGAACAGTGAAGTGCAAGCCCTGGAAATTACATATTTCTCTCTGTACATCCGATCTTTATCAAAAATAATCGAGAGTTTCAGCAGGATATCCCGGGAAAGCAAATGCTCATTTGAGAAGGAAACGACAAACTCTATGACCTTATCGAGATCACAGTTATCTGTTGCAACCTGTTCGATTACACGAAAAACCAGCTTGTCTACAGCATCAATCTCCATGCATAAAAACCTCCTGAAATTTGCCTCTAAAGTGAATCTATTCGACTGGATATAAATAATTAGCTGTATCAAATTGAATCAAAGAAATTCAAAAAGGTAAGACCTCGTACAGGGTGAAAAAACCGAAAAAAATTAAAAATTTGAGATAAAAAATCGAGAAAACCTGAAATAAGGATGAATTAAAAAATAAAACCCAAAAAAGATAAAGATGGAAAAAACAAACCCGAAAGACATTCTATAAAATTGTCTCCGGTTTCAAGGCTTCTTTCTACCGTCAACAGTTTTCATTTCTATCGTCAACAGTTTATTCCGGTGTCAGTTGTTACGGAATCTCTCTCCGTAATTACTCTTAAGCCCTGGTTTCCACTCTTTCAGACTCTACCCACATGTAAACTGTACCTTGTCTCCACATCATAGGTACCCTTAAGTTCCTCTTCGGTCAGGATTCCTTTTTCTATCAGTTTACTGAGAGTTCTCCTGTCAACTGATTCGACTATGTCCCAGAGTTCCCTTTTCATAAGATAGGATTTTAGCCTGTTAACCCGCCAGAGCTTCCATTCAACTTTCTGCCGCCTGAGCTCCACATTTCCTATTCTAAGCACATCGATGTCTTTTTCTATCAAGGTATTGAGAATATGAGTTCTCAACTCCTCCCGCCGCTTTTCCAGAATGGATATCGCAGAAAACAAGCTCATCGTATTCAAGCACAACATCGGTCAGGTCCATGTCTTCAGGGTCCTGCTCACTGATATCAAGTTCCACTATCCCACACTCCCATTGATACCCCATTGATATCCCATTAATATATATGTTGTAAACAAAGGTTTTATAATTCCGCTTTTATTGCCTGGACTTTTAATTTTATCCTACATTCGGCAGCAAGCACATTCTAACATCTAAATATCCTTAATTGTTATTTTTTGTAGGTTCACTTAAAAACCAATATCATACGGACTATATATCCAACACGATTTGACATTTACCTCATTTATCACAAATATATATTAATTATGTTATGGTTAACATTTAGTAATTTTTGATTCAAATTGAATTTCAAAAGTTCTGAAAAAAACGATATGAACAGAAAAATTGAATGGATTTTTATGT
>CAVRJG010000002.1:0-11536 GCA_963721455.1 uncultured Methanosarcinaceae archaeon
TTGTAACTATTCAGGGTATAGTTAACGGCGCTCCGCTGAGCGCCGCGAGAATACCGTCTATAACAGGTAAACCATTCTTTCTGATGGTCGAAATATATGCTCTAATTCTGCAGAAAGCTTCCGCTCCTTGTATGGTTCTGAAAGTTCCTGATATTTTCTGCTGTAGTTTCATCATCCTTATGTCTCTTTCTGCCTGGTTGTTTTCAAATGGAACTCTCAAATCATTGAGGAATCTCAGGATCTGTTCTTTGTGTCCTATAAACCTATCAAGTAGATTCCTTGCTTTGGTTTTTGGATTTGCACCCCGTGTTCCTTTCTTTTGAGGATTTAGAGAAGGTGGGTTTTCTTCAATTCCTTTCATGACTACAGCATCGAACCTTTCTTCTAACGCTTTAATTTGCTCAAAGTCCCAATCTTTGACTTGCTCTTTGCACTCATCAGTATACTTTTTCATTTCTATTAACAGTTCATTCATCTCTTTAGCCCATTGCTGTTTATAATTCTCTTCAATTCC
This sequence comes from uncultured Methanosarcinaceae archaeon, assembly GCA_963721455.1. Lineage (GTDB taxonomy): Archaea > Halobacteriota > Methanosarcinia > Methanosarcinales > Methanosarcinaceae > Methanosarcina. The sequence goes on from CAVRJG010000002.1 coordinate 515, forward strand.
AGTAAGTTCTCTCTGGAGATGAGCGTTGCAAAGAGCATGATCACATTCATAACCGTTGTAGGATTTCCATCCATCATGAACTGCTATTCCTTTAAACCCCGGAAGAATTCCCATAGCACCCATTGCTTCTGATCCTCTTTTTGGATGAGCAAAATAACAGGTGTATTTGTCATTAGAAGCTACGTGAAGCCAATGGCCTTCTTTCTTGATTTTCATCCCTGTTTCATCGCAATGGATAACAGGAGAAGCTGTTAACTTATCTCGAATAATATTTTCAAATTCCTCTAAATTCCGAAAACATTCTCGTTCTGCTCTAATTATGGTGGCAGAACAGATTTTAATCCCCATAACATCGTCAAAAAACTCGGAAATCCTTTCATAGGGAATAAACTGGTGGTTTTTACAGTAAATTGCTGAAGCTAAAATATTAGGACCATATTGGACCGGATATTTCACAGATTCTGGAAAAACAGCTTTATTTGATTTTCCACAGTGAGTACAGGTCTTAATCTGACTTCGATGTTCCGTAACAATAAGATTTACAGGTGGAATGTCGAAAATCTGTCTTCTCTCATAAGCTTCAACTTCAACATCCTCAAGAACATGTCCACATTCTTCGCAGCAGTTCAAAGAATGTTCTATTACCTAATCAGGATCATTAACCATTTCAAGAGTTGTTCCTGGATGACCTTCTTGACCTCCAGGTTTCTTCCCACTCTTTTTACGGCGACTCTTGGGATTAGGTTTTTCTTTGACAAAAAAGTCCGTCGAAGGGGGTTTACTGCTGTTTCTGCTGTTTTGATTTAAGCGAGATTCTAGAATCCTTACACGTTCTTCTAGCTCAGCAATTCGAATAGTTTGTTCTTCTATGATATACCCAAGTCTCTGGATTACAGCAATAACTGCTTCAGGACCAGTTTCATAGATTTCCAGGATCTCTTCACGTGTAAGCATAATAACGAAACAAAATAGGATTCAATTTATATGCAATTTTTCCTCGAAAAGAGGAAAAATTGTAGCCTTTTAAAGGCTACCTGAATAGTTACCATTTTTTTAAATTTAAACCTTCCCGAGTTTCGCCACCCGAATTGCGCCTCGGGAGTACGCTGTCCTTTTCGCTTCGCTCAAGAGGACTAACTTTTGGCGAAGAACCATAGCTTTATGTTTGTTTTTGGGCAGCAGCTTCCTTTAGAGAAGTGAGCTTAATTGAACCGGATCAACATTATTAGCGTCTTAAACGGAGCCTGTCCCGAACGCAGTGAGGCTTTACCATAATGAATAAATTAGAAAAGTATTTTAAATGTTCTATTTTCAAAAAATGGAAAAGTTCATTGATTTCTGTCTGTAATAATCCTTTCATTTTGTTTTTGCGCTTTTTCGGACTAGCCCGAGCATTCGCTCGGTGAAAAGACAGGTTTTGGATAGTAATCCGATTGTTTCGGCTTTGCTCCCTAACATCGTTTCATACTTTTGCTCTGGAGATAAGTCAACTATCCAACTCAGCTTTTCTACTGATGTATTTCAGCCTACCCCGCAGGGAGTTCCGGTTGCTTCTCAATATCAGTCATCTGGGTTTCCCTTGCGGATTTAAACGAACTTCCTTAATATGATCATTCTCTTTTTGAAGTGCAACATGATATTAAATCTATTTAATTTGTAATCAGTGATGGAGTTATAAATTATTACCAATGTTTTTGAAAATAAAAATTTTATTATTTATGGTTTTTAACCCATAATAATGCTTTAATAACAAATAAAAGAGTATTTGACCTTTAGAGAAAGTATTATATATCATCGAGAATAATATATTGTTTGAACCACGCCATCACTTAAGGTGTGGTATAAGAATGTGGCAAATGCCGGAGATATATCATATGGAATACGCAAACAAAGAATCTGCATACAAGATGGTGTTTAACAAGGATTGTTTAAAAACGACTAAAAGAGAACGTGATCCAATCACCGGGAACGATCTGGAAGTCGAAATAAACAAAATAAAATATGAGGATCTGGAGGATTTTGATGGACTCAACATCGTGGTAAAATCTATTCACCCGAGAAGTGAGGATGGAGTCTTGAAAAGCCTTGAATTTGAAATAAGTCGTATTTTTTCAGAAAAAGAACATGAAGTGAAAAGGAATGAAAGCCCAGGGTACGAAGCTATTGGAACTGACAGTAAAATTAAACTTGAAGAAACTGTTCAGATCGATGAAGGATTCAGCTCTTTCCGGGGTAGATTGGGGTATAACCAAAAACCAAAATTAGATACGTTCCTTGAAAAAATTAAAGAACTTGGAGATAACAAAATTCGGGTTGAATCCCAGCACAAGCAACATGTTGCAATTAAGTATCACCAAGGTCGCGCAAAGGCCTGGATGGTAATAAAAGTCTCAGGAAAAAATCTTTACTTGTGGTTAAGGGTTGACCCCGAGAGTTTCAAAGACAGTAAAAACCTTGCAGTCACTTATGATGATAATTCGAAAACTCATGGAAACAGGCGCTTGGACTTGATGAGCTCAAAACTAGAAGATGTTATGGAATTAGTGCGCCAGTCTTATGAGTTCAGAAAAAGGAATGACTTCTACGAGAAATATTCAGAAATAGTGTCGACAGTTGAATGAATTTTTGAAAAATAATATGGGGGTAAAAGTATGGAACTTGAACAAAAAAAGATGAATGGAGAAATTGACAAAGCAATAAATATACACACGATAACTTCTGGTCGTCAAATAATGCTGTGTAAAAAACGTGACATTACCCAGAATAGTCCTTACATTTTTCTTTGGCCTGGAGAAGGTAAATATACTAATGATAAAAATTTATTCTACAGGGTCTACAAAAATGATTTGGAAAAATATGGAAAAGTTTTTTTGTTAAACAATTTAGGCAGCCAATATCAAAAAAACCATCAAATACAGGTGGTTAGTGCTGGAAGACAATACACGAAAATAGTATCTACAGTCGAATACTACCAAATTAGACCTGATCGCAGAATGTTTGAAGAACTTAAAAATTGTGGGGAGTTTTCTTTATGGGATGTCGATAATGGCCCGATGAGGTATTTCACACGCCCCGACGGTCAACTGCTAAAAAGTGGCTATATTGCAATTTACAGAGCATATAAACTTCCACGGCGTATCATTCATAATGACATTAATTTTAAGAAAGGTCTTACCCCATGTTTAAAGGATACTTCCTTTGAAAGAGTGATGGAGGCAATAATTAATGGTAGTGTTAGTCCAGTCGAAGCAGTAAAAATTAATGATGAAAATGATTTGCTAAGAAGATCCCATATAAGCGGGGATTATTTTGAAGAGAGAAAACAAAAAATATTAGACATTATTGGAAAGTATCCACCCTACAAATAAATATTGTAAGGGAAATTTCGGAAAGACCCGGGCTTCGCTCGGTGAAAAACAGGTTATAGACACCGAATACGGTTTTTCGGGCAAGATTTATAACTTTATTTTTATTCTTGGACGGCAGCCCCTTCTAACAAACCCCGAACAACCATTTCCATAAGTTTCCCTCTATCTTCCCTCTCTTTTCTTAGTTTTAATTCGAGTTCATCACACAAACCCATGAGCTGCTCGACTTTTTCAACGATACGTTTTTGTTCATTGAGGGGTGGTAGTATTATTTTTAAGTTCTTTATTTTTCCAAGAAACAGATTTGATTGAGCTGTTGATCGGGATTCTTCAATGATCTGGTTTTGAATCACAGGTGACCTAAGAGCATAAGCCAAGTATTTACTGTTTATATATTGGAGATAAGGCTTTACCAGTGCTGCACTTCTGACCATAACATATGCATCATCCTTGTCTACTACAGCAACTCTTCCACACTTCCTGAGCAGGAAATTAAAACATCATCTTTATTCGGATCGCATCTTTTTCTTAATTTTAAAAATTCTTTTTCTGGCACATAATCAACATCTTCCAAAGATATATCTCCGATTTAGAACATTTCGGGCTGATAGCAAATAGTAACCAGAAGATGTTCTTTCGGGAGTTGAGTGTTCCCCGTCAGTAATTTTTATAGATATATTATCAAGATAACACCATCTCCATCCTCTCGGTGGCTCAGAAGGTATTTCTTCATTGTCTAATTGTGCCACAGGTTCTGATTTCTTCGTCTTCTTTCCCTTAACCATATTCTCTTTTTCAGCCTTAATTTTCTCAATCAAAACACTCGCCGGCTCATCTTCTGGATTTTGAGGTACTAATTTCCCCTGAACCGCAAGCTGAAGAATCGCCTGCTTTAGTTTTTCAACATTTTCAGGGTTGTCGTAGAGAAGATCAAAATTTTCACAGATACGCTGCCAGTGACTTTCAAACTCTTCTTGATTTTCTGCGCTGAACATTCTGTCAAGGGCAGCGCTGTTGAGTTTGCTCTGAAGTTCCTGCTTTTTCTGGCGGCGGGTTTCGAGTTTGTCACAGAGAACCATCAGTTCGTCAATTTTGGAGACTATGCGTTTTTGCTCGGCGAGGGGTGGGATCGCAATTGGTATCGAATTCATTTTTGCTTGATTCATCTTCGGCTGCGCAGAACCCGTTACGTAGGGACTTAGATCAGTAGCGTTAACGTAAGTTTCAAGATATCTAAGAAAATCTAATGAAATTCCATCTATCACATGCGCGTGGTTATTAACCCAATATTTTCCTTCTGCAATAAAAGCAATCGGCGTTGATCGACTTAGAAGATTTGCTCCGTCTTCTCCTATCAGTAATAATGGTTTATCAAAAAGGTAGTTATCTATCTTATCAATAACACCAGAAGCTCCATAGTAGTCATAAACTTTTTCTCTATTTTCACGCTCAGATCTATAGTCACCTCCCCATATAATGCAACATTTATATATTTATAATAAGTATATTAATTTAATTATGAGTTTGGAAATGTTCACTACTTCTGATATTGCCAAGGCTATATGTCGTTCCTGCAACAAAAATGAGCAGCTGAGACTTCAAGCCCTATTATTGGTTAAAAATGGTTTGAGTCCGGCTAAAATTGCAGAAGAGTTTTCAGTCCACCGTTCAACGGTTCACCGATGGGTAAAACGAGCTGAAAAAGAAGGTTTGTCTAGTCTTAAATGTAAACCTGGTCGAGGAGTAAAGTCTTTTTTAACAGCAGAACAAGTATCTGAGTTAAGCAAAGCATTTTCAGAGCCAATACCAACAGATGACGGCTATTCTCGTGGTTGGCAAACAAAGGATGCAGTTCAATATGTCAGAGAGAAATTCGGAATATCTTATTCCAAATCAAGAATGAGACAAATTATTAAAAATTTAGGGTTAAGTAAAATTACATGTAGACCTAGATCAAAAAAGCGGAATGAGGCATTGACAAACGAATTTATAGCCGAAGTTCAAAAAAAGATTACTAAACCCTAACCATTTATTCGTCACTCACGATGAGAGCAGTTTTTGTGTGGATTCAAATAGATCAAGATGTTGGGCAATCAAAGGCTCAAAGCCTATTAAATTTACAGGTGGTTCAAAAGCCAAAATCAATATTGGGGGATTCTACACTGAAAATGGAGAGTTTTATTGGTACGATTTAGGAAGTACACAGAATACAGACTCTTATTTAAAATCATTAATCAAGTTTCAAAGAGATATAGGGACAAGGATATTTCTTCTACTGGACAGGGCTACATGGCATAGATCCTCAAAGGTAAAGGAATTTTATCAAAATAATAAACATTGGTTGCAAATACTATTTTTCCCTCCAGCTACTCCAGATAGGAACCCAACAGAATATTGTTGGAAAACGACAAGAGAAGAGTTAACATCAATAAAATCATTCAAAAATATTAAAGTATTAAAAGAAGAACTGGATGAGTTTTGGGAGAGACATATATTTACACATAAAATGTCGCATTATTTAAAATGGTGACTATAGCTACTGGTATGCGTTCACCATCACGACAAATAACTACATCACCAAATCTTACCCATTCCCAACTGATAGGCAGATCATAAAGAATTCCACTTATATCCGTCAGTGATTGCAATTTCCTTTAAGCTGCTGCTCCCTAACCAATCCATTCTTCTCCGCCTTAATCTTCTCAATCAAAATACTCGCCGGCTCATCATTCAGGTCCTGTGGCACAAGTTTTCCCCATGACCGCAAGCTGCAAAATAAGTTCTCTCAGTTTCTGGACTCCATTCGGCGCATCGGCAAGCAGTTCGAAGTTTTTAAAAAAAACGTCTGGTTTCATGCGTTTTTCCCTGCCAGTGCGTCCATAAGTTCTTTTTTGAGGGCGGTTCGGGTTTCTTCGATTTCGGAAAGGAGGGTCTGGTACTTTTCGAGGAGTTCTTCGGGGTCGCCGTGATCGTTTTCAACTGTGTTGGGGTTTTTGATGTCGAGGTTGTAGTTGCTGGCGATTATGTCTTCGACTTTGACTTTCCAGGCGTTTTCGCTTTCTTCGCGGTTGGTCCACCAGGCTTTTTCGGGGGCGAATTCTTCTATGCGCATGGGTTTGGTTTTGGAGTAGGACTTGTAGCCGGTGGGGTAGGGGTGTTCGTAGTACCAGATTTCTTTTGTGGGTTCGCCTTTGTTGAAGAAGAGGAGGTTGGTTTTTATGCCGGTGTAGGGGCTGAAGACACCGTTTGGGAGGCGGACGATTGTGTGCAGGTTGCATTCCTGAAGGAGTTTTTCTTTGATGCGGGTTTTTGCGCCTTCGCCGAAGAGGGTGCCGTCAGGGAGGACTATTCCGCAGCGGCCTCCGTCTTTTAATATGTGCGTTATCAGGACTAAGAAGAGGTCAGCGGTTTCTCGGGTCTGGAAGTTGGTTGGGAAGTTGGATTCTATGCCGTCTTCTTCCATCCCTCCGAAAGGAGGATTTGTGACAATTACGTCTACGCGGTCTTTTGGGGAATAGTCACGCAGCGGGCGGGCAAGGGTGTTGTCATGGCGGATGCGGGAAGGGACTTCTATTCCGTGGAGAAGCATATTCGTTATGCAGAGCAGGTGCGGGAGCTGCTTTTTCTCGACGCCTGCTATGGATTCCTGCAAAATGCGGTGGTCGTCTACGGATTTCACGTATTTTTCGCGAATGTGTTCTATTGTGCTGGTCAGAAAACCGCCTGTCCCGCAGGCAGGGTCAAGGACTTTTTCGCCAAGCCTGGGGTCAACCATGTCCACCATGAACTGAGTAACGGCTCTTGGGGTGTAGAACTCGCCTGCGTTGCCTGCGCTCTGCAGGTCTTTGAGGATTTTCTCGTAGATTGAGCCGAAGGTGTGCAGGTCTTTTGAATTCGTGAAGTCGATCTCGTTTATCTTGTTTATGATCTGGCGGATCAGGGTTCCGTTTTTCATGTAGTTGTACGAGTCTTCAAAGACGTCCCTTACAACAAAGCCTCTGGGGTCGTCATCTTCGGAAAAGCTGAGGTTCTTCAGGGTTTTGAAGAGCTTTTCGTTGATAAAGTCCAGCAGAGTATCTCCGGTTATTCCTTCGGGATCTTTTGCCCAGTTCCTCCAGCGCAGGTCTTCAGGGATTGGGGAGATATAATTCTCATCTTCAAGTTCGTACTCTTCTTCCCTTGCATCGAATATTTTCAGGAACAGCATCCAGCCGAGCTGGCTTATCCGCTGGGCGTCGCCGTCAACGCCTGCGTCTTTTCGCATAATATCCTGAATCGTTTTTACTGTAGTATCCAGAGACATGTTTTTTCCTTTCCCGCATTATATTTTTAATATAAATTTTACACTTAATCACGCGATGTTCTATAACCACGGAAAACACGGAAAGCACGAAAAAGCTGTGCCCATCTTCCTCTCTTCCATATTTTTCCGAGCTGTAAATGTCTTTTAAGTTAATTCTGTTTATATCACGAAAATCGAAAAAATTGTACTTTCATAAATTAGCTCTCTTGAGCGCACAGCAACGTTACTTGCTTATAAATTAGTTCACTTGAGCAAAGCGCTATTCTCAGCTATAAGTTAGTCCGCTTGAACGAAGCGAAACGGACCTCGTGCTGTTGCGATTATATCGCAACTCCCAGAAAATCTCCGATTTCCTGTGTTCCGAAGCGAAATTCGGGAAGATAAGCATGGGTTCTAAACCATAAATTAGTCTGCTTGAGCGAAGCGAAACAGACTGCGTACTCCCGAGGCGCAATTCGGGTGGAACAACTATTTTGTAATCCCTGATAAGTCCTTCGAATCAGGCTTCCAGCGTATAGAGCTGGGACTCAAGCCCTTTGACTGCTGCAAGGTAGTTGCTCTTGCCCCCGAAAAAGTTCACAATTTCCATTGGGGTGCCTATCCGGTCAAATGGCTGGACCTTGAGCACGCTCATGTTTTCAAGGTTTTCAATCCCGTTGTCTGCGTACTTATCCAGCAGCGTATCAAGGATTTCCTGCGCCTGTTCCCCGTATTTGCTGAAATAGTCGCTCTTTTTCACCCTCTCAGCCCTGGCTTTCCTGCTCAGCGGCGGACGGTCAAAGGCAACGTGGCAGATCAGGTCAAAGGGATCAAAGTCCTTTCCAACTTCCTCTGCAAGCGCTTCGAGCAAAACCCCCCTCTCTTCAAGTTCGGAAAGGATAGCCTCCTTTTTCTCGGCTTCGTTCCAGTGTTTCAAAAAAGAGTCAAGGGACTCAAAGTCCTTGAGCACTGTCTTTCGGGTGTAATCTTTTAAGGATTCGGTAATCAGTTTTCCGTCCGGCCCGTAATACTGCGTGCGCTCTGTGACGATTTCAACGCCCACGTCGTCCACGAAGTACTTTTCCCTGTTCGTTTCCCTCTTCCTCCCCTCTCGGGAAACCCGGCCCTCCCTCCGGATCGTATATCTCCACTGGCTCGCCGTCAAAATCAGGGTCAGCAAAAAGCTCCGTTGCTTTTTTGAAATCCATGATCGTAAAATAATATTTTCCGTAATCTTCATTGATCCGTGTGCCTCTGCCTATGATCTGCTTGAATTCGGTCATTGACTGTATGCGTTTATCAAGCACTATCAGCTTGCAGGTCTGGGCGTCAATGCCTGTGCTCATCAATTTTGAGGTTGTGGCAATTACAGGGTAGCGGCTCTCAGGGCTTATAAAGTTGTCAAGCTCGGCTTTTCCTTCAGGGTTATCCCCTGTAATCCGCATAACATACTTTCGGTTCTCCCCTGCGAGATCCGGGTTTTCATTTACAAGAGCTTCCCTCATGCGCTCTGCGTGGTCTATGTTCTCGCAAAAAACGATAGTCTTGTCAAAGCGGTCATTGGCTTTCAAAAACTCCGTGACCTTCTTTGCGACCAGCTCAGTCCTCTTTTCAAGTACAAGATTCCTGTCAAAGTCTTTCTGGTTATAAATTCTGTCTTCAATAGGAGTGCCGTACTTATCCACTTTGTTTTTCTCAGGCCTCCAGCCTGCAAGGTCTCTGTCAAGATCTATGCGGATAACCCTGTAAGGCGCAAGGAACCCGTCTTCAATTCCCTGTTTCAGGGAATAGGTGTAAATCGGCTCTCCGAAGTAATGAATATTGGAAATGTCTTTTGTTTCCTTTGGGGTTGCAGTCAGCCCTATATGTGTCGCAGAGGAGAAATATTCAAGGATTTCTCTCCAGGCAGAATCTTCGGCTGCGCTTCCCCTGTGGCACTCGTCAATGATCACAAGATCAAAAAAGTCCGGAGAGAACTGCTTGTAGATGTTTTTCTCTTCTTCTGTTCCGGAAACTGCCTGATAAAGGGACAGGTAAATCTCATATGACTTTTCAGCTTCCCGGTTCTTGATTTTTGTCATTGCCTTCCCGAAATGCTTGAAATCGTTGATCTTTGTCTGGTCAACCAGGATGTTCCGGTCTGCCAGAAAAAGAATCCTTTCCTTTACCCCTGCCTTCCAGAGACGCCAGATAATCTGAAAAGCCGTAAGCGTTTTTCCAGTACCTGTTGCCATAACTAACAGGATGCGGTCCTGCCCTTTTGCAATTGCCTCTACTGTACGGTTAATGGCTATGCGCTGGTAATACCGCAGAGGTTTACTTAAATCGGCAAAATAATCCTGAGTTACTATTTTCTGCCTGCCTTCATCAAGCCCCTTCCATTCACAATACTTTTGCCAGAGAAATTCTGGGGAAGGGAATCTTTCAAGCGGGATTTCCTCTTCTACCTTTCCGAGAGTTCCTGTCCGGTCATGAAGCAAAAAGCCGTCCCCGTTTGAGCTGAGCGCAAAAGGAATATCCAGCATCTCGGCATATAGAAGTGCCTGCTGCATGCCGTCCCCCAGAGTGTATATGTTTCTTTTAGCTTCGACTACCGCAAGGGGAAGATTGGGTTTGTAGTAAAGAATATAGTCGGCTCTCTTTGGCTGCCCTCTGCCTGTATTCGAGCCCTTTACAATGATCCTGCCGTTTGTAAGTTTTACCTCTTCCCGAATCTGGCGTTCTCTCCAGCTAGCCTTTTTGATCGCAGGTGTGATGAATTTCGTGCATATATCTCGTTCACTCAGTTCTTTTTTGTCGACATTTTCCATTTGACAGTCATCCGGCAGATCTTACTATTATATTATACAACTTGTTTGTTTAGTTCATACCTTAATCGTTAAATTTCTTGTGTTTTTGGAATACTTACATCGATGCTCTTTTATCCGCAGATCTTGACCATTTTTTATTATGCTGCAGCGAGTGGTGGCACAAATAAGGTTATAGTAGTCGAATCAGTGTCATATTCATTACTTACTGTGAGTTTTACTTCGTAACTTTCGCAGGGTGAATATCTATGTATGGGATTCTGCCCGGTTGAATACGTTCCATCCCCAAAATCCCAATACCATGCAGTTGCAAGCTCTGAATTATCATAAAAATCTATCGAAACACCGTCATTTAAAAGTTTATAGGTTATTTTTGCACTTGGCCCTTCTCCGACATCAAATGTTTCTTCATCCAAAATAATTTCATAATATGTTTCTCCTTCCTCTATGGATTCCTCTAAATCTACAAATGGACCTCTAATCTCTATTGCGTCAACTGCTGCAGGTGTTCCAGCAATTAGAAAAAGAAGAGCCAGGGAAAGACACAGTGCAATTGTTTTTCTGT
>CAVRJG010000003.1:0-109299 GCA_963721455.1 uncultured Methanosarcinaceae archaeon
GAATGGTTACGTTTTTTCCTTGTTTCTCCCTTTGTTTCTCCCTTTGTTTTTTCCTTTGTTTCTCCCTTTGTTTCTTCCTTTGTTCCTTCCTCCATTTTCTCCCTTTTAATTATCCCTTCGGCTGCCATAATCCCTGTAGCGGCAGCGTTGACTATATCCCTTGAAAGCCCTGCCCCGTCTCCTGCCGCAAAGAGGTTTTTGATGCTGGTTTCCATTTGCCTGTCGACTTTCAGGTGCATTGCGTAGAACTTGACTTCAGGGGCGTACAATAAGGTCGAATCTGAAGTAACGCCTGGAATGATCTCGTTTAAGGTCTCAAGCCCTTCGATTATGTCCATAACTATCCTGTGAGGCAGTGCCATTGAGATGTCGCCGGGCGTAACATCTTTGAGCGTATTTATAACAAGGTTTTTGGCAATGCGTTCTTTTGTAGAGCGGCGGCCGCGCCTGAGGTCCCCCATGCGCTGCAGGACAGGCTTTCCTCCTCCTATGGTAGTTGCAAGCTTTGCAATTGAACGGGCGTATTTGGTGGTGTTTTCCATGGGCTCGGTAAGCTCGATTCGAACAAGGAAGGCGAAATTGGTATTTTCTGATTCCGTGTTTGCCATGGAATGGCCGTTGGTTGCGATAAAGCCTTCATACTCCTCCTTTACGACAAACCCGCGCATATTTGTGCAGAACGTCCGCACGAAGTCGTCATAACGGCGGCTCTGGATATGGAACTTGGGGTCGCGGTTGATTCTCGTCACCGGGTCCATAACGATTGCAGGGACTTCTACCCTTACCCCGATGTCAATTCCGCCATACCTGGCTTCTATTCCGTGCTTCTCAATCATGTCCGAGACCCAATTGCAGCCCCGTCTCCCCGTAGACAGGAGCACGTAGCTGGCATGGATTACCTGCCCGCCAGAGAGTATGATACCCTTGCAGGTCCCTTCCTCGACCAGCAGGTCCTCTACCACAGTCTCAAGCAGGAAGTCCACACCTTTGTTAACAAGGTCCTGTTTGAAGCGCCCTATGACTGCAGGGGCGTTATCAGAGCCTATATGCCGCTGCTTTATCTCGATAAAGCGGGCTCCGACAGAAGCAGCCCTTCGCTTCAGGTCTTCGATTTCCGGGCCTTCCGTACGCAGGGCTCCCTGGGGTGCTCCGAATTTCAGGAAGACCTTATCCACTCGCTCAACAAGCTCCCAGGCTTCTGTCTGGTCTCCTGTCAGAGCCGCCAGGTCTCCTCCAACATCAGGCCGCAGGTTTAATGTTCCATCCGAAAAAGTCCCGCAGCCTCCTACCCCGCACATAATATCGCAGGGCGTGCAGTGCATACAGTAGGTCTGGGTTTTCATGGGGCAAAGGCGTTTTTCGATGTCCCTGCCCATGTCCACAATGAGAATTCTCAGCGGCTGAAACGCAGCAAGCTCGTAGGCTGCAAACATCCCGGCAGGCCCTGCTCCTATAATTATGACATCGTAGTCCGAATTTCTCTCCCCTATCCCCAAAAATTTATCTCCATTATCCATGCGTAGCACCCTTTATAATTTCTGTAAGCACTTGAATAATCTGAAATTTCCAGTCTTAAGAATTTCCAGTCTCAGGAATTAAAATCCTGGAAACTATGCTTAATTTTAAAACAAAATCTGTTCAAATCCCTGTGAATCCCCGAATCCCATACAAAACGCTTTAACTGGTTTCTATTCTTTTGGCATCGGTTAACGAATTTTATGCACAACTTCGAATACCACGTATATCGATTTTCCAACATAATTCCCAGATATATAGCATAAAAAATAACACTTTTTGATGTTTTAAACCTTAACCGAATCCAAATGGATTTCTTATATTTGTAAGCTCATTTTGCACTTAGATCTTCTCGTGCAAGGCTTTTCCTGCAGAAAGTTATATCATGAGCAGATTAAAAAATAATGCCAGAATCCAGTACTAACCTGTAATCGTTTCTTGTGCTGCAAAAGCGCTCTCACACTCAACCTCATTTTAAATTTTTTATTTATGTGTATGGATGTGCCGAATCAAAGGAAACTGGAAATACAAGTTATAAAAAGATAAACAAAAGCCTGCAACAGAGGAATAGAGGTAATCTTCGCAAACAATTCTTCCCCTATACCTTAATCAGGTATGAAACTGTCCGTATAAAAAACTTCCATTTTACTTGAAATATATAAAATGTATGTCTGGACTGAATAAAAAAATACGGAAAAGGATTTATTAAAAAGTAAATCTAAAATTTTTGTCCTTTTAATTCCCAGATAACTTTCCAACCTGCTTCAGGGATCTATATAGTTAATCTAACAGTAAGCAATGGGAAAGATACTTCATCAAAAACTCAAGAAATAGTTGTGCAGGAAGCTAAAATTCCTCATATATTACAGTTTCCAAAAGCAAATGAATGACTTATATTGAAAAAACAATGGAAAAGTTGAGGCTAAGGGGTAAATAGGGGGCAATTGATCAAATCTGACAAAATAAACCCTCTGGCATTGTTGGGCAGATTTGAGAACCATTATCAGGCCTGTGATCTTTCAGCTTACTCTTCTGATAATCAGTTTCTTTACATCCTTTTTCCCGTCCCCTTCGTAGCCGGCTTCGTTTTCTTTATTATCTGAGATTTCAATCCAGACCCGGAAGTGATAGTCATCGCCTGCTCCAAGGTCTCTGACAAGGATTTCAAGGGGTTTTTCCTTAGCAGGTTCTTTTTTCCCTCTGAACTTCTGGTGAAATATTTTTGCTGCAGCCTTTTCCGGGGCAGGGGCTGAGACAACACCTATCATTCCGCCGTTTTCATCCGTGGCAATGAAGGTTTTTTCCTTTTTATCCTGTGCTGTTGAAGGTTCCTGCTTTATGGTTTCCCGCCTGAGCTGGCGCCTGACCCTATCCAGGGCATCTCCTGTATCTCTTTTTTCCGGAGCTGGTCTCGAAGCCCTGATTTCGGAAAGGTGCTTTTCTTTTTTCTCAGGTGGGATGTAAGGGGCTTTTCCAAGAATTTCGTGCAGGAGCATTATTGCAGCATGCTTATCCAGGGGCTCGTTATTGTTTCCGCACTTTGGGGACTGGATGCAGCTTGGGCAGCCGCTTTCACAGGGGCAGCTCTCGATTGCTTTTAAGGTACCGTCAAGCACCTGTTCGATCAGGTCATAACCTTTCTCTGCGTACCCTACTCCTCCCCTGTGCCCATCATAGATGAATATCCCGCTTTTGCCTCCAAGATCGGGGTGAGATGGAGTGGAAAGCCCACCCACGTCACTCCTGTCCACAAGCAGGTGAAGAGGGTACATGGAAATTATTGCATGCTCTACTGCATGGATCCCCCCCGCAAAATCCAGCTTATGCTCTTCTATCATCTCCTGCAGCCTGTTCGGAAGCTTTAGCCAGAGAGCCATTGTCTGAAGGGTGACTGGAGGCATCTCAAGGTTGTGAGCACTCATGATATCGTTGCTCTGGGCCTGGATTTTCCTGTACCCTATTACCCTGTCCGTTACTTCTACTTCCCCAAGCCCGACTTCAACTTCAGGAGCGTGCAGAAGAGATTTTACTGCATAGGTCTCCTGCACAAGCACTGAAGAGTCGATCATGGGTTTCGTATAATAGGTGTCATGCGTTTTTACGGCATGGATCTCCTTCTTTTCATGGTCGATCCTGTCTACGTAGTAGGGTTCTCCCCTGTGCATATAGACAGCACCGGGATGGCACTCCCGAAAAGCCAGGGTCTCTTCGATGTCCTTTTCGATAGGGAAGCTCTTTTCCCCTTCAAAAGCAAGAAGGGAGTAAGTATTATTGTCTATTCCCCGGAGAGAGACATGTTTGTACGGAAAAGAGTCAGTGGAATATTTCAGCTCGTCACCTGCAAGCAGGCCTTCGGCTTCCAGAAGTTCCACAACTCTTGGATACCCCTTTCCAAAATATTTCTCATCGGACGCCCGCAGAGGAATTTCTTTTGCTGCACAGAGCAGGTGCCCGGCAAGGATATACGGGTTTTTGGGGTTAAGGACTGCATTTTCGCTGCTTCTCGCAAAAAAGTCGGCAGGGTTTCTCATATAATACTGGTCAAGGGCGTTTGTGCCTGCTACCAGCACAACAAGGCTTTCGTTTCCGCTCCTGCCTGCCCTTCCTGCCTGCTGCCTTGCGCTCATAACCGTTCCCGGATATCCGTCCAGAATACAGGCATCAAGCCCTCCTATATCTATCCCGAGTTCGAGCGCATTTGTGGAAATAACCCCTCGAAGTTCCCCTGAATTCATTTTCCTTTCGATTTCTTCCCTTTCCCTGTCAAAATACCCGCTTCTGTACGAGCAGATCGCAGGGGAGAGATTTCTATCCCTCAAAAGCTCCCTGCAGCTTTTATACATCCGTTCAACCCCCTGCCTGGACCGGGTAAAGGCTAGAGTCTGAAGCCCTGCCTGGACAGACTTTGTAAAAAGGGAGGAAGCTTCGGAAAAGCTGCTTCTCCTTAGAGTACAGCCCTTATTGTTCAGATAAAGGGGAGGGTTCCAGAATACGAACTGCTGGCTGCCCTGAGAAGAGCCGTTATTCTCGACGACCTCTGCTTTCCGCCCAATCAGGGTCCCCGTATGGTCGTCGGGGTTTCCGATGGTTGCAGAACAGCAGATGAACTGCGGTGCCGCTCCGTAATATTCAGCCACGCGCAAAAGCCGCCTGAGCAGGTTTGCCATATTGCTCCCTATAACTCCCCTGTAGTAATGGCTCTCGTCAACGACTATGAATTTGAGGTTTGAAAAAAAGCGTCTCCAGAGGTGGTGCCAGGCAAGAAAACTCATGTGGATCATTTCGGGATTTGTTAAAATCACATTGGTCTGCCCTTCTCTTACTTTCCTTTTCTGAGCCTCGTTCAGGGCGCCTGTGTAACGGGCTATGCCTGCACCTGATTTCAGCGACTCTTCAAATCCCAGAAAGGACTTTAACTGGTCGTTTACAAGAGCATTTAAAGGAGAGATATAAAGGGCAGTCGATTCAGGATTTTCCAGGACAGCTTCAAAAATAGGGACCATGTACGTAAGGGACTTTCCGCTTGCCGTGGTCGTGCAAAGAACAATGTCTTTTCCTTCCCTGATATTTTCAATGGCTTCAGCCTGATGAGTATAAAGCTCTTCAATCCCTATGTCTGAAAGGGCAGCTTTTACCTGCGTTTTCAGCTCCAGAGACGCATAAAGGGCTTCTCTTGCAGGGATTTCCTCACTGTGGACTATCTGGTTTTCGTAGCGGCTGGAAGCTTTTATTTGATTTAGAAAGCGGGAGATGTCCATTTTTTTTCGGCACCGTTTTATTTTATTCATTCCCTTATATTCTGGTCTTCCACTTCTACGTGGCTGATATTTTAATCTTCTCTTTTTCCAGTTCGGTTGAGGATTACGCTTTAATTTGATCGAAGCCCACCGGTTCCAGTCGCACGAGGCGCAGAACAGTGTCCAGGAACATTCCTCTGGGTTCGTTATAGTATTCGATGAACATTTTTAGCTGCGTTGTGCTAGTGCACTTGATTTTTTACAGATATTTGAGTACTTTTAAGTCATTTTATTTATAAGCCTTGAACCTATCGATAGAAAAGAGTAGAGTCATTCAAGTGGATTAGTAAAATGAGTAAAATGGATGAGTAAACTGAATCAATATACTGAATCAGAACTCAACCTTCGGGACTTCTCTTTCTGCTTGCATGGCTTCAAATAACTCTTTTTTCTGGAATCCCAGCAAAGAAGCAACAATATTTTTCGGGATTGTCTGAATACTGATATTATATTTCATAACGGTGTCATTATAAAATTGTCTTGAGTAGGCAATTTTGTTCTCGGTCTCCATGAGATCTTTCTGGAGCTGTATAAAGTTCTGGTTGGCTTTCAGGTCAGGATAGTTTTCTGCAACTGCAAAAAGGGATTTCAGGGTAGAGGAAAGGTAATTGGATGCTTCTGCCGTTTCATTTACATTATTTGCAGACATTACTGCAGCCCTGGCTTTTGTAATGTTTTCGAAAAGGGTTTTTTCGTGTTTTGCATATCCTTTCACAGTTTCTAGCAGGTTGGGGATAAGGTCATAGCGCCTTTTCAGCTGGACCTCTATCTGAGCCCAGGCATTTTCTACTCTGTTTCGCTGCTTGATAAGGTCATTGTAAATTATAACGAAAAGCAAACCTAAGATTATTGCTACTATTACCAGAATTTCTACTATCATATAAATCACCATCTCTTTATCCAAAGTACTTTATCTGGCACCGCCGCCGCCTCCACCAGAACCGCCACCTACCCCGCCTACCCCGCCGCTTCCCCCGGACGGAGTGGATGATGCATATGCGTTCCCAAAACCGGAATCAAATTGAGCATAACTGTGGTGTATGAGATAGAAGTTGCTCCCTTGCAGCTGTTCAGACGGAACGACCAGAGACATATTGTGAAGGACTTCCTTTGCGACTCCCAGAGAGGTTGCATACACCAGATAATGATCCCAGATCTTTATTGATTCCGGAGGATGCTCTTTGAGAGCAGAAAAATCTGTGAGATATTTTTTAAAATTATCCCAGCGTTTATAGTAGAGTTTTCCTTCAGGGGTCCAGCGCCCAAGTATCTTTTCGAAGGTTCCGGAGAAAACCAGCATAACGATCCCAAAAGCTAAGATGAAAATAACCAACGTATTCAGATTTGACGCCAGGGGAAACTCTTCTGAAGGGAAATATTTCGAGAATGCAACTAAATAAATAAATGCTGCTATTAAAGTGGCTAAAGAAAATATACTCATGTACGTGTTTCCCGTGGATCGGAAAAGTTTATCAACTGAAGTATGTACTTTGACTTTTTTATTCCACGCGGTGATAAATTCATAGAAATCAGTTCCTTTTCCAAGCTCTTTTTTCAGTTCATTCCAGGAGATTTTACTTTCATAAGCATGGCTTTTTAATAAATTAAATACATCTTTTTCAAAATCATCCAGTTCGCGTATATTTCCTTTAGCTTCCGAATAAATGTCATGGTCAATAATTTCAATTACAATATCCTCAGAATCGGATTTGAACAGGCCTAATGCTTTGCTTTCTTCTGATTTTATAGTGCGCAGAGAAATATAACCAAGGTTAACAAGATCCATAACCGTAGCTGTAAAGCCTTCCATTGTAGGAATTCCCATTTTTCCCCGCATGATCGCATTGACGACTGCAGGTCTGGAATTGGTAGGCGGCTCTCTCTCATATATTCCCTCATAATCTATTTTTGGTTCTCTCCCATATCTGAAATATATAAAGAAAGGAAATGCCAGAGCCAGGAACGCAAGCAAGACTGTTAGATTATAAAGGTTCTTTAAGATCGAGCCTCTATGTTGGTATTCATTCTCAATAGCTAATATCTTTTCAAGGCCCTCTTCGTCATCTACTTGAACCAGGCTGGAATTGGGAGATGCGATCCTTGGAAAAACCACTCTGATTTCATACCATTTATTAGGGGGAATCTCCGTTGTCCTTAAATTGAGGACGTTCTGTTCCACATTCGCATCCTGTGTATAGCCAGTCGGATGGATCCAGTACTGGACCTCACTTTCGTTTTTCACAGGAAGTTTAATGCTTCCTTTCAAGCTGTCGAGAGGTTTCTCCCATTCCTCCCCCCAGAGCTTATAGTGGAATTCGGAAACATCGCTGTGGACTTTGACTGCGCCATAATGATCGTAGGAAATAAAAAAAGTTACTTTTTCAGGGGTGGGGTTCGGAAGCGAGCCTACCAGCTCGTATCCTTCGGAAGTCGGATTAACACTGAATTTACATGCTTTGTCTGAACAATATCCCTCGATATTCTGGATGGATTCCCCGGGCGACAACTTGAGGGTTCTAAAAACTTCATTATAATTTCCTTCAAATGTGTATGAAATCGACTCTTCAACATGGACTATTCCGCTGGGATCAATAGTTATATTCGTCATAGCACCTTCCAGCGTGTAGTCTCTTGCGCTGGCTGAAGGCACGAGGCAGAGAACAACCAGCAAAAGAATAACTGTTTTCAATGCCGTAGAATTAATATTTGCTTTTCTGACAGGTTCAACAGAACCATTCGAAAGTCGCAACCAATTTCCTCCAACTCTGTATTCTTTTCGGAATATTAATATTTTATCAGAGTCCTCTTAATACTTAGGTTCGAACTGGTTCACAGATGGCTATTTTTTGTAAATTGTAATTTTCCCAGTATAAAGGGAAAATAGTTGTTAATGATAAAGATCACAGGTATCAGGCAAATAAGATTAAGAACCGTTAAGCCCAATGCTAAAGCAGTTTTACAATAGAAACACTCAAGCTCTGTCCCAAAAATGATAACTGAAAGTTTTGTCAGGACATCCTTTAGAGGAAAATGAAGTGCAAGCACAGTGAGGCTGTTTCTCCCATAATATTCCAGTATTTTTGAACTTCCTATTTTTTTGAAAAGATAAACAAAGGCAAAGATCCCTGAGAACGCAAGGAGATAATACGAGAAGAAACTCCCGTATTTCAGCACGTTCATATTGACCTTATCTGTTGTGGGAAGCTCCAGGAGATACACGAAATAAAGCAAATTCAAAAGGATAAAGATCCCAGGGAAAAATTTCTCAACTCGGGAGAACCCTTCCCGAAACCTTGAATCTGCCTCCAAACTGGAACCAGATCCGGACTTTGCTTCTGGCTCTGTGATTTTTCTGAATAGATTGCCGGCTCCGTAAAAGACCACAGCAGAGAGAGCCACATCAGCGTTCCAGGGCAGCCTGAAAGGTACATATACAGAATAAAGATACCCGACCACTCCGGCTGCGGTAAGCCAGAGCACAAGCTTTTCCGGCTTTCCGTAATAGCTTTTTGCAAGCCCGTAAAAGAGAAGTTCGGTTATGAAAAGGCAGGTAAGGAACCAGAGAGGAGGATTATAAGATACAAGTGGTCCCAGTGCATACAGGATGGAATAGATGCCGTAAAGAGCACTGGCCTCAAAAAACTCAATATTTGTGACTCCGGGCTGGAATCCCGTATCCAGTAAAAAGTAGAACAGGCAGGTAAGCAGTGCAAAACAGAAGTAAGGCACGATAAGAGATCTTAATTTCCCCTTTACAAAATTAGAAACTGATTCTGCATATTTCCCGAAGTCAAAAAGGAATCCGGAAATGAAAAAGAAGAGCGGCATGTGGAAAGAAAATATGTAAGTATCAAGCGCTACCGGTAAGCTGTGGTGCGCAAATACTACAAGCATAATCCCTATCCCTTTTAAAGCGTCAATCCAGTGAAGTCTCATATTAACCCGGAATGTAAACAATGTGTACATTATAAATATATTTTTTGGATTACCAAAACTTCCACTATAGTTTCTTTGTTTCCTTGTTTTCCGGTAGAAACTTGATATTTAATCTGATATTTAACCTGATATTTAACCTGATATTTAACCTGATATTTTCTTTGATTCTATCCGAACTTTACCCGCACCTCTTTGTCTCTGTTTTGCGGATCCTTTGCTTTTAAAGGGCCTGTGCAGGGGCAAAGCTTTAAATCAGATGATTCAGTTGTATCGCATGTTTCATTTTCGGGATTAGGTCCCGTTGGAATGTGGTCCTGCAGGCAGGGCTGAACCGTGAAACATAAGTGAAACTTGGTGTTATAATTGTCAAAATCTTTTTACGGATACATACGTGATGCATGGAAAAACCCTGATGAGACTTACGTGAACGAGCTCCGCTGGGAGCGCATGCAGGTCTGGAGAAAGCAGGGGTCTGTGACCAGAATAGAAAGACCGACCAGGATTGACAGGGCACGCTCCCTTGGATACAAAGCCAAGCAGGGAATTGTCGTTGTCAGAGTGAATGTGCGCCGTGGAGGGCTTGGTAAATCAAGACCCAAACGTGGAAGAAGAACCCAGAAAATGGGGACGAACAAGATCACAGGTGGAATGAGCATCCAGAGGATTGCCGAAGCCCGTGCAGACCGCAAATACCCGAACCTTGAAGTTCTGAACTCCTACTGGGTAGGGGAAGATGGAAAGCACAAGTGGTTTGAAGTCATCCTTGTAGACCCGCACCACCCTGTAATAAAGAGCGACAAGAATTTGAACTGGATTTGTGACTCGTCCATCAGAGGCAGAGCCTCAAGGGGTAAAACCAGTATCAGCCGCAAGGGTAGAGGCATGACTACACGCGGTAAAGGTACTGAGAAAACCAGGCCGAGCATCCGTGCACATCAGAGTCGAGGCAAGTGATTCATCACATAACGCTGCGTGTGCTCGCCCACGCAACCGAAGACGTATCCAGAGTCAAGACGACTCTGGACTTTTTTTTATCCGGTGCCGGCGTCCGGGAAGGGAGTAAGCTGATTGAAGAGCTTCAGGCTGAAGGGCACCATGGAAATCCCATTACCATCCTGAGCGTGCAGCTTAAAAGAAAGGCAGACTGTCTGGGTTTTGCCCGCTTTGTCCACGAAAGATTTTCGGGAGAAGACGTAGCACGGCTCAGGGAAGAAATGCCTGAGAGGCTGGACGACAATCAGGTCTTCCATCTCCGCTTTGACAAACAGGCTGCATACCTGCAGCAGGTAAAGCTGACCGATTCCTCGGATGCGATCACTGCAAAAGTAAAGATCGAGACCTATCCGAAGAACTGGGAAAAAGCCGGAGCTATAGTGGAGGAGTTGTTTGGGTAAACCGAAATTCTACGATTTTTGCGTTCATGCAACCCCTGATGGGGATAATACCGTTGAGCAACTGGCTGCCCTTGCCCTGCACTTCAGGTACAGCGGGATTGCGCTTGCAAACCACTCGGATAAGCTTCCTCAATCGCGGCCTTCAATAGCCTCTCCCGAGGGGTTCGAAATTTTCAGGGGAATCGAACTTGTAGAGGAGAACCCCTCGAAACTTCACGGGCTGATCGGAAAATTCCGGAAGTCAGTAGATGTCCTGATAGTGCACGGAGGTTCCGAAGCTGTCAACAGGGCTGCACTGGAGAACCCCAGGGTAGATATACTGAACCATCCGGCTTTTGATAAGAGCAGCGGGTTAAACCAGGTGCTTGCAAAAGCAGCCGCTGAAAACGGCGTTGCAATCGGCCTGACATTGAGGCCTCTCCTTCATTCAAGGGGTTCAAGGCGCATCCGCCTGTTGTCGGATCTCAGGGCAAACCTTGACCTTGCCAGGAAATACGATGTTTCCCTTGTCCTTTCAAGCGATGCGATGTCCTGTTTTGACCTTCGCTCTCCAATGGAAACACTTGCTCTGGCTGAAGTCTGCGGGCTTGAAGAAGATGAGGCCCTTGAAGCCATGAGTACCGTGCCCGAAAAAATCCTTTCAAGGAACCGCCCCGGCCCTGGATATATAAGGGAAGGGATTGAAGTGCTTGAGGAGGGAGATTACTTTTGAAACGCCTGCTTCCTTCGCTTCGTGCGAAAAAACGCGATCTGGCCTTTGAGCTGATTTCCGAGGAGCCCGTAAGCAGGAGTGACCTGGTCAGGGAGGTCATGTCTTCTGCGTCCTCATTGCTCGGGGATGTCACTGCCAGTGAATGTGATATTAAAGTGCTCGGGTTTGAAGACCGGAAGGGTATTATCCAGTGTTCCCATACGAAGGTAAAAGAAACAAGGGCCTCCATGGCAGCTCTCACCCGGGTTAACGGAAGAAGGGCGACTCTGTACATTCTTGGAACTTCAGGCACGATTAAAAGAGCCACTGAGAAGTTTATCCAGAATCGTACGGCATTTGAGCCCGGAATCAAGGTAAAACCCGGGACGACTGAGGAATAACGGCAAAATACGGTCCAGAAAAGCTAAATTAAGCAGTTTTTCCGGTGTTACTGGATTTTGTGACAGGATTAAATATCATCAGCCTTGAAGCTGCCAGGAAGCTATTTAATCAACTGTCAGGATGCTGTCTAATATATACTATGATGAATGAGTATTAGTGTAACGAAGTATAATATTGATTGGCAGGACTGATTGACAGAAAAATAGCTGTTCCGGAACTTCTGGAAGGTTAGTCCGGATGACTGCTAACCTGATCGGAAGGCAACCTGAAACTCAGATGCAGTGAAAATGTGGAAGCTAGAATCCTTCCACGCAGGTGTCAAAATCCGGTTTAAAGTACCGGAAAACCCTGGCTCTCACAAGCATTATAACTGAGTAAATACACTTTAATAACGGACTTAGTTAACATTGGAACCGGACCTTAAAAACCATTAAAAAGGTCTCTCAAGTGCGCAAATCCAGATTATGCCTGGAAAACGTACTTTGCAGGGTAGAAGTGCCTTTGAATTCCCTGTAACTTGGGTATTTTCCGCTGGTTTCGTCCGATAAAATCTTTCAGGATTGAAAGTCCCGAATAAAAGGTTAAAAACTCTAATAAGGAAGAAATGCCTTATAAGAATCAAAAGTCGGTTTCCTTACCTGAATGCTTGGTCGGGGACTTCAAGCTCCTGAATTTTCGGGATGTCCGCACAGTTTACGATCACTGACCAAAGCCTTTTTGGGGAAGGCGGTGATTTAGCTGACGATCCTGCGGATAGAGATCTTAAATGAAAAAAGACCGGTCTCTGGCCGGGAAGATTGCAAACAATATAGAATATAATTTAAGGGAGATACGGATTATGCAGATGGCACCACAGATGGGCTATGACAGGGCAATTACGGTTTTTAGCCCCGACGGAAGACTTTTTCAGGTAGAATATGCCCGCGAAGCGGTCAAAAGGGGAACAACAGCCGTGGGAATCAAGGCAGCCGATGGGGTAGTGCTGCTGGTTGACAAGAGAATAACGAGCAGGCTTGTGGAAGCTGAATCGATTGAAAAAATATTCCAGATTGATGACCACATAGGAGCCGCAACCTCAGGGCTTGTGGCAGACGCCCGCGCTCTTATTGATAGGGCCCGTGTAGAAGCGCAGGTCAACAGGGTTTCTTATGACGAACCCATAGGTGTGGAGGTTATCTCCAAGAAAATCTGCGACCACAAACAGACCTACACTCAGTACGGCGGAGTTCGCCCCTACGGGACCGCACTCCTGATTGCAGGTGTAGAAGACAATGCGCCAAGGCTATTTGAGACCGACCCGAGCGGCGCTCTTCTGGAATACAAGGCAACAGCTATCGGAGCAGGCAGAAATGCGGTCGTTGAGGTCTTTGAGGCGGATTACAGGGAAGACATGAACATTGATGCGGCTATTCTCCTCGGGATGGATGCGCTCTATAAAGCTGCTGAAGGCAAGTTCGATGCCGGAACTCTTGAAGTGGGTATCGTGTCCCTTCAGGATAAGAAGTTCAGAAAATTAGTTCCTGAAGAAGTTCAGAATTATGTTAACCAGATCCTTGAGAAACACCGAGGAACTGAACACAAAGAGTAAAACCTATATCATATTTAGAGAATGGGTAATCAGAATATTCTCTGATTCTCAAACTTAAATTTTGGAGAAGGTATTTGAAAATGGTGTCCCTGGACGAGGCAGTGACTGCACGGCTCAAAAGAGGCAGCAAACATTTCGAAGTCCTGGTCGAGCCCGAAGGGGCTCTGGCCTACAAGCGAGGAGAAGAAGTAAACCTGGAAAACGTTCTGGCAGTTGAAACTATCTTCGAAGACGCAAACCGAGGGGACCGGGCAGCAGAATCTGATATAATTAATTCTTTTGAGACGGCGGACCCCCTTAAGATTGCTGCCGTGATTCTGAAAAACGGCGAGCTTCAGCTTACAGCTGAGCAAAGAAAACGTATGCTTGAGGAAAAAAAGAGAAAAGTTATCTATACCATTTCCAGAAATGCAATAAATCCCCAGACAAGAGCACCGCATCCTCCCGCAAGGATTGAAAGGGCGATGGAAGAAGCAAAGGTGCATATAGACCCCTTAAAAAGCGTGGATCAGCTGGTAACTATTACAATGAAAGCTATTCGCCCGCTTATACCCATACGCTTTGAAGAAATCAATATTGCTGTGAAAATCCCTCCCGAATATGCTCCCAAAGCATACGGAGATATTTCCAAGGCCGGAAGCATTACGAAAGAAGAATGGCAGCGTGACGGCTCCTGGGTTGCAGTGGTAAGAATTCCGGCAGGAGTCCAGACTGATTTTTACGCTCTTATAAATCATCTTACGAAGGGAGAGGCTCAAACTAAACTTTTATAAGAGGATGTTGGATGGATAAAAAAATAGTGATCCCTGGTGACCTGTTATCCGAGAATACGAGAAAAGCCGGATACGGGACGTATGTCAAGAACGACAAGATCTATTCTTCGTTTTGTGGTATTGAAAATCTCAAAGAGGATAAAGTTGGAGTGATCCCTCTCGCGGGAGTCTATATTCCTTCCGTAAATGATGTGGTGATCGGGATCGTTATTGTGGTTACGCCATCCAACTGGATAATGAACATTGCCTCTCCTTATGACGGCCTGTTCCATGTATCCGAGTTTCCGAGGAGAGTCGAATCCCGGGAGATGCCTGAAATTATGGGTGTAGGAGATTCTGTAATCCTCCGGGTAAAAGATGTAGACAGTTCCATGAAAGTCGAGCTTGCCCTCCGGGATTCGAACTTCCATAAGCTTAAAACAGGCCAGATTGTCGAAGTTGAGCCTGTGAAAGTCCCACGTGTGATAGGACACGGCGGTTCCATGATCTCAATGCTGAAGAAAGAAACGAACTGCAGCATTTTCGTTGGTCAGAACGGCAGAATATGGGTCGATGGAAAGGACGAGGACGTGGAGCTTTTGAGTAAGGCTCTCCGAAAGATCGAAGCCGAAGCCCAGCGTTCCGGGTTGACAGATCGGATCTATAATTTTTTGAAAAATGAGCGGATTAGGCAGAATGAGTCCAAGCCCGTTAAGTTTTTTAAAAGCGGAAACAAAGATGTGAAGTTAGCAAAAGAAGATCATTCCGAAGAAATATACAGGAAGATCGATGTATTGCTGGACCCGAATAATTGAATTCCGGATAGTCATGGGATTTTAGGGAAGCTTCTGTAGAGTAGTTGTTTTAGGAGTTTGTTGGAGATTAAAGTATGAGTGATAAACCCGAAAAATTAATCACTGATGATGGGTTGCGCCTTGACGGGAGGCATGCGGATGAAATAAGGCCCATGAAAATTGAGATCGGCGTACTTTCCAGAGCCGACGGTTCATGTTATCTTGAATGGGGCAGGAACAAAATCCTGGTAGGCGTATTTGGCCCGAGAGAAGCGCATCCCCGCCGTTCACAGCGCGCAGATACTGCAGTTATCCGTTACAAGTATAATATGGCTTCTTTTTCTGTGGAAGACCGCGCCAGGCCCGGACCCAGCAGACGGAGCATCGAAATTTCAAAGGTTTCCAGGGAAGCTTTCGAGCCGGTAATTATGGCAGAGCTTTTCCCGAAAACAGCAATTGATATTTTTGTGGAAGTGCTTCAAGCCGATGCAGGGACAAGGACAGCAGCAATCAATGCTTCAAGCATAGCTCTTGCAGATGCCGGAATTCCGATGAAGGGTCTCGTTACCTCCTGTGCCTTCGGAAAAGTTGACGGGCAGATAGTGCTTGACCTCAACAAGGAAGAAGATAATTATGGTGAGGCTGATTTTCCTGTCGCAATGACCCAGGATGGAGAAATCACCCTGCTCCAGATGGACGGGCACCTTACTTCTGAGGAAATTAAGAAAGGTCTCGAACTTGTAAAGAAAGGCTGCAAGGAAATTCTCGAAATTCAGCAGGCAGTCCTTAGAAAGAAGTTTGAAACCCCTGTTGAAGGGCCTGCAGAAGAGGCCTCAGAGACTTCAGATACTGATAATGAAGTCGTAGACGCGGGAGTCCCCCTTGAATACGCTTCAGAGGCAGTAGCTGTCGAAGAGGCCCTTGAAGAAACCGAAGAACTTGAAGGGACGGTCTCCGAAGAAATCGTTGAAGCTGGTGCTGTTACTGAAGCGGTTCCCGAATTCGAGGAGCTTGAAGGGATAATTAAAGAAGCCGAAGCCGGAGTAGAAGAGGAAACTATAGAAGAAGTAATTGAATCTGAAATCGAAGAAGAGGCTGAAGAAGAGGCTTTTGAAGACGAAGCTGATTTTGAAGCTTCTTTTGAGGCTTCTTTTGAGGAAGTTCCCGAACCTGAAGAATTTGAAGAACTTGAGCCCGAAGGAGCTGTTTCCGGGGAAGAAGAAAAAGAATTCGAGCCCGAGATTGAGGAATTTGCTGAAGAGGAACCCCAGCTTGAAGAAGAACTCGAGGTTGAAGAGGAAGCCGGAATTGAAGAAACTGCTTCAGAAGAAACTTTTGAATCCGAACCAGAGGTTGAGTCAGAAGCCGAGTCCGGGGAAGAGGTTCCTGCCGAAGAACAAACAGAAGCTGAAGAAGAGCCTGAAGAAGAGCCTGAAGGGGAGCCTGAAGGGGAGCCTGAAGGGAAGCCTGAAGAGGAGCCTGAAGAAGAAAAGTGCGAAGGACCCTGGAAAGTCGTAAAAGACCCCTCTGAATCCGGAAGCAGAGGTGAAAACTATGAGTGAGATTATTGCCACACTTAAGAAGGACTATATTTACAACCTTATGATCAAAGGAAAGCGCCAGGACGGGCGCGGATTTAAGGATTTCAGGGATATCAAGCTCGAAACAAATGTTATCTCCAAAGCCGAAGGTTCGGCAAAGGTTACCCTTGGAGACACCCAGGTCCTTGTAGGGGTGAAGCTTCAGAAAGGAACTCCTTTTCCAGACTCGCAAGACGAAGGCGTGATTATTACCAATCTGGAACTCAACCCTATTGCTTCCCCTGAGTTTGAGCCAGGGCCGCCCAGAGAAGAAGCAATCGAAATGGCAAGGGTCGTAGATAGGGGTATCCGGGAATCGGGCGCAATTGATATAAAGAAGCTTTGCATAACCGTTGGAGAATCCGTCTGGATCGTCTTCATAGATGTCCATATCCTCAATGACGACGGAAATCTCATTGATGCGTCCTGTCTCGCTGCCATTGCGGCTCTTATGACCACGATTGTCCCGAACGAACAGCAGGGACTAGGTATGAATGTGCCCCTTGCAATGAAAGAGATACCAGTGGGCGTGACTCTTGCTAAGATCGGCTCAAAGCTGATGGTGGATCCTTCACTGGATGAGGGAGCAGTTTGTGAGACAAAATTGACAGTGGTTTCAAGTTCGGACGGATCTGTTGCCGGCATGCAGAAAATGGGCTCTGCCTCTTTCACCGAGGCAGAAGTGCTGGAAGCAATTGATATGGCATGCGAAAAGGCAGCCGAACTCAGGGAACTTTACCTGGAAGCACTGGTAAAGCAAGAATAAATCGGGCAGATTAATTAAATATAAATATTAAATGCCAGTATTACGGTCTAAGCGCATGTGCAATAGGTGATTAACGGAACCGGAGAATCTGGGTCTCAGGGACCTGACCCGTGGGCCAGCCGGTTCCAGGTTAAATCACTCGGACTAAACGTTTACATTTTAAGGAGTTATAACGATGGCAAAAAAATTCACTAAGAAAGGAAGGATTTCCAGATCAGCAGGCAGATTCGGTCCCAGATATGGAAGAAAAGACAGAAAGCTTGTTGCAGACCTGGAAGAACGCATGCGAGCCCCGCACGTATGTACAAAATGTGCCAGGCCGACCGTGAAAAGAATCGGAACAGGTATCTGGAAATGCAGCAAATGCGGACACACCTTCGCTGGCGGAACCTATATCCCATATACCAGTGTTGGTCAGACTCTGTTGCGCACGATGAAGAATATTGCTGAGGCAAAGTAAAATCTTAAGGTTGTGGTTGTATGGGTTATAAGTGCACTCGATGTAAACAGAAAGTGGAAGTCGACTACGAGTACACAGGCATAAGGTGTCCGTACTGCGGACACAGAATCCTGGTAAAAGAGCGTCCTACAACCATCAAGCGCATCAAGGCCGAGTAAGGAGTATGTTAGTTACTTCTTCTCGCAAACCTTCTGCAAAGACCCGGACGCTTTGCAAGTTGCTTTCGCGGTTTATAGCCGGCAGGTCTATGACGCGCGGAAAGATGGGCATGCAGGAACTTCTGGAGTTTGCAGAGGGCCGGCCCCTCATGGTCGTAGGAGAGTACCACGGAAATCCCGGGGAACTCAGCTTTTATGATGAAAACGGAAAGCTTCTTTTTTCTCTCAGGTTTACGGACTGGTATTCTCAGGAACTCGATTCTTACTGGTTTCCGGATATTGAGCCCGCGCTCACAGGCCAGGGAGAGATTGCGGATGCCTTTGAGTCTTTTTTCCATTTTCAGAGGGTTGAAAGCGATAAAATTGATCAACTCCCTCCCCGTTTTACTTTAATAGCGGTTGGGGAAAAAGATATCAATTTTATGGGCAGCGGAAAGTCCCTTTTTAAGCTTAATATCAAAGGCTTTAAAAAGTATTGACTTCCAAATCCTTATTTTAAAACTCAATTTTATAAGTTTATAATTTCGAGACCGATTTTCAATGCAAAATTGCAAATCCATCTTTTCGGGGTCTTTTCGAAATCCATTTCAGGAGCCAGATTTTTCAGGAGGAATTCCTTGAAACTTTTCGCAGAATTTACTTTTGAAACCGAAACTGCAGAAACGATCTACAGGGCTGTCCTGCCCGAGCTTAATGATAACTTTTCAGAAAGGTCTGCAATAGGACTGTCCCTTGAGGAAGCAAACAAGCTGGTGCTGAGCGTGAAAGCTGAAGATCCGGTTTCCCTTCGCTCTGCCATTAATACCTGGTTCAGGCTCATCCAGATTGCCCAGGAAGTCCTTGAAGCTACAACTGAAGCCCGATGATGCGGAGTTTTGACAGGCAGGTTTGAGAAGATATGAAAGTGATATGGGAAATGATATTGGAGATGAAAGTAAAAAAGTAGATGTAATATAAAAAAATTAAATGAGATTTAATTTAAGCTCTTTTAACTCCGGCAAGCAAAAAAGAGAAATTATTTTTGTGCTTTCCGGCAGTTTATGTCCAGGCTGAAGGTCTGCTTCAATTCATTACACTGTAAACCTCTTTTCTGAGCTTTTTTCTGTCCCTGATCCTTAGCATTTATTCTTAATATCTTGCTGCTCCGGATTTTCTCGATTTGGGACCTCTATCTGGCCTGAAAGCCCGCTCCGGGCACTTCTTAGAATCGGTTTTCCCGCGTACTTCAAAGCCGAGGCTGAAACATTCACCTTTTAGCTCATCA
Source organism: uncultured Methanosarcinaceae archaeon (assembly GCA_963721455.1). Classification (GTDB taxonomy): domain Archaea; phylum Halobacteriota; class Methanosarcinia; order Methanosarcinales; family Methanosarcinaceae; genus Methanosarcina. The sequence goes on from CAVRJG010000003.1 coordinate 19,098, forward strand.
ATAGCCGTATAAAATCTGCAATCTTGGCATGTAGGCATTCGGATTACTACCTCCAGGTATGTGAAGGCCATCTGGTTTTCATTCCAGAGTGTTTGCCTGGATACAACCTCCGAAGCTAGAAACCGCTTCTCTCCAGACATCTAAGTACAGAGATGTATCCTCTAAATAATATGTATATGTAAATAAAACATTTTTGGTAGGCTGACCTGAAAGAAGGATAAGGTTCAGATTCGGTTAACTGCCGGAAAATTCCCATAACTAACTAAAGTTATTTATATTCGAACACAGAAAGCTTTTACCGGCAATCAGGTACCGCCTCTCTTTTAAATTTTTAGCCGCATTAAAGGCAAAACCTGCAAAGCACTTTGGTTAAGACTAATAACAGAAACGGACTATTCTGAGGCTTATCAATTGTCGAAGTTACAGGAAAGCGTACCGTCCCGCATGAACTTTTCCGGTAGAACGCAGCTGGTTTTAATTTCAGATCCCCTCATAGTCCTCAAATTCCACATCAAGTATCTCGAGTTCCCTTACTTTTCCCTCCCTATCATAGCATGTCCAGCTCTGCCTATCGTAGGGGCGGCCCACTATGATATGGCAATTTCCGGTTTTTGAAAAAAGGTGCAGGTCAGCCTCTGAAGGACTGCGGTTCGGACCCGGATGGCTATGGACCGAGCCGACTGCTTTAATGTTCGGCATCATATAAAGCCTGAGAACTGCATTTGTATCACTGGATTCGGTACCAGGCAGTATAAGCACTTCAGTAATAATGCCGTCTTTTTCCTGCAAAAGTCCGGCAAATTCCTCCGGAGCCATGGACTTGCTTGCTTCGAGGACAAAGTTGAGGGTATCACGGGCTATTCCCTTAATTTGCATAGAGGATTATTCTCCTGAAAAGGTATATGTTTTCTGTGGTAACTCAAAAAAAGTGTATGCAACTATAAAAATTTGCAGCATCACCATTCCTACATATTTTACGAAAGTATGCCTTCTCTGTGTTTCATCATGTTTCATTTCTTTCATTTCAAACCTCAGTAAATTAATTTTGAATTTAGAATGAAACACAGTTGAAAAGTTAAATCACATAATACTTTTAATACTTTTCTCTATAAAGAAAGCTATTTGAATAAAAAATAATTATTTCCTAATTATCAACCGAGTTTTGTATAAATTTAGTTTTTTCTACGATACAGAACTTTTCAAGCTTATTGAATTTATATAACTCGAGAAGGCCAGCCAGGATAAAGAGGACCTTAAGCAAACGCATAATAATTATTTCCTGCAGGTTCAAACATTAATTAATCAGAAGGCCATAGAAGCACCTGGGTATAAAAAAGCATGGTGGAAATTTTGGTGAAACATCTCAAACAAATCTATAGAAAAATATATAAGATGTAGCAGTTGTCTATCTTGTATGAGAAACGAAATGTCAGATGAACAAAAGGAAATTGCAATATGTCTGCATGAATTCTATTATCCACTTAAAAAACATATCCAACAATGCATTAATAAGAATATTATAATGAAGAAAGACGATCTTCAAAAATTTATAACCTTAAAATGTGTAACAGGAGACGTGCTCTATAAATGTAAAGAATATTCAAAAAACCCTACAAAAGATATGATGGTGAAATTATTTTGGTTTTTAAATCGCGATATCAATCATTACGAAGCGCAATTAAACAAATAAGAAAAACACGAATGATAAACAAATACCTTCTATCCCAATTTTCACATTTTCTTTCGTGGGTGTTATTTCTCAGCTGATGTCTGATTTGAAAAAGAACAAAGAGGACCTTAAGCATATGCACAATTAATTCCTGCAGGTTCAAACATTGATTAATCAAAAGGCAATTGAAACGCCCGGAAATAAGAAGCCCTGGTATAAGTTTTGGTAAATGTCCTTTCTGTGTAAGTTTAGCAGCTGCCGCACTACCCGATTTTAGCACAAAAAGAAAATAATTAAGACAAAAACGAAAAAACTTTATACTCATCTAACAAATTCAACATGTCAAAAATCGTGCCTTGTTCTGCGATTTTTTGACGTAACAGAAACAAATAGGAATTCCTTTATACTCTCACCGCGAAGTCAGAAGATCCGGAATTGTTTCATAGCAAGCAACTTCCAGGCATTTTACAACATCAAGCGGGAAGGAGTTGACCACTTCCCGCCTTTTCTTCATAAAATTTAATGGTATTAGCCCTCAGTGTAATCGACCTTATTTCGGGTTTCACTTAAACGAGCCTCTATTTTATTTATCCTAAGGCAATCTTTTTTATTACGGTTGTGAACACAACACAAGAATACACTCTGTACCGGTGTAGAAACGCACGCAATCGTCTATCGTTTCAAGCTTATCGACACGCTGGTAAAACATCCTCTCAGACAGTTTATACTTATCTGCCCATAGAGTATTCAAAAGGAATGCATATACCCTGGCAGGATCCTTATGGTCGACAAAATACACTTGTACTGCATCAAAATATTCGTTTGATTGTATTTTTTTCACTGTTTATCCTTCCCTATCTGTCAAAAAGGTAATTATTCAGGTCCACACCTAAGCAAGAACTTGAAGAACTTAAAAGTATTCACAATAACTATACGGTCCAGGTTCAAATGCTGATAAATCAGAAAGCAATTGAAGCACCTGGAGCTAAGAAGCCCTGGTGGAATTTTTGGTAATACAGATTAGATCTTTACCTAAGAACAAGTTTAAACCATCTACAATAACCATCACACTTTTCGATTTTTAAATTGGAGTCTTTTTAATTTTTTCTGGTTATCTCCAATTTTAAAAGAATAATGAGATTTTATCAAAATTAATTAGATGCTTTCCTCATTTCAGAACAGTTGATCTACTTACATCTAAATTTTTACACAAACTTCCGATATCTGTCAGAATTATTCGATAGCTATCGCTATAAAGTTCAGATTTAGATCGAATTTTCCATTCACACTTTATTTATCCATACTGAAATCTCGCCCTCATCAATGGTGAGAATCCTGCCCATTTTCCAGTACGAAAGCACCGTTTATTAAAATAGGTAAACAAATTGTAACAAAAATTAGTTAGACCATTATCAGTTTTGAATGATCTTGCTTTGTCAACAACATCTCCTATCAACGAAAATATCTGTTCCATTGTATTATCCGTCTCAGGTGTAAATCCTTTTTTCAAAAAGCTTATGTTCTTTTCGAACATCTCTTTTGCATAAGAAATCGCTTTATGAGACGCTTTTGAAAGTTTGAGATTAGAGTCCAATGTTAGGATATTTTGAAAACACACAACGGAATTGATGACCGTGTCAGATTGTATTAACTGACAGATCTCATTGTACACAAGTTTATCATTATCTGGAATATCTTTTACTGATCCGAATTCATCACTATATTTTTTGCTAACGTTTTTCAATTGATGAAACACACAAAAAGAATGAACAACTTCAGGAAAGACACTTTTTACAGCTCCAATAATTGCTTTATCCTCATCAGAAACAATCTTTTGTATTTTGCCTTCTGGAAATCGGTTTTTTATTCGTAGGAAAAGAGGAATCAGAGCCTCAACTTTTGGTAACCTGTCAGTTATCTCAAAATCCAAAATTACTTTTTCTTTTGTGGCGATAACGTAAACGGATTGATATCGCATCTTTTTCCATTCTTTTAATGTAATCTCTCTTCCGATCAGAGTTTCAAACTTCTTTTTCCATCCTTTCTTGACCCAATCCCCATCAGCATACAATGTTCCGTCGAAATCAGGATTTTGATCTAATAGTTCTTGCTTTGATATTGTTGCTTGTTTTTGCTCATGCAACCATAATGAAGAGGCACAAGGAGCTCTCCCACATATATCAGTCAAGCCTTCTGTATATCTTTCACCGATTCTACAGGAATTGTTAAGGCTGCATCTGCCATCATATCTGACAAACTGTTGTTTGTCATAGAACTCATCGCTGTAATTTGCGGATCCAGAAACGCCAACTATCTGATCATGAAAATTCTTTTTACAATTAGGACAAATCCAGTATATAGTATTGCGAGTTATGGTGCCATAACTCGTAAGAATAAAACGGGTATAGTGAGAATTCACATTTAATTTTGTGCCACAATAATCGCAGTGAGTAGGAGATATTATAGAGAACAGCGAATGAAAGCGATTTCCAACCAATAATTTCGGCAAAGGAATTAAGATATTGCCTTCAAAGATAGTTTTTACCATTGACTTATAGATTATTTTGTTTCCTTTTCCCATAAAAAAGAATTTATTTCAATGAAATTAAAATTTTATTGTTTTGCATTATTAGAGAAAAAAATTGAAGACCAGAAAATAATAAAAAGTCTCTTAAATTGTGTTCTTTCATCAAATAGATTCCATGATTCATCATATTTTTCACAGGAACTTCGGTTTTCATTAATTTGTAATATATTAAGAAAGTTGCTATTTAATAACTTGTAGACATTACCTGTTATTCTAAAATTGATAAAGGGGAATAAGTTATGGCAGAGGATGATTTCCTAAATATACAAAGAGGAATTGAAAAAGATTTATTTGATGAACATAATAAGATTTTGGATAGATTTTATTCACTAATAAGTCTGGGTCGTGTCCGTGAGTTATTGATCAATTCTGAAATAACGCTTACCCCCATAACATTTGAATAAAACTTAGCGAGATTCTCATACTTACGGTTCTGAGGAGATTCTGGACACGACCTAAAGCTCCAATGCGGAAATTAATTACTATTTAGAGGAGAACAAATACGGCTAAAATAAAACATTCCTTTTTACCTGATTATAAGTATCGGGAAAATGCTGCAGATCAAGAACGTTTCCTCTATTCACTGTGATTCCAACAGGTATGTTTATGGGTTTCTTGAGTTCACTAACTCCAACTGTTATCTGCAACTTATCAGGTCTATGACCTCTACTGTACCCATATTTTCCAAGTGTAGATTTAGTGCCGTGAAGAACTATACTCATCCAGTCAGGGTATATATCCGTCTCTTCAAAATCATACATCGAAAAAAGACTGTTTAGAATATCCGAAAGGATTTCCTCTTTGTTACGCCCCAGGATTTCAAGGGTTCTGTAAAGAACTCTTTCATGGAATTTTTCAAGGTTTAAGATGTCGAGAATTTCTTTCTGATTTAACCATTTGCCAGCTTCCTTGATGCTTAAATTATCGGTGAGCTTATAGCTCATCAATCCTACTAATAAACTATTGAGATCAAGACCCTTGCTTTTATGCTTGCTAAAAATCTCACAAAAATGAAGCTTTTCATAGTAAGATTGGACAGCAAGAATTGATCCGATAGAACACATATATTCTTGTCCGGAATTGTAGGAAACGCTCTCTGTTTTGTGTTTATATTCATTTGACCGAATAACACAAAACAAAGAGCACTTATTTTTATCTAACTGTCAAAGTCAGGCTGTTTAATACCGGGGGCATTTGTACATATTAGACTTCAAAAGAGTTTTCAAGAGAGTTTCCTGAACTATAAACCTTAAATAAATCCAATAAACAAGTCCCGAAAATTGAAAAAACAATGCATTAGACATCTAGAAAAAACATGCCCATAAAGGCATACTAACTGCTGCCGGAGAAAAAAGCAAAGCAAAAACTTTCTCCCTTTTGAGGAGATGCGGGTGCTTTCGGAAACCCTGGAAAACCATTTCATTATATTATGATTTTCAGGTCGGATAGGTCTTGAGTTTTAACTGAAGTAATGGCACTAAAAATTATTCTTCAACAATTTCCAAAATCTTCCTGATTTTTTCATTTTCTATGGAATAAAGCCTCATTTTCCCCTCTTTTCTTACTTTAATTATCCCCCAATCCTGCAACTTTGCAAGGTGCATTGAGGTATTGGACTGGGTTTTACCAATGAGTTCTGGGATCTCACAGGCGCATAGCTCTCCTTTGCAGTTACCGCATTTTTTCTCTTCGCATTTGCGCTCGGCTTCAAGAAGAGCCTTGATGATCCTGTACCTTGTATCTTCGCTTAATGCTTTGAAAAGTTGTAAATTTTTTTCATCAATCATATCAATAACCATTGAATTTGAGAAGTATATATATCTTTCTAAAGCTGAAAATTTGACTTGTTACTTGCAAAGCGGTCTGCGGGATTCGCATTCATCCTATTCCGTCAGCTCATGCCCTATCTTCTCATTGGAGCGGGCATTCACGGATTCGTGCCCACGGAAATCATCTCCCGCCGATCATGAAACCTGCAAAAATATTCCATATTAATAAGTTGTTTCTACGTGAAAAAAGTGAAATGCTTATCCCAGGCAGCCTTAATGCCTCCTCCGAAAATAAGGAAACTGCAGTCTCATTTTCCGGCTGCCTTCTGCGCCTCTTTTGTTATCTCTTTCATCATCTCTCCGACAAGATTTGCTTTTTCACAGTGAGAAGCCTCTTTTGGCTTACAGTTTAAGAGAATACTCATCAGTCTGTCAGCCAGCCGGTAAAATTTCATATCCTCAAGTCGGACTAGAAGGCCGGACAAGCTTTCGCTAAATTCCCTGCATTTGTCATGGTTGCAGACTGCCTGCTCATGTAGCTGACAAACAGATTGCAGGTCCTTTACGATTTCTTTCGGAATATTTTCGACCATAGGGATTGATCCGGTTCAGTACTCCTCTTCAATAGGTTTAAAGCATCAGTTGAAAACGTAAAAGTAAAATCTGGCACTTCTAATTGCAAATCAAAGAGTGTAATCTCAAATTTGTACTGCCAGATATTTAAAACGTATACTCATGCCTGCAGTGTTCCATTACATCCTCCATAAAATCGGCGTAAAAGTCATCCGGAACTGTCACTTTTTCTCCTGGCTTGATAGCTCTGGCCTCCATGTCCTCTTTACAGGCATAGACTTTGCATTCTGGCAATTCCTCTATTCCGGTAAGCAGGTGATAGACTCCGTCTCCTGCAAGGTAGATTCTTGACGTTTCCGGAGCGAGCAGCCAGTTTGAGGCATAACTCCGATCTCGGGCTGAAGGGAGGTTTTGTCAGCAGGAACACATCCTATTGTTCTTGTTTCATATTATCATCCGATTCATCCTTACTCAGCAACTATTATTAAAGCAGAATAACGCAGTCCGAGCTTTCCATAGCTTCCAGAAAATCTTCTTCGTCTGTCAATTCCAGGGTTTCTATTAAGGTTTCCCCGAAAAGGCCCCTTTCCACAAGCGAGGGTTCATGCACAAGCACTCTCAGCTCTCCATATGCGTAAAGAATATCTGCAAGGTTTGGCAGCCTAAGATTTCTGCTGTCCTGACCGGCAATAGCAAGATAAACTCCATCTCCATGAAGGCCGAGGATCACATTCATCCTGTTAAGGCTTACTGCAGCCGCATTCAATGCTCCGAAGGCTTTTTCACTACCGTAGGGAGTGGTATCTAATAGATAAAAGACGGATTTCATTGGATCTGAACCTCTTCTCAACGAGCTTATCTTGATAGTGAAATTACCCTGTCGCTTCTACTCAGCATTTCTGAAAGTTCATAAATACTTGTAATTTTTATTCCAGAGAAATAGTCTCTGCAGTTACTTCCATTCACAGTCTCCTCTTCTGCCCTATAACCTCTTGCAGCAGCACACCGTGAACAGGCTCTAATAATAGCCCCTTTCTCAGCAAGTCCAGAAAAAAGTTCGCCTGCGTTAGTAAAAAAGGACGGATTTTGACCTTCTTTGGGAATATGTACTGCATCCAGGTAGAGGAATATATTTACATGGTACCGATTAAGTGCGCTCTCGGCAAGTTTACAGGCGATCTCAGCATATTCGGAAATATAAGGACCGTCAGTAAGCACTATTGTCAATGTCTTCAAAGCTTCCTCCTAATAATTTATATTTTTAGTAACAGCGGCTCAAATATGATCTGCCAAAAATTGTAGATGCTTCTCGTTATTTGCATACTCCGGCTCTTTAAGTGGTGTACACCTGTCCAGGGTGACCTGAGCAGCCATGAGTTTTATGGCAAAGCTGTAACAGCCCTGTTCGCCGCATTTGCCACAGTTGGTCTGAGGCAGGTATTTGTAGATCTCCATGAGCTCGACTCTGACCTTTTCTTTGGGAGCCGGAGCCACTCCTTTTTTGATAGCTTCATTGATGGTACTCCTAAGTTCCTCGAGTATTTCTCTGGCTTCACTCTCGTTTTTAATCATTCTCATACTGACTTTTCCACTACCGTAAATAGTTGTAATAATCTCCCCTTTTTGCGTTATCAGGCCACCTATTCTATCCGAATAATTACCTCTGGGGAAAATGGGCTCAAGGACTTTCAGGATTTCACCTAAGGGAGGAGTCATATTTGCAATTACCCTGAACTTTGAGGGATCTGCTATGCAGGGCAAGAGCTGCCTGACCTCTACAATCTCCACTGGTTTTGCCTGAGAGAAATCTACAGTTTCTTCCGCGCCTTTCTCTTTCTTACTCTTCAGAAAATTCCTGCCATATTCACTTAGCTTTACAGTCTCGTCTTCTAACTCAATCAAGTTTGCCTGTTGCAAAATATTGAGATGGAAATCAAGAATTGACTTCCTGACTATCCCTGCTACTTCCTCAATATTTCTATCGCTATTCGCCAGGAAATTAATTATTTTCCTTCGGGCCTTGTTGGCCATAGCAAAATTCACCAACTTTGTCTCACTCGTGCCTCCTGACATTTTTACACCTACCAGGCTATTAAAGTCTAATTCTGCTCTTCTTAATTCAGTATATTACCAATCCTATTTTAAGGTTAAAACCTAATTATTTCAAGGTATTCCTACGATTAATTATGAAGTCATATCCATAAAAACCCAAAAGCCAAAGATCAAAAAGATTGATACTAAAAATTCTTTAATTTTTGGATTATGTCGAAAAGATATATACAATAAGTGTTAGAAAAAATAAAAAGGGTATAGATAAATTCTGATTCCTCCCGTTAATTATCTAATTTTTTTCAGTAGCGCCTTCAATTACACATATTGTCCTTTTAAAATAGCAATGCTCAGATATAAGCAGTCAAAACTTGCAGATATTCCTTATTAGTTGTATATCCTGGCTCATTAAGGGGCGTACACCTATCGAGACTGACCTGTCCTGCCATTAGCCTTATGGCAAAGCTGTAGCAGCCCTGTTCGCCGCATTCGCGGCAGTTGGTCTGAGGTAGGTATTTATAGATCTCCCTAAGCTCAACCCTGACCTTTTCCCTGGGAGGCGGCGCTACTCCCTTTTTAATAGCCTCATTAAGGGTAGTCCTGAGATTCTCGAGTACTTCTCTGGCTTCATTCTCGTTTTTAATCATTCCCATGCCGACTTTTCCAGTACTGTAAATAGTTATAATGATTTCTTCCTTTTGAATTATCAGGCTACGTGTCCTGTCCAGATATCTGCCTCTAGGAAAAAAGGGCTCAAGAATTTTCAGGATTCCACCTAACGGAGGAGCCATATTTGCAATTACCCTGAGTTTTGAGGGATCTGCTATGCAAGGCAGGAGTTGCCTGACTTCTACAATCTCTACTGGTTTTGCCTGAGAAAGGTCTGGAATATTTTCTGCACCTTCTTCTGTCTTATCCTTCAAGAATTTCTTGCCGTATTCGGTTAACTTTACAGTCTCTTGATCTAACTTAATCAGGTTTGCCTGTTGCAAAATCTTGAGATGAAACTCAAGAGTTGACTTCCCTATCATCCCTCTTATTTCCTCGATATTTCTATCGCTGCTCTCAAGGAAATCAATTATTTTTCTTCGGACAGGGTTGTCCATAGCGAAATTCGCTAATTTAGTCTCATCTGTATTTTCAGGCACCTTTAACACCTGCCAGCGCTGTTGGAGCCCATTTTTTGCCCCTTTATGCTTCAGCAGTATCAGAAAGCTTTTCTTAAGATAGAGTCCAGCTCTTCCAAACCAGTTCCTGTGATTAATTATGAGATTAGTTTCATAAAAATCCGAAAGCCAAATATCAAAAAATATTGATAGGACAATTTTTGAATCGATGTTGTGTCTAAAGAAAATAAGCCAGATTTAAGGTTGAAACAAAAAATACAAGGGAAAGAGTTTACACTGAAATCTTCCATCTAACACTGTAATTTTTCTTTTAAGGGCTCCAATTCTATGGACACCTCGCTATTTCAAATTCAGCCTCGCGAGTTTGCAGGCGATATAAGTATGTTCGGAAATATAAGGATCTTCAGTGAGCACTATGACCAGCGTCTTAAAAGCTTCCTCCGATTAAGTAATGTTTCTTCAAATGATTCCGGCTCAAATATAAGCAATTAAAACCTGCAGATGCTCCTGGTTGAGTGCATATTCCGGCTCTTTGAGGGGTGTACATTTGTCTAGAGAAGCTTCCCCACTCATGAGCTTTATTGCAAAAGTATAACAGCTCTGTTCACCGCATTTGCCGCAGTTTGTCTGGGGCATGTATTTGTAGATCTCCATGGGTTCTACTCTGACCTTTTCCCTGGGAGCTGGAGCGACACCCTTTGCAATAGCCTCATTAATAGTACTCCTCAGGTTCTCGAGCGCTTCTCTGGCTTCGCCCTCGTTTTTAATCATAGTCATGGTGACTTTTCCAGTACCGTAAATAGTTGTAATAGTTTCTCCTTTTTGAATTATCAGGGCGCTTATCTTGTCTGAATATCTGCCTCTGGGAAAGAGAGGCTCAAGCACCTTGAGGTTTCCACCAAGAGGAGGAGTCATATTTGCAATTACCCTGAACTTCGAGGAATCAGCTATGCAGGGCAAAAGCTGCCTGACTTCAACAATCTCTACCGGCTTTGCCTGAGAGATATCTGCAGTTTTCTCAGCACCCTTCTCTTCCTTACCCTTCAAGAAATTCCTGCCATATTCACTTAACCTGACAGTTCCTTCTCCTAACTCAATCAGGCTTGCCTGCTGCAGAACCTTGAGATGGAAATCGAGCATTGTTTTCCCTACTGCTTCTCCAATTTCCTCAATACTCCTATCACCATCTGCAAGGAAGTTCATAATCTTCCTTCGGGCAGCATTGGCCATAGCGTTATTCACTAACTTTATTTCACTCGGATTTCCAGGCATTTCCAGCACCTATTACAGTTATTGAAATCGAATCCCTTATATTTTCCTGATGCCTATCACTATAAGGCAGCGTTTTTCTCAAAATGAAGTCCATTCTTTTAAATTAATATGGAATTCACTTCATAAGAACCCGGAAGCCGGATATCAAAAAAGATTGATACGCAATTCAAGAACCTGGCTTCTTGCCGCAACTCATACGAAGTGTAAATCGAATCAGCAAGATCAAGCGAAAATAAGAACTAATAAAAAATTTTATGCGAAGGGTACGATTCAAACACACTAACTCCTTCGATACAGGATCTTAATTTTTATTCTCTTTTCTGGTTTACAATTCTAGTAATTTATATAAGTCAACTATTTTTGTAGGATTCCCTCAATTCCCTTCTACTTTTTCCCTTAAACTCAGTGGAAAACCGGATGATAACAGATTGGAGGAACTTTTTGGATGGGGTGTTTGGAAAAGGGAAAACTGGGAAAGGTCTCCTCTTGCCCAATTATACAGCGCTATATTAAGTACTATGTACCTGCATAAAACAGGAGAATACCGAATCAGAGGTACTTTTTGCCCGGATGTTATTTTCCAGAGATTTGCCTGAAGGCTTCAACCTGAGGTTCTAAAGGCCTGAAAAAGGGGTAGACCATGAATTTAAAAGCGTTTTACAAGACAATAATCTGTCTTGCAGTTCTTTTAATAATTTTGTCAGGATGTATAGATACTCCTGAAGAAGAAAACCTTAACTCTGTAGAAAGTTCGGGTTCTGAGTCTCTTTCGTCAGGGACATCTTCAGCTTCTCCTGACACTGGTCTTCACGAAGAAACCCTAAGGGTTGGAGCTTTCAATATTCAGGTATTCGGGGCCAAAAAAGCTTCAAATCCTGAGGTCATGAATACGCTTGCGGAAATCATCCGTACTTACGATATAGTTGCAATACAGGAAATCCGGAACCGTTCCCAGGTCGCTCTTCCTGAATTGATAGAAGCTGTAAACAGTGAAGGAGCCAGTTATTCCGATGTCGTTAGCAAGAGGCTTGGCAGGACTTCAAGCTAGGAACAGTATGCGTATATTTACGACAGCACCGAAGTAAAGCTAACCGGAGAGCCCCATACCTATTTCGAACCCAATGGAATAGACCCTTTTCACAGGCAGCCTTACACCGCATCCTTTGAAAACCTGAAGAAACCTTCAATGTTGTCCTGATAACCATCCATATAGACCCGGATACAGCCGCAGAAGAAATCAATTATCTTCCAGCTGTCCTTGATGACGCCAGGAAAACTTACCCGGATGAGGACGATTTCCTTGTTATGGGCGACCTTAATGCGGACGGCTCATACTTTGATGAGGATAAAGCAAGTTCCCTTAGCGGTGGAGAGTATTGCTGGCTGATAGACAACGGCATAGATACCACAAACACCGGGAGTAAGTTAAAACCACTGAAAACACCTGCAACCCGGAATAAAAGAAGAATACAGCTTTTCCACCCGAGTTCCGCTTCGGGATCACAGGAAATCGGAGCTTTTCTGGGAGTTGCGATGTAATCGCAACAGCACGGGGGCCGTTTCACTTCCCGAATTGCGCCTCGGGAGTACGCGGTCCGTTTCACTTCCCGAACCCTAGTACGCTTTCACTCGCTTTGCTCGCTCAAGCGGACTAATTTCAAAATTACAGCTTTTCTGTGCCTTCCATGGTTATAGAGTCTTGAGTGAATTAAGTGTAAATATTTAGAGGATTTCGATAAACCTCAATTATGGGGAAGGCGAGCCATTATACAACATGAAATAATTAAGACGAATTTGAGGAATCAGATGGAGAATGTAATTCAAAAACGCGTAACCAAAAATCGGTATCTTTGGGTTGATTTGATCCGGATAATAGCGATATTTGCAGTGGTGGCAATCCATGTCGACAATTTCGGATTTGCCTGGAATAAAATATCATGGATAGACTGGTGGATGTCTAATGTATATAATGCGATGATACGTTTCGCGGTTCCAATATTATTCATATTGAGCGGTTACCTATTATTGGATAAGCAGGAGGATGACCGGATCTTCTTTTCAAAGAGGTTTAGCAAGGTCGTTATACCTCTAGTTGCATGGTCAATGATATATATGGTATTCGCAAACAATTATAATATATTTAGTATATTTACCGTAGATTTTGTGCAAAAATTCCTGTCTAATAAAATCTTTTATCATCTCTACTTCCTCTACTACATCATCGGATTATATCTCATCACGCCGTTGTTACGCAGGATCTTAGCGCATGCAAACATGTCTGACATCCGTTATTACCTAACATTGTGGTTTTTATTCACACCTGTCAACCAGTTAATAGGATTTTTCGGATACAATATTGGGATACCCGTAGAAGCCGCAACCGGGAATCTCGGTTTATATATCATTGGTTATGCTATCAAAAAAACCCAGATAACTGACAAATTAATATATTTGTCGGGTGTCATAGTTGCTACTTCATTAATGATTATGATCTTCGGGTCTTATATTATGAGCATGAATAGCGGAAAATTCGATACGTTTTTAACTTCGACAAGTATAACACAAACAACATACGCGATATGTTTGTTCATCTTGCTCCGGAAAGCCCTGGACCATATGACATTAACAACGTCGTGCATGAATATAGAAAACATTATAAGTGCTGTTGCCGAAGCTTCCATGGGAATATACCTCGTTCACCCAATACTATTACATTATATACAGCATGGGTTATTTGGTGTGTTTTTATTATCTCCGTCTTTTCTGAGCCCGATAATATCTGTTCCGCTGGTTACGGTCTTATTGTTCGTCGTTTCTCTGATCATTATAATAATAATGCAGAAAATACCTTTGATCAGGAAAATTGTGCCCTGATTTTGACCTTGATTTTTTAATTTAGGTATAACTATATAATTCTATAAATCCGAACCTTAAATTAATGAGAATTCCGATAAACCCCCTATGCTCAAGAGTATAGGGAGCTTAAATCTCTCCTACATTCGGCAGCAGATGCTCCCAACATACATAAATTTTTGATTGCACTTTTTTGGTGAGAAATCTAAAAATCAATGTCATGTGGACTAACTTTCGAACGGGATTTGTTATTCCCCCATTTACAACAATATAAATTTACGAATATATTGTCAACATTTAGAAAATGCATATAATGACATAATTTTAGAAGTCTTGAGAAAAATCGATATCAGTAAAAAATGAAATGAATTTTTAAGTTCACCTGCCGAAAGCAGGAAGTATGGCCTTATTTCTATTTAATCTCTCTACTGATTACCTCGAGGATTTCGAGTATGGCTTTTTTATTGTGACATTTCAGACATTGACACCGTGGCTTATTTTCTCCAGATCCTTTATTCCCTTCTAATCGATTAGATACTCAATAATAACCTACTTTCAGCAGGTAACTTGTTTTTTCCGAGTATTTTTCTGATAGCGTTTTTGCTGGAAAACACATTATCCTTGATACTGAACATTATTGCAAAAATGGTTCATTGTTCATATACGTCGTGAGATTTGGGCAATATGTTAACCAGTTTTATCCCTGATAATAGTTACACAATGTTTAAAAAACGCAATCGATAAATATACTTAAAGTCTAATGTCGACCTGCCGAATATAGTAATAAGCTTTTTAAGCCACTCCTAAGATGAAGTAATGTAATATAGGACAATTTAATATTTTCATATCTGAAAATTAATATATGCCACAGAGTCAATAGAAATTACAAGGAATGAAAACGATCTGGGGAATGATATCGGGGGAGAAGTAGGAGCTTGTAGATTCTATTCCTGCGCTTGAATACTCAAAAAGATATTGATTTGTAGATTCAAATTTAGACTGACGACGCCAGTTTAGAGAGGAATCCTACAGAGCCCAAATAAACAACCTTTGTATGCTACAATGTAAGAGAATCTATAGGAATTGGGGAAAGCATGAAGAAGGGAGTAATATGTCTATTATGTCTATTCGTTTTTGGCATCGCACTAATTAACGCTTTAACTCTTGTAGCTTTTGGTTTTTCTGAAGCCTCGATGGGTACGAACACCTCAGGACATGAGAATGAGAAGGCTATCGACCCTGAGGATATGAACCTTTCAGTAAAACCTGGAGACGACTTTTATGAGTATGCTGAGGGAGCCTGGATAAAAAGCCATCCAGTGCCTGTGGACAAATCCCGATACGGAGAGACCGAGATAGTAGCGGACAGAACCTACGACCGCGTCAAAATAATCGTGGAGAGCGCAGCCAACAACACCTCTGCCCCCGAGGGAAGCCCCGAGCAGAAGATCGGGGAGTTCTACTGCGTAGGAATGGATAATGCCACCCTGGAAAAGCAGCGTCTGGATCCCATAAAAGACAAATTGAAGCTGATAGACAATATCTCCAACACTTCCGATATTCAAACCGTATCTACGCAAATGATGGATTATGGCATGGACCCCTTCTTCTCCATGTACGCCGCACCCGACAAGAAGAACAGCAAGGTCATGATCGCTACCCTTACTCAGGGGGGTCTGGGCCTCCCAGATAGAGATTTCTATTTCAGGCAGGACAACGAATCTATCAAGACCAGAGAGCAGTATCTGGCTCACGTTGCCAGGATGTTCGTCTATCTAGGCGATAGCCCAAAGGTTGCTGAGGATAATGCCAGGACCGTGATGAGGATAGAGACCAGGCTGGCCAACGCATCCTTCACCAACGTGGACGACAACGATGAGATAAAAACATATAACAAAATGAGCCTTGAAGAGCTTGAGACCTTTGCTCCAGGCACGAACTGGTCTCGTCTCTTCAGCGTCCTGGGTCACCCGGATGTGGCCGAGGTCAACGTCAGAAACCCGTCCTTCTTTAAGGAACTGAGCACCGCCCTTCAGGACGAGAGCGTAGCTGACTGGAAAACCTTCCTGCGCTGGAAGCTGATCTTAGCCACGTCTCCCTATCTCAGCTCCGACCTGGAGAAGGAGCACTTTGACTTCTATGGGAGAAAGCTCAATGGCCAGCAAGAGATGGAGCCCCGCTGGAAGAGGGTCATCGATATAGAAAACCGGGTCATGGGTGAGGCCATAGGCCATGTCTATGTGGAAAGATATTTCGATCCAGATTCCAAGGCCAGGATGCAGGAGATGGTATCCAACCTTAAGAAAGCCTACAGGGAAAGAATTCAAAACCTGACATGGATGGAGCCTGAAACTAAGAAAAAAGCCCTCATGAAGCTTGAGGCCCTTGATGTCCAGGTAGGTTACCCCGACGAATGGCTGGATTATTCAGAGCTTGAAGTGAAGAACGATTCATATGTCAATAATACCATCAGGGCCTCTAAATTCCAATTCCACCAAGGTCCCTACGGTCTGGACAGGATAGGCAAGCCCGTAGATCGCAAGCTATGGGAGATGAACCCACAGGAGGTTAATGCATATGCGGACTATAATAAAATCGTCATAGTCTTCCCGGCGGGCATTCTTCAGCCGCCCTTCTTCAACAAGGACGCCGATGATGCAGTCAACTACGGTGACATAGGTGCCATTATAGGACACGAGATGACTCACCACTTCGATAGCCAGGGCAGGAAGTTCGATGCCACTGGAAATTTGACGGATTGGTGGACGCCAAAGGACGCCGATAACTTTGAAAAGAGCACGGGGGTTCTGGTGGACGAGTACAACAGGTTCGAGGTCCTGCCCGGCCTATACGTAAACGGCAACATGACCCTGCAGGAAAACATAGCAGACTTCGGCGGATTGACCCTGGCCTACCACGCCTATAAGCTCTCATCAAAAGGAGAGTCGGAGACGATCGATGGATTGACCGGAGATCAGAGGTTCTTCTTAAGCTACGCACAGTCATGGAGGGAATCAGACACGAATGAATACCTGAGGACGCTAACACTGACCGATACCCACTCGCCTTCCAGGTTCAGGGTCAACGGTGTGGTCTTCAACGTGCCTGAGTTTTACAAGGCATTCCCTAACGTAAAGCCAGGCGATAAACTTTACAGGTCAGAGAGTGAGAGGCCGGTGATCTGGTAAAGTGATCATCGGAAGCCATTTTTGCCCGAATGGTATCAACTACAGTACCTATGAAGAAGTCATGAACCTATAAGGATAATATCACTGGTAGTCCGACTGTCGCGTCAATCCTCAAGTATCGGATAAAGACGTGACAATTTTATCCTTGCATCTTCTATTGTGAATTGCCAATTAACCTTTGTATTTTTGTTGTTTCTGAACTTTTGCCAGGCGAATACTTCTTTCCTAACAGCCTCGATGTTATCCATTCTCCTTTTTAAACATTGACCTGTAAGTACATTCAATTCAATCTCTGCCATATTCAACCAGTTTCCATGTTTTGGGGTTTACACAAACTCAAACCTATCCCACAATGCCTTTGCTGGTGGAAATATTTCATAGAGAGATCCTGGAATATGTGTGTTTGCAATCAGTTTTTTTGGGGATTCGTCCATACATATAACAGGATTTCGTGGATCAAATGGACGCTTATAAACATCCAGAACCATTTCCATATTTGCAACAAAGCTACTGTTTTGTTCCGGGGGAATTACCCATCCTTTCCTTTGCCAGGGTTTGATTTCGTTTTTTTAAAGTACGGCGAACTGTTTCATGAGAAATATTCTCGATATAGCCAAGTTCTACTGCCTGATCAGCCAACAATCGCAAAGACCACCTTGCAAAACCTTCAGGGGGTTTACTGCAACTAAGGGCGACTAGATGAGCTTCAAAATCACCATCAACTTTTTTAGCATAAATGCGATCTCTTTTTTCCCCGTTGAGGGCAACTTCAAGACCTTCTTCAACAAATCGTTTTTTAACGCGGTCAATTTTTCTCATACTAATATTCAGGATACGTGAGATTTCTTCATTGGTTGAATGGTTAACATTCCATTCACTTTTATCACAATTAAGTAAGATCAGAGCATTGAGGATTTTTTGTGAGTTATGTTTGCCCTTTGAGGTAAGTTCACAAAGAGCTTCACGTTCATCTTTGGTAAGTGTCACAGTGTATTTATTCATAAGTAATCCTCCAGGATTCTTTATGAATAATATACAATATAATTTTTACGGCATTTTATTGTTGACACGACAGTAGAGAATCAGGATAATAAAGAAAAAAGAAACCATTTTAAACATAAAATATGTACAAATTTCTGGGGTTGGGCATTTGGTAGATCAAGAGAAAATTCACAACCAGTGTCTTAGCAACGATCCAGAAGAACGTATTAAGGCATTGGAGCAGTTAACAAGTAATTTTTTATCACTGCCACATAAACAAAAGGAGTAGAGCGAGTTAATTAAACTCGCTAAAGATCAAGACTATTATGTGAGGCGGAGGGGCGCCGAAGTCCCTGGGTCTTTGTTCCTGAAAAGATGTGCTGGTCAGATATCAAAGTTAACCCTTAATACCTCACACTGTGGCATATTTTTAATTTGTACGCCCTCCATTGTTCCTGTTACCTCCAGACTATCAAATTCGTTTGAACCGCATAGTACATCTTGATTCGGGTGCGTGCCAGGTGTGATATTGCAGCTTAGAACAGTCTTTTTACCAGCCGACACTACGATTGGAAGCCTTGGCGATGCAGGATGGTTCTTTGGAAGAACTATTAATGGTGACCTGATTTCCCGAATCATGAAGAGAACGCATTTAAGCCCTTTCTCAGTTCTCTCATTCACCGAAAGCGCAGAAGCAACAATTAGGTCATGAGGTTCCAGTCCGAGTACAATCTCTTCGTTTTCAGTTTCCAGAAAGAACTGTCCACCCGGACCTACTTTAACAATAGCCACCGTTCCTGCCGTGCCGCGCAGGAGAAGCATTTCACTTTCCTTCAGTGAAATGTCTTTAGAAGAGGTCGATTTTTTCATGTTAAAAATAAGTATCTAAAAAATCCAGTTGATTATCAGGATTCTGCTACATTTTTAGACTGGCAGGAAGGACACTTCACATTCTTGCCAATACCTTTGAATCTATTTCCACAGTCCTTGCATACATAGTCTTTAACCGGCAACTTTTCTTCCATATCGATATCAAACGCGTCTCCAACACTACACATCATTATTACCTCATGGTTTTATCAAGGGGCTTACTATAATAATATAACCCACATATTATTACTAATACTTCTCCAATTAATACCTTTCCATACATATCTCCGGGCAATTTCGGACCGCAGTTCTCCCATCAGGGCAACCATTTCCGCAAACCTGCAGAGAATTTAAAGGTAAAACGTACCATGCTCGATTAGTTAAGTTATTCGGGCCTGGTTAGTCAGACGCCGAGAAAAGAAAAGCTATGTTGAAGAAGTGTGAGCTCGGAGATATAGACACCTCTCCATATAATGCAACATTTATATATTTATACTAACTATATTAATTTAGTTATGAGTTTGTAAATGTTTACTACTTCTGATATTGCCACGGCTATGTCGTTCCTGCAACAAAAATGGGCAGCTGAGACTTCAGGCCTTATTATTGGTTAAAAATGGTTGTTCGTCCATTTCTATCTTTGGCACTTCCAGGTTCTTCGTCATATTGTCATTTACTTTATCATATTGTTCAGCTGCACGAGCTAACCATCGCTTTACACTGGCAGGTTGTACCTCTGAAACATCGGCAATGGCTTCAATGCTCATTCCTTTCATAGACATTTTTAGAGCTAAATCGATAGTTTTCTCATCTTTGCGAAGATCATGATAAAAAGTATCCGTATGGTCGCAAAATGCTTTGCCGCAGTGATGGCAAAGATATCTTCTTGTTTTTTCTCCACGACTTATGTAAGTTCCATTTCCAACAACATTACCTTGACCAGTAAGGCCATGGAGCTCACAGTCTTTATTCGGACAGGCAACGTCAGTAAATTGTGGTTTTGGACCTCTTTTCCCCATATAACTCTATATGATTACTAATAAATAATATCAATCAAATACAAATTGACCATCAATGAAAGTACTGAAAGAAGAATTGGATGAGTTTTGGGACAGACATATATTTGCACACAAAATGTCGCATTATTTAAAATAGTGACTATAGATAGACATTCTTGATGACTGAGTTCGCCATATGTAATTTTTCCCGTCTGGACTGACTGCAAAAACTGGCTGAGATGCTCGCATAAAAAAAGAGAAGAGTGACAGGGTTTGCCTGCCATTACTTTTTGCTAAAACATATCTGTATCTTCTTGGCGTTACCTCCTCCACCGCCATGTTACAAATACCCTCTTGGTTGCAACATTTGACTTGTTGTCGTTGGTTGCAGTTAATTTCACAAGATAAATGCCTGCAGTCTGATAGGTGTGACTTGGTTTTGACTCGGTGCTTATTGCACTCTTGTCTCCAAAGTTCCACTTTATTGAGGTTGCATTGACGGATTTATCTGTGAATTTAACTGTGAGAGGGGCACGCCCAGCCTGAGGTACTGCTGTGAATTTTGCTTTCGGGGCTCCCCGAACAGGTTTCCCAGTGACAGTTATTGTCTTGCTTATGGCATCGGTACCATCTGCGTTGCTTGCAGTCAGGTTAGCAGTAAACGTCCCTGCAGTAGCATATTTGTGGCTTGGATTTGCATCGGTGGAGGTGAATCCATCGCCAAAGTTCCAGGTCCTCCCGGTTGCGTTAAGGGACAGATCGTTAAACTGAACCGTGAGTGGCGCGGTCTGGCTTGCGGTGAAGTTGGCTTTAGGCATTATCTTTGCCGGGGCTGCAGTAACATTGATATGACCAATTGTGCTGTTATTTCCGTTTTCATTGCTTGCGGTCAGGTTAACTGTATAAGTTCCTGGATCTTCATACCCATGAATCTGATTTCGTTCTGTGGAGTCAGAAATCCCGTCATTATTGAAGTCCCAGCTTACTGTATCTGCATCTTTGGAACTGTCGTTAAACTGGACTGAGAGAGGAGCAAAACCCTCACTGACATTGGCACTGAAATTTGCTACAGGAAATACTGGTTGTTCTAAAACAATGATGTCCTTCGTTATTGCACTACTATTTTCATTTTTCGAAACTGTCAGGGTTACATTGTAAAGTCCAACTGTTGTAAACGTATGAGTAGCATTTTGTATATTAGAATAAGTTCCATCTCCGAAGTTCCAATCCCATGAAGTAGGACTTCCTGTACTTGTATCGTTAAATTGTACTGTGAATGGTACATTTCCTGATGTTAAATTAGAAGTAAAATTAGCTACAACTGAAGATGATGCAGAAAGCAATTCATAAGTAGTGTTATTCGTTGCTGTAAACACTACTCCATCATCTACATAAGTATATGGCACAGTCACCCCATCGTGACTAATTACAATGTTTGACAGATTTGTCATTACGTTAAGTGTACATGGGTATCCGCTGGTGTTCACAGTAAAGCGCATATAACTATTATTAGAATCTGTAATATTTATTTGAGTTGTATTTTGGGCTGATTGTGTGAAATAATATTCGTGTAACCCACACAATCGAATATTGTTTGCCGCAAATCCATTGGAAAATATTGTAAAATAACTTGCATTAATACTACTACCTGTCACTGGCTCTTTATCTGTAGTTATTGTGAATGCCGGGAATACAATACCCTGTTCAATACTTGTATTCCACCATTGCCAATAAGGGTTACACAAATTTCCAGCTGATAACCAGCTAGCGCCAGATTCACATGAACGCCATATCATACCATAACGCTGATATGCATACATTGCCTGGGAAATGTTACCTGAACTTGCTAGCGCTACCCACGTTTTTGGCTGTCTTCCAAATATATTAACTATAGTATTATATTCAGAATCCATTGTAGCAATTGCAGTTTCATTAGACAATGTACCAAAATTTTGAGTATAATGAATGCCCATTTCCCATCCTGCATCCAGTAATTCTTTTTCATATGCAACTGTGGCAGGATCTAAATGAGAAGTATCTACGTAAATAGTACTTTTTTGTCCATTAGATTTCATTAAATTAATACTATTTCCATTATTCTCTGGATCAGGATATGTAATGGTAAGTGCCGATACGGATCTGGTACCATATGATGTTATAGTTTTTCTGGGTATTTCCTGTTTTATAGAGTATAAATGTAAAACATATGGGCCGGTATCGCCACTCGCAAGGTAGGACGAAAAATACACCATTGGTTGATTAACAAATATATAGTTCTGGTTTCTAGTATTTATCGTCCTAAATGGAGTTTTTGTATATATCGTATCATTATATTTTAACATATTAGTTCTATTAGATTCATAACACACCACGCTAAATGTGACTTTATTGTCTATTATACTCGCTGCTGGAACGGTAATATAACTATTTTGTGTGCTTTTGTCATCTGCAATCCAATTCGATGTGATCCTGTAATCCCCATTGGATCTTTTTGATACTGCCACGATCGAATTACTCGCTACGATATTCACATATGAACTGCTGGATACGCCTTCAGTTCCTAAAGTATAAGTGATATTACTGTCGGTTGCTGGATACAAATTACTAAAAAACAGATTTCCTGAAGCAGGTTTTATGTATGTGATATCGGCACATTTTAATGCGCTATTGTATGCTAATGTAATATTTGAAGGTGGAGAATCTTTTGTAGTTGTCCCAATATACATACCGCGTGGAATATTCGACAATTGAGAAAAATCTGTATTCATCAATGTTAATGATCCACTATTATTATTATTATTATTATTATTATTATTATTATTATTATTATTATTATTATTATTATTATTATTATTATTATTATTATTATTATTATTTAATGCTTTAATATAGTTGGTTTGCGTATTTATTGAATAACCTGCAGTATTAGAAGCATTTAAAACTACAGTATATGTTCCAGGCGAACTATATGTATGATTTGGATTTTGTTCAGTAGAGTTAGGAGAACCATCACCAAAGTTCCACTCCCATGCCGTTGGTACACCAGTGCTGGCATCATTAAACTGGACTGAGAGAGGAGCAAAACCCTCACTGACATTGGCACTGAAGTTTGATACAGGAAGTACTGCGGCTGGTTTCTCAGAAACAGTTATTGTAGCTAACTTTGAATTTGTACCGTTTCCATTGGTTGCTGTCAGATTAACTGTATAGATTCCTTTGAGTTGCGAATTCATAAACTGGATTTCTGTCTTCAGAGTCACTAATCCCGTCATTATTAAAGTCCCAAGCTACTACATCTGCATTTTCTGAAAGATCGGTAAACTGGACTGACAGGGGAGCGTCACCCTCACTGACATTGGTACTGAAATTTGGTACAGGATTTGGTACTATAGATTTAGAATCTAGTTCAATAATCCAACCTCTACCCGTCAAATTATTGGCATGGAAAAGCCCTTCACTTGAAGGTGCAGTATTGCCCTGCAAATAAACGAAACCGTTAGTGTGAGCGAATCCGTCCAGTGTATGAAGGACATAATCGACGTCGGACTGATTCAGCTTATTATACTGTAGCTGTAATCCGGTTATACCGGCACAGTTCGTAAGATCTATCTGCTCAATTTTATTATACTGTAGTCTTACGTTAGTGGTATGAGTAGAAGGGAAACAGCCAGAAAGGTTTGCCGAAGTGTAAGAGTTATTGTTTGCATACAAAACAGTTAGTTTTGTTGAGCTAGGATGCAGTTCTCCGCTT
Source organism: uncultured Methanosarcinaceae archaeon (assembly GCA_963721455.1). Taxonomy (GTDB): domain Archaea; phylum Halobacteriota; class Methanosarcinia; order Methanosarcinales; family Methanosarcinaceae; genus Methanosarcina. The sequence continues at coordinate 42,785 of CAVRJG010000003.1, forward strand.
TGATTAGTATTCTGTATCATCACTTCTCGAATCGTGGGAGCATTCTCAATAGGGATTCTCGTTGTGAGCGTGTTTGTGTGACAGCATAAATGCCAGCTCGGGATAATCGTGGGTAAAACCAAAACATCCAACCCATGATCCTGATTAGCGACTCGAATATCCCCCATAATGATTGAATCAGAGGCATCAAATGTTGAAAGATCGCTTCCTTCTGCACATACTCTATCTAATTTTGGAGTATTCGTCAGGGTTAAGCTCGTAAGTCCACTGGATAAACATTCTATTATTGTCAGCTCGACAAAGTTACTGAAATCAAGAGAAGTAATAGGATTACCGCAAGCTGCAAATTTTACAAGAGAAGGAGCTACGTTTTCCAATCCAGTTATGGAAGAGACATACTGGTTCGTTTGGCTCGGGATAGTTTCGTTGCTGGGAGTAGCCCCTCCATCTGCCCCTTTATAGCCAAGGTCGATTAAAATCAGCGAACTCCAGGGTGTCACTTTTAGGGTTTGGGTTCGAGTAGCAGAAGACCCGAAACTTACATTCGGTCTAAGTGACGTAGAAGTCGTTCCGTCTGAAAAAGTCCATAATATAGTTGGAGATCCAGTCACGTTAATTATCGGAGCAAAACTTGATCCTGTAGTAGTGAAGTTTATGTTTTCCTCAATAGCCGATGCAGTACCGGCTAACAGTATAATAATAAAAAGCATTAAAAATATCCTAATATATTTCATTTTACCACCTCGGCATTTTAATAGGAAGGTAGGCAACTTCCCAACCTTGCTCATTTTTGTTATCTGCTAACCCATTTCTACTTACAAAACAATTGTACTATGCTGACACTCCAATATGATAACCAAGCAAGTGAGTAACAGGGCAAACTTTTGGAGTTACATAATTTCTCATCCCCTGAACGAGAAGTAGAGTTTGTGTGACTTGCCCACGTTAGAGAAAGATGACCCAAGAAGCTCTGTATGGAGCAGTTCACCACATCGGCTTCAAATAAAAAAGGGAAATTACGTTTCCTTTTTTTAACAGGCTTTTCTTTTGAAGGTTTTTTGATGTCAACCCGGTTTAATTTTCCCCGCATTGGTCAGTTTAAATATCTTCAAATTGATATATAAATTTTACGGCTCTTCGCTATTTTGAGTGGGTAACTTACATCCATTTCCTATATGGGAGGAGCGATGTATAAAATTTAGAATCATTTTTTGTTGAAAATCACATTCAAACTCGATGATTCTCATTTTGGCAGGCCAACTTTTCAACTGGACAACTATTTTCAACCCATACAAAACAGCGAAGAGCCAATTTTCAATTTTTCATGAATTCACTCAAAATTACTGGTAGAGATTTACCGTTTTTATACGCGGTTTCTTCCTTTCTTTCAGCCTGTAACGGCAGTGTGTCGATTTTTATGTAAAATCATAAATCTCAAGAAGTTGGTAGTTTGAAAATCCAATATTGAAAGAATGGAATTATACTCAGTACACAAAAAATTAACTTTGAATTTACATAAAAATCGACACACTGCCATTATCTATTGAGATAAAGGTCAAAATGCAGTAGTTTTAGGTAAAAATTACTGTACTTTAGGCTTAATAATATCCATTTTTTAAAAAGCCGGTTTTCTGCATCTGAAGCATTTAATTGTTATGCATTGATTCTGGTCGTCCATTTGTATTCAGTTGTTATTATTTCCCAGTAATCGAAATAACGTTTACACTCATTCTTTTCCCATGTCTTTGGCGTTTGTAGAGCCATCGTATTGCAACAGCATCAAAACGCAATTAAAAGTCGCGTTTGGTATTTTATCCTGAAAACATCAACCATGTATCAGTGGACGACCTAAATTAATGACTAAGTTCGCCATATACAATTTTTCCCGTATGGACTGACTGTAAAAACTGGCTGAGATGCTCAAGTAAAAAAAGAGAAGAGTGGCAGGGTTTGCCTGCCATTACTTTTTGTTAACACTGATCTTAAGTTTCGTGAGTGATGCTGTCACCTTGCGACATATATTGTCCTGCTTGCAACATTTGATTTGCCGCCATTGGTTGCAGTTAATTTCACAGTGTAAAACCCTGTAGTTTTATAGATGTGACTTGGTTTTGACTCGGTGGTTGTTGCACTATTGTCTCCAAAGTTCCACTTTATTGAGGCTGCGTTGACGGAGTTATCTGTGAATTTAACTGTGAGGGGAGCACGCCCAAACGTAGGGGTTGCTGTGAAGCTTGCTTTTGGCTCAGCAGATGCCGCAGTGACGGTTATTGTCTTGCTTGCGGTGTTAGTACCATCTGCGTTGCTTGCAGTCAGGTTAGCAGTAAATGTCCCTGCAGTAGCATATGTGTGTTCAGGATTTTGAGCCGTTGATGTTGTAGTTCCATCTCCAAAGTTCCATTTCCATCCGGTCGGACTGTTAGTGGATTTGTCAGTAAACTTCACAGTAAGAGGAGTTGTTCCTTCGGTCTTATTTGCAGTGAAGTTTGCAACTGGTGGCGTAGGTACACGGTTTACGGTGATGTCCATTGATTTTTCATTGCTGTGACCATCAGCGTTTGTTGCAACCAGTGTAACTGTGTATGTTCCCGCGCCATTGAATGTATGTTCAGGACTCTGAGCGGTTGAAGTACTTCCGTCTCCAAAGTTCCATGCCCATCCGGTTGGACTGTTGGTAGATTTGTCAGTGAACTTCACAGTAAGAGGAGTTGTTCCTTCGGTCTTATCTGCAGCGAAGTTTGCAACTGGCGGTGTCAGTACACTGTTTACGGTAATATCCATTGATCTCACATCGCTGGAACCACCAGCGTTTGTTGCAACCAGTGTAACATGGTATGTCCCTTCACCACTGAACGCGTGTACAGGATTCTGCTCGGTTGAAGTACTTCCATCCCCGAAGTTCCACTCCCATCTGTTTGGATTGTTGGTGGATGTGTCAATGAACTTCACAGTAAGATCTGCAGTAAAGTATGCAACTGGAGCTATTAGTTCGGATTTTGAGGCATAAACCGTATTTCCATCCGGGCCTATGTTAATTCTGTTTCCGTTAGGTTCCGGTTCATTAGAATAGTCCGATAAAGGATCTCCGGCATTGATGCATGGGGAACTTACGCTGTCATTTACCCAACCGCTCCCGTTCCATCGCCCTACTTTTGACTTTAAATGGTAATCATGGTTGTTTCTGTCTGCATACTGCGGATCTGCCTGTATATCCGTAGATGATGCCTCTACATTCAAATAATCGCCGCCGGCGTTATTATAGAAACAATTGTTCTGTAAAACAAAGGAGTGGGTGCCTGTAAGTAAATTCGATATGCCAGCTCCGTTTCCTCCCGCTGATGAGGATTGGGTAGTGTTTGTTATAATGTTATTTCTCGCCGTAATGACATATCCTGAGCCATCCAGAGCTGTAGAATACACATTTTTCTGTACAATTCCAGCTCCACAGGCTCCATCGATCACGTTATTTTCAATGGTAACGTTGAATCCATCGGACACGATCCCCCCTATTTCTTTACGGCTGGAGTTGGTTCCGGTATCGTAGATTTGATTATGATGGATATGGACATTTGCCGAAGAATTGAGATAAGATCCTGATCCGAAGATCCAGATTCCAGAAAGTACAGTCCTGTATATCGTGTTGTTATACACCTCAATATCATCCATTACAGATGTTCCGTGCTTCTGAATTTCGATTCCTGCACCTCCTGAGCCTTCAGATGTGATATTATTGTTGTAGAAACTCACGTGGTTTGTGTTATAAACTCTCAGTCCACTGTTTGTGCTGCAGGTTATCCTGTTATTGTAGGCTTCCACATACAAGCTGTTGGTGGCATATAGAACATCATGTCCCAGTAAATATGCCTCATTATCATGGAAGCTTATATTAGAACAACTTCTAGTTTTTAGGCCATCTCCACGGTTATTGGTCAGATACATATCGTGTACATCAATATTCTGACAATTGCTCAAGTTGATAAGGTTATAGTAACCGCTTCCGTCCTTAACGTTAGTGTTTCCTTTGCGGTTTCCATCAATTGCAAAACCCTTGATATTAATATTATGGTTTCCGAAGCTGTCCATTTGCGTAATTATAGATTTTTCTATGGGCCAGCCTGCGTTATCGGCTAATTTGATCACAGCTGTGGAGTCCCCTTCAAGAGTGGTGTTGTTGCCAATCAGAAGAGTATCGTCTATAACGTATGTGAATGGCCCTTTAAGGTGAACAGTTGTATAACTAGCGTTTTCAGCCGCGGACTGAAGGGCCAGGTTAATCTGCACGTGATCATTTGTTCCATTACAATTAAAATCGCCACTACCATCTCCCGCAACGTAGACCATTGATGCAGGGGTCATACAAAAAGCAGTAGGAACGCTTATTAGCATATAGAGACACATAAGGAAAGAGAGCATTAGTTTTCGATTTTTCATTTATCGGCCTCGGTTATTATTATACAAGTCAAAAAATATTTAATATAACTCGACACACTTTGAGAATATATGCAGCATGTAATCATAATATACTGTAGTGGAATTTTGAGTCCGTGTCTGCGGTATTTTTCAAAGTTAAGCTGAGAGTTCATCCCAAAACTCGAAATTTGGTTCTTGAGCCTTGCATTTCGAATAATCAATCAAGCTCATGATCATGAAAACAATCCTGAAAATTCTTGACGATTAAGAATAAAATGGCTTTTGGGATAGGCTTGATCAGAAGCCTTTCCCGGACTCCACCTACAGTATAAAAGAACAGATGTCTTTAAACAATATAAAAATTTTGATTCAGTTTAGATATGAGAAGAATAATCGGCTTTGTAGAAAACCTATCTAAACGGACATGAAATTCTTCGAATAACAGACATAAAAAAATGAAACTATTATTCACCTTAACTTTTATGACTATTGATTTCCTCATTACCTTGGGCAGTAAGGTTGTCCACATTTTGGTTTTTCAAAACCGTACCTAAACTAATCAGTGAATTGCCATCGAAGGCTCAAATGTGACTCTGCTCACGCATGCTAAATTGGCCTTTGAGGCAATTCCACTGCCCAAACAAATTTGGTGATCTAATTTGATTGAAGTCATAACCAAAGCTTGTGGTTTAGACATTCACAAACTCTTTTTCATTGCCACAATTCTCAGTAGATCCGGTGAAAAGCAGCAACAACTTTTGATAGAAACGATGATGGAATTTTAGCCCTTAAAAAATGGGTTACGGTCTTCCCGTTTGCAAGAGTTTATGTTACTGTACCGGCGCTTGAGAAAAGAAGATTGATGATTGAAGTTGCCGGAAAATTTATTCACAACGTTGTCGATAAATCAGGAAAACTAGCTTATGTATTGATACGAAAAGTGAGTAGATTCTAACCTAAAAAGTAAAGAACCGTTTTTTAAAACCTTAAAATGAAGGTTACAAGAAAATGCTGGTATCCCTAATTTCAATACTCTATTTGTCTTTGTAAGCCTTTATTTCACTACGACAGTCCCCTTCATAGAAGGATGGATCGAACAATCATAATTATAGGTTCCCGCGTCTGTAAACAGGAATTCGTATGTGTCTCCTTCCTCAAGTACCTCGGACTCAAAAGCAGGCCCTCTAACGGTATGAGCAGTTGAATCCATATTCTTCCATCTTACGGTATCACCTGTCGATATTGCTACAGACTGCGGGTTAAAGGCAGAATTCTGAATATCAACTTCGACAATCTTGCCTTCATCTATAGGTTGAGGCGTTACATCCGAAACCGGAGCTACAGGCGTTTCAACCGGAGTTACTACAGGCGTTTCTGCTGGAGTTGCCGGTTCATTTCCTGCACATCCTATTGCCAGGAATATGCTAAGTAAGACCATGAAAATTACAGGTTCTTTTCTCATTCTTTCCCCCCATGAAAAATAAGGTGCTTTATAATTAATATTTTGATTTTATAATAGTTCCTACCAGTTTCTGAACTCAGTTCTTTTTATGATTTAATGTATTGTGCCAGAGCTTCTGGAACACGCATCCTCAGTTAACTCAGGAAATTTCCCTGTTTTCAGGTTTTACTTTCTCCTGGATTATAAACTGAAGCCCTCTAAAAATAGAATTTCCGGATGTATGCAGTACCTGCCGGACAATTATAAAAATAGTTTCAACCCATGACAGGAATAGGGTAATTTTATCTAAAAAAGTGAAGCCATTTTTGTAAAAATTTGTTTTATGGGCAGAATCCTGATCATTACTGACTGTCACTTAATAATTAGCCTTGACTCAGAGTTACTGGATACTCTGCCCATATCTTATTTCTTTTCAGTTGCCTCGGCAGGTATTACCTGCCAGGAGGAGTTACTTGACTACAGTGGTCCTAGTTGCAGTAGTATTATTGCCTTTTATAGTGGTCCTGGCTACAGTAGTGTTGTTACCCTGTATAGTGGTCCTATTTACAGTAGTATTATTGCCCTCTATGGTGGTTCTGGTTACTTGTTTAGCCGGAGTTACTGCCTGAACCGGAGTTTCCTTTACAACTGTTTCCTTTGTTTCCTTTGTTTCCTTTACAACCGTTTCATTCGGAGCTTTCTCTTTCTGACCAGCGCATCCTATTGCGAGGAACACGCCGAGCAAAACTATCAATATAATCAGTGCTTTTCTCATTATTTTCCCCCATACAATATAAGTTGCATTATAATTAATATTTTAAATTATATTTAAATTCCTACTAGCTACTGAACATAGTTCTTCTTATGATCTGTCGTTTTCCCCCCATAAAATATAAGTTGCATTATAATTAATATTTTAAATTATATTTAAATTCCTACTAGCTACTGAACATAGTTCTTCTTATGATCTGTCGTATGGTACCATAATTTCTCTGAAAATAGAGATATTCAGTTAACTCAATGCACTTCTTTATCTTCAGTTTTCATATTCTTCTAAATTACGAAAAAAGAGTTTCTAAAAGAGAGGCGGCAGAAAATCATATTCAACCTTGATGATCAATTAGAATATCAATTTCACCTCATTTATAAGGAAATGGGGCGTAAAATGATCTTAAAAAGTGAGGTCGTTTTTAAAGGCTTTTCGTTAAAGTGAGATTTTTCGACAATTCCGGTATTTCAAGCATCTAAATATCATTTGCCTTTGTATCGATCTTACTTCTTCACTGTTATATTCCTATTACTGTATCGCGTGAATCGAATACTCGTAGAAGTGCCTTTTCGGTAAACACGAACTTATTTGTTTCTTATTCCGGTTGCCAAACGAAAATTCACCTCTGCCTTTTATGCATTTAAGAATTCTCATATAATAAGCGAATTGCGCTATAAAGCGTCCGGGCTAGAGGCAAAGCCCTGAGTCACCACTTAAACGATTTAGTAACCTTTTCTAGGAGTTACTTTGATTACTCCGGTTCCGCTTGTATTATTTCCAGCTTGAGTCGGCTGTATGAGTGCCTTTTTTCTTTGAGTACTACCTAAAATCTTAGTTACATTACCAGTTGCGCTTTGGTTAGTAGTGGTATAGTTTTCAGTATAATTTTCAGCCGGAGTTACTTCTGTCAACCGGAGTTACTGTCTCATTTGGAGCTTCACCTTTCTGACCAGCGCATCCTATTGCAAGGAATATACACTGAACAATACTAACAGAATAACCAGTTCTTAACCAGTTCTTTTCTCATTATTTCCCCCACTTAAAATTATGTGCATTATTAACAGATTTGTAATTGATATCATGGTCTTATAACAATTACTGCTAGATTCTGAACATAATTCTTCCTACAGGGTGGAAAATCGCTATACATTTAGATATTTCTTCCTTTCGGGTTTTATGAATGTATGTAAGATCCGGAATCTTTATTTTCTGCTTAGTTCTCCTTAAATTATAATACCGGGAATTCCAATATTATTAAATGACTTTTTTTTGGGGGGAGGTCATGAAAATCAAATCCGTTAATCCTTACACTGAAGAAGTAAACTGGACATATGACTCATTTTCTTTCGGGGAATGTGAAATCCGGATTGAAAATTCCAGGGCTGCTTTTTCCGGGTGGAGTTCATTGTCTGTTGAAGAAAGGGTAAAATATTTCTCAAGGGCTGGCGAGGTGCTTCGGCAGAATACCGAAATCTATGCCGAGATTATTACGAAGGAAATGGGAAAACCTATCCGGCAGTCGAGAGGCGAGGTTCAGAAATGCGCCCGGCTCTGTGACTATTACGCAGAAAATGCGGCCGGGTTTCTGAAAGATGAGGTTGTGGATACTGAGGCTGAGAAAAGCTATGTAACTTTTGAGCCGCTTGGAGTGATTCTCGGGATCATGCCCTGGAATTTCCCGTTCTGGCAGGTATTCAGGTTTGCAGTACCTGCAATGTGTGCAGGAAATGTGTGTGTGGTCAAACACGCCTCGAATGTGCCAAGATCGGCACTGGAGATTGAGAAAGTCTTCCTGGAGGCTGGATTTCCGGAGCATGTTTTCAATACCCTGTTAATTGACTCGAAGACTGCCATGGAGATTATTGAAGAGGATATGGTGGATGGAGTCTCATTTACAGGCAGCATAGGTGCAGGCTCGGAAATAGGAGAGCTTGTGGGGGGAGCGATAAAGCCGCTTGTACTGGAGCTGGGGGGGTCTGACCCTTTCATAGTGCTTGAAGATGCCGATATCGAGAAGGCTGCGCAGGTCGCGGTAAAGTCCCGTTTTCTCAATACCGGACAGAGCTGTATTGCTGCCAAGAGGTTTATCGTTGTAGAAGATGTTGTGGTGGATTTTATTGAGGCATTTGAACTCAATATTCAGGAACTGAAAATAGGGGACCCGATGGATGAAGAAACCGATATCGGACCTGTTGCAAAGAAGGAATTTGTCGAGAGTCTTGAGAAGGTCCTGAAAGACGCGAAAAAGAAAGGGGCAGAGCCTCAAATTTTCGGAGAGAAGCCTGAAACGGGCTTCTTTTTCAGGCCGACCCTTATCCCTGCAGCCAGTTCAGACATGAAGGTCTGCAATATGGAAGTTTTCGGACCTATTGCGCCGATAATCATGGCAAAGGACGAGAACGAGGCATTGGAAATCGCAAACTCCACAGAGTTCGGGCTTGGGGCCGAAGTCTGGTCCGGAAACCTGGAAAGGGCTGAAAGGCTGGCAAAAAGGATCAGATCCGGATTTGTAGCTATCAATGGCATGGTTAAATCCGATCCGAGGCTTCCTTTTGGCGGGGTAAAGAAGTCCGGAGTAGGGCGAGAGCTTTCCCACTATGGACTTAAGGAATTTGTGAATATCAAGACTGTCGTGGTTAACAAATGAAAGCTCCACAGGGCCTGAGAACTGATTGAAGCTTTATATTGAAAAGACTCTCCAGAGTTGATTAGATAACCTGTTTAAGCTTGATAATTTGTTTAAGCTTGACCAGTAAACTTACCTCAAGCTTAACAAACAACTTACCTCAAGCTTAACAAACAACTTACCTCAAGCTTAATAAACAACTTACCTCAAGCTTAATAAGTAAACTAATTTAATTTAATTTAATTTAATTTAATTTAATTTAATTTAATTTAATTACTTGAACAAGAGACATAACAATTGAATTATATTTTGAGAGGTTTTTATGAAAGCTTCGGATCTTTTCGTTGCCCAGCTTGAAGAAGAAGATGTGGAGTATATTTTCGGACTGCCAGGCGAAGAAAACCTTGACTTGCTTGAATCTCTCAGGATTTCCAGAATCAAATTGATCGTAACAAGGCACGAACAGGCTGCAGCGTTTATGGCTGCGACCTACGGAAGGCTGACAGGGAAACCCGGGGTTTGTTTTTCAACTCTTGGTCCGGGAGCTACTAACCTGGTCACAGGCGTTGCCCAGGCCCAGCTTACAGGAGCTCCTTTTATCTCCATATCCGGGCAAAAGGCCCTGGCTGACAACTGGCAGGCACGTTTCCAGCTTGTAGACGTTGTCAGGATGATGGAGCCGCTCTGTAAAAAAGCCGTATCCATAACTGATCCGGGAATGATCCCTACAGTGATCCGGAACGCCTTCAAACATGCGGAAGCCGAAAGGCCGGGAGCTGTGCACATTGAACTTCCTGAAGATGTGGCTGAAGAAGAGACTGACGCAGTGGTGCAGAAGCGGAGCGAAATTAAAATTCCTTATCCTGATCCCGGAGCTGTCAAAGAAGCTGCGGCTATGATCTGTGAGGCTAAAAACCCCCTGATTATGGTTTCCTCAGGAGCGAACCGAAAATCGGTAACTGGGGAACTCGAAGATTTTGTCAGAAGGACAGGTATCTACCTTGTACATACCCAGATGGGGAAAGGTGTTGTTCCGGATGACTGCGTTCACAGCCTTTTTGCCACCGGAATCCATGCCAGAGACTACGTTAACTGCGGAATTGACGGAGCTGACCTTATTATCACTGTGGGCTACGATATAGTGGAATACCCTCCCTACCTGTGGAACAGGAAACTGGACAAGCAGATCATAAATATCGATTTTGTAGAGTCCGTGCCTGACAGGTATTTTAACCCCACAGTAGAAATCATTGGAGATGTCGCCTCTTCAATCAGGGAACTTGCTGCAAGCATTCCGGGAAAACGGGAGTTTCCGACCTTTGAAAACACAAGGCATTTCATTGAGGAAAAAATAAATGCTATTGCCAGGAAAAGCTACCCTCCTATCCCGCAGGCGGTAGTTCAGAACGTCAGGAAGGTGCTTGGAAGGGAAGATATAATCACGCTGGACAACGGGATTTATAAGCTCTGGTTCTCTCGCCTTTACAAGACCTATGCCCCCAACACTATTCTCCTTGACAATGCCCTTGCAACTATGGGCGCAGGGCTCTCTGCAGGGATTACTGCAAAACTTCTTCATCCGGAACGCCGCGTGCTTGCAGTCTGTGGGGACGGGGGTTTTATGATGAACTGCCAGGAGCTCGAGACCGCGGTTCGCTATGGAATCCCTGTGGTTGTCCTTATCCTCAATGACAATGGCTTTGGCTTTATTAAATGGAAGCAGAAAAAGATGCATTTTGAGGACTTCGGGCTGGACTACGGAAACCCTGATTTCTCCCTTTTTGCCAGGAGTTTCGGGGCTGAAGGTTTCAGGATTAAAGAAGGTGATGACCTTGCAGAAGTCCTGGAGAGAGCTTTTGCCCTGAATAAAGTGGCGGTCATTGAATGTCCTATCGACTATTCCGTAAACTACGAGACTTTCTCGATCGAACTGGGAAAGCTTACATGTAAATTCTGATACGCGGAATTTCTGCATGGGCTTGCGGGTTAATTTACGCAAACCCTGTACCGTTAAAAATCAAACCCAGGGGGAAAATAATTGGGAGGCGAAGGGAAAAAAGCAGGGTATCCTATCCATTCACATGATGTGGTCATAGTCGGGGCAGGACTGACAGGGCTCCGTGCAGCAATCGAGACTGTGGATCAGGGGCTTGACACGGCCATTATTTCCAAGGTGCACCCTCTCCGCTCCCATTCCGTGGCAGCCCAGGGAGGGATAAATGCAGCCCTCGGGAATGCCGTGGCTGAAGATTCCTGGGAAGACCACGCATTTGATACGGTCAAGGGTTCGGATTATCTGGCTGACCAGGATGCAGTGGAAATCATGTGCAAAAACGCGCCTGCCGCAGTAATCGAACTTGAACATTTCGGGACCGTCTTTTCCCGGTTTCCTGACGGCAGGATCGCTCAGAGGCCTTTTGGAGGAGGGATGTTCCCAAGAACCTGCTATGCTGCAGACAGGACAGGGCATAACATTCTGCACACGCTCTATGAACAGCTTATAGGCAGGGAGAAAAATAAAAAGTTTAAGGGTGGTAAGCTTACCTTTTATGAAGAGTTCTTTGTGACCTCCCTGGTAAAAGCCGGAGAATCTTCTTTTGAAGATGGTTCGGGGAAAGAGGAAAGGTGCGCAGGCTGTACTGCAGTAAACATCGCCAATGGGAGCCTGCATGGTTTTACCTGCCATTCCCTGCTCCTTGCGACGGGAGGTTTTGGGAGGCTTTTTGCCCGTTCAACAAATGCCCTGATTAACACCGGAGACGGAGCTTCTCTGGCGCTCCGGGCAGGCGTACCTTTAAAGGACATGGAATTCGTGCAGTTTCACCCTACCACACTGTACGGCACAAATATCCTTATCACTGAAGGGGCAAGAGGAGAAGGAGGCTATCTTCTGAACAGCAGAAACGAACGCTTCATGGAGAAGTATGCCCCCGCATCCATGGAACTTGCTCCAAGGGATATAGTTTCCAGGGCCGCTCAGCAGGAAATAGATGAAGGCAGAGGATTTGAGGGCGGTTACGTGCTCCTTGACCTCAGGCACCTGAAAGAGAAAAAAATTGCAGAACGCCTGCCCGGGATAAGGCTTATTTCCCTGGACTTTGCAGGAGTTGACCCTGTTGAAGCTCCGATTCCCGTGCAGCCAGGCCAGCACTATTCCATGGGAGGGGTTTCGGCAGGAAATGACCTTGCAACTGAACTGCCCGGACTATATGCAGCAGGGGAATGCTCCTGCATTAGCGTGCATGGGGCAAACCGGCTCGGGGGCAATTCACTGCTTGAAACTGTGGTTTTCGGAAAGCTTGCAGGGCAGGAAATTGGAAAGTCTTTCCCGGCTTCAGGAACCTGGGACGGGAAAGGGGCCGAACATGCTGTCCTTGAATGCCTGTCCGGAGAGGATGCGAGGATAAAAGCACTGCTTGCCAGGGAATCCGGAATAAAAATGCATGGTCTCAGGGATGAACTGAAGAATATGATGTTTGAGTACTTCGGGGTCTTTCGCGAAGGAAAGAGGATGGAAAAAGGGCTGGAAAAACTCATTGAACTCAAAGCCCGTTACCCTGAAGTCTATATCGATAACAAATCCGCTCTATTTAACTACGCACTTATTTATACACTCGAACTTGAGGGATTATTTGATATCGCAGAAGCTGTTGCCAGGGGTGCCATTGCCAGGCAGGAAAGCCGGGGGTCTCATTCAAGGGCTGACTACCCGGATAGGGATGACGAGAGGTTCCTCTACCATACGATCTACAGGCTAAAAGGCGGAAAACCTGCGCTTGAATCCCTGCCTGTAAGGCTCGGGAAATTCCCTGTAAAGGAGCGTGTATACTGATGAAATTGAAGGTATTCCGCTTTGATGGGGAAACCGGGGAATCCCACTACGATACCTTTGAAATCGAACCCTCGGCAGGGATGACAGTACTTTCCGCGCTGTTCAATATCCAGGAAGAACTCGATGATTCCCTTGCTTTCCGCTATTCCTGCAGGGGGGCAGTCTGCGGGAGCTGTGCAATGCTAATTAATAAAATTCCAGGGCTTGCCTGCCGGACCCGGATCGAATCCCTACTCAAAGGCGAAGGGAAAATAAAGCTGAAGCCTTTTCCGGGAATGGAAGAGACTGTTTTCCGGGACCCTGGAAATGAGGTACTTGTAGAACCCCTTCCTTCCCTGCCGAAAATAAAGGACCTTATCGTGGACATGGATAAATTCTTCGAATTCTACAGGGCAATCGAGCCGACCTTTAAACCGGCTTCAAAATCCTCTGAAATGGAGCAGCTCATGCAGCCTGATGCCGTAAAGGAGCTTGAGAAGTACACAAACTGCATACTCTGTGCTGCCTGCGTGGGTTCCTGTCCGGTTTCGGGAAAAGACAAGGATTTTCTGGGCCCTGCTGCTCTTGCAAAGCTATACAGGTTCCATATCGATCCACGTGAGGCAGATGATGAATCCAGACTCATGCTTGCGAACAGTAAATGCGGCTGGTGGGGCTGTGAGTTTCATGCCAATTGTAAGGCTGTCTGCCCGAAAGGCGTTCCACCTGTTGAGGCAATCGGAAAGGCCAGAAGGGAAATCAGAGGACCTGGGAAGGAACCCGAGTAAAAAATCCTGAAGCTTTTGAATGAGAATTTTCTGAGGTGAGGTTATAAATCTGAAAACCCGAATCGAGAAGGATTCACTGGGAGAAATGGAAGTCCCGGAAAATGCCTATTTTGGCATCCAGACCCAGCGGGCTCTTTGTAATTTTCCTGTAAGCGGCCACAGGGCAAGGCCGGAATTCGTCAGGGCATACGTCCTGGTAAAAAAGGCAGCAGCTCTTGCTAATATGGAGCTTGGGGGTCTTGACAGGGAGAGAGGAAATGCCATCGTGGCAGCAGCCGAGGAAGTCCTTAATGACCTCAGCGGACGGTATTCGGGCCAGTTTCCTGTGGACGTGTTTCAGGCAGGTGCAGGTACTTCCTTTAATATGAACATTAATGAGGTTCTAGCTAACCGCGCTCTCGAAATACTGGGATGGAAACGAGGAGATTATAATTTCCTGAGCCCTAACGACCATGTTAACCGGGCCCAGTCAACTAATGATACTTTTCCAACTGCTTCCTACATAGCCATCATTTTTGCGGCTGACAGGCTTCTTGATGTACTCTCTTCTCTTTCCAGAGCTTTTCGGGCAAAAGCAGATGAGTTTTCGGGAATCCCTAAGTCAGGCCGCACACATCTTATGGATGCCGTACCTGTGACGCTTGGCGACGAGTTCGGAGCTTATTCTGCTGCGCTTTTGAGGGCTTCGCGCAGGATAAAAGAACGAAGAGATGATCTTCTCGAACTTCCTTTAGGAGGGACTGCAACAGGAACAGGGGCAAATACAGATCCGGGGTATCGGGAACTTGTAATCCCAATACTTTCCGCCCTTTGCAAACTGCCTTTCCAAAGGGCGGTTGACAGCTTCGAAGCCCTGCAGAGCCGGTCCCAACTTGCCGCCTTTTCAGGGGCTCTCCGGGAACTTGCACTTGAACTTATAAGGATAGCTAATGACCTCAGGCTCCTTAATGCCGGCCCCACCTCCGGAATTTCCGAAATTGAACTTCCGGCTGTACAGCCTGGATCATCCATGATGCCAGGAAAATATAATCCTGTAATGGCCGAATGCCTGGACATGATAGGGTTCCAGATTGTGGGCAATGATACAGCAGTCGCTCTTGCAGCTCAGGCAGGGCAGCTCGAACTCAATGTTATGACCCCTGTAATGACATCCAATATTCTTGTATCCATTTCCCTGCTCACGAATTATCTGCCCGTTTTTCAGGAACGCTGTGTAGAAGGGATTAAGGCGCATGAGGACAGGTGCAGGGCTTACCTTGAGCTAAATCCTGTCCTGGTAACCTTCCTTGCCCCGAAGATCGGGTATCTTAAGGCTGCGGAGATTGCAAAAGAGGTGCTGGATAAGAAGATGCCTGTTAAGGAAGTTCTGGTAATGGAAGGGATTTTGAGCAAAGAAGAAGCTGATGAACTGTTCAAAATTGAAAAATTATTATAACTTGCTTGATTCCAGAGAATACTGCTGATTTTGTGCCTTCAAAAGCATCATAATGAGATAATGGGAAAATAATCGAGTACAGAAAAGTAATCGAGTACAGAAAAGTGGGCGGCAGAAAAGTTAAGAGTGAGACGTTTTTCCCCCATTAATCCAATCAGGTTATTGGTGGGATTCTTTATTTAGCTTGATTATAAAAATTATAGTTACGTCGTCTCGGTTCTTTTGAATTGAATTTCAGGCTTTTAAGTTTATGATTCTTAAAAAGTCCTTAAGTTTGTGGTTCTGACACTGTGATTCTTCAAAACCACTGGTTAATTGAAGCCACAGGTTAAGGTAGCGCTATGTAAAGCAAATAAGGTAATGTTTAATGTATCTTAATTAAGGTACCCTTTTCTTTCAAGCCATTCAATCTGGGGCCTTGTGTATTTCCAGGTAACGTCGGCTTTTGAATTCTGAACTTCCCACGGATTGGCTATGACAACATCGCCTTCGCGGATCCACATTCTTTTTTTCTTGGAACCGGGAATCCTGCCCATTCGGACTACTCCGTCCATGCACTGCAGTGTAACTCTTTTTGAGCCAAGTAAACTTGCTACTGTTGCCAGGACTTCGTTTCTGTCTTTACGGGGAGTTCGTACCCTTGTTATTTCCTGGGGGCCGTCTCCTGAGCCTGTCGAACTGGTAGATCCTAATTTTCTTTTCCTAATAGTGCTTCTGTAATTAGCCAGATTAATTCCTCCGATGCTGATTTTTTTAGCTTAATAATTTCGGTAATAAATCCTTTTTGCTAGTTTCGATTCTTAATTCCGGTTGTTTTTCCTTTTTTCGCGAGTGGTATCAAATATCTGCTATTTCCGAATAGATGTAATTAATTTATCATGAATTCGGTTCCAGGACGCATCCGCAGAAATAGAAGGCGAAAAACAGAAAGATTAAAACCATTAGTGAAAAATGAATTGAGTGTTAATCCAAAAAATTAACACTCAATACAGATTATCTTTAAAACTTCCTGTGGTTAGGAAGACATTCTCTGCAGTAAACCGGCCGTCCTTCAGTTGGCTTGAACGGAACTTCAGTCTCAACACCGCAGTCAGAACAGGTAACTTTGGTCATTTCCCTGGGGCCGCTGTTGCCGCCTCTGAAACCTCCACGGTTGCTGTCTCTGTTGCCGCCGCGGAAAGAATTTCCTCTGTCATTAAAACCCATATTTGTTTCACCTCCGCTTATAGCGGGTAATTATAGAGTAAAAACAAGATTGTATAAAATTTATTGATTAAAAACAAAAATGGAGTTTTTAATAACAGATTATACGTCTCTTTATTTTCAACTATATCTACACAGTCATTTAAATATATAAATCTTCCTATGAAAACACAGAGTAATGGTGGTAAAATCCTCTCAAGCGGACGTCTATCAAGCGAATATCTATAATCTGCACTTCGAATTTAAGTATATAAACTTGAGATAATTATTATCAGTCCACGGACTGCAGGAAATACCAATCTGCTGGAAAATCAGATAACTTTGCTGATTTAAAATCTTTGCTGATTTAAATGATTCTAAGGAAAGTTCAAACTCATTATTCTATGAAATATATAACAGTACACTTGTTCAATAAAAGCATAATATAAAAGAAGCCGTCCGTTTGGCCTGCCCAAGCTAAGCGAAACGGACATAATTGTCAAGTGAAATTTTCCGAATGAACTGGTATTAGCAATATTAATACCTGTTTTCTCTGGGTTTTCTGTGGTTAGGAAGGCACTCTCTGCAGTAGACTGGTCTGTCGGGGTCAGGTTTGAAAGGTACCTGAGTTTCAGCACCGCAGTCAGAACAGGTTGCGTTGTGCATTTCCTTCGGGGCTCCGAAACCTCCACGGTTGCTGTCTCTTGCCGCCGCGGAAAGAATTTCCTCTGTCATTAAAAGCCATTTTATTTTCACCTCCGCTTACAGCGGATAGTCAATAGTTTAAAAATAAGACTGATATAACTCTTTGATTAAAAACAGAAGGTAGTTTTTAATAACAGATTATATATCTCTTTATTTTTAATGTTCTTAGTATACAATCAAATTATATAAGTTTTACTCCTAAAAATCAGGAACGCGCAAAAAATGCTTTCTACTTTAAGAGTTACCCTTGTTAAAGCCAATCTTTCAGATTCTTTTCTGACAGATGTGGTAATTGCCAGTTAAACTCCACGAGGAAGGCAAGGATAAGTTGAAAAGGTTAGAGGTAAGCGCTTGAAGGAAGGAACACGGAAAAGGTTAAAGGTAAGCGAAGGTAAGCGCTTGAAGGAAGGAACATGGAAAAGATGAATAGGGGTTTAACCTAAAACTGGTTAAAACCGGATTATTGTCAGGACAATATAATTTTTATTTAAACTTTACTGTGATATTTCAGGAATTTACTTCAGGTAACCTTTTCTTTCAAGCCATTCGACCTGAGGCCTTGTGTACTTCCAGATTACATCGGCTTTGGAATCCTGAATCTCCCAGGGAGCGACGATTACTACATCTCCCTCGTGGATCCACATTTTCTTATTCTTGGACCCCGGAATTCTACCCATTCGGACTATACCGTCCATACACTGCAGTGTGACTCTTTTTGAGCCTAAGAGGGTTCCTACGGTTGCCAGGACTTCATGATTCTCCTTACGTGGAGTACGCACCCTTGTTACTTCCTGAGTAGCCGGTGCGGCGCTTCCAGTTCCTGCTTTTCTCTTCCTGATATTGCTTCTATAGTTTGCCAGGTTAATTCCTCGTAGTTTTATCAGTTTAAATTATTTTGTCACGATTTGCTTATGTTTTATCATATTTTTCGGATTTACTATGTTCACCAATTCTTTAGGTACTTTGATGTGAAGGTTCATAAATGGATAAGAATTAAAAAACCTCTAAAAAATATGAACTCTCTGAAAAATCCAAAATCTCAGGAAACCTTTAGATTTTAAAGATCCTTCAGTTACTCCATAACCCCTGGACTGAGAGTTTGCTTCAAAATCCTTCAGAGTAATTCTATATTCTATGATAAATTTTAACTATGTATAATGGATATCTATGTCCCCACTCTATAACTAAATTAATAACTATTTAAGAGTTCCTATGTCCTTTACCTTCACTTAAGGTAAAAAACACAGAATAAAAGGTGGAGTAAGTGTTGATATAATTAATTTGTAAATCAACACCTTCCATTGAGAAATTTGAACTTAGAACTTCCTGTGGTTAGGCAGGCAGTCTCTGCAGTAAACCGGCCTTCCTTCTGTCGGCTTGAATGGAACTTCAGTCTCAACACCGCAGTCAGAACAGGTAACTTTGTGCATTTCCCTGGGGCCGCTGTTGCCGCCTCTGAAACCTCCACGGTTGCTGTCTCGGTTGCCGCCGCGGAAAGAATTTCCTCTGTCATTAAAACCCATTTTGTTTCACCTCCGCTTATAGCGGATACATGTATTCAATAAAAACATGATCGGATATAACTTATTATTTAAAAACAAAAATGGAGTTTTTAATAACAGATTATATGTCTCATTATTTTTACTAATGATAAAACCATTTTTATGCTATATAAGATTAATCCATAAGAACCGGAAGAAATAGAAGCATATTCCTCAAAGAGAAAAGGGCATGGGGTGACATATCAAACATACTAATAATACTAATAATTATAATAATAATAATAATAAATTGAGAGGGGAAACACTGTTACAAGAAGGTTTCCATTGATAATGATTAAAATCAAACGTTTCAGAATTTTTGGAATTAGAACTTCCTGTGGTTAGGAAGACATTCTCTGCAGTAAACCGGCCTTCTTTCAGTTGGCTTGAATGGAACCTGCGTTTCAACACCACAATCAGAAAGAAGATAAAAATAAAGAGACGATAAATAATAGATTGATGAATTATTATTACCTGCTTTTACTGGCAATTATATTTGAGGTCTGCGGAACTACATGCATGAAATTTTCCCAGGGTTTTTCAAGATTACTTCCGTCGATTTTGATCTTCGTTTTTTATGCTATCAGTTTCTTTTTTTTTACTCTGGCCCTTAAAGGTATAGATGTTAGCATTGCATATGCAATATGGGCAGGGCTCGGGACAGCTCTCATCACTGTGGTCGGGATTTTCTGGTTCGAGGAACCTGTCAATGCCCTGAAAATCGCTTCTCTTTTTGTTGTCGTGGCAGGAGTTATCGGGCTTAACCTTAGCGACAGAATGACCTGAAGTAAGCCTGAAGACCTGTCGGCTTCAAAACCAATATTGAAATGAATTGAGGACTCAAAGTTTTTTAGCAACAATAACAAATCCGTTGATTTTTTTTCCTGTCCTTGTTTTGAGCTCTTCAATCCTGAAATAATCGATATCGAACCCGCAGTTTACCAGCAGACACACAAGTTCTTTTTCGGAAAAATGATGTGCAATATACTCGATTTCTCCTGTATCGGAGTTCAGGGCAAGGAAAGAGCCTTCTTTTTTTGTAACCGGAAAATCCCGGAGGTATCGGTTTCTGTAAAGTTTGAGGTGCCAGTTCTGGCCGAATTCCACAAGGTAAAGGTAACCTTCAGGTTTCAGGACCCGGTAGGCTTCCCGCATTATCACTTCCCTTTCCCGTGCATCAGGCACGGAGGTTAGAAAAGCCTGCATCACTGCAAGATCGAAGTTTTGTGCAGAGAAAGGAAGTCCTGAAGCATTTCCAATTTCAAAATCAGCCTTCCCGGTCATCTTCCCATGTAGCTGAAGGTTTTCTGCAGTGGCTTTTGAAAGCCTGATCGCCTCCGAATTTATATCTATCCCGGTAACCGAATATCCGAGGGAAGCGAGCTTCAAGGTAACTTTTCCGAAACCGCATCCGATGTCGAGAATTTTGTAGCCGTGCTGTAAGTATTCGTAAATTACAGGATATAAGTCCAGGCTTGAAGGTATATTTTCTCCGAAAACTTTTTTCCAGTATGCTTCTGACATATACAACCTAATACCACCTGGAAATAAAGAATATTTCGAGATCTTGTGCTCAACTAAAAATCCGGGAATTACCGGGTTAGGAAATGATTATTATAAAATCCTGATCCCAAAAATAACCTGAAGATAACTTTCTTGGAGAGGCTTTTCTCCTGAAAACGCCTGCTTAAAAAATAATAAAGATATTTCAGGCAACCTCTGAAACCGCCCTCAGGGATTGCCTGGAAGATTCTTCTGTGTAAGGGATTAACCCCGATCCATACGGTCTCTGACACCGTCTTGCTACCGTTGCATTCAGGGCTTCGATTCCCGCAGCAGACCCTGTTTCAGTTCCTGACCTTCAGGCCTGGTTCGCCACAGAGAAATCCGGCAACCATATTTTCTGCTGCCGTGCAACCGCCCTTCCTGAAACCTGTCAGGGTTGCAGGGCAAGTTGCCTGCACGGGATTCGTCAACGGCTCCAGTTGCGGCGGCTCCGGAAGGAATCAGAGTCAGCAACGTTATTATAAAAGCAACAGGCGCCGCAGATTTCATTTGAACTTCCCTCAACGTTCATTTTTTTCTCCGTGTTTCGAAGTTCTTACCCGTTTTTGAATTTTCCTTCTTATTTTTTAGGACCTTTATTCCTTCAAATTTTAAAGATCTTTTCAAATCCCGTTTTATCGCTTCCCGGCTTTTTACTATTCTTTTCCGGGAGGCTGGCAGGGACCAAATCTCATATTGTAAAATTAAAATATAAGTATACTTTTTTCAATAGTCGGAGTATTGCACCGGATTGAGCCTTTTAAAACTTGATAATACTTTATTTCCCTTTATAAAAGATGAAAGGAACTTAAAATTTAAAAATAATATATATGGACTCGTATATTAAGTAAAAAAAGGCTCTCGGAAGCAAAAAAATGTTTCCAATTACTACCTATCTTCCGATCCTCTGTTGTATCTATAAAAATAGCTGGAAAAATAAACGAATCAATAAATCTTTTTTAATAGACGCTGCTGTCAACATCAAGCCTTGAATCCCATAAAGAACCTTGCATAAGCTGTTTGGGATTGAGATCGACTCAGGCTCCATAATTCAAAATGGCGCATGTTTTCTTTGCATATTCTTTCCTCCAAAATAAACGTTAGAAAATAAAACATGCAGCCGAGAAAATGGAAGATGAGGTTTCGAGAAGTAGTTAAACCTGGAAGCAGTTGAACTTATATCGAATACACTCTTTTTGAAAAAGCATTTAAATGAAAAAAATTAAAAGAAAGCAGGAAAATAGTCTATTTTGAACAGGAGCGAAGCAGCAGGAGCGAATATTATGGAATGGCCTGTAACTGTTGGTGATTATGTAATAGGAGACATAAATTCAAGCGTAGCTGTGGTTACTCTTGCCTCTGATTACAGAGCATGGGGACTAAGGAATTATGCAATTTGCGGGACCTGTTTTACCGAAAATTTCGGGATTGAAAAAATAATTGTCAATGTGCTTGCAAACCCGAACATAAACTGCCTGATCGTTTGCGGGGAAGAAAGCGCCCACCTGGCAGGCCAGTCCCTCATTTCCCTTGCCGAAAACGGAGTCTCCACCATGGCAAGCTCAAGAAAGATAGTCGGCTCAAATTCTCCCCTGCCCTATTTAAACGAAATCCCGATGAATGCAATCTCCCGCTTCCTCAGGGAAATAAAAGTCATAGACTTTGTCGGAAATAAAGATCCTGCCGCCATCCAGAAAGCAATCGACTCCTGCACCGCCCCTGCAAGAAGCGAAGCTCATATCGTTTCCATGCCAGAAATCGATGAAAACAGCTGGAAAAAGTACGAAAAACTGGTAACTCAGAACGTGATGTCGAAAATAAAGAAATGATGGCCAGAAGGTTGCCTCTGATTCTTCAATAAGGCTCATCCGGGTTGTACTTTAAATCGGTTACGGTTACATCAATATATTCCAAATCGCCTTCTTTCAAATTCCAGACACCTGCCCCTTTTAGAGGGAGTTTCAGCCCTTCAAATTCACCATATTCCCGAATTGGAGTGGACCAATTTTCTAATTCAAATTTATTGCTGCCCATATCTCGATAACGCGGGGCTATGAAGTTTGTCAATTTCCCTTCCTCGTCAAAATACATTGTCGCTGTTACACTTTTGCCCGTATCCCGCAACGTTACTCTAGCTGAATTAGCATCAATGGATTCGAAAGAAACATTCTTTCCCAAAAAAGCCGACGGGAACCACATCATTTCGTTAAGGTAACGCATCATTGCTCCCTGATCCATTTCCTTACCTGCAGAATTCGCAACTGTGAATAATGAAAGCGCCTTCACCAGGATATTTCCCCTGCCCTCCATGTAAAAATCCCTCACCCGCACCAGTGGCAAACCAAAAAATTTCATATATGCAATCCACACGAAACAGGGAGGGCTTACGGAATAATATTCTTTAGCTTCAAAGTTCATCCAGGGCTGTTTGGCGTCTTTTCGAATTTTTCCCACCTGCTTAAGCCGTACCGTTTGAACGGTCGGCTTGCCAACCACCCCGGTATACACGAGATATCTTTTTACCGGTTCTGGCAGTTTTTGCAACATCTCTTCAGTGACTATGACCTGTTTTTGTTCCCGGCGTTGCGTAAATACTTTATCTATCTCCTTGCTAAGGCTCAATGAGGCAACAAAAAATATATTTGAAGCAATGGCTTTTAACATATTTTACCTCCCATTTGCATTTTTTCCAGTGAGCAAATTGGCGGTTTATATAACTCAAGGACACAGCCAGGTTTTGGAACTGATCTTTGAATTTTATAATAAAGATTATCCGGTCACACAAAAAGTGCAATTTGTGAATGCAAGCTCAAGCATATGGTTCATAGATACCCGGCTGCGGTCCCTTCGGGTCAGAGGTCAGCATCAAGCTAATTTTCGAAAAATGACTTGCCCTGCAACTTTTTAACCTGAGTTTGACAGATAAATAAAAATAAGTGCTCTTTATTTTGTTTTATTCGGTCCAATGAATATAAAAACAAAAATAAGAGCATTCCCAACTATTCCTAACAAGAATAAATGTGTTTCTATCGGATCGATGCTTGCTGTTCAATACTTTTATGAAAAACTTAATTTTTCTGATGTTTTTAGCAAGCATAAAAGTAAGGGTTTAGATCTCAATAGTTTATTAATTGGCTTGGTGAGCTATAAGCTCACCGAGAATTTTAGCATCAAGGAAGCTAGTAAATGGTTAAATCAGAAAGAAATTCTCGAGATTTTGAACCTCAAGAGTTTTCATGAAAAAGTTCTTTACAGGACTCTTGAGATCCTCGGACGTAATAAGGAGATAATTCTCGCGGAGATCTTAGATAATCTGTTTTCTGTTTATGGTTTTGGAGAGACTGATATAAACCTTGACTGGACTAGTATAGTTCTTCACGGAACTAAATCCAAGCTTGGTAAGTACGGATATAGCAGGGATCATAGACCTGATAAGTTGCAGATAACAGTTGGAGTCAGTGAACTCAGAAAACCAATTAACATCCCTATTGGAATTACAGTTAATAGAGGAAACGTTCTTGATCTGCAACATTTTCCTGAGACTTATAACCAGGTAAAGAGAAATCTCAAAAAAGGATCTCTTATTGTCTTTGATAAAGGTGCAAATACAGTTGACAACATTAAGCTAATACAGGAAGATAAGATGACATATCTTACTTCCATGAAACTGAACGCAAGCGACGATAAAATCATTGTGAATTTTGATAAAGATAAAGCAGAGCTAATAGATTCTGAAAAAAGTATTTATGGGATTAAGATCGTCAAGCCAAATAGCATTAAGTATTTTTATTTCTCAGAATCACTACAAGAGAAACAGTTGGAAGCAAAGGCAAGAACTGTTCTTAAGAAGTTACAGGAAGCAAAAGAGATACAAGAAATAATTGTTAAAAACAAAAAGCTTCCCAAGAAATTCAGAATCAACAATGAGTTGATTGAGATTGACTACTCTTTTACAACTAAGCTCGAAGAGCTTAGTGATGATGAAGCAATAGAACTTCTGAAAAACTCGATAATTAATGGAAGAGAAGGATTTTTCTGCCTTAAATCAAACAAGAATTTGACACTTGAGAAGGCATTAGAAATATATCGAGAGAAGGACTCTATCGAGAAAATATTCAACTCATTGAAAAACGAATTACAGATTAAGCCGTTAAGGGTTTGGTCAGATAGTAGCATTTATGGAGCTGTTCTCTTAGGATTTATTGCTCAGTTGTTCATATCGCTGATGCGATATGAATTTGAGGAAATCAGGCATAAGTCCACAAAATTCATCAAAAAAAGCTTAAAGAATTTGACACTTACAATAAAGTTCGTGAAAAACGGGGTCAAAAATCATATTTTTGCGAATTTTGATAAAATCAATAGCTTAATAGTAGCAAAAATGGGCACTATTCCCTAGAATTTATTATAAAATTCGATGGATTCATAACCTCCTGTCAAACTAATTTGAGCTAAAAATAGAACAGATTTTCAATATCAATTAGTGAATACTGTCAAATTAAGGTTTTAATAGATTTCCTTAACTCTTCCGACCTGACCATTCGTTAACTGGACTTTTATCCCATGCGGATGAGTCGAAGAATTGGTTAAAATCCTCTTTACAACGCCCTGGGTTATTTTCCCGGTTTTCTGGTCTGCTTTTAAGACAATTCCTACGTTTAACCCTTCTTTAATGTTTGCTCTTATACTGCCGTTGTTCATGGCAGAAGGTAAATTTGGGACTATATAAATCAGTACGTTCTTAAAAAAATTAAATTGGAATTTAATGAAAGTGCAGCCTTACTGCTGTATCCCGAACGTTCTCGGATCACTCCAAACAGAGAGATTATTTCGTCTTACTATTTGATGAATGCATTAAGCGGCGCTGCAATAGTCAAAGAGCAAATTGATAACCAGATTAGAGGACAAACACGCCCTGGAATAAACGGAAAAATTCTAAAATCGACTTCAATCCTCCTCCCCTCTCCCCGAACAGCAAGAAATAGTTCGTCGTGTTGATGCACTCTTTGCCTTTGCCGATTCGATTGAAGCAAAAGTTGCAGCGGCAAGAGAAAGGACTGAAAAACTAAGGCAGTCCATTCTTGCAAAGGCTTTTTCAGGTGAACTTGTAGAGACAGAGGCTGAGATTGCAAGAAGGGAAGGCAGGGATTATGAGACGGCTGAGGTTTTGCTTGAAAGGATAAAAACAGAAAAAGGGAAAAACGAGACAAAAAGATAATGTTAGTGCTTTTTTGAGTTCAATATCTTCTCTTATTATATTTCGGGAACGCCGGCTGCAAAGCAGCCGGTGAGAGCATGGGTACCCAAAATCAAAATTTAAAACCACTTTAAGACACTGAAGAGTTAATTCGACAAGCATCAAAAAAGCTTGAAACAAAGTATCTCTCTAGAAAAAAGTCTGGTTTTCACAGGCGGCCATACTTTTTATGCGCCTGCTCGGCAGTGAGGATATCAAAGACGTAAACCTTCTTTTTGTCTTTGTCAATCCTGTAGAAGATTCGATAGCTTCCGACTCTCAAACGATATGCCGAATCTCCGGTTCCCTTGATTTCTTTTTTATTGCTTCCCTCACCCGGGAATGGGTTACTCAGCTCTTTAATTGCGGATTTAATATTGTCTTTAAATTCGGGAGGGATTTTTTCAAAAAGTGCGGGGATTACAAGAACATCAAAGCTCATCTATGCTCACAAACTCGTCGATGTGTTCTTCTACTACTCGTTTGCTGTGTTCAACGAGTTTGTTTCTGTTGTGTTCCCGGATCAGATTCTCGATGACCACATTATAATCATCGCCCATTGACCCTATAGCACGCAACTCGTCTCGAGTTTGTTTTTTTACCTGTATGGTGGTAGTTTCAGTCACATTATTTGCTATAGCGGCTATAGTATTTATAGCTTATATTTCAAAATCTCAATGTTTGTACGGGCAAATATCCCTTCCTTAAAAACCTAAACCGTTAGGCGAAGATTAGGAGGAGTAGTTCTTTATTTTAGTAGTTCATTATTATAATAATCTCAAGTAGGAGTATCACAGCCATTAATGCCAGCAATTTTCTGATTTTTTCGGCTTACACCTCTTGAAAGGGTGCCATAGCTGTGATCGTTCCTCAAGAGTAAAAAGAGACTTTATAAAGGGGGAGTACCATGAAAACAAGCACTGAGGACCAGATTGAAGGCAAGCTTCGAAAAGCAAAGGGTGAGATCAAGGAGACGGCAGGGGATCTGAGCAATAATCCCGATTTGGAAGCTGAAGGTATAGTTGAAAAGGCAGAAGGCAAGGCACAGGAAAAGAAAGGTCAAATCAAGAAAGTGCTGGGAAAGTAAAAGAGCTGCGTATCATGCACCTGCATTCAGCCGCCTGATTCCTTATATGTTCTAATGCCCGGGTTGTGAATTTGATAGATCCTGATGAGGTGTGATCGTTGATATCGATCATATCAATCATGCTGACCCTCCATAAATAATACTTAGGGAACATGATGATATCTTTTCAACCCTGAGCTAAATCTTTTTGGCTTACCCTCAGGAATTAAGGTACGGAGCAAGCGAGGATAGAGCCTGTGCCCTTCGATACTCGGATCTAATCCCAATGCCAGATTAAAGGCTTTTTCTGGAGAACTTGTTGAGACAGAGGCCGAGATTGCAAGAACGGAAGGCAGGGATTATGAGACGGCTGAGGTTTTGCTTAAGAAAATAAAGGAAGAGAGGATGAAGAGTGGAAAAAACGACAAATGTCGTACTGTAATAAAGCGATAAAAATAGAAGTGAGTGCTGGAACCCATTCCAGCACGACTTTTGCCTTTTCCCAAACTTTTTCTCACAAAAGTTTGCATTCATCTATGAAGCGTGTTATTTCCCGGTCTGCGGTCACACAGGTAATGAAAGCAGGTTTTCTCGTAATTTTGAGAGTAAGATCGGACTTTCCATCCCAATCGAAACTTCCGGTAATCCCTTTTCCCGAAAGTTCTCCTTTGTTTCCCGGAGGAACGTCGATGCCGTAGTCCTGGAGCTTTGTTTTCATACATTCAAACGTATCAGGTGTAACATCAGAAACCGTTACGGGATCACAACTTTTCTCCCCGATCTGTGCTTGGGCAGATCCAAGAGAAAAAACTAAGCATATCAATAGCAGAGAAACTATCAATTTCAGATTCATTCTTTACCCCATATGCGAATTCAGCTATTCATCAAAATCATCAGTAAAAACTTCTATCTTTCTCGTAACAACTTCTATCTTTCCTGTAAATACTTCTACTTCTCTTCCTTTTTCCCTCACGGACCTTTGCATTCGTCTACGAATAGTATTAATCTCTCGTCTGCAGTCTCACAACTGACTGAAAAAGGTTTTTCCTTGATTATGATGGTAAGCTCGGACTTTCCATCCCATTCGAAACTTCCGGTAATCCCTTTTCCCGAAAGTTCTCCTTTGTTCCCTGGAAGGACATTGATGCCGTAGTTCTGAAGCTTTGTCTTCATGCACTCAAATGCATCAGGTGTAACATTAACAAACTTTATGGGTTTACAACTTATCTCTTCATTCTGCTGTGCTTGAGCGAGTCCCAGAGAAAAAACTAAGCATACCAATAGCAAAGAAACCATCAATTTAATTTTCATTCTTTATCCTCCCCACATGCGAATTTGATCCTTCAATTCAGCCGAATACAAATGCGCAGTTAAATAATAGAATAATAAAAATAAATTAAGATAAAAAATTAAATATATATCGATTTAATATAAATTAGTTAATTATATGTGCCGGCTTATAAATATTTAATCTCTATTAACTATAAGATCTTGTCCGGTTTTCAGAATTAGCAGAAACTTTGAAGAATATCTAGCTGCTTTTGAATCCGAATTCAGATTTGTTCCCCTATTTTTATCTGTTTCTTAAAATTTATAAAGTTATTTTAAGACCGTACCCGAGTCAAAGTTTTTTCCATAACTTATTCTCTTTCTGGCTCATTAAGATACGGAGCAAGCGAGGAAAGAGCCTGTGCCCTTCGATATTCCGACTGAATCCCGGATGCCAGATTAAAGGCTTTTTCAAGGATTTCTTTTTGTCTGGATTCGTCCAGATATGGAAGAATAAATGAAAGGGCTTCAGGCCTCATGTCTCTATCTTTAAGATTGGAAGCTAATTCAAGGGCCTGTTCTAGAATTTCTTCTTTTCTTTGCTCATTCAGGTGTGGGACAAGAAAAGAAAGAACCTGTACCCTTTGATACTCGGATTGAATCCCGAATGCCAGCTCAAGGGCTTTTTCCATAAGCTCTTCATTTCTTGACCCGTACAGATGCGGGACAAGCGAGGAAAGGATCTGGAACTTTGCATCTCCGTATTTAAGGTGAGAGGCGAATTCAAAGATATTTTCAAGAAGTTCTTCTTTTCCCTGCCCTCTCAGATGACTGGCAAGCGAAGAAAGGACCAAAGCTCTTTCGTCTTCATCCTGAATATTGGAGGCAGAGTAAAGGGCTTTTTCTATAAGTTCTATCTTTCCTGGGCCCTCCAGAATCGGAACAAGCAGGGAAAGGACCTCTGATCTTATATCTCCATATTGAATCCGGGAGGCAAAGTTAAGGGCCTTTTCCATAATTTCTTCTTTTTCTGGTCCCTCCAGCTGAGAGACAAGCGCCAAAAGAGCCTTTGCTCTTTGAGACTCGTTTTGAATTTCAACATCTATTTGTGTAATTCCTGCAATTTTTGCCATTCGTATCGCAATGGCACTACCATCTTCGATTGTAACTCTCTGGTCAAGTTGAATGTGCGTATAATGTTGACGCGGCTTTCCGGCACTGGCATCGTTTCCGGTTGTAACTCTCCGGCCAGAGGCAGTCTTTTCAGTATCCGGCACTTCGAACTGCTCTAAATCCTGAACAGTACTGTTTTTTGCTATGAATCCTTCAAGCAACTTATTAAATTCTTCAAGCACTTTATTTTTGTCAATTGAATTCTGTATTATATTGACCGAACTATCTTCGGCCATCATCCTCTGTATTGCGTCGTTTTCCATAAATGATGAAATTTCTTTAGCTAAATCAGGATTCTTTTCAAACGAGTTTAGAATTTCCTGAGTCAAAATCTGCTTTACTTCCGGATCAGAAGGTGCAACAACCATATTTCCTGCGGTTCCTTTCAACTCAGAACATTCTCTCGAACACAGTTTTTCCCACAGTTTTTTCTTAATCTCCCAAACCTCAGGGCCTACTTTTTTGCCAGCCTCTTCAGCCGCTTTTTTAGACCCGATGACCAGATAAAGAATTACAGGTTCGATAAAATCTGTTACTTTTTGTGCCAGTTGCTTCATTCTTACATCCTGTTGCCGCATTTTTTCATCCTTCTATTTTAAAAATGTTATATTCTTCTTTTTATAGTTTAGTTCCAAAGTATACTGATAAAAGCAGGTGTAATACCTGCATCGGAGTATATAATTCAATAATTATGATATTAATTCAATAATTATAATATGAGTTCCTGATCAAAAAATTCCTAAACAACATAAATCAAACAATAATATAATATAACAAATACAATGAGATAAACACTAACTTTAAAAACTTTTCTGAGATACTTTAGCAAAAAACACGAGTATTAGAGATTCCAAAGCTGGGTACCAATTACAACTGAAGATACAATAAAGGTGATTGATATTGCTTTTGCCTTTATTTTGGCAGGGCAGATTAGATCGTAAAATTCACTAAAAAAGGAATTGAAGCACCTTCTGTTCTATTTTTCATTTTCCGGAAAAGGCTGGTTTCCTTCATCGGTTATTGAGAATCCCGGAAACCAAAAACCAAAAATCAAAACTGCGTGCGGCCTCTGTCATACTTCTTTTACTTCTCTGGACAGGCCTTTGTAGTAAGTATAGAGGTCTTCTCCCCAGTTGAGGGCGTCTGGGTCAAAGCATATGATATCGTTTACATGGTCGTAGACGCCGTCGTTGTAGAAGAGGCCGAGAGAAAAGAAGCAGTTTGTTACTGCGCTTGAGAGAAGCATTTCTTTATCGTATACGTAGACGTGGGCGTTGTCCAGGGCCAGGAACCTCTCCACTTCACTCCTGAATTCCGTTCTCATCCTGTCAAAAACGGATTCTGTCAAGATAAGGGATACGTCTATGCCTTTTTCTGCAAAACTAAGGAACATTTTTGGGTACAGTGGATGGATAAAAGGGGAAATGCCTTTTACGAATTCGGATTTTGCAATATTTTCCACAAATTCAGTGTGGGGCGAAAACATGCTGCTCTCGTCCAGGGGTCTGGCAAAGGTGCTGCATTTCAGGTCACTTATTCTATTTAATAAATGAGCGGGTATGCCGTCAAGCCTGTGGCTGTTCCAGAAATCATATTTGCTCTCAAGGGTTTCTATAGTATCGACCAGAGGCTGCATTTTTTCAGCTACTACTTCCCCTATTAGAGTAAGTTCGTATTCATCCTTCTTCCGGTGCAGGAGGCGTTTTTCTTTAAGCAGCTTTATTTGCGGATAAACCGAAGTTAGACTGCTATGCAGGGAACTTACAATCTCCTCCATGCTTTTTGGGCCTTCCCTCAGTAATAGAAGAATTTTCTTCCTCTTCTCAGAAGAGAAAACAAGGTCAAGATAAGATGTTTCCATTCCTGTTTCCTCTTTTAAGCTGGCAACTATCACTTTTAATATCTGAAACAAAATTCGATTTTGTAATTCTATAGTTGCTCTGAATCACAATAACCAATATATTTTGAATTGAATATGAAGTTTTACGTTTTGATCCGATAATTATCAGGCTGAGTTTCATTTTACGGCTTTTCAGGTTTTGTGCCCAGTGTTTTTTACTTCCGGATAAAATATAAAATCAATAGCTATAAGAGGAGACCTGCCAGATTGAGATACAAGAAATAAAAAGGGAATAAAATAGCAGTTGGTGGAAATTCTTGAGTGAGCAGCCAGGAATACATGCTAGGACTTTCAGTCAGGCCTCGGATGAGAAGATAAAGGCTGCAATGCAGCTGGGAGCTTTTTTTGAGGTTTTTCCTGACAGGAGGCAGGCTTTTGAAGACCTTTTAAGGCTTTGTTCGGATGGAAACAGTGCAGTCAGGGAAGAAGCTGTCAATTCCCTTGCAACGATTTTTCCGAATGTGCCGGACAGGGAGCTTGCATGGGAGAGACTTGTGAACCTTACGGCTTATCCGGAAGAGACGGTAATGGCGGCTGCGGTCAATGCGCTGGTCAGTGTTTTTTCCCTCATGCCGGACAAAAACAGGGCATGGAAGGATCTGGTTGAGCTGATAAACTCAAAATCAAGCATGGAGGATGTGAACAGGGGGATTCTCCACTCGCTTTCTTATTTGATACAGGAAGTCCCTGATAAGCAGCAGGTGTGGAAAGACCTGCTTGAGATGGTGTCTTCGGATGACTCTTATGTGCGGGAGAAGTCGGCTTCGCTTTTAAGTATGGTTTTTCCGGAACTGGTGGATGAAGAAAAAGAAGAGGCCTGGAATGAAATGCTGGAGCTGGCTACCGAATCTGCGGACGGGAAGGTTAGGGAGCAGGCTGCGCGGGCTCTTGGCGCTGCTTATCCTGGGATGCCGGATGAAATGAAGGACGAAACCCTGGAGACTCTGCTGGAACTTGCAGTGTCAGGAAGCCCTGAGATTCAAAAGGAAGCACTTCTTGCTCTACCGCCTGTTTTTTCCCATATCCCGGATAAAAAAGAGACCTGGAATGATGTCCTCAGGCTTACGGGAGACGAGAGCGGGCATGTACGAAAACAGGCTGTAGATGCCCTGGCTTTTATATTTCCTGATATGCCTGATAAGAAAAAGGTATGGGTTGATTTCCTGAGCCTCACCAGGGCACGGGACGAGTATGTAAGGGATGTGGCAGCTGATGCGCTCGCATCTGTATTTCCCAGCCTGGATGACAAAGGTTCACTCTGGAAGGAACTTATCAAACTTACAGGGGATGAGGACGAGCACGTCCGAAGAATGGCTGCTGATACCCTTATTAAGGGTTTTCCGTATATATCTGACAGGAATGAGGCATATTCTGAGCTTGCGCGCCTGGCTGAAAAAAAGGATAGTTCTGTACTCAGGAAGATTGTAAATACGCTTGCTTCTGTTTATCCTCAGTTATATAATAAGTATGGAGTTAGTGAAGGGGAATTGGAAGAACTGGGAAAATACAAATCGGGAGAAGAAAATAAGTCTGAAGAAACAAGTATGTCTGAAGAAAAAGGTAAGCACGAAGAAAAAAGTAAGCACGCGGAAAAAGGTAAACCTGCAGAAGCTCATGAACTGACACCAGAGAAGGATACTTTTGTTAGAAGGGGTGCCGTCAATTCTCCAAAGCCTGTCTTTTCCGGGAAAAAAGAAGGAACTGATAATATACAGGTTCAGGATAAGGAAAGTAAAAAGCCTGCTTCTGATTTTTCCGGGTTTGCGGCTGATAGTAACAGGTACATACGAAAAGATATAGCAGAGCCATTTACCAGGGCAGACTCTGGCCTTCCGGACAAAAAAGAAATTATAGAAAAACTTATCAGTCTCAGTTCGGATCCGGACCCCCAGATGAGAAGAGGTTCAATAGAGTCTCTGCTTGCTGCTTATTCCCAATACGCCGGCAAAACGCAGGATATCTGGAGCGAACTTCTCTGGATGACAGGGGAAGACGACACCGGTACCAGAAAGGGCGCTGCAGAGTTGCTTCACTACGTTTTTCCAGCAGTTGAGGTAAAGTCCGCAGTCTTTTTCGACCTGGTCAGGCTCACTGAAAGTCAGGATGCCCAGCTTCGGAAGAGAGCAGCAGAACTTCTTGCCGCCGCTTTTGCTTATTCTGAAAATAAACAGGAAGCCTGGGACGAGCTTGTGAGGCTTGCGTCCGTTGAGGACAGGGAAGTCCGGAAGGGGGCCGTCCTCGCCCTGTCATCCGGCTATACAGAAGTTCAAGATAAGGGAAAAGCCTGGAAGGACATGTTCAGGCTTTCCGGTCATAGCGACAGTTTTGTGCAGAGGGTTGCAACACGGGCACTTGGATCTGCCTTTTTCCATACGCCGGATAAGACACAGGCATGGAGAGACCTGCAGGCGCTCACTGATAACCCCTATGTCTACGTCCGAAGGTATGCTCTCCGCTCCCTTGGAAGAGC
Organism: uncultured Methanosarcinaceae archaeon; assembly: GCA_963721455.1. Classification (GTDB taxonomy): domain Archaea; phylum Halobacteriota; class Methanosarcinia; order Methanosarcinales; family Methanosarcinaceae; genus Methanosarcina. The sequence continues at coordinate 76,152 of CAVRJG010000003.1, forward strand.
TTCTCTCTGGAGAGCATTGAGGGCGGAGAACGAAGCTACTTACATTTTCGGGCTGAAAGAAGCTGTCAAATACTTTAAGGAAGCAGCTGAAACCTCTGTTGACTTCCATATTCCTGAATTCTATTACCCCTTTTATGAATCTCTCTTATTCATTCTTTTCAGCGACAGGCCTGGCATAGCAAAACTTGAAAGTGATCGGTATCTCTCGAAAATGGCCGGTGAGTTCAGGGAGCAGAAAGAAAACCAGACGCTTCTCGAAATCTTCGAACAGTTTGTAGGGCTTCTCCGACGCGCAGGAAATCTGACTCCTGGAGACCTTTCTGCGCAGAAGAAGCTGCTTGAAACCTGTATTCTAACTTTTGATAGGTTTTCAAGCCTCTTTGAGAATATAGAGGATGTAGCTATTCTTGCTCTAAAAACCGTGAAAAAAGAAAAGATTGTGAAAAAAGATTATTCTAAACTTGGAAAGGAACTTCTGGAGAGAGTCGAGGAAAAGAAGTCATCCTTGATCAAAAAACCGTGAAAAAAGAATCTTCTGCCCTGAAATGAGAAATTTGAAAATAATGGGGAAATGCCTGATGGAGCGCCACTTGAGGGAAGACACGTTTTGTTCTGATCTATATCTGATTCCGGTGTCAGTACACCTTCGAGAAATCCGGGCAAGTAAGTTGTCTCTGCACCCTGCAGTTTATATCCTATCCCGCCAATCCCCCGTTCATGTACAGGGCAGGAATTGAACTAACAGATGCGGACTTTGAGTTTGCAAAATCTCCTCTTTCAAAAAAATTCATTCGCCTTGTGTTCAAAAAATATCAGCTTGATTTTATTGCTTATTTTGGCGAAAATATGTTCTATGTTTCAAGGCAGAATTCGCCTCCCCTCTCTCCCTTATATCCCAGTGCACGATATCCTGAAGATATCGAACTCGTACTTGATTTCATGGCACGTGAGAGAATCCGCAGGATCAGGTGTGAGAAAGGAATGCTCTTTAGGTCCGCAGTTCCGGGACTCTCTGCTAACGGGAAGTAAGTTCACTTTAAGAAAATGAGGCCCGGAGGAACGGGAAACTGAGAGTAAGGAATCCGGAAAAAAGAAGCTCGGATATGGCTGCATCGAAGACAAATACCTGATTTATTTTTTCCTTTTGTTCGGGTTATTTATAGTTTCATTTCAATATAAAACATTACAAAATTTATCTTTATCGTTAACTGGAGGGGGTATTAAATGATACATCAATGGGAGTATGATTCTCGCAGGCTTGATGGTTTGAACATGCCACAAATGATGAGCGAACTCGAAAGAATCGGAAACGAAGGCTGGGAACTGGTTTTGATCAAGAACGATATTGATGAAGAAGGCACAGTAACTGCAATTTTCAAACGGGAAAAGAGCGAGACGTTATCTGTATAAAAACTTACTTTTTAATTTTTACTGTCTTTTTACTATCTTTTTACTTTTTTACTATCTTTTTACTATTTTTTACTATTTTTTACTGTGAATTTTGAAGTTTTCTATTTCTCAGTATCTTAATTATATTAAATATTTGCTTTTTACTAAGGTTTTCAGGTATCTCTTTCTTTCAGTTTATCAGTTTTGTAAAGATGATCTTTTAATATTTCTTTTACAGGGTGGCCTGAAAAATAAACATCAAACGAAGGAATGTCAAATGCTTTTCTCAAATACGGAAAAAGAAGTATGAGCTTCAGGATAAGCTTGTGCCGCTAATTCTGAAAATTCTAAAAAAAATTATTTGATTTGGAGAAAAGATTGCGTTCCCACCTGAAAAATTTTGGAAGTTCCGAACGGCACTTATTAGGTCTTGTTTAGGAAGAGGTTTGGTACTGGACTCACGGGTTGCGAGCTCTTGATTTTATCTCTTCACTTCTAGAGTAGATTTTTCGGAGTAGGCGTTGAAGTATTTCTTGTGGAATAGGTCTTTGCTATGTGGTCTTGTTCTTTGCTATGTGGTCTTGTTAGATGAGAACGCAAGTAATACTAGGTTCTCACCTTATATATTATTTTTAACACATAATGTTATTTCAGATATGTTTTGTTAGTACATACTTCTAATTTACCTTCATTGGTTTAACCTTATAGCATCAAACTATAGTCCTGGACGTAAATATTCGCACCTGATTTACCCAGAGTCCGGTAACAAAGAAAAAATATTGACGAGCACGGAAAAATTCACTCAAGACTCTATAACCCGCTTCATTGTCTATTGACCATGGTGGGCACGGAAAAACTTGCTCCAGACTCTACACCCACGGAAAAGACCGACAGCCCTGAAAATTTCGTTTGAGATTAGTCAATGAATTTTAGTAATTGACTACAGGTCCCCTTCAAACCAGATTACCTTAAAATTAGATCTCCTTCAAACCAGATTACCTTAAAATTAGATCCCCTTCAAACCAGATTACCTTAAAATTAGATCCCCTTACCAACACGCAGTTCACAAAGGTTCCAGAAAGTTACTTTTAAAATGAGGTAGCGTTCTCATCCACAAAAACCTGGGAGTTCCAAATGGTATTTAAGAGACTCACTTTGTTTAGTTGGGGAAGAGGTATTGAGGTATTTTGACTTATGGGTTGCGAGTTTCTCTTTCTATCCCTTTACTGTGGAGTTATTTTCTGGAGTAGGTGTCGTTTGCTAGTGGGGTGTTAAAGAGATGAGAACGCAAGTTATACTATGCCGCCATCATATATAATATTTTTAACACTTAATATTATTGTATTCGTCTATTCCTGCTTTACCTTTCTAACTTTAATTCATTGATCTAATGTTTATATCATTAAACTAACCACACTAACCACATATCCGAAACTCTAACCAAACAGGAAAAATAATTCCAGAATAAAAATAATTGCAGAATGAAACCAGGATGTTATTGAAAAACTTTTCCAATAATTTTTGTGATAATAAGGGCTATTTCCGAATAAATACCATTTTCCCCAATTCTTATTATCCGGTATACGCAGGAATTATATGATCCCAATAAGAATACATTTCTTGATACTATAACCTTGATTCCAGGTTTTTGGAAGAAAATCAGATTAAAACGCTTGATGGATTTATAGTTCCAGGAATCCCCATTCCCTGAAATTAAAACAGTTAACAGGGTCGGTGCACATTTTTTAAACCACGGCCTGTATGTAAAGCGACCTGTATGTAAAGAATTCATTGCAGAGTATTTATTCTTCAATTAGCCCGTCCTTCAGCCTTATTACCCTGTCTGCATATTCCGCATGCCAGTTTTCATGCGTAACCATTACAATTGTCTGTCCCTGTTCCCTGTTGAACTTCTTGAAGAGGTCAAGCACTTCCTTTGAAGTCTGGGAGTCCAGGTTGGCGCAGGGCTCGTCTGCAAAAAGGACCCTGGGAGAATGGGCGAGGGCTCTTGCGATTGAAACTCTCTGCTGCTGGCCGCCGCTCATTTTGGAGGGGAGCTGCTGCAGGCGGTCGCCAAGGCCAACGGCTGTGAGAATGTCTGAGGCTGCGGATTCGTATTCTACTTTACTTTTGCCCTGCATCATCAGGGAGAGGTAGACATTCTCCGAGGCATTGAGTTCGGGAAGAAGGGCATAGTCCTGAAAGACATAACCTAAGTTATGGAGCCGGAACTTGCCTTTTTCCCTGTCCGACATGCTGGAGGTGTCCATGCCGTCTATGGTGACTTTTCCCGAGTTAGGCGTATCAAGAAGTCCGAGCTGGTTTAAGAGAGTAGTCTTGCCAGAGCCGCTCGGGCCCATGATCGCAATGAACTCCCCATGCCTGATTTTTACATTTACGCCGCGCAGAGCCCTGACCTGTACCTCTCCCATCCTGAAGGTGCGGACTATACCTATGCCTTCTATGATTGTGCCATCTGCAGGGGAGTTGAGGTTTCGGGTTCCGGTTTCAGTTCCGGTTCCACTCCTGATTTCTTTTTCATCCCCGGTTCCATTTTTGATCCGGTCTTCCATTTTCTTCACCTCAATTTCATTTCTCCCAGATCAGTTCCAGGAGGTTTTTATTGGCCAGTTTGTATGCAGGGATTACCGAGCCTATCACGGAAGCCAGAAAAAGAAGAATCGCACGGCTTAAGGCTTCGAAATTGTCCAGCTCCAGGCTGATGGCTCCAGCCGGGACCTGCACCGGATGAGATACAGTATAAGGAGTGATCCCGTAATTCATCAGGAGGTAGCCGAAAATTACACCCGCACCTGCGTAAAGCATGGCTTGAAGGACGAAAGAAGCTATGATCACATTTTGCTCGATTCCGATGGCTTTCTGGACACCAATCTGTCTTTTTTTATTTACGATATTCACGTAGATAACCACAAAAATGATCACGAATGCTATCAGGAGGCCTATTGCATTCATAATATTCCGAATCGCTCCCAGAGTATCTCCGATCAGGCTCAAAATCCCGGCAAATTCTCTCCAGGTGCGCACCTCTTCCTTGATCCCAAGGGAAAGGAGCTTTTCCCTGGTCACTGCTTCATCCGTGCCTTCAGTGGTCCTGATTGCAATCTCCTGGGCCAGGTCCCGGTTCTGTATGCCGAGCATTTCTTCCATGTCGGACTTGCTGATGTAGGCTGCCGAATCGACCATGAAATAGAGGGTAGTATAAATGCCCTTGACCCGGAACTCCTTTGTTTTTCCCTGGATTGTGACTTCCACCGTATCTCCGACTTCCACGCCGTCAAGGGAGCGAGAAACCATCAGGGCTCCAAAGCCCCCGGAAACTTCCCTGCCCAGTATGATTTCACCCCTATCGAGCTTGCTAAGGTATTCTCCGCTTACCATGGCTCCCTCGATCCCTGTGACAAAGCTCTCTTCAGTAGGGTCGACACCGTACACAGTAGCCCCCATTTCTCTTTCCTTATAGCGGAAGGCACCTGAGGATTTCAGGCGGGCGGAAGTGCCTGTGACTTCAGGGAAACTCTCGATCTTCTTCTGAAGAGCTGAAGCGTCTTGAATATACCTTTCCTCTTCCCGGGGTTCGATAACGACGTTTCCAGTCTGGAAGTCCACAAGCAGCTTGTTGAATTGGACCGTGACCCCTGCAAGTATGCTTGAAAAAAGCACAAGCTGCACAAATATCAGGGTAAGGACGAAAACTGTAAAGATTGTGATTCCTTTATTGCCCCTGGTTATGGAGCGGCTGGCAAGGAAGAAGGAAACTTTCGCTTTTTCGAGCATGATCATGGGTCCTGCTTGTTTTGTCCGGTTTCTCAATTTATTCCGTAATAGTCGGATTTTAGAGCTTGCCTTTCTTTTTCATGTAGAAGACTGCGGCCGCAAGGATCAGAACTGCTCCCAGCGCAATTGGGAGAATGCTCCCCTTCTGCCTGCCCACGCTCAGGGTCAGGTCTTCGCTGAGCTGGTGCTCTCCGAAATCATCCTCATATTCTATCAGGAGGGTAACTGCCTGCTCGCCTGCTTTCTCAGGAACAAAGGTAAAAACTGCAGGAGCGTCATTACCTTTTTCCAGGCGTCCGAGGAATGCGCCTGTACTGCCCGAACCTTCAAGCCCTTCAAGTCTGGCTTTAACTGAGCTGGCTTCCCCTTCCCCTACATTTTCAAGCCGTACGATCATGGATACCTGCTGCCCCTTTACAGGCATCCCCGGGTCAAATTTCAGGCTTGAAATGTCGATCTTTGCCCGGTTAAGGACATTAATTCCAATCTCCTGGGTTTTGTCTATCTGGAAGGTTTCAGCGTCATTTGAAGCCGTAATCCGCAGGGGAATCTTGTAGGGTTGCACGTCTGCGTTGCTGCCGAGAAGGAGTTTGAAAGACAGGTTTTCAGAGTGTCCGGCACTCAGGTTTTCAACGAAAAGGACGTTATCTTCCAGCGGGATTAAAGGCGACGAGTTATTAAGGTTAAGCATTACCCTGACATTTTTTGCTTCCCCGTTTCCTGCATTCTTAACTGTTGTCCTGAGATAGAATTCCTGTCCGGGGATGATGGCTCCTGAAGAGGAATTATCTCCGTTTACAGGAAGAATTTCAGTACCTGTAAGTACGAGATCCGGGTTTCCTTCCACGCGGACAGGAATCCTTCTTGAAAAACTTGTCCCATTCTTGTCTTTGATAGTGAATTCAAGCTGATAAATTCCGGACTCGGCCTTTGCATCTACCCTGAAATATAAATTCAGTTCGACCCTGGAACGCTGCCTTATCTGTTCAATTTGAAAATCTCGCTCCATGTTCGTCCCGGAACCGTACATCTCTGAGGTGCTGTATTTAAAAATAAAAGGATAAAATTCCTCAATCCCTATTCTCACGTTTTCTGCGGGTTCGTCTCCGGCATTTTGTATACTGATTTTTATGAGCAGGTCTTCGCCCGGCCTGGCAGGGTTAGGGTTGATTTCCGAGACCTCAACTCCAAGATGGGTGTTTCCGGATACCACAACTGCAGAAGTCGTGCTTGTCAAAAAGACGGTTATCATAAGTACGGCAGCTGCAAAGCGGAGAGAGGCTGCCGATATTCGATCTCTCATTTTATGGTTCTCCTTTCCGGTGCAGGAATTCTTTTCTGGATAGGCGGGCTTCATAGCTAACAGTCCTTATGCCTGGTTTATAACGGTTACACTTTATTTGTAACCTGTAACATGTTGTATTTTTCTATTTACTTCCATACTTCAATGGGATTATTCACACATCTCAGCCGGATTATTCCCATACCTCAGCCGGATTTCAGGTCTCAGCCTTCAGTTTCTCAAAATACTGCCTTGTCTCGGCTGTAATAACTTTCCGCAGGGCCAGCAGGGCAATGAGGTTCGGGACAGCCATAAGCCCGTTTACGATATCTGCAAGGACCCAGATGACATCCAGGGTCAGGAAGGCGCCTGAAGCAACAATCAGGATGTAAATTATCCTGTAAGGAAGGATTCCCTTTACTCCGACCAGGAATTCCGTACAGCGTTCTCCATAGTAGTTCCATCCCAGAATAGTTGTAAACGCAAAGAAGATAAGCCCGACTGTTACAATGTAATTCCCGGCTTCGGCAAGCACGGTGGAAAAAGCGTAGCTTGTCATATAGACACCTGCAAGGTCGCCTGTCCAGGAATCCGTCATGACTAACACTGTTCCGGTCAGGAAACAGATGACAATGGTATCTAGAAAGGTTCCTGTCATGGAAATAAGCCCCTGTCTGGCCGGCTCTTTTACCTTTGCAGCCGCAGCAGCTATGGGGGCACTCCCGAGGCCTGATTCATTTGAGAAAATTCCCCTGGCAATTCCCATTCTGACTGCAAGCATCACCCCTGCTCCGAGAAAACCGCCCCTGGCAGCAGTCCCTGTAAAAGCGGAATTTATTATCAATGCTAGAGTTTCCGGAAGCTTCTCAAGGTTCAGCCCGACAATCACAAGGCTGCCGAGCACATAACCTATTGCCATAAAGGGCACCAGAAACTGGGCTACGGCTGCAATCCTCCTGATCCCGCCGAGAGTCACAACCGCTACAAGAAGGCTTATTACAGCCGCGCTCAGGGCTTCAGGGATATCAAAGGCAATCCTGGCAGAGTCGACAATGGCATTTACCTGCGGAAAGGTTCCTATCCCGAAAAGTGCTACATTTACCCCGAAAATGGCAAAGAGTGTTGAAAGAACGCCACTGTACCATTTTTGCCCAAGCCCCTTTTTGATATAATACATTGGCCCTCCTGACATCTGCCCGTTTGCATCCACTATCCTGTATTTGACTGCAAGCAGAGACTCTGAATACATGGTCGCCATCCCGAAAAAAGCTGCAAGAACCATCCAGAAGAGAGCGCCGGGCCCTCCCGTTTTTATTGCAGTTGCGACCCCAACTATGTTCCCTGTCCCGATAGTCGCAGACAGTGCAGTGCTGAGCGCCGCAAAACTCGAAACATCCCCCTGTACTCCAATTTCGGCTTTCCTAGAGTTAAGCACATACCTGAGCGCAAGGGGTAGCCTGAAGACCTGGATCATCCCGAGCTTCCACGTCAGGAAAATCCCTGTCCCGACAAGTAAAACCAGAAGGGGTGGCCCCCAGATTAATCGATCTATCCTGGTAAGGATGTCAAGTATGCCCGTACCCAGCAGTTCCATTCAAGCCAGCCCCGATAAAGAAACAACAGTTTTAATTGAGTATTTGTTCAAGGCTGGTCTTAAACGTTGATGTTCACGTATTCGGGATCTGAAATGGCATTAGGGAGTTAGAAGCATTCGGAACGGATTTATTTAATAAATTCCCTCATATGAAGCCTGCTGGCCTTGATGGTTCAGCTGGTAATAAAGCAGGTCATTTCTAGAATAATTTTTTGTAAAATGCAAGCAGGCTACAGTAATTATACATCTAAGACTAAAAATAGTAAGTTGAGAAAAACGTTCTTTCCCAACTTTCAACCTTTGTGGATCATTTTTCTTTATGGATAACAATAGAGCCGCCACCAATGGAAGTTGATGGTTCTGTATCTTCTGCTATCCCAATCTCATTGTCGTAAATTATATCATTACTTTCTTTATCCCAGATCTTTATTCTGAACTTATCTATGCCATCTCCTTTGATCGCACCATCAACAGCACTCAACATGAAACCATAGTTTCCTTTTCCATTGATAGTTCCAGTACCTTTGTACTTAGCCTGTGATCCGGCAACGACAAGCCAATCATAGCTAGTCGACTTGAAGTTCAGGCTTGCAACCTTGAACTGGAATTCTGTCTTTCCAGTTGGTACTGTGGCGCCTTTCTCATACTTAGAAACGAATCCGAATGTTGCTTTGCCTGCGAGGGTACTATCTGGAGCATAAGCACCTGCAGGCGAGTTGATCCAGCCGCCGCCGGTTACGAAACCGCCTTCAGGATCGTACACGACAACATAATTGGGTGCTTCTTTTATCTCAGATCTACCATCAGCATCTGTTACTGTGAAGTTGATGGTATAGATGCCTACGGAACTATACACATGAGAAGATTCAAACTGGGACGAAACTTGAGACTGTGATGTATTTCCATCTCCCCAATCCCATTCGCCAGTAAATGCGTCCAAACTTCCCGGTGTAACAAATGCACTGGCCTTTATATTGGTACCTACAGGTATTGGTTCAAGAGGAGTGATAATCAAGCTGACAGTAGGAAGAGCAACTATAAACTGGCCCCAAGCACAAGGAAAGCCTCCTATAAACACGCTGTCTGTAACAGTGTTTGTGGCTGTGTCAATTACAGAGACACTACTGTTTTCGTAACGCGCCACATATACCTTTTTCCCATCAGGAGAGACCGCAATTCCTTCAGGAGTATTTCGTACAATCACTATGGCTGTAACAGTGTTTGTGGCTGTGTCAATTACAGAGACAGTGCCGTTTATAGTATCAGGTTTGTTTTTATTCCCCACATATACTTTTGTTCCCGCTGGATTGACTGCAACTCCAAAAGGAGATCTGTCTACACGCACTGTCCCTGTAACAGTGTTTGTGGCTGTATCAATTACAGAAACATCGGAACTGTTCATGTTCGTCACATATACTCTTGTTCCATCAGGCATGATTGCGATTCCATGAGGACTGGCTCCTACGCTTACTGTCTCTGTAACAGTATTTGTGGCAGTGTCAATTATGGAGACGGTATCATCGTCGCTGTTAGCCACATATACCTTTGTTCCATCCGGAGTGACTGCAACTCCAAAGGGACCACTTCCTACGTTCACCCTAGATGTAACTGTGTTTCTTGCTGTGTCAATTACAGAGACGGTATTGGTGCCGTAGCTAGCCACATATACCTTTGCTCCAGCCGGGTTGATTGCAATTCCGTAAGGTACGCCTCCTACATTCACGCTGGCTGTAACAGTGTTTGTTGCTGTTTCAATTACATAGACAGTGTTGCTGTAAATGCTCGTTACATATACTTTTGTTCCCTCTGGATTCCCCACAACTCCATAAGAATCACTTCCAACATTCACACTGGCTGTAACATTATTTGTTGCGGTGTCAATTACAGAGACAATGTTGCTACCTGCATTGGTAATATATGTATATGGAGACGCGCCTACTACGCTCACCATTATTAAAAGCGCCAGCGCCGTCATTCCTATAAACTGTATTAGGACGTGTACTCTAGTATCATCTGATGTTGTTTTTTTCAATTTAAGCCTCCTGCAATATCAAATCGATACAAATCAACTAATTTTATGTAGGCTGAGCAGTTACCAACAATCTGAAAGACGGAAAAACTTGATTGATTCGAGAAATAACTTTCCATTTCTTTTAGGCTTGAACTTTTTTATATTATTACAACTTCTGTAACAGTTTCTGTAAAAAATTAAGCGGGCAGGATACAGTAATTATACGTATAAGATTATAAAATAGAAAATTGAGGAAGAGAATGATTCCTCAATTTTTTAACCATCTTAAGGATCATTTTTCTTTATGGATAACAATAGAGCCGCCACCAATAGAAGTTGATGGTTCTGTATCTTCTGCTATCCCAATCTCGTTGTCGTAAATTATTTTATCATTACTTTCTTTATCCCAGATCTTTATTCTAAACTTATCTGTGCCATCTCCTTTGATCGCACCATCAACAGCACTCAACATGAAACCATAGTTTCCTGCACCGTTGATAGTTCCAGTACCTTTGTACTTAGCCTGTGATCCGGCAACGACAAGCCAATCATAGCTAGTCGACTTGAAGTTCAGGTCTGCAACCTTGAACTGGAACTCTGTATTACCAGTTGGTACTGTGGCGCCTTTCTCATACTTAGAAACGAATCCGAATGTTGCTTTGCCTGTCAGGGTATTATCCGGCACATACGCACCCGCAGGCGAGTTGATCCAGCCACCGCCTGTTACAAAACCGCCTTCAGGATCGTACACGACAACATAATTTTCTGCCGCCACACTGGCACTTCCAATATCATTATCCGTAACAATGAGAGTTACCCAATACACTCCAGCATTTGTATATACATGCTCGCCTGTTACCGTGCCTGCACCGTTTGCTTCACTAACAGCGCCTGGTGAACTTGTACCGTCTCCCCAGTCCCATACCCCATTATGTGTATCTACGGTACCTGCGTCAGTGAATGTGCAACTGGTTGTAATTTGCGTGTTAATTAAAAGCGGATCAATGGGAGATACAATTTTACCGGCAGCTGGATTCACATTGTTCACGGTTACAGAAAGTGTATCGGTCCCAACTCCACCGTCATCATCAGTGACAGTAAGAGTGACAGTATAAGTTCCATTTTTGGCATAGGCATGGGTCGGAGTGAGCGTGTCGGATGCGTTTGACCCATCTCCAAAGTCCCATCCGATAGTGTGGGTATCAGCAGATCCGACATCAGTGTAACTTCCCGAGAAACTCACGGTATCTCCTTCGTTGACAGTCTGGTCATTGCCTGCTTCAACAACAGGATTCACGTTATTTATTGTTACAGCAAGTGTATCGGTCCCAACTCCACCACTATTATCAGTTACAGTAAGAGTTACAGTATAAGTTCCATTTTTGGCATAGGCATGGGTCGGAGTGAGCGTGTCGGATGCGGTTGACCCATCTCCAAAGTCCCATCCGATAGTGTGGGTATCAGCAGATCCGACATCAGTGTAACTTCCCGAGAAACTCACGGTATCTCCTTCGTTGACAGTCTGGTCATTGCCTGCTTCAACAACAGGATTTGCATTACTTATTGTTACAGTAGCTGTATCAGTGCTAGTAAGTTCTCCGTCACTGACTTCAAGTTTTACACTTCCGCTCCAATCATCAGTCCAAGTATGAGCAGTTGCTGGATCATTTGACCATTCAGTATCCCATGTTCCATCATTCTCAAGATCCCATCTGTACTGCAGAGTATCTCCGTCCGGGTCATTTGACAGGCTTGCATCAAAAGTCACAGGAGAGCCTTCATTTGCCTGGTAAGGTCCACCTGCATCGGCTACTGGGGGCTGGTTAGTATTCACGTATTCATAAACTTCGAATTCGTATATCCATCCATGTTCTATTCGTGTACCATTAATGTTATTTTGGGAATTATCGAAAGAATATCTCACTTTACTGCCCGTAACAGATCCAAAAGTAAGAGTATCAGCATATCCAGCATTCGGCTGGTAAGTGAGATTTAGATCTCTTTGAAAATTGATAGATTTCCAAGTTGAACCATCCCAGTATTGTAGACTGACGTCTTTAGGGATATGTATGTAGGTGTGATGCCATATTATCACTTCATTAAAAGTGCGATCTTCACCAAAATTTATAGTTGCCTGTCTTACTCCAGGTACTCCATAATTTCCTCCAGTAAAAGCTAAGCCATGGTACCATTCTGGATAATCACGGAGTCCATCGACAATTTCCCACTGATCCGAGCCACCTCCCCAACCTTGGTCTGATTCCAGAGGGCTGGGGTATCCAGATCTACTTGGGTTAAGAGCAATATTTGTTTGCAAAGAAGACTCATCTGTTGCTGCACTTACTGATGGGTTCATACTAACAATCAGAACCGCGCAGACTAATAAAAACAAAAATTTTTTTATCCGTTTCATCTTATTTTCCTCTTTCCAATTTGACAATAGTTATTTACCTGTCATTTTGTACAGATCTTCCAACTATCGGGATTGTTTTAAAACTAGCTTCAACTTCTCTGAACCGAAATTTCATCGGAGAGAAATCGTGGTCGACAAAACAAAACATGGTCGACAAAAATAAATGGAATATCGGGTTGTGGGCAAAAAAATAAAATACCATAATTTTGAAGCCAACTTACATAATAAATTGAAGATAATGTATATATACTTTAGTTTTTATTTTAGAAACTGTTTAAAAAATATAAATAATGGGGTTACATTTTGTAAAGAGTATGCTTTTCCACAGGTCAGGTCAACCTTATCAGGATATTAACTAAAATCTGAATTAATTTCTTTTCGAGCTGATCCCAAAACCAATTTTATTTCCAAATCAGTAAAGCTTCAGAACTATGTTTTTCACGATCAGAAACTCGATTGAAATTTGGACTACGAGATTCAGAGAAGCAATTTTGAATTTTGGGATCAGCTCTTCAAATATTGGAAGAACCTCAAAAAGGATATATTTCAAGAAATCATGCATTTTAGCATGTATAAATATCTTGACATTGTAACATTAACTCATTTTTGCAGGTTACGCAACCTATTTCCACCCAAATTTCACCATTTTGAAAATTTTTACCTTACTATTTTTGTTTCTTCTGTTTTCGTCTTAATCAACATTTCCATTAGTACTTTAGGACAGAACTCCTCGTATATCTGTGCAAATCCTTTATATAGTAAGCTTTCTTCGGACTCAGTTCCAAAATCTAGTGATGAACGTAAAATTAAAAATCACTCGATTTTGAAAACGGTCACAATCTTTTGAACGTGACCTATTGATTGACGCCGGAGATCTCGAATATTGAGTTTGATTGAAGACTGAATTCTTCTTGGAAATTCAAGATTTCAATCAAAAAATGCAAAAATCACTAGATTTTGGAACTGAGTCTTTCTTCGCCAATTTGAATATTTCTTAGAGGCATTTTTTTGGGGGAACCATTAATTACCTTAATTAATGGAAAAAAGAGAAATAATCTTCATTTTGATAGTGAGTTTAAGGGAACCCTATATCGCTTAAAAGATATTTTTAAAAACAAAACATTATCTCAATAAGTTATATTACCTTGTTTAAATATTGGAAAAAGCCGAAAGTTTACCTGCCCAATTTTTTGACCCGCCTTCTTCTACGCCTTCCGAAAAGCTCTCAAGGAAAATGCCTTTATTTTCTCGGTCCAGAAACCAGAAAACAGCCATTGCGGGTAAATCAGATTTTGAGATAAAAATAGTTTCATGCAGCCTTCAGGGATTTCTCTTTTTCGAACCACGGGATTAAGAGACATGAGCATTTACATAACTCCTGACAATAATCCAGAGAACAAACCAACCAATTGCTGAAATCAAATCGTTTCTGAACTTTGTTTCCATGTGCTTATTTAAGCCCCTCATCATATTTAATTTTTTTTGTATGTTTAAAAACTAACTGAACTGCCGCCTATCCCCGCAGGAAAACCTCCTGTCTCATACCAGAAATTTCTAATCACGGCCGCAGGACGATTTTATAAGGCAACTCCAAGTTCGAATAAATAAAAGAATAGTTTGTAAAAACTAACCTATTATGTATATTTATGACAACTGAACTGTCCAGAACATAATAAAATTAATTATAATGTATTACGAGTAAAAAGATTAAGATATTTTATAAATATCATCGTGATGGACAAAATCCCAGAATATGGCTTTATTTTCCGATTCAATTATTTCAAAAATAAGGACAAACGATCTATCTACGTGATGGACTTTTCAATTTTCAAGACCTTTTTCCAGATGCTTTCTGAGCTCAAATGAATACCTCAAAGCTTTGCCCCAAACTTCTTTTCAAATTCTGCCTTTGAAACAGTCCCTTCCTTTTTATTTCATTCAGCCTCTCAAAATACTCTTCTTTATACATGGCTATGAGTGTAAAATAAAATCCGATATTATTTCTCAGGCTGCTGCTTCAGAGATGCTGCGGTTGTCACCGGCATACGAATCATAAATGTGCTGGAAGACTGTATTGCATTTTTCTTCGTAGGTTTTGGTATCGTATGATTTGGGCAGCCTATCAAGTTCCTCTTCGATTTCTTTTTTAACTGCCGCGATTGCCTGCTGTTTTTTCCGCCAATCCAGAATGAGTTTCTCAGCTTTTAGTGTGGAAAGCAGTTCTCTTGCAACCTTTCTTTACCTGGCTTTTATCTTTTTCGGTTAGATCAGGTTTTCTTAGCTTGTCAAAGAGGGAGAGTTCTTCCTCGGTTAAATTTTCCATTATTGCTCTCTCATCCTCTTTTTTCAACGCTTTCGCAAATTCGATCAATTCTTTGTAAGAATGATCTATGTTAGCAGAAGCTGAATTATACACTTCGATCAGTGTTTCGAACTTTTTTATACGCACCATACAGAATAGTCTCGTTTAACTTAGGGACATTGAAAAGAGACTCGTCGAGTGGGGTATTCTTAGAAGGTGATTCACCACTGCAGTGAATATAAAAAATAGTAGTATAAAACTTCAAACTATCTAATTCATAATACTTATGGCAGACATGCGAATGTTTGATTTTGATCCTCAAATGCATAAGTCCAAAAATTATTAAGCTATATATTGGATCTTCAAAAAATAATTCATTTTTTAAGGGTTATTGAGCCTTATTTAGGAAATTAAGTGTGACTTCAGCTATTTCCCAATAAAAAATACATTGTAACGGAATTATTTGCGATTCAAAGGGGTAAAAAGTTTTAATTTTAGATTTAAAAGATCTTTAATCCTTATTTTGGATATTTAATTTAGTATAACAAATAACAAAACTGGATGCCATAATTATAAATAAATATAATTTGTCAACATATTAAGCTTTTATTCAACTTTATTATTACTTTTAATGATGGATAAAATTTATTTTTCAATATAGAGAACTATTAGAGTCCATTTTGACCTAAAGAGCCATTTATATACGTATTAGCAAAAATAAACAATTTAACTCCTTTATTTCTACTCTTGTTTTGAAGAAACCGATTATTATATCTTTATATATATTTATCTATATTTTTTATACTTCGATTATCAAAACAATATTAATATTAATTTCGGCCTTACATAGCTATTTATTCCCATGTCATATGGAATTATATGAAAAACATTTTTTTAAAGCCGGATCTGCTTATTAATAATGAAAACTGGTATTTACAAAATATGACTATCTACGGGAAGTGAATTGAGAGTACAACAGCTTTAAAATTGTATTAAATTTGGGAATAGTGGGGAATGAGGACAAATGGGAAAACAGACATTTGACAGAATGAAAAAGACAGCATGTCTTTTCGTGATAATATTTTTTTCGATATTAGTGTCAACTGCAGCAGCAGAAACCAACTGTAACACAGGGAACGATAGTAACTCAGGGCAGAATACAGGAACTCCCGAGTATATAGATGCTGGCTCAGGGAACGTATTTAACGATGTCACATTTAACAATGTCACATTTATCAATTCGGTTAATTCACGCAACACATTTAATAATGTGACATTTAACAATGTCACATTTCGCAATGAGCAGACTCCAAGGATCATCGTTCACAATCGTCAGAGTTCAGGGAACACCGTTAACGATGAGCTGAACACAGAGGACACCGCTAACAATGAATCACTCGCCGCGGACACTGCTAACAATGAATCATGCGCAGAAGACACTGCTAACAATGAATCGAGCACAACGGACACTGCTAACAATGAATCTGAAGTAGGAAGTACTGAAAATAAGGGAGAGAATGCAGGAAGTACCGCTAACGAAGGAGCTTATGCAGGGGCTACCGTAAATAATGGAAAGAATTCAGGAAGTACTGTTAATGAAGGAGAGAATGCAGGAAGTACCATAACTAATAATTATGGAAAATACGGAGGAAGCACATTTAACCTAGGGCAGTACGCAGGAAGCACTCTTAACAATGGAGAGGGTTCAGGAAGCACCCTTAACAATGGAGATGGCTCAGGAAACACTATTTACAATGGAGAGGGTGCAGGAAGCGCTATTAACTATGGAGAGGAGGCAGGCCAATATAGTTATGGAAGCAGTATTAACAATGGAGAGGAGGCAGGCCAATATAATTATGTTGGACCGGGGGCAGGAAGCGCTACTAGCTATGGAGAGGAGGCAGGCCAATATAATTATGTTGGGCCGGGAGCAGGAAGCAGTATTAACAATGGAGTGGATGCAGGCGACACGAATTATGTTGGGCCGGAAGCAGGAAGCAGTATTAACAATGGAGAGAATGCAGGAAGCACCGTTAACGTGGGAGAGGATGCAGGAAGTACCGAAAATAATGGAGATCATGCAGGAAGTACCGTAATTAAAGGAGAGGATGCAGGAAGTACCGAAAATAATGGAGATCATGCAGGAAGCACCATAAATAAGGGAGAGGATGCAGGAAGCACATATAACAATGGAGATAATGTAGGAGCTACTGTAAATAATGGAGATAATTCGGGAAGTAACGAAAATAATGGAGAGAATTCAGGAAGCACCATAAATAATGGAGAGAATTCAGGGAGTACCATAACCAATAATGTAACCGTAAATAAATGAGCAGAACTAAACACAAAACGTAAGTATTCAGCCTGGGAAAAACGAGGTCAATAGCCATCTTAATTAAGATTCAGTAAGCAAATTTCAGTGAGCTGATTTTCTTAAATTACAGGCTATTGATCATTTTTTTTCTTTATGGTTTTTGATTGCTTTCTCTTTTTCTCTGGCATACTCTACCCCAAGCTAACAACACGAACTCTGTTAGCTCTCTTCTCTGAAAATTTTCAAAAACCATCCAGGAAAGCAACGTTTGTCATAAAATGTTGTTTGGCAAGAAGTCGCAGCATCCATATTTCATCAGGGTAACCCAAATCTTTTGGTTTCATACACGCAAGTGAGACTAAAAAAGCTCGTGATTCAACGATAATACCTTGATGTCTCTCACTTCTGAATTTGTCTACTAAGCCTTCTTTAACTCCAAAATCTAAAGTTCTTTTTATCTATTTTCTCACAGTTTTGTAATCTACTTTCAATTCTCTGGAGATTTAAGTATCGTTTTTTCCCTGGTAGCTTAAAAGTATTATCCTGGATCTTTCAACAATGCTTGTGGCTTGATTTCTAGAACGACTTAACCTGGTCAGATAATCTAACTCTTTTTGAGTAAACTATAATTTGGGACGACAACTGATACGAGGCACGAGCTAATTTTATAGAAAACCAATATATTTATTTTCCAATTCAATTATTTCAAAAATAAGGACAAGTGACCTATCTACGTGAGGGACTTTTCAATTTTCAAGACCTTTTTCAAGACGCTTGCTGAGTTCAAACGAATATCTCAAAGCTTTACTTCGAACTTCTTTTCAAATTCTGCCTTTGAAACAGTCCTTTCCTTTTTATTTCATTCAGCCTCTCAAAATACTCTTCTTTATACATGGCCATGAGTGTAAAATAAAATCCGATATTATTTCTCAGGCTGCTGCTTCATAGATGCTGCGGTTGTCACCGGCATACGAATCATAAATGTGCTGGAAGACTGTATTGCATTTTTCTTCGTAGGTTTTGGTATCGTATGATTTGGGCAGCCCTCTATCAAGTTCATCTTCGATTTCTTTTTTAACTGCCGCGATTGCCTGCTGTTTTTTCCGCCAATCCAGAACGAGTTTCTCAGCTTTTAGTGTGGAAAGCAATTCTCTTGCAACTTTTTTTACCTGGCTCTTTTGCTTTTCGGTTAGATCAGGTTTTCTTAGCTTGTCAAAGAGGGAGAGTTCTTCCTCGGTTAAATTTTCCATTATTGCTCTCTCATCCTCTGTTTTCAACTTTTTAGCAAATTCTACCAATTCTTTGTAAGAATGATCTACGTTAGCAGAACCTGAATTATACACTTCGATCAGTGTTTCGAACTTTTTCTGGTAGTCAAGGCGGCTGCTATTTAATTTCATCATTTCTCTTAGTTTGTAAGAGACAAGGTTTTTCAACCATTCAAACTCGGTGTTCTTGTGCTGTTTGTCGAATCTGTCTGCCAGAGCATCAAAATCAATGTCTCTAAGAGCAACGATTCTGCCCTTTTTTGATTCCTCTATAATGTATTCTCTGGATTTAATCGATTTATCAAGCACTCTCTGGATGCTGTCCATTACTCTTGAGATGTCAATTTCAGGATCAAGGGAATGAATTTCTTTTACCAGCTCTTCATAAAGGGTTATATGCGAAAGAAACTCCGAAGCCCGTTTGTGGGGAAGTAAGGATTTATATATTTTTAGAGCGGCTCCAGCTTCGGTTAAGAATTTCTTTTTTGTTGACTCGTTTTTGAGAATGGCATCGGTGGCGTTTTTTAAGAGCCTTATCTTCTCAAAACCCGATCTGGTTTTAATGATCTTTCCGGGATTTACCGAGAGCCCAAGCAGGAATTTATTTATCTCTCTGACCTTCTTCGCAAGAGCTTCCAGAAGTTTTTCTTTCGGTTTGATCGGGATTTCAATTCCGCCAGATTTTGGTGTGGCATAAATTTTCAGGGCCTCTTCAAGGTTTTCGAAGATGCCGATATAGTCAACAATGAAACCCCGGGGTTTTTTCCATAGACCCTGTTGGCCCTGGCAATTGTTTGCATGAGGCTGTGGTTTCGCATGGGCCTGTCCAGGTAAATTGTTGAAAGTGAAGGGACATCGAAGCCTTCTCTCCATTTGTTGCATACGAAAACAATTTTAAGGCTGCTCTTTGAGTCCTTGAAAATTTTTTCCAGATCTTCCTCATTCATTCTTTTTCTGTGCGGCCTGATATTCAGCTTGTTTTCTTCAAACTTCTTTACCTCATTCTGTCCCTGGCTGACAACAACAGCCATGTCTACGCTTTCAAATTCGGAGATCAGTATTTCCAGAGATTTAGCTTCACCTTCGGTTGTAGCTTTTTTCGTCTCCTTAAGTTCATTGATATATGGGTCCCAGTATTTTCTTACTTTGTCGTACATCTTTACCGTTGTGAGCTTATCGATGGATACGACAAGGGCTTTTCCGGCATAACCCCGCGTAACATAGTGTTCCACAATGTCTTTTGCAATTGTTTCAAGACGGTCTTCCCTTACGATGATGTGGTATTCTTTTGCAAACTCGGTGGCAAGTTTGGACTCTTCTTCATCATCCAGACCGGCTTTTTCAATTTCTCCGTAAATATCATCATTGAGGCTATCGTTTTTCAACTGGACTTCAGGCACACGATTTTCGTAATAGAGAGGGACAGTTGCTCCGTCTTCGATAGAATGCATGAAGTTGTAGATGCTCACGTAGTCCCCAAATGTGTCTCTCGTCTTTTCTTCTCCCACCATTAAGGGTGTACCTGTAAATCCGATGAAACCCGCATTCGGAAGAGCATCTTTCATATTCTGGGCGAGTGTATCATACTGAGTCCTGTGGGCTTCATCCGCAATTATTATAATGTCATCCCTATCTGAAAGCTGATGGTGTTTTATGCCCTTTTTTAGTCCCGAATTTGTGGATAAGGGTGAAAACAAGCCTGTGATCTTCCTTGAGCAACTGCCTGAGATGTTCCCCACTTTTAGCCTGTACGCCTACCTCACTTATTACGCCTGCATTCTGGAAGTTCTGGTAGATTTGCTCATCCAGTTCTTCTCTGTCGGTCACGACTACAAATGTATAGTTGCCCGGAAATTTCCGCAGGATTTTTTGTGCAAAAAAGATCATGGAATAGCTTTTTCCCGAACCCGGAGTGTGCCAGAATACCCCTATTTTCCCTTCGTTCTCTTTGCGCTTCTTGAAGGATTCTATGGCGTTATTGACCCCGAAGTACTGGTGGTTTTTGGAAATGATCTTGACAGGATGCCCTTCACTGCTCGAAAAAAGCGTGAAATTTTCCAGAATATCAAGGAAGCGGCTTTTTTCGCAGGTTCCCTTTATCATTGTGTCCAGCAGGATATCTCCGGTTTCATTTTCGTCTCTGACCCTCTTCCATTCCCCAAAGTGTTCAAACCCGCTTGTAATGGTCCCTATTTGTGATTCCTGCCGTTGGAAAGGATTATGAAAGCATTGTACCAGAAGCTGCGGAATTGTGTCTTTATAGTCCGTAAGGTTATCATCAAAAGCCTCTTTGACCCTTCTGCCAGTAGCTTTTACTTCGATGAAGATCAGAGGAATCCCGTTTATGAAGCCTAAAAGATCGGTTCTTCGCGTATGCATTTCTCCAGTTATCCAGAACTGGGACGCTAAAAAGAAGTCGTTATTTCTGGGATTGTCAAAATCGATGATTTTTACGGTCTGGTCTTCAATTTCCCTCTTTCATTTCGGACTTCGACTTTTACCCCGTTTTTGATTAAAGAATTAACTCTGATTTGCTTTTACAGGGCTAAGCCTGTCTGTCCTTTGCCAGTTCCTCGATTGCCTGCTCTTCAGCCCCGGCGCAAATGTAAGGATTAAGCTTTATGATTGCCTCTCTCAGCTTTTGGACAAGTAGCACTTCTGATTTTGTTTTCCTGCCCAGAGTCCCTTTTCCGTCAAGCCCGAATTTTTCATGGAAACAGTTTAAGTGAGCATAATCCAGTTTTTTGAATTCCAGAATTGCGGACTCCTCAACGAGGGAGTTCTCACTGTAATCGGAATCTGTTTCAGAATATTCTTCCGAAATTGTTATCTGGTCTGATAGAGTCACTTTTTGCATCTTATCATCTTTTTTCCAGCCCAGGTCCGAGCAGGTTCTACGCTGGAGAGTATATATCAAAAATATATTCAAGTCTGTTATCATCCTTTAGATTACTCTCTTATTTAAATGATATTGATTTGAGGTTTCAAATCTGAAAAAAGTATGAAGCCTAAGAATGAAACCTGAAGAATGAAGAATTAAGCTTCAAACCAGAATCAAGCCTAAAAGGGAAAGAGTAGATCAGTTGTCCTGTGATTCTTCTTCAAAAAAGTTGTCATCCAGATTAGAGATAATCTCGTAAATTGTCTCCAAGCCCGTAAGGACTATCTTCCGAATCCCGGTATAGTTTCTGAAGCCTTTCTCTGAAGTATGGGTAAAATTTTTGCCCTTCTTCAGTCCTGATCAGCTCACAGAACTTTTCCATCATGTCAGATCCACCAACGCGAGATGCTTCGTCAATGCCTGAAAACTCACGGATGTACTTCATCACATTTTCCACAAGGGTAAGTGCCAGGTCCATTGTCCCCTTAATATCTCCGGAAGCCTCAGAATAGTCATTGATAGCTTTTTTTGCCACCGAATAACGAGGCTGACTAGCTGCCCCACGTGGATGATAGTAAACGTTTATGATCTTTTTCCGGTAAGCCTCCAGAATCTCGCTGCCACCTTCTACCTTCGCGTACCTGGCAGTGATGAACCTGCGGTCATCGGCCGAGCGCTTGTACAGGTCCCGGATAAGGTCAACAAGTTCTTTTTTGTCAGTATCCTGGAGGATTTTCTTTAAGTCAGTCCATTTATGGAATCTTCTTTTGCCATGAAAAGTCACCTGAATTTTTCATGTTATGTGTCATTCTGATCTTCTTCAAAAAACTCTTCAATTTCGTTCAAATGAGGATTTTACATTCGTTCTCGAACCCCAATCTATTTCTTTTCCGTTATCGCGGACTTTAAGAAGTCTTTCCTTGAAACGGTATAAAGTGTTTTGCCTTCAGGCGTTTTTAGCAAATCGCAAAACTGTTCAAGTATGTCATAAATTTTGTCGTAGAACTCTTCATCTATGTCGCCGTATTCATTTGTATATTTCACTCCGTTTTCCACATAAGTATTAACTCCATTTTCCGGAAAATCCCTGAAGCTTCCGAATACTTTTTAATCGCCTTTTCCGCAACAGAATATCGAAGCTCTCCATAACCTTTTTTCGGAAAAATTCATTTTCAATTATTTCCGGTACTCTTCCACAACTTTAGGAGACTCTTCCGTATCGGTGAACCTGTCAAGCAGATACCTTCTATTGTCTTCAGAATACTTGTAAAGTTCCTGAATGACATTTAGAGATTCTTTTTCCGTCTGCTTTCTGAAGTGATTTTTTCAGGTCGGACCATTTTAAATCTGAATCTTTTTTCATCTTACGGCTCCCATAAGGTTAAAATTACGATTCCTGAAACTCGTTTTTATGTGAATATCCAGATCGGAACATCTATTTCTCCTGATATGAGTTTGGGAAAGAAGCAGTTTCCGGGTCTTGCGGACATTTTTGATTTTTTGCACTGATATTTTTACTTCATCCATTATTTTTACTACCAAATCATCAAGCTGTTTTACCATTCTTCTTTCATTGGAGGAACAATAATTTTTGCTTCATGTATTTTACTCACATTAATGTTCTGTTGAGCAGCACCTTGAGCCAAACTGTTAAAATAATTACGCATCTCCAAAAGCTTGAAAAATAAAAATGATATTGTGAGCATGTCTGTATTAGGAATCAAGCCGCAGGCTGCTTGATTAAATGTAGAAGGTTTAGTTAATATATCGATTTTTCCCACAGTTGGAGCAGCATAAATTGCCATAACAATTGTTCCTGTTGGGAATAATTTTGCAGAAGAGTTTTTCAATCCACTCTGTGTTATCATTTCTTCGGACTGAAATACGTAGCCATCAGTTAGTTGAGCTCAAACCATAAAACATTCTCCTTCTTCCCATAAATCTGAGTTTTTTTCTGGTGGGAGCATCTTCTTAGAACCGATCTTAAGAGCATAGGATTTCTCAGTGTTTTTATTTTCTCATCTTCTTGCAAATCTCCCCCAACTCAGAAGAAATCATATTTTCACATTTTTATGCCCCGGAAACCTGAACTTAACGAACCATTCTCATAAACCAACTTTGCCATCTGTTCAAAGGATTCTATTTTCTAGTGTTGTTTTTGATGAGGTCATTGTAGTTGTAGAGAATGGAGGCGACTTTTCTTTGAATTCTGTAAAGAAGTGGTAAATATATATCCATTTCTTTTTCTAGAAAACTGATGCTTCATTCGCACTTGATTTGCAGAGCCCCTTGCATGTGCAATTATGTAATTCTGAAAAAATTCAGATTTTCCGAGCTGACCTAGGTATTTTTTATCCAGTATCTTTGTTTTTTGGTGATAATCTTACTGCATTTTGGTTAAGAAGCGAATCTTGGGCGAACTTTGGAATTATGGGCAGCCCTTCCAAAACAACTGAATTCGGTTGTGTAGGATGTGAGCCTACTGTTGTATATAAACTCAGATCCCCTTCAAATAGTATGTGTTTTTTATACTTTGTGAGACTTTCAGATGATAACATTTGCATTGATCTAAATTTAGGGTATTGTTTGAGATATTTGTGACTTGAACTACGGATATTCCAGAATCTGTGTATTCTTTTGAATTGAAGTTCTCCTTATTTGTGAACTCTGCTACATCTCCCCCCAATTTTACTTTTTTCTGGGGAGCCTTCCTTGTTAGTTTGTTCATTTAATATTCGGGACCTTTCTGGAGCAATATTTACTTAACACATTGATGGAAATTTCTATCCTCCAGTTCTCTTGGCCTCTCACATTCAACCCTTCAAGTTCTCTTATTGACTTTTCTAGTCTCTCAATAAAATCTAGTCTTCAACATTTTGGTAATTCTCTGAAATCATCTTCAACGGTTTCGGAAACTCCTACATACCTCCCCGCATTTAGAGAATATCCTTGCTCTCTAACCTCATCAAGAGTTGAAACCTTACACAAACCCTTTACATCCTCGTAATGTTCACTTCCTTCTTCTTCGCGGTAGCTCCTTACAATTCCAGCGATCTTCTCAATCTGCTCGGCGGTAAATTCCCTGTGTGCCCTGTCAACCTGCGTAAAAATTTCCCTAGCATCGATAAAGAGAATCTTATTTTTTCGGGCGGTGCTGGTTTTTCCTTTGTCCAGGAACCAGAGGGTGCAGGGCAGGGTGACAGTGTAGAAAAAGTTTGAGCCGATGGAAACCATCACGTCAACTGCGCTGCTTTCGATGATCTGTTTGCGGATTTCGGCTTCTGTGCCCCTGGCATCCGAGGCGGAATTTGCCATAACAAAACCGGCTCTGCCTTTTTCATTAAGGGCTGACCAGAAATGCTGGATCCAGAGGTAGTTTGCGTTATCGGTCGACGGGGTGCCGAGTGGGAGTCTTTTGTCACCTTTTACTTTTTCAAAATCGACTTTTTTCACGTTAAAAGGAGGATTTGCCATTACAAAATCGAAAGTTCAGACTGAGTTATGGATGTCTTCGTAATAGGTGTTGCCTTCTTTAATATCCCCTGAAAGGCCATTCACTGCAAGGTTCATTTTACAGAGCCTGACTGTATCGGCTACCTTTTCCTGGCCGTATATTGAGATTTCGGAACTGGCTTTTCGGTGATGGTTTTCCACGAAATGCGCACTCTGGACGAACATACCGCCTGACCCGCAGGCAGGGTCGAGGATTTTTCCGTGGTAGGGCTCGATGATTTCTACGATCAGCCTGACAAGGGATATGGGAGTGAAGAATTCCCCGCCTTTCTGGCCTTCGGCCATTGCGAATTTGCCGAGGAAATACTCGTATATCTTGCCGAAAGCATCGCCTTTGATGTCAGGGGGCAGTTTGAAGGCTTTTAAAAGGGCAATGAGCAGGTCATTTTCAAAAAAAGTGTAATTTCGTGGCAGGATATTGGTCAGTTCAGGGTTTTCGGCTTCAATTGCTTCCATTGCATCATTGACAGCCTTTCCTGTGTTTTCGCTTTCCGGCAGGTTCAGCAAATAGGTGTATCTGGCTTTTTCCGGAAGGTAAAGGACTCCTTTTGCCTGAAAATCCACTTTCGAGATTTCGTTTTTTCTTCTCCGGCTGGATAAGTTATTTTCCATCTCCAGCTTTAGTTCCTGTTCTGCATTGGCGAATTTGAACTCAGCATATCTTAGAAATATTAATCCGAGCACGGGGACGGAATATTCCGAGGCTTTCAAGCCGGAATTAGCCCGGAGTTCATTAGCTACGTCCCATAACCTTTTTTCAGTTTCGTTATTATTGCCTGCCATTTTCACATCTTCTTTTGAACTTGTTTTTACTTCTCATCACAGAATTAACATATATAAGTTACTAAAAAGTAGAGAGGTTTGATATTAATCAACTTGAACCATGAGGATTTTTTAACTTATAAAGTCCAGTTAATCTTCATAATTTGTTTGTACTTTTAATGAAGAAGTTTTCGTAACTACTCAGAGCTATCGATCATACTTTTTTTCTTATTTATTCCTGAAAAATTGCAAATCAATTGAAGTTCATCTTGTTTTATAATTATGCTTACATGCGAAGACATTCTTGCAATCTATAAAACTGGTCCTGAAGCTGTTATTTTTGTAATCCAGAGACTTGAAACTATTATAGAAAAACAAGCTATTCGCATTGATGAACTAGAAGAACATGGAAAGCTTTTGGAATCTCACTTAAATCAAAACAGTAGAAACAGTAACAGACCACCTTCTACAGACTTTTTTGTCAAAGAAAAAACTAATCCAAAGAGTCGCAGAATAAAGAGTGACAAGAAAACTGGAGGTCAAGAAGGTCATCCAGGAACGACTCTTGATATGGTCATTAACCCTGATCAGGAGATAGAGCATTCTTTGCACTGGTGCGAAGAATGCGGATGCAGCCTTGAGAATATGGAAGTTGAAAATTACGAGATAAGACAGGTTTTCGACATTCCACCTATAAGTCTAATTGTTACGGAACATAAAAGCCAGATTAAAACCTGTCCTCACTGTGGGAAATTGAACAAAGCTGTTTTTCCTGAATCAGTAAAATATCCAGTTCAATATGGTCCTAACATTTTAGCTTCAGCAATTTACTGTAAAAACTATCAGTTTATTCCCTATGAAAGGATTTCTGAGTTTTTCTATGACATTATGGGAATAAAAATCTGTTCTGCTACCATTATTCGAGCTGAAAGAGTCTGTTTCCGGAATTTAGAGGACTTTGAAAACGTAATTCGAGAAAAATTAAAAGCCTCTACTGTCATCCATTGTGATGAAACAGGGATGAAAATTAATAAAGAAGGATACTGGCTTCACGTAGTTTCTAATGACAAATACACCTGTTATCTTGCTCATCCAAAAAGAGGGTCAGAAGCGATGGATGCTATGGGAATTCTTCCTCAGTTTAAAGGGATAGCAGTTCATGATGGATGGAAACCCTACAACAATTATGATTGTGATCATGCTCTTTGTAACGCTCATCTACAGAGAGAACTTACTGGAATTGAAGAGAATTATAAACAGCAATGGGCTAAAGATATGAATGAACTGTTAGCGGAAATGAAAAAGTATGCTGATGAATGTAAAGAGAAGACACAAGAGTTAGATTTCGAGAAAATTAAAGCGTTCGGGGAAAGGTTCAATGATATCGTCATTAAAGGAATTGAGGAAAATCCACCATCTCTAAATCCTGTAAAACAGGGAAAATGTGGAAGGAATCCTAAAACCAAAGCAAGGAATCTACTTGAAAGGTTCATAGAACATAAAGAAAAGATATTGAGATTCCTGACAGATTTGAGAGTTCCATTTGAGAATAATCAAGCAGAAAGAGATATCAGGATGATGAAACTACAGCAGAAAATATCAGGAACTTTCAGAACAACACGAGGAGCGGAAGCTTTCTGCAGAATTAGAGCTTACATTTCTACAATCAGAAAGAATAATTTGCCTGTTTTAGAGGGAGTTCTAGCAGCGCTCCAAGGAACGCCGCTAACCATACCCTGAACAGTTACCTTTTTTAATAAAATATATCTAATTGGGCGACCAATATCAAACAATATGCCTCCAAGAAAGCAAAAAATCCAAGCTCCGGATAAGGCTTCTTCAAAGTTGTATACACTGGTCGTCTATCTTATAGGAGGACCGATAAGCGACGAATATGAAGGCGAAATAATTTCCCGTACTATCCAGATCCAGGGAGACCAGACTTTAGAAGACCTCCACAGAACCATTTTCGAGGCTTTCAACCGTTTCGATGAACATCTCTACGAGTTTATGCTAGGCGTTGGTCCAGATGATAGATCAGCTATTTATTCTCTGCCAATAGATCTGGATTTTCCAGAACTAGACGAAGAGACGAACGGCGATGTCCGCAACACTACTCTCAATTCACTGGGCCTACAGGTTGATCGAGCTTTCGGTTACCGTTTTGATTTTGGAGACGAATGGCTACACCAGATAGATGTCGAAGCCATTGAGGATTATTCAGGAAAAGGAAAATATCCGAAGATCACAAAGAAAGTTGGCAAAAGCCCACCGCAGTACACATACGAAAACGATGAATAGCCTTGGCCTCGCAGGGAAATAAAGATTATAGACCTTGTGGAAAGTTGAAAGTATTGACCTTGCTTCTATCCAAAAATAAATAGGTTTTACCATAAAACCTCTGTATTTTCACCATTTTTGCCTTGATTTTGATGTAAAATTGGGCTTAAACACGGGAAATACATATGTTTTAATTGTATACATTTTTCCGATGTGCGATTTTAGGAATAACAAATATATAATTTAAAGTATTTTTATTGTCATATAATATTGTTGATTAAAATCTGTTAGAAATGACAAGGAATTGACTTAATGCTGCGCACAAAATATTCTGAGGAAATTGAAAAACAAATGAAAGTGTTTTATAACACTTTAAATGAGAAAGATCGAAGAAGATATGCAGCCATAGAAGCAATGAAATTAGGTCATGGGGGACAAAACTACATAAGTAGTGTTCTAGGCTGTCATTTTCAAACTGTTATGGCTGGAATTAGTGAAATCACTAATGGTATAGAAAAACCAGATAACAGGATTCGAAAGCCTGGTGGAGGTAAAAAGAAAATCATCGATACAGTCGAGAATATTGATGAAGTTTTCTTTGAGATTTTAAAAGATCATACGGCTGGAAGCCCTATGGATAACGAAATAAAATGGACAAATCTGAGTCTTAAGGAGATTTCAAAGGCTTTTGAAGCAAAAGGCATGAACATAAGTCCCCATGTAGTAAAGCAGCTCTTAAAGAAACATGGTTTTGCAAAGAGAAAGATGCAAAAAACCGTCACAATGAAAGATTGTAAAGATAGGAATGAGCAATTTGAGAGGATTCGTGAGTTAAAAGAAGAGTACTCAAAAAGCAAGAATCCGATTATCAGTATAGATGTCAAAAAAAAGAATTCATAGGCAACTTCTACCGTGACGGAAAAGTTTATTGTACTCAGCCAGTTAAGGTTTATGACCACGATTTCAATACATTTTCAGATGGCATTGTAATTCCACATGGCATTTACGACTTAAAACGTAACGAAGGATACATCACTTTAGGAACCAGTAAGGATACAAGCGAGTTTTGTTGTGATGGCATTAAAGACTGGTGGAAAAACTACGGTAAGCAAAATTATCCAGAAGCAAATAGCGTTTTAACCTTAGCCGATAGCGGTGGAAGCAACTCAAGTAGACATTTTATATTTAAAGAAGACTTACAAAAACTAGTAGACGAAATTGGGATTGAAATCAGAATGGCTCATTATCCATCATATACTTCGAAATACAATCCAATAGAACACAGGTTATTCTGTCATGTTACAAGTGCCTGCAAAGGTGTTGTCTTTAGCAGTATCCTACTTTCGGCAGGTCGACATTAAAAATTAGAATATTTTTCTTGATGCCGTTTTTGAACATTCACTAACTATAGATTAGGTTTAAAGCTGGTTAACAGGTGGCTCAACTCCCACAGCATATATAAATACTAAATCATTTTTTCATTAAAGTTTAGTATGAGAAATTAATAATTGGTCATATGTAAACCTATCAATTACACACAAGTAAGGAGCATTATTTCAAAATCGCCATCAGTAAAATTATCAAAAATTAAACGTCGACCTGCCGAAAGTAGGCAGTATTGATGTGGTCAAAAGCCTTATTGATAAGACTTCTACATCAACAGGATTAAAAGTGTTTTCGACTATCAAAAATAAAGTTTATGCAAAGGCAAGAAAAGTAAGTGAAAACTTCAAGGAAAACATGAAAATTGTATTTGACGATTATTTGGGGAAATGGAATTATAAAGTAATTCCCGAAGTAGAAATGTGAAGTTATTTTTTAGCTATTCCTTAATAACAAAAATCATTAAAATATCATCATGAATCAGAAACTTAACTCTATAATCACCCACTCTTATGCGATATTCTTGAGATTTGCTAGATGTTGTTAACTTCTCGACGCCTCTATGACGTGGATTTTCCTGCAATTCTTCAATAGCATAACGGATTCTCTCTTGCACATCAGAAGGTAGCTTCATTAAATCTTTTTTTGCTGAACTGGTATAGTTCACGGCATACATGCTTTTTCCGTCTGTTTTTCAGCACGTTCTCTATCTATTTCAGCCCATACCTCTTCATGTGTATAATATTTACCTTCTTTGATTTCCTGTAGTGCCGTTTCTAAATCTTTTACATCTTCTTCAGTATAAGGTTCATCGCTATATGCATTCTTTAACAATCGTTTCACAACAGAATTATAAGACTCATTCTCATGAATCCTCAATCCTCTAAGCAATTCTTTCACTTCAGGCTCAACACAGATAGTTGTTGTAGCTACCATAGTGATTCCTATAGGATTCGATATAAGATAAATATTATGGTTACTGTTGATTGATTCACTTTTTGATAGTCCAGAAAGGTTTAATTCGGTTGGTTCCGTTGCAAAAAATCTGGCTGTTTTACCAAACCAATGAAAAACATCACAATTGGGATATTAAGATGTCATAAACAGGTCAATAATGATACAAAAAGCAATCTTTATAGCCTAAAAAGGCAGTAAAATTATTTTTGCAACGGAACCGTTAAAGGTACTCAGTTTACCAGAGATTCCACTACATAACAACCCTAATTTGACAGATTCTACTAATTAGTATAGTATTTTCACCCAAAAAACACATTGCATCGGCACAGTACCTTTAGGAAAAATGAAAAACGTCAAAAATCAAAAAACATATGAAATATCTTTGAATTGTATGAAGAAAACAGAAGCATGAAGCCCATTTATACATTATAAAATATATGCTTCTGTCAAATTAGAGTAACAATGCAGCAGAGTTGGCGGCGAGAGCAAAGGTCAGAAAAAGAGACGTGAGCCTTCAAACAAGAACAGATGAAGGAACAAGGGCAAACGACACATTTATGACGATTGTTCAAACAGCGACGAAACTGAGTGTAAGTGCATATGATTACATATTTGATAGAGTGAGCAACACATTTAACATGCCATCTCTGGCTCAACTAATCAGGGAAAAAGCGAATTGAGTTGAAAGTCAGAGCTTTCCACTCAATTTGAAGAGGATACCCTTGATCCAGTCCACAATATGTTAAAATTTATAACAACTGTTGTGGAAATGGAGGCAATTTGTCACGATTCCTCACTTAACCGAAGACGCATGAATAAAAGCCAAAAATCGGAGAAGAAATCAGAGAATGGTCATTTTGCTCCGGTTTCCCACACTAAGCTCTATTTTTTCATACAGGCCCTTCTTGGCATAAGCGTTAATGATCTGGATTTCAGAGTCGATATCAAGACTCTCGATTACATAAGCCTGATCTCCCCAGAGAGTCAGTTTGATGCTGCCTGTTTCGTCTTTGAGTTCGAGGTTTGCAACCGAACTTTCGGTTCCATCTTCCCGTTCAAACTCCCGGAGATCCCCTATTTCGGAGACTTTCCCCTGGACTGAATAACTTTTCCCGGGGATGATGTCGGCAATATCCGTGAACTTTTCCCTGTATTCCACCGTCTTTCCGCTCTTCCTTATAACTCCTCTGGCTCCCAAGTTCAGTTCCACCTGCTGGCTGAAAACATTTTCTCGAGAATCGGCATGGAGTACTTCTACAGTCTCGTCAAAATTGACTTCTTCTAAAAAATCGGTTTTTTCATCCCAGAGGCTCACACTTATCTTGCCCGTGGCATCGCCCAGCAGGAGATTTCGGACCCGTCCAGGTGACCCGTCCTTTTTCTCGAAAGTTCTCATCACCGAGATGTCGAGCACTTTTCCGAAAATATTTATATCGGTCATGTCAGCCGTTATATCTGCAATCGGGATGGCCTTCTCTTCGTATTCGATCTGTTTTTCGCTTTTCCGGATCATACCCTGGTTTCCGATCTGCAGTTCCACTTTATGGCTGAAGGCATTTTCCTGGGTGTAGCCGTTGATGACCTCCACAGTGTCTCCATACTCGATGTCGGTTAAAATATCTGTTTTTTCGTCCCACAGAGTAACCCGGATTGTACCTGTGGCATCTCCAAGCAGCAGGTTTCCCACCTTTCCGGCATTCCCGTCTTTGCGCTGAAAGGTCCGGACGTCTGAAATTTCTAAGACTTTTCCAGTGAGATTAAGATCTCCCATGCCATCCTTGATGTCTTTTATCTGCTGAACCATTTTGGTCACTTTAATCTGTTCCTCACTTTTGGTCAGGATGTCGTTGTTTCCGACATTGACTTCGATCCCGGAATAGCCCCGTTTAACATATCCGCTGATCTGGAAAGTCTGTCCGACCTTGATTTTCTCCGTTTTTATAAGATCTGCAATGTTGTCCCAGAGGGTTACCCGGATTTTTCCGGTTTCATCCCCCACTATCAGGTTTCCGACTCTTCCGATGGTCCCGTCGTCTCGAGTAAATTCCTTGATTTCGAAGGCAGAAACGATCCTAGCAATGAAATTAACAGTCTTATTCTCAGCCGTAATGTCTGCAATTTTCACACTGTCACCACTTACATCCGAGAAGCCCAATTATTTGGCAACCAGCATAGGAGCCTTTGCTTCGGGCAAATCTCGCCAATATTCTCCACTTATTCTTGAAAGCGTCGCAGGAAATACTTTTTTGCTGATGAGTAGCTGAACTTTTACAGATCGCGTTAATATCAGTCATTATGTTCCCTTGAGTATTACTGCTAAAATCCTGTTATTCCATGATAAAGTATGCTATTAAAGGTTCTGTAGTTGATGTTCTTGATATGAAAAAGTTGGAAGATAAAATTGATGAAAATGAGCGAATGAAGAAGTTGATGAAGTATCTTTACTTGTGAAGCTGCAAAAGAGGGTTCTAGTGCAAAAAATCTGGCTTTGTTGAAAAATAAATGTAAACATTCATAATTAGGAAAATTAATCATTTTCATTAGGGAAAAAATAATACACAAAGGTAAGAATTATAGTCTCAAATTGCAGAAATTTTATTTTTGTACCAGAACCGATTTTGTAACAACGGCAAATTTTTTACACCAGAACCATAAAACCTTGGT
Organism: uncultured Methanosarcinaceae archaeon; assembly: GCA_963721455.1. Taxonomy (GTDB): domain Archaea; phylum Halobacteriota; class Methanosarcinia; order Methanosarcinales; family Methanosarcinaceae; genus Methanosarcina. Next base: position 108,960 of record CAVRJG010000003.1, read on the forward strand.
TATTGATTTGTCTATTGATTAACTGATTTCCCGCTAAACAAGAGACTTATTTTGGAATCGATGCACTAGAATTTAAGTGCTACATTTATTTATATCTTAGTTTTTGTAGGAATCGTGGGCATGTAAGAAATGCACTTTCTCCTTCGACATAACAGTACTTTGATATTTCTTCAACAGTTGGTACGTAATGATCATGCACGATCATGCATTTGTATTTAGCTTCACTTTTTGGCTTGTGTGTGTATATTAAATAAATACATTTCGTAGATAGTCACCGTTTACTTTCGTGAACCTAGTTAGACTTTTTATATTATATAGGTGTTGTGCGAGCTTGCAATAT
>CAVRJG010000004.1:0-5972 GCA_963721455.1 uncultured Methanosarcinaceae archaeon
TAATAGGACTTACGCACTTGAATCACCGCAAACTTAAAATCATTTAAAATATAATTCCTTTTTTATATAATATGAAAATGGTTGGAGTTATGCCTCTAAATCCACCCAAATGTACTGTCCTTGATTACATCAATTTTCTTATTGCAGCATCTACCGTTTATAGTTGTACCGAAGCTGCTCGCTGTTATTCATCTTTAGTCAATGCTCCTTCTCATGATTGTTTTACTCGCCTTCTTCAAAATCAATCTTCAGATACAGAATCTTTATGGACTGAAATAAGGAAATTTGTTACTCCCAAAGAAGGCTACATGATTGTCGACGATACAGTATTGGATAAACCTTATTCTGAAAAGATGGGCTTTGTTCGGTACCAGTGGAGTGGAAAACATCATCGTACTGTAAAAGGGATAGGCCTGGTTACCTTAGTTTGGACAGACGGTACAACCGTCATACCTCTCGATTTTCGAATTTATAACATCGATGAAGACGACAAAACGAAAAATGACCATTTCCTTGATATGCTTGACAAAGCTGAAGAACGTGGTTTTAATCCCGAATTTGTTTTGTTTGATACATGGTATGCAAGTGTGAAAAACCTTAAAGCCATAAGGAAGAAAGAATGGCATTTCCTTACGAGGTTAAAAAATAATCGTTTGGTAAATCCTGACAACAAGGGAAACGTACCACTTGAAACAGTAGATATTCCTCCAGAAGGACTTGTGGTTCATCTCAAAGCATATGGATTTGTGAAGGTGTTTCGGATTGTTTCAAAAGATGGAGACACGCAACACTGGGTTACAGATGTGCAGGATATGGATGAATCAAAACGTGAGGATTTGGCAAAGAAATCATGGAAAATTGAGGAATATCATAGAGGGATAAAGCAGTTCTGTGGTGTCGAAAAATGTCAGGCAAGGAAGGAAGAGTCACAAAGAGCACATATAATGTTCTCATTAAGAGCTTTTTTCAGACTGGAATTACAAAGAATCAAAAGTGGAATATCCTGGTTTGAAAGTGCCATGAAAATTAGAAGAGTGGCAGTGACAGCATATTTAAATAATCCACTGTACACATTAAATTAATTTGTATGGATGGGAAGTTGTGAAAAACGATATGCTAAGAGCCAACTGCGTAACTCCTAAAATACATAAACTGTATTGCACCGAACTGTATTCGCTGTGAAACCTTCAGAAGCTACGCCAATTAATCTCGAACTTCTCCTACCAACTGATACTATGCTTCATATATTTTTAAACTAGTCATTAAGAAACTCGTTTAACTCTTTTTTAGCCTCAGATAACATTTCCCGGGTTCGGGTACACTTCTTGGAAAATTTCGATGTTACAGGAGGTCACACATTTTTCGATAGGTTTTTAATTAGCTTCAGCAGGCTGAAAAATATAGAAATAAATATATAATGTCATTCAACTCAATAATTGGAGCTTCTTTATTCTGAAGATTTATGCAGAGCCCAAATAAGTCCTTCAGTACAGCGTCCAGCCCAAAGTAAGTGACAGGGTTCTGCAAAAGAAAAAGAGCCTGCTATCAACAAATAAGGCAGAATGAGGTAGACAACATGATGTGGAAAGACTATGGAGAGTTGTTCCAGAGGAATACGAAAAACCCTATACTTACCATTGATGATTGGCCATATCGAGCTCACTCGGTATTTAACCCTGCGGCAGCTATAGTTAATGGGACTACTTTATTAATGGTGCGTGTCGAAGACCACCGAGGCTTTTCTCACTTTACAGTAGCCAGGAGTGAGAACGGGATTGACGGATGGGAAATTGACCCGGAGCCAACCTTTATGCCAGACCCTGTAAATTACCCTGAGGAGATATACGGCATTGAAGATCCGCGTATAACTTACATAGAGGAGATGGGAAAATGGGCTGTAGCGTATACGGCTTTTTCTGATTCAGGTCCATTAACAGCTCTTGCGTATACCAAAGATTTCCGTAATTTTGATCGAGTAGGAGCTACCCTGCCTCCTGAAAACAAAGATGCTGCTGTTTTTCCTGTAAGATTTAATGACAGGTGGGCAATGTTACACAGGCCTGTATCTGGTATGGCGGGTGCGAAGGCAAATATTTGGATATCCTTTTCTCCAGATATGAAATATTGGGGAGAACACGAAGTTCTTCTATATGCTCGGGAAGGGGGATGGTGGGACGCCCGAAAAATCGGACTATCCCCGCAGCCACTACGTACACCTGATGGATGGCTAATTATGTACCATGGGGTACGTCAGACAACTTCTAAAGCAAGTTATAGGCTTGGGCTGGCTCTTCTTGATCTTGAAGATCCCAGAAAAGTGCTCCACAGGTCAGAAGGATGGGTTTTTGGGCCTCGCGAGCTTTATGAACGCACTGGCGATGTTAATGATGTTGTTTTCCCTTGTGGATGGGTCTTGGTGGATGATGAAATCCGTATTTATTACGGAAGCGCGGATACTTCTGTGTCATTAGCTACTGCAAAAATGAGTGATGTCCTGGCGTATATACATGAATGCCCAGAAACTCAATGCCCAGAGGAGTACTGTAGATGGTTTGAAGAAAACAGTGGGCTTTCAAATGATGCAAAAAAAGGTGACATTAAAATAAAAATCAAAAATGAAACTCCATCAGTACGTGGTTGATGTTTTCATTATTGGTTTCCAGTATTAAGTATGATCGCATTTTCATGGACTGAATTAGACCATCTAGCTCACTGAAGCATGGAACAAAAGGTTGGTAAATGGCATTAAGGCATCGGGAAATAACATCAACAGAATAATAGATGAAGACCCAAAAATAGATAAAACTAAATTAGATGTGAGTAGTTTTGGGATATTTCTGTAAGAATCGAGTGTTATCTCCAATTGCCTAGAGCACGCTACCTAAAAAGTATGGTCCATGGAGGTCGATCGTATTTTTTATTAACCGAAGGTCTGGTAAAAAGAGATTGACGTTTATTATTTTCGACAGCAACTATTATTTTATGCCGAGTGGCTTGATACGCAAGTTGAAAGATTTACCAAAAGTTGTTTTTATCAGCGTTTTGTTATTCTTCAACTTTGTGGATTAGCCCTAAGGATATTTTTGAAGCAATACGAAAACATGGTATTAATCTCATAATTAAAAGGTGGGGTCACCGGCGTCTGCTGCCAGATGCAGGCAGTCAGGAAGGCTCAGCTCTATCCCATCAACATGCGGGATGTCCCGGGCAAGGTCGCCTTCACAGTAGGGCTCTTCTGCATGGAGAACTTCCCATACAAGTCTCTGCAAACCATCGTCGAGGATCATGCGGCGCAGAGTCTTAGCTCCGTGAGGAGGATGGATATCGGGAAGGGCAAGTTCTGAGTCTATACTAACCGCGGGAATGTCGCCAGCCTGCCCCTCAAGGCAACCCACAAGTACGAGCAGCCCGGCTGCCATGTCTGCCTCGACTATATCTCTAATCTCACCGACATCTCGACCGGCTCGGTCGGAAGCCCTGACGGCTGGTCCACGGTCTTTATCCGCACCAAGAAGGGGAATGAAATCTGGTCCAAAGCTGTCGCTGCTGGCATGTTTGAGACGAAGCCCATCGAGGAGGTCAAGCCCGGCCTCGAACTCGTCACGAAGCTCGCAAAGGAGAAGATCGACAAGAACCGGAAGACGGTCGAGGAGCGCAAGAATTTCGGTGTCAATAAGGGGCTAAGAGATCCTTACGCCTAAAATTCTCTTTTTTTCGTCATCGAAATTATTCGCGTTATCTATGCTGAATAAGGGGATGGGATAGGTCCTCATCCCCAAGTTATGATTCCATTTTTGTAACTCATCCATCGGGATATCGCAACTGAAGGGTGCCGAAGCGGAGGGGGCGGAACCCCCGAGAGCGTCCACCAATAGAGTTTAAAAGTTGAACCAGTGAGTCCTTCAATCGTATTTCGATATCACCAATATCAACACCTGTGAGACTAGCACCTACACCGGTTCTGGTGCAAAAAAATATTTCTGCAATTTGAGACTATAATTCTTACCTTTGTGTACCTGAATTCCGGAAAAATTTACGATCTGAATTTGAAATTAACGTTGCTTACTATCCAATAGTATAAATGGTTTGAATTTTAAGACAACCTCTTAGATTAGCTCCGGAATAGATGATAAAAATGATTCAAAACATAGACTTTCCAGGGAAGACTGATTCTCCTTCCTTGCTGGAACTGAAAAATGTAACCGTTGTTAGAGGTGGGAGAAAAATCCTTGATTCTCTGTCCCTGTCTATTGAGCAGGGAGAGCATGTTGCAATTATAGGGCCTAACGGCTCGGGAAAATCTTCCCTTATCAAGACCTTTACAAAGGAATATTATCCTCTTGCATCAGCCGAAGGACTTGTTCTGAATATTATGGGCAAAGGGACCTGGAATGTTTTTGAGCTCAGGAAATTACTGGGAATCGTCTCCGGGGATCTTCAGCAGACCTACTGCCGCCAGGTCAGTGTGCTGGATGTCGTACTCTCAGGGTTTTTTAGCAGCATAGGAATTTACTACAACCATAAGGTTACTCCTGAAATGGAGGCCAGAGCGAGGGAAGTGCTTGAGTTTCTTGAGATTTCCCACCTTGCAGACAGGCTGATGTCCGAACTTTCATCAGGAGAAGCCAGGAGGGTACTTATAGGCAGAGCCCTTGTGCACGACCCGGAAGCCCTTATTTTGGACGAGCCTGCAAACAGCCTTGATATTAAAGCTCTTCACAGTTTCCGCGAAACGATCCGAAAAATTGCTGGCTCAGGAAAAAGTATTATTCTGGTAACTCACACCCTTGAAGATATAATTCCCGAAATCAATCGCGTGGTCCTCATAAAAGACGGCAAAGTCTTCATGGACGGAAAAAAGCAGGAAGTTCTAACCGATGCTAACCTCTCTGAACTTTTTTCCCTCCCGGTTGAAGTCCTGGAGAAAAAAGGTTATTATCAAGCTCTGGTCTGATGAGAAAAGGTTACTACCAGGCTCTGATCCGATGAGAATTGTTCTGCAGATAGAGTTGCATACATAGCGCGACCAAAGTCATCAAAGCTTACTCTGCAAAGTGTATAGAGCAGTTCCATCCGTTATTTTTATCGGCAATACACTTAACTCTATATCTTTATATTAGGACTTACGCAGTTGAACTGAAAAATCAATATCATTAAAGCTTTAACTGTCTGAAATCTAAGTTTAAACAAAAACGTTTACTCTGCCTGATTTTATACTTCAAGTGCGTAAGTCCTATATCTTAATCCGATGCTCCAAGTCACTTTCATCTGACATAACTAAGTTAGGTGATTTTAAAGATGATTAGTTTCCTTATTTCACTCACATTATCCCGAGCAGCTTCCGTATCTCAAAGACGTGCCAGGTCTCTTTGCCCATGATATTCAGAGCAAGCCCGTCTGTTGCTCCAAGAGGGTGATATTCCTTTGTAAATGTCTTGATAAGGGAAGATTTCCCCGAGCCATTAGGCCCTATAATTGCAACATGTTCTCCCTGCTCAATAGAAAGAGGCACCGAATCAAGGATTTTTTTCCCGCCTCTGACAACGGTTACGTTTTCGAGTTCCAGCAGGGAAGGGGAATTATTCTTCCCTGAACAGTATTTGTTTTGAGTCATTTTTATCATCTTTTCTGGAAATATGGAGTAAAATTTCCAAAAATGCTCTAAACTTTAAGATTCCGCTTAATTTTCCTGTAAACAAACCAACCTGTAGTTTCAAACTTGAATATTTACACTTAACTCATTCGATGCCTGTAACCACAAAAAATGGAGGTCAGTAAAAACCCACTCAAAAATCTATAACCACGGATAACGCTGGCAGGGATTTTTGAAGGGACCCTCAAAAGCTGGCTCAAGAAATTTTGGAGAACCTGCCTGAAACCGGCCCTTAAGATTTTTGCGAAAACTGGTAAAAATATTTTGAATTATTCTGGTTTGATTCTGAGTTATTCTGGTTTGATTCTGAGTTATTCTG
>CAVRJG010000005.1:0-3532 GCA_963721455.1 uncultured Methanosarcinaceae archaeon
CTGTGGAGTAGGAACCATGGTCTACGGACCGGAAAGTGCAGATAAATAACAGGGCAAGGAGACCCGCGTTGCGCCAGCAGAGTTGCGGCTCTGCAGTACGCTGTCCGTTTCACTCGCTTCGCTCTCTCAAGCGGACTAACTCATGGGCAAGTAACATTGCTTTTCGCTCAGAAGGGCTTACTATGACTTCGTTTGCTTTCCGAGTTATCAATGCGTGGCTCTCCGCTAAGCTCAAGAGGGCTAATTTATTGGCGCCCTTATTTATTTTTTCAGGCGCCTTCTTTTTCTATTTCTCAATCTAAAATGGGTGTTCCGTAGGCAAAGTCCTCTAGTTCCAGGACTTTTTTCCAGAGCTCTTTGCATTCACAGTCTGTTTTACTGAGGTCTGCCGGGTTCTGGGTGAGTGAGAAAGTCCTCAGAGAGTCTGCAATGTCTGAGCTGCATATTTTACAGTTGTGAGGGCCGCGTTTTGAGCCTGCGCCGACAGGGTCCGACATGAGGGGAAGGTCAGGATGGGCAGCTTTTGCCTTTTGCAGGATTTCGACGATGCTCCAAAGCCAGGGAGGACGGTACTGTCCTTTTTCCCAGAGAGCTTCAACCAGGGTGCCTTTCTGGACGTTGCAGAGGTTGATGGAGATAGTGTCAGCATAAGGGGCTGCATCATCTATGGAACGGACAATGTCTTCCAGTGCCTGGCGTTCGGAAAGGAAAAGAGGTTTTAGCATCAGGTAAGCTTTTACGGTTGCACCGTTCTTTCTTGCAATTTCTGCTGCGCGGACAAAGTCCCTGAAGGTAAAACCCTTGTTAATGGATTCTTCGCGGATCCTGTCTGAGCTTGTCTCCAGCCCGAAAGCCAGCTCAAAAGGCTTATTTTTCAGGATTTTAAGACAGTCCGGCACGTTCTCTTCGGTTACGAAGTTAGGACGGGTCTCCACAAGTACCTTGATGACCCTGGGATCGTCTGAAAGAGTTTTGAGGATTGCATCTCTTGCTTCATGAGGGACTTCCTGCTCGTCAAGGAAACTGCCTGAGGTGAAGATTTTGACCATAAACTCAGGGAACTTTTCAGCCTTCTTCATTGCTCTTGCAAGCTGGGCTTTGTAATCTTCCAGGGTCGGAGGCTCACTTGCACAGTCATAGACGTAACCGCACATGGTACAGCCCCCAGCTTTTCCCCAGCGGCAGCCTGCGCTCTTAAAGATTACCGTGAGAGTCTTTATTTGAACCCCGTTTACAAGGTCGATTCCTGTCCAGCTTGCCGCAGGTTCATCTGTAGGAGAGGGCTTTACTCTAATCCGCTGTCGGATTTCCATTACTGCTTTATTCAGGGTCATTGGCGTAAAAACTCGCTTTATGGCTTACTTTAGAATTTGTAAAAACAGGTTTTGAAGCTGGAAATCAGCTTCATTATTTGTGCTTTATACTCTATACTCTTACTTTTAATTACTCTACAGCTCTAATTTCACTCAATCAGTTATATTTTATTCGAACTCGATTGTTGCAGGCGGCTTGGGCGTGATATCATAAACCACCCTTGCCACTTTCGGGATTTCGGAGGTAATTCTTGCTTCCAGGCGCTTGAGCACGTCCCAGGGGAGTTCGAGTGCTTCCGCAGTCATTCCATCTCTTGACCCGACAGCTCTTACAGCCACGATCCAGCCGTAAGCCCGGATATCTCCCTTTACTCCTGTTCCCTTGCCGAGCACGGCGGCAAAAGTCTGCCAGGGGCAGAACCTTTCAAGAAGCTCTTCTTCGACTATAAAGTTGGCTTCCCTTGCGACCTCGAGTTTCTCTTCTGTAATTTCTCCGAGGATCCGCACAGCCAGCCCAGGGCCAGGGAAAGGCATTCTTTCGCAAATCTCGTCAGGCAGTTGGAGCGCCCAGGCAACTTCTCTTACCTCATCTTTATAAAGGTCCTCGACAGGCTCAACGATTTTTTTGAAGTCCATTACGCTCGGCAGCCCTCCAACGTTGTGGTGAGACTTGATTCCGCCTTCGGACTCGATCCTGTCAGGGTATATCGTGCCCTGAATCAGGTAAGCGGCTGCAAGCTTCCTCGCCTCTTCCTCAAAGACCCGGATGAAAGTCTCGCCTATAGCCTTCCGTTTCTCTTCAGGGTCAGTAATGTCCTTCAGGGCTGCAAGGAACCTGTCCTTTGCATAGACAATATCCAGGTTCATGTGGGAGAAGATGTGTTTTATTCTCTCGGTTTCTCCTTTCCTCATGAGTCCTGTATCAATATAGATCGGTTGCAGCCTGTCCCCGATAGCCCTGTAAGCCAGCTCCGCACAAACGGAACTGTCCACGCCGCCCGAGAGCGCAATAATTGCTCTCCCGTCTTTTATTTCCTGGCTGATTTTCTCAACTGCCTTTGGAATGAATTTCTCGGGTTTTACCATTGAAATGCTCCTTAAATGATAACTATTAAATCCCTTTGAAAAAATGATCGTGATCATTGAATTGTATGAGAATTATATGAATTTGATTATATTTTATTGTGATATATGAGTCTGTGCATGGGGTTTTTGATATTTAAAGGTATAGTAGGAGAATTCGTCAAATGCGTAAAAGATATTGTAAGTGCACTGAAAGATAAAATTAAGTTTTAAACGAATTTTTTCACATATAGTAAATGTAGTCTTTTTAAATTACCAGTCAAAGATTGATTTGATATCTTACTGACCAGTAACTTACTGGCTGGTAAGATGCACTAAATAAACTCTGAAACCTATTTCTTGAGATTTTTTTGGGAAATGAAGAGTATTGAATAACGAAATATAATAAAATTTTTAGGCAAACATAAATTTTCTTCTAACCCTCTACAGAAAATTAAAAATTACAATTATATACGAAGCTTTCCCAAAAATATTGCTATTAAAAAGATCGGAGAGGAATTGGTGATAGGAATGGGTAGTGAAGATTATGAACTGATCGATAAGCTTGAGAGTATTGCAAAGTCTCTGGAGAGCCTGGCAGAATCCCAGAAAAAAATAGCCGATACATTGGAGTGGATGGCAAAAGAAAAGGGAGTTGTAGCCTAAGACGGGTGAAAGCTTCTCGGATAAGGTGCAAAAGGGATTAAAAACGCTTCAGCAAGGCCAAAAGCGCTTAGGTAAGATCGGGATCTGCTTAAAATATAAATCAAACTGCGTGCGGCCACCCCAACCTGAACAGGCTGTCCGACAATAACCTTCGGTAATAAGAGTTTTCTGCTCAATTAGTATGTTGCTTATTATATAATTTTGTGTTGAATATTATTATTTATGGTATTCATCAAATCTTCAAAAAATCAAGCTTGGGCTTTACCTCCAGATATTCGAGATCTTATTCCTTCAGATCATATCTGCTACTTGGTTGAGTCTTTTGTAGATGAGATGGATTTTAGTGAATTTGAAACAAGGTACGATGGTTCTGGACACCCAGCTTATCACCCATGCATAATTTGTAAAATTTTGATTCAATCGATGCTTGATAGAGTTCGATCATCGCGAGCGATAGCTCGCAATGTTCGAGAAAATATAGTTTACATGTA
>CAVRJG010000006.1:0-3028 GCA_963721455.1 uncultured Methanosarcinaceae archaeon
GATTTTGAGTTATTCTGGTTTGATTCTGAGTTATTCTGGTTTGATTCTGAGTTATTCTGGTTTGATTCTGAGTTATTCTGGTTTGATTCTGAGTTATTCTGGTTTGATTCTGAGTTATTCTGGTTTGATTCTGAGTTATTCTGAATGATCCAAAAAAACCAAATTTGGTCGGCTTATTTCCTTATCTGGACCCGTAGATTTCCTTATATCATTTTTAAGGTTTTTTCATGCCCTGTATCTTTCTAAGGTTTTTGATAAGCCATTTCTAAAAATTGTTGACCTCTATTTTAGTTTCTTGTGTTTGTTTCTTGCATTTATATAATCTTATACTATAGTTTTGCTTCTACCGAAAAACGGGGGAGTTCGGAGGGGTTTCTTGTTGGAAGTTTATAATATTCGGAGTTCGTTCAGTTCTTACCTTTACGAGGTCCGCTTTATCATTATTTTCTATGTAATAGGGGATTGGGCCTCTACTGCTTACGCTCTGCCCAGCGGTACAGAGTATAATCCGGTTCCTGCCATGATTCTGGAAAATTACGGAATCTATCACCTTCTGCTTGTTAAAATAGGCTTTATTCTCCTGCTTTTCTATGTAGCCCCCTTAATAAAAGTATCCAGGAAAAGATGGGCTCTTACGAAACACATTATAGAATTCGTCGGCATCTTTGTGACCATAAACAACCTTATGGTCATCTGGTATGGTAACAGCCTTATACAGGCTATCGGGCTTGTCTGATTTAACAGAACCCGCAAATGATGCCTCATTTTTTTCTTTTCTTTTTTCTCACAGGCTAATCTGAACTTATTTTCGTCTGCTTGCCTTATTTCTCAATTGCCAGCTTTTTCATTTACTGTTTTTGAATCTGCCTGCTTTCTATCTGCCGCTTTTCTTACTTACCTGGTTTTTGCGTACAGGAAGCAGTCGTAATAATCTTCCCCGACCCTGTGGACTTTTTTCATGACCCCTTCTTTTTCGTACCCGCATTTCAGGGCCACACGCTCACTTGCCAGGTTCCGGGTATTCATAAGGATAGTAATCCTTTGCAAATCCAGTTTCTCAAATCCAACCTTCTCAAGCTGTCTTACAGCCTCGGCTGCAATTCCCTTTCCCTGATAGTCCCTATCAATGAAGTATCCGATTTCCCCTATCCAGGGCCTGTGCTGGTCGATCCTGATTCCGCAGGCTCCCACAAGTTTTCCATAATACAGAATGGAATAATTATGCTCAAAGTTAGCCTTTCTTTTAGCTTCATTCAGCTGCAGAATACATATTTCTTCCTCAAGTGTTTTTATGGGAAACTCTGTGAACTCAAGGTCCGTATGTGTGATTATCTCAAAGAAGCGTTCGGCATCAAAGAGTTCCTGAGGGCGAATTTTTACTTCGGGCATAAACAGAGATTGAATTTCCCTTATGAAAAACGTTTTCAGGCTCTCTTTTTATTTTCTCATCCCTTTTTATATTCTCCGGATTCTCAAAAAATAAAATATAAGTACACCTCTAATTAAATAGAGAACTGTGGAAGCCACTATCGTAGCCAGGATCAGGAACGACTTAGCCCTGAGTGTGGATGAGAAGACAAAAGCCAATTATTCGCGTTTTTTTAAGGAAGAAGTCCGGCACTACGGGGTAAAGTCCGCGCTTGTCGGAAAAATTGCGAAAAATTATTTTAATGAAATAAAAACTGAAAACAAAAAAGAGATATTTGCCCTGTGCGAAGAACTCCTTCGGTCTGACTACTGCGAAGAAGCCTTTATCGCATTCGAATGGGCTTATCAGGTAAGAAACGATTACTCTGAAGACGATTTCTTCATCTTTGAACGCTGGATTGAAAAGTACGTCAACAACTGGGCGAAGTGCGACACCCTCTGCAACCACGCAGCAGGCTCTTTTATAGAGAAATTTCCGGCTTACGTGGCAAACCTCAAGACCTGGGCCGGGTCGGACAACAGGTGGGTAAGGCGTGCGGCTGCAGTAACCCTGATCCTCCCTGCCAGAAAAGGTAATTTCCTGAATGATATTTTTGAAATCTCAGACCTCCTGTTGAAAGACAGGGACGACCTGGTCCAGAAAGGCTACGGCTGGATGCTCAAAGAAGCAAGCAAAGCCCACCGGCAGGAAGTCTTCGAATATGTCATGAAAAACAAAAAAGATATGCCCAGAACCGCCCTACGCTATGCAATCGAAAAACTCCCAAAAGACCTGAGAGATAAAGCTATGGAGAAGTAACTGGCAAGAAAATTAAAGGCTGGAAACTTTACGGAAAACCGGCAATAATAAAAAGTTGCAGTAATAGAAGATTGAGAAAGTTAAAAAAGAAAAGTGAGAGAAGAGTAGAAAGCAAGAGAAGAAAAGTGAGAGAAAAGTAGAAAAGTGGCAGATTGAAGGGAGTAAGGAGTTTTTCCGACACAGTACCCCCATACTGCATCTTCGCTCCTTTTCTCCCGGATGTTCCCCCGTTTATTCCTGTATCTTTTGCCTGCAGCTTAATTCTGCAGGGACTTTCATTCACACAATTTTGTTCTACTTTACAGTTAAAAGAATATCTTCACACGTATTTCGTTCTATTTACCCAGTTATGATACAGACTTAACATTTAGAACGCTTTTAATAACAACGTTCTCTTCAGCTTGATTTTGTTAAAGCCCTTTTATACGCTGCCGGATATCCAATACTCTTATTTTTCATTTATTAAGATAAAATGTGAATTCTCAGGGAGAAAAGTAAGAGAATAAGCAATTGATAGTTTTATCTGGTCAAGTAAAGGTATTCCCTGATTGACCTCATCGAAAAAATTTTTTACAGCCTGTTTCTCAAATCAAATTGATGCAATTCTTCCGGCATCAGTTATGATATACCCGTTTTCTCCATCTGCTATGTACCCCATTGCTTTGAGTTCCCGAAGGTGGTTGTAAGTCATTCCCTTTGAAATTCCGGCAGTTGCAGCAATCTGGGTAACCGCAGAAACCCCTTTCTGGATTTCTTCAAGTATCAGTTTCTTTGTTTCCGAGAGGTTGAAACTCAGCACCG
>CAVRJG010000007.1:0-12032 GCA_963721455.1 uncultured Methanosarcinaceae archaeon
AATATGAAAAAACTGGTTGAGATAAAACGTAAAGACAAACGTCCTATCGTACTGATCTCGACTTTTGACGTTTTTGTTGACCTACCCTCCGACCGGAAGGGAGCAAACCTTTCAAGGAACTTCGAAGCTGTAGATGAGGTGCTGGAAAAGGTGCTCAGTACACCTGTATACGAAATTGAGCAACTTTGCAGTGATATTGCACATAACCTGCTTGGCAGGCATGAATATGCCAACCAGGCCGAAGTTCGGATGAAAAGCGAATATATGATCAGGCGTGCTTCTCCAGCAACAGGGATCAAATGCCAGGAAGTCGTGAATATCTTTGCTGAAGCATCTGCTGTAAGGGGACAAGGCGACGATAACTATTTTGACGTAAAGAAAATGATAGGTGCCGAAGTTGTAGGAATGACAGCCTGCCCCTGCGCTCAGGAGATTATGAGAGATAAAGCTGCAAATGAGCTTTCAGATCTTGGAGTTGAAAGAGACACGATCATAAAATTCCTGGAAAGGGTCCCCATGGCTACCCATAACCAGCGAGGAAGGGGCATTATTTCAATCAAGGTAGCACATGACTTCGATGTTTCCCTTGAGAATATTATCAACATTATTGAGCGCTCTATGAGTTCCAGCGTGTATGAGGTCCTGAAACGCTCGGACGAAAAAGTCGTTGTGGAAACTGCGCATATGAACCCGAAATTCGTGGAAGACTGCGTAAGAACTATGGCAGACAATATAGTAAAAGAGTTTCCGAACCTTCCTGATAATGCAGTAATCACCATCAAACAGACCAATGAGGAAAGTATTCACAGGCACAATGCTTTTGCCGAAAGGGTTGCCCTGATGGGAGATCTCAGGATGGAAATTAATCAAAGTTAAAGAGATAAATCAATATCTTTTTTTATTTTATGATCTGGAAGTCTCTGAAAAAGCTCTGCTTGACAGAGACCTCTCAAAGGTTCAAGCCACACAAACTTTATTAGAGGGCCTGAATAACCTATAAGCAGTTAATTATACGAAGGGACTTGCAGGGCCTGAAATAAAATGCCAGCGTCCTGGAGCCCTCGAGGTGAGAGCATGGCAGATGCTGAAGGAATCACAGCGGTAGGGCGGAACAAAAAAACCATTAAAGTAGGGGATGCTGTTAAGTACGTAAACAGCGACACAGTCAGCCGCGTGACTGAGATCAAAAAGGACGAGCAGGGAAAAGTGTGGGTTCTGCTCGAGAGTACCGATCTCTGGTACAGGGAAGAGACCCTGGAACCAACTGACATCAAACCTAAAGAAAAGAAAGAAGAAAGGAAACTCACTGCAGAAGAACTGGAAGAAAGATACCGGAAAGAGATAGAAACACTACAGGGTTTCGAGGTCGGAAAAGCCGGAGGTGGAGGAGCAGGAGGTTAATTTTTCTGCCTGCATTTTAATAACCTTCTCTTTTAAGATTTCCATTTTTTCCACATTTCAACATATTTTCGGGAATTCCCGGTTCTTCAGTATCATTTTTCCTGTAGTTTTATCCTTTCTGCAAGGATACATTTCCCACCGTGTCTGCCGCCGAGAGGGTTTTGTGGTGAGCCCAGGGAATTCATGCAGCGAGCCATCACGGCTGCGCCCCTGGCAAGTCCGTCATCTACAAAGACTACCCGTTCGTCTATTCTCGGAGCAAGGTTCATTTCTTCAAGGCACTTCAGGATCAGTTTGGGTTTATTCCCTGTAATACCTGCCCTGCCGGTAATTCCGATCGTTGTATCTTCAAAAATAAGCCTTTCTTCTTTTGCGACCTTGATAAGCCTGCAGACAACACCTGCCATAACCTCGTCAATGACCGCGTAAACAACCTGAAGTCCATGAGTTTTACAGATTTCCATACCTATAGCACTGAGTTTACCCATATCGGTGCCGTTTTCTCCTACATCGCAACCTATAAGCGTCACACCTATCTGCTCGGCTGCATCCGGCCTTACAGGCACGCTCCCGTATCTCTTTCTGTCCTTTGGGACTTTTTCTATAATAATGAGTTCATGAATACGCTTTGCATACCCCTCAATAGCTTTAGCCTTCATCTTCAGGGTAAGGAAAGAAGGCGGTTTTTGTTTCTCAAAGACTTCGAGAGCAGTTCCTACTTTTGAATCCACTATTTTCGAACCCCGGATAATGGCATCAGGAATTGCTCCGGCATAGCCGCAGAAGTTTCCCACTGTTTTTGCATACGGTTGATCTGAATTTGTGATCCTGCCATCAAGGGTTGTCCCGAAGTCAATTGAAATGCAGGGATTTCTGAAATCGACATCCGTAAGTTTGGCTGCTTCCTTAATCCCGGCTGTTGCAAGCTCCCCTTCCATTTCGTTTGCAACGATCTCAACACCAGTGGAACCTATCGGGGGCAATACTCCGGCTACAGCCCCATCAAAGATTACTTTTTCCAGTTTACTGTATTTCTGGAATTTTTTAGAGATATTCAAAATAGACATCGGAGGGGTCATATTCTTTGGCGGAACTCCTGCAATAAGACAGCCGTCTGCCAGAGCTTTGATGAATTCACCCACCTCTTCCGGGGAATCGAACCCTGCAACAACACCTGTGGAGCGCACCACAAAATTCAGATCAGTTTTTACATCCAGACTCGCTCTTTCCAGTGATTCGGTAAGCGTGCTGCGCACCAGTTCCGCAACAGCCTCACGGGTAAGTTCCACACCTGTAAGCGTTTTCCCGAATACGGCTTCTCCAGGTCTCGGAGGACGGACATCCCTGGTCATCCGCACGACCTTATTTATGATGTGGGTCCTGCCAGTATCCATATTGGTAGCCGTAAGGACAGATTTGGTTGTGGTATTTCCGACCTCTAAGGAAGCCACGATAAAGAAAGGTTTGGACTTAAGGTCAATCAAACGAACCTGAGGGGATTCTGTAATTCTTGGTTTTAGAGCCATTTTTAATTCCTTCCTGAGGGCCTGTACATAAATGCGATTTAAGGGGGGATTATGTTGAAAACTTATTCTGAAGACAATTCAGGCTTATTTGAAGCTTATTCGGACTGAACTGAAGTCAGTTAGAATGATTCGAATCTAATACTTAGAGGCAGCATTTGGACATCAAAATACTTTTGGAGAAGCAGCATCTCCGGAACTCTATGAAGAACTCAACAAAAATATAGTTTATTAAAAGATTAAAGAAAATATTCACCAAAGTCTATAATAACCTTTGCTAAAATATTCAAATGGAAAATTCAGTGAGGTTTCAACCCCATCTACATCTTCAATTTCATCCGTATATACGATGTTATTCCTGTTTACCGGCCTGTTTTTAGTGCTTGTCTTTCAGTACCTGCTCTTTAGTATTTGTCTTTTAATGCCTGCCTTTTCGTTCACTTCAGAACGGCATTTTCAGGTGAAATCCTATAAACGTCCATAAGAATAAATTATAACACATAATTATAAAGAGCATAAATTATAAATGATACAACTATAAAAAAATGCATATTAATATACACTTAATCAATATAATAACCAATATTCCTTTAAGGCTTGCACTAAATTCATCCTTGGAATGAAGCGCATGGCAACATCCTGAAGTTATCATGTAAACCTCTATAGGAGGCTCTTAATGCCGCTTGATCCTATCTGCAAGAAAATTATATCTGACAATACTCAATATGTTTCGGACTACGGGGGGAAAAAATATTATTTCTGCAGTCCCGAATGCAAACAAAAGTTCGATGTGCTGGAAAAAAGTGTAATCCGGCTCAAACGAAGCCTTAGTGAAAAAGAAAAAATTTCGTTTGGAAAACTGAAAAAAGATATTATAAAGCCAGGCATCTGTACTCTCTGCGGAGCCTGCGCGGCAAGCTGCGAGTATATAACTATCGAGGACGGCACCCCAAAACTGATTGGTCCCTGCAAAGCCTGCGGGGTCTGTTACTACCAGTGCCCAAGAACCATAACCACAGAAGAGGGGCTTATAGGAAGTTTACGGTACGCATACGCAGCAAAATCTGCTATCCCTGAAGTAAAGGGTCAGGACGGAGGGGTTGTGACCTCTCTCCTCCTGTACGCCCTGGACGAAGGACTGATCGACTGTGCCGTGGTCACAATCCGCTCAAAAGAAGAACCCTGGAAACCCGTACCCATCGTAGCAAAAACCAGGGAGGAGATTCTTGAGAGCAGCGGCAGTGTCTATTCGCATTCCATGACGCTTGAAGCCCTTATGAGTGCAGTCAAACAGGGAATGAACAGCGTCGCCTTTGTAGGGACGAGCTGCAATATAGATGCTGTTACTAAAATGCAGAAAAGTTCTTTCGGGTTCCTGCACCTTTTCATGAGGGCAAAGGTTCTCAAACTTGGGCTCTTTTGCATGGATACCTTCTCCTATGAGGGTATCAAAGCAGTGTTTGAAAGCTATGGAATCACACTGGAAAACGTAGATGCCATGAAAATCCGGAAAGGAAAGTTCGAAGTCACTCTGAAAGGTGGAAAAGAACATATCTTCGAACTTAGCGAATTTGACGAATACCGGAGTTCTTCCTGCCGTTTCTGCACGGACCTCACAGCAGAAAATTCAGATATTTCATTTGGCGGAGTTGGCAGCCCCAGAGGCTGGACCACAGTTCTCGCCCGCTCAGCCTTAGGGTACGAAATCTTCAACGAAGCCGTAGACAACGGCTACATCGAAGCTCGACACCTTACCGACGACGAACTTGAAAAAGTACTCAACCTTGCAAAAATGAAAAAAGTCCAGATGTACGATCTTCACAGGAGAGAAGGCATAAAAAAAGCAGAATGAAAAGATACTCTTCTTGAGCAAACGAAACAAGGGAAAAGGATCGCAAGCTCATCTTTTTTAGCCTCCTGAAAAACTCAATTCTACTGCCCATGAATTAGTCCTCTTGAACGAGCGAAGCGAGGAAAAAGGGCAGCGTACTCCCGAGGCGCAATTCGGGATGAATATATATTTATTTCATTAACCTGTTTCTATTATGCAGCGCCAATGGCATTTTATTCAGGATCATTCTATTTTTGAGGAACTTTCATGATTACAAAAGAAGATGTAGAACACATCGGCTGGCTTGCTCGCATTGAGATCAGCGAACAGGAAACGGTCGAATACATGGAAAAACTTAACTCAGTATTGGGATACTTCGGACAGCTTGATGAATTGCCAACCGAAGATGTGGCTCCCACTTATCATGTGGCTGAGATCTATAACGTGTTCAGGGAGGATGTGGTGGAAGAATGCCTCCCGCAGGAAACTGTTCTTGCAAACACCGACCACAAACAGGATGGGACTTTCAGGGTCCCGAAAATTGGCTGAGGAGGGTTTTTGATGGCAAAATGGATGAGTGTTGCACAAGTTAAAGAGAAAATTGAAGAAAACTCAGCCGAAGAGGTAACAGCTCGCTACCTCGAAGTTATAGAAAAGAGCAAAATTAACGGCTATGTAACAGTTTCCGAAAAGGCCCTTGAACAGGCCAGAAAAATCGATACCGAAGGGCACGAGGGCTCCCTGGCAGGCGTGCCAATAGCAATTAAAGATAACATTTCCGTAGTCGGGCTGCCAAACAGCTGCGGCTCGAAAATTCTTGAGGGTTATGTCCCGCCATTTAATGCTCATGTTATCGAAAAACTTCTTGCTGCCGGAGCCGTAATTCTGGGAAAGACCAACATGGATGAGTTTGCAATGGGTTCTTCAACTGAAACCAGCTATTTCGGGCCTACTGCAAATCCCTGGGACCTTGAAAGAGTGCCGGGCGGGTCTTCCGGTGGCAGTGCAGCAGTTGTTGCAGCAGGAGAAGCTCCTTTTGCTCTTGGTTCGGATACAGGAGGATCTGTACGCTGTCCTGCAGCTTTCTGCGGGGTTGTTGGGCTTAAACCAACATATGGGGCAGTTTCAAGGTACGGAGTTGTGGCTTACGCAAATTCCCTTGAACAGGTCGGGCCTCTTGCAAACAATGTGGCAGATATTGCAGTGCTGATGGATGTTATCGCTGGCTACGACCGCAGGGATTCCACTTCAATTAACAGTAAAATCGAACACCAGAAAGCCCTTGTAGATGATGTAAAAAACCTGAAAATCGGGATTCCGAAGGAGTTTTTCGGGGAAGGCATCCATCCGGATGTTGAAAAAGCCGTATGGAACGCCATACACAAATATGAAAACCTCGGAGCGGCCTGGGAAGAGGTCTCGATGCCGAACATAAAGTATGCTCTTGCTTCTTATTACATAATTGCAATGAGTGAAGCATCCTCAAACCTGGCAAGGTTTGACGGAACACGTTACGGATTTAGAAAGAGCGGCGAAAACTGGCATTCCATGGTTTCAAAGACCAGAGCTGAGGGTTTCGGGACAGAAGTGAAGAGAAGAATTCTCCTTGGGACCTATGCCCTTTCGGCAGGGTATCATGACAAGTATTATTTAAAAGCCCTGAAGGTCAGGACTCTTGTGAAGCAGGACTTTGATAATGCGCTTTCAAAAGTTGACCTGCTCATGGCTCCGACTATGCCGAACCCTGCTTTCAAGATAGGAGAGAAAATTGAAGACCCACTTACTCTCTACCTCTCGGACGTGAATACCTGCCCGATCAATCTTGCAGGCGTGCCCTCGATTTCAGTGCCCTGTGGCTTCACTGACGGCCTTCCGATCGGGCTTCAGATAATGGGCAAACCCTTTGATGAGCCTGCTGTCCTGCGTGCAGCCTACACTTTCGAGCAGAATACCGATTACCACACAAAAAGACCTCAGGAGGTGGCGTAAATGGTCTACGAAAACCCTGAAGGCATAAGGATAGGGCTTGAAATCCATGTCCAGCTGAACAAACTTAAGACCAAGATGTTCTGCGGCTGCTCTTCAGACTATCATAATGCAGCCCCAAACACTCACACCTGCCCGATCTGCCTGGGCCTTCCAGGGTCGCTTCCGGTGCTGAATAAAAAAGCAGTGGAAGCTGCAATTAAGGTGGGACTTGCCCTTGAAGGAGAAATTGCAGAAGAGACTCAGTTCCACAGGAAGAACTATTTCTACCCTGACCTCCCCAAAGGTTTCCAGGTCACCCAGTACGACTTTCCCATAGTAGGCAAGGGAAAAGTCGTGATCGAAGGAGAAGACGGGGAACATACTGTAGGGATCACAAGAGCTCATATGGAAGAAGACCCTGGCAAGCTTGTGCATATAGGGAGCATCGAAAAGTCCAAAGGCGTCCTTATAGACTATAACAGGTCAGGCATGCCCCTGATTGAAACCGTTACAGAGCCCGATATGCGCAGCCCCAAGGAAGCCAGACGGTTCCTTGACAAGTTCAGGAACATCCTCGAATACCTGGATGTATTTGACGGCAACCTGGAAGGAGCGATGCGTGTGGATGCAAACGTTTCTGTTCACTGGGGCACACGTGTTGAGATCAAAAATATCTCCTCCCATAAAGGAGTCGAAAGAGCTCTGCTCTACGAGATTATGCGCCAGAAGAACGTGATCCGCCGCGGTGGCAAAATAACGCTGGAGACCCGCCACTTCGATGAGGGGAGGGGCGTAACAATCTCCATGAGGACAAAAGAAGAAGCTGAAGATTACCGTTACTTCCGCGAACCGGACCTCATGCCCATGCGCGTTACCGACTGGATTCCTGCGATTAAGGAGACTCTGCCTGAACTTCCTGATGCCAAACGTGCCCGTTTCATTGAACAGTACGGCATTACGGATATGCATGCAAAGTCCCTCACGTCCAAGATCATGCTTGCCGACTTCTATGAAGGAGTCTGTGCAAAAGGCCTTGACCCGAAGATTGCTGCTACCTGGACTGCCGACGTCTTCCTGGGAGAGTTAAATTATCGTGACCTTGCAATCTCTTCCTATGACGGGAAGAAGATTGGCTTCATCCATACAAAAGACCCGGAAATAGAGAACTCCTTTAAGGTCTCAGATATGGTGGAACTGGTTAACCTCTTTGCCGAAGGTAAAGTCAGTGACAGGGTTGCAGTTGAAGTTATCCGAACTATCCTGGACGGCAATGAAGAAAAGTCCCCATCCCGGATTATAGAAGAAAAGGGCCTCTTCAAAGCCGAAGACGACCTGGTAACTAAGGCTGTTGCCGAAACAATCGCCGAAAACGCAGCCGCAGTGCAGGACTATCTTGGAGGCGCAGAGAAATCCCTTAACTTCCTGGTTGGACAGGTCATGAAAAAGACAAAAGGTACGGCAGATGCGAAGACCGCACGCGAACTGATAGTAAAGGAACTTAAAGGGTAACCCGATAGGGTTCACCTTTTTTCAATTTTCTTTTTAAGTGATTTTGCCTTTTTTAATTATTTTGTCAATTAAATTTTTATTTGGCTTATTTTTCAGTCCGATTTTTCAATTCGTCTTCTAACGCAGTTGTTTTCTAAATGTGGCTTTAACTCAATCCTAAATTAATAAAGTTCAGGTCTGCGATCTTCGAGAATTGAGCCAGTTTGCCTGATTTCCTTTGCCTCGTCGAGATCGATTTCCCCGAGGAGAACACATTCTTCCTTTCCGGCTTCTGCCAGAATTCGGCCCCAGCCATCTGCAATAAAAGAGCTGCCCGGATAAGTCGAATACCTATCTTTCCCAACCCTGTTGCAGGCGATATGCGGCAGCTGGTTTTCAAGCGCTCGGGAAATGGACATAATGCGCCAGGGATATATATAAAAGTCAGGCATGTCGGCAGCCGAAACCAGAAGATCTGCTCCTTCAAGGGCAAGTTTTCGGGAAACTTCCGGATACCGGAATTCGTTACAGACCATGAGCCCTATGGAAAGTCCATATTTTTGCAGCCGAATAGGATGTATCTGGTCTCCAAGTGCAAAATATTCTTTTTCAAGGCCATAAAGCTGGGTTTTTCGATGGGTGCCAACTAGCTTTCCAGATTCGATGCAGAAACCCAGATTGAACTGAGGAGGAATGTCATTTTCACTACTGATTTCTGAGCTTTCTCTCTGTTCGATCATTGAACCTGCAAGAATACACCCATGTTCCTTTGAAAAATCACATAAAGCTTCGAGAGTGGGACCGGAAGCAGTTTCAGCCACCTCCCTTATGCGGTCATAACAAAAACCTGTTGAGAAAACTTCCGGAAAGACAAGTAACTCAGCTTCTTTTGAGACCGCTTCTTCTGCCAGGAAGAGGGCACGTTCAAGGTTTTCATGCTTTGAGCAAAGGGAGATATTCATCTGGATGCAGGCGGCTTTCATGGTTGTCACTCTTTCCTTGCACGACGTATAAGTCGCCCTACTTCATAAAGTTACTCCAGTCATATTTTAGAGAGGAATTCCGGGTCGAGTTTCAGAGTATTTCTGAGGTAAAAATAAGATAGCCTTTTACAGGCAAAATATAAGACATGTGAATTTCAAAATAGATTTGAAGTGAAATAACTGCCTGCAAAAGAAAAATCTGGACTATCAATCACCGCAAAGGAAGGGATCATCACGGAAAAGCCGATGTCTGACTTTCAATTTCATGCAATCACGCTTATGTTCAGGTTCAGGGATTTCTTTTTTCCCCGCAGAAGGGTCCTGGAAGAAGCCGGAATAAAACCCGGTTTCAGGGTTCTGGATTATGGCTGCGGCTCGGGGTCCTATATTCCTGATACCTCCGAAATGGTTGGCCCTTCAGGGAAGGTCTATGCCCTTGATATCAATCCGGTTGCGCTTGAAATGGTCAGGAGCCTGGCATCCATAAGACACCTGACAAACATAGAAACTATCCTTTCTGATTACGATACAGGTCTTCCCGACGCAAGCCTTGATGCAGTCCTTTTCTATGATACGTACCATACCCTTAACAAACCGGAAGTTGTCTTGAGAGAACTTCACCGCGTCTTGAAAACTGACGGCATCCTGTCTTTTAGTGACCACCATAGGAGAGAGGATGAAATAATTGAGAAGGTAACCCGAAAAAGGCTTTTCAGGCTGAAAAAGAAAGGAAAAAGAACATATTTGTTTAGAAAGAACGGAAATTAATTCCGATGCAAGTGTTTGCCTGCATTTTATGTTTGAGCTTATCCCAAAACCAATTTTATTTTCATACCAATAAGAAATTTAGAACCAGTCTCGTAATCGGAAATCAATTGACCATCGAATTTAGATTCGGACTCATTGGTCATCGGTTAAGAACTTACTTCAATCTACCAATAGTGTTTTTCAGTTCATCTTTTCATTCTAACCATTCTTCTCTGAACCTTTCTCTGTTTACATGTGGATCCAATGCTTGACTTTCGTACACACTCATCACTGTTTCAAAAGTTCTTTCAATTCCACATCTATGCAGAATCACTGTCAATAAATCTGATGCATTTTCAGCAAATATTATGCTCCATCTCTCTTGAGTATATCGAACCATTTTTTCAGGATGAGCCGTATTGTTCTTTACAAGAGAATAAATTCTTCTGCTAACGATTAATGTCAACATTGCTGTCCAGATTAGAGCTTCAATTACCTGCTCATTCTTTGTATCCAGAACGTCAAGCGCGTATTTGCTTTTTAACTCCTTGAAAAGCAGCTCTATGTCCCATCTTGCTCCATATAATTTTGCAATGTCTTTTGCATTCAAAACATCTTTCTGAATATTTGTGATGTATATGTGGTGCTTTTCATCTTCATCATTATATACCGCAACAAGACGTACACACATCTCATCCTGTTTTTGCTTGCCTTTGTATGCTCTTCTTTTAAACTTTATTTTCACAACAGCATCAAGATCTTTTCCTGAAAGTTGCTTAATACACTCACTAACAGGTTTTCCAGCGAACTCTTTGCTTTTTGTCTTAGAAAGTCCCTCTTCAACAGAAACAAGAATAGGATCCATATTCTTCCTAATTCTTGAAACAAAATATCCTCCGTTTTCCTCAACTCTTGTAAACATTTGAGTTTTATAAAAACCAAGATCAACAAGAAGAATACGGTCTTTGATCCAGGAACCAATTTTCAATGTTTTGATCTCAGCTGTTTTTTCAGAGTACAGAGCAACTGTTTTAGGTCCATTAGCAACTGCACTTACCATAACTCCCACTTTTACTCCAGCAGCTACTGTTCTTGCTCTTGCTGCTGGAAACTTGTCTGATAAAGAGGAGTGAAGACGAACAATTGTGCTGTCCTGAATGAGAACATCCTGGAAGTTTTCGAGTTTTTTGCTAAGTTTTCTACCAGGTTCTTTTGCAAGCTCTTCTATGCCGTGAATAACACACTGATGAAGAAACTCAACAAGTTCTGGAGTGAATCTATAGTACCAGCTGCTGTCGCTTAGGGTCTTATTTGATTCTTTTTCATAGTCTCTTTTCAAACTGGCAAGTGTACGCTGCAAGCGTACACCAAAACTGAGAGTTAAAACCCAAAAGATGATGACAGGGTCAATTTTACGCTCACGTACTATGAGACCAGTTTCTTTGGCAGTTTGCCTTAACCACTCTTCGGGAAACATTTCCCGAAGAGAGTCTTCTAGAGTAGGTGGGGGAAGAGGAGACATAGACACACTAATATTTAGAGTATTAATATAAAAACACATACAGAAGTGATTGTCTAATGCTTAACCGATGACGCATGGATTCGGACTTAATCTTCAGTTTTGGGATCAGCTCTTCTTATAAAAAAGTTTAATATCATAAACATTCAACTATACATTTATAGATAATTTAGATAGGGGATTTGCTTATGGGTGTTGATTTGTTATCTCTCTTCCCATGATGTTTTGCGCTGTATATCATGTATGACTTTTTTATTTGTGTTGAATTCTGAAAACAAATCTGTATTGCGGTATTTTGTTTATATAATCGGATTAATCGGAGTGATTTACTATTCCGTTAAATCGTTTACAGTTATTCCCCAAACAACAGATGGAATATTTCGATATACAGTACTTGGTATACTTCTTGGAATCACAATTGTGATTAATGTTTTGTCTCTAGTAGTCGATTACAAATATAGTTCTAATGATAAATCTCTAAGTAGTTACTATTTAATAAGTGTAATTGGTGGATCTGTTGTACTTCTATTGACGAGTTATTGTTTCTATAAAGCAGTATCATTCATTCCGAG
>CAVRJG010000008.1:0-98748 GCA_963721455.1 uncultured Methanosarcinaceae archaeon
CGGTCGCGGCTGGCGGATGATCGATGGGAGCGGATGGTTTTACGTACAGCCCAAGCGGGAGGGTGCCTGCGGGATCTTCCGGGAGAACTGGTCGTTTCAAGACGGTGCAACTTGTCTGAAGTGGATTCGGGAGCGGGCAGAATCACCCGTGGACATGATCGCCTTCGGCCCATCGATCAGCGGTGACGAGGCCGTCCATTGGTGTGAGACATTACGCCCCGCC
Source organism: uncultured Methanosarcinaceae archaeon (assembly GCA_963721455.1). Classification (GTDB taxonomy): domain Archaea; phylum Halobacteriota; class Methanosarcinia; order Methanosarcinales; family Methanosarcinaceae; genus Methanosarcina. The sequence goes on from CAVRJG010000008.1 coordinate 224, forward strand.
GGTATGTTCAGCTACCTCGACCACTACGGCTATTGCGGTTCTGCCGCCGCCTGCGGTATCGGCATGTTCGTGAAGAGTTTTCGGGGAAGGTCTTTGCTGCACATCAACCGGAACCAGCGCGGCAATTATGCAGTTCTGGAGGTAGAGGTGTATTAATTTTCCATTTTAAAGCCAAAGTATTTAGCTTCCTGACAGAAGGCATGCGGAAGTTTTGGCTGATATCCACCCTTTAGTCGGTAATCAATGATGAAAACACATGCAATTATCTTCTTGACTTTCCATATGCATAAGAGCATTCGTCAGTCGTAATTTCTCCCATTCGCTCGGTAAACCCATCAACCTTCCCCTTAACCTTCTGGTGAGTGAAATGAGAAGGTGGGGTTATCAAAAAATGATCATGTGAAGCCTCTAAGGGAGTCCAAAAACTCTCTTGGAGGCTTTCAGCTGTTTTCCAGTAAATCCCTATAACTATTCGAAAAGAAAATTCTTATTCATTAAAGAGGCAAAAGTTCTGCTTCCCAAAACACAAGGAGGTTCCAAATGTCCAAAGGCTTGAAGATCACGTTTCTCGTCCACGCCATCGTTGCTCTTGTCTTCGGGATCCTGTTGGGCACGGCCATCGTCGTCGCGCCACTGCACCATTCGGTCCAGCTCGCGGAACAAGCGGCAATCGTCGACATCATCAGCAACGGGCGGCTGCGCGTCGGCCTCGGTGCCGGCTATGCAAAGCGCGAGTTCGACGCAGTCGGCGCGGATCTCGGCACTCGCTACGGCACCACCGACCAACGGATACGCGACGTTCGTCACTTGCTCGACGACGACGGCGTCACACCGCGACCGATCCAGCGACCGTTCCCGCTGTGGGCCGGCTATCAGGGCCCGCAAGGCGCGCGCCGCGCCGGCAAGTTGGGTTGCGGGTTGCTCTCGCTCAATGCCGAGTTGCTCGCGCCCTACCGCGAGGGTTTGGCCGAAGGCGGCCACGACCCGGCGTCAGCGCGCATGATGGGCTTGCTCGGTGTCATCGTGGCCGACGATCCCGAATCGACCTACGAACGGCTGCTGCCGTACGTGTGTCATCAACTCAACACGTACCGGGCCGCGGCGGCCGAAGGGTCGGGTCGCACGCCCAGCGTGATCACGCCCGAGAAACTGCGCGAGGGTCGTTCGAAGCCGGGTGTGATCCCGCCCATCGAAGTCCTCGACGCGCACGACGCGGTGACGCGGCTACGTGCACTCACCGCCGGTGTGCCCGCCGAAGAGATCTACCTGTGGGCAAGCATCGCCGGGATGCCCGACGACATCGTGCAGCGCCACGTCGAATTGTTGGCGACGATCAAGCCGCAACTGGCGTAGTCAGGACGCGAGCGACTGACCGACGCGACGGCGACCGATGATCGGCGTCGTCGGCGAAACCGGCCGACGCACGTTCGGCTTCGGATTCGCCTCCCCAGAAGCCGAGGCTCACGGTTGTCGCGGGCATAGTCACGACACGGGTCGACCACCGGACAGTTGACGCAAATCGCTCGCGCCTTCGCCTCGCGGCACGCTGCGCCTCGGGTCGCTCGGCAAAGGGAGCGAAAACAATTCGCTCTGCCCTCGGCAAGCCCCGTGGGGCATCCACTCGGACGGATCGCTATAGACGCGGACGTCAGCGTTCAGCATTACTGCTCGGCTCCTCAGCGCTCGCCCACCGCTGCGAGTCACCGAATGTAAAGGGTAGGTAAACAGTCCTACCTTGTGCACGAAACGCGCAATGATTTCTAACGGGATGGCCTATCTGCCAACGCGATAGACCAGGTCTCAGCACTCTGAGTGGTCGATCGGGCGACGAAACCGCGTTGCGTCTGATTACTTCTCATATCCTGCGATTCCGGTGTGACCGAAAGGACCAGGCGCGCATCGCGCCGGGCCATTTTGCCTGTCTCGGTCCTGGGCAATTTGGTAACCGCCTCGAATATCGCGGCACTTGATAGGCAGCAAGTCGATCTCGACACCATTGCCGCAGGTCATCGCCCGTCGCCTCGTCGAGCGCGCTGCCCCGCGCGCAACTGCAACACCGCGGTGATGGCCTCACCCCACTCGTCGTCCGGCACACCGACCACGCAGCAGTCGGCCACCGCCGGGTGGGCCAGCAGCACCGCCTCGATCTGGGCGGGGTACACGTTCACGCCCCCGCTGATGATCACGTCGGCCCGGCGGTCGCACAGGAACAGGAAGCCCTCGTCGTCGAGGTACGCGATGTCGCCCAGGGTGAACCAGCCGTCGCGCACGGCCCCGGCCGTCTTCTCCGGGTCGTCCTTGTAGTCGAAGTGCTGGCCGTCGCGGAACCACACGTGGCCCTCGACGCCGGCCGGCACCGGGACGCCGTCGTCGTCGACGGATCTCGAGGCCGAGGCCCTCGCGGGGCTTGCCCACCGAGCCCGGGTGGGCGCAGCCACGTGGGCGAGTCGATGCTGACCCCGCCGCCCTCGGTGCCGCCGTAGAACTCGAACAGCACGGGGCCCAGCCACTCGATCATCGCCCGCTTGGTGTCGGGGGCGACCGGTGCCGAGCCGTGGACCACCATCTTCAGCGACGACAAGTCGTAGCGGCGGCGGGTCTGCTCCGGCAGGCGCAGGAGGCGCACGAACTGGGTGGGCACCATGAACGTCGAGGTCACCCCGTGCTCCTCGATCGCCCGCAGCACCCCCTCGGGGTCGAACCGGTCGAGCAGCACCAGGTCGGCGCCGAGCAGCGACGCGCCGTCGGCGTAGGTCAGCGGGCCCGAGTGGTACATCGGCGTGCACACCAGGTGGCTGCGGTCGGCCGCGTCGCCCAGGCACGCCCGCAGCATCTGCATCCCGCCCCGGCCGATGTTGCCCGGCGGCGGGCCCTCGGCGGCGGGCGGCGCACGCCCTTGGGTCGGCCCGTGGTGCCCGAGGTGTAGAGCATCGTGTCGAACCGACGAGTCGGCTCGTCGAGCGGCGTCACCGGGCAGCGGCGTCGACCTCGCTCCAGTCCCGGAACCCGGGGATCGGCACCGCCGACGACGAAGCGCCGCCCGGCGGGCACCAGCTCGGCCGCCGCCGCGGCCAGGTCGGCGAGGCGGGCCTCCACCACCAGCGACGTCGGCCTCGCAGTTCTCGACCACGTAGGCCACTTCGTCGGCCGACCACCGCCACGACATCGGCGTGAACCGCCGCCCGGACCACGTCGTGCCCCGATAGACCCACAGGAACTCGACGACGTTGGGGAGTAGCACCGCGACCTTGCCCCGAGGCCCGACGCCGGCCCGATCGAGGGCGCGCGCGCGAAACGGTTGCCTCCCGCCTGGATCTCTTCGTTGGCGACACGCGTGTGGATGACGGACATGGCAGCGACATCGTAGGGTGGCGACATCACAGAGGGGACGAGAACGATGGCTCGAGCAATGGACGGGATGACCGCGCTGATCACCGGCGGAGGGGGTGGCATCGGGCGCGCGACCGCCGCGGTGTTGGTGCGCGACGGCGCACACGTGGTCGTGTCAGGTCGCACTGCGTCGAAGCTCGACGCAGTCGTGGCTCGCCACAGCGCCGAAGCCGCGGAAGCCGGCGGTTCGATCCGCGCCTACGTGTGCGACAACCTCGACGAAGACCAGGTGCGCGCGAGCCATCGACTTCGCGATGGAACCGACGGGGCGACTCGATGCCGCGGTTGCGGTGCCGGGCGGCGGCGCGATGAAACCGGTGTTGCGCATGTCGGTCGAGATGCTCGAAGAGATCATGCGGCGCAACATCACCTCGATGTACGTGCTGCTCAAGCATTCGGGTTCGACCATGATTCGCCAGGGCACCGGCGGGTCGTTCGTCGGTGTGTCGTCGATGCAGGGCATCCAGCCGGCCCCGATGTTCGCGGCGTACTCCGCGGCAAAGGCGGGTCTCGAGATGCTGGTGCGGTGCGCGGCCGAAGAGCTCGGCCGGCACAAGATCCACGTCAACGCGGTACGGCCCAGGCCTGACGCGCACCGACGCGACCGTCGGGATGTTCGCCGACGACGCCACCGTCGCGCGCCTACATGGAGCAGCAGCCCCTCGATCGCGACGGCGAGGCCGAAGACATTGCCGGAGCAATCCGCTACTTCGCCGGGCCGGAGTCGACCTGGACCACGGGCCAATGCCTCACCGTCGACGGTGGCTGCTCATTGCGGCGGTTCCCCGATCTGACGCCGCTGCACGTCAAGCGCCTCGGCGACGAGCTCGAAAAGCAGCACACGGCATCGTCGACTGATGCTGCATCGTGACCGCCGAACCTCCGATGTCTCTCGACGGCCCGTACTTCGACGACTTCGTCGTGGGCGAGACGTTGCCGCCGGCGCCGCCGATCACCATCGGCGTCGGCGAGACCGCGCTCTATCAAGCGATCGCCGGCGATCCCTACACGCTCGCGCTTCTCGCGACCGCTCGTGCACACGGTCACCGGCGACCCCCGACCCATCGTCAACCCCGCGCTCGCGTCTGCACTTCTCGATCGGACAGAGCACCGTCGCCACACGGCAGCGTGGTGCGCCAACCTCTTCTACCGCGGCGTGATCCTGCACCGACCGGTGAGAGTCGGCGAGACACTGTCGACGACGGTCACAGTGCGCGGGCTGCGCGAGACCACGCGCAAGGCCGACCGGCCACCGCGAGGCATGGCCTTGCTCGGCATCCACACCGTCAGCGACAGCGGCGATGTCATCGCCGACTACGAACGCTGCGCGCTCATCCCATTTCGCGATCCCGCTCCCACGGGTCACGCCGACGATCTCGGTCCATCCGAACACCCGCTCGGCTTCGCCAACTACGCGCCCTATGCCCCCATCGAATGGAATCTCGCGCCACTCGGCGCGCCCTCCGATTGGCAGGTCGACGAAGTGCGTCTCGATCCGATGCGCGACTCGGTCACCGATGCCCCGGCGCTCGTGCGGCTCACACAGAATCGGCGGCGGTGCACCGCGACGCCCGTCTCGGTCAACAAGGTCGACGGTTGGTCTACGGCGGCCACACCATCGGGTTGGCGCAGGCCTCGCTGGCGCGCCTGCTGCCGTCACTGGCCCACGTCATCGGCTGGCACAGTTGCGACCATGTGGGTCCGGTCTTCGAGGACGACGTGTTGTCGTTCTCGAGCGAGTTGACGGCGACACAGCCGTTGGGCGGCGGACGGCTGCTCGCGTTTCGCCTCCTCGTGCACGCCGAGCGCCGAGGGCCTCGACGCGCCGGTGCCCGTCCTCGACTGGCGCCCGGTCGTCTACACGCCCTAGCCGGCACCCCGCTCTGCCGGGGGCCGCTCGGGCCCTGGTAGAGCCACTACCCTTCGGACGACCGAGGGGATGGCCTATGAGCACCGATTCGTTGATCGGGCGCGTCGACGCCCTCGAGGTCGATCCGCTCGATCTCGTCTCGCCCAAGCGCTACGGGCAGTCCGGTCCCCCGCATGCGCTGTGGCAGATGATGCGCCGCCAGCATCCGGTGCACTGGTGCGAGCCCGCCGGGCTTCGAGAGCTTCTGGGCGATCACGCGCCACGAGGACATCACCGAGATCTCGAGCCAACCCGACGTCTTCTCCAACGCGCTCGGCATCGTCGTGCTCAACGACCAACAGGTCGCAGCGCAAGCACGCAACGACAACCCGCTGCGAACGATGCGCACGATCATCGAGATGGATCCTCCCGACCATCGCATCTACCGCAAGATCGCCAGCGGATTCTTCACACCGCGCGGCATCGGCGAACTCGACCAGATCGTCACGTCGAGCGCACGCAGGTTGATCGACTCGCTCGGCGACGAAGGTGAATGCGACTTCATCGACCGCATCGCGCAACGCCATCCGTTGCGGGTGCTCGCCACCATTCTCGGCATCGATCGCGACGACGAGGAACGGTTGCTCGAGCTGACACAGCAGTTGTTCGCCAGCGATGACCCCGACTACCAACGAGCCGGCGACGACCGCACCGAAGCCAGCAAGCAGGTCGGCCTCGAGTTCTACGCGATGTTCGATCGCATCATCAAGGATCGGCGCGCGCATCCCCGAGACGATCTCGCGACGCTGCTCGCCAACACCACGCTCCCCGGCGGCGAGGCCATGGGCGCGCTCGAGACGTTCGGGTACTACCTGATCGTGTTCACGGCCGGGCACGACACGACCCGCAACGCGCTCGCCGGCGCGCTCGCCGCCTTCGTCGAACATCCCGCCGAATTGCGCAACGAGTCGGCGCCAGCCTCGCGCTGACCAAACCCGCGGTCGAAGAGATCATCCGGTGGACGACGCCGGTCAACTACATGAAACGCACGGCGCTTCGCGACGCCGAAGTGCGGGGCCAGACGATCCGCGAAGGCGAACGCCTGGTGTTGTTCTACGCGGTCGGCCAACCGCGACGACGACGGTCTTCGATCGCCCGTTCACCTTCGACGTGACGCGCCATCCCAACCGTCACGTCGGCTTCGGGTGGGCCGAGCATTTCTGCCTCGGCGCGCACCTCGCGCGTGCGAGCACGCACGCACTCGTGCACGAACTCGCGAGCCGCGTCGAGTCGCTCGAGTTCGCCGGCCCCGTCGCCCAGACCGAATCCAGTTTCGTCGTCGGCCTGAAGTCGCTACCAGTGCGTTACCGCATTCGCCCCGCGACCTGAGCGTCGGTCAGGCGACGACTCCATCGTCGTGCAACGCACCGATCTCGCTCGCCGATAGACCCAAGATGTCCCCGAGGATCTCGTCGGTGTGCTGGCCGAGCACCGGCGCGGGCGCCGCGGCGATGCGCCCTAGCGGTGCAGGGTCGAGCGGATGCGCGGCAGCCAGGATGGTGCCGATCCCCGGCTGATCGACCGTGGAGAACAACGGGTTGGCGGTGGAACATCGCGGGTCGTCGCTCACGAGTTGCAGGAACGATTGGTACGGCCCCCAGACACACACCGTGCGCGTCGAATGCCGTCCGAATCTCGTCGAACGAGCGCGCCGCGCACCATGTGGCGACGAGCGGGTCGAGTTCCTCGCGGGCGAGGTAGCGATCGCCCTCGATGCGGAAGTCGAGACCGCGCCGTGACCCGATTGCCTGCACCTCGTCGGCGAGCCCGGTCGCGTCGAGAAGGCTCTTCCACTGGCTGTAGGTGACCGCGACGGCGATCACGCGCCGGCCGTCGCCCGTCGCGAAGTCGCAGCCGAACGCGCCGTACAGATCGTTGCCGATCCGCGGCCGCTCGCTGCCGTTGACCTGTGCTTCGGCGATGTGGCCCATGGCCGACACGGCCCACAGCGCCACATCCGAGAGCGCGAGCGTGACGAGTTGGCCGTCGCCCGTTCGATCGCGGTGGCGCAGCGCGGCGACGATGCCGAGCGCGACTTGTTGCCCGCACAGGAAATCCCACGCGGGGAAGACATGGTTCACCGGCTCGGTCGAATCGGCCGGGCCCGTGACCGACGGATAGCCGACGGCGCAATTGACCGTGTAATCGACCGCCGACGTGCCGTCGTGGTTCCCCATTACGTTCAACATGACGAGGTCGGCGCGCTTGTCGCGGAGCCGCTCGTAGGACATCCATCCGCTGGCAGGGAAGTTGGTGAGGAAGATGCCGTTGTCGGGCCCGGGCGCGCCGATGAGCTCGGTGAGCAACTCTCTGCCTCGGGGTGAGCGCAAGTCGACGGCCAGTGAGCGCTTGCCCTTGTTCAGACCGGCCCAGTAGATGCTCGTCCCGTCGGCGCTGAGCGGCCAGCGGCGGTAGTCGAGGCCGCCGCCGATCTGATCGAAACGGATGACGTCGGCACCCAGTTGCGCGAGCGTCATGCCGCCCGACGGCGCGGCGACGAACGCCGATCCCTCGACGACTCGCACCCCCGACAGCAGGCCTCCGGCCATCGATCGCTCCGTTCTGCTGGTGATCGAGGCGCCTATACGACCCCAAATCACCAACAGAACGGAAATCGTTGCGAGAACGGGTGCGAGCCTCCATCCTGTACCCATGACCGATACCCGCTTCGAAGTCCGCCCATGGGGGTCGTTCACCGTCCTCGACGACGCGGCGACGCACAAGGTCAAGACCCTCACCGTCCATCCGGGCCAGCGGCTCAGCTACCAGCGCCACGAGCGACGCGCCGAGCATTGGTTCGTGGTGAGCGGCGTCGCCAAAGTGACCGTCGACGACAAAGATCACATGCTGCACCAAGGCGACTACATCGACATCCCCACGATGGCGTGGCATCGCATCGAGAATCCGGGCCTCGAACCGCTGGTCTTCGTCGAGGTGCAACACGGGTCGTACTTCGGCGAAGACGACATCGAACGCCGCTCCGACGACTACGGCCGCGCCGACCGCTCAGACAGCAGGCCAGTTGACCGTCTGGATCTCGCTGTAGGCGTAGAGACCGTGCACGCCGCGGTCGCGGCCGATGCCCGACATCTTGAAGCCGCCGAACGGTGCGTGCATATGCGGTTGCACGCCGTTGACCGCCACGTTGCCGCTCTCGATCTGCTTCGCGATCGACGAGCCCACGAGCGAGGTCGCCGCAGAAGACGTACGAGAACAGGCCGTAGTCGCTGTCGTTCGCGATGTCGATGGCCTCGTCCTCGTCGTCGAAAGGCACCACGACGACGACCGGGCCGAAGAACTCTTCCCGCACCGCTGCGTTGGACGGCGCGCAGTCGGCGAGCAGCGTCGGGTTGTAGAAGTAACCGGGAAGATCCGGACGATCGCCGCCGACGACCAACGTCGCCCCTTCGCTGACGCCTTGCTTGACAAGCGCCTCGACCCGACCTCGTTGCATGTCGGTGATGAGTGGCCCGACGATCGTGTCGCGCGTCCATCGCGTCGCCGACCTTCAACGAACGCGCGGTCATCGCCAAGGAGATCGACGGTTTGTTGGTAGATGCTGCGATGGCAGATGACCCGTGTCGGCGCCGTACAGATCTGACCCGCGTGGAACGCCCACACCGACGCGATCGCGGCGACCGCTTGTTGCACGTTGCAGTCGTGGGTCATCACGAGCGCGCCTTTGCCGCCCAGCTCCATCAGGAGGCGCTTCATGGTCTTGCCGCCCTGCTCGAAGATGCGCGCACCCGACCACCGACGAACCGGTGAAGCTGATCATGTCGACGTCTCGGGAATCGACCAGCGCGGAGCCGGCCTCGGGGCCTTGCCGGTGATGATGTTGACGACGCCCGGGAGGAAGGCCCACCTCGTCGAGGATCTCGCCGAGCTCGAGCAACGCCAGCGGATCTTGCGGCGCGGGTTTGATGACGACGGTGTTGCCCATCGCCAGCGCGGGAGCGATCTTGCCGGCGACGTTGGTCAGCGGGAAGTTGTAGGGCGTGATGCAGGCGACGACGCCGACCGGCTGGCGGAACATCATCGCGTTCTGCAGACCGGCGGGGCCGAGGGCGGTGGCATTCATGGCGTACGGGACTTGCGGCTCGTCGACGATGTAGGGCCGGGAGTAGTAGCGGAACCGCTCGACGCTGATCGGCACCTGCATGGACTCGGCCACGTTGATCGTCGAGCCGGTCTCGGCCTGCACCAGCGGCACCAGCGCGCCCATGCGCTTCTCGTAGACGTCGGCGATCTTGCCGACCAGCGCGCAACGCTCTTCCATCGGCGTGCGCTTCCACTGCTTGAGCGCGGCTTTGGCGGCCGCCGCGGCGTCGGCGGCCTGCGCCACGCTCGCTTCGGGGGCCCGCGCCGACGAGCTTGGTGGTGTTGGGATCGACGATGTCGTAGGTGTCGGCGGCGGCAACCCATTCGCCGCCGATCAACAGCTTGTACTTCTTGTCGACGTTGTAACCGGACACTGGGCGCCTCCTGGCGTGGCCGCCCGAAGGGTAACGGTCTGGCGCCAGGACAGGCGCGCGGCACGGCACGCGACAGACTGTCGCCCGTCACCACGACGAACGAAGGGGGCGACGGACAATGGTCCTGTCGATGATGCGGTTCAACATGATTGCGCCGGGAGTAGATCCCGCGCATCACAGCGCCATGCACAAAGAGATGCTCGACATGGCCGAGTACGGAGAGAAACACGGCTTTTCGATCATCAGCACCGAAGAGCACCACGGCGCCGACAACGGCTGGAGCCCCTGCCCCAAGATCTTCGCCGCATCGATCTTCGGTCGCACCAAGAACATGTTGGTGACGTTCTCGGCGATCCTTCTGCCACTGCACGATCCGCTGCGCATGGCCGAAGACCTCGCGGTGCTCGACCTCATCAGCGGCGGTCGCACGATCACGATCTTCGGCATGGGCTACCGGCCCGAGGAGTACGAGATGGCCGGCGTCAGCTGGAAGGACCGCGGCAAGGTCATGGACGAGTGCGTCGACGCCGTGCTCAAAGGATGGACGGGCGAACCGTTCGAGTTCCGTGGGCGCACCGTGCGCGTGACGCCGCGCCCGTTCACGCAGCCGCACCCGACGCTGATGTTGGGCGGCACGTCGAAGGCCGCCGTTCGGCGCGCCGCGCGCTTCGGGCTGCCGGTCTCGCTCGCCGCCAACATGCCCGAACTCGAGACCGTCTACAACGACGAATGCGCGAAGCTCGGCAAGCAAGGCTTCATCTCCATGCCGCCCGCGGGCTTCCACCACATCTGGATCGCGGACGATCCTGACGCCGCGTGGGACGAGATCGGCAAGTACCTCCTGCACGAAGCGATGACGTACGGCGCGTGGCAGACCCCCGACATCCGCTCCGCGGTGCACTCGCACGCATCGACGACGGCCGAACTGCGCGCCGAAGGCATCTACCGCATCATCACGCCCGACGAATGCATCGCCGAGCTGAAGGGCATGGGCGAAGGCGCGGCCGGGAGCCTGCATCCGTTCTGCGGCGGCATGCCCATCGATACGGCGTGGAAGTACCTGTCGAACTACGTCGAAAAAGTCTTGGGCAAGCTCGCGACCACGTCGTGATGCGAGGAGAGGTCATGTCACGATTCAAGAAGAAGGTCGCGGTCGTCACGGGCGCGGCGTCGGGCATCGGCAAAGCGACCGCGCTCCGGCTCGCGTCCGAAGGCGCGAGCGTCGCGTGCGTCGACGTCAACGCCGAAGGGCCTGCGCCAGACGGTCAAGGAGATCGAGGCGGCCAAGGGCAAGGCCAAAGCGTTCACGTGCAACCTGCTCGACATCGCGTCGATCACCAAGACGGTCAAGGCCGTCGTGAAGGAGTTCGGTCGCATCGACGTCTTGTGCAACGTCGCGGGCCTCGGCCACTTCGCCGCTCGACGAGGACGAGACCATCGAGAGGCTGGAACCGCGTCATCGGCGTCAATCTCACCGGCACCTACTGGATGTCGAAGACCGCGCTGCCGTATCTCTTGGCCACCAAGGGCGCGATCGTCAACACCGCCTCGACCGCGGGCACGCACGCCCAGCCATGGAGCTCGGCCTACTCGGCCTCGAAGGGCGGCGTCATCTCGCTGACCCAGACCATGGCCGTGTCGAACGGGCTCCAAGGGGTGCGGGTCAACTGCATCGCCCCCGGCGGGGTCGAGACGCCCATCGCCGACCAGTTCAGCCCGCCCGAGGGTGTCGACCTGGCGATCATGGGGCGCATCATGCCGTTCGAACGCATGGGCAGCCCCGACGAGTTGGCCGCGGCGTTCGCGTTCTTGGCCTCGAGCGACGCCAGCTACATCAACGGCGTCACACTTCGGGTCGATGGCGCCATGAAGGCGTAAGCTGCGGAGACGACTGCTTTTCGGGGGCCGAACATGTTCGACGTCATCATTCGCAACGGCGAGGTCATCGACGGAACCGGCGGCACTCGCTTCCGGGCCGACGTCGGCATCAAAGACGGCCGCATCGTCAAGATCGGTCGCATCGAGGGCGAGGCCGCGACCGTCATCGACGCGACCGGCAAGATCGTGTGCCCAGGGTTCGTCGACGTCCATACACACTTCGACGCGCAGGTGTTCTGGGATTCCGCGCTGACACCGTCACCGCTGCACGGCGTCACGACTGCCTTCGCCGGCAACTGCGGGTTCACCATCGCTCCGTTGTCCGACGATCCCGCCGACGCCGAGTACCTGCTCAACATGTTGGCGCGCGTCGAAGGCATGCCCGTCGAGGCCCTTCGCCAAGGCGTGCCGTGGAACTGGAAGACCACCGGCGAGTACCTCGATCGCATCGACGGCAATCTGGGTATCAACCTCGGGTTGTCGGTCGGGCACTCGGCCATCCGCCGCGTCGTGATGGGCGCCGACTCGACCAAGCGTGAATCGACCGCCGCCGAGCTCGAGCAGATGAAGCAACTGTTGCGCGATGGCCTCGACGCCGGAGCGCTCGGGTTCACGTCGTCGTACGCCCGCACGCACAACGATGCCGAAGGCCACATGGTGCCCTCGCGCTACGCGACCACCGCCGAGCTCGTCGAGTTGGCGCGGGTCGTGCGGCGAGTTCGAAGGCACGTCGATCGAAGTCATCCCTCAGGTCGGTCCGAAGTTCGACCAATGGGCCATCGATCTCATGACCGACATGTCGGTCGCGGCGCAGCGCGCCGTCAACTGGAACGTGATGTCGGTCAACCAGGGCAACCTCGAAGACTGCTTGGGCAAGCTGGGCGCCAGCGACTACGCCGCCAAGAAGGGCGGCAAGGTCGTGGCGTTGACGATCCCGATCAGCTTCGGCGTGCGCCTCTCGTTCGCCAGCGGCTTCGTGCTCGACGCCATGCCCGAGTGGGAAGGGCCCGATGCTCGCTCCGCGCGACGAGAAGATGAAGCTCTTCCGCGACAAGTCGGCACGCGACGCACTCAACGCACGGGCCCAGCAGCCCGACAATCCGCATGCGCACGCTCGCCAATTGGGACAACAAGATCATCTTCGACGTCATGGCCCCCGAGAACGAGCAGTACCGCGGCCGCATGGTCGGCGACATCGCCAAAGACCAAGGGCCGCGATGCGTGGGACGTGTTGTGCGATATCGCGGTTGCCGACGAGCTCAACACCAGCTTCGGCTCACCGACCCCGCCCGAGATCCGTCGAAGACTGGAAGGCGCGCGGCGCAGGTGTGGCGCGACAAGCGGGCGGTCATCGGCGCGTCCGACGCCGGAGCGCATCTCGATCTCCTGGCGTCGTTCAACTACGCGACCGGCATGTTGCAGCGAGCCGTTCGCGAGCGTGAGATCCTCCCGCTCGAAGAGGCCATCCACCTGATGACCGACGTGCAGGCCAAGCTCTACGGCCTCAAGCAGCGCGGGCAGCTCCAAGAGGGCTGGCATGCCGATGTCGTCGTGCTCGACCCGACCACCATCGGCACCGACGATGTCGCGATGCGCTTCGATCTGCCCGGCGGCGCCGGCCGGCTCTACGCCGACAGCCACGGCATCGAGCACGTGCTCGTCAACGGCCGCGCCATCGTGCGCAACGGCGAGCTCACCGCCGAGCGCGGCGGCACGCTCATCCGTTCGGGCCGCGACACCGAAACCGCCGCGCTCGTCTGGCCCGGGCGCTGCGGCGACAACCGGCAGAGCGCGCCGGTGGAGCGGCAGAGATAGCCTGTCGCCGTCCTACCCCAGGTCCGAGGAGTCAACAATGCCCGCGCCCGAAGCCGTCATCGTCAGTACCGCCCGCACGCCCATCGGCCGCGCCGGCAAGGGCTCCTTCATCGACGTGCGCCCCGACGACATGTCCGCGCTTCATCATCGGCGACGTGCTGGGCAAGATCGGGCTCGACGGCAAGCTCGTCGAAGACATCATCTGGGGCTGCGCCCAGCCGGCCGGTGAGGCGGGCACCAACATCGGCCGGGCGGCCGGCATTCTCGCCGGGCTCGACGTGCCCGGCACCACCGTCAATCGCTACTGCTCGTCGTCGCTGCAGACGATCCGCATGGCCTCGCACGCGATCCGCAGCGGCGAGGGCGACATCTTCATCGCCGGCGGCGTCGAGGCGGTCAGCCGGTTCGGCAACGGCGCGGCCGATCGCGGTCCGCCACAACGAACGATTCGCCGAGGCCGAAGAGCGCAGCGCGAAGCGCGGCAACGGCAAGGGCGGTCGCTGGAAGGCACCGCAGGGCCTGCCCGACATCTACATCGCGATGGGCCAGACCGCGGAGAACGTGGCCGAGTACAAGAAGGTCAGCCGCGAGCGCCAGGACGAGTTCGCCTGCGAGTCACAGAACCGCGCCGAGAAGGCCATCGCCCGTGGCTTCTTCGAGCGTGAGATCACGCCCTACAAGAAGGCCGACGGCACGATCGTCTCCAAGGACGACTGCCCCCGCGCCGGCACGACACTGCAAGCGCTCGCCGGGCTCAAGCCCGTGTTCAAGCCCACCGGCACGGTCACCGCAGGCAACGCGTGCCCGCTCAACGACGGCGCGGCCGCGGTCGTCGTGATGTCGGCCAAGAAGGCCAAGGCACTCGGGCTCACGCCGCTCGCCAAGATCATCAGCTCGGGCGTCACCGCGCTGAGCCCCGAGATCATGGGCCTCGGCCCGATCGAAGCGATCAAGCAGGCGCTCAAGCGGTCATGTAGGCGTTTTGAGGTTATCACCAGCTATTTGTGTGTATCCAGATGACAAGTGCGAAAATACAACTATTGAAGTGATTCTTCCGGGAGTTGAAAAGAAGGATATCTCCTTCAAAATTAGTGACAGTGGTTTCTATGTGAAAGCCACCAAAGAAGGTGTTAAGTATGCGGACAGCTATGCTTTTTGCTGCCCAGTAGAACCTGAGAAAGCAGTTGCTAACTATTTAAACGGTGTGCTTAAAGTTACAGTACCTTATAAACAGGCTCTTGTAAAATTAGTGAATGTTAAAATTGAGTAAGGTTACAATGGCGTGACGATCTTCTCTAAAGGAAGAAAGTAACTACAAATCACTCACTCGAAATAGCGAAGAGCCATTTTATAAAAGAATGTGACAACGGAGACTCGAATGTATGACTAATATTAAAGTAAACGTTCGGTGGATGGATGGCTACTATGAGTCATTCGATTGCACAGAAGTTAGATTTGGTTTAGACCTTTTATGGATGATGTTGAATGACAACAAAAATCGGCATATTCCACTTCGAAATGTACGGTGGTTTTCAGTTACACCGGTAAGTCGTGAAACAACATGACTTGAAAGCTATTTCATCCATAAAGATATAAATAAAACGATTCCAGTATTACAATTTGGACTTGCTCTAAATACATTGAGAGATGAATATTTTAATGGCGAAAATGTCACCTGACGTGTTTTCTGAGACATTTTAATTACATAATTGAAAATCTGGATAGATGGAGGAAAATGTATCCAGTAATTGATTATCACAAGTGTAGTGGAGCTCTTGCTTGCTATGAAATTTGCCCTTCAGAAGTTTTTGATATTCAAGAGATTGATAGAGCAAAGAAGGCAGTTGTAGCCCGCCCGGAAAATTGCATAGAATGCGAGTGGTGCGTAGAAAAATGATTGCAATAAACATATTAACGTTCATGGATTTCCTTAACCAAATACGAATGTATAAATATATTAATCGATGACATTATTTGGGGGTAAATATATGGTGGAAACTTTGAGATTATCACCGGTTACTTGTGCATATCCTGACGACAAATACGAAAATCTTCAAATTGAGGTAATTCTCCCAGGAGTCGAAAAGGAAGATATTTCTTTTAAGATTACCGATGACAGCTTTTATGTAAGAGCTCGAAAAGAGGGAGTTACGTATCTGGATAGTTACTCAATCTGCTGTCCCGTGAATCCGGAAAAAGCAGTTGCTAAATACTCAAATGGTGTACTTAAAGTAACAGTACCATATTTACAACCTTTAGAAAAATTAGTGGATGTAAAAATCGAGTAAGGTAACGATGGTATGGCAAGCTTCTCTAAATGAACAGAAAATGAGACGAAAAGCGAGAAATCGGAGTCGAGAGCTCGCAAAATATTGAAAGTTATTTATGCTTTTTTAGGTAATGTGGCTCTTGATTTCTGTAAAGTCTTCGCATTTTTGTTGTTTCTTGATTTTTGCCAAGCCGGTACCTCTTTCCTAACCCGGTATCCGTCTCATCCATGATTCAAACAGGCAAGCTTCTTTTACATTAAAATTGTCATTTTTCGGGGGAATAAGCTGATGAAAGCTGGATTTGTATTACTAATTATTATCTCGGCGGTGCTGATGTCTGCAACTACGGTCTATGCCCATGAAGGTACCACACATAATGCCACAGCTGTCATGAAGGACGCGAAGGGCAATACCTTGGGGCTGGCCATCTTTACCGAGGATGCCAGCGGCATGGTACGCATCAACGTCAACGCAAGCGGCCTGACGCCGGGCCTGCACGGCATCCATATTCACGATAAAGGGAACTGCACCGGGCCGTCGTTCACTTCTGCCGGCGGACACTACAATCCTCTGGGCAAAGAGCATGGCCTTAACAACCCGAAAGGCCCCCATGCCGGTGATCTGCCCAACCTGAAAGTGGACGAGGATGGCACGGGACATATGAATGTCACCACCGAGCTTGTGACGCTGTCACCCGGGACGACCACCCTATTCACAGCCAACGGCACTTCACTGGTCATCCATTCTGGCCCTGACGACCAGATGACAGACCCTGCCGGAAACAGTGGAGCGCGGATTACCTGTGGAGTCATTGAGAAAAAATAAGTTTTTCTTATCCTTGCAGGAATATGAACCTGGCCAGCAGCAGAGAAAAGACGACGCCCAGGGCCATGAACCCCGTGCTGTTGCGATTACATCGCAACTCCCAGAAAATCTCCGATTTCCTGTGATCCCGAAGCGGAACTCGGGAGGCGCAACTAGGGAAGCGCAACCCGGCACTGAAATGACCCACATTTTCTAAATTCACTTATTCCAGAACTCAGGCGTAAAAAGTACGATCACAGTATAGACTTCAAGCCTTCCTATCCACATATTTGCGATAAGGACCAGTTTTCCGAGAGGAGGAATAGGGTCAAAACTTCCCATCGGGCCTACTACATTCAGGCCTGGTCCTATGTTGCCAAGGGTAGCTATAGAAGCAGTAACTGAAGTTATGATGTCCATGCCCAGAACTGAGAGAATAAGTGCACTTGTGAGAAAGATAAGGAGATATATAACAACAAATGAGACAATAGAGCTGATAATCTCATCGGGCACGCTTTTATTGTTAAATTTAACGCTTCTTACGGCTCTTGGATGAATAGCCTTGAAGAGTTCCGCTCTGCTGTGCCTCAGGAGGATAAGGATGCGCACAACCTTGATGCCTCCACCTGTAGAACCGGCACAGGCTCCAATAAACATGACTATAATAAGCACCATTTTCGCAGATTCGGACCAGAGATTAAAATCTGTTGTCGCGAACCCGGTACTTGTCATTATTGTAACTACCTGAAAAATGGCGAACCTGAAAGAATCAAAAAGGCCTGTGTCGAGGTCCCGCCAGAGCAAAAGGGTAAGAAGCCCGCTTGCTGAAAGGACCAGGGCTGTATAGAAGCGGAATTCATCGTCTTTAAGAAGAAATTTTTTGTCTATATATATTGCCCGATAGTGTAGGGCAAAGTTTGCACCGGCAACGAACGTGAAAAAAGTTATTATGTACTCAACGAGAGGGTTCTCAAAAGCTCCAACGCTCAACGCGTAATTGGAGAAGCCTCCGCATGCCATTGTAGCAAAAGTGTGATTAAGCGAGTCATAAAGAGAGACCCCTGCAAGCAGAAGGGCAACGACCTGCAGGAAAGAAATTACGAAGTAAACCATCCAGAGGATTTTTGCCGTATCCCTGATTCTCGGTTTCAGCTTGTCCTCAGTGGGTCCAGGCGCTTCTGCCCGGAAAAGCTGGCGGCCCGCAACCCCGAGTTTGGGCAGGATCGCAATGAAAAGCAGGATAATACCCATGCCCCCGAGCCACTGCATCATGCCCCTCCAGAAAAGGATGCCTTTCGGATGGCTTTCGATGTCGGTTAGAATTGTCGAACCTGTGGTGGTAAATGCCGACATGGATTCAAAAACAGAATTCAGGGGAGAAATCCCGTCCATCATGAAAGGAATGGCTCCGAAAACAGCAGCTGCAAGCCATCCCAGGGCAACGATTGCAAAGCCCTCCTTGCGCATCCATTCCTCTTCGGTCTTATAGGAGAACAGGAGAAATCCTGTAAGGGTGGTTATGAAAATAGAAACCAGAAAAGGAGTTAAATTCTCCCCGTAATAGTATGCAACTCCGAGAGGGACTATCATGAACAGTCCCAGAAGCCTGAGTAAGCCACCAAGTACATACAGGACAACTTTAAAATTCATCAGGCCCTCTGATTTACAACTTATTATACCCTTTATTGCCGTTTCTATTTATTTCTTACTTAAAAAATTTTTCCACAGCTGAAACAGCTGAAGATAGTGCGAAAACGATTACTCTGTCTCCTTCCTGAATTACGAAATTTCCTCTAGGAATGATGACATCATCATTGTGAACAACCATGGTAACTATTGCACCTTTAGGAAACTTAACTTTTTCAAGGGGTTTTCCGACAATCTTTGACTGTCTGGAAGTCGTATACTCGATGATTTCGGCTTTTTCTCCTTCAAGAGTGGCCAGAGTCTGTATTCCTCTTCCCATGGTAAGCTTGAGCACTTCATTTACTGTCGCTTCCCTGGGACTGACTGCCATATCTATCCCAACCATTTCAAAGAGAGGCACGTAATCTGGACGGTCAGCTCTTGCGATCACCTTTTTTGCTCCCATTTGCTTTGCTAGAAGAGAGCACAGGAGATTTTTCTCATCATTGTCCGTAACCGCAATAACTACGTCCATTTCCTCTATATTTTCTTCTCTCAGGAGGTTAACGTCAGTTCCATCTCCGTTTAAAACAAGGGCGTTCTCCAGCATCTCGGCTACTTCTATACAGCGGCTTTTCCGGGACTCTATGATCTTGAGATCTGCGTTTTCATCTTTATCTATTATTTTTGCCAGATAAAAACCTACAATTCCGCAGCCTATAAGGAGGATTCGAGTCCTGTGAGGTTTCTCGTCCCCGAAAATGCGGATAAGGCTTTCCATGGCTTTGGGCTTACCTACGACTACTATATGGTCTTTTTCCTTGACCACATAATTTCCACGAGGGATGATTATTTCGTCTTTCCGAAAGATCGCACTGACAATGCAACAATCATCGAGTTTGAGATCTTGCATCTGCTTTCCTACAAGTTTGTTGTCAGGACGGATGGCAAATTCCATCATCTGAACTTTTCCCCCCGCAAAAACTTCCGCATCTATGGCAGATGGGTTTGAAAGCACTTCAGCGACCTCAGAGGCAAGTGCAAGTTCCGGGCAGATCATGACATCGACCCCGACCTGAGCTCTAGAGGTTACAGGCACATCGATGTAGTCAGGATTGCTGACTCTTGCAATCGTTTTTATATCTCTCCATCCGGGGTGGGATCTGATGATCAGTTTTGCAGTCATACAGGCGACAATGTTGACTTCATCAATACCTGTGACAGCAACCAGAATATCCGTATCGTGAAGAATGCTGGCGAGAATATCGGCGTTTGCACCATTTCCCTCCAAAACCTGAACATCCAGTTCATCTGCCCTTCTTGCGGTTTCCTCATCTTTTTCAACAACGATCACGTCGTGTGTGAGGGAAAGAAACTTTGCGATATGATATCCAACTTCGCCTGCCCCTACAACTATTGCTTTCATAAGATTCCCTCAAAAAAGACTGATTTCAAATAGATTAAAACTGCTTGGATAAGTAGTCTTTGGAAAAAAGAAAACTTAAATGGGCGCATTTCTAAGGAATACTCTTTCCGTACTGAATTGACTTAGTTAATTGATGTAAAAACTACCAAGACGAAAAAAGACGAAGCCGGTGGAAACCAGCTTCCAGTGATTTTTACATTATAAGCGTTCAAGTGCAAGGGCCCCAAGGAACGCCATTGTTTCAAATATCTCTTTATTCTCCGGAATTAGAACCTCTCCAGGTTTGTCAAAGGCAAACGCCATAATGCCAAAAATCATCCTGTGAGTCTTGAGAGGGATATAGTATCCCCTTCCTGCAGGAAGATTATCCGTTCCATGGCCCGCTATCTGACCATTTTCGTAAGCCCACTGGGCAATGGCTTTTTCTTTGTCGTTGAGGGGATAAGCAGCGTCACCGGCTCCTATCTGGAGGCCGGAAGAGCCGGGTATGAGTACCGCAAAGACACCTGGTGCAAAATTGTGCATTTGATCGGCAAGAATTTCAAAAACTTCTTGCCGCGTTTTTGCCTCCACAAGTCCGCGAGAAAGGCCTGATGTTGCTTCCACTTCAGCCTCGCTCTGCCAGATCTGAGGCAGAAGATGGCGTAGCCGGGTGGCAAGGCTGCTGATTATGAGAGCAATAGTAGCGTATCCGACAAAAGCAATGAAGTATTGCCAGTCCTCGATAGAAATCGTGTAGTAAGGTTTGACAAAAAGGATATCGAAGACAAGAATGCTCAAAGCTGCCGTAAACAGAGCTACTCTGCGCCTGAAAAAGAGTGCAGACACCATGACTGGAACTAGCTGAATAATCAGCAGGTTTGAAGGCCCGACAATCTCTCGAAGAAGGAGGTTGACACCTGCTATAGCTATAATCAGGATAAGGCTGATTGCATATTCCGCTGTGAAAAAGAGTGGGATTTGCCGTTGAAGAGGTATGTGCACGCTGTTTCCTTTTGGCTCGTACAGGTGGATATCAATACCATGCGACTGCCTTATGACCCTGTATACCGGAGAGAAAATTACATCCAGGCCGTGGGGTTTTCCTAGCATGATCATGCTGACATTGCTCCGCCGGGCGTAGCGTATAATCTCTTCAGCTACATCGTTTCCACGGTAACGCACTATCCTTCCACCCAGTCGTCTACCTGTCTCAAGAGCCTGATTAAGCCAGGCACGTTCCTGAGAAGATAATGCTCTATCGTCACCGACATCCACTGAAAATACAATCAAGTCCGCGTCGAATCTGGTTGCAAGCTTGTATGCTGCCCTGACCATGTGTTCAGCTGTCGGCCCGGAACGGATACAGACAAGAAGCCTTTCTGTCGCCGGCCATGGACCCGGGATAGCCCGTGTCCTCATATATCCTATCATCCTCTTGTCCGTGGACTCCGCCATATATCGCAGAGCAAGTTGTCGGAGTGCAAGGAGATTTCCGGTTCGGAAGAAACGCTGTACTGCAGCTTCTGCCATATCTTTTATATAGACTTTCCCGGCTTTGAGGCGGATATTTAGCTCTTCGGGGGTGATATCGATTAACCGAATCTCATCGGCATCGGAAAAGAAAGTATCCGGCACAATCTCAGAAACCCGGATGCCAATTATCTGGGCAACGGCATCGTTCTGGCTTTCAATGTGCTGGATATTGACGGTCGTATAAACTGAGATTCCTGCTTGCAGGAGTTCTTCTACATCCTGGTGCCGTTTCACATGCCTGCTGCCCGGTGCGTTGGTATGGGCCAATTCGTCGACCAGGACGATTTGGGGGTGGCGCCGGATAACTGCATCGAGATCTATCTCCCTGAGAGAGAGGTTCTGATGTTCGATGGAGACTGCAGGAATAATCTCAAAATTGTCTACAAGTGCGTTGGTCTCAGGTCTGTCATGGGTCTCTATGTAGCCGATTACGACATCTTTTCCTTCTCGTTGCCGCTGAAGTGCATCTTGAAGCATTGAATATGTCTTCCCCACACCTGCGGCGTAGCCAAGGTAAACTGTCAACCTTCCTTCATTCGCTTTTTTCTCATCACGGCGAGCAATGAATAGCAGGTCTTCGGCCCGTGGCCTGCCTTCCTCTTCATAACGATCAGGTGTCATAATCCCCTCTTTCAATCAGGCATGCTCTTCTCATCAAGCGCCCGGTTAAGTGATAGAACATTTACATAAGCCCCAGTGAATGGAGAGTCGACAGATTCTGCAAGTACGAGTGCTTTGAGTTCTTCTTCAGGTAGATTTCGTGCCTTTGCCACGACAGGCACCTGTATCAGTGCGGATTCCAGGCTGACGTGCGGGTCAAGCCCGCTAGCTGAAGCCATAACCAGATCAGAAGGTATCGGGCCGGTAACGCCGGCTTTCCGGAGTGTACTCGTTCGGTTGTCGACCAGCTCCAGAAGAACGGGGTTCGTCGGCCCGAGGTTTGACCCTCCGGAAGAAGCTGCATCATACCCGCTAGCTGAAGGCCTGCTCTGGAAGTACTGAGGTGCAGTGAAATTCTGGCCGATGAGCGTTGAGCCGATAACTCGGTTATCATTATCGACAATAAGGCTTCCATGAGCCTGGACAGGGAACACAAGCCCGGCAATGAGTGTCACTGTCATTGGATAAACGAACCCCGTGATGATGAATAACACTGTGAATAGTAATATGGCTTTTTTGATAGATGTCATGCCAGTACCTCCTCAGATATGCAGTAAACCGACCAGTACCAGATCGATTATCTTGATTCCTATAAACGGAGCGATAACTCCTCCAAGGCCAAAGATGGTCAGGTTGTAGGCGAAGAGTTTCGATGCCGACATAGACTTAAACTTTACCCCGGCCAGTGCAAGCGGAATCAGCATTGGGATGATCAACGCATTGAATATGACAGCCGAAAGAATGGCAGACTGCGGTGTTGCAAGACCCATAATATTCAGCACCTTAAGCTGCGGATAGATCCCTATCAGGGCAGCGGGAATGATTGCAAAGTATTTGGCGATATCGTTGGCTATAGAAAAGGTGGTCAGAGCACCGCGAGTCATCAGGATTTGCTTACCTATCTCAACAATGTCCAGCAGTTTGGTTGGATCGCTGTCGAGGTCAATGATGTTTGCAGCTTCTCTCGCAGGCTGTGTGCCGTTGTTCATAGCCACGGCTACGTCGGCCTGGGCGAGGGCAGGGGCATCATTTGTTCCGTCCCCGGTCATGGCGACCATGTATCCTTCATCCTGGTATTCCTTGATCATCCTGAGCTTGTCGTCAGGCCTTGCTTCTGCCAGATAATCATCTACTCCGGCTTCTGCTGCAATAGTGGCAGCAGTGAGATGATTATCTCCTGTGATCATAACCGTCCGAATTCCTATCTGGCGCAGGTCAGCAAACCTCTCCCGGATGCCCGTTTTCAAGATATCTTTAAGGAATATCACCCCGAGAATTGTCTCATTGCGAGCGACCACCAGCGGTGTACCTCCTGCAGACGCGATTCCGTGTACCTTCGCCTTCAGATCAGACGGAACGGTACCTCCGTTCTCAAGAACAAACTTCATTATTGCATCGGAGGCACCCTTCAGGTAGGTTATCTCGCCGCACTGTGCTCCACTCACCCGGGTGGCTGCCGAGAAAGGTATGAAAGTGATATTCTCTGGCGAAACTGCAACTTTTCCGGTCTTTTCCTGGATAAGCGTGATAATGCTTTTGCCTTCAGGAGTTTCATCTGCGAAAGAGGAAAGCAGAGATGTTTCCATCAGGTCTTCATGGGACTGGCCATCTACTGGCAAAAACTCAGTCGCCTGTCGGTTACCCAGGGTGATAGTGCCTGTTTTGTCCAGCAGCAGGACATTTACATCTCCTGCAGCCTCGATTGCTCTTCCTGAAAGGGCAATTACGTTCAACTGGAATAAACGATCCATTCCGGCTATTCCGATTGCCGAAAGCAGGGCTGCAATGGTTGTGGGCGCTAAACAGACGAAAAGCGCAGTCAATACTGTGAGGCTGGCAGGAGAGCCCCTCCCGCTTGAGGCTGCGCTATATGCAGAAACCGAATAGGTGCTGGCCACAACTGCGAGAAATACGGCTGTAAGCGCAATGAGTAGTATGCCAAGAGCTATTTCGTTAGGAGTCTTCCGCCTCTCGGCACCTTCCACCATGGAGATCATGCGGTCCAGGAAGGTCTGTCCGGGATCAGCGGTAATTCTGATGATTACCTCATTGGCGATAACTGTAGTTCCTCCGGTAACAGCACTCCGGTCACCACCCGATTCACGCACAACAGGTGCCGACTCCCCGGTAATTGCGGCTTCGTTGACTAGTGCAGCTCCTTTCACCACCTCCCCGTCTCCAGGGATTACTTCGTTTGTCCTTACCAGGACAAGGTCACCTTTCCGGAGATCGGAGGAAGGCACTTCGGTGGAAGAAGCATCGAAGGACCCTTCTGTTAGTTTTCGGGCAGGAACGCTGGTTCTGGACTGCCGGAGGGATGCTGCCCTGGCTTTTCCACGTCCCTCAGACAGAGATTCCGCAAAGTTGGAGAAAAGCACTGTCAGCCACAGCCAGAGGGAGATAAAGCCGACGAAGAAATGGGACTCAGCGGCAGCATAGAAAAAGCCGATGAGAAAACTAATAGTTGTCAGGATGCCCCCTATTTCCACCAGAAGCATAACCGGATTTTCGATCTGCCGACGCAGGTCCAGTTTCAGCACTGCACTGATGAGTGCTTCACGGATGAGTTTCGACTCAAAGGCGCCTAAACGGGGAAATCGCTTCCGTGACATTGTTAGCTACCTCCTATCATACTCAGGTATTCGGCAATCGGCCCCATTGCGAAGAGCGGGAAGAATGTAAGAGCACCGATGATGAGGATTACCAGGATCGTCCAAACAGAAAATGTAAGGGAAGTCGTGGGAAGAGTTCCGGAGCTGGGTGGAACTTTTTTCTTCTGTGCCATTGATCCTGCCATAGCCAGCATGGAAACCGCAGGCACGAACCTGCCTATCGCCATTGCTAAGCTGCCTGTGAGTGTGTAGAACGGCTTTGTTGCATCAAATCCGGCAAAGGCACTGCCATTGTTGTTAGCCATGGATGCAAAGGCGTATATCAGTTCAGAGAGTCCGTGTGAACCCGGATTCTTCATTAACTCCGTAACATTCGGTAAAACCAGCGCGATGCACGAAAGCAGGAGAACAAGGACTCCAGGGACAAGGACGGTTATGACGGCCATCTTCATCTCCAATGCCTCTATCTTTTTTCCGAGGTATTCAGGAGTTCGTCCGATCATCAGTCCTGCAATGAAGACTGCAAGCACCACAAATCCGATCATTGTGTAGAACCCGGACCCTACTCCCCCAAAAGCAACCTCGCCGAGAAGAATCATGAACATAGTCACCAGACCGCCCAGTGGAGTGAGTGAATCATGCATGCAGTTAACCGCCCCACAGGACGTTGCTGTAGTAGATGCGGCAAAGAGCGACGATTCCAAGAGCTCGAACCTGACTTCTTTTCCTTCCATGGATATTCCGGAAACGCCGAGCTCTTTTATCAACGGATTGCCTGCCAGTTCTGCAGCGTAGAGTGTACCGAGCCCGAATAAGAATAACACTAACATAATACCGTAGATAACCAATCCCTGTCGCATGTTGCCGGTCATCCTTCCAAAGACCAGAGGCAGGGTTACAGGTATAAGGAGAATAAGAAAAACTTCTATCAGGTTGGTAAGAGGTGTCGGATTTTCATAAGGGTGTGCAGCGTTTGCATTGAAAAATCCTCCTCCGTTGGTGCCAAACTCTTTTATTGCTTCCTGGGAAGCTACCGGCCCCATTGCGATTGTCTGCTGCCCTGCCGGACCGTACCCTGTGGACTGGACGTAAGGATCCAGATTCTGGATGACACCCTGGGAGGCGAGCAGGAGGGCAAAAATGAAAGCTATCGGCAGGAGGATGTAAAGGGTACAGCGAGTCATATCCACCCAGAAGTTGCCTATCCTGTCGGTAGACTGGCGGGTGATTCCACGCATCACTGCAATCGCTATGCAGATGCCTGTGGCAGAGGAGAGAAAATTCTGGACTGTAAAACCGGCCATCTGGGTAAGATAGCTTGCTGCCGTTTCACCGCTGTAGACCTGCCAGTTTGTGTTAGTGACAAAACTGATAGCAGTGTTGAGTGCAACGTACAGATCAAAAGCCCCGAATTTTTGTGGGTTGAAAGGGAGAAAACCTTGCAGAAGAAGAAGTGTGAAGAGAATTACAAAACCTATACCATTGAAGAGGAGCATATCCCGGGCGTAGCCCTTCCACCCGTCTTCTCTATCAGGACTTGTATCGATCAGCCCGTAGATAGACTTTTCAATATGACCCGGAATTCCTCGGGAAATATCTCCGGCAAAGACCCGGACAAAGAAACTGCTGAAAGGCAATGCCACCCCGGTAACAATGACCAAAAAGAGGATGAGCATCAAACCATCCACGGTTATATCTTGTGTTATCATTTAGTTCACGGCTTTGTGAGTTAGTTCACAGCTTTGTGAGTTCGAAAAGAAAACCTTTTGTACGTGCGCAATAAACGGAAAACGTAGGGTTATCGGATTATATAAAACTTTGTTCCTCGCTAAATAAGTTAAACATGTAAAAAATTTCGAAAACATGAGAATTTTATAAATTATTTACAAATCGTTTCTATACAGAGAGAAAAGTTCTGTAATTTTTTGAAACCATTGAGAATTATAGAATTTGCGGCCAGGCATGTAAGGGTAAGAGCAAATTAAAAACTGACTTCATGAAAAAAATAAAAAATAAAACGTTCGGGAATAACGTGCTTTTTAAGGTTTTCAGGAGTGACAGAAGGAATAAAATTTTTCCTAACGCATTAAACACAGCTTTGTTATCCATAAGAAAACCCCTGTCTCCTGGAACTCATCTGAAAAACTGTTTTACTTTTGGCATTGCGGAAGCCGTGGAAAAAAATGACTACATGATATTTATCAGTTTGACCAGATAAAACCCTACGATTCCGCAGACGATAATAAGAATTCTATTTATGTGGGGCACTTCGCCCCCGAAAACGCTGTGTCCATGCCTTCCAGAGCTTCAGGCTTGCCCACTACTACCATATGGCCATTTGCCTTGATTACACCGCTTCCATCAGGGATAATTATTTCGTGCTCCCGAAAAACCGCACTGACAATGCATCACCAATAGACATCAAGATGGGCGAAGGCGGAAAAAAGAGAAGAACAGTAGACAAAAAAGATCTTTAAAGAGCAAAAAGAGGGTAAGCTGGCTTGAAAGCACAAAAAAGCCAGGGAAAAATAAAATAAGGGATACGAATCCTGCATTAAGGGGAAAATGCTTTGTAAGAAAGGTTAAAATGCAGCTAAAAGCGGCTTTTAACTCTCAAAAACATCCTTTACTTTTTCAAAAATCCCCTTGCTTTTCCTCGACTTTTCACCTTTGGATTTCTCATTCCTGTCCTTTTCATCTCCCTCGGGCTTTTTGCCGCTGCTCAGGTATTCGAACTCACGGAGCAACTCTTTTTGTTCCTGAGTAAGCTTTGCCGGAGTTTTGATTATGACCCTGATGAGCTGGTCACCTTTTCTATGACTGTGAAGGTGCTGAATTCCCTTGTCTTTAAGCCTGAATACGGAATGGGTCTGAGTCCCTGCAGGGATGTTCATCTTGACCTTTCCGTGGAGGGTATCGACCATCAAATCCGCCCCGAGTGCAGCCTGGGCGAAGGAGATTGAAAGTTCGGAAATTACATCGTAGTCGACCCGTTTGAAATACTTATGTTCCATCACATGGATGACAACATACAGGTCTCCAGCCGGCGCGCCCGGCTCTCCTGAATCGCCCTCTCCGCTGAGCCTCAGGCTCATGCCCGAATCTGCCCCTCCAGGCACGTTTACTGTTATCGTTCTTCTGTTCCGAACTCTGCCTGCCCCATTACAGACCGGGCAGGGAAACTCAATAATCTGGCCCCTGCCGTGACAGGTACTGCAGGCGGTAGTGCTCACAAATTGCATACCCAATCCGGAGCGAGTTATGCGAACCTGTCCTGTGCCGCCGCATGTGGGACATCTCTTGGGACTAGTCCCCTCTTTGGCTCCGGTTCCGGAACAGGCTGAACATCTTTCAGTCCTATGGAGATCGATATCTTTGCGGACTCCAAAAGCCGCCTCCTCAAAGGTGATATAAAGGTCGTACTGGAGGTCGGACCCTCTCCTCGGCCCCACAGGACCCCTTCTGCCCCCTCCTCCGAAAAACATTTCGAAAATGTCCCCGTAACCGCCGAAGTCCGCACCCCGGAAGATATCTTCTGCGCTGTATTGCCCATCGATTCCGGCGTGTCCGAAGCGGTCGTACTGTGTCCGCTTTTCAGGATCAGAAAGAACGGCATAAGCCTCGGATATTTCCTTGAACTTTTCCTCAGCCCCGGCTTCCTTGTTCCTGTCAGGATGGTACTGCAGTGCAAGTTTCCGATACGTCTTCTTTATATCCTCGGCTGAGGTGTCTTTAGACAATCCGAGAATTTCATAGTAATCACGTGTTGTAGCCATCAGGATTCCCTGTTGTTTTAAAAAAGATTAAAGGGCCGGAGCCTGCAACCAGGTTTCCGGTCAGGCCTGAAAATCTCCAGGCCTGTCTCATTACTGTTAGTTCCTCTTTATTTATTTACGCTTTTCGTCGTCAACTACCTCGTAATCGGCGTCAACGACTGTCTCATCAGGACCTTTTGCATCAGTACTTCCTGCTCCGCCGGCAGCCTGTTGAGCCTGTTCCTGAGCTTTCTGGTAGAGGGCCGTGGAAATTGGGTATATGGCTTCCTGGAGAGCTTCGGTCTTTGCTTTAATGGCTTCGCTTTCTTCTTTGCCTTCAAGCGCTTTCTTAAGGTCTTCGAGTGCGGCATCTACCTTTGACTTCTGGTCTTCAGTTGCCACATCCCCGGCATCCTTCAAAGTCTTTTCCGTAGCATTGATAAGGGCTTCGGCATTGTTCCTGATCTCGACTTCTTCCTTGCGCTTCCTATCTTCGTCGGCATGCAATTCCGCGTCTTTGACCATACGCTCGATTTCAGCGTCCGAGAGCCCACCTGGCTTCTGGATCGAAATGGACTGTTTCTTGCCGGTTCCGAGGTCCTTTGCACTTACATGCAGGATCCCGTTTGCATCGATATCAAAGGTGACCTCGATCTGCGGGATGCCTCTTGGAGCTGGCGGAATTCCGTCCAGAGTGAAGCGGCCGAGAGTTTTGTTTTCGGATGCGATTCCCCTTTCTCCCTGAAGGACATGAATCTCTACTGAGGGCTGGCTATCAGCTGCAGTTGAGAAGACCTGGCTTTTCTTTGTGGGAATTGTTGTGTTTCTCTGGATCAACGGAGTCGCTATGCCACCGAGAGTTTCGATCCCGAGGGTAAGAGGATTTACGTCAAGCAACAGGACGTCTTTAACTTCGCCACCGAGCACACCGGCCTGAATGGCTGCCCCGATTGCAACGGCTTCATCAGGATTGATGTTCTTATACGGTTTCTTTCCCGTAAAGTTCTCCACAAGCTCGACTACCGCAGGCATCCTTGTGGCGCCTCCGACCAGAATCACTTTATCGAGATCATTTGGCGTGAGCTTTGAATCGCTGAGAGCCTGGCGCATCGACACAAGGGTTTTTTCAAGAAGGTCTTCAGTCATCTTCTGGAACTGGGCTCTGGTCAGGTCAATATCAAGGTGTTTGGGTTCCCCATCAGGGCCAACTGTAAGGAAGGGAAGGTTGATGTTGGTACTTGCAACTCCGGATAGTTCGATCTTGGCTTTTTCGGCAGCGTCGGTTAAGCGCTGGAGTACAGACCTGTCTTTGGAAATGTCAATTCCTTCCATTTTCCTGAATTCGGCAATCAGGTGATTGACAATGCGCTGGTCGAAGTCGTCTCCTCCGAGGTGAGTGTCACCACTGGTGGACTTTACCTCAAAGACTCCGCCGCCGAGTTCAAGAACGGACACATCAAAAGTTCCGCCGCCGAGGTCGTAGACAAGAATTGTTTGTTCCACATCTATTTTGTCGAGCCCGTAAGCCAGGGAAGAGGCTGTTGGCTCGTTGATTATTCTTATGACTTCAAGGCCTGCGATTGACCCTGCATCCTTTGTAGCCTGCCTCTGAGCATCATTGAAATACGCAGGGACCGTGATAACAGCCTGCTGGATATCCTCTCCGAGATAAGCTTCTGCATCGGATTTAAGCTTCTGGAGAATCATTGCGGAGATTTCCTGCGGTTTATATTGTTTTCCCTGCAGGGTTACCTTATAATTGACGTCTCCCATATGCCTTTTAATGGAATAGACAGTGTTTTCAGGATTTGAAACGGCCTGTCTCTTTGCGACCTGACCTACAAGTTTCTCCCCTTTCTTGGAAAATCCGACCACGGAAGGAGTTGTCCTTGCGCCTTCTGCGTTTGGGATCACGACAGCTTCCCCGCCTTCCATCACTGCCATGCATGAATTGGTAGTACCAAGGTCAATACCCAGTATTTTTGCCATGTTATTCCTCATATTACTTAGTTAAACATTCAATTAAATTATTTAGATAAGTTACCAAGCTAAATTATTTAAGTAATTTATCCGGTAAAGTTATTCAGTTAAATCCAGGAGTTAAGTTATACCTGAATAAGTGTTTTTTAACTTATCACCTGCATTTAATGATATAGTGATTTTGTGTTAATTTAAGTGTAGTAAACTTAGATATTGTATGAAATAAAGACTCAATAAGGCCGCTTTTTTCAGCAAAGCATCCTTCACATGAGAACTTACTAAATCTCTCCGGATTTTGTCTCTTTTATTTCTCTGCTTCATCCGGGCTTCTGGCCACTGAGACCACAGCGGGTCTGATAACTTTTGAGTTAAGTGCATATCCGGATTTATAAACCTCTACTATAGTATTGTCCGGGAATTCAGAGGTCTCGATATGTTGAACTGCCTCGTGCCTGTGAGGGTCAAATTCACTGGCTTTTTCGCTCTTGATCTTCTCAAGCCCGTACTTTTCGAGGATTGAAAAAAACTGCCTTGAAAGCTGTTCTATTCCACTGACGATCGAGCTCATATCCTCTGCAGTCTTTGCAGATTTAAGGGCGCGGTCGAAATTGTCCGTTACTTCAACAAAGTCAAGAAGTACCTGCTCAAGCACGGCTTTTCGATTTTCCTCCATCTGGCGGGCGGTCCGTTTTCGGAAATTGTCAAAATCTGCTGCAAGCCGGAAAAGCTGGTCCTTGAGAATCTGGTTTTCCTCCCGGCAGATGGCCTCAGTGCTTTTCTCAGCCTCCTGACTGGGAGAAACCTTTTCGGGACTTTCCCATGCTTCATTAGCCTTTTCCGCCGAAGAACCAGAATTCCGGGAGTCAGGATTTTCAGCCCCAGTCTGGGCATCTTCTTTAGAATCCTTATTTTCCTCTTTATTAAATATCTTCATTAATCGATCCCCATCAATTATTTATAACGGTTACGCTCGTCCTGACGTGTGATTGTTTGTAATTCTATAAATACTTTTCTGAGAACTAAAGTACACACGCCTCAGGAAAGAAAAGAAAAAAGAAAAATCAGTAAAAGTAGTTTTGAAGTTTATAGGAGAGTGCTTTAAGCATTACAACGCTTACAATCATGGAGCCCGCAACTGCAGAAATTACCTGCTCCCACCCGAGAGCCGAAATTCCTCCTCCGAGCGCAAATTGTACGCCTCCTACGAGCGAGACAAACACGAAGGAAAAACCGAAACCTGCGAGAGCTCCTCCTACAAGGGAACTGAAAGTATCCAATCCATGCCGTTCGTAAAAAACCATGCCTGCAATAAACGTCACCGCAAAGATCAAAAGTACGAGTGAGGAAGGCAATGGACTTGTTTTTGTGGAAAAAATACCAAAGAGCCCGAGCCCCATGTCAACCAGGAATATACCCATGAAAACTGCGACAGAAAGGTTTTTTACAAACGGGTTCTCAAAGACCGACTGAGAATTGGGATTTTTGCTATTCAATAGTACCAGGCACCTGTATGTTTTGCAATGTTTAATTTTAAGGTATAAACTATATAATTTATATAAACTTTTACATACATACCCTACTTAGTTCTTAATCCTTCACTTTTTTTCAGCTTTCACATTAGATATTTTCCTTTCTTTGGCTTTTTGATCTTATATTTTCCTTTCTCTGGCTTTTTGATCTTAATTCTTACAGGACAAAAAGTAATATATAAATGACCGGGTTTTCCTTTCCTATGAAAATCCTGATTGCAGAATTCGCTGTCGGCACGGACACTGAAAAGTCCCTGATCCCCGAGGGAGCAGCTATGCTAAAAACCCTCGCCGAAAGCTTTGTCCATCTGGGGCATGAAGTGTATTACCCGTCGGCAAGCACGGGAATATGTGCAGGCATGTCCCTCAAATCCACAGCCGAAGACTTCAGGCAGGTAATCGAGCGAAAAGCACAGGAATGCGATGCTGGACTGGCTATTGCCCCTGACTGGATGCTTCCCGAACTCAACAGAATCCTTGAAGAAAATACTGTAAACCTGGGATGTTCACCTGAATCGGCAGCTTGCTGCGCGGATAAGCTACTCTGTACGGAAATCCTGAAAAAAGCCGGGATCAAGGTTCCCGAGATCGCGAAAAAAGCTGAAGAAGGCAAAAAGTACGTTATAAAACCCAGATTTGGCTGCGGAGCTGAGGCAACATACCTTGTCACGGAGTTCGAGAATAGCGAAGAATTCATTGCAAGCGAATATATTGAGGGAAAGCACCTGAGCGTGAGCCTCATCGCAGGAAAAAAGCCGCTTCCACTCACGGTAAACCGCCAGTTCATAGAGTTTGGCGAAAAAGAAGGTGAAACCGGAGAGAATGCAAAAACATGGATTTTCGGAATAAAATACAACGGCAGCCTGACTCCTTACGAGACTCCTAGAAGAGATGAACTCTATGAGACTGCAATCTCCACAGTAAAATGCCTGAAGTGTTTTGGGTATGTGGGCATAGATATCGTACTTGCCGACGTTCCGTATGTGGTGGATGTAAACCCCAGGCCCACGGCCTCACTTTTTGGAATCAGCCGCGTTATGCGGGAGGAAATTGGAGACCTCCTTTTGAAAAACAAATTCGGAGAACTGCCTGACTCGGTACATATTGAGGGAGAATACCGCTTTTCAAAGGATGCTCTTGGCGAGCTTCTCGGACAGGCTGAAAAGCCAGCGGAGTGAAGAATATCAGGAAAGCCGGAAAAAATACTGGAAAAAATACTGGAAAAAATACTGGAAAAAGGGATCAAAAATGGATTCGAAGGTTATCGGGCTTGATATTGGAGGAGCGAATACTAAACTTGCCTCCTCGGACGGAACGATTGTGGAACTGCACTATTTGCCTCTCTGGAAAAATACCCGGCTTCCGGAGGTATTGAAGGAAATCGCACTGAGACTGCAGCCCGAAAAAGTTGCCGTTGTTATGACCGGCGAACTTGCGGACTGTTTTGAGGACAAGGAACAGGGCATCCTTTTTATAAAGGGAGCTGTTGATTCCGCCTTTGGCCCTTCAAAAACCTCGTACATAAACAGCAGGGGCAGGTTCCAGAGTGAAGCTGATAGTCTAAGGGAACTTGCTGCTGCTAACTGGGCGGCTTCAGCCAGGCTGGTAGGGGCAGAAATCGGAGACTGCATCTTTGTGGATGTGGGCAGTACCACAAGCGACATTATCCCTATTATTTCCGGGGAGCACAGGGCAGAGCTTACTGACTTTGAAAGATTGGTCAGGAGTGAACTTGTATATGCAGGCACACTCAGGACAAACCTTGCCGTACTTCTCGAAAAAGTAAAGCTTGAAAGGGGCTGGTGCAGGACAGCTTCAGAGCTTTTTGCAACAACTGCAGATGCTTATCTCCTGCTTGGGAAAATCGATGAAAACATGTATACGTGTGAAACTGCCGACGGAGCAGGCAGAAGCAAAAAAGATGCTATGCGCAGGATTGCGAGATTGATCTGTGCGGACCTTTCCGAAATCAGAGAAGAAGAGGTATACGAAATAGCAGGCCAGGTAAAGGAAAAACAGGTCTCTGCCCTGGCTGAAGCGATTTCCGAGGTTGCGCAAAGAAACGGGCTGGAGAAAATCGCAGCAGCAGGATTGGGAGAATTTATGATAAAAGAAGCTGCAGAAAGGCTTGGTTTCGAATGCATCTCGGTTTCCGGGCACTGGGGAGAGGAAATTTCAAAGGTCTTCCCGGCATATGCTGCTGCCAGACTACTGGATGCCTGAATTTCCGGGCTTCGACGCAGCTAAATAGAAAGTGAAAGCACACGTAAATGAAAACTCTAAAAGGAAGAAAAACTCTGAAAGGAAGATTATGAGAGTGGTAGTCAAAATAGGGGGAAGCCTCATCAAGGAAGCTCCCGATCTTGTGGACAGGCTGGTAAAAGAATTTGGCTCAGGATGCCCGACGGCTGCAGATAGAGAGCATACATCCGGAAGACTGCCCTTTTCCATCCTCATTGTACCCGGAGGAGGATTTTTCGCTGATGCCGTAAGGGAAGCTGACGAGAGGTTTTCTCTCGGTGCCGACGCAGCCCACTGGATGGCCATACTTGGTATGGAACAGTATGCCTGCTACCTCCAGGATAAAAGCAGCGCAAGAGCTACAGACTCGATAACGGACCTGCATCAGGGAACTTTTGTCCTGTTTCCCTACAGGCTCCTGAAAAACGAAGACCCTCTACCTCATACCTGGGATGTGACCTCTGACACTATTGCGGCCTGGGTTGCAAAGCAGATCGGGGCAGTGTTTATAAAGGCTACGGATGTGGATGGAATATTCAGGGAAGAAAAATTAATCAGGGAAATCTCGGCTGCCAGTTGTGCAGGAAGCTGCGCAAGCTGCATCGACCCTACCCTGCCGGAATTTCTCCTGAAAAACGGAATGGAATGCTTAATTGTAAACGGAAAATGTCCGGACAGAGTTGTTCAGGCAGTGTATGGAAAGCCTGTACCTGGTACTGTAGTAAAGGGGAATATTTAAATCGTATATCGTATATGACTAGGGGAGAAGCAAAGCGTACCCAAGAAGCATTATTTAAATTCAGTTCATTAAATCTGCTAATCTTAATAAAGGTGCCAGTAAAAGCAGAAAACCGATGCTTAAGGAAGGCGCCTGATTCACCGGCAACTCTTTACAATCTACTATACGCGAAATAACATTTAAGGAGAAAAAAAATGTCATCACACAAAGTTGAATACTGTACTTCATGCGGAATTCGCCTCGTGGAAAAGGGCTATGTAAAGTTCCCCTGCCCGCAGTGCGGAGCAGAAATCGGAAGATGCACAAGCTGCAGGCAGCAGGGTAACGTATACACCTGCCCCAAGTGCGGATATAAGGCTCCCTGAATTAAGGCAAAGTCCCGCATCACATGAAACACGTACAGAGAAAACAAAAACTAAACTTGATCAACAGGATTGGATAAAGGAGAAGAGGAATTAGAATGGGCGAAGTT
The DNA here is from genome assembly GCA_963721455.1 of uncultured Methanosarcinaceae archaeon. GTDB lineage: Archaea > Halobacteriota > Methanosarcinia > Methanosarcinales > Methanosarcinaceae > Methanosarcina. The sequence continues at coordinate 35,320 of CAVRJG010000008.1, forward strand.
GCAGCAAAAATGAAAATTATGCCTGAAGGTGTTGACACTGACCTTGTAGAACTGAAAGAGAAACTCAAAGGCGCAATCCCGGCAGGAGCCGACCTTCACGGGGACATTATCGAAGAACCTATCGCTTTCGGATTAAAGGCCCTTATTGTCACTTTAATCGTTAACGACGAGGAAGGCGGAACCGAAGCCGTAGAAGAAGCCTTCGCAAAAGTTCCGGGCGTCGAAAACATCAAGATCCTGGAACTCTACCGCATTTAAGAAGGAGAAGAGGACCGGACAATGCGTCCGGAAAACTCATCTTTCCATCATTCTCTCTTCTTTAAAAGGGCTCGTAGATCAGGGGTAGATCGTTACGTTCGCAACGTAAAGGCCGCGGGTTCAAATCCCGCCGAGTCCACTTTAATACTACTATTTTTCAAATTTCTTGTTATACTTATCAGCACTTTGTAAAGCAGGTCGTAACCAGAAGCTTTCTTTTCCCTTTCAGAATAATCTTTTCTCTTAATGGCAGAACATATTTAAAGAAAAAAATGGACAAGATGTAACCCCATATGGCAGAGCCGGACGAGAAAGGGATAGACCTGAACCCCCACGACCCCAGGCGACGGTTTATTGTGCAGTATCCAAAGGCGCGACGTTCAGCCAGGCGGCCCCCTTGACCGAGGAGGAGAAGGCAGAGGCGGACGCCATGTGGGAGGAAATGACCGACGGGAACTACAGCCCGGAAAAGAAGGAATACAAAAGTGAAGACAAAAAGTAAAACAGACTTAATTTTTTTAATATTAAAGCTCAAAAGCTTTACCTAAATATTCATACTCTTCAATTTCCGGAATATTTTTCTTAATATCAGAATATTTAATGTAGGATTCTTTTAAATTTAGTAACAATCATCAATTTCATAAATTTCCTTGAAAACGTCATTAAAGTGAACCTGATTTTCAGGTCTTTTTCTGCCTTTTCGATGTCGGGCAAAAAGTGTCTTCTGATATTGGAAAAAATATATATATATCCTATATTCGGCAGGTCGACATTAAAGTAGGAGGATTTTTACTGATAGTGTTTTTCAAACATAATATAAATATGTGACGTGTTTGAAACTGGTTAACATATAACCAAAATCTCACGACATATATAAACAATGAACCATTTTTGCAATAATGTTTTGTATAAGGGATAATGTGTTTCCCAGCAAAAACGTTATCAGTAAAAATGTTACGAAAAAAACAAGTTACCTGCCGAAAGCAGGATATATCTATGCGTTTTTTTCTATGTGTTTTTGCTTTTCATCGGGCGGTTACAGACCAAAAGCCCTGTATTCCTATAGTCACAGGAATGATCGAGTTTAGAGAAGCATCAGTGTAAAAAGATCGAGAAATTTTTAAGAGTCGATTGACTACTCCCACATGCCACGCTATCTCTGCACGGCGTCGTAATCTGAAAACGTAGCTTTTTTGACTTCACGTATGGGGCAATCACATGAAAATATATATCATCAACACATTGTATATTTTATGAAAGTAGAAGGGCAGCTATACTAGAAAAGTAAAAACTAAAAATTCAAATATCTAAAAAGAAGGTAAAGAATGAGAGCAACTACAGAAGAAAAAGAGCTAATGTTACTTGATGCTATGGAGTTTCTGAGAAATTGGAACCAAGAAAATGAAACTGTGCTGAATCTTAAATATGTGTATAGAAGAGCTGAAAAGCTCGCAGTCGACTTAAATAATATGAAAATGTTGGATGAAGTTGTAGAATATACACGTTTTTATCAACCCTCCCCCGATCACCACGACCCAGACACTTTTAGCAATCAAGGTAACGATATTGCGGAATTACTTGATTGTGATAACAGGATCATTGCTCTGGATTACAAAGGGTATTGCCTACTTTTATATGATATTGATGAATGGGGGAACTCATCTGGCGAAATGTATGTAATCAGGTCCGCAGCGAAAGTTTATGAAGTTTTGAGAGAAAAATCGTGCCAGGATCACACGATGAATAAAGACGATTGATTATCCCTAAAGGTAGAATACAGTCATGGGTTCTTTTTTTATTTGTTTATACAGGGAGCAAGAGCTGTAGCTTGTGAAGCTTTGAAAAGTGTTAAGCTCAGACCCCTGTCAGAATCTAAAAAAGAATAAAGATCGTTCCATTGGTCATCGGTTAACGACTTTTATGCACAACTTCGAATACCACGTATAGCGATTTTCCAACATAATTCTTAGATATATTACATAAAAAATAATACTTTTTGGCGTTTTGCACCTTAACCGAATCCACATGAAGATCGTTCTTAGTGCCTGTATTTGAACTCAAAACCAAATTGATTCAAGGAAAATAATGCCATCATTATAAAAAAGCAGATGAAAGAGACGGATAGAAAAGATATTATTAGATAATTAAAAAATCCAGTTTCCTGAAAACCTATGTTCATAAATGGGAATATGTTGATCCTTCCATTATATACTGGATAAAAGTAAGTAATAGTGGCACCACAAGCATCATCCAGTAACAGATGAGAAAAGAAAGCAGCTTCGCCAAAAAGACCCAGATATATTGCCTTACCAACCTTTCTATATGCAATATATCCTGAAAGCGTTCCGAACAGGATTGCAGAAGAACTGAATAGAAGTGAATGGGTTGGGACAGAGCCAATCAAGCAGTAGTCCCCCGTAATACCGTTTACGAGCAAATTATAAACGACCTTGATGTCTGGGAACAGCGCACATAAGCTACCTACAAATAATAGCAACAGTAAACTCATCGAATCCCCAAAAGAGAATTCCCTGCGAAAAAATGATCTGACAGAAGCATACACAGCTACTGCGCAGATACAGAATACAAAGAACAAAATATGTACAACTGGATAGGGCATAATAAGTTACTCTTATAAAAATATTTCCTAGTTTTGGCAGGCAACTTGTTTTTTCGAATGTTTACTGATTGTGTTTTGTCACCTGTATAATATACGATGCTTAATTAAAAGTAATAATATCTATAAAACTGCTAGAGAAAATGTATTCAGAAATTATTGTCACAATTGCATATAATCTATATTCAATAGGCAGACCTTAAAATATGAGTATCGGTACTGATTGTGTTTTTGAAGCTATACGTCATAATCTCAAATGTTGAATGGAGTTTGCATATATCCCCAAAATTTAATGATAAGATGGGAACACCCCTTCCTCGACATAAACAGGCAGCTTCCTGTATCCGGAAAAGCCGAAATAATTGGCAAATCACTTTTCAGTTATCCAGAAAGCCTATTTTCCGAGATCAGTCACTTTTAAACTATCTGATTTGAAATAAATCAGGCACAACTTTGTAAAATCCGGAACCACATCATATACTATTTAAACAGTGGATGCATATGGGCCAATATATTTTTTAAGCGAGATAATCCCGGAAACGTCGGACTAAAGGACAGACAGCGGAAAAGTGGAAAATCCGCAACAGAGATTTTTAACCTGGATTTTAAACAATACTGATGTATATTCCTGTACACCCGGCAAATACATAAATTAAGAAAAATGGGGGACTGGAAGTCATTAAAAGTAGTGATTTGCTCGAGAGAGGAGAAGAGATCGGGGAAAAAGGTAAAGAAAAAATGACGGCTGAACTTTCTCCTGGGAACCCTAACCCTTTCCTGAAGGTGGGAAAGGAGGGGACGGTCCTCTGTGCGAACAAGGCAGCTGATTCTCTTCTCGAATACTGGGGTATAAAAGAAGGAGAAAAGGTTCCTCAGGCATTAAGGCATAGTATAAAAAGAGTCATCTCACAGGCGGAACCGAAAAATTTTGAAATTCAGGCAGGGGAAACAACATATGCTGCAGTGCTCCATCCTTTTCCGGACGGAGATTATTTAAATCTTCAAAGGGTTGACATAAGTTTCAGAGCCCTTGCGGAAGAAAAACTCCGTAAAAGGGAAAGACAATACCTTTCCCTGAGCAACCTTGGCAGAATATCTATAACATGTAAAGACTTTCAGGCAATCCTGGAAGAAAGCGCCCTGCTTATCGCTCAGGGTCTTGACACGGATTTTTCCAGTATTCTGGAACTCATGCCTGATGGAAATTTTATCATGAGGACAGGGTATGGCTGGGAAGATGACTCCACAGGCAATACTATCATAAAAGGAAAAGAGAAGTCTCAGGCAGGATATACTCTCTTTTCAAGAAAACCAGTTGTCTTGAAAGATATTGAGACCGAAAACCGTTTCGAATTTATTGAATTTCTCAGGCACCACGGGGTAATTAGCGGAGTCACGGTCCTTATAGGGGATATGAATAAGCTTTTCGGGGTAATTGAAGTTTACAGTAGAGAAAAGAGAGAATTTACTGTGGATGATATAGATTTCCTGGATTCTGCCGCTTTTTTGTTGTCTGGGACCATAGAACGTCTACAGGCGGAGGAAAAACTCCGGGTTCATCAGCAGGAACTGGAAAAACTCGTTGAAAGAAGAACCCTGGAATATACCGAAGCAAATGAGAACCTTACACAGGAAGTAGCTGAAAGAAAAAAAATTGAAAAAACTCTCCGGAATAACCTGACGTTTCTTGAAACTCTCCTGAACACGATACCTGCACCTGTATTCTATAAAGACAACGAAGGCAGGTACCTGGGCTGTAATGACATCTTAGCCAAACAGGTTCTGGGACGGGAAAAAGAAGAGATTATAGGAAAAATATTTCCTGAAGTATACACGGATCCTCCAGCTGAACTTTCTTTTGGAATCCATGAAAATGATCTGGAGTTACTTCAGAAAGGAGGAAGCGACAATTCTGAGAACGAAATAATGTGTGCCGATGGGATAAAAAGGGATTTTCTGGCAAGCAGGGCAACTTTTCCCGACGAGGACGGAAAAAAAAGAAACATGGTTGCTGTACTGCTTGATGTAACTGAACTCAGGAAAATTGAAAATAAGCTTCAGAATAACGTGCAGTTTCTGGAAACGCTGCTTGATAGTATTCCAAGCCCTGTATTCCAGCGGGATTTGAATGAAATCTATGTAAACTGCAATGAGAGTTTTGCCAGGCAAATCATGGGGCTTCCCAAAGATGTGGTCATAGGGGGCTCTTTCTCAGAATTTCAGAAGAGAGTTCCAAAAGAGCTTGCAGAAATATATTACAAGCATGACAGGAAACTCATTGAGAAAGGGGGGAGTAATTATTACGAAACAAAGGTGGTTTGTGCCGACGGCGTGCAAAGAGATTACCTTTTCCACAAAGCCACTTATAAAAACAGTTTAGGGAAAGTAGCTGGGGTTGTTGGTGTGATGCTGGATATCACGCAGCGTAAAGCAGCCGAAAAGACTTTTAGAAAAAGCGAGGAAAAGTACAGGATCGCTGCCGAGCAGACAGGGCAACTTGTGTACGATTATGATATTGAATCCGAACGGATTGACTGGGCAGGAGCCATTTCGCAGATTACAGGATATAGTCCTGAAGAGTTCAAGAAGGTGGACCTGGAAGGCTGGATAGCACATATTCATAAAGAAGATCAGAAAAGAGCATGGGAAGCCCATGAGAGGTGTATGAAAACCGGGGGAAAATACCTTGAAGAGTACAGGTTCAGAAAAAAGGACGGGAGTTATTTCCATGCGGAAGACAGCTGCATCTACCTTTTAGATGAAAAAGGTCGGGTGCACAGGATTGTCGGAGTAATAAAAGATATAACTGAAAGAAAACTTGCCCGGGAAATTCTGGAAAGAAGTGAGGAAAGGTATAGGGCGGTTGCAGTACAGACAGGGCAGCTAATCTATGATTACGATGTGAAAAATAACCACAGTTCCTGGGCAGGAGCAATTGAGGAGCTCACAGGATATAGCTTTGAAGAGTTCCAGGGCTTTACCCCTGATATCTGGGCTGACCATGTCCATCCTGAAGACCGGGAAAAAGCTGCAGAAGCCCATGAAAACTGCATGAGAAGTGGGAAGAAGTATCTTGAAGAATACAGATTCAGGAGAAAGGATGGAAGCTATTTTTATGTGGAAGACAGCGGCGTCTACCTGAAAAATGAAAGCTGTGGCATATACAGGGTGCTTGGGGTAATGAAAGACGTCACTGAGAGAAAAAGGGCAACTGAAAGAATTCGGAGAAGTGAAGAAAAGTACCGGATCGCTGCCGAACAGACAGGGCAGATCGTGTACGACTATGATATAAAAACAGAAAAAGTAGACTGGGCTGGAGCCATTGCAGAACTTACCGGCTACAGCTTTGAGGAGTTCCAGAAAGTCAGTCCTGAAATCTGGACAGAGCACATTCACCCCGATGACCGCGAAAAAGTGATCGAAAATGTAAGTATTTTCTTTGAGAAAGGGGAGAGGTTAAGGGAAGAATTCAGGTTCAGGAGAAAGGATGGAAGTTATATTTACGTAGAGGACAGGGGAGTCCTGCTCAGGGATGAGAAAGGGAGCGCATACAGACTGCTTGGGGTAATGAAAGATATTACAGAGATGAAACTGGCTTCTGAAAAACTGAAGGAAAGTGAACAACGTTACAGGTCTTTTATGAAAAACTTTAGGGGAATTGCTTTCCAGATGGGACTGGATTCCACCCCTATTCTCGTGGACGGAAGTGTAGAGGAAATTACAGGATACAGAGGAGATGACATTATCTCCGGGAAAGTAGACTGGCGTCAGATTGTTCTCCCTGAATACCGGAAAAGACTTTTTGAAAATATAGATAAACTAATGAATGACCCTCTGCTTCTTATGGAGCACGAATACCGTATAAAACACAGGGATGGAAAAGTAAGGTGGGTCCGTGAGATTATCCAGAATGTTTCCGATAAAGGCGAAAAGAGAATCCTGCATGGCTCAATCTACGACATAACCAGGCAAAAAGAAGCCGAAGAGTCCCTGAAAAAAGTAGACGAAATCCGCAAAAAGGAAATCCATCACCGTATTAAGAACAACCTGCAGGTCATTTCCAGCCTGCTGGAACTCCAGGCAGAAAAGTTCGAGGAAAAGGAAGTTCTGGAAGCTTTCCGTGAGAGCCAGAACAGGGTCGCCACCATGGCCATAATCCATGAGGAGCTGTACAGGTCAAAAAATAATGAGACCCTTGACTTTTCGGCATACCTTCAAAAACTGACAGCAGATCTTTTCCGCTCGTACACTGTCAGAAAAGGCGATGTCAGGATGCAGCTGGAGATTGAAGAGACTTTTCTTGGAATGGACACGGCAGTTCCTCTCGGGATAATTATTAATGAGCTGGTATCCAATTCTCTTAAACATGCATTTCCTGCGGGTACAAAAGGGGAAATCCGGATAAAACTCTGCAGGACTGAAGAGAATGGAGAGAATAAAAGTATAAGTAATAGCACTAATAATATTGATTCTGAAAGTTCAGTTGATAAAAGTATTCAATATTCACTGGTAGTTTCGGACAATGGGTTGGGTTTTCCGGAAAATATTGATTTCAGGAATACAGGCTCTCTGGGCCTACAACTCGTAAATATTCTTGTTGAGCAGCTGGAGGGTGCAATCGAACTTGAAAATGGTGCAGAGACCACTTTCAAGATATTATTTAAGGAGAACGACTGATTGTCCAGAGGCTTATTCGATATCAAAGGGGTGATACAATGACAAAAGCAAAAATTCTGGTTGTCGAAGACCAGAATATCGTGGCTCTTAACATTAGAAATAAGCTGAAAAATCTGGGTTATACTGTGCCAGGTACTGCGTCCACAGGAGAGGAAGCCATAAGAAAAGCAGAGCTGACGAATGCAGACCTTGTTTTGATGGACATCATGTTAAAAGGGGAGATGGATGGAATTGAAGCTGCCCGTGAGATTAAAACCAGGCTCCGAATTCCAATACTTTATCTGACTGCCTATACTGATGATGAGACTCTCGAGAGGGCAAAAACGACAGAGCCGGCAGGGTATATCTCAAAACCTTTTAAGGAAGAAGACCTGCACAGCAATATAGAAATGGCTCTCCACAAACACAGAGCCGAAAGAAAAGAAAATGAAACCGTTAATGAATAAATTTTTTAAAATATAAAATGGCCTGCTGCGTCTGCATGAGAAAATTTTAAAGGAAAAAACCTTGCAGGAGACAGGAAGTTAGAAAGCCCGAGAATGCGGAGTTAAAAGTTAAAAGTAGAAAAAATAACCTCCGACAATAAGGGAAGAATTATCTGAAGGCCTTTTATACGAGAGAAGAAAGGCATGATTTTTCACATTAAAAGCCCGGACTTTTCCGGGATAAATGAGAGAAATTTGCCATATTGAAACTAAAAGTTTCTTTTTTCAAGAAGATTTTTTACTGAAAAATTCTCATTTAATTTCTATTTCTACTCGATCAGACTCAGCTGAAATTATGCTAAGGTACCCCTTTCAGGGATAGATACGCCATTTTGGGGCGGGCATTGGAAAATAGTTTAGACAAACCAGGAAATAGTAAGATTAATAAAAAATGAATTTAATAAGTGTATGCAGTTTTCATTGGCGGCATCACAGACAACCGGGGATTCAGGAAAATATTAATCTCAAAAGTATAATCTATTGGCTTGAAGCCTGGGTTACTTTGTTGAGGGGAGATAAACATCTAGAGAACCGGGCAGAATGTTATCGAGGATTAGATAAAACGGAAAATTGATGGAAAAAGCGGGAAATGGTTCAAAAAACTAAGATAAACGGGGTGAGGAAATAGATAAAGCAAAAATTCTGGTCGTTGAAGACCAGACCATTGTGGCCCTGAATATTAAAAACAGGCTGAGAAACCTGGGGTATGCCGTCTCCGGTACCGCGATTTCAGGGGAAGAAGCAATACGGGAAACCGAACTCACAAATGCTGACCTTGTTTTGATGGACATTATGCTAAAAGGGGAGATGGACGGGATTGAAGCAACCCGGATTATTAAATCACGCTTCGGAATACCAGTAATTTACCTCACTGCCTGTACGGATATTGAGAACCTCGAGCGAGCAAAGCTAACAGAACCTGAGGGATATATCTCAAAGCCCTTCAAAGAGGAAGACCTTTACAGGAATATCGAGATAGCTCTCCATAAAAACCGGCCAATAAAGAAAAATTGAGAAGAAGTTTAAACGTCTAAACCGTCCGAAAACTGCAAATTCAAAGCTAAAATTTTCCAGGAATAATTATAAAGTGCAAATCCTGCTTATATCAAAATTAGTAATATAACTGGTAAAAAATTAAAAAGTTAATTAAGAAAAAGAACGGACGCTTTTTTCAGAGCTTAAGGACTTTTGTGGTCTTCAGAGCATTGGAAACCATGGTTTCGATATCCATTTTTTTCTCTTCAAGCATGATTAGGTCGTAATTTGCCTTTACTTCGGGATGCTCCGGAACAGCAGCACAGGTGCCTGCTGGCCGACTGGAGATATCGTAGGTTCCGATTTTGCGGGCAATATCCATAATCTCGGTTTTGTCAAAGGCGATCAAAGGGTGGTAGATAGGGATAGCAAGCTCATATATTTCGGCATACATATTGGCAGCAGTCTGGGAAGCTACCTGTCCCAGGGAAGAGCCGGTGATAATCCCACTTGCGCCTTCTTTTTTCATAACCTCGTAGGCTTCTCTGTACATCATGCGTTTGCAGAGAAGGCAGGTATTTTTCCGGTTGCAGATGTCGATAAAAGACTGGAGATTGGGGCCGTGGGGGATCTCATAAGTCGTAAACTGATGCTCTGGAGCCCACTTCTGGAGCTGGCGAATACAATCAAAAGCACGCTCTCTTGCGGCATTCTCGGCATAAGGAGAATTGTTGCAGTAAACAGGAATAATCATAACTCCGCGTTTCATCATAAGCCAGGCTGCGACCGGAGAATCAAGCCCGCCTGACATTAAAACTACCATGCTGCCCTGGGTCCCGAGAGGAAGCCCTCCGACTCCTTTAAATGTCTCCAGGTAAACGTAAGCCAGATTTTGCCGCATTTCGACGAAAATCTCCTTATCGGGAGAACTCAGGTTAACTACGGGATGTTTTCCTTTTTTTTCCAGGGCACTCCAGACAGCATCCCCACAGGTCTTACCGATATCCGCTGAAGAAAAAGGATGGTTTCCGCTTCTCCTGGCCCTGATAGCAAAAGACTCGCCTTCTCGAACCAGGTCCTGAGCCAGGGCGGCACACACACTGGCAGCGCTCTCAAGTGTGGGCTCGGCGGCTGTCACTGCAGGGGAAGTTGAGACAATACCAAAGACATCAGCCGCTGCTCCGGCGGCACGGGCATCGGTACTCTCAATAAATATCCTGCCCCATTCCCTCCGTATCTGGGAATATGGAATACCTCTCGAATCCAGCATCGCCGCAATATTCTTCACAAGGATTTTCTCATACCAGTTCCGGACTCCGGGACTTTTAAGAGCGAGTTCTCCGTAGCGGATTATAACTACATCTGCTGGAACTCCAGAACCGAAGTGAGAGAGACCGGAACCAGGGTTATCCCCATTTTCGGTATTAATCTTTGGTGTGTTCTTGCTTTCTCTTTCTCTCGATGCATGAAAATCAGGCTCAAGTTTTGCTTTTATCTCATTGGAATTGTCTGTCATGGGTACTTACGGATAGGATGGCATGGAGTTTAAAGTTTTCAGGAAAAAGAATTTTGTCCCTGAGAGCAGAAAACGAATAAGCCCGGGCAACAGTAAAAAAATAGATAGAAATTTTTGAGCGTAATAATGCCCTATTTTACGGAGAACTGAAGAAATATACAAAAACTTTAAGATTGCATAGAATAAAAGTGAATATTTATTACTATTACTCACTACAAAAAGATAATTTGTTATGTAAATTTCCTGAGGAAAAATTATGCCGATATGTATCCACTGCATACCGGAAAAGATCCTTAGCTTTCAATTTCCCGGAATTCAGGCTTTAACTGGCTTCCGGAATAGACCATTCTACACTATTACTTTCGCTCATTATTTTCGCTATTATTTTCGCTATTATTTTTACTATTATTTTCGTTATTATTTTCGCGTCCTTCATCAAGTTCGGGGATGTACCGGTACCCGCTGCCCTGGATTCCCGGACCCTCGTCCGGTTCCGGGATATACTCGCTGGCATTGTTTTCCAGGTTATCATAAGGCTCCCGGAGAGTTCCTGGCTGCCGGGACATGTCTGTCATGTTCATACTTACGTTCTCCGAAAAATTTTCATCTCCCCCGTACCACCTTGAGGGCAGGGAATAATCCAGGCTGTCATTATAAGTATCAGGAAGGAAGAATCTGGTCCCTCTTTCCTGCAGAGCTTCCACAAAACCGGGATCGATTTCATCAAGCTTCGCCTTGCACACAGCAGCCTCATCTAATTTCTTTATGTTGTAAAGGGCAAAACGTTTGTTGTAGAGGGTTGAAGATGAGTTAGGGTTGATTGCAAGAGCACTGTCATAACATGTAATTGCTTCTTCAACTTCCCCCATCACATTATGGATGTACCCTTTATTATACCAGGCTGTGATGCAGTCAGGTTTAAGCTGGACCACTTTGTCGAAGCAGTTCAGGGCAGCATTATTGCCGCTTATTGTTAAGTAAGCACATCCCTGGAAATACCAGGCTGTAGCATTGTCGGGATTATACTCCAGGGCTTTATTGTAGCAATCAATGGCTTCCTGGTGTCTCTCAAGCTTGTAGAAAGCAAAACCTTTATTATTATATGCATTTATATTCGCAGGGTCCAGCTCAAGGATCCTGTCGTAGCAGTCAATTGCTCCCTCGAAATCTCCGCCGTTTTCCAGAGCTTTTCCCTTCCTGTAAATTATCTCCCTGTTACCTGGTGAAATTTCAAGCATTCTCTCATAATTTTCAGCAGCTTCCTCATACCTGCCAAGCTCCTCAAATAAAGAGGCTTTATCAGCCAGGACTTTTGAATTATCAGGCTGAAGCTCCAGGATTTTATCGTAGTCTGCCAGCGCGTCGTCGGATTTACCGGATTTCGACAGAGCAAGAGCCCGGTTCTCCAGAGCTCCAAGGTTTTCAGGCTGAGAATCAAGGAGAGCGGTGTAACAGGAGATTGCCTCCTCATACCTGCCGAGGTTTGAGAGGGCCAGACATTTCCCATAGAGAGCCTCTGAATTGCTTGAGTTCAGAGCAAGCACCTGGTCATAGTAATTGACAGCCTCTTCCGATCTTCCGAGATTGTTTACAGCAGAGGCTATCCCGTACCAGGCAGTACTTGACTGGGGATCGAGATCCAGGGCTTTTTTGTAGCATTCCAGAGCTTCCTCGCCCCTTCCGAGCCTGTCAAGCACCGAGCCCTTTTCATACCATGCCTCAGGACGTGAAGGGTTAATCGCGAGCGCCATATCATAAGAGGTAAGGGCATCCTCGTACAGTCCAAGTTTACTGTAGGTAGAAGCCTTCCCATACCATGCCGCATCATAACCGAATTCCGGACTAAATAAGTTCAGATTTTCGGAAAATTCCGAATCGTCCCCTGAATTCGCATACCTGTAATTCAGAAGATAAGCCCAGAAGCCTCCTGAAAGTGTCTGGACTGGATTGGCATCAGCGCTGTTATTTGTAACAGGCCCGGATACAGGAGTTTCTGTTGAACGTAGTTCCATGTTTTTGTTCAACTTAAAACGGGCAGCAGAATACCCGGGATTGATCAGAAGAGTCTGGTTGTAGCAGCCTGAAGCTTCCTCGTGCTTTCCGAGCTGATCAAGGACAAGGCCTTTATTGTAGCAGGCATCAGCACTGTCAGGGGCAGCAATAAGGACCCTATTGTAACACTCAAGCGAGTTTTCGTATTCTCCTAGCTTTGCCAGGGCAAATGCCCGGCCGTACCATGCAAGTGGATAGTTTTCGTCAAGTTCGAGAGCTTTATCGTAGCTTTTTATCGCACCTTTGTAGTCTTTGATTTTTGAAGAGTCGAAACCTTTTCTGTACCAGACTTTAGCGTACCCGGAATCCAGCTTCAGGGCTTGATCATAACACTCAGCCGCCTCTTCATACCTGCCAAGCCTGTCAAAGTCCAGGCCTTTCATGTACCAGACCACAGCATGTCCTGACTCGGTTTCGAGAACCTTGTCATAACACTTAAGCGCAGCCTCGTAATTTTCAAGCTTATCAAAAGACAGCCCTTTATCGTACCATATCTTGACTGTGGGAGACTTAAACGCAGGAGTTTCAGGGTAAGATGGAAGCGCAGATTCGTAAACGCTCAGGTTTTCGAGCAGGTCACCTCCGATCTCCTCCACTTCAATCCCCACGTCCGGGTTAAGGGCCCTGTCATAACAGACTATTGCAGCATCATACTGCCCGGTCTTATTAAGCAGATAGCCTTTACTGTACCAGGCTTCGGAGTTGCCAGGATTATAGGCCAGTACCTCATCGTAGCACTGGAGAGATTCGTCGTTTCTCCCAAGCTTTTCGAGGCATAAGCCTTTTTTCTGCAAGGCTTCGAGGTTTTCAGGCCCTGAAAGAAGAACAAAATCATAGCAGTTAAGAGCCTCCTGATACATTTCCATCCTTTCGAGGTTCACACCTTTATTGTACCAGGCATTTACCATATCAGGATTAAAGGAAATTGCCCTGTCATAGCACTCTATTGCAGCTTCGTAATTGTCGGATTTGTCAAAAATAACTCCTTTCTGGTACCAGAGTTCATAGTCGTCAGGAGTAATGTCAAGAGCCCTGTCAAAGCATTTCATTGCTTCTTCGTATTGTTCAAGTCCGGCACAAGCCATCCCTTCCATAAGTAGAGATCTGGAAGAATTTGAGTTCAGTTCAATAGATTTCTCATAAGAAGCAAGGGTTTGCTGGTCAAGGTTAAGCTGCTCAGAAGCAAGGGCTTTCCGGAACCAGATTGTGGAAAGGTAGGTATCCTCAGCGAGGCTTTTATCATAACAATTAATAGCCTCGATATATTTGTTTAGCTCAAAAAGCTCATTACCTTTATCATGCAAGTTCCCGGAAGAAACCGGAACGGTCACAAGAGCCATGTCGTAAGAGTCAATTGCTTCTTCATTTCTTCCTAATCCGGCCAGAGAACATCCTTTTCCATACCAGGCCATTGAAGAACCAGGGTCAATCTTGAGTGCATCGTTATAAGAGCCCAAAGAAAGCTCGTATTCTTTCAGAGAATATAATGCATGGCCTTTATCTATCAGGCCTTCTACAGAAACCGGATGCTGTGCCATTACCTCATCAAGACTGGGCACAGCTTCGGTCCCTTTGCTATCTTCAACAACCAATTTGTGATTTGCAACAGCTCCTGCTGCAGGTAAAAAACCTGAAAAGAAATATAACATAACAGCAAGGAGAATTAAAGAATTAAAGATCAAATTATTTTCTTTAATTGAGCTCATTAAATACCCCGATTTATTCTAATGAGTTCTTACTGAAAGTTTTCATAAAGAGTCTTTTACTATCATTTACAATCACTACCCTGTGCAGTTTCATAACTGCGTAAATGAGAATATTCAGAGAATAAAAGTAACTAGAAAATTCCTTTTGTTCCCCCCGTAGATAGTTTGCCCAGTTTGAGTGGATCTTTCTCAGATATTTTCCATACATAGTTATTTAATTTTAGAAGTAACCCCATATATAATTTATGTAGTTTAAAAAGAATTACCAGATTTTTACTATATTTAGCGCAACAGTATATTATTGTTATAGAAATAATATATAGTAAGATAAAAACCTGCAAATCTGCGCAAAGTATTATACATCAAGATTCCTATTGCAGAAGCATGCAGAAGGAAGACCTGGAATATTTCAGAAAATGGTTTCTGGATTATGTAAACCGATTCTCTTCTCCTGACTCTTTTATCCGGGAAAACATCACTCTGAAAATCGAGCATACGGCAAGAGTTTGTGAAAATATCCTTTTACTTGCTAAAGCTGAAAAAATTGGCGAAGAAGGTTACAGGCTCGCCGAAACAATAGCTTTATTTCATGATCTGGGCCGCTTTGAGCAGTTTATGAAATATAAAACGTTCAAAGACTCGGAATCAGAAAATCATGCCCTTCTTGGGGTAAAAATCCTGAAAAATACGGGAATTCTTACCAACCTTCCCCTAAAAGAGAAGGATTTCATTATAAAAGCTGTGGAATACCATAATCTTATGGAAATTCCCGGATGTGCAGAGAGTTTCGAAGAGCTTCTTTTTTACTCAAGACTAATCCGGGATGCGGATAAGCTGGATATCCTGAAACTTACGAGTGAAGATTATGAGAAAGAGGAGAAATGCAGGAATCCGGCCCTTGGGTTCGATATGCCCGATACGCCCGGGTGTTCAGAAAACATAGTTGCGGACATCCTGAATAACAGGATGGCAAAGATTCGAGACGCCAGAAACCAGAACGATTTAAAACTCCTTCGCCTTAGCTGGATTTTTGACATTAACTTTCCTGCGACTTTTGCCCTCCTCAAAGAACGCGGCTACCTTGATACAATTTTATCCTCCCTGCCGGGAACAGAAGAAGTGTATATTATACGCAGACATCTAGATAACTGTTTGAATGAAGCTGAAATAAATGCCAGAACAGGGGCCATAAGCCTTAAAGATGTAAATCGGAGTGAACCGGGATAAAAGAAGGAGAAGAACAACATAAGAAATTTGAAAAATCGTTTATCTGGAGAAGAGGAATTCACTCCGCAATTCACTCCATATATCTTCTACGGTATTCATTGCCCAGACTGCGCCGGTAATCCGAACGAACCTGGCTTCTTGACTGTTCTTCAAGCATTGATTCCAGGGAATCTTCTTTCAGTTCATCCTGTCTACAGCGATCTTTTTCCTCTGTCATATTAAAATCACCCCTGTCTTCACCAAATAAAAACATATTTTTGTTGTAATTTATACTTTTATGTAAATTTACTGTTTCACCATTTTAAGTAGAGTTTTCATGTTCTTCTTTCCGGGCCAGGGCCCAAAGAAGTTCAGGTCCTATCGATTGCCTTGAGTCCGGAAGGCTGTTCAATAAATTCCACCTCAATGCCGGGAAGTTCGCGCAGCCTGGAACATAAAGCCTCCATACCCGGGTTTTCCGTGGCATAATGAGTAGCGTCAATCAGGCAGAGGTCCCCGTAAGCGCGGAGAACCTCATGCTTAAGTTCGGAAGATACAAAAGCATCAATTTTATTTGCCCTGGCAATTTCAAGGAACTCACTCCTGAAACCGCTACCTCCGATGACCATCACCCGCCTGATATTTTCTCTTTCTCCGGCATACATTACAGGAGTTTGCAGGCACTCTGAGACACGGGCTGCCAGTTCAGCCGAAGAACATGGTTCGATTTCACCTATCCTACCTATTTCCGCAGTTTCTATGTTCCTGAGCCCAAGCCTTGCAGCAAGCACATCATTGACACCACCTTCAGCCCTGTCGTAATTTGTGTGCATGCTGTAAAGGGATATCCTGTTCTCAAGGGCAATCTCGAGGGATTCTGCCAGAGTTTTTGAAATTTTGTTTATCGGATGAAAGATAAGGGTGTGGTGAGTAATAAGCAGATCTGCCCTCATTTCTGCGGCTTTTTTAAGGACGTAAGAGTTGGCATCGAGGGCGACTGCGATCCTCTCTACATTGTTTTCCAGGCCGAGAATTAGTCCGATCCTGCCTTCGTCAAAGTCATCAGCAAGTTCAGGTGGCGCAATTTCTTCGAGAATTTCTACAATATTTACAAGTTCCATGAAAAAGACCTCCGGCAGCCGGACGAAGCTGGGTTCTCTTCAGTTTGGATTTGAAATACCTTCTCCCGGTTCGGCCAGTGACACACCGCCTTAAAAAGAAAACACCTCTGATATTAGAAGCTTATTGAAGTTTTTCCAAATCATTACAAAAAATTGAAATACCATATACTAAGATATTTTATAGAGTTTTGACAAAATATCTTATTAAAACGACCTTAAAAATAAACATCGAAAACCAGCGAATTACAGGATTAGAAATAATAAAGTTAGACTGTAATAAGAAAACGGTGAAATCATATTTATAAAAGCAATAGCGGGTTAAAAAACTATAAATTATGAGGGATGTGCTGGGGCAAAAACAATGCGGCGAATAATAAAATACGGCTTTGGCAATTAATCATTTAGTAAATATTTATATTTTGGTGATATAAATATTTAAGAAGCCGTAACCATCGCAGAAGCTCAAAATCCATGCTTCCAGTGCACAGATCCGGTATAAAAGTGTCAAATTCAAGGAAGGTAATTATGGATAAGAAGATTGCACTGACTGCATTACTTGCCGTTTTCATCTTCTCGGGCCTCTCAACTGCCGCCCTTGCGGCAGAAGATATCGAGTGGGTAGAGAAAATGGACGCAGCAAAACTGTACTGGGGAGATACCGTAACAGTCGAAGGCTACGTTATAAAGGCAGAAGATTTCAACGAAGAGAAGATGGTGTTCGTTTCGATCTCAAAGGATGGGGAAAAACTAAAGACTGCTCCTCTTTCCGCAGGGTTTGAAGCCATATATAATGATGAGATAAAGGTTTATGCCCAGAATGTAGATCCAAATTATGAAACTATCACTAATGGCGGAAAGGAATTCAGGACAGGAAATTCGAATCCTTATGCCGAGCTGGATATTCTTATAAAAGGAAAGCCGAATTTTGACATAGACGTTGAAACCAAAAAAAATACATATGATTCTAAATCGACTGGAGATAGTAGAATCGACGTAGTTATAAAACTTAAGAATGACGGAAAAGCAAAAGCCGAAGATGTAGTACTGACCGTCGACACAGCTGGAATGGAGATACTTAAAGGAAAACCGAGGTACACATTTACAGAAGTTGTTAAAGACACGACTCTTGAACCTGTGAATCTCACATTGAAAGCACCCACTCCGTGGGAAGATACTGACCTTAATATAACTGCAAAAACCATGTGCGTGGATGCAAAGGACGAGAAGTATGAAAATGTGGGTTCCAAAATCATAAAAATAGAAAAAAAATGGGGCCTTGTTATTTCAAAGATTGTTACAAAAGATAACCACATGGGGAAGCCTGTACATGTCTCGGTCAATGTCCGGAACGAAGGGCTCTGCGACATAAACAATATCGTACTTAAGGATTCGATCGCTCCCGAAATGCACCTTCAGAAAGACGCGGTGCTCGATAAGACGCTTTCTCTTAAATCCGGAGAAAAAGCTGAAAAGGTTTTTGAGTATACACTGATTCCTGAAAAGCCTGGAGAATTTACCTTCCCGAAAACCATGGCTGCCTTCACCCTTCCCAATGGACAGGACGCAGAAGCGGGTTCTAATAATTCGGAAAAGATAAAAATTTATGGGCCCGAGATAATAATTACGAAAACCGTTGACAGGCAGCAGCTAAATCCAGGAGATGAACTGACTGTAACGGTCACTGCAAAGAACACCGGAAACGTTGATGCAAGTGTAACAGTAACCGACACCGTACCTCCGGAAGCTAAATTAATAAGCGGGGAAACGAATTTCAAGCAGATTCTCGGAAGCGATGGCGGTTCAAAAACAATAACTTACATCCTGCAAATGAATAAAGAAGGGGAAATCAAACTGCCTGCATGCGAAGCAAGTTTCCTCGACCTTGATAAATACTCAGGAGAAGTGAGTTCAGAAACTCCTGTTGTTTATGTAGGAATACCGATCCCTCTCGATGGAAATAGCGCGCATCCGGAAGACTCAACCGAATCTAACCAGGAAAAAAATGGATCCGACCAGGTGGGAACCAACGGTACGGAAGAAGATGATGAAGAAACTCCCGGATTTGGCTCTATACTTGCTGTAGCAGGACTTCTTACGGTCACAGGCGTACTAAGAAAGAGAAGCGCCTGATAAAACTGGAAGAAAGATTTCGGACGCTCTGGAGTTTCCAGGGCACCCATCCCCCGCTTTTTAATACTTTTAATATTTTGATTTAATCACTTTTATTACTTTTTTCATTACCTGGCCTGATCTTTCCTGCCAGTTCTCAAAAGCAATACGTTAATGCAAGCTTCTTTTTACCTTGGGACCCGTTTGAGTAAAAAATAAAAATTTAACAATACGAAAATAAATATCTTCATGACTTTCCGAAAGTACAAAAGCAGAAGCTGGAAAGTAAAAAACAGAGGCTCAATGCTGTCATAAACAGAGGCTCAGTGCTGTCATTAAAAAAGAAACATAATTTATTGATACAGAATTTCTTGATACGGGAAAAAGGGATCAACGCATGAAAGAACCCCAAAACCAGCTTAAAGCGAAAACCCTGATTCTTACCCACGGAGATTCGGATGGGATCTGCTCGGGTGCAATTGCAAAAACAGCTTATCCGGATGCATATGTATATTTTACAAATCCGGTTAGCCTTCTTGACGAACTAAAGCTTATAGAGGATGTGGAGACCCTTATTATCTGCGATATTGCAATCGACGAAAGACACTGCTCCGAGCTGAGTGCAGTGCTTAACGAATTTGCAGAAAAATGCAGCCTTTATTATATTGACCACCACCCCCTTCCGGAAAGCTGTGAGAGAGAAAGCTGGTTCTATCATGATGTCGAAGCCTGTGCCTCCGAGCTGACCTACAGGCTCTTTGAGGACCGCCTGGACAGGGATATGCGGAGGATAGCAATCTACGGAGCGATCGGGGATTTCTGCGACAACACCCCCCATGTAAAGAACTGGGTCAAGGATTGGGACAAAAGGAGCCTTTATTTCCAGGCCGGAACTCTGACCCAGGCAATCCTTTATAATGGAAAGGAATACGAATTTAAGAGAAAACTGCTCGAGCCCCTCTCAAAAGATACGATCCCTTCAAATATCCCTGAGCTTCTTGAGCTTGCCGGGGAAGCTGCAATTAACGAAGAAAAAATCCGGCTCTTTGTTAAAGAAAACGTGGAAATTCTGAGAAACAGCGCGTATATTGTAAATACGAATAACTCCATTTCAAAGGCAGCGATCTATGCAGCCTCCTACGGCAGACGGGAAGTGGGAATTGCAGCCGAGTACCGCGAGAGAAAGGACGCTTATGACCTGAGTATCCGCTCCCGGGGAAAGGTTGACGTAAACCGTATTCTCCGTTCAGTCGCCCCGAAATTCGGAGGAAGCGGCGGAGGACACCCTCTTGCAGCAGGAGCGCGCATCCCCGAAAATTCCCTTGAGGCTTTCCTCAGGGCTTTTGATAAAGCACTAGGAGAGGCAAATGGGTAAAAAACAACGGAACCAGCAATCGGAGAGCTATGTGACCACGCCGACGATGCCGTTTTCGATCAAACATTTTAAAAAAGTTTTCGCTCAAGCCTTTTTTGAAAAGGCTTGGAGGTAAAAAACAATGGAAACCACTAAAACTGCAGCTGAAAGCGGTATAAATCTTGAAATTATTTTTGTAGGCCGCTCAAACGTGGGCAAATCCTCCCTGCTCAGGGAGCTCTTCGGGGCAAAAGTAAGGGTTGGAAGACGTCCAGGCGTTACCCTGCGTCCCAGACACGCCCAGGCCTCGGACCTTCTTATCACGGATATGCCGGGCTTCGGCTTCATGAGCGGAGTGAAAGACCGGAAGCAGGATATTGTAAAAGACCAAACAATACGCTATATCGAAGATAATGCCGAAAGGATCAAAATCGGGGTCCTTGTAATAGACGGCCCGGCTTTCCCTCAAATAGCCGACCGCTGGGACTCGAGGGACCAGATCCCGGTAGACATTGAAATGTTCGATTTCATGAGGGAGGTAGGAATTGACACTATTGTTGCTGCGAACAAGATGGACAAAGTAAAAGAAGACGAGCATGACCCTCTCCTTGATGGAATTACAGGCCGCCTCGGGCTTAAGCCTCCCTGGCAGAACTGGAAACACCTGATAGCCCCTATCAGCGCCAAGAAAGGAGACCTGAAAGCCATAAAGGGCCTTCTTCGGGACAGGCTGCACGAAATGAAAAGAGATGACCTGTTCAAGTATGTTTGATTCCTTTCTTAAGCAGGCCAGTTTATCACTTTATTTCAATCTTTTTTGGAAAATAGTAAAGGAACAGAGCCATTCAAGGTATTTAGAGCCATTTACATCCGTTTCATCTGCTGGCTGTATACGCGCCCTATCCTCTGGATTGTATCCGCTTCTTCGGGGTCTTTATCGTCCCGGATGCGGATGAAGCGGGGAAAACGCAGTGCAAAGCCCGAGTCGTAGTTGGGGCTTTTCTGGATTTCCTCAAAAGCGATTTCCAGAACGACCTTCGGCCTGACTGCAAATACCCCGCCTGCTTCCCCGCCTTCCATTAATCCGGAAAGTATTTCCGTGAGTTCCTTTAGCTGCTCATCGGTCAGGCCTGTACCGACCTTACCGACCTGCATGAAGCGGGAAGTATCAGGGTCATAGCAGGCAACAGTGTAAGAGCCTATAAGGTTTGCACGCCTGCCAAAGCCCCATTCAGCTCCCACAACTACAAGGTCAAGGGTTTCCATAAGGGGCTTTTTCTTTAGCCAGTTTTTGCCGCGCTTGCCGGGGGAATAAACTGAATTCGGGTTTTTGACCATCAAGCCTTCGTGCCCGGCTTTCAAGGCTTCCCTATAAATCTTTTCCACGACCTCCAGATCTCCGGTTATCACCTGTTTGTCCACGCAGATGGATTTTGAGTCCTCAACTGAACTCTCCACGCAGGACTCAAGCGCTTTTCGCCGCTCTAGAAGAGGAAGGTCAATCAGCGTTTTGCCATTCAGGTACATAATGTCAAAAAGGTTGAGCTGGATAGGGATTCCAAGCGCTTTCTCTTCCACATCGTATTTGCGCCGGAAACGTTTAAGAATTTCCTGAAAGGCCCTGGGCTTCCCGTTTTCGTCCACTGCAACGGCTTCTCCGTCAAGGATTGCAGACTCAGCCTTTACGTGTTTACGGATTATTTCCACAAGATCCGGGAGGGAGTTCGTGACATTTTCCAGTTTTCGTGAAAAAAGGGTAACCGAGTTTCCATCCTTGTGGATCTGCACTCTTGCTCCATCGAATTTCCATTCAATTGCAGCTTCTTTCATGTCCCTTATATCGGCATCTATGTCAGGGCTGATCTGCGAGAGCATCACCCTGATCGGGCGGTTGATTTCAATTCCCAGGTGTTCCAGGGCTTCTATCCCGCCTTTCTTGGCAGCCGCAGCCACTATCCCGAGGTCATTTGTGACCATAAAGGAGTGCTCAACCATATCAGGAGGGACGGAAAAAGCCTTTGCGATGGCATCCCTTACAACGCCTTCCCCGACACCTATACGGAGTTCTTCAAGCGCAAGCCTGGAAATATACTTTGCTTCCCTTGGGGTTGAGGAGTTAAAGAGAAACTGAAGGTTTTTGACCTTAATTTCCTGCGAGCCCTTTCCCGAGGCTTCGGAAGCCGTCTTGAAGCGTTTATAAACTTCAGTTATTGAGAGTTCCGGCTGTTCTTCGAGAAAAGAAGAAAAAGTGACCTGATTTTTCCGTTTTTCCTTAAGGATAAGAAGCGATGTATCTCCTATGTCTCCAGTTGTCCGGATAAGAGATTCTATGCTTTTTATAGACATTCCCGAGGCTTTGGAGAGGGAAACATACAGCAGGCTCGTGCCAATTCCCAGTTGCTCCCCACTCCAGGCAGGAAAAACCTCACTCATGATAAAGTGAGTTGCAATGGGCAACTCTTCTACATCAACTTTTTTAAGAAGATCAGCAACCCTGTTTGTAGTATCGATAGTACTCGATATTTTTTCAATTGCCTGGCAGGTTTCTGCAAATTCCCTGAAGCTTGTCATAATCCACGCAGCTTTTTTATTTTATTTTTTTTCGAATTCGGGTTTTTGCCCGAATTCTTAACCCTTATCGGTTCCCGTAAATTGAGATCAGGTCGCTGAGAATCGCACTTGCTGTTTCAATCGGGCCTGCACCCTTACCCGTAACCGTAATTTCTCCTGCAAGTTCAGTGTCTACTGACGCCACATTCAGGGTTCCTCCGACTGCAAGGGGATGGTTGATCGGTACAAGCCTTGGGGCTACATGGATTCTCTCCCTGCTAACTTCCCCTATAAGTTTGATCACATGTCCCCTTTCATAAGCCATCTCCAGGGCTTCAGGCGTGACCTTTGTGATTCCTGTAACTTCAACGTCCCTGTAAGTAGCATTAAGTCCGAAGATTGCATTGGCAAGAATTACCAGTTTGCAGGCTGTGTCAATCCCTTCCACGTCATACCTAGGGTCGGTTTCAGCAATCCCAAGCTGCATGGACTCGGCAAGAATGTCAGTGTAACTTGCCCTTTCCTCCAGCATCCTTGTCAGGATATAGTTGCAGGTTCCGTTCAGTATCCCTTTGATGCTTTTAACCTTATTGCCTGCAAGAACTTCATTTACCAGGTTAATAATCGGCATTGAACCGCCGACCGCAGCTTCGAACCTGAAATTTGACCCGGCTGCTTTTGCGGTTTCCACGAGTTCCCTGTAATTAAGGGTAAGAGGCCCTTTATTGGAAGTGATAACGTCCTTTCCGGTTTGGAAGGCTGCAAGCATGTTTTGTAGACCTGCCCCGCCGGTTTTGATATTTGTAGGAGTAGTCTCGATTACCAGTTCATGGTCTACGGATCTGATGACTTCGACTCCGGTAATATTTTCAAGGGCGACAGTTCCACTTATTCTCTTGCGGGCGAGGCAGTCGGCAAGGTCCACACCCTGGGGATTAACAGTGGCACCTTTTGAGTCCACAACAGCGACCACTTTCACTTCCAACCCGATACTTTCCAGATACTCTTTTTTCATAAGGAGTACCTCGGCCACACCCTGTCCGATTGCACCGAACCCGAGAATCGAACAACACACTGTCTTCATGTTTTCAAACTCCTAAAAACTATTTTTCAGGCCTGGATATCTATTGGAAGAACCATCAGCAGGTCTTTTTTTGCCGAGACTTCTTTCAGGATGTTGAGTGCCGTTTGCAGATCCTCTTTGCCCACAGCATCGATTCTTATAAGGGCTGAAGAAAGCAGATTGATACCTGGCATGGAAAGGGAAAGATCCACAACCTCGGCAAATCCTGTCTTGTCAATCTCATCAATCGTATCCTGAATCCCTGTATGAACTACATGCCCTATGAGAACTACGTTTATGCTCTCCCTGAAACGATGTTCTCCGACTCTGACGACCCTGATTCCGCTTTCTTCCAGTTTGGCCTTTATTATTTCAATGCTTTCAGGCCTGGTTTCAAGTACGAGCTGTACAGGCACTGTTTTTCGGGGGGTTCTCTTCTGATGGTGATGTAATACGGTTATCAGGTTAGCCTTACATTCCGAAAGAGGCTGGAGGGCTAAAAGCATCTGCCCGGGTACATCTTTTAGTTCAATGTCCATGGAAACTCGCATGTTGTCCCTCGTGCACTTTGTAACAATCACTTGTGCAATTTAAATAATAATTTACCAATCTATCAATATTCATATCCAGCAGCTTACTCTCGAGGTTGTTCAAGGTTGTAGTAATATATCAGAGTATCCGGTTCCAGTCCAGCCATGCAGCTTCTTAAACCTCATTTTCATAACCTCATTTACAAACATGTTCCCGCGAAGCAAGACCCTGTTACTCTGATTTTATTATTAACATACTTATTCAGTAAGCAATCTGCGGGGCATAAGAAATCAAAAAGGGTATTCAAATACGTCGCACATCCGATCTTTCAAATACTGTTAACCCTTTCTGTTGCTTAGTAGATTAATTAAGTTATATAGTTTGCTGTTTATGGTCTTTCAAAAGAGACTATTAGAGTACTATATTCTGCTTAGAATTATATTCTGTTTATTCCTTCTTACTTTCATGTTATTCCTTCTTACTTTCACGTTCTGTCCGCTTGGGAAGATGAATGTCCGGAATGCGGATTATATTTCCTCTTCCTCTTTTGAATTTCTCGACCAGCCCGCGCTCTTCAAGATCCGAAAGCATAAGACTGACTTTGGACTCTGAATACGGAGACTTTTTCCGGAGTTCTCTCTGGGTGATCCGGTTTCCGCTAGCTCGGACTAGATCCAGGAGTTCCTTGAGATCCTCAGGCAGATTGATTTTTGAATTATCCAGAACTTCGGGACTCGATTTATCCGGCTCCCCATTATAGAAAGAAGAATCCGGTATATTCGGGCCCTCTTCTTCAGGCTTAACCCTCTGCTGCACAAATTTACCAGTTTCAGGTGTGTATCCTGCCTTTTCAGCAATAGCGGGCAGTTCAGGGCTTGCCTCCGGAACTTCAACGATATCCTCTGCCGAGCCTGTTTCGGTCTCCTCAGAAAATGTTGCGTCCTTTATGGGGCTCTCAGGCTGCAACAGGTATGGTTCTCGGCTTCCTCCCGGAAACAGGGCTGTTGTCTCAGGAGGTTTTTCCCGCCTCTTTTTTAAAAAGTAGCCAGCCAGCAACAGGACTATCAGGGCAAGGAAAGCAGAAACTAAAATGGTATTTTGAGAGCTTGCCCCGGATGTAAGCCCAGGCTCTTCATAATCCAGATTGGGAAGTTCGAATTCATCCTGGTCCAGGAGTCCTTCATCATAGAGTGGGAACAGGAGAAGGTCATGCACATACTCTCCTTCATCTGAAATTACAACCTCTTCGTGAGCTTTATAAACGACCTTGCTTCCCTCAAGATAGTTGGCAGTTATCTGGTAGGTCCCAGGGGTAAGATTGAAAGAATATTGCGAATCCGTTGCAACAACGTACTGTTCCGGGGTAGAATTAATTTCAACCACTGCATTATCAAGAGGCTTGAAACTATCCCACTCGTAAACGGTCCCGTGAATTGTGGCCGCAATTGCATTTCCCTGAAAAAACATAAGGAAAAAGAAAATACAGGCGATCCTGCAGAGCTTTCTAAAATTCACGCAATGTTAAATGGTTTTTTAACATAAATCTTTTGCTTTTCTTTACAGAGATGTATAAAATAATAAAAGCTGATTAAAGCTTTATCAAGAAAATAGAGAATGTATCAAGCTTGAAAATCCGTATGTGTCTGTTAATCAAACTCATTCCGAAAAGAATGCTTATATCTACCTTATTCTATACAACAGTGTCATAACTTACAAAAGGAGGCAGTCAGATGAAAAAATCAAGAATTATGCGATATCTGGCTTATCTTACGATCATATTGACATTGCTCAGTGCACTTCCAGGGGGCTCCCTTGCTGCCAAAGAATCTTCAGAACATGGAAATGGTAATCAGGATCAGTATATGCGCGAAGATGCCCGCGGTTCATACAAGAATGAAACCGACAATTCAGGTGATACCAGAGATCCTGAGTCTGATACGGAACAGTTTCAGAACAATCTCAGCGTAAAAGACAGGAATAAAATTTCCGAATATAAACAGGAACGAAAGCAATTAAAAGAAGAACTCCAGTTTCATAAGAAGGAATACCAGGAAGAAAAAGGAGATTTTATTAAGATCAGGAATCGTATCCGGGCAGAAAAACTTGATCCAAACTCAGAAGAGGCTTTAAATGCTACAAGGATCTACCTTAACTCAAGCATTAATTATATGATAGCTCACCTTTCAAATGTAAAGAGCAATATTGAATACTCAAACGGCAATGGAACAGAGGAAAAAATTGCTGCCATAGATGAAAAGATAAAATTGCTTGAAGTTGAGCAGGCACAGGTTGCAAACGCTTCCAGCCAGGAAGAGTTTGTGGTCGTTGTCAGATCCGTACGCGGAGTATGGAATAATGCCGAGAAAACCAGCCTTGCAGGCGCAGGACAGACTGTAAGTGAGAAAATAGGAAAATTTCTTGAAAAATCCGAAACCCTCTCTGAAAAACTTGGAACAAAAATCGAGAGCCTGAAAGAAACCGATATTGACAAAGCTGACCTTGAGACAAAGCTTGCCAGCTACAAATTATATATAAAATCCGCGCAGGAGAAGAAAGAAGCGGCGGATTCCATTTACGGCGGTGAGAACATCACCCGGGAAAATATGGAAACGGCGAATAATTACCTGCGTCAATCTCTCAGTGATATCAGTAAAGCAAATAACATACTCAGACAGATTTTCGACGAGCTGAAAGAGTACGAAATTGAAAAATATAACGAAACTGGAGTCGAAAACAGCCTGAAAACCGCACTCAACAATACAAAAAATGTGACCGGTACAAACAATAGTTCATCTACTGTAAGCGGCACTCCTGTCAGTGGAAAGAAGGCTTCATATAAAGGAGAAAAAAATCTTAGCTCAGGAGATGAGACTGGAAACCTTACTGAAGAAAAATTACAGAATTGAGGAGGCAGAAAATGGTTAAATTCGCTCACCTGCTCGTACTGTCAGCTTTAATTGTCTGGCTTGCAGGATCCGGCTGTATCGGGAACAATACATCTGAAGTAAGAGAGTCAGGAGTAAATTCGGACGTTACTGAGACGCAGAATGGGGCACCATCCGAAGATCTGGAAATTGGGCTCACACAGGCCGAAATCCAGGCGCTTGATTCTGATATGGCAGCTCTCGAGGACTTGCTTATAATTGCAAGCATGGAAGAAGAGATAGTAATTGAAGACCTGTGAAATGGAAAGAAAATAAGTGAAAACTCAATTAAAAGCAGTTTTCACTTGAAAAACATCTTTTCTTTGTTTTTCATTCTCTGAATCTCGTCTTCCAGTATATCTACCCTTGATTCAAGTTCACGCATGTCTTTTCTGGTAAAGACGTCTGCTTTTGAGATAGAGTCCTGAATTTTCTCAGAGATTTTCTTTTCAAGGTCAACCTTCTGTTTTTTGCTTTCTTCAAGCATATCCTGGAGAACCTTTTTGCCTTCTTCCTTACTTATGTCTCCTTTATCGACCAGGTCCTTTACAAGATCATTTATTTTATCTTCGGTCACTGCCCAGAGGCCGGCTCCTATGAGCCCGAGTTTTCTGACGGATTCCCTCATGTACAAACACTCGCTTTTGAATTATCAATCTGGAAAAAGTTTACATGAAATTATTAATCTGATATGGTCTTTAAGGGTGTATTAAAAGTTCCCCTATAATTAAAACCGTGCTTATATGTCTGTCTTCGAACCGGGGCCGTTCATATTATAGAGGATTTCGAAAAACATCAATTTGTGACTGGTTGCTTATAAATGATATATAAGCAATTTGTTGAAATCAGAGATTTATCGAAATTCTATATAGTCAAGGCAGGAAATATTTACACATATCAACAGAACAATAACTATAAATGACGCTTGAAATTGCAGTTAATTGTTGAGTTGCCTTTAATCCCAAACGAAAATATATAAATATATTAATTGGTGATGCTATTTGGGGGTAATTTGATGGCAGACACTTTAAAACTATCACCAGCTATATGTGCATATCCTAACGATAAATATGAAAACCTTGAAATTGACGTAGTTCTCCCGGGAGTCGACAAGAAAGATATTTCATTTAAGATCACCGAGAATGGCTTTTATGTAAAAGCCACCAAAGAAGGGGTTGAATATGCGGACAGCTACGCATTCTGCTGCCCGGTAAACCCGGAAAAAGCGGTTGCTAATTACTCAAATGGTGTACTTAAAGTAACAGTACCTTACCAGCAGCCTTTTGAAAAAGCTGTGGATGTAAAAATCGAGTAAGGTAACCAGGATTTACGCAGTTGAACCGAGAAATCAATAGCATTAAACCTCAAACCGTTTAAATTATAATATCTGTGAGAGACATGCTCACGCTTGATTTTGTTCCTCAAGTGCGTAAGTCCTGAATCTATAAAATAATTGAATTTTTATTGAAAAGAGGTTTTTAAATGAAGAAGATGACAGAACAGCATCTTATCAATGCATTTGGAGGAGAAAGCCAGGCACATATGAGGTATTTGCATTTTGCAAACCAGGCCGAAAAAGAAAAATACAGTAATGTGGCCCGCTTATTTCGTGCAATTGCCCATGCTGAATATATACATGCAGGAGATCATTACCGGGAGTTAAAACATCTCGATGGGGGATTTGTCGCAAATAGTATGGCAGCTTTTGGCCCTGGTGATTCCAGGAAAAATCTTAAACTGGCCATTGCTGGTGAGACATTTGAAATTGAGGAAATGTATCCCGTATACATAGAAGTAGCAAAATTCCAGGGAGAAAAAGGCGCACAGAGAAGTTTTGAATGGTCATATGCCAGTGAGAAACTGCATAAACAGCTTTTTGAAAAAGCATTAGAGTGGGTTAACTCAGGAAAAGACGTTGAACTCGGCCCTATCCAGGTCTGCGAAGTATGCGGATATACCCTCGAAGGAGAAGCACCCGACAGGTGTCCCGTATGCAATGCATTAAAAGACAAATTTACTGCGTTTAAATAAGTGCTTATCCTGTATCGGCTAATCTGACAGGCAAGTTTCTCTACCGCAGGAACCGGATGGCTTCGCTGTTTCCCGGGATTTCGCAGGAGGTCATATTCCGGGTTATCTTCCGTATTTTCCGCAGTTATAAAGTATTGAGTGAGTTTTTTCAGCCCGTCGATTTTTCCCATGATCACAGGATAGCGAGTGAATTAAGCGTAAATATTTACGTTCGGAACTATAGGAGAATTACTTTGGAATTTTATCAATTTTTTCCCTGCTCTCAAGCCAATCAACGATCCTGGGCCAGAGAGACAGTGAAATTATCATGGTAATCACAAAAACAAAAATCGAACCCGCAGCCATGTCTACCTGGGTATAGGCTACTTCTCCTCTGGATATGTTGGTTAAAAAAGCCCCTAAAAGGAAAAGGATTACAAGCACTATCGAAGTGGCAATACTTGACAGAAGCACTACTCTGGGCCTATTATCCCTGGATCCGGATTTTACCATATAACTCACATGCTCCATAATATTAAACTTTAAAACTATCTGCCCCGAATTATTTAATCTTGCTTCTTTTCATTAGCAGGGAATTGGTAGTCACTGAGACCGAGCTGAGTGCCATAAAAGCGGCAGCAAGTTCAGGCGTAATAAGAATCCGGTGAAAGAACGGGTAAAGGATTCCCGCTGCAATAGGAATGCCTATCGCATTGTACCCGAAAGCCCAGAGCAAATTCTGCTTGATCTTGGTTATGGTAAGCCGGCTAAGTTTAAGGGCTGCGACCACATCTCTCGGGTCATTTTTTATAAGCACTATTTTTGCGGATTCCATTGCCACATCCGTGCCTGCCCCCATTGCAATTCCCACATCTGACTGGATCAGCGCAGGGGCATCATTAATGCCGTCACCCACCATTCCGACAAGCTTACCCTCTTTTTGGAGCTTTTTTATTTCATTTGCTTTATCTTCGGGCAGCACCTCGGCAAGCACCCTGGGAATTCCTACTTCTTTTGCTATTGCACTGGCCGTAACAGCATTGTCTCCGGTGATCATGACCACTTCGATACCCATTTTCGTAAGGGTCTCAACTGCCTCTTTAGAATTTTCCTTCAGGGTGTCGGCAACTGCAACAAGACCTATGATTTCTCCCTCGAAGGCTGCAAGCATTGCAGTTTTCCCGTTTTCTTCAAACGCTCGCATTTCAGCTTCCAGTTCCCGGAAAGAGATTCCATTTTCTTCCATAAGTTTGCGAGTGCCGAGCAAAATTCTTTTTTCTTCGAAGTAGGCTTCCACTCCTTTTCCGGGAATGGAATGGAAATTTTCTGCCTTACCGAGGCTGATTCCCCTTTCCTCAGCTCCCTTTACTATGGCTTCCCCAAGAGGATGCTCTGATCCTCTCTCAGCCATTGCCGCAATAAAAAGCACCTCCTTTTCCTCATGGCCGGGAGCTGCAAGCAAATCTGTAAGCTTCGGAGTGCCTTCCGTAAGAGTGCCCGTTTTGTCAAAAACGATAGTATCAAGTTTATGCGCCCTTTCAAGGGCTTCCCCGCCTTTTATAAGGACTCCGTTTTCCGCACCTCTGCCAGTGCCCACCATAATGGCGGCAGGGGTTGCAAGCCCGACTGCACACGGACAGGAGATTACAAGGATCGTAATTGCGATAAGCAGGGAGAAAAGGAATGGGCTGATCCCTCCGAGAGCCGCGGATTCCCCTACCCCGTAGCGCCAGTAGCCTATGAAAAACCAGAAGAAGAATGCAAGGAGGGCAATGATATGCACGGCTACTATGAAGTTTCCGGCAAAAACGTCTGCAACTCTCTGGATTGGAGCTTTTGTAGTCTGAGCAGTTTCCACAAGCCTGATTATCTGGGCAAGGGCAGTGTCAGCTCCAACCTTTGTAGCCCGGAAATTGAAAGCTCCTGTCCTGTTCAAAGTAGCCCCTATAACCGTATCTCCCGGACTTTTTTCCACTGGAATACTTTCTCCCGTGAGCATGGACTCGTCTACTGCAGAACCGCCTTCAACCACAATTCCATCCACAGGGATCTTTTCTCCGGGCCGGACAACAACAATATCGCCGACTGCCACATCTTCTACAGGTACCTCCCTCTCGATGCCGTTTATAAGGATCCTGGAGGTTTTTGCCCTGAGCCCCATCAGTTTCCGGATGGCTTCCGAGGTCCGGCCCCTTGCCCTGGCTTCAAGGTACCTGCCAAGGACAATGAAGATGATCAGGAAGGCTACAGTGTCATAGTAAAGGCTGTTATATCCCGGGCCCAGGTCAAGAAATGTTGCCGCCACACTGATAAGGTAAGCGGATCCGGTTCCTGCAGCAATCAGCAGGTTCATATCAGTTACGCCGTACTTGAAACCCTTGAAGGTCCCGACAAAAAACTGCCTTCCCGGAAAAAGAAGAACAAGAGTAGACAGTATAAAAAGCACGATGTGATTGGAAAAAAAGGCAGGCACAAAAGAGAGGAAAGGAAACATCATGCTCATGTTCCCGAGGGATACTGGAATTCCGAGCACCAGGGCAATGATCAGGTTGTTTCTCTGCCTGCGGATTTCAGCATCCCTGGACATCTGTTCTCTGTCCTCGTATTCCACAGTCTCAGCCCTGACCGATGCCCCATAACCGATTCCCTGAACTGCGGCAATGATCTCTCTGACAGAAATACGGGAGGAATCAAATTCCACAAATGCCTTTTCAAGCGGGAAATTGACTGAGGCTGAAATCACGCCGTCTTTTTTATTGAGTATCTTCTCAATGTTTGCGGCGCAGGACGCACAGCTCATGCCCTGAAGATCGAGTGTAACCTTATCCTTCTCAACCTTATAGCCGATGGATTCTATAGCGTCCTCGATTTCCCCAGGAGATATAAGGGAAGGCTCAAAACTAACTTTTGCCCTTCCAAGTTCCAGATTGACAGCTACTGAGTCCACGCCTTTCTTTTTCTTCAATACCTTCTCGATATTCAGGGCACAGGCTGAACAGGTCATGCCTGAAACTCCAAGAGTTATCTCTTTTGGGCCTGTTTTCTGGCTTGAGATCAGGGTTGCTTCTTCTTCTGCCAGCTTGCATGCTTCATTCAGGGAGCAGGTTCGAGAAGCTTCTTCCGGTTCTTCTAAAGCAATATCAGCAGTTTCCAGAGCTTCAGCAGTTTCCGAAGCTACGCCTGCTATCTCTGTAGTATTTGAGGTTTCTGCCTGAACTTCTGCCTGAACCTCTGCATGAGCCTCTTTATCAATTTCGGTTGAGTATCCGGCCTTCCGGATAGCTCCCTTTATATCATCCAGATTTACCTTTTCAGGATCAAAGCTAACAGTGGCGCGTTCGGATTCGAGATCCACCTCAACGGATTCCACTCCATCAAGCGAAGAAATGGCATCCGCTACTCTTTTCTGGCAATGACCACAGGTCATGCCATAGACTCCTATAGTAACTTCCATCGGATATGCCGCCTGCCCAGATTTTTCAGGACTGCCCCGCGTTTAAAAGACTTTTTCGGGCTCTTTTATAGTTTTATAACCGGCTTTAAGCAGGGTCATCCGTATGACATGCGCATCAGTTATCCGGCTGTCATAGGCTACATTTACCGTCCTGTCAGGAATATTTAGATTTACTCTGGAAACCCCGTTGATAGAGGTAACGAGCCTGATGATCATATCCTTGCAGTACCTGCAAACCATGTCGTCTACTATGAATGTTGTCTCCCCGATATTTTCACCCCCACCGCACAGCTTTTTTTCGAAAGGGCGCTTCACCCGTATAATGAAAATCTGTACCTTTTAGTATATAATTCTTTGAAACCTATGGGCAAGATCCGTATCATTACACGGGTTCGTACCCTGCTTCCTTAATCGCAGCCTTAACCTTTTCGAGGTTTGCCTTCCCTTCATCGTATTCAACAACTACCTGTTTATTCTGAAGGTTTACTTCTGCCTTCTGTACCCCTTCCACAGCTTCAACTGCTTTTTTAACTCTCATCTGACAGTGCCCGCAGGACATGCCTTCAACCTTAATGGTTTCTTGGGTTATGGTTCCGACCTCCAATTATACTTGTTCAGATTATTTTATCGAACAAATTTACTGAAAGCTGTATATAATAATAATTTGTGATAGAATATTTAATTAACCGTATATGTCAACTACAGCTTTGTACGAAAATATTTACACTAAATTCTCAAAAAAACCCGAAACATAATGCTTCGAACTGTTGAATGAATCTGTTCAATTTAAAGTCTAATTCTTTGCGTAAATCATAGGTTAAGATGAAACAGATTTTATTATTGCATCAGTTAATGAAAACTGGAAGCAAAGAGCCTCTCCACATTTTTCCTGCACGAGGATCATGCTCGTTTATTGATTTGATCAATACTCACCCCATAGTCTCTTTTTTGATCCGCAACCCAAAAAATAATTTTCCTGAAGAGAAACCCACAACAGTTAGATTTTTTTACACCGGATTTGATCCTGTGTATGAATCTCAATCCGCTAGAAATTGAGAGATTAACACTGCGAAGATTCCCAGTATCATGATCAGAGTCACGGTCATCAGGGCGGTCGACCACAGCCCGACATCGTACGTCCTCATAATTTTTTTCGCGCTCTTCGAGCCTAGCAGGAACCCTGAAGAGAGTGCGAATAATACCATCACTATTACGCTCACTGACAACCAATGATGACCCGTAAGTGCTACCAACGATTGTTTAAAGTCGTCTGATACATCGTGGGCGATGATGATGCAGCCGGTTAAAAATATGGTTATTGCGGCTGATGCTATGAAAGTCGCTGATTCCTTCATCTCAAGCCTCCGTCCCCGTCTTTCCAGCATTGGATATAATCGCTCCCATCAGGAACATGAGCAGCACCATAAAGAGTGCCAGGCAGGCAATCATCGTCAGGGCACGCCTGAACTTAGCATCACCCGGAAAAGTGTCTCTATCCAGAGCGGACAGGGTGAAGGACAGAGCGAAAGTGATTATGGGTAAAAAGACGAAGATATGCTCTTTTGCCTCCATTACAATCTCATGTACCCAGGGATGCGGGCCTGTCAGGATTACGGGTTTTACCTGAGAGCCATAGACCGTCAAATAGTTGTAGCCTCCTGCCATCCAGCACCCTGCGGTTACAAAGAATGCTGCCAGATAGCTTGCCACCCTGACCCTGGCTAGTGACCTGTCTATCGGATACCGGACCTCCAGAATGATCCAGACCAGAACAAGGGCAGCCAGGCCTCCGGATATCGAATGCAGAAGGACCAGGCTTTTTGTCCCGGCAATTACACCATTATACAGTCCCCAGCTGGCGTCGATGACCAGGATTGGTGCCAGGGCATATCCCATTATTTTGTGCAATCCCCTGTACCTTGCTCGGTTCTTTAAAATCAGGCTTGGAAGAACCTGAAGAGCCACAATGAAAAGTATAACCAGCCCCAGCTTTCCGTGAACAGACAATAGTATTGATTCTCCGTGCTGCAACTTTATCCACAAACCATAGATGAACGATCCTAGGATAAAGGTCCCAAAGTAAATGCCGCTCCTTTTATGAAGCTTAAATACGTTTCCTGAGCTTCTCTTTATTCTTCCCTTGAGCCTAGCTCCGGTTGTGAGGGCATAAACCACCAGCAATAGACTGATAATAGCTATCAGGGCATGGCCTATCCAGTTCTCGTACGCCAGGGCAATGCCGCCAATAATCAAAAGTAAAGCTAGACCTGTGTATAGATCCGATATCGTTCTTCTGTTTGATTTCTCAGAAATTTAAACCCCCCCAAAACGCTCCTTTCTAAAAACCTCTCAAATATTCCAGTTAGCGTAACTGGACCTGGCTTTTGCCCCTAAAACCAGATCGAAGCCAGTTGAAGACGTAGCTAGTCAGAAGAACTTTCTCGATAAATGAGGTATCTCTTTAAGAGATTTTCAATTTAACTGTCTCAACGGGACCACGTCTTTTCGGACATCGATGTTAATATTATTCACGGATATTAATATAATTATATCGTTCCAAAAAATTCTTGCTCAAAGAGCTCTGATAATTTATCCCCTCAGAGATTTATCATAATTTATCCAACATTCCACAACAAATATCACGGATATTACAAAAAAATCAATATACCATTCACATTTATGCCATAATGCAGTAAAATATGGTTGTGTATGAGGAAATTATCTATATAGCCCTGCTTACACTGCTGGCAAGCACAATCGGAACCCTGGCCGGATTTGGAATATCCACAATCATGGTACCCGTTCTCCTGATTATCTTTCCTCTGCCTCAGACCCTGCTCCTGGTGGGCGTAATTCACTGGTTTAATGATGTCTGGAAAATAATCTTATTTCGGGAGGGAATAAGATGGAAGCTTTTCCTTGCCTTCGGTCTTCCGGGAATCCTTACCAGTTTCATAGGATCGTCCTTATCCCTGAGAATCTCGCGGGAGATTCTCTCAAGAGCTTTAGGAGTATTCCTTATAGCCTATGTTCTCTTCATCGTCTTTAACCGAACCTTCAAACTGAGCCAGAAATTATCGGTGGCAGTATCCGGTGGAGCCCTTACCGGATTTTTTGCAGGCATCTTCGGCATAGGCGGGGAAATAAATGCTGTAGCCTTAAGCGCTTTCAACCTGAAGAAGGCCGTTTATGTTGCAACTGCAGGTGCCATATCTTTCATGATCGACTCTACCAGGATAGCGACCTATATCAGAGGAGGCATTGGGCTTGAGCCTACCATTCTAGCAGGCTTTTTGATCTTCATACCCTTATCTTTAATCGGGGCAATGATTGGGAAAAGAGGAATTGAAAAAATACCCCAGGAAAAATTCAGGAACTTTGTGGCAGTTTTCATATTTTTATTTGGCCTTAAGCTGGTGCTGCGCCCTTAGCTTGATGGCAGCCTTGCTTCTGTGGATGCAGGCGTCAGGTTGTACTGCAGGAGGCACAAGACAGAGTTCTGGAGGCCAGCAGTAAAACAAAATAAACGCGCAGAGTTCGAAAGATCAGCGATAAAGCACGAGCAAAAGAAAGATTCTCCTGCTACCTGGTGGTCTGGGTATTATTTTCAGATAAAATTTAAAAACGAAACAAAAAAACCATTGGGAGACAAGCTCCCACCAATTTCAATGCTAGTTTCAATTATAGATCGTCCTATCAGGCTTGACAGAGTTATTAATACCCTTCCGACCCAGGGCCTGCTGTTTTATTCGTTATCCCCATGGTCATGTTTTCTGTCATATTTTCTCCTACAATGCATTCATAGGCCCGCATCATCTGGTCCATCATCTCCAGCTGAGACTGGTTGGTTGCAGTGCTGGGGTCCTTGAGGTGAATCTTGTGCAGCTCTATAGCCTGCTCCAGCCAGAACTGGGCGCAGTCAAGCTTCGCCTGGGCTGCGCTGGCATTTTTATCCATCCCCATTATGCAGCAACTTCCTTTCATCGGGTGATTTCCCATCATCATACAGTGCATCATGGTCTCGTTAGCTGCGTGATCTCCCATCATAGAGTCATTTCCCATCATACCGCGATGCCCCATCATACCGCGATGCCCCATCATACCGCGCATACAGTGCATCATGGTTTCGTTCATCGAGTCATTGCCCATCATACAGGGCATACGGCATCATGGTTTCGTTCATCGAGTAATTGCCCATCATACAGGGCATCATGGTTTCGTTCATCGAGTAATTGCCCATCATACAGGGCATCATGGTTTCGTTCATCGAGTAATTTCCCATCATACAGTGAGTGCATCATCGTCTCATTAGCCTGATGATCTCCCATATTAGATTGCATCATCGTACATGTTTGATTGTCAGGACAAACAATCATCATGCTTCGTTGGCCCGTCATATTCCCCTGACCCATCATATGTCCGGCAATGGGTTCTGCCAGTGCGATTACTATTACTGCTATCAATGCCAGTAGCAATGCTGGCTTTAGTGTTCCGGATTTGATCACTTTATTCTCCCCCGTTATGTACCGAATTTAATAAGCTTAAATAACCGGTGCATATTTATCTGCTTGATTAACATAAAAGTCTTATTATAATAGCAGCCGCTATGAAATTTATTTTCACAACTCGAGATTTAATTAAAAAAGCTATTAAAGCTAATGAGCCGATGCAGTCAAAACAGGGAAGTGAGGGTCAGGAATGGAAAAAGCAATTTCCGAAGAAAAACTTAGAAAGACCCCCTTTCAGCAGGTCGAACCTTGTTATACTATGCGCTTTTTGATCTCTTCAAATTCTTCTTCAGTAATTTCACCTTTTGCATACCTTACCTTTGCAATCTCTAGTGCAGACTTCTCTTCACTACCACGGGTTTTGTTCTGCTCAGCAAGCCATTTGATTAACAGATAAACTACCACAATTATAAGAATCCAGAACAGGAGTCCGAAAAACATACCTCCGTACCCCATCATGCCGTAACCGTAATTGTCCATAAACCCATCTATTGTAACCACTCCCCTAATCGCAATCATAATTTTGAACGTAAATATTTACACCTAAGTCATTCGAGGTGTAACCACTGGAAAATTTCTGTGCCCGTACTTCCTTTCTTCAGGACTGTAGAAGGTTCATATTCGTTTGAGATTAACTAACGGAGTATGCACCTGACTACATCTTTCCTTGATATAAATTCAAAAATTTAGCTTTTGACATATTTTGGAATCGCGGTACTATCTGAAGAGTGGAATTCAGCTTGTTACGTTCATCCCGCCCACATAGAACCCATGCCATGTATGCACCCATATCTGACCGCTAAAGGCGTTCACGCTCAGCATGCCCTCGATATCCTTCCGTCCGAAGTCGAAGGTGTAGTAGCCAGACATTTCATTAGACTCTATGATCTGCGCTCCAGGTAGATAGCCTGTTAAGAAATCTTCTGCCAATTTTTTCGCCCCGGCCAGGTCGTAATCCGCACCCTCTGCCTTCATTCTTCCAGCGCCAGAACGTGTGTTCCACATCATATTTGGTCCTGGCTCGGGATAAGCCGACCCGGAATAGCGGTCCACCAGCACTTCGGCTATGTTCTGGCCACTGTCTGTATCCTTCAGAACAGCATAGTAATTGCTGCTGAAAGCCATGAAATCATCCACTTCCACATTCGATCCGTACTGTTTGGCAAAGTCCTCCATTTTCTGCCTGGCTTCTTCTTGAGTTACAGGCGTAGCCCCCGAATAGTACAGAGCCATCATATCACCCATCATCATATTGCCCATCATTCCTTGTCCGGAGCTGTAGTTATAGCCTGGATTGTGCATCATGCCTGGTCCCATCTGCCCAGGCTGGTAGCCACCTGGGCTGTAGGTTGAACCATACATCATTGGCCTCAAGGTCAGGAAAGCGAGAAGTATTATTACTACCACTACCAATAGGCTGATGATGATGTTTCTGTTATCTGCCATAATCACCTCAAATTAAACTCTTAATGCCACCTGTTTTTGAAAAGCCTTTTCAGTACTCTTGAATTCTTTTTATATAGCAGAGAATTTAAACTTGTCAATAAACTTGTCAAGGATTACCTTTAGATCAGTTGCATAAAGGAAAAGCCGAATCATACGGGCTCGTACCCTGCTTCCCGGACAGCAGCTTTTATTTTTTCCAGGTCTGTCTTGGCCTCCTCGAACTTTACAACTGCTTCTTTTCTCTTCAGATTCACATCCACCTCCGTTACTCCCGACACGGAAGCAATAGCTCTACCTACCCTGATGACACAGTGATCACACGTCATTCCTTCAATTTTCAAGGTTTCCTCTACCAAGAAACTAACCCCCCAATTCATGAATCCTGAATTTTTAATTTTTAAATTTATTTTACCTATTTTATTACATTATTTTATATTTTCATTTATTAGAGCTTTTTTACCAATGAAAGGTCATCTCAGTTACCTCGAATTACAGCAAGAAGAGCTATCAGGATAGCTCCTCCAAACCCAATCAATCCAACCCAGGAAAAAGCATCTCCATTTAACAGGATATAAGTCGAGACAATAAGCAGGACAGCAAGGTAAAACTCCTTTGAGAAAGCACTTCCCTTGCGTTCTTTTTGTTTCACGGAAAGGAACTTATCCCCCATTCCTTCCATTTTTTCGGCAACTTCTCTGATCGCAGCCCTTAATTCGGCTTTTTCGTCTACCGGCTCAGAAGTAAATTCGATATGAAGAGCTGCCCCTTTTGGAGCATTAAGCTTTTTATAGGCATCCATCAGCACAGGGATAGCAATAGTTTTAATATTGTATCTCGGGTCCAGTTCCAGGCAGACTCCCTCAATGAGCAGGATCGCCCTCTGCAGGGTTGAAAACTCTCCGGGCAGCCGGATATCATATTTCAGGCCGAGTTTGGCGTAATTGTCACTTTGCCTGCCTTCAAGCCCGTAGTTCTGGTTTGCGATCAGGTCATCCATATCTTTCCTGAGCCTGCGGATATCCACGTCTCTTGCATCCGCACCTCCTATTCTCAAAAAGCCCTGAGTTGCCCCTTCAACATCCCTGTTATTGATAGCGTAATAAAACTCCAGCATATTCCTTTTTAGCTCGTCGTCGATACTGCCGACAGCCCCGAAGTCGATATAGGCAATGGTATCGTCTTCCTGGACAATCATATTGCCCCCGTGAGGGTCTGCGTGGTAAAAGCCATCGATATAGACCTGCTTAAGGTAACTCTTGGTGATGGTACGCGTATACTCCGATTTCTTGCTTTGCGGCACAGGCATGTCAATAATGTCCTTGATCTGGGTTCCCTGGATGAACTCCATTGTAAGGACATTGACAGAACAGTAGTCAGAATAGATATCAGGCACTGCAACATTTTTCACATTCTTGAAATTGTCCTCAAAACGCCGCATATTAACAGCTTCGGTCCTGAGGTCAACCTCCCGGGTAAGCATCTCCCGGATCTCCAGTAAAAAAGCATCAATGTCAAAGTTACTTCCTAAACCGAGAACCCTTTTCATAACAGGTTTGAAATCGTCCAGGATAGAAAGATCAATATTTATAATGTCAATGAGATTTGGGCGAAGAATTTTTACTGCTACCGGCTTGCCTTCAATGACTCCCTTATAGACCTGCGCGATTGAGCCGCAAGCAATGGGATCCGGATCGAAGCTGTCAAAAATCTCAATGAAGGCTTTTGCTTTTCTCTCCCTTGCAGCTTTCAGTTCTTCTTCACTTTTTTTCCGGGAACGCTCTGCACGCGTCTGGTATTCGCAAACGCAGGCAAGGTCGAGGGATTCAGCCATTTCTTCAAAAGGCACTGGCTTAACCTTATCCTGAAGGTTTGCCATTTCAATAACGTAAGGCTGGGGAACAAGGTCAGGCCGCTTGCTCATGGTCTGTCCCATTTTGATGAAGGTCGGCCCAAGCTCTTCGAAAGCCTGCCTGAGTTTTACAGCCGTCTGCCTGTTCTCGACATCAAAAGCACAGGTACAATCAGGATTTGAAATATAATCGGTTCGCAGGTCCCGGTAGAGTTCCGGAATAAGGTTGTACTTTAAAAGGACCCTCGTAACCTCAAGGTAGCGCTTTGTTTTCCCAAGCATCCGCAAATAACAAAGACCTGTTAATTTATATAGCTATTTTATGCCGTTTTGTATTTAAGCGAAAACTTGTGAGCTCCAGTGAAAAATTACTCCACGAGATTTAAGGAGTTAAAAATAATTCCAGAAATCAGTTATTTGAAATTGATATTGCCTCGAACTTTTCAAGTTCCTGTGCCAAACTGCTTGGGAGTTCGCTCATCTTCATACTTCTTACCTTCAATTTTGTTGTCCAAAGCTTCAAGGAACAAATCAAAATACTTTTCATCATTTTGCCCTTTCAACAATGGTATAAACTTCATTAATCCTGCTTGATCCATTTTTTGCATGCGGAATATCAAGTGATAGCAATTTCGGACGTAAATTTTAGGATTAAACTCTGCGGTTTCAAGAGATTTAAGGTAATATTCGTATTTATCTTCCTTTTTGGTTGCAATATCTCCAAGTAACAGATATGTTTTCCTGAGCAATTCGTAATTTTTACTTTTCTGGGCATCAAATGCAACTGATTTTGCTCTAATTTCAGCTTCAAAAAGGTTTTCGTTCTCGTAAAGGGCTTTTGCATATTCTAAAGTTGTTTTTTGCAATTCAAAGGAAGCACCCAGTTTTCGAAGAATCTCAAAGGATTTCTGGAAATATTTTTCGGATTTATCCATATCTCCTTTTTTAGATTCAACTATTCCAAGCCCTCTTGTCGCTGTTGCTTCCTGAAGAGGGATTTCCAGACTCTTTGCGAGTTCAAAAGCTTTTTGATAGTTCTCTTCCGCTAATTCGAGGTTCTTTATTCCTTCCTTTTCTTCAGCGATATATTTACTTATATATACATCTCCAAATTTCTCTAAAATATCTATCTCCTGAGGCTTCGATCCAACATCTTTAACAATACTCATCGATTTTTCAAGAATATTCACAGCATCATTGTATTTGTCTTCAAGTCTCGATAGCTCCCCTAAATTGTTAAGTATAGAAACCGTTGATATAGGGGCAAGTTTTTCTGCTATTTCGAGTGAATTTTCAAGATACTCTTTTGAACTCTCCCAGTTACCACTTTTGAGGTTGAGTTCCCCAAGATTGCTAAAAGTAATTGAAATTCCTTGCTTATCTCCAAGTTCTTCTTTTATTTCCAGGCTTTTTTCGTAAAATTCCAGTGCTTTATCCCATTCCCCTTTATCCGTATACAAAGACCCGAGGTTATTATAAGAACTTGAAATTCCTTTCTTATCTCCAAGTTCTTGATCAATTTCCAGGCTTTTTTCGTAAAATTCCAGTGCTTTATCCCATTCCCCTTTATTCTGATACAAAGACCCGAGGTTATTGTAAGAACTTGAAATTCCTTGCTTATCTCCAAGTTCTTCTTTATTTCCAGGCTTTTTTCGTAAAATTCCAGTGCTTTATCCCATTCCCCTTTATCCTTATACAAAAGCCCGAGGTTACCATAAGAATTTGAAATTCCTTGCTTATCTCCAAGTTCTTTAAATATTTCCAGGCTTTTTTCGTAAAATTCCAGTGCTTTATCCCATTCCCCTTTATTCTGATACAAAGACCCGAGGTTATTGTAAGAACTTGAAATTCCTTGCTTATCTCCAAGTTCTTCTAATTATTTCCAGGCTTTTTTCGTAAAATTCCAGTGCTTTATCCCATTCCCCTTTATCCTTATACAAAAGCCCGAGGTTACCATAAGAACTTGAAATTCCCTTGCTTGTTTCCAAGTTCTTTGAAATATTTCCAGGCTTTTTTCGTAAAATTCCAGTGCTTTATCCCATTCCCCTTTATTCTGGTACAAAGACCCGAGGTTATTGTAAGAACTTGAAATTCCTTTCTTATCTCCAAGTTTTGAAATATTTCCAGGCTTTTTTCGTAAAATTCCAGTGCTTTATTCCATTCCCCTTTCTTATGTAGTTTAATGGCAGTTTCTTGTATGCTATCTGCTTGTTTTAATTTCCTAGAATTTACTTTTCGAAATGCCATTAATTCTCACCTTTAAATTCTTTTTTAGCAGGATTCAATTGTTTGAGCCATTCCTTAGAAAAATTATCTTTTTTTGGCTCTAGATCATCAATCACACTCATTATGTGCTCAATAAAATTAGTAACGTTTCTGGGTACGTTAATGAGATCTTCTATATTTTCAGGAATATTTGTTTCGCTTTCTCCGTCAGAATAACCGATAACTTCTATGCCTTTTCCCATCGCATACCCAATTTCCCAGTAGTTAATATTATCCAATTCTTCATGTGTATTAACCACGTAAAGAGAACTTTTTTTAAAACGATCAAATTTATCTTTTAACTCCTCTATTTCATAATCATTCCTGCATAAGCGCTGTACTATTTTTCTACCAGAATTACCGATCTGCTGGTCTGACTCAATTATTTTGTTGATTAAGTCTTCTATTTTTTGATCATTTATTAGAATGTCCTCACAAGAAAGAAATAAATGGTACTTCAGTGTCATTCCATTTCACCCGGCAGATTCCGCAGTTCTTCAACTTCTCTCTGGCATACAGATAACAGATTATTTGCAGACGCTTTTATCTCTTCAAAGTCTTCACTTTCAAACAAATCTTCTAAAAATTCCCAGTTGCGTATCTCAAAATATTGAAAATTTACATCAATGACTTTTTTCAATTTCAAAAATTCATGTAAATTTTCACCTTCAAGGTATATCATCTCGTGGTTTGAATAAATTTCATCCAGCATTTTTGCATTGGACATAAAGAGTTTTCTGCTTCTAGAATTCCCCAAACCTTTGTAGTTGGTTATAACTTCAATGATTCCT
Organism: uncultured Methanosarcinaceae archaeon; assembly: GCA_963721455.1. GTDB lineage: Archaea > Halobacteriota > Methanosarcinia > Methanosarcinales > Methanosarcinaceae > Methanosarcina. The sequence continues at coordinate 78,787 of CAVRJG010000008.1, forward strand.
TTGCACGCTAAAAAAAGAGGATAATAAAGCATCTTCTTTTGTCTTTCCTTTTCGTCTTGTGACCTGACATGGCGATCATATGCCACACTGACAATACTAGCTATAATACCAGAAGATACCATTAAAGGAACCCAATCATATCCAATAGTATCTGCCACCATTTTAACTACTTCTGTCGGGAGATTCCGATTAACTAATCAACGAGAAACTTTCGCAAAAATGAATATACTGCATTAAAAATAAATTAACTTCCAATTTCAAAAAGTAAAAGTGCTTACTGATTATAAACCTTTTTATTGGGAAACTTGACATAAACAAAGGCCTAATTGAAAGTCAGAAAACAGTGATCTCAAACAAAAGAGTTCGCTCTATATGGGAATATGGAAATTCTGCATCACTTAACTTCGCAATTCAAGACCTGGTTCCCCTTCTTCAGACAGCTTTTGGTGAAATATGGGAAGAAGTGTATGCTCTTGCATTAATACGTATTACTGGCTATGTTCCCTTGAAAAGAGCAAATCTTGCTTGGGAAAAACTCTACCCTATATCAGGGATTACTCCTTCAATGAATCCCATGGCATTATCCAAAGTGCTAAAAAAGGTTGGGATTAATCGTAAAGGACAGAATCTTGTCTTCAAAGGATTGTCCAGTGAAGATAAACACCTTGTTTATGACCTGAGTGCTATCTTTACCCGTTCAGAAGCTATAAATTTCGCTGAAAAGGGATATAATAAGGAACATTTTCACATCCCTCAAGTAAACTTTGCACTTTTCTGTACAGCTAATGAGAACTTGCCAACAATGGTGAGAATTCTTCCTGGATCTGTGAGAGACATTAAGTCACTTGCACTTTCAATCCAGGAAATTGGAGTTGAAAACAAGACCGTGATACTTGATAGGGGTTTTTATTCCCAGGGTTCGATTAAAACCTTGAATGAGCACAAATTAAATTTTATTATCCCAACAAAAAGAAACAGTACTCTGTACAATGAACAAATTAGCCTGTCTGAACATTTCTTCTACCACGAAAGACTCATAAAATGTGGGAAGGAAAAGCGTGGGGCGAATATCCTATATCTTTTTGAGGACAGTGAAATGAAAAAAGAAGAGGAATACACCCTCTATAAACGACACGATGACAATAATATAAACAGTGATGCATTCAACAAAAACCTGAGTAAAGCTGGGAAAATCTTGCTTGTATCAAATGTAGATTTGGCACCTGAAGATGTTTTTCTTATGTACAAAAAAGAGATACTGTGGAAAAACATTATGACACTTACAAGAATATGTTGGAAGCAGACAAGCTTTATTTACAGGATAACGAATCGCTTTTTGGTCACCTTTTCATCTCATTTTTGTCCCCTTACGGTTATGTAAAAATTCAAAACTGTATAAAAAAAGCTGATCTAACAAGTAAGTATTCCCCAAGAGACCTTATCGAACAATTCCGCAAAGTTTTAATTTAAACAGGCATATTTAGGCAGATACAGATTTAAAAAATCAAGGTTTTGCCCTTATTTTCCTGAAAACGTCCTTAAAAGCCAGTTTTTTTGCTTCCTTAATGGTGAAGCCGGCATCTTCGATATTCTTCACGGTATGCCGGGTCGTATGATCCCCAAGCAGGAAAAACAGAACCGGATTAATTAAGTCCTCAAATCGGGCAATAAGAGGGTAGCTGCTGTGCACGTGCTCAAGGGCTATCAACTCCCCCGACGGTTTCAGGACGCGCCTCATTTCTTTGAGAGCTTTCACGGGATCAGGGATTGTGCAGAGGACAAAAGTAGTAACCACATAATCAAAGCTGTTGTCAGGGAATTCCAGGTGCTCGGCATCCATAAGTAAAAGAGTTACATTTTTCATGTCGGTGGCTTTCTCTCGGGCTTTTTCAAGCATCCCTTCGCTCTTGTCGATTCCTGTTACCGAACATCCCGTCGGATAATACTTAAGATTCCTTCCGGTGCCCATCCCGACTTCCAGAACTTTTCCATTCAGGTTTGAAAGTGCCTCTTTTCTCCACTTCCGGAAAAAGAAAAGCTCCAGCGGCAAATCTATCAGCTCATAGATGGGCGCTATTCGGTTGTACTTTGAAACCACAGACATTAGATAAATTTACGCTTTCCTTCTCATTAGCTTTTCTGGATATAGGAGGAAACCGAACAGGTCAGTAATCAGGACAAATTTTCCGGAATTTATAACTAAAAAGGCAAGCCCCCACCTGATACAGTTACTTTACAGGAAAACTCCCTGAAACCGATTCATATTTAAGCGTTCGGAATAATACCACGCTGCAGATTTTATAACATCCGGCTCGTTTACAGCATAAGAGCAAATAAAACGTGAGCGAGATCATCACATACTTACATAATACTTATACCCTATACGGAAAAATATACGACATCAAACCGGGGCAAACCCAAAGATACCATTCAGTCTCACAGGCATTACTATTCCAAGTCTTACAGACATTACTATTCCAATACAGATTTTCACGCATACAGATTAATTTCACAAAGATTACAAAGAGGAAACCCGATGAGCAACATATTACGCAGAGGAAGGCTGGAAGCCGCCCAGGACGAGGAAATTTTACGTTACACCTCCTCCATGGAGGCTGACAGGTGGATTTTTGATGCTGATATAGCAGTGGACCTTGCTCACACAGTAATGCTGGAAGAGCAGGGCATTATAAATGAGGAGGACTGCAGCAAAATCCTTAGCGGGCTTTTGAAAATCAGGGAAGAGGGGATGGAAAAGCTCGATTTCAGCTACGAAGACATTCATATCTCCCTTGAGTCCAGGCTCATCGATATGGTTGGAGAAGACGTAGGGGGCAGGATGCACTCGGGACGTTCCAGAAACGATGAGGTTGCGACCTGCATCAGGCTCACCCTTAGAGAGGAACTGACCGGGCTGCTTGAGGAGATATTTAAGCTCAGGCAGACTCTTCTGTCCCTTGCAGAAAAACATACCGAAACTCTCATGCCTGGTTTTACTCACCTGCAGCATGCCCAGCCGACAACCCTTGCGCATCACCTGTGCGCCCACGAAGCTGCTATCGGGAGGGACTTTGACCGGGTTCAGGACGCTTATTCAAGGGTAAACCTCTGCCCTCTCGGGGCTGCTGCGTTTGCCTCCACGGGTTTTAACCTCAACAGGAAAAGGACTCAGGAACTTCTGGGCTTTGCAGGCTTACTGGAAAACTCGATGGATGCGGTCAGCAGCAGGGACTTTCTTATTGAGTGCGCCTCAGTATTTACAAACCTCATGATAAACCTGAGCAGGATGGCCGAAGAACTTGTGGTCTGGTCGTCTTCAGAATTCAATTTCGTAGAACTCGATGATATGTATGCCTCTACCTCCTCGATTATGCCCCAGAAAAAAAATCCTGATACTGCCGAACTCATGCGCGGAAAAACAGGAGTAGCCGTTGGAGCGCTTATGTCCCTGGTTACGATCTGCAAGGGCCTGCCCCTGAGTTATAACCGGGACCTGCAAGAAGCAACTCCGAATATCTGGCGCTCTGTAGAAACTGTCAGGGCTTCAATAAGGGTTATGGGAGGTATGGTAAGGACCATGAAAGTCCACCCCGAAGTGCTTGCTGTCCAGTCAGTCGCAGGTTTTACGACAGCTACCGAACTTGCGGACACCTTTGTCCGGGAAACCGGAATCCCCTTCAGGACTGCCCACCAGATCGTCGGGATGCTTGCAAGGGAAAAGGAAAAACCCACCATCGAAAAGATCGATTCCGTGGCCGAAATTGTTCTGGGCGAATCTCTTTCAAGCAGGGGGCTGACAGAAAAGATGGTAAAGGAAGCCCTTGATCCGGTTTCGAACATAAAGAGAAGAAAAATTGCTGGCGGGCCCGCCCCTGAGGAAATGCGGCATTACCTCTCTAAAAGGCAGACTGACCTTGAACTTAATAAGCAGGAAATTGCGACCCTGAAAGACATGACCGACTCGGCTTTTGAAAATCTGCTTGCAGTCGTCAACGAGTACAGGAAAGCTTGAGTGTTCAGTAAGCACGAAAAACACATTTAGTTTTAATAAAACACATTTAGTTTTAATATTACTTTGACCTCTTAGTATCACACAAAATACCCAGGTATCACATAATAACACCTGGTATCACACAAAAATACCTATTATCTATGCAGCATTTCAAAAAATTTATCATAAAAGGGATTATTCATGGAATTCAAACAGGGCGACTGGGTACGTATTGAAAAGAACGGCACTGTCTACGAAGGCAAAGTGATGCCGTCGATGGAAGGATATATTACAATAAAAATGAAAAGCGGTTATAATGCCGGTTTTTCCACGGATAAAGTCAGGATAACTCTTCTGGAAAACAATGGAGAAATTGCAAACGGAGGCATGAACGGCGGGAAGGAATGCAAGCCGGCAAGAGAGGAAACATCAGAGCCTGGAAAAAAGCTTCCGAAAGTCGCAATTCTTTCCACAGGCGGAACGATTGCCAGCAAAATCGACTACAGGACAGGTGCAGTCACATCTCAGTTTACTGCTGACGATATCCTTGCCGCTATCCCTGAACTCAAGAAAATAGCGGATTTTAAAGGCAGGGTAATCTCAAGCATCCTTTCGGAAAATATGGATCCGGAATCCTGGCAAAACCTTGCCCGCGCAGTTGTGGAAGAAATAGAAGCAGGAGCTGACGGAGTGATCGTAACCCACGGCACGGACACCATGATGTACACTGCTGCAGCCCTTTCGTTCATGATCAAAACGCCTGTGCCTATTGTTCTGGTAGGTTCCCAGAGAAGTGCAGACCGTCCCAGCAGCGACAACGCTATGAACGCGATCTGTGCAGCCCTGGTGGCTATAAGCGACATTGCCGAAGTTTCCGTTGTCATGCACGGCACAACCTCGGACAACTTTTGTGAGATTCACCGCGGAACTAAAGTCCGGAAAATGCATACTTCCCGCAGGGACGCTTTCAAGTCCGTAAACTCCCTTCCAATTGGGGTTGTGGACTACAATACAGGGGAAATAAAAACTTTCATTGATTATGCCAGACGTGGAGAGGTATCTCTCAAATTCAAGCCAGGCATGGAACCTAAATGTGCCCTTGTTAAGTTTACGCCCGGTTCAGATCCCGAAATCCTTGACTGCTACATCAAAGGCGGTTACAGAGGGCTGGTTCTCGAAGGTACAGGCCTCGGGCACGTTTCTACGAAATGGATCCCCATGGTCCGGAAAGCTACGGATGCAAAAATGCCTGTGATAGTGACATCACAGTGCCTTAGCGGCAGAATCTGCGACCGCGTCTATGATACCGGCCGTGATATGCTGAAAGCCGGTGCGATCGAAGGGGAAGATACCCTGCCCGAAACGGCACTTGTCAAACTTATGTGGGTTCTCGGCCAGACCGATGAATTCGACAAAGCCATCGAAATGCTCAGGGAAGACATTAGCGGGGAAATTACTGAGTGCTGTTTTAAGTAAAAAGGAAAAAAATCAAGATGAGAATGTAAAAAGAGAAATCCATTGGTCATCGGTTAAGGATTTATTTCCTTCTCCTCTTACTTTTTTTGGATCCAATCCTTCATTTCTACCGGGGAATGCGTGTTTGAAGGAATTGGAAACAAGTTCGTTAATAATTGATCCGGTTGTGGTGCAAAAAATCTAGCTTTGTTACAAAATCGGGGTAAACCTTCACAATTAGGAAATTTAATCAATCTCATCGCAGGGAAAAAGGTACACAAAGGTAAAAATCATAGTATCAAACTGCGGAAATATTATTTTTGCACCACAACCCGAAAATCTGCAGTTATTATCTCAACTGAAGCTTCGGGAAATGGATGCTGGAAGTTTTCAATGAAGGCAAAAGGTCGAAAATTGTAGGATATTTCAAACACATGTTTGAGTAACTAGGGCGGTTTTCAGAAAAAACGATAGCAGGAAAAATTGTGAAAATTGAAAGGACATCTGCGGAAAGTGGGGTCTAAGCCAGCTGTAAAGCTCTAATATATCTGTTTATACATCCCAGATCCATCCAGTTAGCATACTTTCTTTGGTCGTTTTTTCATAAGAAACGGGCTTAGACAGCTATAATGGGGCATTAGAAGGTAAGGTCAATTATTTTAATCACATCCTCTATGATTAGAAGGCCTTTCTCTAACTCACCCTTCTTAATGTTTAGCGCGGGAAATATCCTAATTCCATTACCCTGAGTTTGAGTGACAAATAAGCCTCTTGCCAAACACTCATTTTTGACATTTGTAGCGATGTCTTCTCTCTGGAATTCAACCATAATAAGGAGTCCTTTTCCCCGTATGTCGGCAATCACATTTCCATAAATTTTCGGCCACAAGCTCATTCTTTTCAGGGCAAGACAGCTCATTTCTTCTACATTTCTGGAAATGTTGTTATCTATCAGGTATTTTATCACTGCGTAGGAAACGGCACAACCAAGAGGGTTGCCACAGTATGTACCTCCATGATCGCCTATTTCGAGCTTCTTTGCGACAGTCTCAGATAAGGCGAAAGCACCAAACGGAAAACCACCTGCAATTCCCTTTGCCATTGTCAGAAAGTCTGCTCTCACCCCATAGGAACTTGTAACAAAAGCTGGTCCTGTTCTAAAAAAGCCAGTTTGGATCTCATCCATGATCAGCAGGCTTCCATTCTTCTTACACAGGTTATCTACCTCTTTCAGGTATCCTTCGGATGGTACACGAACTCCACCTTCTCCCTGAATAGGTTCAATAATTACTGCCGCAACATTCTCATCCAGAGAATGTTTCATAGCCTCTAGGTCATCATAGGGAACGAACCGATAATTGGGCATCAGAGGACTATACCTGTCCCTATGCTTGGCCTGACCTGTGGCCGATGTTGTACTGATCGTACGCCCATGAAAGCTTTGATCTGTAGAAATTATATCGGGTCTGCCTGTTACCTTTCGAGCAAGTTTAATGGCAGCGTCGTTCGCTTCAGCTCCGCTATTTGTGAAGAATACTCTTGTAAGATTGGGAGGTAGAATTCCTACCAGTAAGGACAGTAGACGTGCACGTGCCGGAGAATATGTAAGTCCTGAATTGGGGTTTTGAATTATCTTTCTTCCCTGATCAATCAGGGCATCAATGATGACTTGGTTAGCGTGACCAATACATGTTACACCCCAACCTGATGTGAAATCAATATACATCTTCCCTTCTTCGTCCCACACATAAATTCCCTCTCCTTTTTCAATGGAGATTTTTTGCTTCACAAAGAAAGGTGGAAGACACTTATCTTCTATTTCGAATGTTGTCTTGCTTGACATTATGAATCATTTCCTCTACAGCTAACCGAAAGAAACCTGAGGGTAGCACCTAAATGTTGCTCGTCTCAGACTCATCGTTCGGTATCACTGAATTTAATTGAATTTATCCCACTTTATCAATCTGTTGATCTCTGAAAAGTCGAATCTATAATAGTGTTCAGTTCCTGAAGACTTTACATAACTTTGATTCCAGACTAAACTTTACTCCAATAATAGAGTTGTGGTGCAAAAAATCTAGCTTTGTTACAAAATCAGTGTAAACCTTCACAATTAGGAAAGTTAATCAATCTCATCGCCGGGAAAAAGGTGCACAAAGGTAAAAATCATAGTATCAAACTGCGGAAATATTATTTTTGCACCACAACTCATTTCTCCGGATAAGCCTCAATTTCTAGCCTTTTCATCTGGACATGGACGTATCCTTTGTTATCAGGGGGATAACTCCTCACAAAAAGAGCTACCAATTCTTTTATAAAATCCTCTTTCAACTCTTGGGGTACCTGTTGTGTATAAGGATGCCAGGTTGAAGCAATTGAAGCGAAAAGTCCCTTTTCTCCGTCAAGGGCCATGTCTTTTGAGATCAGTTCCAAACGCTGAATTGAAAAACCTGCATCTTTCAGCCATTTACCGTATTCTTCAGGTCCATAAAAGCCATATGGAAATACAAAATCCCTGAAATAAGAGCTCCATTTTTCATCTTCAAGCATGAAGTCAACAATTTTGAAGACTTCCGCAGCGTTTCCCCTCCCTCCAAACTGGGCCAGAAACACTCCATCGGGTTTGAGACTTTTCCAAAAGCCCTTCAGAGCAGTTTCAGGAGCCTTTATCCAATGAAGAACAGCGTTGGAAAAGACAACATCGAATTCAGAATCAAAAGTAAGTTCACTTGCGTTTATCTGCATAAAAGCAAGGTTTGGGAACTTCTCTTGAGGATAATGATTTCTGGCAAAAGTAATCATTTCTTCTGAGAGATCGATTCCTAGAACAGAGCCTTCAGGTAGGTTTCTTGCTATTTCAGCACTAAGCTTTCCATCACCACAGCCAACGTCCAGAAATCTTTCATTTCCTTTGAAATGCAGTTTTGCAAGAAGTTCAAAACCCCAGTTTTTTTGTGCTAAGGAATTAGAAGAATAAAGTTTTGGATCCCAGGAATACATAAAAACTATTTGTATTTTCTATAAATATTTAACAGTTCCGGCTTCGTCAGGTATCAAATGGTTCTGTGGCAAATGTTATAGAATCTACGTAGCTGAACTGAAAAAATAATTAGCATTAAACCTTTTACGGTCTGGAAAATAAGTTTTAACCATGGTGTTTAAGGTCCATCTATTGAGATAAAATGCAAAATGCAGTAGTTTTAGAGGAAAAAACCACTGTATTTTTAGCTTGATAATATTCACTTTGTAAAAAACCGATTTTCTGCATCCCTCCAACTGAACCAAAACAAATAATATGTAGGAATCTACCTGAAACCTACTTTCCGCAGGTGCGACAAGAAGCTATACTATGAATTGCACCATTCGCTACCTCTTCCATTTGAGGTAATCCTACTGTGACATGCATAAATGGTAACATTTGTGTGTGAAGCTCACAGGACACTATCGAGAAATCAAGGAACCTGACTTTGGTAATCGGTTAGGATACGAATACTATGAAGAACATAAAGTGAACCATCGTAAGAATCGTGAAGTGGAATAAGCGAAAGCAGGCTGATACGCTTAACCAAAAGGTACAGAATCAGGCTGTAATGGGTCTGCGGACATTATGGCAAATGGACAAATGATTCTCGGTTTATAGATGGCTTCTAAGGTATTCACATTATTCGTAGTATGGAACTTGGTAAGCCCTAAATGCTCCCATTATGGGTAGGACTCCCGCGAGGGATAACGATGGCATTGAGGGTAGAGGATTCAGTAAAAAGCGAATGCCAATCTGTAATGGATTGGATAGAGGTTCAAACTTTGCCTCAATCCGAAAGGATGCAGACTTACTGATGGTGTTTTCTTGTGTGAATGGAAACAAACCTACAAATGTAAGATACTCAACGACACCAATAGGTGAGAGGCTTACAGACAATTATGTTAGTGGGCTGTTATCCGGAACACAAAATCAGTTATGCAAATAACTGGTGCCTGATACAGAAAGGGTTTGAAAACACTCGAGCCGTATGAAGGGAAACTTTCAAGTACGGTTCCTAGGGGAGAAAGGAGGAGTAATCCTCCCTACTTACCCGACATGAGATGACCAAAAGCAAAAGCCAGACAGAAAATATTAAATTTCGTTTCTGGCTGAATACTATGAGCTCGAATTAATCTCATCACGGTTTTAGCATTAAAGGGATCTTAAAAGATTCGCGAGTAAGCTCAAGATTAATATCCGCTAAGATAATGATTGAAACTTTTTTGCTGATTTTCACTGCTGCCACTTTGTCGCGGTTGCTTAGCTTCAATTTAAATTTTGAAACTTTTAAAGAGTAAAAAAGATAATATTTGATAAAGTAATATAAGAATAATGGTGCGAGCAGAAGCAAGACTGATATCACGTATTCTAAAGGCGACCATTTATACGGCGGAAAACCCCAATTGAAATGATAAAGGAAAGGTAATCTCAGCAAGTATTGGAATTTAAGAATGGAGTAAGGTGTTTGCATGTCCGAGAACAATCCTACTATAACTATATCGTATGAAGGTGGAATGCAGTTTGTTGCAGAGAATAGTACAGGCTGCAAAACTCCCGTAGAGCCAGCTGTTTCTATGGGTGGAAGCGGTAAAACCCCAAATCCGGTAGATTATCTGGTCACGGCTCTGGGTAGCTGCATAGGTATTATTATGGTCATGGATATTTCCAAGAAAGGCTTTAAACTGGACTCTTTTACAATAAAGATCGATGGTACCAGGAGCAAAATCTGCGAGTGCTTTTTTGAGAAGCTGCATCTTGTAATCACTCTTTCCGGCGACGTGGATGATAACACAGTCGCTGAGGTAATTCAGGATACTATGATGCATACCTGTCCCATTGCGACGATGTTTAGAAAAACGATGGAAATTACCTGGGAACACCATATTATAGAAGATTCGAAAGCAAGATCCACTGAAAAAAGGATTGAAACGTTGGTTTATTGAATACTCGGTTTCATATTCTCTTTTCAAACTGGCAAGTGTATGCTGCAAGCGTACACCAAAACTAAGAGTTAAAACCCAAAAAATGATGACAGGGTCAATTTTACGTTCACGTACTATAAGACCAGTTTCTTTAGCAGTTTGCCTTAACCACTCTTCGGGAAACATTTCCCGAAGAGAGTCTTCAAGAGTAGGTGGGGGACGGGGAGACATAGATACAGAGATATTCAGGTATTATGATAAAAACATGTACAAGAAAGGGAATTTAATGCTTATCCGATGACGCATGAAGAAAAATCAAAAGAAGAAAGAAAAATCAAAAGAAGAAGTCGAAAAACAAGTCAAAAACAACCTGGAAAGATTCCTCAAAAAAGGAGAATGAACCCCCTTAAGGGGTTCACCTGTAGTTTCCGTATCCCATGGTAATTTTTCCTTTAACGGGCATCCAGCCCTGTTGCGGGCCGCTGAGATCGGCGTAGATATATTCATAATACTGGTTCCAGTTCCAGCCGTAGATCCACCACTCGTTCCTGCCTGAGAAATGGACTGTCAGAGAAACCTGAGCCTCTGGAGAGGTTTCATAGTCGGCATAAACCAGGGAATCATAATTATAAACAGTCGGAGGTTCTTTGTTTTCTGGAGAAGGGAGATCATATGTCGAAAGAGTCAGGTTGTACGCGGGGTTCAGTACGGGCTCGTTTCCGAGAGGAAACTTTGTATTAATTTCCGAATCCGAAGCAAGCTCCCCACGGAATTCTAAAGGCATGGCGAACGGCATATTTTCTGATGAATTTACCAGGCTTCCGGTTTCCGGCAGTCCTACTCCCTGAATCTCATCACCCGGTTCTGGACTTTCAACAGATCCTGCCTCATTCATTTCTTCGGAAGTATCACTTATATCACTTATCGCTACCGGAGGAGAACGCATTTCCGGAACGAATCTATCTGCTCTCAATGCAAGCATTTTTCCATTTTCCGTGTCCACCAGGCTTAAATTCCATCCGCCCTCTTCCTGCAGATACCGGCTTACAAGTTCGTTTCCGCTTGCGGACTCATTTTCGTAAACCGGCAGGGGAAGGTAGAATGTAACGTTTGTCAATTCAGAGTCTGCCTCAAGAGTTATATCATACTCATAAATACTCTTAAAGTTTTCATTATAAAGCTGGTCTGTATGATAGTGTAATAGACCAGCTCCCAGAAAAACAAAAAACAGGACAATCAGGCTAATTTTTATTAATTTACCCATAAAAATACCTTCTCAAATCGGGTAATTTTTCGGACCCTATCTGGCATAATAAGAGTATATTATCAGCCTCATATTCTATAAAATGTACGTTGGCTTAGAATTTACCTTACTCAATATATTTAAATAACAAAAAGCGTTAAATGTACAATGCTAACAGGTATCACGTTAGCTGTTATCAGGATATTCTCTAGGAAGGTGTTGTAGATGTTAGGAATAGACGATCCGCAAATCTGGCTTGCATATCTTGCTTGTATATTAAGTGCACTCGGATGCATGGTTTATGGGGCATTGAATTGGAGAGAGGAGAAAGAAGAACAGGCGGTAAAGAGCGGCACTCAGAAACAGGTGACTCAGGACCAGTAAACGGGTCCGGGATTTACTCTAAAGAGTTCGCTTCAGTCAACCTTTTTTGATAATGCCTGAGAAAAAACAGTAGTCGAAACTATTCTGGAGTTATTTTTATGGCAGTCAGTACTTCAACTCTGATCCTTTTTGTCGTTGTTTATTTTGCGGCCACTTTCTACGTTGCCCGGCTGGGGTATAAGAAAAATTCCCAGACAGATGGGTATATGCTTGCAGGCCGACGCGTACACCCGGCAATTATGGCTCTCTCCTACGGAGCTGCGTTTATCAGCACTTCTGCGATTATAGGGTTCGGAGGAGTAGCCGCTTCCTTAGGAATGGGGCTTATGTGGCTTGTCTTCATGAACATCTTTTTCGGGATTTTCATTGCTTTCGTGGTCTTTGGCCCTGGAACCCGGCGCATGGGGCTGAACCTGGGAGCCATAACTTATCCTGAATTTATAGGAAAGCGCTTCCAGTCCAGGTTCATTCAGGCCTTTTCCGGGCTTCTTGTAGCGGTTTTCATGCCGCTTTACGCTGCAAGCGTGATCATAGGGGCGGGTAGGTTTCTTGAAACCACACTTGGGATCAACTATAACTTCGCTCTCCTGCTCTTTACTGTTATCATTGCTTTTTATGTGATTAAAGGTGGTCTCCTATCAGTAATGTACGTGGATGCCATGCAGGCCACTATTATGTTGATAGGAATGACCTTTCTGCTCGTATTTACCTACAGCAAACTGGGAGGAGTCGTAGAAGCCCACCAGGCTCTTACTAACATGGCAAACCTTGTTCCTCAGGCTCTTGTTGATCAGGGGCACAGGGGCTGGACTGCAATGCCAGCTTTAAATTCCCCAATCTGGTGGACAATGATTTCCACAATCATAATGGGAGTAGGAATAGGAGTACTTGCGCAGCCGCAGCTTGCAGTCAGGTTCATGACTGTAAAAGACGACCGTTCTTTGAGAAGGGCAGTTGCTGTGGGAGGTCCCTTCCTCCTGATGATGGCAGGAGTCGCATATGTTGTGGGAGCTCTTTCCAACGTATACTTTTACAGGACTACAGGCATGATTTCCCTTCAGGTTGTCCCGGGCGGAAATACTGACCTCATAATGCCCGCATTCCTGAACCAGGCAATGCCTGAGATGTTTGTGGCAATCTTCATGCTCAGCCTGCTCTCGGCAGCAATGTCTACTGCAGCTGCCCAGTTCCACACTATGGGTACGGCCATAGGGTACGACTTTTACCAGCAGGGCCTCATGAAAGGCAAGTCCACTGCAACTACAGTCCATGTTACGAAATTGGGGATTGCCTTTACCATCCTGGTTTCAGTCGTTCTGGCTTACATTCTCCCTGGAAGTATTATCGCCAGAGCTACTGCCATGTTCATGGGCCTGTGCACATCCGCCTTCCTGCCCCTCTACATTGGAGCGCTGTTCTGGAAGCGGACAACAAAAGCCGGAGCAACCGCGAGTCTTGTTATTGGCTCGATAAGCAGTCTCTTCTGGCTGGTCTTTGTCCATGCAAAAGAAGCAGTGCCCCTTGGAATCTGCCAGGCAATCTTCGGAAAAGCGACTTTACTTGCCGGGACCTGGCCTCTTGTAGATCCGATTCTGGTCGCAACCCCTCTCTCCTTCCTTGCCCTTATTGTGGTAAGCCTTATGACACCCAAATTCTCGCCAGAGTTCCTGAAGAAGGCTTACAGGCGAAGGTTTGAAGATGAAACGGAAGAAGTATCAGAAACAGCATCAAACAATGCAACGGATTCGGCAGGCATTTAAGCCTGCACCTCTTTTTGCGCGCTTTATTTTTTATTTCTTCTTCCTTTATTTCCTGCTCTTTTTTAAATAAAAAGTATAAGTTTCAAAGGTTTTCAGTTTGAAACTTCAAAATAGGCACACCGAAAATTTATCAGTTATCTTTTCGGACAGGCAGTGTCTGCCCTCCGTGGGGCATAAGGTGAATCTTTGCATCAGGATTTTCTGAAAGGACTGCAGATAATGCGTCCTCCAGGCTTGCCATCGGAGTAAAGAATGCAGTTCTTGTTTGTTCGTCCGGGAGCTTTGATACCAGGTAAAGCCTGAACTTTTTTGCAACTTTTGCAACTATTGCAGTCTTGTGTCCCCCGAACTCAAAACAATGTTTGAAACGTTCGATTGCATCCTCAGGGGTCCGACATTCCCGATTCCAGCATTCATAGACCTGGTTTCCTATCCCTTCTGCGCATTCGGCCACAAGGATAATGGAGCCTCCTTCCTTTACGGCCTGAGTTGCATTGTCAAGAGCCTTGTTTGCCTGGAAAAGGTTGATATCTTTCGGAAAGCCTCCGCAGGAAACTATTACCGCATCTGCGGGTTCCACAGGCACCTTGTACATGGAATCCACAACCTCCACTCCTTTCCTGTGGGCCTCGATAAAGTCCCCGGCAACGGCAGCAACGATCTCTTTTTTGCTGTCAAGCACCACATTAACGATAAAATCAAGGCCGGAAATTTTTGCGGCTTCTTCCATGTCCTGCCTGACAGGGCCGTCGACCCTTCCGGAAACAGCCTTTTCCTCTATCATCATTTTGTGGTTTGTGAGCACGGCATCCTGCGAACTTACACCAGGAAGCACTGATTTTGCCCCTCCGCTGTATCCTGCGTAATAATGGAATTCGATGCTTCCCGTCCCTATAATAATATCTGCATCCAGAATACCTTCAAATATTTCTATTGGAGTTCCGCGAGATGTCACACCAATACGTCTGCAACTGCGGGTATCGTGCTGGATGCATCGGATCTTTTTGTAGATCTCCTCTCCGACCAGTTTTTTGGATTCTTCTTCAGTCTGGTTCCTGTGGAGCCCAAGGGCAAAGACAATTCTTATATTCTCGTCCTTTGCCCCTCCAAGATAAAGTTCTTCAAGCAGAGGTGGAAGGATCTTTTCAGTTGGGGTTGGCCTGGTAACATCGCTTACGATAATTGCAACTCTTGAATCCCGGTTTACAATCTCAGAAAGACGTCTGCTTTTTATGGGGTTTTCAAGCGCTGTTTTAATCAGAAAAGTCGCATCTCCCTTTTTTTCAGGTTCTGAGGGGAGAATGACGCTGGAGATGTTTCTCTCAGGAATATCCAGCTCAAAAACTCCATTTCCAAAAGCGAGTGGAATCTTTCTCATGTTTGCTGTCATGCTCCTGCCGGTATTTTCATCTTGATAATGTAAAATTATAGGGTGAACAACTATAAAATATAACTTTAAAGGCAGTTTAAACCTGCGCTTTAAATTTGATATTCAATCATAGACCAGGTGTGCTGGCTTTATACCTTTACTTATTTCGCCTTTCTTACAGGATTCCTGTTTCACGTTCTGCTTTTTACAGTTGTTTATTTTCATGCCTATTTACAGGCAGGGTACACCCTCCATGAGGCATTACATGAACTTTAGCCTCGGGATTTTCGGAAAGGATCGTCTCAAGTGCTTCTTCTATGCTTTTTGCGGGCGTAAAGAAGGCTTTTTTGCTTTCCGCTTCCGGGAGCTTTGAGACAAGATAAAGTTTGAACTCTTTTGCAGCCTTCCCGACAATAGCAGCTTTATGGCCACCGAACTCAAAACAATGCTTGAAACGCTCGACTGCGTCGTCAGGGATCTTGCATTCCCTATTCCAGCATTCGTAAACTTTGTTTCCTATTCCCTCGGCACATTCGGCTACAAGGATGATTGAACCCCCTTCTTTTACGGCAGGGATAGCATGTTCAAGGGATTTTGTTGCCTGGTAAAGGTTGATGTCCTTTGGAAACCCCCCACATGAAACAACTACAGCATCCGCAGGCTCTACGGGCACTTTATACATGACGTCAACATATGCCGCGCCTTTCCTGTGCGCTTCGACAAAATCGCCTGCAACGGCAGCAACTATCTCTTTTTTGCTGTTGATTACGACATTAAGGATAAAGTCAAGGCCCGCAATCCTTGCAGCTTCCTCAATGTTTTGTCTTGCCGGACTGCCGGCTTTTCCTGAAAGGGGACTGCCTTCAAAGAGTTTGCTATAAAAGCTATGGAATGAAAGTATGGATTTTTCAGAACTTACCCCTGGAAGGATGGACTTTCCTCCCCCTCCATAACCCGCATAATAGTGAAATTCCAGTGTCCCTGTGCTTACGACCAGGTCGGAGTCAAGCACTTCTTCAAAGACCTCCACAGGCGTTCCGAAACTTGTCTCCCCTATAAGCCTGCACCTTTTCCTGTCGTGCTGGATGCACCTTATATTTTCAAAGATTTCTTCCCCTACAAGCTGTCGGCATTCTTCTTCAGTCTGTAAGCGATGGAGCCCAAGGGCAAATACAATAGTGATATTCTCATTTTTTGCTCCTCCGAGATAAAGCTCGTCAAGTAGAGGAGGGAGAATTTTTGCAGTAGGAGTTGGTCTCGTAACATCGCTTACGATGATTGCAACCCTTGAATCCGGGTTTACAATCTCGGAAAGCCTTCTACTTTTTATGGGGTTTTCAAGCGCCTTTTTAATAAGGGAAGCCCCTTCTTCCTTTATTGTAGATTCCGAAGGCAGGATGATACTTGAGACATTTTTCTCAGGTATACTCAGCTCAGAAATCCCGCTTCCAAAAGCGAGTGGAATCGTTTTTACATTGGTAGTCATGCTTATTCCGATGTTTTCGTATTAATGCTATAAAATCGTATAGGTAAACAATAGAAATCAAACTTTAAAAAGAATTCGGATCTGTGGTTAATCTGACTTTCTTATTATACTTTGTTTTTTATATTATATTTGATTTCCGCATATTTTTTCCTGAGGTTTCTACGAAGTTTCCGTCAACAACTGCAATGATTTATTTCCTGCCATTAATTTACATGCTATTTTAAAAAACCACCTGGATAGGGAATTCGTTTATTTCTGACACTACCGAACATTCTGTTTACATGTATCATTTAATTTTAAGACAGCCTCTAGGTAAAAAAATCAGTCCCAACCATTTTTCTCCAAAATATACAATTGCCATGTGCCATAAAGTCGAATGTTTCCGTAATTGGGAAGATCCTGTCTTCTATAAAGAGACCGTTTTTCATAAATGAAATTTTGAAGCGAATTAGGCTGAAGCTTTGAAGCTATTACCCCTATATTTGACCCAAGTTTAAATATAAAGAATATATAATAATGTAAAGATAAATCCAACTTTCGCAGATGTACACAAATGCTATCTATTATCTCAATACAGCAGTAATTTAAAAATTAATCCATCTTTTACAGCAGTAATTTAAAAATTAATCCATCTTTTAATGGATAAATAATGATAAATTCTGGAAAATTAGAGTTCAGCTTATTACATTCATCTGTCTGTGTGAAGGGAACAGTAATGATGTTTAAGAGATGAAAATGACCGACTCGGATAAACGTAGAAAACAAGCAGTGTGCATTGCATCACTACTCTGCCTACTCAGTTTTTTGCTACTGGTATATGTCGGATATGATTACAAAAGCAGCAAGACAAATGAAGTAATTATGGAAAAGGCAAAGGAAGATGCGCTCCAAAAAGCTGATTCTGCTATAAAGAGAGTTAACGATAGAGTAAATTCTTCGAACTCCCTTGCCGAAGGACTTGCAAAGGATCTAAGTTCCGGGAAATTGAACGACGATTCCATGCTAAGGGAGCGCATTCTGACTGAAATGAAGAACAATTCCAATATTTATAGCATCACCGTTGCATATTCCCCTGCTGCCCGTGCTGGGAATCTTTATGCACCTCACTTCATGAGAAACGGTTCGGAGATCGTGTACGCTCCGATCACATATCGCTACACAAAGGACGGTGAACAAACTGCATGGTACAATGATGCCATGAAAAAAGGATCCACAGTATGGAATTCTCCTTATTTCGGGATTGCAGACTCCAAGTATGAGATAGACTGTTCGACTCCTTTTTATCTTCCAGAATACGGCAACGGACACAAAGCTGCAGGAGTAGTAAGTATAGGTCAATCTCTGGAAGGAGTAAGGGCGCAGGTAGCGAGACTTAATCTGGGAAATACGGGTTATGGTTACATCATTTCCGGAAAAGGGGTGATTATTTCTTATCCTGTCCAGGAGTACCTGGCCGGAAATATTCACGACCTTGCAAAAAAAGATCCCAATATTTACTTTATAAGTAAGCACATGACAGAGAGAGAGTACCGGGCGACAAATTCCTTTACAGGGAAATCCTACTGGGTATTTCAAAGAAATATACCTTCTACGGACTGGACCCTGGGTCTTGTCCTTCCTCAGGAAGAAACTCTGATAAGCAGAAAAACGGAGCAGACACATTCCATTATTCAGGTCGTGTTCGCAACTTTTGCATTTTTATTCTCTCTGTGCCTGCTGTTTGTATCCATCTACAGGTATAACCATAGAGGGCTCTGGGCGCTCTCGTTTATTTTTGCATTCCTTTGTATCCTTGGAATAGGCTTTATCTGGAACCTTGCTATGAATAGCTCCACTCTTGATGACAGAAACGGTGACCTTGTTGTTTTCGACAGGGAAGATGTTGAAACTGTGTTTCAACATGCCAACCTGAGTCCGACAACTCCCAGAATTCCTACTGGATTTTTTCTCCAGTCCATTGAGTTTTTGAATGCTTATGATGTCGAAATAACCGGATATATCTGGCAAAATATTTCAGCTCCTGGAGCGGATAAAGATTCTCCTGACTTTATTTTTCCGGATTCAAAAGAAACAACAATTGAAAAAGCTTATGTAAATGAGGAAAAAGGTGTTATAGGCTGGCGTTTTAAGACTACTCTACCCCAGCAGTTTGATTATTCAAGATACCCTTTTGTCAGGGAAGATGTATCGATCAGAGTATTGAGTAACAATTCTGCAGGAGGCCTCTTGATTCCGGACTTTGATTCCTACCACAGCTTGATTCCTGAAACCCTTCCCGGTTTGGGAAGTTCGTTTGTGCTCGAAGGCTGGAAGCCGCAAAAAACCTTTTTCAGTTATAGGGTAAATTCTTATAACACCAATTTCGGGGCAGGGAATTTTACAAATTCCAGTGTGTCCGAATTTCACTTCAACGTCGATATCAAAAGGGACTTTAAAGCCTCCTCTGCTTCCGAACTTCTACTCATAATGGTAGCAGTCATTCTTCTTTATTCAGTACTTACTATAACGACCAAGGGTGAAAACAGAAGTCAGTTCGGATTCAGTTCACAAGGAGTCCTGGGCTACTGCACCTCCATCCTTTTTACTCTTATCATTGCCCACTCTTCCCTCAGGTCTAGAATTCCCATCGGCGGTATCATCTACCTTGAGTATTTCTACTTTGTATTGTATCTTGCGATCCTGGTTGTTTCCCTGAATGCAATAGCTTTTGCGTCAAATCGGGATATCCCCTTTATTGATGCAAAAGACAACATTTACGTGAAGGTACTTTACTGGCCTGTCATCACGGGGATTCTGCTGGTCATCACGCTCTTAAGTTTTGGCAGTGTGCCGATTTTTCTGTAAAATCATAAATCTCAAAAAGTTGGTAGTTTGAAAATTCAATATTGAGAGAACGGAATTGTACTCAGTACAAAAAAAATAAACCTTGAATTTACAGCAAATTTGCGACACTGCCCAAGTTTTATTTATAGGTTGAGAACTACGTGGGATCACTGTTAAACGGACACCTATTTTTGAGAATTCTAAGCACCGAGTTTAATTCGTTATCCATATATTTACATGCTTATTCTGAAATTTTTGCAACGGACTCCGTAATTCTGAGTTTTGGGACGAGCTCGTAATATACACTTTTTTACTTCTCAAAGCGTTGAGCCCTAAAAAGTAAATATTTCCTGCACTGAATTATAATCACTGACTATAGTTAAAGTCACTACAAACCTGCAGACCAATGCTAATCTATTTAAAAAACACTCAGACGACGTAAGTACCGGAAAGAGCCTTTTCGGTGCTTCATGAAGAGGCAAGAAAAGCGAATTTGGCTTGGGGGAT
>CAVRJG010000009.1:0-12749 GCA_963721455.1 uncultured Methanosarcinaceae archaeon
GAATGAATTAAAAGAAAGAATTAGTCAATATATAAACCAGATTAACGAAAAGCAAGTTCTATTTACGTGGAGATATAAAATGGAAAAAATGGATGAAATGCCTGGTGGAATCACAGTCTAAAAGGGCGTTAATTAGGAATCGATGCACTAGTGGTCTATTATTTTTTTTAGCTTCCATATGTGAGAGTCATATTATTTGTGACCCCGGTGGTTTAGTTTTTGAGTACTATAATTTAAGAAAATTGATGGTCGATAATATTGATTATGGAATTGACCCCTTGAGAATAAGGATAAATACTGAAGATTATGAGGAATGGGATTATTATCATCCTGAATACGATAGAGAAGTAGAGATAACTAAAAAACTATTCAAAGAGAAAATAGAGACAGAGCTTCCAAAGACTTTTTTTGAACCAAAAGAAATAAAAATCCCTGTAACTGAAGAAGAGTTTTTTGAAATAGTTGATGAAATAATATCTAATTTTAAAAATATGATTGAAAACAGTGGGTATGAGTTATTATGGGATGAAAGTGGCAAACAAAGAAAAGAAGAAATTTGCCAGGTATTATTCGATGTTTGTTTAAAAAGTTATTGTAAGAGTAGAGGAATAGATCTAACCAGAGAACCGGAAACAGGAAGAGGACCAATTGATTTTAGATTTTCTTCTACTGTAGATTATATTGCTCATGTGGAGTTAAAAAAAGACAGTAACCCAAAATTGGCTCACAGGTTAAGTAAACAATTACCAACATATATGAGTTCAGAGGATGTGAGATTAGGATTCTTTATCATCTTCGATTTTGGCAATAAAGATATATCGAAATTAAAAGAAAAATTAGAGAAGCAACGTACAGAATTAGAGAAAAATCAAAACCTGAAACTTCGAATAATCTATATTGATGTAAAACCAAAGCCATCTGCCTCACACGTATAATTTAACTAACTTTTTCACATAATTCGGTTTTCAAATTTAATTTTCCTTTTTTAATCCTATCCTTTATTCTCTTCAATGTACTTCCATGCTTAATTCCTATTTTTCGGGCTTCTTCAGGAGTTAAAGCCAAAATTTTTTCATTTATCGCTTCTTCATTAATGAAACCTTGAGACTTGGTAACATCCAAAGGCTGATCCTCAATATTATGGCTTTTTTCCCAATGTAGACAAACCCATCAGCCTGAGTACGCTTTCTCTCTAAAACTCCTATCTCTCCATCAAACTTGTTTTCCATGTGCTCAATATATTTCAAAATTGTCCTGCTCAAAGGTTTAAAATATTGAACTCCTTGTTTGACTTCTCCCGTTTGATAATTGATAAATGGCTCATCCACTATTTTCAGGAAATCCTTGGTGAAAGGAGCCAGCGGCTTAACAGCTTTACCGTTTTCCTTAATTGCCTGGAACCCTACAAGGAAGAAATTAAAAGGTTTAATCTGCTCTTTCCAGGGCTTTCCCTTATTCAGTTTCTTGAACCTGTTCAGCATGTGGAAAGTGCTAACGGTAAGCTGAGAAATTGCATAGAAGTTAGAATATTTTTCTTCAATATCTTCCTCAGTAATTTGTCCATAATGAAGCTTAAGAATATCTTGCCAGATCTCTGCCTGCCAATCCTCAATTGAGTTAGGGAAAGGGTTTGTCAAGTGTCCAAGCCCATGAAGCTTATAGATATTTCATCGTCCATAAAAGATATTTTATCGTCCATAAATATGATATAGATCAAGCGGTAGAAATTGTATACAGCATTATCGAATTCTGTAATAAATTAAATAAATTCCTTAAGGGGGTCAATAAATGGACGGAAACCTGAAGCGACAACATTATACGGATATTCTCGAAAGAATGAAGACCTATTTTCCCTCCCCAGTATCCAATCCTATTATGGATGGCTACTTGGTTCATACCATTTCACACTTTCTCGACCATGTAGACAGTTTAAAATCCACTGTACCTATACTCGGTATTGGGCAAGAAGAATTCCTTGAGTGTACCTTTCACAATGTTGACAAAGAGAGGCTTTCGATGTTGCCAAGAACAAAGCTGGAGACAGAGGTTGAAGGTCTAAACTTCCCAGAGGATATGGGTTCGGTGGAAAATATTACCGAATTGCTGGCAAATTATTGTAAGGACATGATCATATGGGCACATCCGAATTCACAATCTAACGTTATCCCTCCCTCATCAATACCCAGCATTCTGGCTTTCATTGCTACGGCAATCTACAACCCAAATATTATAGAGGATGAATTCTCTGCCAGGTTTGCTGAAGCTGAGATTGAGAGCATAGCGATGCTCTCGGATCTGATTGGTTATGATTCGCAAAGATCAGGTGGTCTATTCACTTTTGGCGGTACTGGCACGATTTTTTATGGTTGCAAATTAGGGATTGAAAAGATGTTCAGTGGACGTGCCATGATTGAGGGAATTCGCGAAGATGTCAAGATTATAGCTTCGGATTCGTCACATTATTCGAAACTTAACGTGGCAGGTTGGCTGGGAATCGGAACAAAAAATATCGTATCCATACCTACTACCCACGAAAATGAAATGTCACTGATCAGGCTTGAAGAATACCTGCGGCACGCGTTCGAGAGAGAAGAGAAAATTGCTACTATCATAGCCACTTTAGGCACTACGGATGCTTTTGGAGTTGATGACGTGGCTGCTATTGTGCGGCTTCGAGACCAGTTAGCTAAAGAATATGAATTAGAACACCCTCCTCACATTCATGCCGATTCGGTTATAGGCTGGTCATGGACTGTATTCAAGGATTATGACTTTAATGGCAATCCTCTTGGTTTCCATGCACGTACATTGCGCTCACTGCAGGATTCTCTTGAACGAATCAGAAGCCTTCATATGGCAGACAGTCTGGGAATTGATTTCCATAAAACTGGATATTCACCCTACATATCAAGCGCTTTTATTGTCAAAGATAGGAAGGATCTTACCCTCCTCAGTCGTGCACCAGAGCAAATGCCTTACCTTTATCAGTTTGGCTCTTACCATCCAGGGATATATACCCTTGAATGTTCACGCTCCGGGGCAGGTGCACTAGCGGCTTTAGCCAATATGCGCCTGTTCGGCAAGCAGGGTTATCGGGTCTTGATCGGTCATGTGGTCGAGATGTCAGAGATGCTGCGCGAGCGGCTGGAGGCATATTCCTTTATTCATGTCCTTAATGACTACAATTATGGACCAGTCACTCTCTTCCGTGTTTATCCTGACGAGGTAGATGCAAAGGATACATTCCAGCGAGAATTGACTGAAGCAGACTATCGAGAACAACTGGAAAAGAACAACACCTATAACCGCCATATCTTCAATCATATCCATGAGCGGGCTATGCGTGGAGATGGTGTACTCCTTTCATGGACTGATGCTTATCGGCATTCTGACTATGCTGACGTTCCTCCTGTTGCAGCCATAAAGTCGTTCATTCTGAGCCCGTGGACGGATTTGAATTCGGTAGATCTTGTGGTTCGTCAGGTATTGGAGGCACGGATGGAACTTAACAAAAAAAACAAATGACCTCCTGTTACTTTCAAGGTCGTCTTTATCTTTAAGATCTGGAGTACAAACCATTCCTGCTTCCGGGCTTTCTGCCTTTTACTGGAATGCGGCAGATACAATCCCCTGCTTGTGTGGGATTTTCCTGCAGAAGTGAAATTCATCTTCATAAAAGAAGGCTTAAAAATTAAAACTTAACTGACTGAGTTGGGCTTTTGAAAGTTTACTGATTACTTTATGGAGTTGCTGGCTTCCCGGAAAATTCATTTTTCTCTGAGGCCGGATCTTTTAACCCTTGCACGGGCTGCTTCAGCTTGCGTTTTGAGCCCCTTGCTTTCCCACAGGTCAGCTGCGATTTTAAAAGCATTTTCTGCTCCCTTCGGGTTGCCAAGCCTCAGGAAAACTCTCCCCTTTTCATACCAGGCTTCGGGAAAATCCGGTTTCTGCCGGATTGCCTTTTCGAAAGCGTGCAGGGCTTCTTTTTCCAGACTGGTTTCAAAAAGTACTTTTCCTCTGAGATGCCAGGAGTCTGCGTTCTCAGGCTTTGTCTCAAGGGCTTTTTCAAAAGCCTCCCTGGACTTCTCAAGCTCTCCTAGCTTGAAATACAGTTTCCCTTTTTTGAACCAGACATCTGCGTCCTCAGGATTTATTTCAAGGGCTTTTTCGGATTCCTTCAAATCTTCTTCGCACTGGCGAATCAGGGAAAGCACAGCGTCCTTCCCTTCCCAGGCGTTTTTCTGTACAGGGTTCAGGGAGATTGACCTCTCGAAAGCCTCAAGTGCTGGCCTGAAACGTTCGAGCTTCATGAAAGTAAATCCGGTATTGGTCCAGAGCCCTGCATGATCGGGATTGATTTGAGAGGCTCTTTCAAAAGTTTCAAGAGCTTCTTCATAGTTTTTGAGTTTTAGCAGGGTAGTTCCTCTATGAAACACAGCTGCAAAATGCTGCGGGTTTTCGGAAAGTACACCGTCAAATTTTTCAAGTGCGAGCCTGAGCCTGCCCTGCCTGTAAAGAGTTACTCCTTCCTCATAGAGGTTTTCCGCATTTTTCTTGCTTCCTTTATCCCGGGCCTCACATTCGATACCGTCCTTCCGAAGCCCGGTTTCAGAGAGATGCCTGAAATCTGCAGATGTTTCCAGGCCAGGCCTTGCATCAAGGTATATGAATTCCTCTTTTGGCACAAAGGACTTGCAAATCCATTCCGGTTCAACCTTCCTGTTCGTAATGATGCAGTATCCGTTCACGTACTTAGAACAGACCCCGCAGCAGTAGATGTGCCTTTCCAGCCGGTACCGGATCTGGTCAAGCTCGGTGGTCACCAGCCCCTGGTTCAGCCTTGTTTTGAAGGTTTCATAGGGGATATTTTTAATTTTGATATAAACTGTTGACGGAGCAGGCGGGTCCCATTCTGGAGAGTTTGAGGTTCGTTTTATGCAAATCATGGTCCTATGCAGGTTTTTCTGGTTTTATGGGATTATTTGTAGAAAATAATGTATCTATAGAAAATTACGTATTTATCTGTGCTTCGTCCTGGGATTTAATTGTATAGTCGAAATTCCACCAGCCGCTTTTCTCACTTTCCTGACCGCCGGGACTTACAGCCCATACACGCCAGCGGCCGGGTGCCTTAACCGGAAGCTCAAAAGAATAACTGGTCCTGGTTATACCGGACTTTATCCGTGATCCGGCTGATTCCGAAAGCCACGAACCGGAGCCTGAGTCATATGCATCGATTTCTACCGTATAGTTTGCCGCTCCCGGAATGGCTTTCCACTCCAGTGTAATCCCGGAAGTGGAGCTGTCGAATACAGTTCCGTCTGCCGGTGAAAGTTGCTCTGGCGTTGAAATCGGTGCAGGAGAAGGCATAGAAACCGGCTCTTGAGAGGCAGGTACGGAAGGCTCCTGTACAAATACGATTTTGGTAGCATCTACACTCCCGAGTTCATTGGTAGCTGTCAGGGTGTAAGTCGTGGTTTCATCGGGAAAGATACGCTGGCTGCCAGTTAAACCTACGGCCCCTACTCCGGGTTCTATGGAGATTTTCGCAGCTGAGGAAACATACCATGTTAAATTGGAACTCTCTCCTTCCGCAATAGCATCTGGATTTGCATTAAAAGAACCGATAGATGGCAGATTTTTTTGAGATGCCGGGTTCTCCCGGGATGCCGGATTCTCTTGAGGTGTCAGGTTTTCTTCCGCAGACGGAAGGGCCGATGGAAGAACGTTTCCA
Organism: uncultured Methanosarcinaceae archaeon; assembly: GCA_963721455.1. Taxonomy (GTDB): domain Archaea; phylum Halobacteriota; class Methanosarcinia; order Methanosarcinales; family Methanosarcinaceae; genus Methanosarcina. The sequence goes on from CAVRJG010000009.1 coordinate 5,735, forward strand.
GTGGATGTAAGGTTCTCCTCAACTGCAACAGTACAGTAAGCTGCGTCGTCTTTATCGCCGTTGGAAGCTGTAAGTTTGTATGTTGTAGTTCTGGCAGGGGATACATTCAATGTTCCTGTGGGTTCTGCAACTCCGATATCAGGCTTTATGGTAACGTTTGAAACTCCGGTAACGTGCCAGTTCAGGACTGCACTCTCTCCTGTTTTAATGGAATCAGGACTCGCATCAAATGAATTGATGAGCAAAGGATCTCCTTTGACCGTAACCGTGCAGAAAGCGACTTTTTCCTTTCCGTTACCTGTCGCTATCAGTTTGTAAGTTGTGGTTTCAGGAGGATAAACAGAAAATGACCCGTTCGAATTTACGGCTCCGATGCCAGGCTCTATGGTAACATTGTTAGCGCCGGAGACTCCCCAGCTTAAAACGGAAGGATCTCCTGGCTCGATAAGTTCCGGACCTGCATTAAAATTATTGATTTCCACAATTGCTGCAGGAAACAGGACTTTAAGAGCGATAGCTATACTCAGTATGGTACCAATCAATTTTAGAACTTCTGGAAATGAGTTCCATAGAGATTTAAGTTGATGCAACATTGATTCTTTGCTGTCTTTTTTATCCATAACCAGACTCCAGGCAACCTGTAAATTAAAACAAAACACTTAGTTATTATATCAGGTTGAAAAACCGATATATTTCAGAAAAAGTTCGTCTGAACAGTCAATTTAAATATTATATATTTTTTAAATTAATGTTGAAATATATCCAGTAGTTTAATACTATAATATATATTAATTTTGGCATATAATTTAAAAATATTCTAAAGAAGTTTCCGAATGATAAGAGAAACCCTGTGAATATTGTTTTTGAATGTGTTAGTTTAGCCCTGTTGAAAACTCATCGTGCTGCCAGGTTAAACTATTTATGTCGATTACTCCTAATTTATATACATATTCATTAATAATATAAAAGAGGTAAATTTATGAACTGTAACTGTAGGAGAACACACGGAATTCCCGCATTGTTTTCTTTTTTTATCCCTGGCATGGGCCAGCTTGTAAAGGGAGATCTGTCCAAGGCACTTGGCATCTGGGTAGCCCTGATAATCTGTGGATTCATGAGCGTTATCGGAATTGGAATTTTAATGGGAATGGTTGTCTGGATTGCGCAGATATATGATGCCTATAATGCATGAAAAATAGGTTGAGAAATTCGTTTTAGAGAATGTCGTTTTAAAGGAGAAAGACTCAGCCAGGTTAAATTATTTATACCCGCCCTCTCATTAAATGTTTTAAAAAAGGTAAGTTTTATGAACTGTTGCAGAAAACACGGAATTCCAGCATTATTTTCGTTTTTCTTCCCGGGCCTGGGCCAGCTTGTAAAGGGACATCTGTTCAAGGCACTGGGCATCTGGGTAGCCTTCATAATCACCGGAGCCGTGCATATTTTTGGGGCTGGCATTCCAATATGGCTAATCATATGGATCTGGCAGATCTATGATGCCTACAACGCCTGAAAAGCAGGTTAAGAGAAATCCGGAATGGATAGAATGAATGTATAGTAAAGTAAGTTACTTAGCTATAAATCAAACTCTTGCTGAAAATTAGAAAATTCAGTCTTGTTTTTTCGATTGTTCTTTCTGAATTCTCCTTATCTGGTTGAGGCTGAGCCGTCTATTTTCAATTTTACTATAAATATCTATCAAAATCTATCAAATTGATAGAAAACAGAAAGACAATCGATATCAATATCCATCTACATCTATCAATATCTATCAAAATCTATCAAATTGATAGGAAATCACAGTAATTGATCGAAGAACCGGGTAAAACTGAAGAAAATCTACTTCTTGCCCTTGCTAATCCAAATAATATTAGATAAATTTTTAAATGTGTCAGTATTTGCGTACCATTTCCGCCTGCCATTTCGTTTCCGGCCACCCTCTGAAGCCTCTCAGCTTGTTTATATCGTCCAGATAATTTATCACTTCATCAGCCTGAAAACCAAGATCTCTAAGCACACATCCAAGGACTGTCCCGGTTCTGCCTATACCTCCCATGCAGTGGACAACAATACCTTTTCCAGCATCCATTTCTTCTCTTATTACATTGGTTGCTTTTCTGACAAGCCACTCCTGTGTTTCAGGATCATATGGATTATTGCCATAGTGCAGGTCTTCTAATTCTGCAGAAAAAAGTACCTTGAGAGGATAAGGGTCATAAAAAACCTTTGAATCACAGAGACAGACAACACTTGAGAATCCCGCATCACCAATCTTTTCCCAGGGCGTGCGCATCGCGGGGTGAGACATGCCAGCGAGAAGCACAGGCTCCTTAAGCACTACATACAGATTCAGTGGAATTCTTATGCCTTCTATTACAGGCATCGACTGCGGACTCAATAATGAGGGAAACATGCTAAGAGTATGAGGTTTGGAGATATAAATTTTCATTAGCTGGTTTGTGGCGGCTGGAAAGTTTTGAAGTCTGAACCAGAGTTATAGTGTAGTTTGAAAAAGTTATTTTAACTTAGGGGTATTGCTGGAAAAAAATCGGTTTTCAGTGAAAAAAACGAAAGATATCAGAATCTATCAAAATCGATCAAATTGATAGAAAAATGATGGGAAAATATTATCAAGGAACTTAGTCCATATGTAATATTTTAGTTAAGAAAACTATCAATATCTATCAAAAAGTATCAAATTGATAGAAAGAAATATAGGAGATAACTATCAATATCTATCAAGATCAATCAAATTGATAGAAAAAGATAGAAAATGATAATATGAAACTCCCAGTGGTCCCTGAATTTTCAAAAGAAGCTCTTGAAGAAGCTGGAAAATTTCTGCATGATGATAAAATTGCAGAGTTAGCCCATAGATACAATGAAAGGTATCTGCACTGGGAGGAGTTAAAGCACAGGAAACTTCCCCTCGACCCGGTTATAATATGGAATTTTATGAAAATTTCAAGGAAATTAAAGGCGAGATCTCTAGAGTTTGGGGACTGGGTTTTCAAGTATAATTTAATAGACGAATTTCAGGAAAAACTTCATATTCTGGATAAATCCGCAGCAGGAAATCTTCTCAGCAGTCTTGAAGCCTTGCAGGACAATAGAAGAAAATACATAATCAGTTCCCTGATGGAAGAAGCAATAGCTTCAAGCCAGATAGAAGGGGCAGCAACTACAAGGGAAATTGCAAAACGGATGCTGCAGGAAAACAGAAAGCCCAAAAATAAAGACGAAAAAATGATTGTAAACAATTACGCTACAGTGAAGCATATCGTGGATTTAAAAAACGAAGCCATCACCCCGGATAAAATCCTTGAAATCCACAGGATGATTACAAACGGAACCCTTGAAAAACCCGAATACGAAGGCAATTTCAGAGAAAACAACGAGATTGCAGTTTATTCCCATGACGGGACACTGCTTCACAAACCTGTAGAATACCCTGAAATTCCGAAATTGATTAATGAATTGTGTGATTTTGCCAACAGCAAGGATGAAGATTTCATTCATCCGGTTCTAAAGGGAATAATCATTCATTTCCTGATCGGATACATCCACCCCTTCAACGACGGCAACGGCAGGACCGCACGGGCTCTTTTCTACTGGTATCTTCTTAAAAATGACTACTGGCTTTTCGAGTACATGGCAGTATCAAAAGTAATAAATAATTCGAAAAAGCAGTACAGAAATGCCTACCTCTACACCGAATCCGACAGAACCCCGAACGATTCCGGCGACCTCACATACTTCATCAAATACAATCTTGACTGTATTAAAAAAGCCCTTGACGACATCCTCGAATACCTGGAAAGAAAACAAAAAGAGCAGTCTCAAGCCTTAAAAATCATAACCGAATCAGGGGATCTGACTTTAAGGCAGGCAGAAATCCTCAAGCAGTTCTTAAAGCAGCCTGAAAAACCCATCACAATTAAAGAAATAGTGACCACTTACAGCGTGGCATACGCCACTGCCAGAAGTGACCTGTTCAATCTTGAAAAGTTGGGTTACGTTGAAAAAAGGAAGGCTGGAAAAGAGTTTATTTTTATATTCAAGAAGATTGATTGAGGTTTTAGGGTGCTTTGTTATCAGAATCTATCAAATTGATAGAACATGACAAAAATTAATAGACAAGAAGGAGTGCTTCTAGGCCATCTAGTCCACAAATTAATCCTGTTTTGACTCGGGCAGGCTGAGACTTTTAAAACTCTTTTTGAAAGCTCCTGAAAATCTCGCACAATTATGCTACATCAATAACAAATGAAAAAATTAATACACATCTACTCATACTTTAATTGCTTCTCCATAACTTAACCAATTTCTGAGATCTGAGGTACTATGTCTGAACCATTGCCAGTTGAAATCACTAGAACAGGAATTTGGCAGCGTACACTTGCTTATCAAGAAGGAGATATAGATTCATTGTCAAAAGGCAGATTAAGAAATGCTTTCATAATGTTTCGAGAACGGGCAGAAATGCTTTCAAAAGAGATTTCTCGGGATTTGCCGGAATTTACTGTTCATGATATTACGCATATAGACGCCTTATGGGAATTGGCTAACCTAATAATTGGCCCTGATAACCACTTGACGCCTGCTGAAGCTTTTGTTCTTGGGGGAGCTTTTCTAATTCATGATCTTGGAATGGGACTAGCTGCTTATCCAGAAGGAAAAGAAGCTTTACATAAAAATGATCGTTGGAATGATACAATTACTTACTTTTTAAAGGAAAAACTCGGACGTTTTCCAACAAAGGAAGAAATTGATATTCTTGATGAAGATATTGAAGATAAAGCGATTGGAGAAGTATTGCGTATCCTTCATGCAGAGAAAGCTGAAGAGTTGGCTTTTGTTGAATGGAAAGACGAATCATCCAGTCCAACAAGCTATCACCTTATAGAAGATCCAGAAATTCGCAATATATATGGATCAATTATAGGTAAAATAGCTCATAGTCATTGGTGGCCGGTTAAAAGATTAGATGAAGAATTTCAGACAATTCTTGGAGCTCCCTCAATTTTCCCAAATGAATGGTCAGTAGATCCGCTGAAACTTGCCTGCATTTTACGCTTGGCAGATGCGAGCCATCTTGATAGCTCAAGAGCTCCTGGATTCCTGGAAGCATTACGTAAACCTTCAAAGTATTCTAGTGAGCATTGGAAGTTTCAAGAAAAATTAAATAAGCCAAGAGTGGAATCGGATAGATTACTGTTTACTTCAGGAAATTCGTTTTCAATTGATGATTTCAATTCATGGTGGCTATGCTACGATACCCTACGCATGGTTAATCGAGAGTTTGGAGAAGTAGACGCTCTTCTTGCGGATAAGAATAAACTCAGATTTCGGGTCAGAAGTGTGGCAGGGATTGAAGACCCCGACCGTCTAGAAAGATTAATACCAACAAAAGGTTGGGTTCCTGTAGATGCAAGCATAAAGGTCTCAAATGTCTCATCTTTGGTTCACAAGCTTGGAGGTGAACAACTTTACGGAAAAAATAACACTATTCCTCTTCGGGAGTTAATTCAAAATTCGATAGATGCTATCAAAGCGAGAAGAATTCTTGATAATAGACCAGATGGACTGGGGAGATATAACTGTCCGGTCAGGAAAAGATTCTGAAGGTTATTGGATTGAAATAGAAGACAATGGCATTGGAATGTCTTCAGAGATCTTAAAAGGTCCTTTTTTAGACTTCGGAAATTCCTCTTGGGGATCTCGATTAATGCGTGAAGAACATCCTGGCTTATTAGCAAAAGGATTTCAGTCTATAGGTAGATATGGGATAGGTTTTTTTTCAGTTTTCATGTGGGGTAAACATGTTCAGGTTATTACACGACGTTATGATTATGCTCAGCAAGATACGATAGTATTGGAATTTAGTGGTGGTGTTGAATCTCGCCCAATATTAAGGAAAGCTCAAAGGAATGAATTTTTAAGGGATGGTGGTACGCGTGTTCGTGTTTGGATGGAAGACGAACTACAATTTGACATTCCGAAACTTTACTATAAGCAGGAACCGAACCTTGACAAAATTTGCTCTATTATTGCTCCAAGTATAGAAGTAAATCTATATATCCAAGAAAGAGAGGAAAAAATACCGAGAAAGATAATTTCTGCGTCTGATTGGGTTAATTTAGACAGTAAGAAGCTTTTTAATAGAGTTTTAGTTTATTCTGAAAACGAAATTACAGATAGTACTAACTTTTTAAATGTCATATGTGAAAATATAAAACCTTTGAAAGATGCTGAAACAAAATTATTGCTCGAGCGTGTATTGTACCCTATAATGAAAATGGAAGATTAAAAGGTATTGTTACTGTTGGTGGTTTATACTCATGTACAATGAACAATATAGTTGGAATATTTATGGGCGACTCAAATACTGCCTCCGAAATTGATGCTGAACCTATTATTAGTATTCAAGAACTTCATAGATGGGCAACTGAACAATCACATTTAGTTTCTAAAATGTATGATAATGGAGAACTTAGTTGAATGTGCTTCAGTAATAAGAGCACTTGGTGCTGACATTGGGAATCTTCCAGTAGCCTACTCAGAAAGTGGATGGAAGAACTCAGAAGAAATATCTAAATGGGCTAGAGAATATGACGAAATTATTTTCCTTCAGGATGAAGATTATTATATTCAGAGTCAGAAATACAAAGAACTTAAAGTTCACAAAAACGTTCTGGTAGTAGCTGGTTGGTCTCCATCTCTCTTGAACTCTGAAGGACATTTTAGATGGCCAACATTAATTAATGAATGGCCCGGAGAGTTTTGGTTTTACAAGAGAACAATGGAAGGAGTGGTTATTGAAGTCTTAGCAAAAGCTTGGTCTATTTCATTATCAGATATATTATCAGTATCAAAATTTTCAGGGGATATTAGTTATGAGAGAGAAATAGGCATTGGGGATGGAAAATCAGTAATCAAAAGCGTAGATATAATTAAAAATCCAAAGAACTTTAGGATTTAACTTTAAAATTGTAGAAAAAACTAAAGAGAAAAT
>CAVRJG010000010.1:0-15828 GCA_963721455.1 uncultured Methanosarcinaceae archaeon
AATGTATTGCTGAATCATTGGAGAAGAATAAGAACAACAAATATGATGGAGAGAACTAACAAGGAGATAAAAAGAAGAAGCAAGGTAGTAAGGGCATTCCCGAATCAAGAGGCAGTATTGAGACTATCAGTCTCAATACTGATTGATATTAATGAAGAATGGATTACAGGAAATAAGTATATAGTAATGGAACAGTAATCAAAAAAGAAGAATAAAAGGGTATAGAGAGAATTTTACAGAAATTAAGGCACACTGCCCCTGATAAACTATTAATTCTGTACGCAGAATAATCCTGTAGAAAATCAGATTAGGAGCTAACAGAGAGCAGGCAGAGAAATCCAGTAATCCCCCAAAATTACTCCATTTTACTTTTATCTCGAGAAATGATTTTAAATTACAGACCTATTCAAGCAATAATCTAGGAACTAATGAGCTTGAGATCACATTCTATTGTACTTGGTTTGTTAGACCCTATCAAAGACATTTTAGGAGAGAATGATGAGAATAAAAATTTGCGGTATTAAAAGGGTTGAAGATGCTATTATGGCTACATACTGTGGAGCTGATTCAATTGGACTAGTAGTAGGGCAAAAACATAATTCTGATGACTTTATTGACAAACATTTAGCCAAAAAAATAGTTAAAGAGTGCCCACCTTATATTTCGCCAGTTCTAGTTACAGAATTGGATGATGCTGAAGAAATCTCTAACCTAGCACATGAGATAGGTGCTACTTCTATCCAATTGCATTCTGATTGTTCAGTTGATAGTATCATATCAATACGTAAAAGCCTTCCTCATGTAAAATTAATCAAAAATTTTCATGTTAAAGGGTTAGAAATTATTCACGCTATGAAACCCTTCGAATCTGTGGTAGATGCTTTCATCTTGGATACTCTCGATTTAGCTAATGATAAAGTAGGTTCAACAGGTTTAGTCCATGATTGGAACATTAGTAGAGACATCGTTAAAGAGGTCTCACGACCAGTGATCTTAGCAGGAGGTCTGACTCCAGAAAATATTAGAGAGGCTATACAGTTTGTAAGGCCATATGGTGTAGACGCCAGTTCTGGGCTTAAAGACTCTGATGGCTTCAAAGATGAAATGAAAGTGATTAATTTCGTATATCGTGCAAAACACGAATTTTTTAAGGTCAGAAATTTACCTTTAAAGAACTAATTCCAGAATTTTAGAGTTAGGATTCGGATTCGAACCCACGAATACCTTGAGAACGGACATTAAGAAAACGATCTATGCTCTCTATTCTTGAAAACCAAAAAGGAAAATTTGGCAGTGTATCAAAAGTTCTGTAAAATCTGAATTACTCAGCATTATTTTTTCGCAAAAAATAGATTTATCGTTTTTACAACTGCAAGGTTTTACCTTAAAACCTGACTGTTTTGCCGCTGCAACTTTTACTTCAATTGACTCCGCAAAAGCAGAACGGGCATTAACAGCTGTTGCAAAGTAAGGACGAAAGGACGACCCAAGTTAGATAGGTTTTCTACAAAGCCAGAAAAACAAAAAGAGCTAATTTTTGAGGACTACTGCATTAGTAGAGTATTTGCGAGTAATCCTCAAAGTTAACCAACCAACAAATAGCGATTTAAACGCTAAGGACGGCGATATATGCCACTCACTATTAAGTGTTGAAAATATTTATATGTAACTCTAAAAAGTTTTACATTGTTGTATCCTGAAATGATTTCGACTATTAAAATATTAAGCATATGTTGCAGAACTGGGAAAATACATAGGTTTTATGTTATAACCTATGGAGTTCTAAAAGTTTCAGATTTCTGAAAAATTACAAAATACCTCTAGTATGCAGAACTAACATAACTTTGCTAAAATCCGTAATACAAAAAATGTTATTTCTGTTTTATTGTCTGATTATTATAATGAAAATTGCCAATTTCAAGGCTGATTTTTCCACAATTGCCTATGTGTTTGTTTTCTCGATCATTACATATTGCATAGGAATATGCTTGTTTGCTTCTGCTAATACCCCATCAAATGCAAAAATCCTACTAGAAACACATAGGTACTTTTCTCGGAGTCTCTTGGTGGCGAAAAATAAAGTATTTTTGATTTGTATAAAATTCATTCATATTGAACTTACAAAACTTCCGAAGTAAGAGTTTCAGGATAAAAAAGGAAAATAAAAAAGGAAAATTTTTAAGCACTAAATTTATTTTAGTTATGGGGTTGAATATTTGATAGATCAAAAGTTGATTATTCTAGAAGAATACAAACATGATCAGCATAATTATGAAGAATTTACAAAAAAAATACATAAACTAATTGAATCCCTTCTAACTGAAAGTAACATTAGAGTTCACTCATTAGATAAACGGACAAAGGATGTAAAAAGCTTAGAAGGAAAACTAAAGCGTAAAGGTGACTCTTATAATAAACTAGCAGGTATTTACAGATTTGTCTGGAATTAGAATTATTTGTTATTTATTAACAGAAATTGAAGAAACAGCTAATGTCATTGAGCAAAATTTTACAATACTTCGTGACTTGTCTGTGGACAAAAAGAAACTGTTAGATCCTGATAAATTTGGATATCTATCACTACACTACATTGTAAAACTTTCTGAAAGCAGAAACAATTTAGCAGAATACCGAAAATATAAAGACTTTGTATGTGAAATACAAATTCGTACAATTTTGCAACATTCTTGGGCAGAAATTGAACACGATATAGGCTATAAGTCAGCTTTTGAGATTCCTAGAGATATAAAAAGAAGATTTTTTAGGTTGTCTAGCATTCTCGAATTAGCTGATGACGAATTTATAAACCTAAAAACAGAAATTGAACGTTATTCAAGAGAACTAAACAGTCAAGCTATTGAAACGAACAATGAAATTTACATAGATGCTGTTTCTTTAGATAAATATCTTTCAACAAATTTAACTATCCAAAAACTAAATAAAAATATTTCAAAAATATGGGATGTCGTTTATACAGACATTATATATTCATATAGAACAGATCTGCGAATATTATCGTACTTTGGCATAAATAAAATACATGAACGAAATAATTAATTATAGAAAACGAAGATAAAATAATGTTTTTTGCAAGAACTTGGAGAAAAAAGAAAAAACTGACATTCAAGTTATCTAATTTTGAGAAAGATATTTCAATTCTTTACTTAGGCGATATATTAATATGGGATAAAGGAGGAGATTGTTATAACTAAATATTTACTTCATTTAACAAATCTTGAATATCATGAAGTTGCTAACTTCCATCGTTACAGAGACTGGGCTCAGGAAATAAAAGATTGTTATGAAGAATACGGAAGAAACTTAGCAATTAGCTAAAATTAATATTTTTAATTCATAAGTTCAAAGGAAAACGTCACCAAATACTGAAATTTATCCCAGACTACGTAGACCACACATTACTAGTAGTTGTATTATTTAGCTTCGTGACCATAGGTTACAATGTAAGATCTTTGTTTCCAAAAAACTCTAGTTTTTAGGATGCTAAAAAATCCGAACGTTTTCGTATAGAAGGTTCGTATTTTAGGAGAAAACCACTAATTTTTTCTATCATTATTTTGAATATTTTTTAATAAACATGAACTTTTTAGTTTTGTTCGTATTCTTTTTCTCATAGAATATGCCACAATTCTCGAGTTTACGAAATCATATCAGGATAAAATAGTGAAATTATAAACCAGGGATGAGAACCTATCCCATCCCCGTATTCAGCGTAGATAACGCGAATATTTCGATAACGAAAAAGAAGAGTTTTAGGCGTAGGGATCCCTTAGCGCCTTGTTGACGCCGAAGGTCTTGCGCTCCTCGACCGTCTTCCGGTTCTTGTCGATCTTCTCCTTCGCGAGCTTCGTGACGAGCTCGAGGCCGGGCTTGACCTCCTCGATGGGCTTCGTCTCGAACATGCCCGCGGCGATCGCCTTTGACCAGATGTCGTTCCCCTTCTTGGTGCGGACGAAGACCGTGGACCAGCCGTCGGGCTTCCGACCGAGCCGGTCGAGATGTCGGCGAGGTTGGAGACATAGTCGAGGCAGACGTGGCAGCCGGGCTGCTCGTACTTGTGGGTGACCTTGAGGGGCAGGCTGGCGACGTTCCCGCGCTCGGTGTAGACCCAGAACTTGCCCTTCCCGATGTCCATCTTCTTCACGGAGCTGAGGCTCTGGCCCGCGTGGTCCTCGACAATGGCCTGTATGGACTTGTACGGGAAGTTCTCCATGCAGAAGAGCCCTACTGCTGAGGGCGATCTTGTCCGGGACATCCCGCATGTTGATGGGATAGAGCTGAGCCTTCCTGACCGCCTGCATCTGGCAGCAGACGCCGGTGACCCCGACCTTGTCGAGGCCGAAGGACCGGGTCGCCTCCTTGAGCCAGGAGATCTGGGGGCTGATGTTGTACTTCGTTCCTCGGGCCTTGAGAATGTCCTCGCGGCTCATTGCGACGAACGGCCTGGGCTGCCAGGGCGGTCACCCTCGCCTGCCACAATGGCCCCGTCGATGATCCCCTGTTCGAGGGCATAGACCATGAGAGTGGTGGCGATGCCGCCGTCCTGTGCCTTCTGGAGGATCTCCTTGTCCGTGCTCCGTGCCGAGACGCAGGTTATGTATTTGCCGAGATATGGATCTGCAATCATCTCTCTCACCTCACTTAAGCGCTTCAGCGATTATCTCGTTGATGCTCTCGAATTCATCAATCACGTCGAAGTTGAAGAACGACCTCGGGCAGGCGCCGTAGCAGGAGCCGCACTTGATGCAGAGGTCACGCTCACCCTGCGGCTTTCCGAACTCGTGGGTGATCGCCCGCACTGGGCAGGACGCAGCGCAGGTGCCGCAGCCCATGCAGAGGCCCTGGTTGATCACGTCGTTCATCAGGTCGCAGAAGCACCCTGTCGTGCCTCGCTTCGCAAGGTCCATGAGGGGCTTTAAGTACTTGCCCGCAAGGGCTTTCTGGTCCTCGTTCCCCTGCAGGAGCAGGTAAGCCATGACAGCAACGTTCCTTATGAGCTCCGGGCTCGGGGGGCATCCGGGGATGTAGACATCCACGTCGATGAGATCCCCGATGGGGAGGAAGGACTCGTGCTGGGGCTGGTTGTGCTGCCCGCCGCGGCAGAACCGGGTGATGTTCCCGTAGCTCGCGCAGGAGCCGAGGGCCACCACGATCTTGGACTTCCTCCGCGTCTCCTTGATCTCCTCCACCGATTCATGGTCCTGGATGCAGACCGATCCCTCGACGAGCGCCACATCCATCTCTGGGATATGCCGGACGTCGGCGAGCGTGAGGCCGTAGACGAGGTCGGCGTAGTCGTCCAGGATCTTGATGAGTCCCAAGTTAGTTATCGGCCAAGGACACAAGGCAGCCGGTACAGCCGCTCATGTGTACATGCCCGAGCTTGATCTTATTTGCCACTGGTTTTGTCTCCTTTGTAGCTTCCACCTTTTTCTCCATCGCAACCTGAGCAGGCTTTGCTTCCACGCCCGTGGTTTTCTTGATGGAGTTAAGCAGTTCCATAGTTTATTCCGATTTCGTTCAGTATCTCGGATACAGCGTCTGGAATGGATCTCTGTACCTCGTCTGTAATCCCGATGACCATCTCGGGGGCAGAAACGTACTTCTTCTGGCATGCAAGAACCCGAATCCGGATATCGTCCTTGATGCACTGGAGCGGCTCGGTCAGATCCCAGGAGTGGGCGTCCCGGTAGCTCCCCACGGGGAGCTCGTCAACGGAGAGCCACCTGAGCTCGCCGGGTTCCCCTCCGAAGTCCGCGATGTCCACGATGATAAGAGTCTTCGTGGACTCGGGATCGAGGAGGGTAAAGACGAAATGGGGGCCCCCGAGCCCCGCGTCAACGACCGTGACGTTCTCGGGGAGTTCTAGGTCCTTGAGACTCTCCACGACTGCGGGTCCGAACCCATCGTCCGCATAAAGCGGGTTGCCGCAGCCTGCCACCACGATCTCGGAGTACAGCGTTTCCATTCCCTTCACCACTGGAGGAGCTTCTGTGCGACTATCTTGTTCTTCTCGTCCACCACGATCATGTGGGTTGCGCACGAGACACACGGGTCATAGGCCCGGACGACCATCTCGGCGATCTGCCAGGGCGCTCCAGTCAGGCCGCGGCTGCAGGTCGGGAGGTTCCAGGTGGTGGGCACAAGCATCTCGTACCACAGCACCCGCCCGTCCTTGACCCGTGCGAGGTGGACATCGGTCCCTCGCGGGGCCTCGTTAGCGGCCCAGCCCATAGACCCGTCTCCCTGGGGGATGAAGTCGGCGAGTACCTTGCCCGAGGTATCCAGGTTGTCAAGGCACTTGAGGATGGTGTAGCAGCAGTCGGGGTACTCCATCTGCCTGGCGATGTGCTGGGCGAAGGTACCCCTCTCGGTGAAGTTCTTGAAGGTGGCGAGCCTTGCCCTCGGGCCGACCTCAACCGGCTGGCCGTCGTAGGTGGGAACACCGTTGCAGGCCTCCATCTGGGGGTTGGCCCTGGTGCCGGCCTTCGTGGTGCCACCGATTGGGTAGCTCGGGTCCTCAAGATCGATGGTTACCTCACCCATGTACCAGTCCCATGGCCGGGTCTCCTTCCACCGGGCGATGTCCCACATGGGTTTCTCGTCCAGACTGGATGAGCCGTACATCGGGGATGTGGCCATGACCCCCAGGTCGTGGTACCCAAGTGTCTTGGGAATCGGGATCTGCTTGCCCGCGACTTCGGTGAACCCCCGGTTCTGCATGTCCCTTATGACCTCAAGCATGAACTCCATCTGCTCGTGGGCAAGGACGAGACCTTCTTTCGCCAGGTCTGCCATCTTCTGCTTTGCCAGGGGGCTCACGTTGCTGTACATCCCGCCGACCCTCGGGTTGGAGGGGTGGATAGCCTCGCCGCCCGCGATGGCTCCAATGGTCTGTCCGATCTCGCGGATGCGGAAGATCCTCGCCGCAACGCTCCTGAAAGGCTCCTCCTTGGCGAACGGGTTGATCTTCGTCTCCGTCCCAGGGATGTAAAAGTCCGGGAGGATCAGGATGTTGTGCAGGGCGATGCTGTGGAGACGGTTTGCGGCATGGAGAATGACCCGCAGGAGCTTTGCGTCAGTGGGGATCTCGCAGCCGATCGAGGCCTCCATGGCCTCGGTGCTCGCCAGGGTGTGGGCGATGGGACAGATACCGCAGACCCGAGAGGCAATCTTCGGGACCTGTTCCATCGTCTTACCTATGGCGAGCTTCTCAATACCCCTGACCGGGGTGATGGAGAGCCAGTCTCCTCGCTCGACGATGCCCTGATCATCTACCTTCATGGTGAGCTTGGAGTGGCCTTCATGTCTCGTGGTTGGAGAGATTTCTACAACTTTCGTCAATGGTATGCCTCGTTTTCGATTCGGTGTTCTTCAGACTGTACCGTGGTTAAGGCACTCTCTGTGCGATTATTCTAAGATAATTCCCCGTACATAAAGTATGTTAACCCCTTACTTTCTCCAGCGCGTAGTGCCTCAGTATATTAATGTTTAACTTATAATAAAAAAGAGTTGAAAACGCGATATTATATAAATTCTCTTCTCTATAAAGAAAGCTAATAATATAAGAATTATATATTTCAATTTTATAATTAACTTTTTATATTAATTTTTCTCTTTCTATGATAAAAAAAATCTGGTTCCGTTGCAAAAATTTCAAAATAAGCATATAAATCTATGAATAATGAATTAAAAGCAAAAGATCCAAGGGAAATATACAAACATTACAACACTATATCAAATAATTGATTAATATATTTGACTTCATTAAAAACAGAGTAATTTAAATTATTGACTTGTCTTTTTTAACCATATTCGTAGTTAACCATCTTCATAGCTTCAATTCCTTTTAAAGTCTTACTAGCAGAGCGAAAAGACTGAAAGCCTAGCATTGGAGCAATTATCCGCTTTATAGACCTGTAATCTTGTTCTACAATGTTATTCAAATATTTGACTTGTCTAATTTCAACATTTTTAGACAACTTTTTTTCATTTTTCAATTCATTTATGGCTATCGGATAAGCTGCATTTTTATCAACGGTTATTACTCTCGGTTGTGGTGCAAAAAATCTAGCTTTGTTGCAAAATCAGTGTAAACCTTCATAATTCGGAAAGTTAATCATTCTCATCACCGGGAAAAAGGTACACAAAGGTAAGAATTATAGTATCAAACTGCGGAAATATTATTTTTGCACCACAACCCCTTCTCGGAAATAGTATCCATTTTTGCATGTAATTGACCCGACATATAATATTCAAGATTTGCTCTTTTACGATTTGAGTATTCACATAACGAACTGTAGAAATTAGACGAAAATTCCCTGTTTCGAATTATTTCTTGCCATGCATCGGGGTCTTTTCTTTTCACAACCGCATTATGAAAAATCTCACACATTTGCTGCCTCTATTTATCTCCATATTCGCGGAAGATCCTGCAGCCTTCTTAACATTCTCTGCTGCTTCTCAATATGAGTCCTTATTAAAACAGTCAACAAGAACCTGCAAGAGGTAAATGTAAGCCTGAAACTCTATCTTTAACAAGCTTAATTTGAGTCCTGTCTCTGATTTCTTTAAGTTTTTCTACTGTAAGTTTCAGCTCATTCTCTTCATCAATGGTATTCTTCAAAGAATTTTCAAGATGGCACTCAAAGACCGTGTAATCGAAATAGTCAAGAAAGATGTCTTTTTTCTCTACTTCTTTCCAATCTGACACAAGCTCGCAAAAATATTTGGTGTTAATTCTCGCGTGGCAGAATTCGTCCATAATTTTGTAAAAAGGATCTTTTGAAAGTTCGTAGGCTTTATCATATTCACGAGATGCCTTATTCATTCCTGATCTACCTTCAAATTCAAGCAAACTGGCACGGATTTCATGAACTCTTGCCATTAAAAGTTCTTTAGGACCCACCGCGAAATAACATAGGCAGTTTTTAAGAATGTATTAAATAACTTTCACATGCAAGAGGGATGATTTAACTTTAACTAAATTATTCATTGCCTGAGTTATTTCTTTACGAATACTTATATCTGATATCTCGATCTTTTATCTTTTTCTCAATATCGCCGAAAGATATTTCTTAAGAAATTCAAATATTGCATTATGCTTTCATTTTCTGCGCTGTTGTAGGTTTTGATTCTATTTTTGAAGGTAAGCTTAAAAGACAGGTTCAGATGAACAAGAAGTACTCAAAGATGAAATGTCAATCAGCTAATGGGGCACGACCTGGTTATTTAAATAGCCTTTATTTTTTCGTATAGTTGCAGGAGCCGCCTTCTCTTTTCTCAAGGGCCTGCAGGTATTCAAGAACAGCCAGCACATAGGCTGAGTGAGACCAGGCAAGCGGGAGAACTGACAGAGGCATGCCTCTGTCATCTATTTGTTCGGACATGAGGCCTGCAGGATGGGCGTGGGCTGCACACCATTCCAGAATTTCGAGAGCCCTGTCCAGGTTTCCGACTGCCGAATGCCACTGGGACAGCCAGAGAGTGCAGATAATCCAGCTGTTCATATAACCATAGTAACTGTCGTGTAGATACCTGGCAATCCCTCCGGAGGGGCGCTTAAGTTCGCGTTCGACAGCCTCCATTGTCCTCACAACTTTCGGGTCGTCCGGAGGGAGAATCCCGAAATACCAGACCGCAAATACCGAGGAGTCAAGTGCAGGGTCGTCGAGAGAACGCCTGAAACGCTTGAGTTTATCATCATAAAGCCTCTCCAGGATAGATTTTTTGATGCGATCTGCAGCTTCCTTCCAGACATTTGCGCTGTCATAGTCTCCAAGGGAACGGGAAAGTTCATAGGCGCCGTTAAGGCCTGCATAGACAGTACAGGCGCTGTATGTATGCACGCCCTTTCGCTCTTCCCAGAGATCAAAGCTCGAAATTGGGAGGCCTGTATCCCTGTCAATGGCTTTTACAAGGTAGTTAGCCGCGGGAATTACAAGCGTTCTGTAGTACCTGCCTGTGGTCCAAACACTCCTTGCAATCTCCCAGTTATTATAGAGGGCATACAGGGGAAGTCCGGTTTCATCGATCTGAACCATAGGCACAGGATGCCATGTGCTTCCGAAATCCCCTGCAGGCGTGTACTTGTGAAGGAAGTTGCCTCTGGGCGTGATGATTTTTGAGAAAAACTCAAATGTCTCGGCACTCAGGTGGTGGTATCGCGCCCTGTCGAGCGCAAGGCAGACCCAGGCTGCGTCTCTGGGCCAGCAGTAGCTATAAAGGTCTGCTCCGAATTGTTTTATATCCGAATCACAGGATGCAATCACAGAACCAGTGATATCCATGTGGTCGACAACTGTAAGAAGGCTCCTGTAAAAGCACTTTGAAACGCTCTGCGGCAGTTGAGGCATCCGGGCAAATTCCGGAAGTACGGATACCCTTTCGGTAAATGAGTTCCAGAAATTGAAGTTATGGTGGAAAAGGGCTTTTCTCCCTGCTTCCTTTACCCTTTTATGGACTTTGAGCACGCTGCAGTACTTCTTTCCTAGAACAATCCAGTAGTGTATCTTTGTCGATTCTTCCGGCTGCAGTTCAGGGAGGGTCCAGCCAAGAGTGGAATCCACCGAGCCGTGAGCGACAGGATTTCCGCTCAGGGAAGCGTCATCTTCCATATCTCTCCAGGTGCCTTCAAGCCCCTTCCATTCCGCAGTCCCGACTGCATGCTGATCAAAGGCAGGGTCACTCGCATGCAGGAAATAGCGGTCGCGCTTGTAATGGATAAGGGTACGTTTATCGATTACAGCTGTTTCTCCTATTTTAGTTTCAAGAATCCGGTAGTTCTGGTTTGAAAAAAGACGCAGGTGCTTGGGGGCATTTGAAGTGTTCCTGACCTCAAAAGTCCTGTAAAAAATATTTGCCGAGGGATGGACAGCTTCCCATACCGTGATTCTGAGCCCGATTTCAAGGTTTTCGAACACTGTCTCCCCTATATTTGAGATAATTTCCCTGCAGGCTTCAGGTATCTCCTGATTGATTTCTTCTCTTACTTCTTTCCTCCTGTCTCCTGAGATTTCGAGAAGACGGCTACAGAAATCCTCCTTAAACTCTGATTTGTACCTCTGCCGGATCTTCCAGTTTTCAAGCCAGCTGCAATAAAGGGAATCGAGGTCGCATATGCCGACCTTTATCGAGTTTCCGTGATTCTCAAGCCCCACGTATGGAAAATATACATCCCTTATAGTCCCTTTTTCATCTTCACAGATCAGGATTCTCCCATTTCCGAAAATAAGCGGCCTAATCTCGGATACCTCCTGCTTCCCTTTTAATTTCCATGACCCTATAACGAGTAGTCTAGATTAGTAATGTAAGATTCAACCCGTATTCTCGAATTATAGTAATTCCATCGGTTTGAATTATCGGTCTCGAATTTAGCCCATTACGAGAATTGAATGTATTGCCTCAAATAGTTTAGGGAAAAGAAATTTCACTGAGAACGAGACTTTAGCTTCAAAAATTACATTTCCCAAGTTTCTTTACATATATTTAACCATTGAATATTATATAAATAAAAATATAACTCTCTCTATAACGTTTTTATTTAATATATTTAGATTCGTCCAGTAAAACGATTTTAATTTCTTATTAAGTATATATCTAAATTTCATAAGAAAGTTTATATTTTATTGCGTTATCTTAGTAAATGTCTTATAAAAACGGAATATTAAAAATCACTCACATACAGAGAATGCGTGTTTGCGATGTTTTACGTGAAGAAAACATGCCCCGTTTGCGGGAACGAATTTTTTGTCCTTAAAAATGCTGAGGAAAAGGCAGTTTATTGTACTCTTGCATGCCTGAAAAAAGCTCTGGATAAATTCGAATCCAGAGGTGTGATCTTTCCGGGCACTGGCTGAGCATTTTGTAAGGTAAAAAATCAAAAATGCGGAGAACACCCTTACAAAGGGAAATGTTTTCCAATCTTTTTCTTTTTTATTTAGAAATAACCGAAAAATACCCTTTTTACTTTCCAGCGAGTTTTTTTGCGACTTGGGCTACGTGCCTGCCCTGATAGCGGGCCATTTCAAGTTCGTTTTCTGAAGGCTGGCGGCTTCCGTCCGCTCCTGCAATCGTTGAAACTCCGTATGGGCTGCCACCTGTGATTTCATCCATTCTCCTCTGCCGATTTTCTGAATAAGGAAGTCCGACAATGATCATTCCGAGATGAAGCAGGGTAACATGAAACGAGAGGATTGTTGATTCCTGGCCTCCATGTTGCGTTCCGCTGGAAGTGAAGACACTCCCTACCTTTCCTACAAAGGCATCCTGGCTCCATAGCCATCCAACGCCGTCGAGAACTGTACGCATCTCGGCAGTCATCATCCCATAGCGTGTAGGAGTTCCGAATATCAATGCATCTGCACCAGCCAGTACATCCTCATACATGCTCCTGGTCAGTACAGGAATATGGGCAAAAAGGTTTTTTGTTTCGAGTGCCCCCATTTTCTCCAGAACCTCGTAAGGCAGAGTCTCAGGCACCTGATAAATCTCTACTTCAGCTCCTTCAACTTCTCTTGCTCCTTCAGCTATGGCTTCTGCCATTTTGTAAATGTGACCGTAAACACTGTGGAATATCACGTTTACCTTAACCATTCAAATCCCCCTTTAAAATCAATAAAAATTTAAATGAAGCGGCTCCAACCATACACGAAATGGATTGATAATTCCCGGAAAAAAAATCCAGATCCCTTCTTAAAAGTATTTTCTGATGCCTTATATAGCTTGTTAGCAAAAGTCAATTTTCTCTTCCTGGTCCTGTGTTTCTGACTTTACTTCTTCGGTTCTGCTACAGACAGTACTTTAAAAGACAAATTTTCGGATTACTAATTCCTGATAAATGAGGCGTATCAAAATAGTTATTAGGCTATATGCTGTATAAGCCGGACATGCCTTCTCTTTCTATCGTAATGCCCTCAATGAATGAAGAAGAAACCATCCGAATTTGCATAGAGAAAGCTCAATCTATATTCAAAAAATATGGTATAGAAGGGGAGATAATAGTTGCTGACAACTCGTCAGACAGAACTGCAGAGATCGCAGCGTCAATGGGTGCAAGGGTAATCGGCCCGATAAAAGGGTATGGCAACGCTTACCTCAAAGGGCTGGCCGAAGCAAAGGGTGATTATATCGCTATTGCAGATGCAGACAACACATATGACCTGCTTGAGCTTGATAGGTTCCTTGATCCTCTTATGGCAGGAGAAGCGGATTTTATAATGGGCACCAGGCTTAAAGGCAATATCAAAAAAGGAGCTATGCCCTGGCTGCACCAGTATATAGGCAATCCTTTCCTGACTGGAATGCTGAATTTTCTTTTCAAGACGAAAATTTCGGATGCTCACTGTGGGATGCGAGCTTTTACAAAAGAAGCCCTTGAAAAAATGAACCTTAAAACTCACGGCATGGAGCTTGCATCCGAAATGGTTATTGAAGCTGCAAAATGCGAACTGAGGATTAAAGAAGTCCCCATAACCTATTACTCACGCCGAGCTCCCTCCAAACTGCGCTCTTTTCAGGACGGCTGGCGGCATATGAGGTTTATGATGCTATATCGTCCTCTACCTTTTCTCCTTCTGCCGGGAGCTGTAGTTTTTATTCTTGGAGCCCTGATAACCGTTTCTCTCCTGATTAGTGGAGATGCAGCAGAAAGCAGGTTACATTCATTCATTTTAGGCTGTATGCTCCTGATTCTTGGAGGACAGACGCTATCTACTGGCAGTTATATGAAAACATATGGCATTGTCCGGGGTGTATACCCTAAGAATAAAGGCAGTACTGCAAAATGGCTGAACTATCATTCTCTTGAAAGAGAATTACTTGCAGGTTCACTTATCCTGGGGGCAGGCTTGCTGCTCGGAATTAAAGTAGTGTACACCTGGATTAGCTCAGGGTACGGGTCTCTCTCGGAAGTGAAGAGTGCAGTTATTTCAATGGTTTTTGCCTTTATCGGCCTCCAGATGATTTTCTCAGCAATTGTTCTGAGCGTAATGCTCCTTGAAGTGGATACGGAATGGTAAGTGGTGCAATGAAAATCGCCTTCGTGTACGATGCTGTCTATCCGTGGGTAAAAGGTGGCGCAGAAATGCGCATCCATGAACTGGGAACGCGGCTCTCGGCCAGGGGGCATGATGTGCACATCTTTGGAATCAAATGGTGGGAAGGCAAAGATACTATCGAGTATGAAGGCATGACCCTGCACGGCGTCTGCAAAGCTCGAAACCTTTATGTAAACGGCAGGCGTTCAATTTCCGAAGCGATTGTCTTCGCTGCAAAACTGTTCCCTGCACTCAGGAAAGAAAAATTTGACCTTATAGATGTAAGTGTATTTCCCTATTTTTCCTGTTTTACCGTAAAAGCGGTTTCATTCCTGAAAAAGAACCCTTCAGTATTTACCTGGCACGAAGTCTGGGACGATTACTGGTACGAATACATGGGAAGAGCAGGCTTTTTCGGAAAATTAGTCGAAAAAGTGGTCTCAAAAATTTCGGACAAAAATATAGCGGTTTCCGACTGGACGAAGAAGAGGCTTGAAATCCTTGGGGTTCCTCAAGAGAATATCACAGTTATCCCTAACGGGATCGATCTTAATCGGATTTCTGAAATTGAACCCGAAGGAGGCCAGACTTCTGCCGGGCTTGAGGGGAAGCTTTATGATGTCATTTTTGCCGGGCGGCTTATAAAGGAAAAAAATGTTGATGTTCTGCTTAAAGCGGTGGCTCTCCTTAAAGCTGATTTTCCAGAAATAAGGTGCTGCATTGTTGGAGATGGGCCTGAAAAGGCAGAGCTTGTGGAACTTGCAAAGAAGATAGGAGTTTACGAAAATGTGGAGTTTGCGGGTTTTCAGGAATATGAAGCTCTCATCGGGAAAATAAAGGCTTCAAAGGTTCTTATTCTACCTTCAAGCAGGGAAGGTTTTGGGATGGTCGTAATCGAGGCTTTTGCCTGCGGGGTGCCTGTCGTGACGGTGAGGGAGATGTATAATGCGGCACAGGGGCTGGTTAAGGATGGGGTTGACGGGCTTGTTGTGGAACTTGGGGATAGAGAAATTGCAAAAGCCGTACAAAAAATAATTGGGAAAAACTCGGATTATAGAAAGATCTCAGAAGCTGCATTTCGGAAAGCTGAAAAATATGATTGGGATGAAATAGTTGGGAATCTTTGCTCACTATATCCTGCATTCCGCAGTATTTTTTGAAAATAAATATTTTTTCCGGATCGCGTTTTCAAAACATCTTCAAATCAAAGTTGCGCTGGCGCACCCCTCTGCAAGCAATGGGGTATGTTCGCGCCCCCGCTCTAAATTTCGTTAAAGCAGACAATAACCCTAAAAAATTTAGTTTGAGCAGAAATTAACAACCAAAAAATGGAATTAATAAAGCATATTATCATTAGCGGTTACCGGGGTATTCGACTGAAATGATGGAAAAGGAACAATCTTGTGTCACTTTTTATTGCTGTAAGTGAGTATACGTCGCCATACTCTTCAGGATCCTCTTCAGTTACATTTTTTTGCTTTTTTTATATATGACCAGATCTCATCAACCTCTACTTCCTTAAGATTAAGATTTGTGAGAAAATAATTTGTAACTTCTTTTGAATGAGTTCCCGCTATATTGAGCCATCTACAAATTGTGTTTTTACTATGTCCAGTAGCTCTTGCAACTCCACGAATACTTCCTTTTTTGTTCCAGCAAAAAAATTGTGAAAAATCGATTTCAGAAGTGATTCCAATGCCCCCAATAATAAATTCAAGATTATATAAAATTAAGTCAATGATTTGGAGACACGACCTACTTTTTCAATGACAAT
>CAVRJG010000011.1:0-8954 GCA_963721455.1 uncultured Methanosarcinaceae archaeon
AATCTTCTTAATTTTCTTTTTTTAATTTGATATTTTTATATAATATTATGCCAATAACTTTTCATTCCTTTATGCAAAAAACAGGCCAGAAGGAAACATTATTTCACTGAACTAATTTTATGCACGGACACTTAGAAGCGCCTGTGGACCTGTGAATAGCAGTTCAAGGAAGCATAAATCCCGTTAAATTTGTTGATTTAGCGAGCAGTTGACCAATAGATATGGAATTTAGTTGGGGGTTAGTATATGGACAGAAAAGAGTGTAATTTATCGTTAGATGAACTTCTGAAGTTTGAGGGGGTAACGGCAGCCGGGATTTTCAGCCCAGAAGGAAAGCTTGTGGAGTACAAATCCAGGGCCGGAATGCCAAAAGAGATGGCCGAGATGACCGCCAAGTTCTGCGGAACCGTGAACATGATGTTTGATGCTCTGGCCAGTGCCTATACCCAGCTTTACGAGATGAACTGGGTACCTCAGCATAACTGGATGTACAGCGGCGGCGATTGGACCGTTATGATCTCGGGAACAAGAGGCGTTTTCGTCGAAAGCTCCAAGGCAGATTTGGAGAAGCTTCTTAAGGCACTGGGAATGTGTTAACGCTTAATAAGCCTGGATGACCAGCCTCGGTTAGCTAAAGTTTCGAACATAAATTTAAATTTAATTCACTCCAGACTTTACAACCACGGAAGGCACGGAAAAAATGTAATTTTGTAAATTAGTCCGCTTGAGCGAGCAAAGCGAGTGAAACGGACCGCGTACTCCCGAGGCGCAATTCGGGAAGCGAAACGGCATCGTGCTGTTGCGATTCCATCGCAACTCCCAGAAAATCTCAGATTTCCTGTGATCCCGAAGAGGAACTCGAGTGGAAAAGCTGTGCCCCTGTTTCTTTTTTCCGGGTTGCAGGTGCTTTCAATGGTTCTAACTCACTTCATTGTCTATCGCAACAGAAGGGCATGGAAAAACTCACCTCAGACTTCTAATTATGGAGAAAACTTACAGCCCTGAAAAATTGTGCCCTTGTTACATGTCATGAAATCGCAGTACTGCTAAAAAAACAAATTCCAATCGTCGTTTTTTTATACCATTAGTTACATAGTTACAATTGGTCCATAGGGTCAGTCCCTGATGTATGAAGAAGACGTACAAAGAAGATATGTAACTTAAATAAGTAGTAACTTGACTAAGGTAACTTAACTGAGTAATGACTTAAATAAGTAATAACTTAAGAGTACAGAACTAAATTACATAAAATTGGACCAGGCCTTATGGATCACTTTAAAAAAATCTGACAGGCTTTCCTTTAAATATACTTCTTTTAATTTGATTTGCATTATTCACGATTAACCTTTTCTTTAAGTATAATACTGAGTGGGATCTCTATTTTCTTCTTTGTTTCGCTTTGCATATTTTTTTCTTTGTTTCGCCTTGCATAT
Source organism: uncultured Methanosarcinaceae archaeon (assembly GCA_963721455.1). Classification (GTDB taxonomy): domain Archaea; phylum Halobacteriota; class Methanosarcinia; order Methanosarcinales; family Methanosarcinaceae; genus Methanosarcina. The sequence continues at coordinate 1,434 of CAVRJG010000011.1, forward strand.
GCTGTCGGCTTAGTTTTAGCTTTCTAACCCCTGCTTGCACCAGCTGACTGCAAGCCGTCCTTTAAAAAGAATCGAATGAAAAGGCGATGATTGCCGAAGACCTGGCTGAGGCACTGAGAAGTGACTTAAATAAGTAATAAATTAACTGAGTACAGAACTAAACTACATTAAATTTGGACCAGGCCTTATAGATCACTTTAAAAATCTAAAAGGCGTCTCAGCAATCGATTTTTAATAATCTTTTAATTAATCTTTTGGTAGTTTTTCTGGTTTTAGATTTTAATTATTAGTACTTGCAGTTGCCTGCAAAGCATGCAACTGCGTAAGTACTATTATTACCTTTCAAAAATCACAGTTCTGAAATCGCAACCTGTCAGCAGTAAATATATATTAATTTCATAACGTCCGCAAATATCCTAACTATAGAGAGTATATAGGAAAATCTATATATATCTGGCAGACGAATATAGTATGTCGATGAGAAAAGCAACCGAATGTAAAGTAACAGAAAACTAAATACAAATTAAAAAGAGGTTAAAAAGAGGTGATAAAAAATGGAAAAACTCAGGAATTTGATTATCGAAAACGTGGCAATGTTCAATGAAGCATTCCCTAACAGATTCTGCCATAGTCCGGATGTCATTTTCGCAATCTCGCATGACTATCAGTTCACTTACGGACAGATTGAAAACGAGATCGAGAAGATGGTCCATGAAGGAGTTCTTGATGCAGAACTTTCCGATTGGGAGGGAATAAAGATCTTATAAGAATATTGCTGCTCAGAAGAAATAAAGGAAATAAATTGGAAATCACAAACCACTGCACGACGACATAAAGGACTAACTTAGAAATAATGGATTGGATTGAGTATTAAATATTCAGCCGAATGTTCAGTCACTCAGTTAAGTATTTGGCCATTGAGCCAGGTGTTCAAATAGGATAAAGAAATATATACGGCGATAATTACATACAGCGTAAATTCGCTCTAAATTTCGCAAGTAGCTAAATTCTTTTTCCCTAAAACCTTTTAATCCTTGACAACACCCAGAAGCGGACATTTTGCATAGCTGCCTTTTTTCTGATAATATCTTTTGGCATGTTCCACAAGCAAGGCATGATACTCCTGATACACTGCCAGATCGTCGGGCAAATTTTCTTCAAATAAGGCTTTGATTTCATTGTAATTTGCCTTTTCATCATCAAGGCCCAGGTTTGTTACTATTCTTTTCGTATAGGCATCAACAACAAATGAATGTTGTCTGAAGGCGTACAGCAGGATCGAATCTGCAGTTTCCGGGCCCACGCCTTTTAAAGAGAGAAGTTCTTCCCGAACTGGCGTTCTGCCTTCAAGTTCGAGAAACCAGCCGGCAAGGGCTTTCAGGCGCATCGCTTTCTGGTTATAATAACCTGCTGGCTTGATAGCTTCTTTCAGGATTTCAGGGTCAAGGGAGAGAACAGCTTCAGGGGAAAGGGCATTTAGCTGTTTCAGGTTGAAAAGAGCCTTTTCAACCTGTAGCCAGCTCGTATTCTGCGTAAGCAGGGCTCCGCAGATAATTTCAAACTGCTGGCCTCTGCTTTGCGGGTAGGTATAATCTGCGGGGTGATATCCCTGGACAGAGCCGGTTTTTGTAGGGTTTTTCCCGCCTGCTTCGTGAAGTTCAATTAGAGGCCACCAGCCCTGTGGACCGTAGGAAGCAAGGAGACAGTCGTAGATCTTCCCGATAACAGGCTTGACCGCTTTTTTTTCGGAACTGGGATTTTGAGCACTCTTTTTCATTTTAACATATCATATTCAAGAAATAGTTTAAAACTCTTCTATTCCAGGTTTGCCCTTTATGCGATTTTATTTTATAATTTCCCTTATCTGTCCGAATTGAATAAATATAATAATATGCTTCTCACCTGCCTTATGAGGGCAGACGGAAAACTGCTGAACCGCCTGCAACAGAGAGTTGCAAAATTTAATCAAAAAGGATCGCAGTTAAAAATATCTCCTGCCTTGTAACTCTTCACTCATACCGCAATGCATCCACGGGTTTCAGTTCAGCAGCATTCTTTGCAGGCACGAGGCCTGCAATCAGTCCTACAATTATAGAGACCAGGGTTGCAATCACTGTACCTTTCAGGCTGAGAGCAAATTCAAAGGGGACTTTCATTTTAATTGAAATCAGGAAGAGGATTGCCTGGACTGCGGCTGTGCCTAGAAGAATTCCTATAATTCCTCCCACAAGGCTGATCATTGCTGCGTTGCAGAGAAAGATAAGCATGATGTCTCTGTTCCTTGCTCCAATGGCTTTCATAATCCCGATTTCTTTGGTTTTTTCGAGGACAGATGTAAACATTGTATTTGCAATTCCTGTAGAGCCTACAAGCAGAGAAATGCCTGCAATGAACGCTAGAAAAGCAGTAAGCCCGTTAATCAGTTTTCTGGTGCTTTCAATTGTTGCTTTAGGGGAATCTGCATAGAAGTCCTGGGTATCTTCGGTAACTCTTCTTGAGAGCCTTAATTTACGTTCGATCTCCTTAAGGGCTGCATCATAATCTGCCCCTTCATCCAGCTTTATTTCTATGCTATTGTAGACGTCCCTTTCCCTCTCAGGCATCTCATCATCATTATATGAAAGGGAATATACATCCTGGTAAGGCATGTAGATGCTGCTCCCGAAAAGCCCTCCCAGGCCCCCAAGAAGTCCTCCGTCTTTCGCCAGAATCCCGACTACCCGGTAGGACCTGCCGTTGAGGAGGATCATCTGGTTGAGCCGGATCTCCCTCTCAAAAGTATCATTTGAGAGTTCTTTTGAAATAACTACAACTGCTTTGTCTCCGGATTTCAACATCCTGCCCTGTTCTACCTTTTTGTTGGTTATCTTAGGCCAGACATTCGGATCCACACCTTTGATCCAGACAGAAGTTTTCTCACTTCCGAATGTTAATTCTGCTCCATCTTCAACATTGACATTGATATACTCAACAGCTGGAATGCTCAGGAGGGTAAAAACATCCATCCTTGTGAGTTCTGCCTCTGCTACGGATTCAGAGCCTAGAGAACCAGAAGTTTCATTTTGAGATATCTCTTCGGTTTGGACAGATACCTCCAAACCCACTCCTGAATCTTCCCCGATTTCCCCTTCCTCAGTTACTTGAAATGGAGTTGAAGCCACGATTGTAATGGTATCGCCTCCGAATCCTTCAAGAGTTTCAGTCACCTGTTCCTGAAAATACTCTCCTGTCGTAACGATTGCCATTACTGAGGCAATGCCTATGATTACTCCTATGATGGTCAGCCAGCTTCTCAGCTTATTGGCTTTGACCATGTTCAGGGCAATTTTCAAAATCTTTGCCGGTTTCATGGAACCACAGAGCCGGGTTTAGGATTTACTCGCTTTTCTTCTTTTCTTGCATCTGCTCTTCCCCGATTCCTGCTCCTTCATCATTTCGTTCTTTCATCTTTTTCTGACGCTTTTTATATACAAAAACACCTGCAGCAACGACAAGAATAAGGAATAGAAGTTTAGATGAGAATAAGCCTGATCCAGAATTTTCATCAGACAGTTTAGAACCTTCTGGAGTTGTAGAAGGCGAAGCATAAAGGAGCAGTATCTTTTCCCTTTCCTGCCTCAGTCCGTCGCTGGATGTATAACTGATTTCAAATCTTATAGGCAGATCCTGGCCAGTGGATTTTGGTTCCAGGCTGAAATCCGCAATTGTGTAGTCTCCCTTTTGCAGGTTTCCAAGAATAACCGAATCACTTCCGTCTGTCACTGTCCAGTTTTCCTGCAGGGGGACAGAAACTTTGACCGAGTTTGCGCCGTTGTTTCCTATGTTCGAAATAGAAAATGTGTAAGCGCCTGTCGGGCTTTTTTCCATGAAGGCAACATCGAAATCCGTGGCACCACCGATGTAGATTCCTGCCTTGCTTTTGATTTCCTTTCGCTTCTGGTTTTCTACAGTGCCTGCTTCCGTAATTGTCTGGAGTTTCTCAATATCATCATAGGTAAGAATCATGTCCAGTTTGTACAGGCCTGGTTTTGTATTCACGTTGGTCATAACCTCAAAACTGACATTGGCAGTATCTCCCATATCAATAAGGTTAACATGCTTGACATTGCTGGAGCCTACAGGCAGGATTACATCGTTTGTGCAGTCCCAGGAAAACATTGCATTTTTGAGAGGAGAATTTCCCACATTTTTTATTCCGAAAACAAGATTGTTTTTCTCTCCTGGCACCAGTTTCTCGATACTGATATATTCTATCTCGGCATTTGATTCGCTGTCGATATCTATCGTGATTTCTCGGGAAAGGGTGGCTTTGTTTTCATTACCTGTTGTGTAGAGATATACCTTGAGAGGATATTTACCTTCATTGACGTCATTTTCAATTCCGAGCTTAAACTTTACGACCTTTCTACGGTCATCTTCAGAGCGTTTTCCGAGAGTTCCTATATTCTCTACAAGCTTCTCTCCAGTAAGAGCCTTGAAAGGATGCTCAGGCCTGATTTCTAGAACACAATTCTCGATATCTTCATAACCAGTGTTTTCGATCGCAAGCCTGACTTCAAGAATATCCCCGGGCTTTAGAGGGTCAGGATCCTGGCTGAGAAGGCTGATATTCAAGCCTTTATCAAGCCCTGCATCAAGATTGCTTGCTGCCAGGGCAGAGGCGCTGCATAAAAGCAGAATTAGCATTATAAAGCAGGTAAAACCGGTAAATTGTTTAAGGTCCATTTTAAGATACCTCAGTTTATTAATTCCTCAATTTTTCCCATTTTTCCTTTCCGGAAGATTTTCATCCTGAAATGCATCCCGAAAATTGATCTAAATTTTTTTCGTCAGCTTTTTCTGAGATTTGACCCATATCCTCAGATCAAGCTTCAGGATCGAGTTGTTCTTCGTTCGGCTCGTCCCTGACCATTTCCCCGTCTTTTAGTTGAATGTGCCGGCTGGCATACCCTGCAAGTTGCAGGTCATGGGTGACCATAACTATAGTTTTGCCTTTTTCCCTCCAGAGCCGGTAGAGAATTTCAATCACTTCTTTTCCGGTGACGCTGTCAAGCGCTCCGGTAGGCTCGTCGGCAAGGATTATTTCGGGATCACATGCAAGGGATCTTGCAATCGAGACTCTTTGTTGCTGGCCTCCCGAGAGCTGAGAAGGCTTGTTCTGCATTTTGTCGGAAAGCCCTACAAGAGCCAGCAGTTCCTTTGCCCTTTTTTCCGCGATATCATCGTCAATTTCCTGAATTTCCAGGGGCAAAAGCACATTTTCTAGAGCTGTCATTCCCGGGATCAGGTTATACTGCTGGAAAACAAACCCTATTGTCCTGCCTCTAAGGGCTGCAAGGTCTGATTCATCGAGGAGGGCTATGTTCCGGCCTTTCAGGAAAATTTCACCTTTTGAGGGGATATCAAGACAGCCAACAAGGTTCATCATTGTAGACTTTCCGCTTCCTGAGGGACCAATTATAGCCGCAAACTCCCCTCTCCCGAGTTTTACGGTTACATCTTTCAGAGCATTGACCTGGACTTCGCCCATTTGATAAATTTTCCAGACATTCTGAAAGGCAATCAGTGTATTTTCCATGTTTTCTCCTGAATAACTTATTTAATAAAATATATTTATTAGTTAAAAAGTTTATTTAAATTCATTTTTCTTTCTACAGGAGTTGAGTATTCAGTCGAAATCCGAGTCATCAAAAAGAAATAATTCATCGATTGTCGTATCCAGGCACCTGGAGATCCTGTATGCAAGCTTGAGCGAGGGGTTATACTTTCCTTTCTCAAGAAAGACTATGGTTTCTCTCCTGACCCCTACCATTTTTGCAAGGGTTTCCTGAGTAAGATTGTGCCTGGCCCGGAACTCCTTGATCCTTGTTTTCACGGTTTGCCCCCCAAAAGCCTTATTCAATGTCGCCCTTTCGCATGAAGTACCACCTGAAAACATTTGCAGAGATAATCATAAAGAAAAGAAGTATACCAAGCACGCCTTCTGCCGTCAGTTCGGCCAGCCCGAAATGCTGAACCCAGAAAAGGACCATGATAACAACAAGCGTCAGCAGCCAGGAATATGTAATCCCGTATGCTGCCAGCTTTTTTGTCCTTTCGTCCCTGTCAGGAAGGTCTCCACGCCTGAAGAGCCTTAAAGCCGTAGCAACAAAAATAATAAGCCCCATATTGAACAGAACAATCGGGATTAAAACACCGATATCGAAAAAAGCAGTCGATAAGATTCCGGCAGCCATTATGGCTATACCGAGAATAAGTCTGTATACGTATTTTCTCTCCATGCTCCCATCTCACGGTTAACTTTCAAAGATTTTTTGCAAGGATTTGTTCATTATTTTCAACAAATTATTCGATATTTTTAACATTTAGTTAGATATAGATAACATTTACGAATATTTAAGGGCTTTGTATTGAAAGTAACTTTCAGTTAGAAATTAGTTTTCAACCCAAAATTAGCAAGATATTGTTCTCTAATGCAAAGTGATAAAGAATAATAAAATACTAACATAGAATTCTAACTGGCTCGGCAAAAGCAGAAATTCTTTGCAAGTTATTGTGCTCTGGAAGTAGAAGATCTAAAAATACAAGATCTAAAAATACAAGATCTAAAAATACAAGATTTAAAAATACAAGATTTAAAAATAGTTTTTTGGAAAACGCCCGATGAAATCATGTAGAGTTGACCGTTCTTGAATTCATACTGAATATAATTGATAGGTTTTTATGGAGTACATGCTAATATTATAAAATGCTAAGTTTGCCTGAAAGCTGAACAAAATCTACAATGAGAAATATCAAAACAGAGGAACCTGAAGAATGACCCTTGTTATCGCTTTTATCGGGAAAAACGGTGCAGTAATGACCGGAGACCTGCGGGAAATAACATTTGAAGGAGATAAGCCGGACCGGGAGAAGCTTGAAAAAGAGCTTTACAGCGGGGCAATAGTCACGGACGACGAGCTCGCAAAAAAAGCCCGTGAATTCGGGGTTGGCATAACGGTCACGGACTGCAAAAGCAAAATCTCAGAGAGAAACGGAATTTTAATAGGAGAAGTCTCCTCAATTGAAGGCGGGGTCACCAAGAAAAGAAGACTTTACGCTTCAGCCGGAAATTATGCGATTGCCGAGCTCAGGGACTCTGAGTTAACCTTAACCTCACACGCAAAGGGAAGCAATCTGATAGTTCTCGGAAACGAAATCACGAAGCAGGTAGCCAATAAATGCTTCAAGGACAACTGGACGAAAAAGAGCACTTTTCAGGATGCCGTAAAAATTCTCATGCTCTGTATGGAAACCGCAGCCAGGAAAACCGCATCTGTTAGCCAGCAGTTCTATTTAATCCAGACGACATCGAATGTTGATGTTTTGAAGGTTGTAGAAGAGGACAGACAAGGCTGAAAAAATAGAAAAGACAATCCGTTTTCTAAAGTTTTTTCGTTTTTTACTGTCTTTCAATTAATACCATTCTCTGTGAAATTTAAGTTTAAATGCCTAATTTATGGATCTTAAAAAAGTAAAAGT
>CAVRJG010000012.1:0-52426 GCA_963721455.1 uncultured Methanosarcinaceae archaeon
TCGTAAGTGACTGGATAGGAGCCGGAATTCTTCCCCCCCGTTTCACAAAAACTTCCGAACTGAAATTGCTTACCGGCATAATAGGGGCACTTCCAAGCAGCCCGCCGAATTCCACCGAGTCCCCAACTCTTTTACCAGGCGCGGGGATGATCCTGACTGCCGTGGTCTTTTTATTGATTACCCCTATCGCCATCTCGTCAGCTATGATTGCAGAAAGGGTGGAGGCAGGCGTATCTCCAGGCACTGCGATCATATCCAGGCCGACTGAGCAGACGCTGGTCATGGCTTCAAGTTTTTCCAGGCTGAGGGCTCCGTCTTTAACGGCTTTGATCATGCCTGCGTCCTCACTGACAGGGATAAAAGCCCCGCTCAGGCCGCCTACTGAGGATGAAGCCATTGCCCCGCCTTTTTTCACTGCATCGTTCAGGAGGGCAAGGGCTGCAGTCGTGCCGTGGGTTCCGCAGCGCTCAAGCCCCATTGCCTCCAGAATTGCAGCAACACTATCCCCGATTTCCGGAGTCGGAGCCAGAGAAAGGTCGAGGATCCCGAATTCGACTCCAAGCCTCCGTGAAACTTCTCTTCCTACCATTTCTCCCATACGGGTTATTTTGAAAGCTGTCTTTTTGATAGTCTCCGAAATTTCCGTGAGATTGGGGTTTTCAAGTTCGCGGATAGCAGCATTCACAACGCCCGGCCCGCTAACACCCACGTTGATAACGCACTCGGGTTCACCTATTCCGTGAAAGGCTCCTGCCATAAAGGGATTGTCTTCCGGGGCATTTGCAAAGACCACAAGTTTGGCACAGCCTATTCCATCCCTATCAGCAGTCAATGCTGCAGTCCTTTTGATGATCCCGCCCATCAGGCCAACGGCATCCATGTTAATTCCGGCTCTTGTGGTAGCAACATTTACCGACGAGCAGACCTTTTCCGTGCATGCGAGGGCTTCAGGGATCGAATTTATAAGCTTCAGGTCTCCTGAAGTTGCGCCTTTATGGACAAGAGCAGTGAAGCCTCCGATAAAATCCACGTCGGATTCTTTTGCAGCCTCATCCATAGTTTTTGCAACCGAAACAAAATCAGAAGACCTGCAACTTTCGGCTGCTATGGCTATCGGAGTTACTGAAATCCGTTTATTGATTATGGGAATTCCGTAGAGGCTCTGGATTTCATTCGTTGTGCAGACAAGCTCTTTTGCACGGGCGGTTATTTTTTCGTAAATATTTTCATTGAAAACTTCAATATCAGGATGGCAGCAGTCCCTGAGGCTAACCCCCATTGTAACGGTCCTTATGTCCAGGTGTTCCATCCTGACCATCTGGATTGTTTCCAGGATTTCATTCGGGTTTATAAGCATGAAGATTCCTCTTGTTCTTTCGATCAGACCCTGTGCATGAAGCGAAAGACGTCTTCGTGCTGTACCTTGACCTCGACTCCAAGGTTCTTTCCTTCGGCATCCATGGCTCTCTGGAAAGCCGCAAGGTCAAAATTCTCCTGTGGAGCTTCTGCAAGCATGATCATGGTGAAGATTCCCTGCATAATAGTCTGACTGATATCGACAATATTTACGTTGAAATTCGCCATCACAGTAGTGATCCTGGCAACAATCCCTACCCGGTCGCTGCCTATAACCGTAATAATGAAACGACTTGATGCCATTATATGTCTCCTGCCGCTCGGACCTTTTTCTGCAGGCCGATGCTTATTAAAGATTGAACTCAGAGATTTTGTTCAGATTGAAGACCTGATAGCTAATAAAGTAAACTATTCTTAAAGTAAACTATTCTTAAAGTAAACTGTTCTTAAAGTAAACTGTTCTTAAAGTAAACTGTTCTGAAAGAAAGTTCAATATAATATGAATCGAAAAAAGCTAAACCAAAAAAGTGCAAATTTTTAAAAACGCAGCTTGAGACCTCAAATAAACAAATTTAAGTCCTATAAATATCAGGCATCTTCTTTAAAACAGAGCCCAATAATTTTTTCAACGAGACCCTGAATATTCTCCTTTCCTTTAAGTTTTATTGAAAAGTCAGCATATTTCTGGTACAGGACTACCCTCTCTTCAAAAAGTTCTTTCAGGCTTCGATCCCTGAGTCCTACTATGCCTCTTTTTCTTGCATTGGGAAGCCTTTTCACAATGCTCCTGAAAGGAACGTCCAGAAAGATTATTCTGGATATACTTTTTAAGTGTCCCATGGCCTTTTCGGAATAAATCACACTTCCGCCAGGGGAAATAATGCACCCGTCCATCTGCCCGAGCCTGAGAATGGCTTCTTCTTCAAACCTGATAAGAGCGGAGTCTCCATGTTTATCAATCAGGGCCTGAAGGGACATTCCGGTTTTTCCCGTGATCAAGCTATCAACATCGATAAAAGCATAGCCAAGTCTCTTTGCAAGTACTCTCCCTATAGTACTTTTCCCCGCTCCTGCCATGCCAATCAATGTTATATTCATTGCCACACCCTCATTCATTGCCGCATCCTCCCCAGCTCTAAAGATCAGGGACCCGTTGCCTGAAGTTTCCCGGCATGAGGGTCCGTGGACGAGAAATCATCCGGATAAAATATATTCCCCAGCTATATAAAACGTACAACGTTACCATTCCTTTGGAAAGAGCCAATAAATATAATCTAGGGCTTAAAATTGCCGTCAGGGACGAAAGTTTCCAGCCAGCGGTTACTATTATTATATAAAGTGAGGAAGAATTTCGTAAAATCCGAAAACCTGCCAGATGGACAAAGAGCAAAAATGTATAATTACTCCAAAAAATTGGGACTTATGATAAAGCTGGATTACAAATTTAAAAAAGATTAAAGGGTTTATAAAAGGGCTGAATTTAAAGCTTATTTCCCTGGATCCTGATCTTTTATATCTATGTGCCTGGAATTAGAGCTGAGAATTAACCTTTCAACCTGTTCTGAGGAGTGAAGGAAAGCAAAAATGTACTCAGACAGGACAAATCTGGTACCTGATGTGTAACGCTTCAAAATGCCCCAGGCAGTCAGCTTGTCAACCTGTTCGAGGGAAACAATAGCAAGGTACATCAGCAGCCGGATGGAGAATACAAGATGAAGCACGAACATCTTAACCCAGGGGCTGTCCGAACTGATTGCCATCCCGCAAATCCAGCTGCACAGTTTAAGAGAATGGGAGAGGAGCCTGCTTTTGTAAAGATTAAGAAATAGGAGTACGAATAGAAGAAAAGAGGCACATCCGGCCATAAAATATATATCCTTCACTATTGAATCCATAAGGGTCACAGACTCTTACTTTCTATTACTATTTTAATTTATGCACTTATATTCGTTTTTTGGAATGTCTGATCATGTTAAAAAATCGGGACTGAAGTTTACGCAGTTAAGAACTAAAGTTTACTTATTAACGATATATGGAAAAGGATAAAAAGATATGAAAAAGCATAAAAAGAATCGGATGGGATGCTCGGAAATGTGAAAGATCTGACCTAAAAAAATATTTCTGCCCCTGCACTCCTGACCGGGCCTTACCTCAATTTTCCGGAAACCGTTATGGTTCACACCTGTTGTCTCCTTCTGGCGGAACGAAAACGGAAAAATCCGGATGCTGCTTTAGCAGGAGGAATTGGTCTGTCTGTAGACGTTTTATTCTATGTGAAACTCATATTTAACACTTTTCTTATAAATCGTAATAATAAATCAGATCACAGTCAATCGTATTATTAGAAGTGATCGGCTATTAAAAATACAAACTAAAAAGATAAGGGAGTGAAAAATTAACAAATTCGCCGCAAAAAAAGCATACTGAAGAATTAAAGGACCCGCATTATAACGAAAGCTAAAAGGGATTTGGCTTATTCCCTGATATTCTCGATAACCTGTTTGCCCCTTTCTGCGGGGATAATCGTCAGCTCAGCACCGGAAAACTCTTTTTCAAGTGGCTCGCCATCTGCAATCCTGTCCATGGTAATTGCAACCGCCGCAACTTCGGAATGTGGCTGACTTCCGACTGCAACATTCCAGTCAGCGAGCTGGTAAATCTCAGGAGGGACTTTCTCTGCGCCTACAACGATCATAAGCCGGTTGCATTTTTTAAGCTCATCAGTAACACCGGGCAGATTGACCCCATACATAGAAAGGTGGCAGACTTTTCCGCCTTCAGCTTTCCATTCCCTGATTTCCTGCTTAAAATTGACATTATTTTTAATATAGAAGTCTCCGCCCCAGCGCCTGACAACATCCTCAAGACTCTGCACTATTCCCGGGTCATCCGAAGCAAGGAGCATACCCTCTGCACCTAGAAGCCTGGCAGTTAAGCCCACGTGGGTGGTAATTCTTTTATCCCTTTCGGGGCGGTGCCCCAGGCGCAACAAAACAATCCTCTTCATGCTTTTGCTAAAACCCGGACAAGGTATTAAAGGATTTCACTAAAAAAGAAAATGGGAGAAAATTACTGGAACCCATAAGTTCCGGGGATTCTCCTCAGAAGCATGCCTTCAACAATTATCGGGTTTGTCCTCTGGGCTGTTGTCAATGCGATCTCGAGCTTGAACTCTTTTTCGGTAAGATGGTGAGAATCGAGTCTCCCTTTTTGACTGATTCCCCCATCTTTTTATGGATGGCAACCCCGGCTCCCTTGTCGTTAGGAGCCCCTGCAAGCCTGGCAATTTCAATAATCCATTTATTGTCAAACTCGATAACATATCCGTCTGCAGAAGCAAAAATATCGGCAGTATATTGCCCTACCTGAATATCATTCGACGTAATATTCGGATCTCCGCCCTGAGCTTCAATAATCTGTTTCATCTTTTCGAGGGCTTTCCCGCTCCTTAGTGTTTCCAGTGCAACTTCCTTTCCACGGTCTCTTGGCGCTGCACCCCCCATTTCAAGCAGGATACCCGCAAGAGCAGCACTCTTTTCAATAAGGCTGTTTGGGCCTTCCATGCTTTCCAGCACTTTCAGAGCTTCCCTGACCTCCAGCGAGGGCCCCACTTTTCTTCCAATGGGAGAAGAACCGTATGTTATGGCACACTCGACATTCATTCCGAGCCTGTGCCCCAGGTTAATCAGGTCTCTTGCCAGTTTCTGCCCTTCCTGGACAGTTGGAACTTTTGTACTTGGCCCGACAGGGATATCCATTACCACATTGTCGGCCCCTATAGCCCCCTTTTTTGCCATAATTGAGGCAAGCATCTGGTAGTAAGGATCAATGGAAAGAGGGTACTCGATTCTTATAAGTTTGTCATCGGCAGGTGCAATATTGGTAGCTCCGCCCCACACAAGAGCACCTCCTACTTTCTCGGTTATCTCCTTGACCTCCTGGGCGCTGAACTCTACGGGACAAAGCACTTCCATGAGGTCTGCAGTCCCACCTGCACCTGTTATTGCCCTGGAACTTGTCTTTGGGATAAGAAGCCCGTTTGCGGCAATAATGGGGACAACCAGGAGAGAGATCTTGTTTCCGGGCACTCCTCCTATCGAGTGCTTGTCCATTATAGGATGAGTATCAAACTCGATCCTATCCCCACTGTCGATCATAGCCCTTGTCAGCCATTCGACCTCGTCATCGGTCATTCCGTGAATATAAGAAGATGTTATATAAGCTGAGAGTTCGATGTCACTGAGGTTTTCTTCCACTATATCGTTTACGAGCGTTTTGAGATCATCCTGCACAACCGGCATTTTATCCATAATTTTCTTGATCACGGTTGCAGATTTTGAGCGGAATGCCGGGACAACTTCGACCGGCTTGTCCCAGTCCTGAAAGTGCTTGTAAACTTCGGAAAAGACTCCCAGTGTACCCGGAGGAACCATATCATCCGTCGTGTCCACAATAGCGGAAAGGCTTTCGTGTCCGCGGATGCGGACCCTATCCCCCGGATTAACCCCCAGTTCCTTCGCATCGGCAATATTAAACAACACTTTGTGCTGCCCTATTTTTATGTTAAAATGTTCCAGCTTCAACTGCATGAGTAAACTCCTTCCGTTTAGTTCTCATATGATTGTAAGTTTGTCATTATAATTTATTTTCCCTGAATCCAGACTCTCTGTTTGTTTTCCGGGTGCGGAAACCTGCAGCACAGCCTGAAGAAAAGCTTGGAAGATTAAGAGCAAATGTTAAACTGAGGTAACATATTAACCTTCATATTATTTTAAGTAATTCCGTAAAAACTACCTTCAGAAAGGGAGGATCTCAAATTAGCTCTTAAAATCTATAATCTAATTTGACACCCGTTTCTTTAAAAGTATCTCCCAAATGAATTCTTATTTCCAACTTTATTTTGCATTTCTGTCAGCACCAGCAGTTGATATGCTATGAAACTCAATAGAGAGTAGAGTCCTCTACTCTCATTTCTCACTCTTCTGATATCGAATTTTACTGTACCCTTAATATGTCCATGTATCTTTTCACATTCAGCTCTTTGTTTATACTGTTCATCAAAAGACTCATCTCTGATGTTCTGGTTTCTCAGGTACATTCCTACCTGTTCTTTCCTTCCAATCTCATATAGAAATTTGAGCTTGTTTTCCATCGGTGCATGAACATCTCCGCCGATTCTCCACTTTTTATTTACCCAGTGATTGATTCTTTCCTCTTCACCTTCTTGATTGATTACGGCATTTGAGGCGTAGGAGATAATCGGTTTTGCATCCAGATGATACCAAATGTCAGAATGATTAAGGAATGAATCATAACCTCCATCTGCAGAATACAATTCGAGATCAGCGTTCATCTTCTTTAGGGCTTCAATATGGTTGAGAAGTTCTGGAGAATCACCAGCAACTCCTTTTGTATGAGTCATGAAAACAGGGTAAGTTCCAACCATTGTAATATGGGCCTTATCCATTTTGCATTCATAATGAGAATTGTAATCAGCATGTTTATCGTATCTTGAAGCTTCAAGTGGAGTGGAATCGATCTTAGCTTCCTTTTCCTCAGAAAGTTTGAGAATTTTTTCACCTAAAAGCATCATTATCTCATTGATTCCTTTATCTCCAAGCCTATACTTCACAAAATGATGAAGGGTTCCACCTGAAGGAAGTTTAATCTGACCGCTTTCATCAAAAAATGAGAGCACGATGGCTTCTTCCTCTGTTAAGGAAGAAATGGTTTTATCATATGAAAGTTTCCTGAAACATTTCACAACAAAGAGTTTTATCATAGAAGAAACACTGTATTTAAAGTGCCAACTTTTGTTGGTATAAAAAGTACGCTCGACGTGCTTTGCAATATCGTCAATGCAGAGGAAGTACAGGAATTGGCAAATTGAAGTGCTTTCTCTGCTAAGATAGTTATCGAAGGAGTCCTCGAAGAGGACTCCTTTATATAACATACTGTTTTTCGCCATGAGAACGGCATATCTGGCATTATTTAAAGTTGCCACTATCGAATAAAGACAAGTGCCTATCAGAGTCAGTGAAAAAAGAATAGGTTTTTAAGTCAAAATTCTAATTTGAGAGCTTCAACGAATTAGAAAAATCTTCTACCGAGAAAATCCTGGATTATTTGGAACACTCAAAAATCTACAATCAAACATAAAAGTTTAAGTACATATGTGCAATTTATCGTTTAAGGGTATTTCTATTATTAAAATCACAAAAATCGGAGATTTTCTGGGAATTGCGATGGAATCGCAACAGCACGAGGTCCGTTTCGCTTCGCTCAAGCGGACTTACACTTTTACTTTTTTAAATATACCTTAGATTCGGAATATCCTTTTTTAACCGTGGTCTTTTGCAGATTGAGAAGGAACACTTTGCATGGCAGATCAGTTTTACACTTCGTTGATTGATTCCTCCAGGGCGGTTTTCAGATCATCAATAGGATTTTTGCCTGAGGTGGCTGTTTTCGAATTATAATGGAAATTTTTCAAGCACTCCTGATTTCAGAAGCTATTAGTAAATGGGCTGTTATCTCCCCCATAAACCATTTCTAAAAAGAGTTCTCATTTGAGAGGGTGTGCCCCGATTTGTATGGGTGAATTTATATAATTTGACTGTATAGTGTATGCATTGAAAATAAAGAGACGTATAATCTGTTATTAAAAACCAATTTTTGTTTTTAATCTAAGGGTCTATACAATCTTGTTTTTAAACTATTGACTATCCGCTAAAGCGGAGGTGAAACGAAAATGGCTTTTAATGACAGAAATTCCAGGGGAAATTCCGGAGGTTTCCGCGGTAACAGTGGACCAAGGGAAATGACAAAAGTGACCTGTTCTGACTGTGGTGTTGAGACCGAAGTACCGTTCAAACCCACCGAAGGCAGGCCAGTATACTGCAGGGAATGTTTTCCTAAACACAGGTAATTCCAACGATAATCTGGGTCGGGTGTTAATTTTGTAACTAAGTTTACATTAACGCCTGATTCATATTTTCTTTTTGTTTTTTGGTTTATTCTCTTTGTTTCTTTACTCATTTCGACCTCGTGCGGCAGGGAAAAGTAAGAACAACCCAGTATCTAGAATGATAACCGATACGAATTATTCAATATTAAATTTATAAAAAAATAAATTAAAGTCCATTAAGGAGGAATTAACCTGGCTAACTACAGAAGCACTATTAGACAAAGAAGATTAGGATCCGCAAAACCAGTAAACTCAGGAGATACCCCTGAAGTATCAAGGGTACGAATCCCCCGCAAGGACAGAAATGAAGTCCTGGCAACGGTTGCGTGTTTACTCGGCTCGAAAAGGGTGACACTTCAGTGTATGGATGGGATTGTCCGCATGGGCCGGATACCGGGCTCTAAAAAGAAGAGAATGTGGATCCGTGAAGGTGACGTTGTCATAGCCAGTCCCTGGGAAGTTCAGGACTGCAAAGCCGAAGTAACCTGGAAATACACAAGGCCCCAGGTTGAATGGCTTGAGCGGAAAGGTTACATTAAGTAATGATTTAAAGGTATCAGAATAAAGATGCCTGAAATCCGTATTTTACTTTTCTATAGGAGCGCGTCTATGTTGATGCGGGCAAGGCTCTATAGACTGCGACTTATCTAAGTATATTGTATTGTGGTATTTATAATTACTAAAGAAATATGCTGAAATTTATTTTATCCCCATTATTTCTATTTTAATATATTTCTCCTGCCGGCGGTCTGCCTCACTCTCCCCAAATACTTTTGTAGAAATCTGAGAAATTAAACATCACAATGATTGGGACCTAACCTGTTTTTATGACTCATACAAAAGGAGTTGCTGGTGACTCCCCTGAACTTATCAATCATATTGAAGCTCTGAAAAAGATGGATGCTGATCTCGAATTATATTCTGCAGATGGAGGCTATGATTCATTCATTAACCATTCTGACATCTGGTATCGCCTGAGTGCAAAACCGATTATCTTCTACGCCTCAAATGCTGCAATCAATCAAGAAGGTGAAGAGGAAAGGATCAATCACTGGGTAAATAAAAAGTGGAAAATTGGCGGAGATGTTCATGCATCAATGGAAAATAAGCTCAAATTTTTATACGAAAATGGACGGAAAGAACAGGTTGGAATGTAGCTGAGAAACCAGAACATCAGAGATGAGTCATTCGATAAGCAGTACAAAAAGAGAGCTGAATGTGAAAAGATACATGGCCACATTAAGCGTACAGTATAATTCGATGTCAGAAGAGTGAGAAATGAGAGTAGAGGACTCTACTCTCTATTGAGTTTCATAGCATATCAACTGCTGGTGCTGACCGAAATACAAAATAAAGGTGGGAACAAGAATTCATTTGGGAAATACTTTTAAAGAAACGATTGTCAAAAGAATTCATTTGGGAAATACTTTTAAAGAAACGATTGTCAAATTAGATCTGAGATTTTCAGAGCTAATTTGAGATCCTTAGGAGTTACGCAGTTGGCTCTTAGCATATCGTTTTTAACAACTTCCCATCCATGCGAATTAATTTAATGTGTATAATGGGTTATTTAAATATGCTGTCACTGCCACTCTTCTAATTTTCATGGCACTTTCAAACCAGGATATTCCACTTTTGATTCTTTGTAATTCCAGTCTGAAAAAAGCTCTTAATGAGAACATTATATGTGCTCTTTGTGACTCTTCCTTTCTTGCCTGACATTTTTCGACACCACAGAACTGCTTTATTCCTCTGTGATATTCCTCAATTTTCCATGACTTCTTTGCCAAATCTTCACGTTTTGATTCATCCATATCCTGTACATCTGTAACCCAGTGTTGCGTGTCTCCATCTTTTGAAACAATCCGAAACACCTTTACAAATCCATATGCTTTGAGATGAACCACAAGTCCTTTTGGAGGAATATCTACTGTTTCAAGTGGCACATTTCCCTTGTTGTCAGGATTTACCAAACGATTATTTTTTAACCTCGTAAGGAAATGCCATTCTTTCGTCTTTATTGCTTTAAGGTTTTTCACACTTGCGTACCATGTATCAAACAAAACAAATTCGGGATTAAAACCACGTTCTTCGGCTTTGTCAAGCATATCGCGGAAATGGTCATTCTTTGTTTTGTCGTCTTCATCAATGTTATAAATTCGAAAATCGATAGGTATAACAGTTGTACCGTCTGTCCAAACTAAGGTGACCAGGCCTATCCCCTTTACAGCACGATGATGTTTTCCACTCCACATACGACGAACAAAAGCCATTTCTTTTGCGTATGGTTTATCTAATGTTGAATCGTCAACAATTAGAAAGCCTTCTTCAGGCTTAACATGACTTTTTACTTCTTCCCATAATGCTTCTGTGTCTGGAGGTTGCCTTTGAAGGCAACGAGTGAAAGCATCATGAGAAGGAGCATTAGCTACGATTGGATAACATCTAGCAGCTTCAGTACAGCTGAAAACGTTAGATGCCGCAATGAGAAAATTAATGAAATCAATGTCACTACACTTGGGTGGGTTTATATCCATAACTCCGTACGTTTTTGGGGAACTATGGAGATATTAGTATATTTTAAATGATATTACTTTTTCGGCATTTCAAATGCGTAAGTCCTATGAGTTTGGAAATGTTTACTACTTCTGATATTGCCACGGCTATATGTCGTTCCTGCAACAAAAATGAGCAGCTGAGACTTCAAGCCCTCTTATTGGTTAAAAATGGTTTGAGTCCTGCTAAAATTGCAGAAGAGTTTTCAGTCCACCGTTCACCGGTAGGTAAAACGAGCTGAAAAAGAAGGTTTGTCTAGCCTTAAATGTAAACCTGGTCGAGAAGTTAAGCAAAATAGCATGTAGACCTGGATCAAAAAAGCGGAATGAGGCATTCACAAACGAATTTATAGCCGAAGTTCAAAAAAAGATTACTAAACCCTAACCATTTATTCGTCACTCACGATGAGAGCTGTTTTTGTGTGGATTCAAATAAATCAAGATGTTGGGCAATCAAAGGCTCAAAGCCTATTAAATTTATAGGTGGTTCGAAAGCCAAAATTAATATTGGAGGATTCTACACTGAAAATGGAGAGTTTTATTGGTACGATTTAGGAAGTACACAGAATACAGACTCTTATTTAAAATCATTAATCAAGTTTCAAAGAGATATAGGGACAAGGATATTTCTTCTACTGGAGAGGGCTACATGGCATAGATCCTCAAAGGCAAAGGAATTTTATCAAAATAATAAACATTGGTTGCAAATACTATTTTTCCCTCCAGCTACTCCAGATAGAAACCCAACAGAATATTGTTGGAAAACGACAAGAGAAGAGTTAACATCAATAAAATCATTCAAAAATATTAAAGTATTGAAAGAAGAACTGGATGAGTTTTGGGAGAGACATATATTTACACACAAAATGTCGCATTATTTAAAATGGTAACTATAGAAGCGACGTAACAAGGGCTACAGCCATAGCTCGGGATTTACAACAACTCAGAAATTTTGTCTGCATTCTGAAGCCCTAATAGTAGTGCACCCACGCCACGTTCTGAAAGGCGTACAAATCCCATTGAAACGCTTTTGTCCACAAGTTTAGCGCGATATAATTCATCGACTGCATTTTTATCTAGTTTTGATTGCTTTTCCCACCCTTCGTTTATACCAAGCATTCCCATTTCATACAGATGCTTAAGTATTTCGCTTTCCATAGATTCTAACATATACATATCTATTAACTCCCCATTTCAAATGTAACCTGCAAGATCAGTCTCTACATGTCTCGCTTTCTGGAATCTTTTATATTTTCCCGTTTTTTTCAAGATTATCCCTTTTTCTATTAACGGCTCTGAGCCTCGCCAGAGCAATCGGTCTTGAATCACAAAAAAGCACATCAAAGAGAGATCAAAAGGAAAGCCCGAAAGAGGTATGTTCCTTTCCCGTGTCCCCCGATACATAGGAACCAGCATCTTTCAGGCAATTCTTATTCATATACCTTACCGATTATTCCTATCGGTTATTCCTCACTCTTTTGACCTATTAACTCCCGTACAATACACAATTATCCCTGTTGTTATTTTAAATTAATTATACAAAAAAATGGTTTTTGAAAAAAAATACTTTCACATAAAAAATTATAAAGTCGAACAACAAATTAATATTAATGATGTTTATTATTATTTTCTGGTCTTCCGATTTTTACTCTAAATCGTGCAAACAATAATATTTTGACTTGACATGTTATATTAACTCATTTTTGCAGGTATCGCAACCTATTTTCACCCAGAAATCCAAGTCTTGAATATTTGGACCAACCTTCGGTTCAGGATAGTTCGAAAACCAGTAGCTTGAGAGTTAAATTTCTGCCAAAATAAGAAAATAAGTAGGAGCTTTAGGGAGTCACGAAGACCCCCATTTTCATGTGTTATGAAATTATTTCTTTGGTTTTGGTTTCTTGTCGCCGCCCTTTGGTTTGCAAGCCATACGTTCACCTCTCAACAATTCTTTAATAGATTTAGGACTTATTTACTTGGTACAAAATCAAAGACAATAAACATTGTGATTTTTATGGTTTTTTAACTTTTCTTTTTTATGTCTTTTTTAGTTTTTCTATTATTACTCTACTTATTATTTTCGTTATCACTAGAATTTATCAGGAACGATTTGCATTCTTCTTCGATCTTTAATATTTTTTATTATTCCCGAAAAAATGGTGAATTTTAATATTTCAACGTCAACTTCATCCCGCAGAAGGGACAGAAATTAGGAGCAATGGTAAGGTTCAGATTTCTAGAACAATATGGGCAGGTTAATCCGACCCCTTTTTTTTCTATAGGATCCATGTTTTGAGGGGTTCTTGATTCCCCTGTTTCTCCAAAAGAAACTGAGAGTTCCAGTTCTTTCAGAGAATACGTATTGTGTATATTTCCGAAAAGGTTCGTAGTTCTGATCTGAACTTCAGCATCATCATTTGTCAGGCAGTTCCTCATAACTGGAGCTGCATCAGGGGTTTCCGCCTTATTGGGGGCTTTTACCTGTAACGGATTGGACTTATTAATTCTTTCGAGAGCTTTCATTGCAGCTTTTCGTACGGAAGCGTCCGGGTTTTCAGTAGCTCTGACAAGCCCTGAAACTGCCTCTGGTGTACCTATTTTCTCAAGTGAACAAATCACAACTTTCTGTATCAAGCTGTCAGGATCTTCAAGGACTTTTATCAGTCCCGGGACAGCCTGCTGTGCTTTGACATCCCCGAGCGCTGTAGCTGCAGATTCTCTCACTGCCCCTCTTGTGTCATAAAGGGCTCTTAATAGGCCTGAAACAGCTTCAGGAGTGCCTGTTTTTCCAAGGCCCACAACTGCAGATTCCCTGACCGAACTATCAGGGTCATTAAGAGCCTTCAAGAGGCCTTCTATGGCTTCAGGTGTCCCACTTTTTCCAAGAGCGCAGGTAATTGCCTTCCTTACGGAGTTCTCATACAGATCGAAAGCTTTAACCAGCCCCATGGCTGCTTCAGGAGAACCTATGTCCCCCAGGGCATCTGCAGCGCGGCTTCTCAGATACCAGTCAGGATCATCCAGGGATTTCAAAAGCCCTGAGACTGCATCAGGTGTCCCTATCTTCCAGAGGGCCTCAATTGAAATTTTTCTCACATCTCTACTGGAAGCTTCCAGCGCCCTGACAAGTACAGGTACTGAAGTTGACGCACATACAATCTTGCATAGGGTCTCTGACGCAGCTTCCTGTATAGGCTGCCTCGGGTCCCTGAGCATTTTCAACAGTTCGTCAAGTACATCCGATTTTCCCCTTTTTCCCAGGGTTTCGGCTGCTTGCTGCCTTACTTTGCTATCCGAACTTTCAATTGCCTTTACCAGGCAGAGAGCAGCTTCATAAGTGTCGATTTTCCCAAGGGCTATTATTGAAATCCTTTTCAGCGAATCATCCGGATAAGTCAGGGCTTTCTCAAGGCCATAAATAGCTTCTCTTGACCCGATCTTCATTAGAGATTTTACGGCCTCCTTCTGAACAAACTTATCCCTGTCCCCGAACCCTTTAATGATTCCTGAGATCGCTTCAGGTGTGCCTATTTTTTCAAGGGAAGTAATTGCAGTCTTTTTAATAGGGCTTTCAGAGTCATCAAGAGCCTTTACAAGGCCCAGAACAGCGCCCGGTGTATTGAATTTTCCCAGGGCTTCTGCAGCAGCAGCTCTTACCTTTGAGTTTGAGTCTTCCAGTGCTCCAATCAGGGCAGGTAAAGCATCAGGGTCTCCTATTTTTCCAAGTTCTTCTGCAGCAGTTGCTCTATTTCCTGCAAAAACAGAACGTTCCAACTTTTTTATCATATTTTTTGTATTTTCATCCAGTTTCCTTCCCCCCTTCGTATGAAGATTTATCCGGACTAACATTAAAATAAAATATTTTATTGGCTTACAGGTCTATTAGCTTAAAATAAATAAAATGTCTTTCAACATATTAATTCTAAAATTGGCACTTTCATCCGGAGTCTTTTAATACCGTTGCCCTGTAATTCATTTACATCTGGACTCATCAATTTAAGTTAGGGCTTGAAAAACTTCAAATTCCCCTCTTTATACCACATAAACTCAGCCCTTAACATTCTGTATTTTTAAATATATTACATTCGAAGATATATGAACTTTTAGATTGTTAACAATAAATAATTTATAAATGTCAGTTCCAGTGACCTTCCAAGGAAAAGCAAATCAGAGAAATAAATCCAGATAGATCAAAGAAAAGTAAAAGGTAAATTGAGAAAAAAGGTAAATTGAGAAAAAAGGTAATAAGGGAACTTCTACGGCAAAAAGTCAATAAAGAGATACAGTAAGAGAAGGGAAGTAATAGTGAGCTGCGAGCAGGATAAGCAAACCAGCTGCCGGCACTGTTATATTATCGTCTATTCCCTCTATTCGTTCCACAAGTGAACATACTATTCCTGCAAAAATCCCGGCAAATCCCATTTTTGCGCCGATGATCATGCACATCACGAACATACCTGCAGTGCCTTCCCAGGCTTTTGTCCTTTTGTTGTACTTAAGGTTTCTTATCACTCCCGTAATCCCGTCTCCATATGCCATAAAGAGCACAGGAACCACTCCAAGCCAGAAACTCCTGTCAACATACCAGGTAAAAAGAATTATCAATCCCCAGCTCAGCGTGAAATCGACATCATAGAGGTTTTCAGGGTCTTGAAACCAGTACATCCGCCTGTTGAGTTTATGCGGCAGATACGTCATAAAAGCAAGCCCAAAAGCAGTAACTGCCGGCAGAACAGGTTCATGGGCAATAAAGGGGAGTAGCATTGCTGTCAATCCGCCCGCTAAAAAGTGAATTGCCTTTCTCGAAAAATATATTGAAGAATTGGTCGACCTTCCCTTTTTTAAAGAAAGTTGGTACACTTTTTTTGATAGAACCAGGAGGACGAATAAGTTCCATACTGCAATTACCGCAAATACAGGCAGGTCTGCAACTATGGATTCCCATGAAATTTGAAGCACAGCTTCCATGATACAATCCATATCTTTTACATATAAAACTTTTTTGAATTTATGGCATTTCTGCTGAGTAGAATTTACCAGGAGTCATTCCCTGGTGATAAGATTTGATTCCTGAATTCTTTTTTAAATTTAATATTTTCCTCACTTTTATATTTCTATCTTTTTTTAAATAAAAATAGAAATGTCTATATATTTTATAATCTTCACAATGTTAATGGAGGACCTATATGAGATTCAACAAGCAGATCTTTAAAATCCTTATTCTATCTCTTTCACTGGCCCTTGTCGGGAGCGGGTGCATCTCCGAAGGTGAAGGAGCAAAGGACAATAACACACAAGAAATAACTGAAAGTGAGTTTTCGAATGTAAGGGAAAACCCCGTGACACCATGGAACTCTAAGCCTACAGCGCCTTTAATTGACTCCACAGCCTATGTTGATCCCCAGGCTTCAGTCATAGGAAACGTGACAATTGGCGGCAATGTGATGATTTCCCCAATGGCATCTGTGCGGGGCGACGAAGGAATGCCTATTTTCGTAGGGAAAAATAGCAACGTGCAGGACGGAGTTGTGCTCCATGGCCTTGAGACTATAGATGAGGAAGGCGAGCCTGTAGAAAAGAACCTGGTTGAAGTTGGCGGCGAAAAATACGCGGTCTATATAGGAGAAAATGTTTCACTTGCCCACCAATCTCAGGTTCACGGTCCTGCTTCTGTAGGCAACGAAACCTTTATTGGTATGCAGGCTTTAGTTTTCAAGGCGAAAGTGGGAAACAACTGCGTACTTGAGCCGACATCAGCAGCAATTGGCGTAACCATTCCTGATGGCAGGTATATCCCCGCAGGCACGGTTATCACCTCCCAGGCAGAAGCCGACAAGCTGCCAGAAGTTACCGAGGACTATGCATACAGGCACACGAATGAAGCCGTAGTATATGTAAACACCAACCTGGCAGAAGGGTACAACGCAGCTTAAAATTCAGGAGTAGAATCGCAGCAACAAAATGTAGCCAATTTTTTCAAGTTAAAGAGCTTTATTCAACCTAATCTTTGCCCGGAATTTCTTCCTTCCGGGTAATAACTTTTCTTTGCGTCGGGATATTTCCTGGGAGTTTCTCTCCACTCGATACATATTCTCCAAGAAGTTTCTTTCCAATCTTTATATCATTCGTCCAGTCCTTTTCTTCCGAAAATGTAATTTGCAACCCTGATGGCATCTTTTTCTCCGGTCTCTTTTTCCGGGGAATCACTCAGTTTCACTACAGGAATGCCATTAATGCTGTGCAGTTTTATTACCATGTTAAGAGGGGGGCTTTCTCGGAAGAAATCCGAATTATTGGTCAGACTTGTACCTATGCCGAAACTGCAGTTAATTTTGCCTTCGCAGTATTTTTGGAGCCGGGTTGCAGTATCTGCATCAAGGGCATCACTGAAAACGATTAGTTTTTTCATGGGATCTATGCCCATTTTCCTGTAATGCCCTATAACCGTGTCCACAAAATCATAAGGGTCTCCGCTGTCGTGCCTGAAGCCGTCGTAAATTTTCGATAGCTTAAGGTCCATGTCCTTAAAAAATGCATCTGAGCCGAAAGTGTCCGTAAGGGCAATCCCCAGGTCTCCTTTGTAGACCTCTACCCAGTTTTCAAAGGCGAAACGGTTTGCGTACCTGAGCCCTACAAGAGCCGAGGTGCCCATAATCCATTCGTGTCCAACGGTCCCTATCGGTTTCAGGCCGTATTTCTTTGCAAAATATACATTGCTTGTTCCTGTAAGAGTTTTTATCTGAATGAGGGCTTTCATTACACGGTCATGGAGTTCGGAACTTCTTCGCCTCCGGGTTCCGAATTCCGAAAAAAGGCAGTCATTTTCCTCAAGGGCTTTTCCTATTTCAAGGATTTTTTCCCCGTAGGCGGCAAGTAAGGATTCGGATGTGCAGCCATTTTCGGAATTCCCTTTCCACTCTTTTTCAATAGTTGTGAAATAGAGTTCAGAAACCGCAGCCATAAGGATAATCTCCCAGAGAATCGTGCTGTGCCAGGGTCCTTTTATCCGGATATCCAGCTCTTTTTTCTTCTGTAAGGCAGACTTTTACTTCGCCTGGCTTAAAGCGGAAGTTTTTAAGGTATTCAAGGTACATGGGTTTCAGGTAAGGGCAGTGCTCGGAAAGCCAGTAATATTCTTCTTCTGTTAACTTTAATTTCGGGATCTCTTCGCCTATGATTCTCTCCAGTTCTTCTACAAATTCCGTAGAAAAGCGCTGTGGTCCCCGGTTGGTAAACCGGTACTCGGCCTCTGCTTTGGGAAAAAGTTCAAGCACTGCGAGTTGCATCGTAAATTTGTAAAGGTCGTTATCGAGTATTGAGTTTATCACTGAGGGTCTTCCTGTAACGTTTTAAATTGCTTCTTAAGCAACATTTGTCTCTTTTATCCAGATACACCTTTTTTACTTCACGTATCTAGCCTGCTATAATAGCCTGCTATATTTTAAAAATTTCTGACATTCAGGGATAAAGTCAAGTTTTCTTTATTAATTTCCGGAAAATCCGGATTATTTCTCTGATCTTCCCGCCAAACAAATAATTACCGGAAAAGCAAATACTTATTCCGGAGATTAATTTTGACAGGGATTTTGGGGAGATGGAAAAAGAAGTGAAATTCGCAACAAAATGCGTACATGCAGCAGAAAAGCCAGACCCGGCTTTCGGGGCGCATACGACTCCGATATTCCAGACTTCAACGTTTATTTTCGAAGATGTCAGGCAGGGGGCGGCAAGGTTTGCAGGAGAGGAAGCCGGATACGTGTATATCCGGATCCCTCCCAATACACCAACACATGCTGTTCTGGCTGAAAAATTTGCTGCTCTTGAAGGAGGAGAAGCAGGGCAGACTTTTGCCTCGGGAATGGCGGCAATCACCGCAGTCGTGCTCACTGTCCTGAAACAGGGAGACCACCTCATCTCAACGGATGTGATATACGGCTGCACCTACAGTCTCTTTTCCGAGGTTTTACCGGGGCTTGGAATAGATGTCAGCTTCGTCGATACCTCTAAAATAGAAAATGTGAAGAAAGCCTTCAAACCAGAGACGAAAATGGTCTTTCTTGAGACTCCTGCCAACCCTACGATGGCTGTCTGCGATATCACTGAAATTTCCGGACTGGCAAAGGAGTATGGGGCCCTCTGTGTTGTAGATAATACTTTTGCAACGCCTTATTTCCAGAGGCCTCTGGAACTTGGTGCGGATGTTTCCCTGAGCAGCTGCACAAAATATATAGGCGGGCACGCAGACCTGCTTGGCGGAGTCGTTGCAGGAAATAGAGATTTCATGAAACGCCTGGCTGTGGTTGTCGGGTACACAGGAGGCATTATGGGCCCCCATGAAGCCTGGCTTTGTATAAGAGGGCTTAAAACCCTGCATATCCGCATGGAAAGGCATGCCGAAAACGCCATGAAAGTTGCGGAATTCCTTGAGTCCAGACCCGAGGTAGAGTGGGTCAGGTATCCGGGGCTTCCAGGTAATCCTCAACACGAGCTTGCACGCAAGCAAATGAGCGGATACAGCGGCATGCTATCTTTTGAGCTCAGGGGTGGAATTGAAGCCGGGCGGAAACTCATGGACAATGTAAGGCTCTGCTCCCTTGCTGTAAGCCTCGGGGCTACTGATACCCTTATTCAGCATCCTGCATCGATGACTCATGCCTGCGTCCCACTTGCAGTAAGAAAGAGAGTAGGCATCACTGATGGACTTGTCAGGATCTCGGTAGGGATCGAAGACCCGGAGGACATAATTGCAGATCTCAAACAGGCCCTTGGAACGATTTAAGCTTGCCAGATCAGGGGCAGCTTTACATGTTTTATTTTCGGAATCAGACAAGGTATATTTGCTGCAGGAATAATCTTTTATCTGCAAAGTTAAAACGCAAGATTAAAACCGTAACATTAGAACCCTGGGGGAATTTCATATGAAAGCACTTGTATTCGGAGCCGATGGTTTTGAAGATCTTGAACTTTTCTACCCTTACCACCGCCTGAAAGAAGAAGGAATTACAACACATGTAGCCTCGATGAAGAAAGGACCGATTACTGGAAAACACGGGTATGAGATCGATGCTGATATCGCCTTCAAGGATATTAACCCTGCAGATTACGATATTCTCGTAATATCCGGAGGAAAAGGACCCGAAAAAATGAGGCTTGACAAGGACGCACTTGAGATTACAAGACACTTTTTCAAAGAAAACAAGCCGGTTGCTGCAATCTGCCACGGCCCACAGGTTCTTGTCTCGGCAGGAGTCATAAAAGGCAGGAAAGCAACCTGCTGGATAGGGATAAGGGACGACATTATAGCCGCAGGAGCACTTTACGAAGACAGCGAAGTTGTTATTGACGGGAATTTTGTATCATCAAGAAACCCTTCTGACCTTTACGCTTTTGGAAGGGAAATGATTAAACTATTGAAATAATTGGGAATAAGCTGTTTTTAGGAGTGTAGGGTCCTGGGGGTGTTAGACAAAATAACCATTACAATAACATTTAGTTTTTAAAGTCAACAAAATAAACTTGAAATATTTTAAGATGTTTTAAGTAAACTAGCTTCTATATAAGATAGTTTAGGAACCAGGTGACGTGGTGTCAGTCTTAACATTTGTAGAATTGATTGTCCTCGGGATATATAGAACAGACTGCCCCAGCACCTGTTTTAGTATTTTGTTATTCAGGCTTAAAGACCATTAGGTCCTTTCTTCTTTAATCTTTGAATGTATGGTAACCTAATGACCTCGCCGTTTTAAAAATATTTTCAGATTGGGATTACAAGCTGTTCGTAAAACCGATAGATGCCCCTCACTTCATTGAGGGGAGTAGTTACCGGAGACTGAAGCCTGCTGAATATTCACAGGAGAAGAGATTTTTGTGTGGGGAACAGAAGAAGGGTTGGATTTTCTGGTAAGTGAAACCCTTAAAGCCAGGTATCTGCGCGAAGGGGAAAAGGATTGGGAGGATATTTGCGAGAGGGTGGCAAAGGCAATTGCAATAACTGAAGAAGAACATCTGGAATTTAAGGACCTGATAGTCAGAAAGATTTTTCTCCCGAGTTCGCCCACGCTCATGAACGCGGGCACCGACTTCGGGCAGCTTGCAGCCTGTTTTGTAATTCCTGTGGAGGACAGCATCGAGGAGATTTTCGATGCCGTCAAAACAACAGCCCTGATCCAGAAAACCGGAGGAGGCACAGGGTTTGATTTTTCAAAGATACGCCCGGACGGTTCTCCCAGCCTTTGCGCTGATGGAGCTGCCAGTGGTCCTGTAGCCGTCATGAAACTTTTTAATGAGGCAACCGAGATTGTAAAACAGTTCGGAAGGCGCAGAGGGGCTAATATGGGCATCCTCAATGTTTCACATAATGATATCGTTTCTTTCATCAGGGCAAAGCATGTTGAAGGAGAATTGAGCAACTTTAATCTCTCGGTTCTGGTTCCTGATGCTTTCATGGAGCTTGTTGAAGCAGATAGGGCCTATGAGGTGTGGAACAGGCAAACAGGCATGACTGCAGGCTACATATTTTCCGAGATTGTCGAGGGGATCTGGAGAAACGGCGAACCAGGTATTCTTTTTTATGACCGCATAAACAGGGACAACTTCACGCCTGCACTTGGCGACATCTCTGCCACGAACCCATGTGGAGAAGAGCCGCTTCTGCCTTTTGAATCATGCAACCTGGGCAGCATAAACCTCTCCCTTTTCGTTAAAGACGGAAAAGTCAACTGGGACCTTCTCAGGGAAGTAACCGGAAAAGCTGTCCGTTTCCTGGATAATGAGATTGATATGAATACATACCCTGTTCCGGAAATTGAGGCTGCGACAAAAAGGACAAGGAAAGTAGGGCTTGGAGTTATGGGCTTTCATGATATGCTTTTAAAGCTTGGGCTGCCCTATGACTCCTCAGAGGCCCTCGAGCTTGCGGAAAAGCTTATGGAACAGATTAGCTGGGCTGCAGTCAGAGAATCAAGAAAGCTTGCTGCAGAAAAAGAGCCTTTTCCTGAACATGAAAATTCCACCTGGGAACTTCCTATGAGAAACGCTGCATTAACCGCAGTCGCTCCGACAGGCACAATCAGTATTCTTGCCGGTTGTTCTGCAGGAATTGAGCCTATTTTCAGCTGGGTATACAGGCGGACCCGGACAATAGGAAAAGAATTTATGCTTGTTCATCCGTTTTTTGAGGCACATTTCATGCCAAAACTACCGGAAGTTGACTACAACTGGCTTCTCGAGCATGTCTATAAGCACGGCACCCTGCAGAATGTGGAAAACCCGAAACTTGTAAGTGAGGAAGAAAAGCGGATCTTCAGGTCAGCGCTTGATATTGACTGGAAGGCTCATATTGATGTGCAGGCGGCTTTTCAAAGGCACTGCCATGCCGGAATTTCGAAAACAATCAATATGCCTGATTATACAGGAAAAGAGGATGTCAAACAGGCTTTGATTTATGCCTGGAAGCAGGGGCTTAAAGGGCTTACCATCTACAGGACCGGAAGCAGGCAGCGTGTGGTTCTCAGCCTGAAGAAATCTGAAAGCTGAACTTATAGCCGGTAAAAACTCAGTAAAAACAACTTTATAATAAATATTAAAGAGTGTTATCTTACTAAAAATATATATACATTCATTTCCTCTAAATTATCTATGACTGCCGTCTTTAAGCACCACTTTGAACTGCTAATCGCTTGCATAATTTATGGTACCGTCGGAATCTACATGGCATGGCTAGAGGACATGTCAGTAGGCTCAATTATTTTTTACCGAGTGCTCTTTGGACTTTCAGCCATTTTATGTTATCTTGCCATTACCGGGAATTTAGGCCAGCTCGCTCTAAAAAGAAAGAAAAATTACCTGCTTCTCCTGGGAATCCTGTATGTTTCGCAAATGTTTTCCTACTATTCTGCAATTCGTTATTTAGGAGCCTCTTCAGCAGTCCTGCTGCTCTATACGGACCCCATTTACCTAACCTTCCTTGCACCTCTCCTGCTGGGAGAAAAGAATACGGGAAAAACTATCTTTGCCCTTTTCCTTGGCCTGATAGGCGTCTTCTATGTAACAAGGCCGGAAGGAGGCTTCGAGCAGCTTGAAGTTGGCAGCAATTACCTTAAAGGAGTGCTTTTCGGGCTTACAGGAGGCCTTTTCAGCAGTGGCGTAATAATCTCGGTCCGTTACCTAAGAAACGAATACAACGGCCTCACCCAGCTCTTCTGGCAGAGTACAATCAGCCTGTTCTTCCTTTCACCGTTTGCAGTCTCCGTTCCAGGGAATGTGCTTGCCTCAAATCTTCCAGTCCTGATGCTCTTCGGGGTTTTGATTACCGGTATTGGGGCAGTGTTTTACATAAGAGGTGTAACAGGCGTAAGCGCTATCACAGGCAGCATCCTTACTTTGCTTGAGCCGGTTTCCTGTATCTTTTTTGATTATACGGTACTCGGAAACCCGATTCACAGCGGAATGCTTATTGGCTGTGTTTTCATCCTGGCTGCGGCAATTGTAATAAGCCTGAACGATTCATTTTCCCTGAAAAAACTGATTTTCGGGGACAAAATAGCGTTTGGCAAAAAGATTTTTGTCAGGAAAACACAAATTTTAGGAGTACAGAATAAATAAATCTTATCTTCCATTTTTATCTTTTTTAATGAACCTTTTTCACATGCGTTTTTTCAGAAAGAATGTTCTTTCCCTACATTTCTTCCCGCGTCCAAAAAATATATATCTGCAGTCTCTTAATTCTCGGCCATGCCTGTACAGGAAAGCTCTTTAAAGCCGTATTCAGAAGTTGTAACTGGCAGTGTAATCTACGGCACTATAGGTGTTTTTCTGGATAGGGTCCAGGATATGTCAGTTGGGTCTGTTCTTTTCTCCAGGCTCTTTTTTGGCGTCTGCATGATTTTTATTTACCTGCTGCTCAGTCGAGGGCTTGGACAACTGAAGCCCGGGAAGAAGAGAAAATACCTTTTACTCCTTGGCCTTCTGAATGCGATTACAGGCATGTGCTATTTTTCATCTATCAGATATAGCGGCATCTCCGTTGCCGTTCTTCTGCTTTATACTGCCCCTGTGTATGTTAATTTGCTTGCCCCTCCAATTCTGGGAGAACGCAGCAACAGCAAAAGCCTTTTCCCACTCTTGCTTGCAGTTGCAGGGGTTTTACTGATCGCCCGTCCCGGAGAATTTCTGATGAGCGTAGAGACAGGCCCCGATTTCCAGAAAGGCCTCATATTCGGCCTGCTTTCAGGGCTGTCGTTCGGTACGACTATAATAATGATCCGGTATCTCAGGCATGATTACACAGGGATGGCTCAGACTTTCTGGCTGAGTGGAATAAGCCTTCTCTTTATGCTGCCGTCTGCACTTTCCACTCCAGTTCCTGTTTTCCTTGAAAACCTCAACACTTTGCTTCTCTTCGGTTTCACTGTCACGTTCGCTGCCGTTATCTACCTCAGAGGAATTTCAGGAATCAGGGCACAGGCAGGAAGTATCCTTGCTCTTGTCGAGCCGGTTTCCGGAATTTTCTTCGACAGCGTTGTCCTTAAAAATCCGCTCTATATGTCGACCCTTCTGGGCTGCAGTTTCATTCTCACAGCAGCTTATATTGTAAGCAGAGGGGAATTGAAGTAAAGGCGCTACACGTCTTATATCTGGAAAAGATGAACTGCCGCCCTAAAAACAAAGGTTTCTGCAGGGTACCGCGTCTTCTGCCCAAAAGCTATTTACTTAAGAGCCCCTCTATTTTTCATACAATGGTTTTAAAAACGCAGGAAAAGCATGACCGAAGAAAGCCCAATTATCGAGCTTAAAAACCTGACAAAAATCTATAAAAACGGAATGGAATTTCGAGCGCTCGACAACGCAAATCTGAAAATTAAAATGAGAGAGTTCGTTGCAATTGTAGGGCCATCGGGTTCAGGCAAAAGTACTCTTATGCACCTGATAGGCTTGCTGGATACCCCAAGTTCGGGGACACTCCTGATAGACGACAATGATGTAACGAAAATGTCGGACAAGGAGCGTTCAGAAATGCGGAACAGAATGCTCGGTTTTGTCTTCCAGTACCATCATCTTCTCCCGGATTTCACAGCCCTGGAAAATGTAATAATGCAAATTTTGATTGCAGGAAAAAACAGGAAAAAAGCAAAGGAAATTGCCGAAAAACTTCTGAAAGAGGTAGGGCTTGAAGACCGGACAGACCACAGGACTGGGGAACTTTCAGGAGGACAAAACCAGAGGGTTGCAGTTGCAAGAGCACTGAGCTGCTCTCCTGCGATCGTTCTCGGGGACGAGCCTACCGGCAACCTTGATACAAAAACGGGTAACCTCATCTATGAACTGCTCAGGCGGCTGAACAGGGAGTACAATCAGACGTTTATCGTGGTTACTCATAACGAAGACATGGCCTCAAAAGCTGACAGGATTATCAGGCTTGTGGACGGGAAAATTACAAATCAGTGAGGATAAAAGATGGAGTATGCAAAAGGAAGAATAGGCAGGGTCTTTACTGTCAGGATCGATCATGGGGATGACCTGATTCTGGAACTGATCAAACTTGCTGAACTCGAACGAATCGAATCTGCTGTTTTTACACTGATCGGGGCATTAAAAGAAGCGGAGCTTGTTACAGGCCCTAAAGAAAGTATAACCCCCCCGGAACCTGTATGGTCCGGCTTTGATGACGTCCATGAGATTCTGGGAATAGGAAATATTTTCCTGAAGAACGGAAAGCCGGAAATCCACCTGCATGCAGGAGCAGGTAGGGGAGAGAATGTTAAACTGGGATGTTTGAGGGGTGAAAGCGAAGTTTTTATGGTAGTCGAGGCTTTCATTTTTGAGCTGGAAGGTATTTCTGCCAGAAGAACTACAGATAGAGAACAGGGCTTTGCTCCTGTGGGTTTCGAACAGGTTCAGGATCTTGAATAATATCTGGATAAAACAAGCCTACAGTCAGTGCTCGAAAGTTTGGGATATAATACGAGAATTGAGAATACAGTCCGATAAAACAGGTCTGGCAGTTTTCCTCAAGCTCAGTTTTGAAATACTATCTCCAGTTCTCGAAGTCTTCTGAGTGCGATTATTTTTTCAGTGTTGCCTTTTAAAAATTTTTCCTCAAGAACCTGTACAATTTGCGGGAAGGGCACTGTTAACTGGTAGTACTTTACAGGTCTGCCTTTTCCTTTATTCTTTTTTTCGGACCTTTCGTCCACCCAGCCCTTATCCCTCAGGGGACGCATAGCTACACTCACTTCCGGCTGTCTGAGCCCTGAAACAAGTTCAATGTGAAGGGACCGGAGTTCCCTGCAGTCTTTCAGACACACGATCGCTGTGGCCTCCGTCCTCGGGAGTCCCAGGCTCTGGAGCATGTCAATAATTGAATACTCTTTTTCGGTTAAATTAACGGGAGAATCGTCGGTCATCAAAAGTGAATAATACTTTCATGTTTATATATTTTATGTAGATAAAATTGTTTTTTGAAATAAATTGAGTATTGTTAAGGAGTAAAAAGCCATCTAACCCTACCAAAACCTTTTTTTAGGAAGTTTTAATATAAAAGCCCGTATTAACAAATATCCGGTAAAAAATCGGTTTTGTAATCCTGACCAAAACCTTTAAAGCTAGTGTTTACAGGAAATGGACATTCATCAAACGCTGACAGCCTGAGTTAAAGGTTATAAATAAGGAAATATCTGCAAACACTCTGAAGTATAACACTCTATATTTATACGGTTGCGGATATTGGATACCTGAAGCAAAGGTATTTCTGGATTCAGGAATTCAACATATAATCTTCAAATGTTAAATAGAATTTCTTATAAGAAACTAGCGTAAAACTTAATTAAAATTATTCGCGTTAACCGAATAAAGAATTAAATACAATTCGGATGTGTAACGGTTAAGTCAAGGTTAAGCTTCAAATAACAGAATATATGTATAGATAGATCAGAGATTAAAAAGGGTGAAATGATGTCGTATATCGGTCTACAGCAGGATTCTGGAGAATATAAAATCCAAAAGATACATGCTCGGGAGATCCTGGATTCAAGGGGAAATCCCACTATTGAAGTTGATGTGTTTACACCAAAGGGATTTGGCAGAGCCAGTGTCCCTTCAGGGGCTTCCACTGGTACGAATGAAGCCCTTGAACTGCGGGATGCAGACCCTAACAGGTATGGAGGAAAAGGAGTTCTCACTGCAGTCAAAAATGTGAATACGATCATCCAGAAGGAATTGCTGGGGCTCGATGTGCGAAATCAGCGGGAAATCGATGAGCTTATGATAGAGCTCGACGAGACCGATAACAAATCAAATCTGGGAGCAAATGCGATTCTTGGTGTATCCATGGCTGTTGCAAAAGCAGCTGCCGATTCCCTCAATATTCCTCTTTATCGCTATTTCGGAGGCTCAAACGCTTTTACCCTGCCAGTACCCACAATGAATGTCCTTAACGGGGGCAAGCATGCAGGCAACGAGCTTGCAATCCAGGAATTCATGATTCAGCCCAAAGGTGCGGAGACCTTTTACGAAGCTCTTCAGATCGGGACAGATATCTACCATGTCCTTGGAAAGTTACTGGAAAAAAAATACGGCAAGTCTTCTACGAACGTGGGCTATGAAGGAGGATATGCTCCCAAGATGAGCGAGTCAACAGAAGCCCTTGATGCCCTTGTCCAGGCTATTGAGGAAACGGGCTACACCGAATCTGAAGTCACAATCGGGCTTGATGCTGCAGCATCCGAGTTTTATGAAGAAGAATTCTACACAATCGACGGAAAGAAACTTGCTGCTCCGGAACTGCTGGACTACTACGTCGAACTTGTGAACTCTTATCCCATCCTTTCCATCGAAGACCCCTTCCATGAAGAAGCCTTCGAGGACTTCGAAGCCCTGACCAATGAGCTCTGGGATACGATCATTGTAGGGGACGACCTGTTTGTCACTAACATCGAGAGACTTTCCAGAGGCGTGGACATGGGAGCTGCAAATGCACTTCTCTTGAAGATTAACCAGATCGGAACACTTTCTGAAGCTTTTGACGCTGCAACCATGGCCTCCAGAAACGGATATACAGTAATTGTAAGCCACCGTTCCGCCGAAACCGAAGACACTACCATCTCGGATCTCTCAGTTGCCATCGGGGCAGAAATGATCAAGACAGGAGCCCCGGCCCGTGGAGAAAGAACTGCAAAATATAATCAGCTCCTCAGAATCGAGGAGGACCTGGGTGAAGTTGCACATTACGTGCAGCTCTAACCTTTTTTTAACTTTCTTTTTAACTTTCTTTTTAACTTTCTTTTTAACTTTCTTTTTAACTTTCTTTTTAACTTCCTTTGATTTTCCTTATTTTTCGCTCTTTTTCTCTTTTTATCTCTATTTCCCTCCCTTATTTTCTCTTTCTTTCCTTTTTATCTCTTATTTTCTCTTTCTTTCTCTATTTTTTCCTCTATTTTTCTCTTTTCTCCTTAATTTTGAGTTCGTTTTCTGAGCATTAGAAACTGATTTATAATCAGCCCCGCAAGAATGAATTACAGGAATAAATTACCTGAGCTCCCTCATATCTTAAATGTAAGAAGAACCGCTGAAAGCACGGAAAACACGGAATAAAGGAAAAACGGCTACAGTTTCCGTACTTTTTGTATTTTTCGTGGTTATAGAGTTTTTTGTGATAATGTCTCTCTGACTGAAAGACCCTCATACATATCCAGATCCAGGAGTTTGTCCAGGTGTACGAACTGAAAATCTCTTTGAGGCAGGTTTTTTCCAGAAGAAGGCAAACCTTTTTTGCCATCCTTGCAGTTGCCCTGGTTGTAGCTGTAATTACGGTAATGATGGCGATGCTTTCGGGTTTTCAGGCGGAGTTTATATGGTCAAGTATTGAAAATAATCCTAATATTGTTATCAATTCTCAGAGTGAAGGGGATTTCATTCACCTCTACAGGTACATGTCAACCCAGATTGCGGGAAAAGAAGGGGTTGTGGCCGGTATCTCCCAAATACCTGGGTCAGGCAGCGCTGGAGTACCGGAACAACGCTGAAGGGATTTCTCTTCAGGGAGTTGAACCTGAGGCTGAGGATCTCGTTCTGAAGATTAGCAAAGATGTGGTCGAAGGAGACTTCCTTGCCCTCGTCCACACAAGGCACGGAATCATGCTGGGGGACAAGCTTGCAGAAAATCTTGAGGTTCAGCCGGGAGACCGCGCGGATGCCTTTTTTCCGGGATCGCAAACGACTTCCTTTAAGGTTGTAGGTCTTATTCACACAGGGGCTGTCGCAGACGAGGTAACAGTCTATGCAAGGCTTGATGCGGTGCAGGAATTTTTCAATGAACCTGGGGTTGTGAGCACAATAGGAATCAGGGTTGCAGATCCTTACCAGGCAGATATTATCGCAAGTTCGATTGAGAGAGAAAACGGGCTTGATGCAGTCAGCTGGATCGAGACAAATGCAGAAATCCTTAATCTCCTGGATACCCAAAAAATCCTTGTAAATATATTCGGTTCCGTTGCAAAAAATCTGGCTTTTTCACAAAATCAGTAAAAACCATCACAATTCGGAAAGTTAATCATTTTTATTCGGGAGAAAATGATACACAAGGGTGAAAATTATAGTGTCAAATTGCAGAAATATTTTTTTGCAACGGAACCAAAATCTGAGCTTTGCGAAGAGTTTAGGGAGGGGTAGTTGACTCGCTTATTCATCCAGAAGAACAACAGGTTTGATCAGATCTCTTGGTTTTTCTTTCATGAGCATGAGAGCCTCTTCCATTTTGTCGAATCCTTCGAATAAGTGGGTGGCCATTTTTTCCGGTTTTATTCTTCCGTAGGTACATAGGTTTGCCATTCTTTCCATTCTCAGACGACCTCCGGTTGTCAGGCCACCACGTATGTCTTTTTGAGACATGCCCGACCCCCATTCAATACGTGGAATGGGAAGTATGTTTCCGGTTCCGTAGTAATTGACGTTTGATACCGTGCCTCCAGGTTTTACAATTTTGACTGCATCTGAAATTGTGTTTTCATTTCCTCCTGCTATGATTACAGAGTCCACACCTTTTCCATTCGTCTTTTTAAGAATTTGTTCGACAAGTCCACCGCTTCTGTAATCAATAATTTCAGATGCTCCGTATTCCAGAGCAAGATCAACAGAGACTTTCCGACTTCCTACTGCAATGAGCCTACCAGCACCAAGAATAGATGCACCTGCCACTGCCATCAGACCAACAGGACCAATTCCTATGACTGCAACTGTAGAGCCCGTTTTAATATTTGCCATTTCTGCACCCTGTATTCCAGTAGTTGCCATATCTGATAGCATGACAGCTTGTTCGAGGGGCATTCCTTTTGGAAGTAGAGCTAAATTCATGTCTGCATCATTTACATGGAAACATTCTGCAAAGACTCCACTTTTGAAGTTTGAAAACTTCCATCCAGAAAGCATTCCATTTGAGTGCATAGGTATTCCATCCTGTGCCTCCATGGATCGCCAGTCAGGTGTAATTGCAGGAACAATCACTTTATCGCTTGGTTTGAAGTCTTTGACCTCTGATCCGATTTCTTCTATAATACCTACAGCTTCATGTCCTAAAATCATGTTTTTGCGGTCTCCAAGTGCACCTTCCCAGACAGTATGAACATCTGATGTACACGGCGCGACCGCAATAGGCCTCACGATTGCATCATATGGTCCTGCTGAAGGTCTTTCAGTATCAATCCAGCCTACTTTTCCAATTTCAAGCATTGCAAATCCTTTCATATTATTACACCAACCTTTTCAAAATAATTATTTTTCAATGTTTTTTATAATAACCCGCGTATTCATCTGCTGTAGTGGTATTTATAATTACTAAGGATGGAAACTTGAATTTTATTTGGCTCTTCGTTGTTTTGTGTGGGTTGAAAATAATTGCTTAGTTAGAAATTTGGTCGGCCAAAAAGAGGAACATCAAGCTTGAATGTGGTTTTCAACAACAAATGGGTTCTAAATTTCAGATATGCTACTTTAACATTCAGGAGATGAATAAAAGTTACCTACTCGAAACAGCGAAGAGCCTATAATCCTTTATCTTAGGCTTTAATGATTAAATCAATATCAGTATATTTTATTCATATTCTCGACTATCTCTGTTTGATTTATAAAATTACGCACAACCTCAAGATATTCGCCTGTGTTTTCAAGGTGATGTTCATGTGATGCGCCTTCAAAGATAACAATCTCAGATCCTGGAAGCATGCTATGATAGTATGCAGTTGTAGACGGGGTAGCCTCATCATATTGTCCGCAGGTGAAAAGGGTTGGGACGGTTATTTTTTTCAGCTGATCTACTCGCTCATAGCCTTTGAGCGTTCCTGTAACTGTGAACTCGCTTGGACCCCACATGTGCTCATAGACTTCATGCCCTAACTTTTCCAAAGTTCTATTTAGGCAGTCCGGCCAAGGGTCTAGGCGGCAGACATGGATCTTATAATAGGCCATCATAGCATCTTGATATTCCTTGGAGCCGAAGTATCCAGATGCCTCGCTTTCATTGATTATTCTTTGTAGAGTATCAGGAAGCTCCGAAAGATAGACTTTCTGATCTGAGACGAAGCGAGAAGAACTGAGGCAAGGGCCTGAGAGAATCAGGCTTACTACATCCTTCGGTTCCTTAGTTAACATAAAATCGACGGCTAACATAGTTCCCCATGATTGGCCATGCAGATGCATTTTATCAAGACCCAAATAGGTTCTAACCTGTTCAAGTTCATTTACGAAACGCTCGATGGTCCAAAGTGATATATCGCTAGGTTTATCGGAGTTTCCACACCCGAGTTGATCATAGAAGATTACTGGCCTTTCATCACTCAAAGCTTCAAAGGGCTCAAGGTAGTCATGAGGTGCGCCAGGGCCACCGTGCAATACCAAAAGTGGGATATTTTTCCTATTTATTCCGACAATTTTATACCATATATTTCCACCAGTTACAGGAATATAACCCTCGATAATTTTGGCACTATCCCTTCCTTCATATCTCACAATTATCATCCCCTATTGGATATTATATGCAAGCACTATATAATTGATCTCGGGGATTGTCAAGTTGCTTCGAGACTGCTCTCTAGATCCTTCTCTTTAGATCAATTCCAAATTCCTCAGAAGCTTATAGCTATCAGCAACATCTCGCTTCAGGATAGCCTTATTTCTTTTTTGTATTTTCTAACCTTTCGAACTTGACTTCTATGAACGCCTCGCTCCTGTATCTCTTCAATTCACTCTCACATTTCTCAAGGACAATCTTCTTTTGATTCAAAATCATCCCGATACTTTGGTTTTTGACTCTTAGCTTACCAGGGAAATTGGTAAGCTCACCTCATGGTTTGAAATAAGTGGCAGCCTCTGAGATAAGAAGATTTGAGTATAATGGGATATTATTGCATTTTTCGCTTTGAGTAATTATCTTCAGGCTCGTCATTCCTTAAAATTTGACAATAGGTCAAGAGTTTCAATTACTACATTAACTTGTCTTTTCAAAAAAGATGAAGGGCGATTAGCAGAAGCATATATTTTATTATCTGTGAGGTAATATAATAATTTAAATCAATAAATTCATCGATTCACTAAATGGATTTGCTGTATCGTGCAGGAGGTAGTGTTATATTAGTACGATTAGTCATGTATATTGTTTTGCGGCTCAGTTTTCCTTAAAGCCTGCCTTATCATGGCCAACCTTTGCTCAAAGTCAGGCCCTTCAAGCTCTTTTGCCACAGCTTTGAGCAGATCAGGGATTTTCAGACTCTGGGGACATTTCTCCATACATTGACCACACTCAGTACATAGAGAAGCAAATCCTCCGGGCTCGGTGTCTGTGAATGCTCCGCTCATACGCATTGCATACGCGAATTTGGAGCCGTCCACGTTACCGAACATATGCAGGTTATTGTAAATATCAAAGCATTCAGGGATGTTCACTCCTGAAGGACAGGGCATGCAATACAGACAGCCAGTACAGCCAATCTTCACGAGCTGACGGTATTTTTGCTCCACTTTCTTTACGAGCTGCAGTTCGGCTTCAGTCAATGAGTTAGGATAGGCTTCATCTGCTGTTTTCAAGTTCTCCTCTATTTGGGCTTCCTCATTCATGCCCGAAAGCACAGTTGTGACTTCGGGATGGTTCCAAACCCAGCGAAGTGCCCATTCTGCTGGTGTATGTTTTACGGATGCTTCGTTCCAGATTTCTTTAACTTCAGGGGGAACTCGATTGGCCAGATTGCCTCCGAGCAGAGGTTCCATGATAATAATGCCCAGGCTCCTTGAAGCCGCATGTTTAAGCCCTTCCGTTCCTGCCTGGTGCTTCTCATCCATGAAATTATACTGAATCTGACAGAAAGTCCAGGGATATGCATCGACAATTCGTTTGAAATCCTCAGTTGAGCCATGGAAAGAAAAACCTGCATTGACAATACGTCCATCGGCTTTTGCCTTATCAAGGAAATCGGTCGCACCAAGAGGCTCAAGTTTATCCCACACTTCTCCTGCGAGACCATGGACTAGATAATAATCGATATGGTTCGTTCTAAGTCTCTCTAACTGGGCATTGAGGAATCCATCCATATCTTCGCGGCTTTCTACGAGCCAGGATGGAAGCTTTGTGGCAAGTTTAACCTTTTCTCGGTATCCGCCAGCAAGGGCTCGGCCAAGGAAAGGCTCGCTTTCTCCCATATGATACGGCCAGGCTGTATCAATGTAATTTACTCCGTGGTCGATTGCATAATGCACCTGTTGTGTGGCTCTTTTTTCATCTATAGTCCCATCTTCTTTGATAGGAAGGCGCATGCACCCGAATCCCAATACTGAAAGTTCGTCTTCATTTTTAGGCACTTTTCTGTACAACATCTTTCTTTCTCCTATGACTTCTCAAACGAATTCATGCTACGCTTTTTCCATTGTTAGTTCAGTGATGTTTGGATTCTTTCTGATCGACTGATCATTTATCTTTTTTGAATTTTTCATTCCGATTTTTGCTAAAATCTATTATATGTTATTTGTACCAAATCATGTAGTATTGGATTTAATATGATAAAGTTATAAATTATTTTATAATCAAGTAATGTTCATTTTCCAATACTGTAATATATTTCTATACGCATTTGTGTAGATTGTAACAACTCGTCCCCATATCAATAAGGTAATTTGAATAGTTGAGAAACCGATAATATGTTGAAGACCCAATCGGTTGGAGTCTTTAATCCTTAAGGGCCTAAGCCAGGGTGGGATTGATCTCCCCGCCCGTACTTTTCATTAAGAGCCTATCCGAAAAGTGGTTACCTGCTATAACTTTTACAATATGCAATATGCAAAACCGGAACGGATACTCGGATATTATAGACCTATTGTAAAATTTACAACACCATGATTGGCTTTTTGTGTAGGCTCTTAATCGATTTTGTCCGTGAGTTGTCCATCAAATACGAAAAATTGATTAA
This sequence comes from uncultured Methanosarcinaceae archaeon, assembly GCA_963721455.1. GTDB lineage: Archaea > Halobacteriota > Methanosarcinia > Methanosarcinales > Methanosarcinaceae > Methanosarcina. Next base: position 34,323 of record CAVRJG010000012.1, read on the forward strand.
AAGTGATAAGTCAGTTTAAAAACAGTGGCATGTTTTAGATTCTAGCTGAAATTATTCCGATGGCAAATATCCATTGACTATTACTGATTTTGTGATCGTAGAGTTCTCTCTGAAGGGTGCAATCTTCAGGTATTCCGCCGAATTAAAGCAATTTCTTAACTGTTCTTCGGTTTCAAACTCAATCATGACTATTCTCTCGGGATTCCAATTTCCAAACATTGGAATAACCTCACCTCCCCTAACCAGATACCTGCCTCCGTACTTTTTTACAATTTCGGGAACTTTTTCAACATATCTGGTATACAGTCCATGATTCATGACTTTGATTTCGATTATCATATAAACGGGCATTTTTTTCCTTCCTTCTCGCAGACAATTAAATGAGCTATCCAGCCGAAATTGCTGTGACCTATATCTTTACAACATTCATTATTGACTTTCGGATAGGCTTTAAGCTTTAAGGCCCGCTACGAGAGTGTGCTTATCTTCTAGGATGTGAAAAACGCCTAATCTTATTGGTTTTAATCTTCGGATTCAGGTTCAAGAAAAGGTAGAGGGGACCTGCTGAAAATTGTAAGCAGAAGGGTGGCTTCAGATCTGACCAAACAAGGCGAAAGTGTTCATTTTTTTAGATTTGAGAAGTAATTTTTCCCCACTGCCCTTTCGCTTTGACTTCCTTTATTGCTTTATTGCATTCTCTGTAGTTGCATTCTCATTAGTTGTGTTCCCTGTTATTGAATTATCGGCAGTTGCACCCTGACTTTGACAGTTAGATAAAAAGGCTCTTCGCTGTTTCGAGTGGGTAATTTACATCCATTTATAACTATGGAAGTAGCATGCATAAAATTTAGAAACGTTTGTTGTTGAAAATCACAGTCAAACTCGATGTTTTTCATTTTGGCCGGACAACTGTCTAACTAAACAATTATTTTCAACCCATACAAAACAGCGAAGAGCCTAAAAGATTATATATTCATAAGTTTTGTCAAATCCATTTAAGCTAAAAATAGGATCTATTTTCACTATGAATTAGTGGATACTGTCAAACTTAGGAAACAGAAGACAGGATTCGATCTTTATCGATAATATTATATACGTAAAGTACATATCAATATATGCTGATATAATCGGGAAGGACTAATTATCTCTACAAATTGGATGAAAAACCTTAAAGAAGGACCCCAAAATGGTTGACGTATTCTATCCTCTTCAATGGATTGCTGACAAACTAACATATGAGGTGTTCGGGATTGCACCTGATACGCACCTTGCAGCCAGTATTGACTTTATTATTTATGATGTGCTGAAGATTCTAATCCTGCTCGTTGTGATGATCTTTGCCATCTCCTACATCAGAACCTATATCACCCCGGAGAAAACCCGAAAAGTTCTCGGCGGCAAAAAAGGACTGCAGTACCATCTGCTGGCCTCCCTGATAGGAACAATCACCCCTTTTTGTTCGTGTTCGTCCGTTCCAATCTTTATAGGGTTTGTGGAAGCCGGAGTTCCTCTAGGAGTTACTTTCTCCTTCCTTATTACCTCCCCTCTGGTAAACGAAGCCGCGGTTGCTGCGCTGTGGGCCACTATTGGCCTTAAAGCAACTTTAATTTATGTGATCTCAGGCACTTTGCTTGGTGTGTTTGGTGGGTATTTAATAGGCCTCCTGAAAATGGAAAACTACGTGGCTGATTTCGTTTACAAGATCAAGGTAGGAGGTCAGACCAAAAAGCCGGAAGATCTGAATATAAAAGAAAGGGCTACTATCGCCTATGAAAGCGTTAAGGATATAGTGGGAAAAGTCTGGATATATGTGATTATCGGAGTCACTCTGGGCGGAATCTTCCATGGCTATGCACCCGAAGGCATCCTGGAAAAATATGCAGGCAAGGACAATCCGCTTGCCGTTCCAATTGCAGTTCTTATAGGGGTGCCTCTTTACTCGAACGTTATGGCCATGATCCCTGTTATAGAAAGCCTGATCGGTAAAGGGCTTCCAATAGGGACTGCCCTGGCTTTCCTTATGGCCGTTAATGCGATTTCCCTTCCCGAAATTATAATCCTGAAAAAGGTGCTTAAAAACAGGCTGATAGGGGTTTTTGTTTTAATTGTTACAGTATCTATCATTTTTACGGGATATCTATTCAACATTATTCTGTGAGACTGAAGTATTACTGAAGCTTGAAAAAGACAGAAAAAATGTCCAAAGACCAAAAAGCAAAAACCAAAACACGAGGTTGAAAACATGAAAATCGAAATTCTTGGAACCGGCTGTTCAAAATGCAAGAAAACAAAGGAATCCATTGAAAGAGTATTAAAGGAAACTGGTGTTGAAGCCGAAGTCGTTAAAGTCGAGGACTTTGAAACGATCCTGAACTATGGTGTTATGGTCACCCCAGCAGTTGTTATCGATGGCGAAGTGAAGCTTGCAGGCAAGGTTCCTGATGAAAAAGATGTCAGGAAGTGGATCACCGAATAAAAATAATAAATAAATTGCCTTTAAATATTCTGGTCATGGGTGTGAATTATTGAAAACCGTAAACACAAGAATCTCTCTACATTTTCCTCAAATACAGGAGATGTACTCGCTTTTCCGGAATTTTGTCCGTCGCCCCAAAAGGCCAGGGTACGGAAATAATTCTCCATGTGCCCAACGCCGCAATGCAGTGCGAGGCCGAAGCAAAGCGGCAGGCCGGACTCATAGGTAAAACCCCCGCCTTGATGTTTAAAGTCGATGATTGCAAGAAGACGTGCGATGATCTAAAATCGAAGGGCGTAATGATAGTAGAGGAGCCGGGAAAGGCGCCTTACGGTATCCAGGCGCTCATTGTAGACCTGTATGGAAACCCGCTGTGGCTCATAGAGCATCCCAAGTGAAAAAAAAACCATATAATGAGCTCATCCCAAAACAAACTTTATCTTCACATCCATTAGAGTTTCAGAATCATTTTCATAACCAGAAAATCAAAGGTGACATATTGACCGAAATTACCGTAAATTCCAATATCTGTGATTTTGTTCACAAAATCCACGGAAACAGAACAGGAAACAAAATCATTGTTGACATCGAAACTCCGTGTGAAAAGATAAAGAAAATTTCTCACATGGAAATTCCCATGATGGAAATCCTGGACATTAAGAATAACTACGTGATTGATAGGGCACAGGAAGCAAAGTGCTGCTCAAATTGCCTTGTACCCTGCGCAGTACTCAACCTCTGCAGACTGGAAGGCGGCTTCCTTGCAAAATCCCTGGCAAAAAAAGCAGGCAGCATCAGTATCGTATTCGATTGAAAAAAGAAAGGATCTTTGTAAATACTGATTATATATGATCAAGATGATATCATAAAATGATATGAAGGGGAAAATCTCAGCCGAGTTAACCTTTCACCTGTTTCAGTGAGACTCTAAATCAACAGCCAGCTTGACAGCGGGCGATTTCATTCTTCATTCACCGGTCATCTTTTCATTGTTAACAACATAATGGAATTCATTTTCCAAATAAAATTAAGATTTGAAACTGGCACCGCCTTTAATAAGCAACTCAACAATATCCTTAAACTCCATTTCTGCCGCAATCTTCAGAGCAGTGTTGCCATTTTCTTCTTGAATATTAAGGTCGGCACCACTTTTAATGAGCAACTCAACAACATCCTTACGTCCCGTTTGTGCCGAAAACATCAAAGCAGTAAGGCCGTTTTCTTCTTGAATATTGAGATTCGCACCACTTTCAATAAGCAACTCAACAATATCCTTAAACCCCCTATCTGCCGCATACATCAAAGCAGTGTTACGATTGTTGTCTTGAATATTTGGATTGGCACCGCCTTTAATAAGCAACTCAACAATACCTTTATGCCCCATTTTTACTGCAGCATTCAAAGCAGTGTTACGATTTTTGTCTTGAATATTAAGATCGGCACCACCTTTAATGAGCAACTCAACAATATCCTTATGCCCCCTACTTGCCGCACAAATCAAAGCAGTCTCGCCGTTTTTGTCTTGAATATTTAAATCGGCACCACCTTCAATAAGCAACTCAACAATATCCTTATACCCTACTTTTACCGCAAACTTCAAAGCAGTCTCGCCATTTTTATCTTGAATATTAAGATCGGCACCACCTTTAATGAGCAACTCAACAATATCCTCACGTCCTATCTTTGCCGCACAAATCAAAGCAGTGTCGCCATTTTCTTCTTGAATATTGAGATTGACACCGCCTTCAATAAGCAACTTAACAACATCCTTATGCTCCATATCTGCCGCATAAATCAAAGCAGTTTTACCATATGTGTCTTGTGAATCAATATCAATTTTATTGCTTTTTAGAAATCCCTCTACATTTTCTATCTGCCCAAATCTGCAAGCTTCTACAAATTCATGGGTTTTATCTTTACCAAATAAATTAGATATAAAGTTCATCAACACTTCCTCCCAAAATATTTACACATTGTGTTATATACCAAAATTTAGCTATCTTTGCATTTTTGATTGAAACACAGAAATTCGAGAAATATAACTTTTTTATAACTCAGCTTCAGGGAACATATATAATTGTACATTTACATAAGTCATTAATTATTCCTTTTTGGAATCGGGAAGTGAGTGCCTTAATAATAAGACATGCAAGGATACCAAATGCAATGCCGAATATAACGATTTCACACCAGGGAAGTTCCAAAAAAGACATATTACTATAAAGGATAGGCAAATATAAATAACTTAAGAAGTAACATATTGATTTTATTTCAAAACTGCCTTCAACCCCTGTGAACCAATATTTCATAGGAGATAAATCAAGATTAACAGAATTAAGTGGTATACAGGGAGTATAAATCCCCTGTAAATACAGCGTTAATTGACTGCAAAACTAAGCTTCAAGGCCTCTTTTGTTACTATCTCCATTTTTAGTAAACCTGATTATTTTTTCCATCTGATAGCTACTTGAAATCTATTGCCTTTAAGATCTATTTGATAATGGAATCGCAAGATTTGCCACTTGCTTTGAACTTCTTCAATAGCGCTAAATCGTCTTTACAAACACTGATTTTCCCTATTTCATCCTCAACAATGATTGAAAGGAAGGGGAACTTTAGAAAAATGGCATCATTAAGTCGATAATAAACCCATTGTGACTTTTTTTCGGAAACAATAATCTCGGACATTTTCAGCCTATTTAAATATCTGGAGGCATTGGATTGTTTAACACACAGAACTGCTTCAATGTCACAGACACATAATTCACCGTTTTTCGACATCCTTTTCACAGTGTTAACTTTGAGGTTATTTCGACAGCTTCATCTTTACAAAAAACCAGGAGCATTCAGTTTCTCCAGAAACAGTCAGATAATGAGAAGACTTTTATAAGTCTTAATTCATTTCAAAATTCTGAATATCTAGTTGGAAACGATGAGGCTGTTCAAATTTTTCCGTCATATTATAAGAAGAGTTTCTTCTTCTGCAAAATATTTAAGGGTTTTTAATGTCCTTAGTAAATGAGGTTTATTGGTGTTCATTACCATTCATGAAGCTTATTTTTTACTGCGATTCTCCTGTGAGATATAGCTCCTGGACCTTATCTCATCACGCACTGCTAACAAATTATTATTTCAATTAGATATTTAACAGCTTGTTGAGGGAGAACCAAATAAACTCTGATTTCAGAAACCGCTGAAATGGTTCTGATAAACCATATAAAAGCCGACTCCTATAATTACAAAACCTGCAACTTTTTTTAACGGGAAACCATATTTTGAAACTTTCTGAAGCCTTGAGGAAGAAAAGCTTGCAGAATAAGCAACAAGAAGCATTGGAACGGAAAAGCCTAGGGAATAGATGAGAAGCATTAGTGCTCCATAAACAATCTCACCTGAAACAGCAACCATTGTGAGGATCGAACCAAGTACTGAGCCGACGCACGGAAGCCAGACAATCCCGAGAGAGATGCCAAGTAAAAACCCTCCGAAAAGGCCCTCTCGTTTAGAGTTTGCAAGGGATGAAAAGTTTCCAAAAACATTGAAAATATTGAGGTCAAAGAGCAACGCAAAGCCCATCGTAATAAGAAGAATTTCGGCGAAGATGTTAAGGTAACCGAGATAAGCCGTGAATGTTGCCCCTAAAATGGAAGTAATGATTCCCATGCAGGTGAAGGAAAGGGACAAACCTGAAACAATCGCAAGTGGTCTGAACTTTCCCTTCTCAGTTGAGTAAGCAAAAACTGCCGGAATTACGGGCAGGATGCATGGGGAAAGCACGCTGACCACTCCTGCAAAGAAAGCCGCAATCGGAAGAAAGTTGGAAAACATAAATTCACCCCTCTATTTTCCAGGATGAAATAGCTTTCTCAAGAGTTTCTGAAAGGGTTTCTTTATCAGTAACACCCAGGAATCTTGCCCCTGTTCTTTCCGAACTTTTGCTGCCGTCCTGCTGCATGTACATGTATTTCCCATCCTCGATGCCTGTAATAATACAGGTATCCGGAATGACTCTTACTCCGAAAGTTGTTGCAAACTCAGGGTACTCTTTGACATCAATAAGCATAATTGAAGCAGAACCCTGATACATCGGAAGAAGCTCTGAAAGCACCTGTTCCTGCTCTTGACAGGGAATGCAGCCTTTAGAACCAAGCTTCAACACAACCGGGCCTTTATTGAGAGCTTCATCAATCTGGCTCAGATTCGTAACTTCAATCAATTCCATTTCGCTGCCTGAATCGCTAACGTTCTTAGTAGTTTCAGCAAGCTCTGATTCGTTGCCGGAATCATCAATATCCGTGCAACCTGAGCTAAAGAGAAGAAAACAAAAAATCGCTAAAATAGAGATCGATTTTTTCAAAGAGAATGATGAAAAAGAAATTAGTTCTTTACCTTGTATTCTATGTAATTGCTTCATTATAACTCTCCAAAAATATTAGGGTTCTATTTTTTAGCTAAGAAACGAGAAAAGGATTGTAGGATATCAAGATATGTTGATATACTCAAGTATAACAATTATTATAAATATTTTGCTCAAATTACATATGTTTATCAAAAAAATCGGAGAAAGATAACTGGCAGCAATGAGACCAATTAATGAAGTAAAAGTTCTGTAATCAATCAAACGAGTGAGGAATCAATTTATCAACTCGCAAAAAGACAAACGAAAATGACTGGAAGCTTTCATTTCTCACAGCAACAGCAGTCCTCTTCTTTCTTGTCCTTATCCTTTTCAAAAATTTTGTCGTATATGTTTTCCCCATATATATTCGTCCACCCTATCTGTGAACCCGCAGCAATGAACATAGCAACTGCAATTGCTTCAGCAATCTCTTCTTTTGCAGCCCCTGAAGCAACTGCTCTCTGCGAATGCACGTCAACGCCGAATTGGCAGCGCATAAGGACTGAGGAGGCGACGGCTATCAATTCCTTGGTTTTGAGGTCCAGATAGCCATCTTTAAAAATGGAATTTCTCATCTGTCCGAGAGCTTCCGAAGTTTCAGGTAACATTTCGTTCAAAAATGACATTTCAATATCCCCGATTTTAGAAAAAATGTATTAAATTTATAGTTAAAAATTATTTTAACTTGAAGCGGATATACAACCTTTATAATAAGAAATGCTCAGATTATTTTTAAGCTTTTAATCTGAAATAATAAGTTATCAGACATTCTATTGTGTTTTTAATGGCCCGGTTTTCTGCAAAGAGAGGAGTTCCATTGCATACTGCTGCCCCGAGATTCAGGTTTATGTGTGTACAGTAAGTCTTCTTCATCATTTTGTGGATTAGTTTCTGGATTCTCTTCTTCTGGCACTACATTCTTTTCTTTTTCCATTTTCCAGCCTCCCTAATTCATTGAATTTTCAAAAACTGATATAAATGATATTAAAGATTCAAATTTTAAAAACCCTCTGGACGGGTATCAAGAATAGTTGATACATGTTATAATAATTTGGTAATCCATCAATAATAAGTTGATATTTTTCAAAGTCCCATAAATCAAAGAGCAATTATGCGTCATCGGTTAAGCATTCAGTAATCATTTCTGCATGTGTTTTTATAATAATAATCTAAATATTAGTGCATCTATGTCTCCTCGTTCCTCACCTACTCTTGAAGACTCTCTTCGGGAAATGTTTCCCGAAGAGTGGTTAAGGCAAACTGCCAAAGAAACTGGTCTCATAGTACGTGAGCGTAAAATTGACCCGGTCATCATCTTTTGGGTTTTAACTCTCAGTTTTGGTGTACGCTTGCAGCGTACACTTGCCAGTTTGAAAAGAGAATATGAAAAAGAAGCAAATCACACCCTAAGCGACAGCAGCTGGTACTATAGATTCACTCCAGAACTTGTGGAGTTTCTTCATCAGTGTGTTATTCATGGCATAGAAGAACTTGCAAAAGAACCTGGTAGAAAACTTAGTAAAAAACTCGAAAACTTCCAGGATGTTCTAATTCAGGACAGCACAATTGTTCGTCTTCACTCCTCTTTAGCAGACAAGTTTCCGGCAGCAAGAACAAGAAATGTAGCTGCTGGAATAAAAGTGGGAGTTATGGTAAGTGCAGTTGCTAATGGACCTAAAACCGTTGCTTTGTACTCTGAAAAAACAGCTGAGATAAAAACATTGAAAATAGGTCCCTGGATCAAGGACCGTATTCTTCTTGTTGATCTTGGTTTTTACAAAAATCAAATGTTTGCAAGAGTTGAGGAAAACGGAGGATATTTTGTCTCAAGAATTAGGAAGAATATGGATCCTATTCTTGTTTCTGTTGAAGAGGGACTTTCTAAAACAAAAAGCAAAGAGTTCACTGGAAAACCTGTTAGTGAGTGTATTAAGCAACTTTCAGGAAAAGATCTTGATGCTGTTGTGAAAATAAAGTTTAAAAGAAGAGTATATAATGGCAAGCAAAAACAGGATGAGATGAAAGTACGTCTTGTTGCGGTATACAATGATGAAGACGAAAAACACCACATATATATCACAAATATTCAGAAAGATGTTTTGAATGCAAAAGACATTGCAAAATTATATGGAGCAAGATGGGACATAGAACTGCTGTTTAAGGAGTTAAAAAGCAAATACGCTCTTGACGTTCTTGAAACAAAGAATGTGCAGGTAATTGAGGCTCTAATCTGGACAGCAATGTTGACACTAATCGTTAGCAGAAGAATTTATTCTCTTGTAAGAAACTCAACAGCTCATCCTGAAAAAATGGCTCAATATACGCAGTTACGTTGGAGCACAATATTTGCAGAGAATGCATCAGATTTGTTGACAGTAATTCTGAATAGATGTGGAATTCAAAGAACTTTTGAAACGATAATGAGTGTATATGAAAGTCAAGCATTGGATCCGCATGTAAACAGAGAAAGGTTCAGAGAAGAATGGTTTTAATGAAAAGGTGAAATGAAAAACACTATTGGGAGATGGAAGTAAGTTCTTAACCGGAATCACCCGGAGCTAAAAACATGGTGGGATTCTGGTAATAGGGTTAAGGCCTTCGCCCTCTCGCTATTCCGCCAATCTCTCTGAAATTTCCTGCTGTATTTCAGCTGCCTCAAAAGAGCTAAAAATTCCGGTGACCACCGGGCTTAAATCTCTCTTTTCTTCCAATTCAAGCCTATAAATTGGCCTGGGCTTGCCCTTTCTCTCAGGATCAAAAAAGTGTCCAGAATGTGCATGAAGATCCCATCTGTAGAAAGAGAATTGTGTTAATCTCCCGCTGGATATTGACATTTTTTAGACAAAAAGGTTATTCATATTATGCATATTCAAAAAGGATGATTGCCTGGACATTCTCCACAGTCTGCAATGACAAAAATAATTGCTTTTCCTCCAGGGTGTGCCTGTTGCCAGGCTGACAGGACCTTCAGTGCTGATAGGCGCAGTTCGCGACGGGCTCAGACAGTCACATGGATACAGGAATCTTTTACTTTCGCCGACAGTTTCGACGTTGGATCTTTGCGCCTCACTGTTGGCATTAGGTTAGCTTCAAAATCCAATCTACCCTCGTCTCTTTTTTCTCCATCTGATTATTCTTTTCGCAATCCAATAAAACACAATCATCTTAAGGATATAAAGCGATATTAAAAACAATATCATGTAACACTCTTTATTATATCTAGTATAGGACCGCCTACTTCATCCATCTCTTTTTGTATATCTGCAGTCGATATCTTCACATAAAGTATAGTCATTGCGAGATTTTTGTGCAGAATATATTTTGATACGTTTGCAAGTGTACCTGCCTTCTTTTTATTTATACATGCTTCATTGCACAGCATATTAATCTTCCCATACACCAACGTCTATCTGTCGGCTTGCCCTTATTTGAGTTGTCAAGGTCTATTCTATTGATCAAAGCTCGGCTTTCATGATGAGTCTGGTGTTTTGTGTTCTCGCGGAACTGAGGCTCTGAAAGGCTTCGCAGGTAATCCAGAAAGACAACTAAAATAGTTATATATTTTTTCATGTGGATTCGGTTAAGGTGCAAAACGCCAAAAAGTGTTATTTTTTATGTAATATATCTAAGAATTATGTTGGAAAATCGCTATACGTGGTATTCGAAGTTGTGCATAAAATTCGTTAACCGATGACCAATTAATCTTCCTTTTGATCTCCACTCTGCAAGCTCTGTTTATTCCTCCCGTTCTATTTTTTTAACCTAATTTGACAGAAGCATACATTTTATAATCTATAAACGGGCTTCATGATTCTGTTTTCTTCATACAATTCAAATTTATATATTGTGTTTATTGATTTTGACATTTTTCATTTTATCTATAGGTAATGTGTCGATGCAATGTATTTTTTGTAAGAAAATACTGTGTTAATTAGCAGAATCTGTCAAATTAGGTTATAATGTCAGGAGTATTTCATATAAAAATACAGGAATATATTGGTATTTATATCCAATAAATATATCCTCGTAAGGTATGTATATATAGTGTGAGCTATATATATAGATCACAATCAAAAAGTATAACGTTTTTAATGTTTCCGGATTTTTGATTGATTACAGCTACAGAATACTGAAAAATGAAGGCATGATCTAAGGAGTATTTTATGGAGTTTAGAGATTCTTCGATGACTATTAGGCAAAAAAATTTAGTAGTAAAGTCTCTTCGGTACATGGAGAGGCATAAAAAAATTAGTAAGTATTGTGGTGAATACGAAAAGAGCTGGCCTGAATTATCCTTTGATGAGGCAAGTAATTTAATCAAGATTCTCGATAAGATGTCCTGGCAGTAAGTATTCTTAGCTTCTTCCCCACTCTTTCTTGTTTAGTTTCAAATTTGCTTTTGTTCCATACTGTTGTTTTTGACAGTTTGAGAAAGGTGGTGTGCCGATTGGCTCCAGGGTGACGAGTCCAATGCCCCAGGAGTTCGGGAAGCGGTCACAAGCAAATAAGCCCCATACTTTTTATCTGTGACCCCTGCCTGGAGATCGGGTGAAGCCACAGACGAAACGATGATTTAAATAGTGATTTGCAAAGAGCAGACGTGCAGATTACTGAACTGGTGAACTACCCCTGAGCTAAAGGCCCACGGGTTTTATGCTTCTTCATGTAACATAGAGGACACGCGAACAGACCCCATGTCCAGAACTACAAACAACAAAGCTTAGTTCTAAACCTGCAAACCTGCACAACCCTGACTACTGATATGTAAGACATATAACATTCATACAAAATCATGCAGGTTTAAGACTACAAATCTGCAGGATTATGACTACTAACTTATAATACTTAATATAGGAGCACTCTGGAATATTTAGAGTTAGATCCAGTTAGATCTCCAAATAAAAACCTTTATTATCCTGCTTTTCATTAAGGAGGGGTGAATTACGATCAATTCCAGGAAAAACTCAGAGAAAGAAGAAATTTCAGGAAAAGAAGGAGTTCCTGCCGAAAGCAGCTCTGTTGAGATGGAAGATAAAAACGCAGAAAAAAAAGTGGAAGAAAAAGCGGAAAAACACAGGGTTATGCTTGAAAGGTATGGACAACGGCTGAAAGATCTGGACCCGGAACTCGTTACCGAGGGAGATGAGATAGCCTTAAAGGAGGCTTTTATGCATGCAAAAGAGGTTATCGAGCCTGGGGAACTGGTAAGCTGGTTCACCGTCAAAGCCGAGCCTTTCTATAGGTCAGGGTCCTGGAAAATGCTGTTGCCTCTTTATGAAGATCTGCTTGATATTGCGGAAAAGAACCTCGGGCCTGAAAGTCCGGAAACTGCAACTGCGCTGAATGGGCTTGCAGGAATTTACCGCTATATGGGAAACTATGAAGAGGCCCTCAGGCTTTTTTCCAGGGCACTTAAGACCCGTGAAAATATCCCTGGACCAAAACGGCATGAGACCGGGGATACGCTCAGTGAACTGGGCACTCTCTACTATTTAATGAACAGGCATGAAGAAGCCCTTTCATTCTATAGCCGGGCGCTGGAAATACAGGAAAAATTTCTGAGTCCGGAAAATCCTGCTGCTGTCAGAACCCTAAACAGGATGGCTTTTTTTTACAAGGGAATGGAAAAACCCGAAAAGGCTGAGGAACTCTTCATCAGGGCTCTCGAATTTCTTGATAAGCTTCAGGAGCAGGAGCCTGACAATCACGGGGTTATGTCATATAAAGCCGGGACCCTGAATAACCTGGGTGTCCTGCTCTCGGAAATGGGCAAACTTGAGGAGGCTGAAGACAGGTACGGGCAGGCTTTAAAGCTTCAGGAAAAGGTGTATGGCCCGGAGCACCCGCAGGTAGCGCAAACCCTGAACAATCTCGCCCTTCTCTATTTCCAGACCACACGGTATGAGAAAGCCCAGATCCTCTATACCCGGTCTCTGGAAATCATGGAAAAACTCGGAAAAACCGAACACACGGGTTTTGCCACAACCCTGAACAACCTGGCAGGCGTCTACGTCCAGAAAGGCCGTCACGAAAAAGCCCTTGAACTCTACACGCGAGCCCTTGAAATCCGCGAGCGTACTCCTCGGCCCTGACAATCCTGACGTTGCCAAGACCCTGAACAACCTTGGCGAACTCCACAGAATCCTCGGCCAGCACAAAAAAGCCCTCCCCTTCTACACCCGCGCCCTCAAGATCTACGAAACGACCCTCGGCTCGACCCATCCAGATGTCGGCACTACCCTGAACAACCTCGCAGGCCTTCATGAAAGCATGGACGAATACGAAACCGCAATCGACCTCTACGAAAAAGCCCTCGACATAATCGAAAAAGAATACGGTCCCGACCACCCCTATTTCAAGATCACAAGGAATAATTTAATTGGCCTGTACGAGAAAATGGAGAGGAGCTGGCGGAAATAAGAATTATTTCAACGCTAATAGATATTCCGTGCTTAATCGATTGGTACTATTCCAAGGCAACATGCATAGTATCTTCCGGTCGTTCATGGCGGAGTCAAACAAAAGTGGGCTTTGTTGCTTTCTCATAAGATGAAAGAGAAGAAAGGGGAAACTCTAAGAAAGAAGCTTGAAAAAGCAGAGACGTCTTTTAAAAAGCTGAAAGGAGAGGACTTCTTCTGTGAAGAAGATGGATTAAAAGTTGCAGATAAATGGATTCAAGAATTCTCTTCTGTCATGTTTGATAAAGTAGATTTAAAAGCCATTAATAAACGTGAACCGGGTAAAAGAGGCAGACCTTCAAAAGATGAGAAATTAAAGACATATTGCAGGATTGAAGGCAACATAAAGGTTAATGATGCTTGTATTTTGAAAGAAATGGAGAAAATGGGGCTTTTCCTTCTTGCAAGTAATGATATCAGGCTCTTCGCTGTTTTGTATGGGTTGAAAATAATTGCTTAGTTAGACAGTTGTCCGGCCAAAATGAAAAACATCGAGTTTGACTGTGATTTTCAACAACAAACGTTTCTAAATTTTATGCATGCTACTTCCATAGTTAGAAATGGATGTAAATTACCCACTCGAAACAGCGAAGAGCCACTTAACTCAGAAAGAAGAGGAAATTGAGTCAGAAATATTGAATATGGAGGAGATTCACTGGAAAATATTGAGTCTCATGGGAAAGAAATATGAAAATATCTACCTATAAGTACGTTAACGTCGGATAAGTTGGGAGGATTACTCCTCCTTTCTCCCCCAGGAACCGTACTTGAAAGTTTCCCTTCATACGGCTCGAGTGTTTTCAAACCTTTTCTGTATCAGGCATCAGTCATTTTGCATAACTGATTTTGTGATTCCGGCTAACAGTCCACTAACAGAACTGTCCGTAAGCCTCTCACCTGTAGGTGTCTTTGAGTATCTTACATTCGTGAGTTTGTTTCCGTTCACACAAGAAAACACCATCAGTAAGTCTGCATCCTTTCGGATCAAGGCAAAGTTTGAACCTCTATCCAGCCCATTACAGGCTGAGCATTCGCTTTTTACTGAATCCTCTACCCTCAATGCCTTCGTCATCCTTCGCGAGAATCCTACCCATTATGGGAGCATTTAGGGTTTAGCAGGTTCCATACCACGAATAATGTGAATACCTTAGAAGCCATCTGTAAACCGAGAACCGTTTGTCCATTTGCCATAATGTCGGCAGACCCATTATGGCCTGATTCTATACCTTTTGGTTTGAACGTGTCAACCTGTTTTCGCTCATTCTACTTCACGATTTTTACGATGGTTCACTTTATGTTCTTCATAGTATTCTTATCCTAACCAATTATCAAAGTCAGGCTCCTTGATTTCTTGATATTGTCCTGTGAGCTTCACACACAAACGTTACCATTTATGCATGTCACATTAGGATTACCTCAAATGGAGGGGGTGGCGTTTCCGCAATTCATAGTATAGCCTCTTGTCGAATCTGCCGAATGCAGGATAAAAATATTATCTAAAAAATTGTTTATCAATACCGGGCAAACAAGAGTTCAGATACTCTCTCAGTTTACCCAGGTAAAAAACTGCAAAAAAGAAAATGAAGGTCTAAAACCCTCATTCTGTTGCTTTTATTTAATCGTTTTGTTGTTTTTATTTAATCCTTTTGTCTCTGTCTCTAATTAATTTCCTGGTTTTACTTTTTTGTACAGGAATAAGGCAAGAAGGGAAATAACTCCGTAAACCGTTTCAAATCCAGGAGAGCGTGCGCTTGCTCTTTTTTCAAGTGCCTGTTCAACATTTGACCTGTTTATAACGTCAGTATTCTCTCCGTTAAGGTCGTTAGCTTTCGATCCAGGCTGTGGACCAGGCGGTGAATCAGTTACTGCAGTTTCTTCCTCCTCATTCTTACCTGTTATTGCAAAGAATGAGAAGCCGGGGGTTTGTGCTGTGAAATACAGGAATCTGTCATCTTCCTCTGACAGGCTTACTGGCAATTGCTCCCATTTCCCGTCGTCGTACCTGTTGAAGGTGATAGAAGATTTATTGATGTTCTTTTCCTGTATCCAGGATTTTTCAACCTTGAAATATATGGTCGAATTTTCGATATTCTCAGAGGTTGCATACCCGCCGTTTCCGACCCAGATATTAAAAGACCTGTAGACCTCGCCTGAAGGCAGCTCGGAGACAAGTGCAGGATTTCTCTTTAACATCTCGACTATGGCTGTTGTCTTACCAACTGTCTTTTTTGCGTCAAAGTTCACATACACAACACAGGTTGCGTTCTTTGCGAAATCAAACTTTATATTTTTGTCGTTTGAGATAAATGTCTGTGAAATTTCCTTTACCTCTACATTTTTTGCAGGTTCAGGGGAACCGCCTGCACCGCCGCCGCCACCGCTGCTGTGGCTGCTTCCACCACTGCTTCCATCATCTTCAGTTCCGCTGTCCTCAGTTTGACTGTAACCGGTTCCACCGCCACTCGCTTGACTGTCTCCGGCTACATTATCCCCGCTGCTGCTTTCAGTCCCGCTATTTTCAGTAATATTTTCAGTAATATTATCTCCGGTTCCGGTGTTTTCAGTTACATTATCCACGGTTACGTTGTTTGCGGAATTATTTTCCATGGCTTGCGTAACAGTTACCGGGGCAGTTTTGGAAGCCGCTCCATTTTCATTGGTGACAGTGAGGGTGACGGTATAAGTTCCCGGCATTGTAAACGTATAAACCGGATTTTCGTCTATAGAGTCAATATTTCCGTCGTTTTCAAAATCCCAGCTCCACGAAACTGCATTTTCTGACAGGTCGGTAAACTGGACGGAAACAGGAGCAGGACCGCTGCTATTGTCCATTTTGAAATCTGCTACCGGAAATACTGGCTGCTGAGGCATGGATGCAGATACAAGAGGTAACTGGTCAGAATAGATACTATTAGCGAGTCTATATGCAGAATCCGCAATGCCATCTCCATCCGCATCTATTGAGGTTTCAGAAAAACCTGAACCATCAGGTTCTGCCCAGAAATTACCTCCAAAGTAGGAACCGCCGACAATATTCGTACCTTCGGTTTTTGTGGTATTGTACGAATTTCCGATTCCGTTTTTAATTTCTGCATTGACGGTATTATTGAAATAGTTGTTAAAAACAAGGTTATTATCGCTCTTGGAACAGACAAACAGGCCGTAAACGCCATTTGAAGACATGGTATTGCCTGAGAGCGTGTTGCCGTCAGAAGTACCTATATGGATGCCACGGCCTTTATTGTCAGAAGCCGTATTTCCGGAGAGGGTATTGTTGCTGGCTATTGAGAATAAGATCCCGTATTCTCCGTTATTCGTAACCTTATTATTTGAGAGCGTGTTGCCTTTAGAATTTAAAAGATAGATTCCATAACCGTTGTTCAAAATTTTATTGTTATCAATGATGCAGTTATTACAGCCGGGAAAGATAGATTCCTGTATAGCTTTCTTTTGTTCCTGTAATCTCAAGCCCGCTAATTTTCACGTTATCTGCTTGCAGGGCAAGCACATGATTGCTTGAGCTTTTAGCCGTGATTATTGTATCATCAGGATTACCGGACTCCGACCTTATTACGAGATCATCCTTGTTTATTTTGATATTTTCGGTATAGGTTCCGGGTTTTAAGATAATCACATCGCCTGAAATTGCATTGTCCACTGCCGTTTGTATCGAATCTCCGGGCTGGACATAAATCTCAGCTGCAGTTCCGATACCCGAGCCTAATGTTAAGATAAGAAAAGTTGCCAATACAATGATTAATCTGTTCACTTTGATTCCCCCAGTACATCAAAGTATGGATGATACTTCGATTAGTTAAGCGGTGGATTCCTACAAACAATATAAATATATTGGTATAAACTAATATTATAGATTAGTACAAGGATAATAATTAGTACACTTAAAGGGTAGTGAACTGATAAGCTGTCCTTTTATCGAAGCCGATTTAAGTTAAATTAACTCAATTAAGGCTAATTTGACAGTTCACGCATTTATTGAATGCGCATATCTTCTTCCGTAATAAACATCGTTTAACTTATAAAAAAGTTTTAATTGCCTTTATCTCTGGCTCAACTGGCAAATAGTTTAACCAGAGAAATTAAGTTCATTGAAAATGCGGAAGAAGTCCTATATTTTTTAGAATTTTCTAAAAAAATTGATAAAGGAAAGGAAATAAATTAAACTTCAATGTGCCTGGGAGGTTTGTCAGGAATCGCTACACTTTAAAGAGTAAACCGTCTTCGATGATGTCTGTCTATCACCCCGATTTGCGTTATGAATTTCGAACTTAACATTCATTTCGTCAGAGATTGCCGTCATAAGAAAATCGAGAGAATGGCTAGTATAATAAAAATTATGACGAGCCACCTTGCAATCTCCATAGAGAAACCGGCAATCCCCCGTGCGCCCATTATATATGCAACCAGTGCTAGTATTAGAAATAATACAGCAAGCCCTATCAAATCCGGTATGCTTCACTCCCCCAGTGGTTATTTAACCGATAAATCGATTATTAGATTAAAGGTATTTATAATTTGACTGTCAAAGTAAGTCGCTTTCTCATGAATAGATATTCGTTTTTAATTGGGATCGTCCTTTTTAAAATTACAGATAACTCTTCTAAGTTCTTCCCACTTATCACAATCAAAGCACGGCTAATTCTACATTTAAAAGATATATACTAATTAAGCATAAGCGATCGGATAAACGGGCAAGTTAAACTTAGTAAAATTAAAGTACACATTTCACCCGAAAACTGGAACGATAGGGCTT
>CAVRJG010000013.1:0-45708 GCA_963721455.1 uncultured Methanosarcinaceae archaeon
AAATCAAATTGCGTGCGGCCACCCCAACCTAAACAGGCTGTCCGACAATAACCTTCGGTAATAAGAGTTTTCTGCTCAATTAGTATGTTGCTTATTCATTGGTCATCGGTTAAGAACTTACTTCAATCTACCAATAGTGTTTTTCAGTTCATCTTTTCATTCTAACCATTCTTCTCTGAACCTTTCTCTGTTTACATGTGGATCCAATGCTTGACTTTCGTACACACTCATCACTGTTTCAAAAGTTCTTTCAATTCCACATCTATGCAGAATCACTGTCAATAAATCTGATGCATTTTCAGCAAATATTATGCTCCATCTCTCTTGAGTATATCGAACCATTTTTTCGAGACTTTTTATTATTTTCTGGTCTTCAATTTTTTTCTCTAATAATGCAAAACAATAAAATTTTAATTTCATTGAAATAAATTCTTTTTTATGGGAACAGGAAACAAAATAATCTATAAGTCAATGGTAAAAACTATCTTTGAAGGCAATATCTTAATTCCTTTGCCGAAGTTATTGGTTGGAAATCGCTTTCATTCGCTGTTCTCTATAATATCTCCTACTCACTGCGATTATTGTGGCACAAAATTAAATGTGAATTCTCACTATACCCGTTTTATTCTTACGAGTTATGGCACCATAACTCGCAATACTATATACTGGATTTGTCCTAATTGTAAAAAGAATTTTCATGATCAGATAGTTGGCGTTTCTGGATCCGCAAATTACAGCGATGAGTTCTATGACAAACAACAGTTTGTCAGATATGATGGCAGATGCAGCCTTAACAATTCCTGTAGAATCGGTGAAAGATATACAGAAGGCTTGACTGATATATGTGGGAGAGCTCCTTGTGCCTCTTCATTATGGTTGCATGAGCAAAAACAAGCAACAATATCAAAGCAAGAACTATTAGATCAAAATCCTGATTTCGACGGAACATTGTATGCTGATGGGGATTGGGTCAAGAAAGGATGGAAAAAGAAGTTTGAAACTCTGATCGGAAGAGAGATTACATTAAAAGAATGGAAAAAGATGCGATATCAATCCGTTTACGTTATCGCCACAAAAGAAAAAGTAATTTTGGATTTTGAGATAACTGACAGGTTACCAAAAGTTGAGGCTCTGATTCCTCTTTTCCTACGAATAAAAAACCGATTTCCAGAAGGCAAAATACAAAAGATTGTTTCTGATGAGGATAAAGCAATTATTGGAGCTGTAAAAAGTGTCTTTCCTGAAGTTGTTCATTCTTTTTGTGTGTTTCATCAATTGAAAAACGTTAGCAAAAAATATAGTGATGAATTCGGATCAGTAAAAGATATTCCAGATAATGATAAACTTGTGTACAATGAGATCTGTCAGTTAATACAATCTGACACGGTCATCAATTCCGTTGTGTGTTTTCAAAATATCCTAACATTGGACTCTAATCTCAAACTTTCAAAAGCGTCTCATAAAGCGATTTCTTATGCAAAAGAGATGTTCGAAAAGAACATAAGCTTTTTGAAAAAAGGATTTACACCTGAGACGGATAATACAATGGAACAGATATTTTCGTTGATAGGAGATGTTGTTGACAAAGCAAGATCATTCAAAACTGATAATGGTCTAACTAATTTTTGTTACAATTTGTTTACCTATTTTAATAAACGGTGCTTTCGTACTGGAAAATGGGCAGGATTCTCACCATTGATGAGGGCGAGATTTCAGTATGGATAAATAAAGTGTGAATGGAAAATTCGATCTAAATCTGAACTTTATAGCGATAGCTATCGAATAATTCTGACAGATATCGGAAGTTTGTGTAAAAATTTAGATGTAAGTAGATCAACTGTTCTGAAATGAGGAAAGCATCTAATTAATTTTGATAAAATCTCATTATTCTTTTAAAATTGGAGATAACCAGAAAAAATTAAAAAGACTCATTTTTTCAGGATGAGCCGTATTGTTCTTTACAAGAGAATAAATTCTTCTGCTAACGATTAATGTCAACATTGCTGTCCATATTAGAGCCTCAATTACCTGCACATTCTTTGTATCCAGAACGTCAAGCGCGTATTTGCTTTTTAACTCCTTGAAAAGCAGCTCTATGTCCCATCTTGCTCCATATAATTTTGCAATGTCTTTTGCACTCAAAACATCTTTCTGAATATTTGTAATGTATATGTGGTGCTTTTCATCTTCATCATTATATACCGCAACAAGACGTACACACATCTCATCCTGTTTTTGCTTGCCTTTGTATGCTCTTCTTTTAAACTTTATTTTCACAACAGCATCAAGATCTTTTCCTGAAAGTTGCTTAATACACTCACTAACAGGTTTTCCAGTGAACTCTTTGCTTTTTGTCTTAGAACCTACTTTCGGCAGGTCGACGTTTAATTTTTGATAATTTTACTGATGGCGATTTTGAAATAATGCTCCTTACTTGTGTGTAATTGATAGGTTTACATATGACCAATTATTAATTTCTCATACTAAACTTTAATGAAAAAATGATTTAGTATTTATATATGCTGTGGGAGTTGAGCCACCTGTTAACCAGCTTTAAACCTAATCTATAGTTAGTGAATGTTCAAAAACGGCATCAAGAAAAATATTCTAATTTTTAATGTCGACCTGCCGAAAGTAGGTTAGAAAGTCCCTCTTCAACAGAAACAAGAATAGGATCCATATTCTTCCTAATTCTTGAGACAAAATATCCTCCATTTTCCTCAACTCTTGCAAACATTTGGCTTTTGTAAAAACCAAGATCAACAAGAAGAATACGGTCTTTGATCCAGGGCCCTATTTTCAATGTTTTCATTTCAGCTGTTTTTTCAGAGTACAGAGCAACTGTTTTAGGTCCATTAGCAACTGCACTTACCATAACTCCCACTTTTACTCCAGCAGCTACTGTTCTTGCTCTTGCTGCCGGAAACTTGTCTGATAAAGAGGAGTGAAGACGAACAATTGTGCTGTCCTGAATGAGAACATCCTGGAAGTTTTCGAGTTTTTTACTAAGTTTTCTACCGGGTTCTTTTGCAAGTTCTTCTATGCCATGAATAACACACTGATGAAGAAACTCCACAAGTTCTGGAGTGAATCTATAGTACCAGCTGCTGTCGCTTAGGGTCTTATTTGATTCTTTTTCATATTCTCTTTTCAAACTGGCAAGTGTACGCTGCAAGCGTACACCAAAACTGAGAGTTAAAACCCAAAAGATGATGACAGGGTCAATTTTACGCTCACGTACTATGAGACCAGTTTCTTTGGCAGTTTGCCTTAACCACTCTTCGGGAAACATTTCCCGAAGAGAGTCTTCAAGAGTAGGTGGGGGATGAGGAGACATATATACACTAATATTTAAATTATTATTATAAAAACGCATGTAGAAGTGATTATCTAATGCTTAACCGATGACGCATGAATAAGCTTTAGTTATTACGGCAAGAAAGTTATTCAATACATGCATTGAGTAAGTTATTACTTTTTCAATGACACTGAAAGTTGCACTCTATATTAGGACTTCTACAAAAAATAAAAATTTCGAATTTCACTATTTTTAATAAAGTAAACAAAAAACGAGGCAACTTTCTTTATTTTTCTAATTTTTTGTTATTGAGGAACTATTTTAAGAAACAAAGCTTCGGGCGTGACTTCCACTGGAAAAGTAAAAAAACAAAAATTATTAGAGATAAAACTTGTAAGCTCCTGTTATTGTTCTCCACCGGAAACTCGTAATATAATCAAGAAAATTTACTTTGTAAACTCCTGTTACCATTCTCCACTGGAAATTGAGCATGTAGTCAAGAAAAAATGCTTTATAAGTTCCTGTTATAATTCTCTGTAGGAAATGAAAAAACAGCTTGTGGAGCCTTAGGTAAGCTATTTATTATGAATATCCCCTCATGAATCAAGTATATAAAGTCATGAATTCACTTTCTAAGCTACTCCTATTTTTTAAAGAGTTTGGTATAAAGGCGTGGGCAGTGCAAAAAATCATTTTTACAGAAAATTTCCATTTGAATGGCTGAGAAGTTGTTGGAACAAGACATTGAACAAAGAGACCGATTAGTTCAGAATTATATCTGGATTTCTAATTTAACAACAAAAAAGTTATACTTCCATTACAGGTTTTCCTCTGGATGATTGATAATTGCAGTCCACCACCAGCGAGCCATACCCAGAAGATCCTTTGAAAACTAGCCTGAAAGCCTGTATTCTTTGTTCTTTATCGAGATAAACCCTGCTCCAAGCAATTTATTGCGCATTGCATAAAATGAAGCAAGACCTATCTGAAGTTCTTCCAGAATGGCCTTCCACTCGTCAGTCCGGATTGCATTTCCTTCGGCTTGCTGCTCTTCAATTATTACAAGGAATTTTGGTTCTGGTGCAAAAATAATATTTCCTCAGTTTGATACTATAATTCTTACTTTTGTGTACCATTTTCCCGATAGTAGAAAATGATTAACTTTCCTAATTGTGAAGGTTTACACTGATTTTGCAACAAAGCCAGATTTTTTGCACCAGAACCGGGTATTTTTCCTCAAAGAAAGTGGGTTCTGGAGAAATAGAGAAGTTTCAGTGAAATCTAAGCTGAAAGTTGTGAGAGCTCAAGGGATTAAAGATAAGAATAATTAATCAGTTTTTAGAAAAAAATCGTAGCAGGAAAGATAGCAAAATCAAAGAAAAATAGAAAACTATTCAGCCTACCCAAAATCAGGTTGATTGATGTTGATTTTAAGCATCACAGACCCTAAGTGCGATTACTAACCATACATGTAAAAAATAAAAAACGCAATCATAGCCAACAATTAATGGAAACTAATTCAAGGAAATTTCCCACTGAACCTTATGATAGATGGCTATTGAGGTTGTTCATTTTTCCTGAATGTACTGTAACGACGTTACGCGAATTTTGTGAGAAAAATAATTTGTGAAAAGCAGGTTTTTGTTCATTTTTAGGCTTTTTAAAGTTAATTTTTTGGGTATGGCAAGGACAGAAAATCTAGAATACTATAAAAATAATGTTAGTTAAATGAGATATATATTTATTGTAAGTATAACGTAGTTCTATTAAAGTAAAAACGTAGACGAACTTTACAGTGGGGGAAAAGTATGAAAATTAGAGTAGTTAGTTCCAGAGAGGAAATTTTAACTCTCAATCCAAACGAACGTATTGTTCATCTGACCTTCAGACCTTCGAACAAAGACTTCTTTGCGCTGGTTGAGACATGCCCGAAAATTGAGGTAATTCAGCTACCTAAATCCTACAGGCGCACGGTTTCAAAATCCATAGAAATGTTCCTTAAAATGCAGCGTATCCAGCTCGTCGAAGGAGATGTCTGGGGTCACAGGAAGGACATTAATGAATATTACACAGTTCCATCCTCAGTGGTTGAAAAAATAAGGGAAATGAAACTTGAAGGTAAATCCACTGAAGATATTGAAGCAAAGGTTTCAAGAGAAAGCAAGCTTGACCCTGAAATGATCGCTTATATCATGACCAAGGAAGCTCCTGCCTGAATTCGTACAGGAGAAGAGGTTCTGTTGCAAAAATAATTTTTCTACCCTTTTAGGCTATAATAACTTCTTTTTGTGTTATTATTAACCTGCTTATGACATCTTAATATCCCAATTATGATGTTTTTCACTGGTTTGGTAAAACAGCCAGATTTTTTGCAACAGAACCCAATTTCGAGTACTACGTGTCTTTATGCTTGGTTCAGAAGTACTTTCATGTCTTCTTCAACGGTTGTGTTTGGCCTGATGTTGAAATTATCTACCAGCACTTTGAGAACGTTTGGAGAGACACAGGCCGGAAGTGTCGGGCCAAGGGTGATGTTCTTTATTCCCAGGCTCAGGAGGGCGAGCAGCACAAGCACTGCTTTTTGCTCGTACCAGGCTATATTGTAGGAAACAGGCAGGTCATTTATATCCTTGAGGCTGAAAGCCTCTGCAAGTTTCTGGGCTATTACCACAAGCGAGTAAGAATCATTGCACTGTCCTGCGTCGATTACTCTCGGAATTCCTCCGATGTCTCCAAGTTCAAGTTTGTTGTAGCGGTATTTGGCACAGCCTGCGGTCAGGATTACTGTATCTTTGGGGAGGGCTTTTGCAAATTCGGTGTAGTAGGCCCTTTCCTTATGCCTGCCGTCGCAGCCTGCCATAACCATGAACCTCTTAATTTTTCCGCTTTTTACCGCATCTATGATTTTATCCGCAACCGAAAGGGCTGCTTCGTGTGCAAAGCCTACAACGATCGTTCCGCTTTCCAGCTGCTCCGGAGGCTTGCTTGTTTTTGCCTGTTCAATCAGAGGAGTGAAATCCTTTGTGCCATCTTCTTTTTCATATATATGGATAAGTCCTTCAAAGCCCACTACTCCTGTAGTGTAAATCCTGTTCCTGTATGACTCTCTCGGCGGGATTATGCAGTTTGTAGTCATTAAGATCGGGCCGTTGAACTTCTCGAATTCATCATTCTGTTTCCACCAGGCGTTCCCATAATTGCCTGCGAAGTTGTCGTACTTCTTGAAGGCAGGGTATGAGTTTGCAGGCAGCATCTCTCCATGGGTGTAAACGTCGATTCCTGTGCCCTTTGTCTGCTCAAGGAGCTGTTCGAGGTCCCGCAGGTCGTGCCCACTGATAAGGATTCCTGGTCGATCTCTCACGCCGATATTGACCACAGTCGGTTCCGGGTTTCCGTAAGTTTCGGTGTTTGCTTTATCAAGCAGGGCCAGGGCTGAAACACCTTTTTGCCCGCATTCCAGAACGAGGCCAATGAGAGCTTCTATTCCTAAACTGTCGTCGGTGGTCGAGACCAGCCCTTTTTCCATGAACTCGAAGATTGCTTCGTCCTTATATCCCAGCACATAGGCATGGTGCAAATAAGCAGCCATCCCCTTCAAGCCGTAGGTCAGAAGTTCCCTGAGTGACCTGATATCCTCGTCCTGCGTGGAGTGAACAGCAACGTCCAGACTTGCTATGCTTTCGGGGGTAACTGTAGCCACGGCAGGGAGGTCTTTTTCGGCAGCCAGTTTTTCTGCAGGAAGCTTTGCTTTAATCTCGTCTCTGAGCTCAAATCCTTTCTTTATAAGGGATTCAATTTCCTTCTTATCAAAATTAGTATTCGTAAGGGTAGCAAAGAAGCTATCCAGTACAAACCTGTCTGTTGCTTCTTTATTAAGACCTACATTTCTTGCTTTCAGGTTATAGAACGAAATGCTTTTGAGGACATAGAGAAGTCTGTCTTGGAGGTCTGCAACTTCCCCTTTTTTGCCACATACCCCATTTTTCGTACAACCTTTTGAGTTAAGAGTTTCCTGACATTGATTACAGAACATATTTGTTCACCTTTAAAACTGAGTTATTCAGCATATTTCCTATTTTAGAATACTATTTTCCATAAGGTACCAGCTCATATATAGGAGACAGTTTCGATATGGGTACCTTAATAATGAAAACTCAATTTTCAGAAGCCAGAGGTTGAGACTTTATCCCCTCGGCTGCAGACTGTCGGGTCTTTTCCCTTTTTTCAGACTCCATCCCATCTTCAACTGATTCCCTTATCCTACATTCGGCAGGTTAACGTAATTAGAGATATATATTTTCATATTTCTCCCCCATGAGACTCAATATCTTCCAGTGAATCTCTTCCATATTCAATATTTCTGACTCTATTTTCTCTTCTTTCTGAGTTATAAGTTCTGTAATCCCCTGGAAATTGAAAAATATCCATCTCATTGTAGGTCTTTTTGTTGGTTTCCCTTTTTGATCTGGAACCGTTTCATTTTGTTCCTCTAATTTTGTCCTCAGCTTCCATTCTGCTAGTGAATAAATCATTAAACAGAGAACCATTATCATGGTCACTGCTTCGATTCTTGCTTTATTTTTGAGGTAAACTTTTGATATGCTAAATGTATGACTTTTCAAGAATCTGAATCCTTTTTCTACGTTATCCTGTCCTTTGTAATACTTTAGGAATAACAAATATATAATTTAAAGTATTTTTATTGTCATATAATATTGTTGATTAAAATCTGTTAGAAATGACAAGGAATTTACTTTAATGCTGCGCACAAAATATTCTGAGGAAATTGAAAAACAAATGAAAGTGTTTTATAACACTTTAAATGAGAAAGATCGAAGAAGATATGCAGCCATAGAAGCAATGAAATTAGGTCATGGGGGACAAAACTACATAAGTAGTGTTCTAGGCTGTCATTTTCAAACTGTTATGGCTGGAATTAGTGAAATCACTAATGGTATAGAAAAACCAGATAACAGGATTCGAAAGCCTGGTGGAGGTAAAAAGAAAATCATCGATACAGTCGAGAATATTGATGAAGTTTTCTTTGAGATTTTAAAAGATCATACGGCTGGAAGCCCTATGGATAACGAAATAAAATGGACAAATCTGAGTCTTAAGGAGATTTCAAAGGCTTTTGAAGCAAAAGGCATGAACATAAGTCCCCATGTAGTAAAGCAGCTCTTAAAGAAACATGGTTTTGCAAAGAGAAAGATGCAAAAAACCGTCACAATGAAAGATTGTAAAGATAGGAATGAGCAATTTGAGAGGATTCGTGAGTTAAAAGAAGAGTACTCAAAAAGCAAGAATCCGATTATCAGTATAGATGTCAAAAAAAAGAATTCATAGGCAACTTCTACCGTGACGGAAAAGTTTATTGTACTCAGCCAGTTAAGGTTTATGACCACGATTTCAATACATTTTCAGATGGCATTGTAATTCCACATGGCATTTACGACTTAAAACGTAACGAAGGATACATCACTTTAGGAACCAGTAAGGATACAAGCGAGTTTTGTTGTGATGGCATTAAAGACTGGTGGAAAAACTACGGTAAGCAAAATTATCCAGAAGCAAATAGCGTTTTAACCTTAGCCGATAGCGGTGGAAGCAACTCAAGTAGACATTTTATATTTAAAGAAGACTTACAAAAACTAGTAGACGAAATTGGGATTGAAATCAGAATGGCTCATTATCCATCATATACTTCGAAATACAATCCAATAGAACACAGGTTATTCTGTCATGTTACAAGTGCCTGCAAAGGTGTTGTCTTTAGCAGTATTGATGTGGTCAAAAGCCTTATTGATAAGACTTCTACATCAACAGGATTAAAAGTGTTTTCGACTATCAAAAATAAAGTTTATGCAAAGGCAAGAAAAGTAAGTGAAAACTTCAAGGAAAACATGAAAATTGTATTTGACGATTATTTGGGGAAATGGAATTATAAAGTAATTCCCGAAGTAGAAATGTGAAGTTATTTTTTAGCTATTCCTTAGCATCTCTTCAGGAGAAATACTGATATCATTACTTGCAAGAATGAAAAGTCCCATTTTCTCCATTTCTTTCAAAACAAAAGCGTTATTAACCTTTATGCTGCCATCAATCCTGTAATAAGTATTTAATTTCTCATCTTTTGAAGTTCTGCCTCTTTTACCTTCTCCACGTTTCTTAATGGCTTTCAAATCTACTTTTTCAAACACAATAGACGGGAATTCTTGAATCCATTTCTCCGCAGCTTTTAATGCATCCTCTTCGCAGAAAAAGTCCTCTCCTTTCAGCTTTTTAAAAGCCTTTTCTGCTTTTTCAATCTCTTTTTCAATCTTTTTTCCGAGAGTTCCCTCTTTCCTATCTTTCATCTTGTGAGAAAGCAACAAAACCCACTTTTGTTTGACTCCACCATATTCCATAAAAGTTTGATAAAATGAGTATCTCTCATCGCTTTTCAGCATTTTCAGGTTCAAATTCGCAGTTAGCAACTCCTTTGCCTCATTAATTGTTGCAGGAACGCGACTGATCCAGAATGCCTTTCCCATGTTCTTGAGATTATTATCTGTGTAAAAGGAACTGTCAGCGACATAGTACACTTTGCTTTCAGGTCTTAAAACCGATTTGAGAGACTTGATTGCTTCCAGAATTGTTTTTTTGTCTGAAGCATTTCCTGAATGAGTATTCATAAAAAGAGGTATCCCATGCTGATTAACAATCAAGCTTAGTACAAATTGTTTGAGATCCCATCTTCCGTTTTTGGGAACTCCAAAAGTAATATCAATAGACTCAGTTTCTTCGTCATCATAATCCCCATAAACGCTGACACTTGTAGTGTCAGCGTGTAAACAATGGACAGGAATAGGTAGACGATTCATAATGTGAAGAGTAATTTCCGTAAACAGTTTTGTAGGGCCGTATTTTACGATTCTATCAAGAGTCTCTCCGATAGCATATTGATTCAGGTCTTCTCTTGTTACACTGTCTCCAAAGAGCCTTTCCGTAGAAACGTTTTTGAAAAAATCAGGAAACAGGTACAAACGTTGCCCTATGAAACCAAGACCATTGATTACCATGGCAAGGATGCAGACTGAGTGAGGGACATTATGATCCCTTTCCTTTGGGAGTTTCTCGTCGATCAGTTTGTCAACTTCAAGTTCTCTGAAAGCTCCAGCGATAAGGCCAAGGTGACCTAAGAACCTTGTGCGTTTTAAGGAGGATTCAATTCTTCTACTGCTGTTTTTCTCTGCCATGGGAAGACCAGGAAAGAGATATAAAATTAATTATATTAATCTATATGTTTACCTGCCGAAAGTAGGCCTTATGATATACCCAGCCTTGTGCAGGATAGTATCCCCAATTTGAGGATCTTTATCCATACTTCCGGTACATGGATAGGAGTGATGTGCGCCTGAGATGGTTTCTTTATATCCGGGGATATCTGACCAACCGAGCTTTTTTGCCACAAACCATGTAGAACCGCAGGGAGCATCCCTGATTACCCCTGCTCCTGTGAACATCTTACCGTCAGGGCTTGTTTCGGTCCTGAGCACAGGCTTTCCGAAACCGAGATCAACAAACGAATCTATAACAGGTTTTCCTGTTTTTTCAAGGGAACAGAAGGGTCTTGGTCCCTCAAACTCAACTCCTATGGCTTCAAGTTCTTTCCTGAGCTGTTCCAGAACTCCGGCAGGGGTTTTCTTCGAGTCTTCTGCAGGGGCAATTACGGCTTTTGCCTTCGTTTTCTTCACGACATCCGGAAGGGCTGCAAGCAGGTCTGGATGGATCCCAATAGCAAGTATCAGGTCACATTCCGGAAGCCCTGGGGGAATATACTGCCCTGGCTCTTCTATAAATGCAGGCAGGTCTCCGGGAAATTCATGAATTCCCACAATTAGGTTTGCGTATGACTTTCTTGCCTGCCTGCAGTGATTACAGAGATCTCCGCAGGACACGCAGAAATTGCTCGAGTTAATCAGGTTCTGGATCACTTTTTTCCCAAGTTCGCCCGTATAGAGTACAAGAATCCGCATATATTTACTCCTTTTAGAGTGATTTTTAGAGGGAATTTTAAAATTATTTTGTAAGTTTTCTTTTTTTTAAATAAAAATTCTGAGTCTCTTCGAAATTACAACAAAAAAATCTCAAAGAACGGAAACTGTTTTTCGTTGAACTTAATTACAAGGTTATAAAACTTTTATTGACTCGAAAGAACAAGGAAAACAGTTTGATTGACTACTTTGGCAATAGGGTTTGGATGCAGGATTATCCATGGATTAACTTTGGAAGGCAACGGGTACATACCCAAAGACTTTCCATTTTCTGTCTAAGAGGCAGGAGGTAATTAGTGTTTTCTCCGGCTCCGCAGGAGAAGCACTGGGTGGAGATATCTTTTTTCTTAGGCTTAGCTTCTGCTTTTTCTCGATTAAATTCGATAGTATGTCTTTCTTCAACTGAGATTGCACCTTCGGGACAGTGGCCTATGCAGAAACCCATACCGTCACAGAGCTCTTCTGATAAAACCTTCGCTTTTCCGTTAATGATCTGAATTGCACCCTCGGCGCAGGATGCGATACATTTCCCACAGCCCGTGCATTTTTCTTCGTCAATTTTGACTATTAATCGTTTTACCATAAAAACCAATCCCATTATTGTTTTTTACCCGGGCTGAATAATCAATATTCTTTTTATTCTGCAAAAAGGGTTAATTACAGACTGTCTCAAAACTACATTTGACTCTACAATTGGGATAAAATATGCTACTATAAGGTTAATTTGTACCTGAATCTCGGAATAATTTCCTATCTGAATTTAAAGTCAACAATGCCCATTATCCAATTGTAGAAATGGGTCGAGTTTTGAGACAGCCTGAATTAAATTTCTTTTGTCATCGGTTAACGAATTTTATGCACAACTTCTAATACTACATATAGCGATTTTCCGACATAATTTGTAGATATTCGCATAAAAAATAACACTCTGTATGCGTTTCGTATCTTAACCGAATACAAATGAATTAAATTTATCCAGACAATTTTTAGACTATAATGTACGAATATAAGTTCTTTTGATACCAGTATATTAGAGATACCAATTTATATATCGAACAGTTTCTAAGTCTATACTATTAATTACGGTTCTGGTGCAAAAATAATATTTCCACAATTTGATACTATAATTTTTACCTTTGTATATCATTTTTCCCTTGATACTATTGATTAATTTTCCTAATTGTGAAGTTTTTCACTGATTTTTCAACAAAGCCAGATTTTTTGCACCAGAACCACCATTCTTAAGGTAATGTGTACCTCAATTTCGGAAAATTCACTATACAAATTTAAAGTTAACGTTGCTCATTATCCAATTGTACACTCAAATTTAATTTTCAGACAAGCTCTCAGGCTTAATCTATTATCTGGTTGATTTTGTTGTAAAAATCAACTATCGTATTTGTTGCTTCACTTTCCATGTTTAGCTGGAAAGTTCTAATATTTTTTCCGAGTGGTTTTTCTATGACAATACCTGACGCGATCAGAGGGGTGATAACCCTTGATACGCTCGAGTGGGACAATCCAGTTTCCTCAGCTATTCCTGAAAGGTAGGTTGGTTCGTTCTGTTTTTCGATCAGGTTCTTAAGGACTGTCATCTGTGCGGTTTTTCCGAATATTTTATCCATTGGATCCATTTGTATCATTTAATAGGCGGAATGCTCTATAAGTGATTTCAGCCCAATTGCTAGCATCTTTGGATATCAATCCTGATGAAATTGAGGATAAAAGGTATGCTACAGCTTTTCGCATTTTGTTTGCTATCATTGAAAAACAGAACGAGGAGATAGAATTTCTCAAGGCAGAGAACCAAAAGCTTCGAAATGAAATCAATTTACTCAAAGGTGAACAAACCAAACCTAAGATTCGTGGCTCTAAAAAGAATGAAGATATTTCTTCTGAGAAAGAGAGACGAAAAAGAGAGCATCCATAGGACAAAGAATCTAAATCAAAACTGGACAAAATAGAGGTTCATCGAATTGAAACATGTAAAGTTGATAGATCCGTTTTACCCAGTGACGCATATCCTAAAGGTTATAGGGACGTAATAATTCAGGATATATCCATAAAGCCTGTGAACACCAACTACAGGATAGAGATATTTTATTCTCCTTCTGAGCATAAAACATATTCAGGAGAATTACCACATGGTATCAAAGGTGAATTTGGTCCTGGAATCAAATCTCTGATAATCACACTTAACCATGTTGCTAATGTTTCAGAGCCCAAAATACATGAATTTCTGGAAAATATTGGTGTTTATATATCCAAAGCCACAATTTCTCGAATTTTGACAAAAGATACTGATATCTTCCATCAGGAGAAAGCTGAGATTTTTCTGGAAGGTCTTAAGGCTTCGCCTTATCAGCAGATTGATGATACAGGTGCAAGAGTCAATGGTAAAAATCACTATACTCAAATTCTTTGTAATCCTTATTGTGCTGCTTATTTTACAGTTCCCAACAAGAGTCGAGAAAATATTTTAGATGTACTTCTATGTGGAAAAGAAAAAACGTACTGCTTTAATGATGAAGCATTTGATCTGATGAAAACGTTTAATGTTTCCCAAATCTGGATGGAAAAGCTCTCTTCTTTTAAAAACAAAATATTCAGTGATGAAGAAATGCGTCGAAAACTGGATTGTGTTTTTTCACTCAAAGGGTATAAAACTACTAAGAAGAAAGTTCTTGAAGCCGGTGCAATTGCGGCATATCATCAAAGTACAGACATACCTGTGGTTACCATACTTCTAAGTGATGATGCACCTCAATTCAGGCAAGTTGCATCACATCATGCTCTTTGTTGGATTCATGATGGGAGAAACTACAAGAAATTGAGGCCAATAGTACCATATTATAAGGAAAAGCTGAAAGCTTTTCTGGATAGGTACTGGGACTTTTATGGGGAACTCGTTAAGTTTCGAGAAAAACCAGATTCAGAGGTAGCGAAGCAATTATCCATTAAGTTTGATCAGTTGTTTTCGATTATAACAGGATACGAACAGTTGGATGAAAGAATCAGTAAGACGAAAGAGAAAAAGGAACATCTATTAAAGGTACTGGTTTTGCCAGAGGTTCCGCTGCGTAACAATGCAGCGGAACTAGCGGCGAGAGCAAAGGTCAGAAAAAGAGATGTGAGCCTTCAAACCATAACAGATGAAGGGACAAAGGCAAACGACACATTTATGACGATTGTTCAGACTGCAAAGAAACTGAGTATAAGTGCGTATCAGTACATATGTGATAGAGTGAGCAATACATTTGAGATGCCATCTCTGGCTCAACTCATTAGAGAAAAAAGCTCATGGAGTTGAAAGTCAAAGCTTTCCACTCAATTTGAAGAGGATACGTACAAAATGTGTATTTTGCATATCCCGCCAAAAAGGGTCATTAGCGGTTTGTAGACTAAGATGATTTTTCTATGACGTGTTAGGCTAATTCTAGCTAGATCTGCAACTGAGCCAATTAGGTTGTGGTGCAAAGGTTCCGTTGCAAAAAATTCTTTTTAAGGATACGATAGAATAAAAAGAAAACCAAAGATAGTAATATGCTATCTAATTCCTTTAAATGGAAGCATTATGAAAGAGAAATTATGGTTCTGTTGCAAAAAATCTGGCTATTTTACAAAACCAGTGAAAAACATCACAAATAGGGTATTTATATGCCATAAATAGGTCAATAATGATACAAAAAGCAATAGTTATAGCCTAAAAAGGCATTAAAATTATTTTTGTAACAGAATCCTTATTTTTATCTAACTGTCAAAGTCAGGTTATATATAAGTATTATTATATATAAAATGAATAAATAACAATATAACA
The DNA here is from genome assembly GCA_963721455.1 of uncultured Methanosarcinaceae archaeon. Lineage (GTDB taxonomy): Archaea > Halobacteriota > Methanosarcinia > Methanosarcinales > Methanosarcinaceae > Methanosarcina. The sequence goes on from CAVRJG010000013.1 coordinate 15,152, forward strand.
ATTAGAATATTATACTCTTATTGCTTATTGAATTATACTCTTATTGCTTATTGAATTATGCTCTTATTGCTTATTGAATGTAGGTATATTGCCGTCAAAGAAAAGGAGTCTGAAGGGGAAAATGAAAAAAAAAATGGAGCAATTCCCAGCAAAGAACCCCAATCCTGTACTCGGTGTGGCAAATGATGGGACGGTTCTTTACTCAAATGTAGCAGGTGAGCCGTTATTACATGAGTGGGGCGTGGAAGTTGGAGAAAAACTGCCTTCAAACATTGGAGATCTTGTGCGTAGGGTAATTTCTCAGAATAGTCCGGAAAAAATGGAAGTTATTGTGGGAAAAAGAGTATACTTAGTCGCGTTTCACCCCTTACCCGAAGAAGAATGCGTAAACATTTATGGATTCGATATAAGTGACCAGAAAAAGTTTGAAAGAGAACTTATGGAGAGCGAAATAGGGTTATCTGAAGCTCAAAGAATGGCTCACATTGGAAATTGGGATTGGAACATAGTAGAGAATAAAGTATACTGGTCTGATGAAATGTTTCGTATTTTCGGACGTTCCCCTCAAGAATGCATAACTTACGATAAATTTTTAACTTACGTTCATCCAGACGACAGAAATTATGTGTGTAACTCAACTAAGGATGCTCTTAACGGAAAAATCCGTGCGACTGAGTATAGAATAGTTCGACCTGATGGAGAAGAGCGCATAGTCCATTCAGAAAGAGAAGTCATTTTTGATGAGAGAAATAATCCTGTTCGAATGAGAGGGACGGTTCAGGACGTCACTAAGTATATAAAAGCAAAAGAAAAACTTCGAGAAAGTGAAGAAAAGTACCGCAACATCGTAGAGATTGCCAACGAAGGTATATGGGTACTTGATGCTGAAACCAGGACTACTTATGTTAATGAAAAAATGGCTGAGATGTTAGGCTACAGTCAGGAAGAAATGATTGGCAGATTGGGTTTGGACTTCGTCAATGAAAAAAATGAGGCTCACACCAAACTGATAATGGAAAACAGGCGGCACGGTATTGATGAGGTCCACGAGAATGAATTAGTACGTAAGGATGGCTCATCCGTATGGGTGCTTGTAAGTTCTAAATCCCTTTTTAATACGGATGGCAAGTTTACAGGTTTTCTGGCAATGCTCACTGACATTACCGAACGCAAGCAGACACAGCTTGTTATGAAAGCCGATCTAGAAGCTTTGACCCGAATGCATGTACTGAGCGGGAAACTTCTGGGAGCAGAGGGCGTCCAACCGCTGCTGCAGGAAATTATGGACACGGCGGTTGCGATTATGGATGCTAAAATGGGTGTCTTGCAGCTTCTTGAAGATGATTCACTCTGGATTGTCGCCCATTACGGTCATCAGCAGCCCTTCCTGGAGTTTTTTTCATCTGCTGAGAATCGGGCTTCAGTGTGCGGGGAGGCGATGCAACTCGGGGGGCGTGTGGTCGTTGAGGACGTTGAGACGAGTTCCCTGTTTGTCGGGACGCCTTCTCTGGATGTGATGCGTAATGCAGGTGTGCGGGCGGTGCAGTCCACGCCGATGCTAAACCGAGCGGGCAAGCTGCTGGGTATCCTTACGATCCAATGGGACGTTCCGTATTCCCCCAACGAGCATGACCTCTGGCGGATTGACCTGTTAGCGCGGCAGGCAGCCGACATGATAGAGCAAGCCAGGACGAAGAAGATGCTGCGGGAGAGTGAGGAACGCTTTCGCGCTCTGGTAACGTCCAGTTCGGATGTGTTATATCGTATGAACCCGGATTGGAGCGAGATGTGCCAGCTACATAGCCGGGGTTTTCTTGCAAATACGGAAAACCCAAGGCGCACCTGGCTTCAGGAATACATTCCTCCGGAAGATCAAACGCACGTGACCTCTATCATCAATGAAGCCATCCGGAAGAAGAGCATTTTCGAACTGGAACATCGGGTCCGGCGAGCGGACGGCAGCTTGGGATGGACGTTCTCGCGTGCGGTCCCGCTGCTGGATACAAATGGCGAAATCGTTGAATGGTTTGGTGCCGCTAGCGACATCACTGAGCGCAAGCGAATGGAGGAGACATTACTTGCGAAGGACGCTGAGCTGCAGCTCATCGCCGACGCTACGCCCATCTTGCTGACACGACTGAGTCGCGACCTACACTACATCTTCGTGAACCGTGCCTGCGCCGAGATGTTCGGCCGTACCCGAGAGGAGATCGTCGGCAAGCCCATCGTCGAGATCATGGGCAAGGAAGCGTTCGAGACGATTCGTCCCTACGTAGAGAAGGTCTTGCAGGGACAGCGGGTTGAATACGAGACCGAAATCCCCTACCAGGGAGTCAGCACTCGGTTCATGCACGCGGTGTACATTCCTGAAAGAAATGGGCAGGGTGAGGTCGTAGGCTGGCTCGCCTCCATCTCCGATATCACCGAGCGCAAGCAGGCAGAAGAGGCATTGCATAAAGCAAATGAGAAACTCCAAGCACAATCCGAAGAGCTACAGGCGTTTAATGATAAGTTACAGGCTCGTTCCGAGGAACTCCATGAAGCAAATGAGGCACTGCTTGAGAGTGAGGAGCGCTTCCGTACGATGGCCAACGCGATCCCGCAGTTGGCTTGGATGGCCCGGCCTGATGGTTACATCTACTGGTACAACGAGCGCTGGTATGCTTACACCGGCACTACGCCGGAGCAGATGGAAGGCTGGGGCTGGCAGAGCGTGCACGATCCGGCGGTGCTGCCAAAAGTGCTGGAGCAGTGGAGGGCTTCGATTGCCACGGGGCAGATGTTTGAGATGGAGTTCCCCCTGCGTGGTGCTGATGGTCTTTTCCGCACATTTCTAACGCGCGTTTTGCCCATTAAAGATGCCAGCGGGCAGGTAATCCAATGGTTTGGGACAAACACTGACATTACAGAGCGCAAGCGGAGGGAGGATATCCGCGAGGCAATTAACTCCATCAATCAGATCATCCATTCGACCCTTGACTTCGACGAGATAATGCAGAAGACTGTTTCAGAAGCAGCCAAGGTAATTGGGAGCGATACGGCTGCCATCTCTATTAGAAAGGACGGACGTTGGATAGCCAGCTATGTGCATGGTTTTCCAGAGGACATTATCGGAAAGGAGATGAACGACGAAGAAGAGAAGCATGCTGTTCTTGCCATCAAAACGAAGAAAGCCTGTTGCTATCAATGATGCCTTCAATGATGAACGAGTGAACCGCAATCACATGATGAAATGGGGCGTTCGTTCCGTACTTGTAGTTCCTCTTATTACCAAGGATGAAGTTATCGGGGTAATCTTTTTCAACTGTCATAAGTCTATTTTTGCATTTGATGATATCCACGTTGATTTTGCAACCCGGCTTGCATCATCGATATCGCTGGCTCTGGAAAACTCCCGCCTTTTCAAAAAGCTTAAAACAGAACTCACCGAACGCAAGAAGGCAGGGAGTGTACTGCGTAAGGCTGTACGAGAAGATCCAGAAGCAATCCGAGGAGTTGCAGGTATTCAACGAAGAGCTTCAGGTCCAATCCGAGGAACTCCATGAAGCAAATGAGGCACTCCAGGAGAGTGAAAAACGTTTCCGTACATTAGCTGAAAATTCCCCTGACGTAATTACACGCTTTGATAGACAAAATTGCCATATGTATGCTAATCCAGCAGCTTCGGAAGCTTATGGCTTTTCTCAAGAAGAAATTATTGGAAAAACTCATGGTGAACTGCGAAGGAATCCTGAACTAGTTAAGTTTTTGGAGACATACCAGGAAATTGTTTTTACTACGGGAAAACCCGAAGCAATGGAATTCCATTATAAATCGCCTCAAGGAAAAGAATACTATTTTAACACAAAAATAGTACCGGAGTTTACTAATGGCAAAGTGGCCTCTATTCTTGCTATTTCCCGTGACATCACGGATATAAAAGAAGCAGAAGCTAAGTTGAAAGAAACACTCGACAATTTAGAAGAACTAGTTAAAGAACGTACATTAGAGCTTGAAGAGGCATATAAATCATTGAAAGAAAGCGAAAAAGGTCTTGCTGAAGCTCAAAAAATGGCACACCTTGGAAATTGGGATTGGAATCTTGTAACTAATAAAATACACTGGTCTGATGAAATTTATAGGATTTTTGGACTTAATCCTCAAGAATTACCCCCAAATTACAATGAATTTTTAAATTATATACACCCCAGATGATCGAGACTATTTGGATAATGCCATTAAAAAAGCCTTAAATGGAAAACCCTATAGCATTGATCATAGGATTATCTTGGCTAATGGGGACGAACGCGTAGTCCATGTACAGGCGGAAGTTATCTTTGATGAGAAAAATAACCCTATTCGAATAAGAGGAACAGTTCAGGACATCACCGAGCGCGAGCAGATGGAAAAGGCGCTGCAGGAGAGCGAGACACGCCTGCGCAGGTTTTATGAATCGGGTATGATCGGCGTACTTTACTTTAAAATGGACGGCTCGATCACCGAAGCCAACGACAAATTTCTGGAGATGGTCGGCTATACGCGCGAGGACTTGCAGGCTGGACGGATTAAATGGGACAAGATGACCCCACCGGAGTACCGTCCCTTGGAAGAATACGCCATTGCAAAACTGAAAGCCACTGGCATGGCCACGCCATACGAGAAGGAGTATATCCGCAAAGACGGTTCGCGCATACCTATTATCCTCGGGGCAGCTACCCTCGATAGGGCACACGATGACGGCGTAGCCTTTGTTCTCGACATTACCGAGCAAAAAAAAGCAGAAGAAACTCTAGCAAATATCGAAATTGCCCGTAAAAAGGAAATCCATCACAGAATCAAGAATAACCTTCAGGTAATTTCCTCCCTGCTGGATCTACAGGCTGAACAGTTCAGAAACAGAGATGATATTAAGGATTCGGAAGTTCTGCGAAGCCTTCAGGGAAAGCCAGGATAGAGTGATATCTATGGCTCTTATCCATGAGGAACTGTACAAAGGTGGAGGGTTTGAAACACTTAACTTTTCGCCTTACATTCAGGAACTAGCTGAGAATCTTTTCCGGACGTATCGTCTCGGAAATACCGATACCAGCTTAAACATGGATCTGGAAGAGGACCTTTTCTTTGATATGGATACTGCAGTCCCATTAGGAATGATTATTAATGAACTCGTTTCGAACTCCCTTAAACATGCATTTATAGGAAGGGATAAAGGAGAAATCCGAATCAAACTTTGCAGGGAAAAAACCGAGGAATGCATAAACAGCATAGAAGAAAGCAAAGACGAAGACTGTAAGAGTACCATTTTTAATCTGACCGTTTCAGATAATGGGGTAGGTATACCTGATGACCTTGATATTGAAGATCTCGATAGTCTTGGAATACAGCTGGTAACTTCCCTTGTAGACCAGTTAGATGGAGAACTTGAACTGAAAAGGAATAGTGGGACTGAATTCTCTATAAGGTTCACAGTAATAGAAAAATAATCAGGAATCAGCACCAGCCTCACAACAATTAGTTGAATAAAATTGTTTGAACAAGAAGCAAAAAGAAGGTTAAACAAGGGATGAAGGGGTCCTCATTTCTGCACTATAAATGTAAATTGAGCTGAAAAAGTAATTCTGTTGCAAAAAGATCCTCCGCCCGCTTGTGATGACCGGCTTCCAGCCAGAACAGGTCTCTTTTTTAGTCATGACCTTCTTTCTTCTCGTTTTCTAATTTGATCTCCCGCTCAGTTGTCGAAATGGCATACACCTCATTGGCTTCATTCAGTAGTGAGGTGACGGTCAGACATATCTTCAAGATTCGACCGTCCTTGCTGAGTCGCTGAGTAAGGTAAGGTTCCAAAACTTCAGCCCGGCTAAGCTTCTTCAGCACTGCCAACTCTTTTGTTCTCTGGCTTTTCGGGATCAGGTTGCTAATGTTCATTTTCAGGACCTCAGCTTCTGTCCAGCCGTACATCCTCTCTGCCATCGGATTCCAGGCCAGGATGCGGCCCTCCATATCCTGCAGCATTATGGCATCACTCGCATCGTGCACTATCGCGGCCAGACGGCGTATGGCCTCGGATTCCTTCAAAATCTCCTTTGCCCGTTTCATCTCGGTAATATCAGTAAAGGTAATCACCGCTCCATTGACAACATTTTCAAGGGTGTGATAGGGTAGGATGCGTAGCAGGTACCATACACCCTTCTTAGTCTGGACTTCAATATCTTTGGGCATCAGAGTGTCCAGCACCTCCGTTGTGTCCTCTACCAGGTGATCATAACCTAACAGGTTCGAGACGATGTCCCCAACTGACCGTCCCACATCGATCGGAAGCAGCTTGATTATATTTGTAACGGCAGGAGTGAAGCTTAGGATGTGCAGTTCACGATCTACAAAGATGGTGCCTATACCTGTGCCGGCCATCAGGTTGTTCATATCGTCAATGGCATGCGACTGGTCAGTAACCTTATTTTGCAGTTCGGTATTGACCGTGGTTAATTCCTCGTTAACTGACTGCAGTTCCTCCCTGGAGGCCCCCAGTTCCTCATTGGTGGATTGCAATTCCTGGTTCATTAACTGCATCTCTTCGTTGGAGGATTTGAGTTTTTCATTGGAGATCTCCAGTTCTTTGTTGTAAAAGTTGAGACGTTCTTCCTTTATCTGCAGTTTCCGATTAAGCTCTAAGATGTGAACGTCAACCTCCGTTGAGCTCGCAGGGGCTTCTTGGCCAGCTTCTATTGTGGTAGCCTTTCCGGTTTGGCTCTGTTCCCACTCATGCAGTTCTTCAAAGGTAACCAGAAACAGTTTTGGCTCTTCAGCTGCGTCAAGGCCTGCTTTCACAGGTCGTAACGCCAGATTTACTGTAGTAAAGTCACCGTTAGTTTTGACCCGCAGCCCGGGGTGGAATACCGGCTCTTTATTAACAACAGCTTTGTACAGATCTGCAGTCAACTCCTGTCGCAATCCATCGCGGGCGATATTCAGGATGTTCAGGCCAGCCTCATCAAGAACTGGTTCCAAATACATATCGACATGGCCATGAATATAGAGAACATCGCCGCGTTGATTGACGAGCACACCGTCTGGGGAATAATATTGCAGCATAGCCTGTTCGGTCAGCTTTCGTAGTTGAGGTTTGCTTTCGATAAGAGCCTTGCCTAACGGTTTTTGAGTTTCCCTGTTTTCCAGTCGTGGTGAGATAAATGTCCCTATGAAAGGGTATCCGCTGCGAACACCCTTTTTCTGATATAGATTCGACTTGCGATCCAGCGTGCCAAAAATGTTCTCAAACTCACCCACGGTTTCGGAGGAACCAAGGAAGAGAAATCCTCCTGGGTTCAAAGCATAGTGAAAAAGAGGAATGAGTTTCTTCTGCAGTTCCCTGTCCATGTAGATCAGCACGTTGCGACAACTGAGCAGGTCAAGTTTAGAGAACGGCGGGTCTTTGATAATGTCCTGTTCAGAAAAAAGTATCATGTCACGGATACTTTTATGGACGTGGTAATCGCCGTCTGAATTCTGGGTAAAGAAGCGCTCTAGCCTTTCCGGTGAAACATCGATGGAAATGATGGGGGGATAGATGCCTCTGCGGGCTTCTTCAATGGCCCGGCTGTCAATATCGGTCGCAAAAATTTGTACCTTGAAATATTGTTTCAACATTTCCATCTGCTCCTGGCACAGGATGCCAATGGAATATGCCTCCTCACCTGTTGAGCAGCCGGGTACCCAGATACGTATCGTTGATTTTAGGTACTTGCTGGTAAAGAGATTCGGGATGACTTTTTTCTGGAGTGCCTCGAATGCCGCAGGATTGCGGAAAAAACTGGTAACGCCAATTAAAAGGTCATGAAAGAGCGCCTCCACCTCGGCAGGTTTATGCTCTAAATAATTCACATACTCATCCACACTTTTGAGATTCTTGATGGCCATGCGCCGCTCCATGCGGCGAATGATGGTGTTCTTCTTGTAATGGGAAAAGTCGTGACCTGTCTGGATGCGCAGAAGGTTGAATATTTTTATCATCGAGTCTTCAGCCTTGGGGACCACTTTGGGCCTTTTTCCAAAGACTTGAGTGACATAGGCAATGAGCTGGCCCGGCATCTCGACCGGCGGCAAAATGTAGTCTACCAAACCTGTAGCAATGACACTGCGTGGCATGCCGTCATACTCACTGGATTCAGGACTCTGTGCCATTACCATGCCGCCTCCGGCCTTGATAACCTGTACCCCAAGTGCGCCATCGCTGCCTGTACCCGAGAGTACAATGCCAATGGCCAACTCTTGCTTGCTCAGAGCCAGGGATCGGAAAAATAAATCGATTGGCAGGCGATGGCCGTGCGGCTCGGCCGGCTCCTGCAACTGTAGCGTACCATACTCAAGAATCATGTCGCGATTAGGCGGAATGACATAGACACAGTTAGGCTGGACAACCATCCCGTCCTTGACTTCATAAACCGACATACGTGTATAGCGCCTTATCAGGTCAGTGAGGATACTCTTGTGGTTCGGATCAAGGTGCTGCACCAGAACAAAGGCCATTCTTGGCTCTATGCCATCGGGAATAGCTGAAAAGAAGGCTTCGAATGCAGCCAGCCCACCAGCAGACGCGCCGATCCCAACGATAGGAAAATCCTCTTTGGGGGATTTATTCGAGTCTGCATCTGAAGTAGGGTGCTCACTGATAAAGGTCTCTCCCGTAGTATGCAGCTGTTCCTCTTTTGGCACCTGCGTTTTTTCCTTGCCTGTAGTTTTATTTTTGACCATATTATCGCATCCTTTCATGCTTAAACCTGAATCACTATAATGCCTTCCATAAGTATTTGGTTAATTGAAGAAGGCAGTGTGCCAATTTTGATGTAAAACCATAAATCTCAAGAAGTTATTGTATGGAAAATTCGTATCCTCTTCAAATTGTATGGGGAAGCTCTCAAATTAGAATTTTGACTTAAAAACCTATTCTTTTTTTCACTGAGTGTGATAGGCACTTGTCTTTATTCGATAGTGGCAACTTTAAATAATGCCAGATATGCCGTTCTCATGGCGAAAAACAGTATGTTATATAAAGGAGTCCTCTTAGAGGACTCCTTCGATAACTATCTTAGCAGAGAAAGCACTTCAATTTGCCAATTCCTGTACTTCCTCTGCATTGACGATATTGCAAAGCACGTCGAGCGTACTTTTTATACCAACAAAAGTTGGCACTTTAAATACAGTGTTTCTTCTACGGTAAAACTCTTTGTTGTGAAATGTTTCAGGAAACTTTCATATGATAAAACCATTTCTTCCTTAACAGAGGAAGAAGCTTTCGTGCTCTCTTAATGACCAGTATAAACAAAGAGCCGAATGTGAAAAGATACATGGACATATTAAGGGTACAGTAAAATTCGATATCAGAAGAGTGAGAAATGAGAGTAGAGGACTCTACTCTCTATTGAGTTTCATAGCATATCAACTGCTGGTGCTGACAGAAATGCAAAATAAAGTTGGAAATAAAATTCATTTGGGAGATACTTTTAAAGAAACGGGTGTCAAATTAGATTATAGATTTTAAGAGCTAATTTGAGATCCTCGTATACACCTGCATTCCAAAAAGATAGCTTTTTATTGTAGATTGTTTTATATTAATAATGCTAATCCATTCCATAACCACTTGATCTGACTTTAAGTCGATAAGTTTCGTGTTATTTGGAATGAGTTGAAGATATATTAACTTAAGCAGTCGCTTTTTGTGAGATAAATACAATAGGGGGAGTGAAATATAGCTGATAAGGCAGACAAAGTTGCTGAAAATGTTCCAGGACCTTATTATTGTGACTACGAATGTATCGCATGTAACCTTTGTGTGGACACTGCGCCAGAGAATTTCAAGATGAATGAAGACGATTCCAATGCCTTTGTATACAAGCAGCCTGAAAACGAAGAGGAAAAGGAAGCCTGCAAAGAGGCATTAGAAAGCTGCCCGGTTGACGCGATAGGAAACGACGGTTGAAGTGGTTTTTTGATTTAAGCCGATTTCCTTAGCTTTTTATCAATTTTCAATTTTATCAATTTTTAATGCTTTTTACCGCCTTTTACTACTTTTTGCCGCTTTTTTGCTTCTTTATTGATGCTCAATTTCGGAGTAAATTCTGGAAAGCCCCTGCAGGGTGGAGTATCCTTTTCTTGTGATTATATAATCCCCGCGTTCACTTCGCTGTAAGACCATGCCTGTTTCAAGCAGTTTCTGGAGGTGGAAAAGCAGGTTTCCTCCGCGTAGCCCCGTAAGTTTCGAAAGTTCTGAAAAGGCCTTGCTTTCTCCTGAAAGCGCTTTGAGCATAACGAGTCGCTGCCTGTTTGCTACCGGCTCGCAGATTTCAGAGACCAGCCTGTCAGGTTCTATCTCGCTTATATCAGCTGTTTTAGCCCCTTCTTCCCTCTCTTCATAGATCTGGAGCGAACGCATGAGTTTAACCTGTTTTTCAAAGAGGTTCGTAGCTTCCGAAAAGCACTTGCTGCAGTTGGGGGTTTTTGCTTCCTTTTTTAACTCTTCCAGCCTGTCCCTGTACAGCTTTACAGTCTCGGCTTCGATCCTGCCCCTGCCAACAAGTCCTGCTGTTTCCTGCAAAAGATCCCTAAAAGTTTTTTCACAGAAATCCCGCATCCCGCAGTCCCGTACCATCTGGCTGTGCATCCTATCGTTTGCGTCCTCACACAGGTAGTCCACCATGGGCTTCATGAAGCTCTTCCTCATTTCTCCAAGCATTCCTTCAATGTGCTGCTGGTTCGCCCGTTGCAAAAACCGTGAGAATTCGCCCCTCAGGGTTGTAACTTCTTCCTTAATAGAATGCAGTTCCTCCCTGTAATAAATCTCAGAACTTTCGTGTGCTGTCTCCACCTTTATCTGCCTCGAAAAATGCTCAAAAATTGGATTGGATGCAATTAAAATTATTTTAATTAAAGATTGTCTTAATTAGAGCCAATAATTAACATTGTTAATTAAAACTGTTAATTGAAGGCATTATTAAAGGTTGTTATTAAAGGTCATTTTTCTACACAACCTTGAAGCAGGTACACAATTATGACGCTCAAGTATATAAATATACACAACCTTCCTGATTTTGGTGATAAATCATGGAATTACAGGACATAAACAACTTCGTACAAACCGCAAATGAAGAGCAGCTCAAAGCCTTTGGCTTCCTGGGGCAGTGGATGATGGAAAACGTCCCTAAATACTGCACCTGCACCTCAAAGTGCAATCAGAACTGCGAGCTTGCAAAGGCACTGGGCGGAGCGCTTCAAACTGCCGGACAGAGACTTCAGGGACAGTAAGCGGGATAAACAAGCAAAAATAAGCAGAAATGCAGGATTGCATCAAACAGAATTGTATTAAGCAGGATTCTTACCTTAATCCTGCTGCCCCTTCATTTTTTTTATTTTTTAATTTATCTGTTATCTATGGCCCGACTTTCGGGAAATTTTCTGGAAACTCTTCCTGTGCTGGCCGGAAACCATGTTATATATTTTATATAAGCCAGAGGATATATTTAATTCAGAATCTAATCGGGGAGTTCAAGATGGAACCAACGAAGTCCGAAAGGGAGAGCTTCTGGGACGCAAAAACCTATGCAGTCATCACCGATCATACAAAGCCCGCGATAAAGTGGGCTATATCCGAACTTAAAAACCGGGGCAAGAATGTCTATGTCATCGATCTTTCCGACAAGCCGGAACCCGGCTCTTTAAGAAATGTATCCGAACTTCCAGCCGGTCTCGACCGCGCCGTCCTCGGCGTCACAAAAACCGACCCTGGAAATCTTATCCCTGCCCTGAAAGAGAAAGGCATAACCAAAATCTGGCTCCACTGGAGAACCGAGACCGAAAAAGCCGTGGAAACCTGCAAGGCAGAAGGTCTCGAATGCATGACCGAACACTGCCCAATGATGTACCTCGGAAGTGGGTTAAGTATACATGGGATGCACAGGGCGATTGCGAAGATGATGGGGAAGTATTGAAGAAAAGGATGGATTTGTTTTCGGAACCTTTGCTTGTTCACGGTTTTAAAACCCGGTCCCTATCTCCGGTCGCGTAGCGAACGGCTTTTTCAGAATGCAAATTCGAAAACCAATATCTGCATACCAGATCATATCAACGCCAGTGATAATCATACTGTGAAGCAAATTTCACTTTTCTTTCATTTTAGCCTTAAGAGCCTGAATATTTTGTTCAGTTGTCTTGAAATTTGGATGAGCAGGACCAAGTTTTCTCTCAAGTATTTTAAGGGAGCGTTCAAACAAAGGTAAAGCTTCTTCATACCTTTCAGTATGATAATAGAGTGCTGCGAGATTGTTTAGGGTTGTTGCAACATCTGGGTGTTGCGGACCCAGCACCTTTTCACGAATTTCAAGTGCTCTTTGATAAAGTGGGAGTGCTTTTTCGTAATCTCCCATATGACTATAGAGTAATGCGAGATTGTTTAGGGTTGTTGCAACAGATGGGTGTTGCGGACCCAGCACCTTTTCACGAATGTCAAGTGCCCGTTGATAAAGTGGGAGTGCTTTTTCGTAATCTCCCATACTGATCATAGAGTGCTGCGAGATTGTTTAGGGTTGTTGCAACGTCTGGGTGTTGCGGACCCAGCACCTTTTCATAAATTTCAAGTGCCCTTTGATAAAGTGGAAGTGCTTTTTCGTAATCTCCCATATGATGATAGAGTAATGCGAGATTGTTTAGGGTTGTTGCAACATCTGGATGTTGCGGACCCAACACCTTTTCACGAATTTCAAGTGCCCTTTGATAAAGTGGGAGTGCTTTTTCGTAATCTCCCATACAATAATAGAGTCCTGCGAGATTGTTTAGGGTTGTTGCAACATCTGGGTGTTGTGGACCCAGCACCTTTTCACGAATTTCAAGTGCCCTTTGATAAAGTGGAAGTGCTTTTTCGTAATCTCCCATGACTTCATAGAGTCCTGCGAGATTGTTTAGGGTTGTTGCAACATCTGGATGTTGCGGACCCAACACATTTTCACGAATTTCAAGTGCCCTTTGATAAAGTGAGAATGCTTTTTCGTAATCTCCCATATGGCTTCATAGAGTACTGCGAGATTGTTTAGGGTTGCTGCAACAGATGGATGTTGCGGACTCAGCACCTTTTCACTATATTTCAAGTGCTCTTTGATAAAGTGAGAGTGCTTTTTCGTAATCTCCCATACTGACGGTAGAGTTCTGCGAGATTGTTTAGAGTTGTTGCAACATCTGGGTGTTGCGGCCCCAGCACATTTTCACGAATTTCAAGTGCCCTTTGATAAAGTGGGAGTGCTTTTTCGTAATCTCCCATCTGACTATAGAGTGCTGCGAGATTGTTTAGTGTTGTTGCAACATCTGGATGTTGCGAACCCAGCACCTTTTCATAATTTCAAGCGCTCTTTGATAAAGTGGGAGTGCTTTTTCGTACTCTCCCATCTGACGATAGAGTTCTGCGAGATTGTTTAGGGTTGTTGCAACATCTGGGTGTTCCGGACCCAGCACCTTTTCACGGATGTCAAGTGCCCTTTGATAAAGTGGGAGTGCTTTTTCGTAATCTCCCATCTGACCATAGAGTCCTGCGAGATTGTTTAGGGTTGCTGCAACATCTGGGTGTTCAGGTCCGAGTTTTGCTTCAAGAATTTGCAGCATTTCTTCATACATTGGGGTAATTAATTGCCAGAATGCAGCTTTATCAAACGGATCTGAAACAGCAATAAACCAATTGAGCAGATCTTCTGCTTCAAGTGATTTTTTTGCGTGATAAAAGGCTTCTGTCAGGGCGATTTCGTGTTCTGGGGTGATCGCCTTAATATCGATGCTGTTTAACTGGTTGCTGTAATAGGCACACATGAAGCTATGGACTTCTTTTTTTAACCCCTGATCCTGGTAAGTCTGCAAGCTTTCTCGCATGAGTGGATGCAGTTGCAGTTTGCCTTCCTCAGTTTCCTGAACAAATGAGAATCTGTTCAATTCTGAAAATGCTGTGAGGGAATAGCCGGTCTTAAATTCCTCAATTAATGCTTTGAAGAGATCATTATTCCAGAAACGGGGAGTTGAAAGAACTTTTAGGGTTTCTTGTTCAGGGACACTCAAGTATCTCATAAATCTGTCAAAGATTTCACTGACGTGTTCTGGCAAAATTATCAGGTTCTGGAAAACACGGTCTTTACGATTTCAGTGTATGTATCAACCGCAAGTTCGAGATAATAAGGAACACCTTCACTACCCTTAATTATTACCTCTTTGAATCTCCTTTTCAGTCAATTCCACAGCGATTCAAGAAATTCAAGGGCATCTTTTTCAGGGCAGTTTTTCGAGTTTGTATTGTTCAAGATAATTATTCCAGTCTTTGTCGACTTCTTTCCAGCGGAGTTCCTCCCTTCCGCAGATTACCCACAGGGATGATTCAGGTAGATTTGAAGATAAGTTCTTCTCTTATCCATTTATCTCTTGCATTAAAATTTCCTCGACCTCTTTCGTTTTCCCACAGGGCTTCATATGTGTCTATAAATAATACGGCAGATTTTGAAGTGTCTTCCAGATAATTATTAAGGTCCTGTGCCCAGAAGTAAGGAAGCATTTCTTCAATTTCCAGAGGTTCTTTTTCTGAAAGCTGTGAGAGTTCGGCTTCTCCTCTCTTTTTCCACCATTTTCTGAGGTAGTCCGGAAAACTTTTTAATAATCTTCCAACAGCAGGCACGAGACTAAAGTAAGGTATTTGATCGACAACTCCAAAAAAGTCGTCAAAAGCATCATCACCTTCAAAAAACAGGTAGTTTTCTTTTCTCAGAGGGATTTCCGGATATGCCTTTTTCCAGTAAATTGCATGTGCAATTTCAAAAGCAGGAAACTTTATTTTTGATTTCCTTTGCAAATCATTTTTCAGGGTTACTAAAAAGGTGGTTTTTTCTCTGTGTTTATCCAGTTGCAGGTCAATTGAAGCCCAGATAACTTCCTGATGTTGATATTCACAGTTATATTCTTTAAGGTACTTCGGAAGCTCTTTCCTTAAACTCGTCTTACCAATACCGGCAACCCCATAATAAACCAGGACACTAAATTCTTTTTGTCCAATATTATTTACAGCTTCTTTGAAGGTTTGAATATGACCTTCTCGATCAACAAAAGGATATTGTTTAAAGTGATTTTTTGGGGTAGGTACCATGCAATTCCTCTGGAAAATGGGCTCAAAATCGGAAATCTTCGGTTTGATAACGTATTTTCAACTTGTCCTATTTTTCAACTTGTCCTATATTACACTGCTGAAAATCTTCAATTTTAAAAATCAGAAAAGTTCTTTCCAAACTCCAATAAGAACTTTTAACCTCTACCGGATGGATAAATACAGCTAAAAACGCAATGCATGAGAGGTGTACACGGAAACAATAACATTAGCGGTGAGAGAGTAAGGTATGTTAGATATTCCATTGCCGATAATCTTCGATTTTTTTACTTATAACCTCTTTACACTAATGTTTTTTATTACAGTCACCGCAATTTTAAGGAAAAAAATTGATACACTGGAGTTACAGTTAAATATCCAGCTAACAATTCTAATTAGTGGGAATTATGGCTGGGAAATATGTAATTACTGGCAGGATCAGGGATAAGGACAATAGTTCTGTTGAAGGCTACACTGTAGAAGCCTATGATAGTGATCCGGATCCTTTTGGTTTAGATGATGACCTTCTTGGAAGCACAAAAACCGATAAAGACGGTGATTTTGGAATAAGCTTCGACGAACTTGATTTTAAAGAAAGGTTAGAATGGCTTGAAGGAAACCCTGAAGTTTATCTGGATATAAAGGATGAAGATAATTGGGTCGTAATCAGGACAACGGATAAGGAAAACAAGACCCGGAGTATGGATTTTCAGATAAAGCTTGGTAAGAACCCTGGCAATAGGTCCGAACCTGACCTTTACTACGATAGTATTATAAGAATAATTGCAGGGCTCAGGGCATCGGGGGATCGCCGCAGACCTATCAAAGAGTGACGTTAGGGTCATATTTGAGCTGTTATTGAGAGTGCTTAAAAGCTGGACTATCAACAGGGACGAGGTTTTAAAGCTATCCGGATATGATGGTATCCAGGTACCAAAAAACCCAAGAGAACAAAAACATGATCACGTCACCCGCTGGGATAAACCACTATTAAAAGACTTGAATCTTGTTGAAAGATCAGGATTTGCTTTTTAATAAATTCTATAGAGAATTCCGATAAGCCTCTGATTTCAATGAATTGTTTATATGCTCTTTATAAACAACCGGTCAAATATTGGGATTTATCAAAATCCTCTATAATATTTATAGAATTTATTTAAAATTAAACCGGTGGTCGTGATTATTAAAATTATCAAATATAATCCAAACTACTGTCGATTTTAATTTGCTGCAAGTCCTTAGTTCTGTCGAAGATGCTTAAATAAGCTGTATTAATAAAATTTAAATGATGGCTTCATTGATTGATTGCATTAATTGATTGCATTAATTGATTACATTAGTTGATTGCTTAGTTGATTGCTTAGTTGATTGCTTAGTTGATTGCATTAATTGACATATTGATTGAAGTGGACAGGGGGTTAACAGATTTGAATGCAATTTATGGGACCGAAAATTTTGAGGAGAGGAACGAGAACTACCGAACCATTGATCGCGATATGAAGGTAGATGCTGATGTCTGCATTATAGGCTCCGGAGCAGCAGGCTCAATTCTCGCTGCAAAACTTTCAATGGCCGGAAAGTCAGTAGTGGTCCTCGAGAAAGGGGGTTACTTTGAAGGGGAGGATATGAACCAGAGGGATGAAGATATGCTCCCTTTACTATGGAAAAACAGCGGAGCGAATTTTACAGATGACTTGAGGATAGCAATAGCCCAGGGCTCAACCCTTGGAGGGGGCACGGCCATCAACGATGCTATCTGCATCCCAATACCCGGTGTGGTAAGAAGGCAGTGGAGGAATTTAGGAGTAGATATCCAGGATGAAGAATGGGACAGGGCCACAGCTGAAGTATCGAAAGAAATACATGTAACAAGGGTAAGGGATGATGAGATTAATCTCAACAACCTCATGTTAAAGAAGGGTTGTACGCTGATGGGCTTTAAAGAACACTATCCGAATGACAGGAACTGTGTAAATTGTATGCGTTGCGGCCTTTGCCATCTCGGATGTCACTACGAGACAAAACAGGAGATGAGGGTTACGTACATCCATAAAGCCCTAAATGACCCGAAATCAAAGATAAATATCTTCTGCAATTGCTCGGCTGAGAAGATAACAGGCTCTGAGGGGACAATTGATGGTGTTGAAGGGAATTTTTTAAACCGGATCGGAAGTACAGTCTATAAGATAAGGGTTAATGCAAAAATGGTGGTTATAGCCGCAGGTTCCATTGGATCAACATATATACTGATTAAAAATTCCATCGCAAAAGGTAAGGCAGGGAAGTGCCTTGCCCTGCATCCTGCACCTTTTATCCTTGGAGACTTTGCCTTTGAAATTAGAGCCAACCAGGGTATACCCATAAGCTATACCCTGCACGAGTTTGGAGTAACAAACGGAGTCGAAGACGGAGGATTTCTTATACAGGCTGTATATCTACCCCCATTACAGTTTTCAATGGCACTACCAGCAACCGGAGGACAGAGCAGAGATCTTATGAGCAGATATAATTATTTTGCAATGGCAGGTGTGGAAACAAGGGACAATTCCAATGGTGTAATTACATTAACAGACCTTGGATTTCCTAGAGTGACCTATTCCTTTGGTGAAAAAGAACTGGATACAATGTCCAGGGGTGTTTCAATAATTTCAAAGATGTGGTTCAGGCTCGGTGCAACAAGGGTTATAACTTCTCATATGGTAAAAAGCGTACTAAAAAACGAAAGTGAAATTCCCGAGCTGATAAATGCCATAAAAAAAGATCCGAAGAACTTTTTGGTCGGTTCTGCCCATCCTCAGGGAGGCAACCGAATGGGAAGTGA
Source organism: uncultured Methanosarcinaceae archaeon (assembly GCA_963721455.1). Classification (GTDB taxonomy): domain Archaea; phylum Halobacteriota; class Methanosarcinia; order Methanosarcinales; family Methanosarcinaceae; genus Methanosarcina. The sequence goes on from CAVRJG010000013.1 coordinate 33,103, forward strand.
TCCGGATAACTGCGTAGTGGACTCTAACTGTAAAGTGTATGGATTCAGGAACCTTTTTGTCTGTGACGCAAGTGTTTTTCCAACAGCAGTTGGCGTAAATCCTCAACTGAGTGTTATGGCACTGGCTTCTTTAATATCTGATAGAATAAACAAAAAATGGAGTGATTTAGTATCCGAATAAAGAGGAGAAGCAATCGAAAAAGGCTTTTTAAGCGAAACCAATTTAGTTCAATCTAATAGAGTCCTTTTAACGAGTCTGATGAGTCTTTTTAATTTTTTCCAAATTTTGGTCGTGGGGGCGAGTTACTGAAAACCATGAACACAAGAATTTCTCTATATTTTCCCTCAAACACGGGTAATGCACTCGTTTTTTCAGATTTGATCAATGATTCATGGACACGACCACCTGTGAGAGAGGAGAGGATTTTGAATATTCCATTGCCGATAATCTTCTATTTTTTCTATTGTCTGGCTCTCCTGAAATTCAGATCCGCCAGTTCCTCTCCATTTTTTCGTACAGGCCAATTAAATTATTCCTTATGATCTTGAAATAAGGGTGTTCGGGGCCGTACTCTTTCTCTATTATGTCGAGGATTTTTTCGTAGAGGGTGGTTGCGATTTCTGTACGCAGGTAAGCTTATAAAACAGGTGCAGTTGAACATAGAATATTCAAAGATGAAATGCCAACCGGCTAATTGGGAACAACCAATCAATCCTGAAGGCCACAAATTTCTGAATATGACATTTATTTTGGAATCGCCACACAGGGATTTGTACTTCAGAATAATTGTCTATCTGGATTTTAAGTCAATAATTGTCTATCTGGATTTTAAGTCAATATTGCCATTATCGATTGTAGAATCAAAGTAGTTTTGAAACAGCCTGCTCCACATCATTTTTAATATATCTTCCTTCTTTATACAAATATATGATAATTCTTCATGCAGGAAGAGTCGGAAAACAGTTTTTCTTATGGGGTGAAAGCCCGGCCGAAAAGGAAATTCCGGTGGTTCGGCGGGGGAGAAAACCTAAAAACCAGGTGGCAAAGCCTTATCCTTTTGATTCCGGCTTTGATAACCTGTCTTCTGTACTTGAGTTGTTGCCAATCGGTACTGAGCGGAGAGAGACGGAGAACATTAACGTCTGGATGCCAACAATAGGCGGGAGTCCGGTTCCTTCCAGTCCTCTAGTTGCTGAAATTCCGACTTTGAAAGCAGAACTTACACTGGCTCCCTGGACTGTTCATGCATACCTTCTGGAAGCTGAAGAGGCTATGGTTCTTCTCTGCGCCTGTATGGGGAAACGGGTTCTTGCCCCCGGCATAATCTCGGGAAATGACCTTATCTGGTGGGCAGAAGCCCTGAAATTTGCAGGCTCACTGGTAGCCGGACAGAAATACCTTCCTGGGGTCAGGGTTGAGGAAGGAGAATACCGGGCTTTCTGGGAGCCCGTATTTGCCGGAGAGGATGCAGGAGAGCTGGCAAAACTTGCAAAGCAAATGCCCCCTGTTGCAAGGGCTCTTACGCCTGAAGTTTCGGCCAGGCCGCCGGAAATACCTGCGGATTTAGTGGCCAGGCAGTTTATCGAAGACTCTCTTGACCAGATAGTCCGCTCTGAGGTAGGGAAAAAAGACCTTCCGAAAGAGAGGCGTAAAAGAAAATCCTTTGATAGCGTCCACGATGCCTGGGTTTCCGCTTTGCAAAGCCCGGACGGGCTGATCTATGGAGATGAAAAAGAACTTCTGCAGCTTGCGGCCCGAACCCGTGAGTGGCAGCGTCCCCTCACCATCCTTGACAACTTCCCCTTTCAGGTTCTGTTTCCGTCTGGAAGAACCCATTGAGGAAGAAGAAACTGAAGAGAATGAACTGGCAGGAACAGTTGATTGGAGAGAAGAAAACAAAATAAGCAGGGAAGGAATAGCTGACATAGAAATCCCCGGGGGTATGTGGTATGTCCGCTACCTTCTCCAATCCTATGAAGATCCAAGCCTCCTGATCCCTGTAAAAGAAGCCTGGAAGCCAAAAAAGGGCAGCCCGTTGAAAAGATATGACGTGAAAAATATTCGCCAATTTCTGTTATCTTCCCTCGGACAGGCTGCAGGTATCAGCGCAGGAATTGCTTCCAGCCTTGAAGCTCCCGATCCGTCGGGGTATTCCCTGGATACCAGAGAAGCGTACAGTTTTCTGACTGAAAGTGCAGTGAATTTAAGCCAGGCAGGTTTTGGGCTACTTCTTCCTGGCTGGTGGACCCGTAAAGGTACAAAAACCCACTTAAAAGCCCAGGCAAAAGTTAAGGGCAAGAAGTTGCAGGCCGGAAACGGGCTTACTCTCGACGAAATTGTCAGTTTCGACTGGGAAATTGCCCTCGGGGACAGGGTGCTAACAGTCAAAGAGCTGCAAGCCCTTGCAAAGCTCAAAGCTCCGCTCGTGAAAGTCCGCGGGCAGTGGGTCGAGGTAAACGATGCGGAAATCCGGGCTGCTCTTGAGTTCTGGAAGAAGAACCCCCATGGAGAAGCAAGTCTGCGGGAAGTTATAAAGCTGGCTGTAGGGGCTTCCGAAAAAGCCGAAGGTTTGGACTTTGAAGGGCTCAATGCAACCGGCTGGATTGGAGAATTAATCAGCCACTTAAAGGAAAAAGCCGGATTTGAAGAACTTCCGGCTCCCAACGGTTTTTCAGGAACCCTTCGACCTTACCAGTTCCGCGGTTACTCCTGGCTTGCTTTCCTGAGACAATTGGGCATGGGAGCCTGCCTTGCAGACGATATGGGGCTTGGTAAAACCATCCAGACTCTTGCTCTTATCCAGCATGACTTAGAACAGGTCGAGGGACTTGAAGCCCCCAAACCAGTTCTTCTGGTCTGTCCGACTTCTGTTATTAATAACTGGAAAAAAGAGGCTGCTCGCTTTACCCCGAAACTTTCGGTAATGGTCCACCACGGAATCAGCCGGAAAAAGGAAGAGGAATTCAAAAAGGAAGCCATGAATCATGTTATTGTTATCTCAAGCTATGGGCTTTTGCAGCGGGATGTCAAGTTTTTAAAAGGGGTTCCCTGGGCCGGAATGATACTTGATGAAGCCCAGAACATCAAAAACCCGGAAACTAAACAGGCAAAGGCAGCCCGGGCTCTGAAAGCTGACTACCGCATAGCTCTTACAGGTACTCCGGTTGAAAATAATGTTGGAGACCTCTGGTCCATCATGGAGTTTTTAAACTCCGGGTTCCTCGGCAGCCAGGCCAGCTTCAAGCGGAATTTCTTTATTCCCATTCAGGCCGAAAGAGATCAGGAGGCTGCAAGGAGGCTAAAAGAAATCACCGCCCCCTTCATCCTTCGCCGCTTGAAAACCGATAGTTCGATTATCTCCGACCTGCCGGAAAAAATGGAGATGAAAACCTATTGTACGATAACAAAAGAGCAGGCTTCTCTCTATGCTGCAGTCCTCGAAGACATCGAAGAGGCAATGGAAGAAGCCGAAGGCATCCAGAGAAGAGGTATAGTTCTCTCCGCCCTTTCCAGGCTCAAGCAGATCTGTAACCACCCAGCACAGTTTTTGAAGGACAACTCCGGCATCCCTGGCAGGTCAGGAAAACTTGCAAGGCTTACCGAAATGCTGGAAGTGGTTCTGGAAAACGAGGAAAAAGCCCTTGTCTTCACCCAGTTTGCGGAGATGGGCAAAATGCTAAAAGAGCACCTGCAGGCAAGCTTCGGCTGTGAAGTCATTTTCCTTCATGGCGGGATTCCCAGAAAGCAGCGGGATCGGATGATTGAGCGTTTCCAGGAAGGAAAAGAGTACCTTCCTATCTTTGTCCTTTCCCTCAAAGCCGGAGGCACGGGACTTAACCTGACAGGAGCCAACCACGTTTTCCACTTTGACCGCTGGTGGAACCCGGCTGTTGAAAACCAGGCAACAGACAGGGCATTCCGTATAGGCCAGACAAAAAACGTTGAGGTGCACAAGTTCATCTGCGCAGGCACGCTTGAAGAAAAAATCGATGAGATTATTGAGCGCAAAGTGCAGATCGCAGAGAACGTTGTCGGAACAGGCGAAGATTGGCTGACAGAACTTTCCAACGAGGAATTGAAGGATATTTTTACTCTTCGAGAAGAAGCGGTAGGTGAATAAAATGGCAACTTACTGGGACGGGTATGGTCATTATGAGCCCACAAAGCCAATTGAGGTCAAAGGGGGAATCAAGGCAAAATCTAAACGCGGGAGCTTTGCCCAGAGCTGGTGGGCAAAACGCTGGATCAAAGCCCTTGAAAACTTTGACATGGGGGCCAGGTTGAGCCGTGGAAAAAGCTATGCCCGCAAAGGCCAGGTAACCTCTATTAAAATAGATGCCGGGCTTGTGAGGGCAAAAGTCCAGGGTTCAAGCCCCACGCCCTATTCAGTAACGATAAAAGTCCGGACCATGACCGGTTCCGAATGGGAACTCCTTGCAGAAAAACTTGCCTTGAAACCTATCTTTTCAGCAAAGCTCCTCGCAGGCGAGATGCCGGAAGATATTGACTCGGCGTTCAAGGAAATAGGGCTCTCTCTCTTCCCTGAAACGCTTGACGACCTTGAAACCGACTGCTCCTGCCCGGACTGGTCAAACCCATGTAAGCACATTGCAGCCGTCTACTACCTGCTCGGGGAAGAATTTGACAGGGACCCTTTCCTTATCTTTAAGTTAAGGGGTGTGGACATGGACGATTTTATGTCCATTCTCGGAAAGGGCTCAGGCCCGGAAACTGTGGACTATGTGGCAGAAGCCAGGATCTTTTTAGAAGAGCCTGATCATGAAACCGGAACTGAAACTGAAGCTGAAATAGCTCCTTTTTCCCCTGAACCACTATCCCTTGATCCAGAAACTTTCTGGGGCAGGCCCCAAGAAAACCCTGACGAGGAAAAAACTACTTCCCTTGAGGCTCACATCCCCCCGATTCCAGCAACCCTTCCAAAAAGGCTTGGAAAATTTCCCTTCTGGCGCGGCGAAGAAGATTTGCTTGAAGTACTGGAGGAAATCTACAAAAAAGTTTCACCTGCAGGGATGATGATTTTCCTTGGAGAACGCAAATGAATGTTTCTGCATCCTTTTTCTTCAAAATGAGCAACGTTTTCTGTGGTGAACACGACTATGTCTATTTATAATCGGTTTTTATAATCGGTTGTGGAATCTGTTAATATTGAAATGACTACTGTAATTATCCATTAATCTCGATTTACATCTAAGGTTCACAGGAAAGGCAACGAAAATAACATATTTCTTACAGATCGTATCTTGACCTAAACAAACGGATAGTATTTTAATGTAATTTACAGAAAAAAGATTCAACTAAGTAAGTCCTACAATATTCAAAATTTAGCAGCTACCCAGGTTGTCTCAAAACTACATTTAATTCTATAATTGGGTTAAAATATTCTACTATAAGGTTAATTTATACCTGAATTTCGGAATAATTCCTATTTGAATTTAAAATCAACAATGCCCATTATCCAATTGTAGAAATAGGTAGAGTTTTGAGACAGCCTGATTTAATATAATCTTTTTCTATAAGTCACATAACCCGCTTTCCGCAGGTGCGACAAGAAGCTATACTATGAATTGCACCATTCGCTACCTCTTCCATTTGAGGTAATCCTACTGTGACATGCATAAATGGTAACATTTGTGTGTGAAGCTCACAGGACACTATCGAGAAATCAAGGAACCTGACTTTGGTAATCGGTTAGGATACGAATACTATGAAGAACATAAAGTGAACCATCGTAAGAATCGTGAAGTGGAATAAGCGAAAGCAGGCTGATACGCTTAACCAAAAGGTACAGAATCAGGCTGTAATGGGTCTGCGGACATTATGGCAAATGGACAAATGATTCTCGGTTTATAGATGGCTTCTAAGGTATTCACATTATTCGTAGTATGGAACTTGGTAAGCCCTAAATGCTCCCATTATGGGTAGGACTCCCGCGAGGGATAACGATGGCATTGAGGGTAGAGGATTCAGTAAAAAGCGAATGCCAATCTGTAATGGATTGGATAGAGGTTCAAACTTTGCCTCAATCCGAAAGGATGCAGACTTACTGATGGTGTTTTCTTGTGTGAATGGAAACAAACCTACAAATGTAAGATACTCAACGACACCAATAGGTGAGAGGCTTACAGACAATTATGTTAGTGGGCTGTTATCCGGAACACAAAATCAGTTATGCAAATAACTGGTGCCTGATACAGAAAGGGTTTGAAAACACTCGAGCCGTATGAAGGGAAACTTTCAAGTACGGTTCCTAGGGGAGAAAGGAGGAGTAATCCTCCCTACTTACCCGACATTAAGAATAATGGGTTTTGGGATCAGCTCTAAATCAATAATCAAAAAAGGGTAAGATGGAAAGTACTTTCATTTGTTTGTGCCTCTCATTCGAAGAATTTCATGTCCGTTTTAGAGAACGCTAAATTTGTAATATCCGATATTTAAAATGTGTACTCATGCCTGCAGTATTCCATTATATCCTCCATAAAATCGGCGTAAAAGTCATCCGGAACTGTCACTTTTTCTCCTGGCTTGATAGCTCTGGCCTCCATGTCTTCTTTACAGGCATAGACTTTGCATTCTGGCAATTCTTCTATTCCGGTAAGCAGGTGATAGACTCCGTCTGCTGCAAGGTAGATTCTTGCGTTTCCGGAGCGTGCAGCCATTTTTAGGCATAACTCCGATCTCGGGCTGAAGGGAGGCTTTGTCAGCAGGAACACATCATATTGCTCTTGTTTCATATTATCATCCGATTCATCCTTACTCAGCAACTAATATTAAAGCAGGATAACGCAGTCCGAGCTTTTCATAGCTTCGAAAAAATCTTCTTCGTCTGTCAATTCCAGGGTTTCTATCAAGGTTTCCCCGAAAAGGCCTCTCTCCACCAGTGAGGGTTCATGCACAAGCACTCTCAACTCTCCATATGCGTAGAGAGTATCTGAAAGGTTTGGTATTCTAAGATTCCTGCTATCCTGGCCCACAGCTGCAAGATAAACTCCATCTCCATAAAGGCCGAGGGTCACATTCATTCCATCAAGGCTTACTGCAGCCGCATTCAATGCCCCAAATGATTTTTCACTGCCGTATGGGGCCGTTTCCAGCAGATAGAATACGGATTTCATTGGATCTAAACCTCACGAAAATCTGGCTTCATTATTACAACCTTATCTTGACAGTGAAACTACCCTATCACTTTTACTAAGCATTTCTGATAGTTCATATAGGCTGGTGATTTTTATTCCGGGGAAGTAGTCTCTACAGTTACTTCCTTTGATCTCCTCTTCCGGGATGTAACCTCTTGCACCGGCACACCTTGCGCATGCTCTGATTAAAACCCCTTTCTCTGTAAGTCCGGAAAAAAGTTTGCCTGCATTAGTAAATAAGGACGGGTTCTGACATCTTTTAGGTATATGTACTGCATCCATGTACAGGAATATATTTACCTGATATCGTTTAAGTGCAGTCTCTGCGAGTTTGCCGGCAATCTCAGCATACTCAGAAATGTAAGGGCCATCAGTAAGCACTATAGTCAGTGTCTTCAAGTTTCCTCCGATTAAGTGGTGTTTCAAGTAACAGCAACTAATAAATAAGCGTTCAAAAACTACAGATGCTCTGGGTTATCAGCATACTCCGGCTCATTAAGAAATGTACAGTTCTCCAAGCTGACTTCCCCTGTAATTGGCTTTACGGCAAATTTGTGACAGTTCTTCCGTTCACTACATCTATCGCAGTTAGTATGGGGCAGGTCTTTATCAATCTCCATAGGTTCGCCAGTGGCTTTTTCCCTGGAGGGAGCGACACCTTTTGCAATAGCTTCATTTATAGTGTTCTTGAGGTTCTCAAGCATTTCCCCGGCTTCGCTCTCGTTTTTAATCTTTGTCATGATGATTTTTCCAGTTCCGTAAATGGTTATAATTATTTCTTCTTCTTGGAAAATTAGGGAATTTGCCTTATCTGAATACTTACCTCTTGGAAAGAGGGGCTCAAGAACTTCCAGGGTTTCTTCCAGTGGAGGAGCCATATTTGCAATCACTCTGAACTTAGATGAATCAGCCACGCAAGGCAAAAGCTGCCTGACCTCTGAGATCTCTACTGGCTTTGCCTGAGAGAGATCTATAGTTTTTTCAGTACATTTCTCTGTCTTATTCTTCAGGAAGTTTCTGCCGTATTCACTTAACTTCACAGTCCCTTCTTCTAATTCAATTAGGCTTGCCCGTTGCAAGATCTTAAGATGGAAGTCTATCTTTAACTTCCCGGCTGCGCTTTCGATTTCCTCAATACTCCTATCGCCATCTGCAAGGAAGCTCATAATCTTCCTTCGGGTGGCATTGGCCATAGCATTATTCACTAACTTTATCTCATTCGGATTTTCAGGCATTTCCAACACCTACCATATTTATCGAAATGTAACCTCTTTTTTCCTGATTCCTCAGTAGCATCAGGCAACTTCTTCTAAGGACAAAGTCCAATTTCTCCAATTAATGATGGGATCACTTCATAAAAACCTGCAGGAAGGGTATCCAGAAAGATTAATACGAAACTCTAGTTTAACTTCCCACCAACACTCTATATTTTTTTATAACTTTATATTTCTATCGGGTGTGAGACAATTACTAAGAATAGTAAGCCTAAAAATCTCTCTAAAATTTACTCAAACATAGGACATATGCAATTTTTTCACTTTTAATTAATTATTCACGAATTCGAATAAAAAGAGAGTTCTCAAAATAATTGTTACGGGCAGCGCTGCAGGCTCTCTTTGGCATGGCTGCCGGGACTTTCCTCTGCAATTGCCACCCTTCTGGAAGAACTTTTTGTAAAGGCCGATTCGACGGAAGATCTATCGGGAAAAAATATTTGAATTTGATCGAGGAGGATACAAAACCTTTCTTTTCTCTGAATCCTTCTGTTCATAACCCTCAGACGCTTGCGAGTCTCCATGCAGAGCTCTTCCGACAATTGCCCTCAGCCCTTCTACAAGGTCTCTAATCAGTTTTGAGGGAATACCGACTGTCAATTCCGACTCCTGCATGCCCGTTAAGTCCTGGTGCCTGAACATCTCACGGATATCCCATTTTGCCTGTCAGGTACGGCTGGGCAACGGCATCGGAACAGAGATTCTGCTTGCCTTCAAATTCGGCTTTGGCACAGGGACCTTTTCCAGGGTTTTTCTGGAGGTGTCGAGGGATTTAAAGTGCCTCAGGTTTTCGTAGTAGGACTTCCCGATTGCAAGTTTAGGAGCATGCGCCCGAGTCCAGGGGCTGTTGCTCCTCCTTTGCAAGTCTCGCTTTCCAGAGTAGCATAAAACTCTTCTTTTGTTTTTCACACGCTGTAAACCAAAGTTTACTGATGTTGCTTGTCCCAACAAATCTTGTAAATTTCATCTTGTTACTTGGCAAGGTAACGTTGTCGGTAATGGCACTTATCAAGTAGGAAACAAGGCTATTCGAAGATACCTCTGCCGCAGTTGCGGCAGAGCCTTTTGTGACCGTACAAATACTTTATATTATGATCTTCGTACTGATGAAGGCACCATTGAGTTAGCCCTTAAAATGGCCATGAAAGGAATGAGTAATGAGGCTATTGCCGATGTTTTAGGGGTGCAACCGGTTACTGTAAGTAACTGGTTGGCTCGTGCTGCTGAACAATGTGAAAAGGTAAATGAGCAAAAATGAAAAACCTGGATTTGCCCAAAATATAAATGGATGAACTGTGGGTAATAGTTCAAAAAAAGCTCCCCGAATGAAAGATTATGAAGATGATGGGTCATGGACGTGGGTAGCCTTTGCACCAAGGTTGCAGGTTAATTATTGCTTTTGTTATCGGGCCAAGAAAACAATATGTTGCAGACAAATTAGTGGAGTTAACAGCTAAATGTATTTCAGGATTAAACCTCTCTGCGTCACTGATGGATTGAAATTTTATGCAGAAGCTATTCTGAAAAAATATGGAGAACTGGTGGAGTTCCCAAGAACAGGAAAGATAGGAAGATCAAAGAAACCAAAACTTGTTCCTGCGAAAGATTTGAAATATGCACAGGTAGTAAAAGAAAGGAAGGGAGGAACGATTCACAAAATAGTGAAGAAAATAATATTTGGTGACAACATCGAACAAAAGCAGATATCAACAAGCTTACTTGAAAGACAGAATCTTACTTTCAGACAGGATTAATAACAGGGTTTCAAGAAAAACAATAGGATTTTCAAAGAAAGTAGAGTGGTTAATAATCATATGAAGCTCTATTGTACCCATTTTAACTTCTGTAGAGAGCATGGTGGATTAAAGTATGAAGACGAAAGGAAAATTAAATGTAAAAATACACTGGCAAGAGAGTGTGGAATTACGGAGTCAAAGTGGACATTAAGAAATTTACTTACATTTAGGTCTTTGAAAACATCATTCATATAATTATGGACGACCTGATTTTTGCAGATTGAGAAAAAAATTATTTTGCAGGGCCTGTAAATTTTGCTTTGTCGACAATCAGCCAGAATTAGAATTTCAGGCACTTTTATCTGTTCCATAAGCCCTGGTCGTAAAGTTTTCTCTCATTTAAAAGGATATGCCTTCATATTCATAGATACATTTATATATTTTATATGCCATGTATGTGTATTGAAAATAAAGAGACGTATAATCATCTGTTGTTAAAAATCATTTTTTGTTTTTAATCAGAGAGTTCTATACAATCTTATTTTTAAACTATTAACAAAAATCAAAACAAAGGTGAAACAATAATGGCTTTTAATGACAGAAACTTCAGAGGAAATTCTAATTCCAATTTCGGCGCTCCAAGAGAAATGCACAAGACAACCTGTTCAGACTGTAAAGCTGAGACGGAAGTGCCTTTCAAACCTGACCCAGAAAGACCCGTTTACTGTAGAGAGTGTCTTCCTAACCACAGGACACCCAGAGAAAACAACAGATACTAAACACGATTTTCGCTTCCCGAATTTCGCGTCGGGATCACAGGAAATCGGAGATTTTCTGGGAGTTGCGATGGAATCGCAACAGTACGAGGTCCGTTTCGCTTCGCGACCCGGAATATACTTTTTTGTAATCCAGAGCTTTTGCAGATTGAAAATGAACATTTTGCATGGCCAATAAGTTTTGCTTTTATCAATAGATTTCCCTTGTATCATATTTTCAAGAATCCGCAATATCTTTTTTGATCGGGGTGGCTGTTTTCGAATTAAAGTGAAAACTTGTCAACATAGCCAGAATTTCAAGAGTTTTAAGAAACGGGTTGTTGCATACGAAATGAAGCTTCTTTGGCCCATTCAATTCTATTGAAATATATTTTTCTTGCAGGCGGTCTGCTGGAATCTCCCCCGAATGCGGTTGTTAAGAAATGAGAAATTGAAAACCCGTGATTTTTGCAGCTTTAGAAGGAGCACTTTGCAGAGCTTTTGCTTTATCGAAGTTATCTTTTTCACCGGGAGGGCTGTTTTCAGATTAAGGTGATGTTTTTCAAGTGAATTATGGTTTGGTTTAAGAAAAGCCTTCAGGAACTGGACCGCCGAATATGATCTGAAAATCTTCTCTCATCATCAATTCAATTTAAGAGCTGATCCTAAAACTCAAAATTATCTCTCAAATATCAAATTATGGACAATCAATCGAGATTTGGATCATGAAGTGAGTCTGAAGACTCATACCGATGTAGTAATAAAATTGGTTTTGGATAAACTCAATTACAAAACAGGACTTTTATATAGTAGCGTCAATAATTCTATATAAATTGCCAATTTCGGATCACACATAAATTGGCAATTTATATATGGAAATTGGGGGTATACAAATGATAGAAATAACAGACAGAGCTGCGACAGAGCTTAAATCTTTATTCGACAAAGAAGGGATCGCGCAACCAGCGATACGGATCTATATAGCTGGGTCAGGTGCAGACGTTCAATATGGATTAGCACTTGCTGATGACATAAATGAAAATGATGCAATCATGGAGAACAATGGTATCAAGATCGTCATGTCATCATACGTGGAGGCTGGTTTTTCTGATGGTAGCATTGATTTCATAGCTAGCAGAACAGGTAAAAATTTCATAATACAAAATGCTAATTCTGACACCTGTAACAACTGCGAAGAATGTGACATATGCGATGCAGATTAAAATTTTGAACAAGCTTTATGAATGCAATAACCATATTCTTCTGGCTTGATACAACGCCTGTCTGGAGGAATACACAGAGGTTATTTCAGTCGAATACCCCGCAGCTTGGAGGCTGTCCGACAATTACTGCTAGTAATGAGATAAAATGTCTGCTGGTAAATTGGAACTTTTTTATGAGATTTTTTTCTATTTCTTATTACTCAAGTCTTAAAGTGAAAAGTTCCATTTATTCCATTTCTCTTTCTAATTATCTCGTTTTTATTTGAGTAAATCCATATTTTCTTTAAGTTAACTGCTGTACATACCAAATTAAATTCATTTCTGACTGATTTTATTCCCCTTGTGAGAAATTCTCTAAACCCAAGATTCTCTTTATAGTTTCCAATTGCAGGTTCTACTACCTGCTGCCTTTGTCTGAATATTTCTTTTGCTTCTTCTGTTTTCATTTTATCTGCTAATTGCT
>CAVRJG010000014.1:0-3607 GCA_963721455.1 uncultured Methanosarcinaceae archaeon
GCAGACATTAAAATATGAGAATTATTGCTGATGACGTTTTTGAAGCTACACCTCACTTACATATTAAATGTGGTTTACATAGGTCCCAAATTTTGATTCATATGTAAGTGAGTACACATGTACGGAATTGTATCTGTTGGACGTGACTTTCGCTGAATGGCAAAAAGGGTATTGGAGGATTTATGCCGAAAATACAAAGTACCTGCCGAAAGCAGGCTATAGGAGTGTATCCAGAACTAATATTGAATTGAAAGTATAATTTCGGCTGTCTCAATAATAGTGACTTTTAAATGTGTAGTCCTCACAGTAAAAATCACTACTTAATAAAATAAACAAGATGCCTTGAATTTATGTTTAAAAGCGTAATTAATGCGTGATTTTATCGTATATGAGTAATAATTATGGAATTCAGAACCTGCGAACTCACAGTGAAATGTTTTATTCCAATTGTAGAAATTGGTTGATTTTTGAGACAGCTTGAGGATAGTTGCTTTATTTTTTGCAACTATTTGAAATAATTTATTACACCGCAAAACAATAATAAAAGGCAGTGTACCGAAAGTTCTGTAAAATATGATTGACTCTGTATCCTTTTCTTTTCACCACAAAAAAACAGGATGCAGAGTCAATGGTTAATTTGTTCTCACTCATAAAAGATTATCTTGTCGATCAGGAAGATGGAATTCGCCAGCTAATTACCTGGTTTTTAAACCTTGCAATGGAGGAGGAAGCCCTCCTCCAAGCTGGTGCACAACGTTATGAGCGGACTGATTCCCGTAAAGCCAGTAGAAATGGCTACAAACCCCGAACTCTCCTGACCAAGCATGGGAAACTCGAATTATTAAAGCCTCAATTCCGTGAGTTTCCCTTTGAAACCCAGGTGTTTGAGAAGTATTCGAGAGTTGAAAAGGCCATCTTAACCGCTATAGCGGAATCTTACCTTCAGGGTGTTTCCACCCGTAGGGTGGAAAAGATCATGATCGCTTTAGGAGTAGGTGAAATCTCAGCCTCTTCTGTTTCCAGGATTACTAAAGAACTGGATGAAAAGGTTGAAGAATTCCTCTCAAAACGAATAGAACATGAAATTCCTTACTTGTTTATTGATGCGACTTATTTCAAGGTAAGAGATGGGCTTCATTATGAAAACAAAGCTCTCTTCGTAGTTGCTGGAATCAGGGATGACGGTTACCGAGAGATACTTGGAACAAGATTGGCAGACAGTGAAGCTTCTATGTTCTGGGAAGATCTATTCGAGGATCTGAAAGAAAGAGGGTTAAGAGGTGTCAAGTTAATCGTTTCTGATGGTCATAAAGGAATACAGAAAGCAGTAAGAGAATCCTTTATTGGATCAAGTTGGCAGATGTGTCATGTACATCTGACAAGACAAGTTCTCAAGAAGGTGCCAAAAAAGAAGCAGAAAGAAGTGGCTGAGAAGATAAAAGAAGCATTAGTCGACCGTCAGAACTTGAATCACCTGATTAGGGAACTGGACAGTATGGGGTATAAAAGCGCAGCTGATACCCTTGAAAGTTTTCAGTATGATGTAATGAACTATATGCAGTTTCCAGAAAAACACTGGAAAAAAATAAGGACAACAAATATGATGGAAAGGACTAACAAGGAACTCAAAAGAAGAAGCAAGGTAGTTGGAGCATTTCCTAACCAGGACTCAGTATTGAGACTTGTAGTCTCAATACTAATTGATATAAATGAAGACTGGATCACAGGAAACAAGTATATAGTAATGGAACAGTAATCAAAAAAGAAGACGAAGGGGTAGAGAGTAGATTTTACAGAAAATTAGGCACACTGCCTAATAAAATCATAAGAGAAAAGTAATCAAAAAGTCGGGAAGCCTAAAAAGGGTTTAAGATCTTGAAATTAACTGAAACCCCGAAATTTCATAGATTTCGGAGTTTCCTGTTTCCAGCATGGGTATGCCAGAGAGTCAGGATTCCTTATTTACCATAGCTGCGACAGGAAAATCAAGATTTATTCAAGTCTTGCTGTGCTATGACTTTTTGAATCCACTCACTGGTTAACCTGTAAGAAAATTCATTTGAGGACTGAGGCCTTTTCTGCTCTAGTGACCATTTCCATGCCTTCATGCATGAGTTCTTCTGCTCGTTCCTGTTTTTTTGCCTCGGCAAAGACCCGGAAAATCGGTTCCGTGCCAGAGGGGCGAATAAGAACCCAGCCGTCTTCGTACCAGATTTTGACCCCGTCGATGGTGTCAATTTTGAGCCCAAGCCCTGAAGCTTCGAATTTCACTCTTTCCATCGTAACCTGTGTATCTAAAGATGGAATTTTTGTCTTTGCGTTGAAATACTCAGGCACACTTTTAGTAAGTTCGGAAAGCTTACGTCCATTAGCCAGGATTTCAAGGATTTTGGCACAGGCCATTGCTCCGTCTCTGCAATACTGATGTTTGGGGAAAATAAGGCCTCCGTTGCCTTCGCCTCCGAAGACTGCATTTACTTCCATCATCTTTCGAGCGACGTTGATGGAGCCAACAGCTGTCCAGTAAAGCTCCGCGCCTGCGTCCTTTGCTACATCGGCCATGCGCTGCGAAGAGCTAACAGGAGTTACTACAGGGCCTTTTTCACGTTCAAGCATATATTTTGCCATCATGGCAAGCAGAACTTCCTCATTTATGAATTCGCCATTCTCGTCCATAAAGACTATTCTATCCGCATCCCCATCATGAGCTGCTCCGAAATCTGCGCCGGTCATCTTCACAAGTTCGGAAAGCTCGGTCAGGGCTCCGGGCAAGGGTTCGGGATTCCGCCAGGGAAAAGTCCCGTCAGGTTGAGCTCCAAGAGTCAGCACCTGGCAGCCCAGTTCCCTGAGCAGGAAAGGAAGAGTAAGAGAACCTGCTCCGCAACCCGTATCAACAACTACCTTGAGTCTACTGCTGCGGATGTTTTCGGCATCTACTGAATTGATAACATTTTTGATATAATAGTCATTGACCCCGGGATCGGTTCTGAAACTGCCGGTTTTTTCCCAGGATACAATAGAATATTTTCCTGAAAGGTAAATTTTTTCTATTTCTATTTCCCCATCCCTGGGAAACTCCGTGCCGTCCCCTGCAATCAACTTGATTCCGTTATATTCTCTTGGGTTGTGGGATGCCGTGATAACGATCCCTGCGTCAGCATAGTCGCGCACATAATACTGAATGGAAGGAGTGGAACAGTTCCCACATCAATTACATTCAGACCTGTTGAAAGAGCCCCGGCAATTGCGGCAGACTTCAGCATCTGGCCTGAAATCCGGGTATCACAGCCTATAGCAACCGTGCCTTTCGAACCCATGTATGTACCAAGGCTTCTGGATAAATTGACTTCTAGTTCTGGGTTTAGATATTCATTGGCGATACCACGTACACCGTTCGTTCCGAATAATGCCATGTAAAGTCTCCGTCTGTATTATTTAAGTGAAAACTGTGCCATTCAGGCAAATTTGCTCTTTATTTGCTCTTTAATAGAGTTATCATGGTAAATTACTCTTTAATAGAGTTATCATGGTAAATAAAGCTTTTTTACGAAACAGAGTTTCCGGGAATAAAAACATAAAGACGATTATAAAAATGATGCTACCTACA
>CAVRJG010000015.1:0-196498 GCA_963721455.1 uncultured Methanosarcinaceae archaeon
ACATTGTCAAATTAAATCATTATTGCAGATATCGAAACCTATTTCCACTCAAATCTACTCCATCTTGAACCTTTTTACCTTCCCATTTTTGTTTCTTCTATTTTCTTCTTAATCAATAGTTGCCTTAATTTCACTGTCATAAATTTTTCCTGCTAAAATTGCATACTTACCAGTAACCAGAACAAGAATCCAATTTCTCTAATCCGAAAAATTATGAACTTCTTAACCTGCTAACTCTTGCCTTCCTTCTCAGCTCATTATCTTGATTTAATATTCTTGCAATTTCCCAAGCATCGATTCTTTTCAATGGATTATGGTACTTCAGTATCCATATGATCCCAGGAATTGAAATCTTATACATTTTGTTGAATTTTTTCAGATAAGAGAGTAAAATAAGCATTGCAAGCATTACCAATGCCATATGATGGTGCCATGCATTCCAATTTCTCACCATATATTCTGCCATTCCACAGTTTCCCTTTGCATCCTGAAATGCTCTCTCAATCCAATACCTTGAACTCTGCATTTTTGCAAGTTCTTCTAATGGAGCATCCTCAGAAGCGTTGCATAATGAGTATTTTATTTCATTTGATTCTGAATCTTTACTTATGAGAAGCCATAGTGGCTTCTCACAAGGCAAGTTATTCTGACGTCTCCAAACCTTTATGGCCTTAAAATAGACTTTTTTGTACCCTCTTTCCGTTTTTCTAACTTTGATAAGTTTCCATCCTTCAATTAAACTGGAAAGAGAATCAACCCTTGTTGATAATGTATTCAAAACTCTGGGAATAACAGGTTTCCTTCCTCTTGTTCCCTTTTTCTCAGGAATCCCAACTAATGGTTTCTCAATATAGACGAGAGTATCAACAGCTATGTCTGCAACAAAAGTTAAGCCTCTACTTTCAAGTTCTGTCAATAACTCAGGATTTTCACCGTAGAATCCATCCATTGTGACATAGGAGAAAGGAATACCTTCTTCTATTGCATTATCAATCATTTCAAGACCAAGTTCATACTTGGTTCGGAACTTTATCTCCTCACGAGGAATTTTAGCCTTTAAACAACGTGCCTTGTCATCAATCCATTTTTGTGGGAGATATAATCTCTCATCAATCAACATTCTCTTATTTTTCTTAAAATAAGCAAGGAATACGCCAACCTGACAATTATCCTTTTTTCCAAGGTTGCCGCAATACTGATGAGAAACTCCGACAGAACTATTTCCAGATTTTTTTATGCTTGATTCGTCAAGTATAAGAACACCATTTTTACCTATAGTTTGAATGGCTTTTGTTCGAACAGATTTGAGGAGATCTGCAGAACGCCAAGGAGAAGTTGAGAGGAAATGGCTTAGTGATTGGTTGTTAGAGCATTTACAACAGTAAATTGCCATTTTTCTCATATTTTTCCTATAGGGGAGGAGAAGCAAACCATTAAGGTAATCAATACAGGTTAAAACCATACAACGAGTTTTCGTTTGAAAATAGAATTCAAGATGCTTCTCTGAAATGTATTTTTCTACAGAGATATTATTTGACTTGATGAAGTCAGCTGTTATTTGTTTCACTAAACCAAATTTATAGGGGAAAAATTATACTTCACGGTAGACGTGAAAAGGAAATGTGACAAAGTCAAGTTAGATTTAAATTTCATAGAAAAGATTTGGAATTTTTGACAGGCGAGTAAGATGCATACCGAAAGCAATAATCTTCAGGATTACCTCAAAAAGAGTGAAGTCATAAACTATGATCACAGGTTGATTGTTGATAAGTGTCTTGAATTAAAAGAAGGCACCGACGACGAAATCAGCCTGATTAAGAAGGTTTATGAGTTTGTTCGAGATGATATTCATCATTCAGGGGATATAGGGGAAACGAGAGTCACCTGCAAAGCATCAGAGGTTCTGGAGTCCGGTCATGGAATATGTTGCGCTAAAGCGCATCTGCTTGCAGCCATGCTGAGATTTTTTGGGATACCGGCTGGATTCTGTTATCAGAAACTTTGTTCAAGTCAGGACGTTGATAAGAAATTCTTGCACGGCTTAAACGCTGTATATTTAAAAGATTTAAACCGATGGATAAGATTAGATGCAAGAGGTAATAAGCCGGGTCTGGATGCTCAGTTTTCCATATACGAAGAAAAGATTGCAAAGCCCGTTAGAAAAGAGCTTGGGGAAGAAGATAATCCCGTAATATTCATAGAGCCCAATCCGACTGTTGTTGAAATATTAAAGAAAAGTAACAACATGAAAGAATTATGGATGCAGTGGGAACTTGGGCTGAGAGACCTATTTAGCACAAGGAATTAATTTGGGATCTGTGCAGTCGCGGTTTTTTATATCCAGCCGTTGGATTCAAGAAATTCAATAGCTTCTACACTTCCGTCTCCAAATGAGGCTTCTGTCACGTAATTGGCAGCTTCCTTTATTTTTTCATCTCCGTTCCCGACAGCAATTCCGAAACCTGAAGCCTCAAACATCTCTACGTCGTTTGCTGAGTCTCCTATTGCTACAAAATCTTCAGCTTCAAGCCCCATCATACTTGCAAGTTTCCGGAGTCCTACACCTTTGTTAATTCTGATGCTCTTGATGTGGATAGCATATTTGGTATCAACCATTTCGACATCAAAGTTTTGAGTTTTTAGAAGGGCTCTGGCTTTTTTAAGGTCAAAATCTCTCCTGAGTGCAATCTCGGTTTTTCGGTATAAAGGGTCAAGTTTGGTGAACTTGAAATGCTCGGAAAGAAAAGAATAGGCTTTCTCGCATTCTTCCAGGCTTTCCTCAAAAGTGCCTTGCAAATCGAAGCGGACAGTAATAGCCCCTCCGTTTTCTGCGATTACAGCCCCATCCAGGCCAATAAGCTTTGATGCAGTTCTTGCATAACATAAAGTATTTCCTGTGGCAAGCACGACCGGGACTTTAAGAGAACGGATCTTTTTGACGGCTCCCAGATGCAGTTCTCTTTTCTCGCAGGTGATTGTGCCGTCGATGTCAACAACAATGGCTTTGAATTTCATTAAAAAAGATTGGGAATGGATAGATAAAACGTTTCCCTATCCATGAATATATACCCATCCGGATCTGGTTTTCAGAATCGTATGAGTTACCGGTCTACATTTTAATATACCCTATCGTTAACCGGGTCTTTGTCAAAATATTTTTATTATAAACTCCATGTTTTTAAAAAAATAGAAGCACTGAAAACGAAAGCCGAAAAAAAGCTGTCAAAAGAAGCAAAACTATTTGAAGAAGACCTGAAAACAATCGAAGAAACAATAAGTACAACAAAACCGGGATTAGAAAGAGCAACAATCAAAATGATAAAAATAAAGACTGAAACAACACCACAGGAAGTCGCAGACTTAAAAATTGAATGCTATGAAACCGTCGAACAGTTAAATAAAACAATCAACTACACGATGGGGAAATGGATCTGAAACGGACATAACCGACTCAGTTCCAAAACCTGGTGATGAATGTTGCAGAAAAATGCTTCAACCGTAAGTCCTATAATAAAAATTCCCTTTGCAAGGGAAAGCCTAAAGTTGCAATTATCTCTGCAAATCGCCAAAATTGGCTTTTAGATAAGCTAAAAAATGAAGGACTGATTTAAACATCCTCTTTTTATTTTCCTTTTCTTTTCTTTTCTTTTTCTTTTATTTTGTCGTCAGATTCCTTAACTTCCTCAACTGGTTGTTTTATTTTGTCGTTCGTTTCCTTATCTTTCTTATCTCGTTTTGCTGCCTTTTGTTTCTTGGTCGCCAAATTATGAACCTCTGGAAGTCATTTTTACAAATTAGTAATTATAAAAACAGTCTATTATTATAAAAAGGTTCATCTCTCTTTAATCAATTCTTAAAAGTTTTTTTAGTTTTTTGAGTTAGTCAGGAGGCCTTAGACAGTTTAAGACGTTTTTTAGAACTAGATAAGGGAATCCACAAAGGAGTACCTAAGAAAGTTGAATGTAAAGGCTTAGAAAAGGCTAGATCAAGGGATAAAGGGAGAAGGGAAGAGAGATTATCACTGCAACTCACTAAAATTGGTTTTTAGATAAGCTGAAAAATGAGAGCCTGATTTTAGTCTCCCCCTTTAATTTTTTCTTTTCTTTTCTTTTCTTTTCTTTTCTCTATTTCTTCATTTTTTTTCTTTTCTGTTAATTCCCGACTCTCTACTAATTTTTTCTTCCTCTCTTTGAGTTCTTGTATTTCCTTGTCAAACGCGTTTGCCAAGTAATCTTTTTCAATCTTAGTAGTTGCTTTCTTTAGTGATTCCTCTTTCTTTTTTTCAGCAAATTCTATCGCCTTGTCAAAATTTTTTTCGGGTTCTTTCATTTCCCTGGTCACCAATTTCTGAACCTCTGTAAAGTCATTTTAACAGACACCTAATAATTTAACAGTTCAATCTTATAAAAAGTTTCATCTTTTCTTTAATCAATTCTCATACTTTTTTTAGTTTTCTGAGTTAGTCAGGAAGTCTTAGACTGTTTTTTCTTATGTGAATAAGAGGATCAAAAGGAGTATCTAAGAAAGTTGAATTAAGAAAGTTGAATTAAGAAAGTTGAATGGAAAGGCTGAGATAAAGCAGGGTTATGGAATAGCAGAAGGTAAAAAGATTATCTGAACTAATCAAGGCTTTTTTAACTCTAAGGCGGGAAGTCCCCTTCCTCGACAGTTCCGGCAAACCGGAGACCTTCTGAGTTTCGAAGTAGAAAGTACCTTCGGACTCTTGTATATAACCAGAGTGGTTTCAAGATCAAGGATGGAAGGATCAGTTTTTTTCATAAAGCCAGTAAAACTCCTCTGGTTTTTGAGAGGGGGAAAATTTGATTCCCTGAATGTAAGGAACAGGTAGAGGTCTACAAAATCGATGAAAGTTATACCTCAAAAGAGTGTTATGTCTGCAAAAAACGGCATGATGTGCCTCTTTGGGAAAGGGCTTATGAAATGTGATTGTGGAAACGTGATTGATAGAGATAGAAATAGTGCAATCAATATAATGAAACGCTTCTTATCACAAAATGCTTTGTGGCCAGGCTATCAACAACTTGCTGAGGATCTTCTACAAACAGGTTTACCGATGGGTATTCAGTTCTTAGAACCGAAAACTCAAGTGACGTAAAAACTCGAAGGAAGCTCCTCCCTCAAAACCTGAGCCGTCAGGCGAAGAGTTTAGGGAGAGGGAGTTCACGCCGTGCTTTAGTTTCAATGCCAACTGCATTATAAAATTTTCCCCGGAAAACTCCATCCTCCGGGTCTCAGCCTGTTTTTTCCTTCCGGCGTACCTGTCAGCGGGCATCTCCGATTATGACACCCATTTCAGATTTCAGGCGGTGCCCTATTGCTGCAACTATACCCGGTCCATCTGTTTTTTCCCGGCATACAATTGCATGTTCCAGAAGCCCAAGGCGTTCGATTTCGTAAATATCTCTGCCGTGACCTGTTTTTTTAATCGAGCTTTTGATTTCCGAACGTGTCGCTCCATTAACTGTGACCCTGTCAGTAGCTGCCTTTTTCCAGCCCCACCAGAGATCAAGCTGTTTTTTGGTGAAGCGGGCTTTTATCTTCCTGTTTGCCTCAAAAACTTCAATTTCAACCGGCAAATGGGGTATCAGGCCGAATCTGGATGCAAGCTGTTTTGGCTTTCCGCTGCCAAGAGCTTTTAATTCCTCGGTTTCAACCCTTACAGGGAAACCGATATTGACCACAAAAGCATCCTCTCCGAAAGACTGGAGAAAACCAATGTATACCTTTCCGGCTTCAGCTTTTACTGCAGGCGTTCCATATCTGGAAGTCAGGAGATTCGCAGATACTTCCTCATCCTCGCCTTCAAGGGAAAACTCGGCCCAGTTTTCAGGGGTAATAGATATCTCAACCTTTACTTCAAGATCTTTCAATTCGTTCTCAACCAGGGTTTTCAAAAGGCTACTCATCCTTTCCCGGTTTTTTCCGTAAATATGCTGGAGGGTTAAAACTTTTATCATATTTTTCCTGCCGATCATTCTCTTCTGCCCGTTTTTGCCTGGGATTGGAACTTCCGGTTTTCAATCCTTCAGGTAAGATTCAAGAAGCCTTTCACTTTCTTCCAGGGCTGAGATAACAGTTTCATTAACAGGGCTTTCCGCCCTTCCTATCTGGTTCTGGAGCTTTTTAATGTCCCTGCTGTAAGGGCCAAGTTTCCGGGAAATCATATCTTTGCCGTCTCCCTGCTCCACTGCATCCCTGTGGATGCTTTCTATCTTATTTCTAAGTTTCTTTGTTTTTTCAAGGATTTCGGCACTTAAAGGGTCCAGCTCTTCTGCCTGTTCAGGCTCTTTCTCTTCTTCCTCGCCTGCCGCTTCTTCTCCTTCACCTTCCGTACCTGCGTATTTCATTCCGGACATCTCTTTCCAGTTTTCCGGAGGCTCCTCTGCGATTATATCCCTGAACTCTTTAAGGGCAGTTTCTACCTCTCTTCCGTATTCCGTAAGTTCTACAAATTTTATCCGCCCCTCGAATGTGAATCTTATAAGTCCGGACTGTTCCATTTTCGCAAGGATCCTTGTGGTATGGGCAAAGGTAGAATCTATCTCTTTTGAAATAACAGACGCATAGGTCTTCCCCCTCGAACCTATAAATATTAGTGCAAGAGTAGGTTTTTCCTGCAAAAATAACTTTTCTGCATTTTCGTCGGACATGATATCACATTGGGATTTTTTAACGGATTATTTCTGGATTTAAGTCAAGGCCTTTTTATTATTCTTTAATGGTTTGATATTTTTATTATTCTTTAATGGTTTATATTTTTATTATTCATTAATGGTTTATATAATAGTGGAACAGTTTCCAACCAGTTTTACCGAAAGGCTTTCACCTTGAAAGTGCCACGATTATTTCCTTTATTTCTGTTACAGGCGCATCAGTTCTGAATGAAGTGCCGCTGAGGTGAGTCCTCGATGCTTCAAATCCATGAGCTTTAAGAGCTTCTATCAGGGTTTCTATCCCGGTTGCAGAAGTTCCAAGTTCTTTACAGATCACATGCTGGTCATAGAACATCGGGATATCGAGTTCGTCCCTGCAGAAGGTGATTATCTTTTTTGCTTTGTCCTTTGTGTTTAGAGGGTGTACTTCGAGTTCTGAGATAACTTCATTACAGAATTCCGATTCTCTGAATGGCCCAAGCCACAGCGGGCCTGCAATTCGTGTGAAAGACCCGCAGACAGGGCATTCCCTTTCGATATGTACTGCAAGCCCGTATACTGGCCCCCGAAACCCGCACTTCGGACAGTGAATACTGAACCCCATTGACTTCAGAGTTATATCAGCCTGCTTCGTTCCAGGGAGAACTTCGAGGTAAGCGCGGACATAGTGGCGTGTTACATGGGAAAGTAGGGGTGCCATTCCTTTTTCATGTTTTGCAAGCTCTCTGGCACAGGCTCCCAGAAGGACTCGAAGGCCCATCTCGCTGTGATATTCCGTGTTAAGAGGCACGGCCGCATATTTCCTGATCCCTGAGTTCAGGTGGGCTCCGCATAAGGGGGCCGTATCCGTTGCCGTAACCGATAGCATACTATGGGCCGAGGCAGACGCTGCGCCCAGGAAGGGTGAAGGGGTGCCGAAGGGGTCGATGTCCACGATGTGGAATTTTTGTTCGTGGAGCAGCACATTTGCGTTCTTGCGGGTAGCCAGTGTTTTTCCCTCAAGCCCGTTAATTTTGATATTTTCCTTTATCATTTCGAATGCGTCCGGGCTCCAATCATTCATCGTCGCATGGATTCCTACTTCGCCTGCTATCCGAAGCCCCCTGATCCCTGACGCTGAAAAGGCGTCCACATAGCGAATTTCTTCCCTGAGGATTTCTTTTCTCGAAAGAAGCCTTTCCACAAATGCAGCCGTAGTTGCGACATTAATATCGCGATTAAGCTCCATCTCCGGGTTATAAAAAACCGGAGCTGCCGAGGGAGGGAAGGTTGCATCCGGAGGTGGTACCGGAACCGAAACCTTTGTTGTGCCTTCGACTACAGTTTTATATGTCATTTGAAATTGCTATTCTTTGGGATCTTATTTTACAGTGATGGTCATTTCCATTTTCTGATATCCTTTTACACTGAAATTGTAGCTTCCGGGCTCCTTGAATGTATACTCCAGGATATTTCCATATGCAAGCTTTTCGTCTTCGAAAAGGTGTTCCCTGCTGGTCAGGGTAAGAACACTGGACTCCTGGTAATTTCTCCATACGACCTTAGCTCCGGTATTTATTCCAGCCTTGAAGGAATTAACATATAGTTTTTAAGCCTTACAAGGTGTGATGCAGGCGCGGTTCCGGTAGGCTGTACGGCCCCGACCCGTCCCTCTTCTTCGGTCCAGGCTCCCGTTTGCCCCATTTCAGGCTCTTCCCGCATTCCCGAAGTTACAATTTCTTCCGGCGTCCCCAATTCTGCCTGTGTTTCCGTTTCTTCCGGTGTCCTCATTTCTCCCTGTATTCTCGTTTCTTCCGGTGTTCTCACTTCTTGCTTTTGTGTTCCTCCTTAACTGCCGCCTGACCCCTGCTCTTGATCCTTCCCGTCTTCCGAATTCAGGCAGCCTGGCGTGATTATTGATAAGACTATAAGGAGTAAAATTATTTTTTTTGTTACCACTTCTCTCCCCTTATAATTAATCTCCCTTCTATACTCCCAGTTTAATATAAGCCCTTTATAAATAATAATTCTTTCTTATAAAAGTCCCTTAAGCCCGAGTTAATTTTGAAGCATGGGCGCAGATTTTTAGTGATGAGTACTGATCTGGATGATATGATACGAAATTCAATTTAGTGTTATTTCGTATACTGTTACAGAGTAAAAATTACAATGTTACAGATCTCAGCTTACAATATAAATCCGCAGTGCCTCTTTGCGGAAGATCTTTTGAGGATTTGCCAGCTTTTAAGCTTGTAAGGGCACAGGGGTCTACTGCCTGAGCGTCCTGAGAACCCCATAGGGAACCTGTCTCTTAACAAGAATGTCCGGATTTACTACACAACAGGTAATTCGGATTACACAGGGGTGAAAATAAAATGCGTGCTCGGGGAACTATTATTAAAAAATGTGAAAAATAGTAGACTTGCCAGGAAAGCTTTTCTGCCCTCCCTGTAAAGTCTATTTGCTGTGTTTTTCAGGGTTCAGTCACACTAACACTGACATTCATCTTGGGCTGGCCGAGAACAGTGAATTTATAATCTCCGGTCTGATTGAATGTATAGGCAAAAGCACGCCTGTACACAAGGTTTGTGTTCTCAAAGAGATTTTCTTCACTTACAAGGGTAAAGACCCTTTTCGGGTTGTCATGCATGTTTATCCAGGCAACGGCTTCTCCCTCTTTTATCTCAAGGCTTGGGGGACTTGCCCTATAATTCTCAAGTCTTACAGTATAGGAAGTTTTCCCCATACCGGGAGTTGAGACCTCGGGCGCCCCCTCGGATTCGTTTTCTTCCGAAGTTGCGTTTTCTACGGGCGTTTCCGTTTCTACAACAGTTACATTTTCTCCGGGTGTTTCCGTTTCTACAACAGTTACATTTTCTCCAGGAGTTACAGCTTTCTTCAGGGGTTACGTTTTCTTCCGGTGAGGGCTGTTCATTCCCTGCGCATCCTGAGAGTAAAACGGTGCCTAATACGAGAAGCAGAACAATGATCTTCATTTTCATTTTATTCCCCACATCTTTTTGAAGTAGTGAATCTTCGGAAATTTATGCATCAATCCGGAGTTTCATTCAGTTTCAATTGTTCCATTTTTTTTAATTATTGTCAAAGTAATATCAAAATCTCTGAGCCATCCAATAATTTATGCATAGTAGACTAATATTTCAGAGATCTTTTCAGTATACATTCAAGATACAAATATTTTAATCCAGCGTTTAAATTAATTCGTTTCTATGGCTGAACTTATAACTATTATTTAAAGATTTTAATCACATATAACTATATTTCCAACTTATAAATATATTTTATACCTGCATAAGGATTTTTAAAATCATATCTATATTTTTGTCCTGGATGAAAAATAGGTAATAAAATTGAAGTTATATAGTTATAACTGTAATCTTTAAAAAGTAAACTTTTCCTTGAAAAATTATTTTTTTATATATTTGTTTCACTTTACTGTTACGACAAGTTGCGTGTCTGGAACATTATCAAGCCTGAAAGTATAGGTTCCGGCTTTTTCGAAAGTATAAGCGAAGCTTTTTCCATAGCCTAAAGTCGCATCTCCGAAAAGTTCCTCTTCACTGACCAGCAAGAATGAACGTTTGGGCCTGTTAAGGTTTTTCCAGATTACGGCTTCACCTCTTTTAAGTTTAAGGGTTTCCTGAGAGAAGGCAGATCCACGTATCAATACAGAATTTCCGGGAATTTTTACCTCTGCACTCGGCATGGGAATTATCTTCTCAGTTCCCTCATCTTCGGCTTGTTCCGGTTGTATCCGAGGCTGAGGTTCTTCTTCTGGCAACGGAGGTTTTCCTGCTACAACTTATTTTTGTTCCCTTACAATAATTGTGCTATCCATGCCTTTTTCGCCTTTGATGCTGAAATAAAAGGTTCCGGTCTCATTAAAGGCATTTGCAAAGGATCGGCCATAACCCAGGATGCAGTCTTCCCATAATTTGTCTTTGCTTTCAAGCACGAAAGTTCTCTTTGGCCTGTTCAGGTTGCGCCATACAACTGTATCATACTGATTGATTTCTATTATTTCAGGATTGAAGGCATTCCTGAATATCTGAATTGTATACATTTTAGACGCTGATGCATTTTCCTCAGAGGTTCTGCTCTGATCCTTTTCAGCGGTTCCGATAGTTTCTTCCTGGTACTGGGCCGCAATTGCTGAGCCTTCGAACAGGATGCATGCAAGAACTACCAGCATCAACAATTTAAAACTTTTACAGACTTTCATCTCTCCCCCAATTCAATTGTAATGGGCGGATTAAAACCCATTTAATCATTATATGCTGGGTTTTTTATATACCATAGTATAGTGATCGTCTTTTTGCATTTTTTGTATCCTGGAAATTTCGATCATCCTTTTTTCCCTGAAATGTTTTATCTCATTCCATTCTTTATTTTTCGGCAGGGTTTTTTCTTTCCTCTTCTGTCAGATGCTGTTCCATAAAAGTAAAGCAAGAGTCCCGATAACTGCAATTATCCCGAAAGTATTCTTTGCAAGAGAGAAAAGGCTGGCAGAACCGGAAATTTTTGAAAGCAGGATCTTGTTAACCGTACTGATAAGGCTTGCAAGCACTGCAGTATTTGCTGCGGTTGCATAGGAGATATTCCCACTTACTGCAAGCAAGGTTACGGAAACTATCACTCCCGAACTGCTGACAAGAGCCCCGAGCGCAGTGACATAAATTCCGGCAGTCCCTGCAATGTCATAGGCAAAGCTTCCTATAATGAGGATCAGGGTGAAAGCAATGCCGAATTTAAACGCCTGACCAAGTGAGAAAGGAGACTGAATTTTAAGTTCTCCTCCGCCTATAGGGCAGAATTTCTTATTGTACCTGAGAACTATCACCACGGAAACAAGGATAATCACAGACTGGGGAGGAAGCATAAGCAGGGTTGTCTGGCCGGTTGGATCAACTATCAGGGCTAATACAAGGTTTCGGATGAGCATGGAGATATTGCAGAGCAGGATTCCGGTAAGGACAGGATCGGCCATTTCCTCTGCTCTTTTTGAGAGGCCTGCAAGTGCTGCTGTTGTGGCTTCACTATTCACAAAGCCGCCCACGAAGCCTGAATAGCATATCCCGCGCTTTGTGCCGAACTTTCTAAGGAGCACGTAGCTTAAAAAACTTATAAGTGAAACAAGAATTACAATAAGGATTGCAGACCTGAGGTTTACAAGCCCGAAAAACTGTTTTTCCGGCATCACAGGATAAAGTATAAAAGCCACGGCCAGAAACTGTATGGCATTGTAGAGTTCTTCTTTTGTCAGGTTTCCTGCAAACTGGTGAAGAGGCTTTTTCTGGATCAGAAGGAAGCTCACAACTATTGAAGAGACAATGGCAAACAGTCCATGACCATAGCCCACAAGTACTCCCATAACAAAAATGAAAAAGAGACTGATAGGGCTGGTAACTCCGATCCGTTTGAAGAGAACTATCTTTGTATAGGTAATTATGGAACAGATTGCTCCGAAAAAAAGCGCGGCTACATAGACAAAACCTGGACCTGTTGACCCGCTTACGAGCGCAGTTAGCATGCCTGTTATGCAGGTTATGCTATAAGTTCTCACACCCGCAAAAATTTCGTGTTCAAGGCCTCTATGCTCCCTTTCTATACCTACCATTATCCCTATCAGAAAGGCTATGGCCAGTTTTGTCATGAAATCCAGAAAAACCGGATCGAAACCGAACTCTTCAATGGTGCCCGTAGCTCAACCTCTATGACTTTTCTATCTGTAAAGTCCAAAGTTAAGTTCTAAGAAATCTCGATTTAAATTATTAAGCTGACAAAATATAATTTCAAATATTTCTGTCCCTATATTTTTTTGAGGGTTATTTGAGGAAATAGATTATAGAGCAATTCCCAAATGAAAACTTGAAGTTGTTTTTTAATCCTCCTAATATTCCATCTGTCTATTTACTCCAGCGTCTGTCCATTTAACCCTGGTATTCGCGGCCCTCAAAGAGTTTCTCATCAGGCCTGAGCTTTGTCTTTACGCCAGTAAAATAACGCAGGCAAGTAAATAGAAGTGAATAGTTAAGAGTGATATTATGTATTTCTGTAAGGTAATAAAGTAAATAGGACAATCTTAATCAAAATATAATTATATAGTACGGATGTTCTTACTAATGAATATAGCCCCTAAAAGGAGAAAAGGTTCATAGTACAGGGAGGACCTGAATAGAATTCTTACAGGCGACTTCGAAAACCCAATTAAAACCTGCTAACCCAATTAAAACCTGCCAGCTCTGTTGATACCTGGTTTGTTGATACCTGGCTTATACCTCCACGAATTCAACTTCAACGGGTTTGTTTTCCTCCGTTTCTTCAATAGTTATCAGGGCGCAGGAACCTTTACAGGCCTCGCCCGGGTTTACAACTATAGTTTTTCCAACTTGTTCCAGGCCTTTTGCCTCATGGATGTGCCCGCAGACGATCAGGTCAACACGGTCAAGGAATTTCTGGATAGCTTTGCTGCCCACATGCCCGAAAGGAAGCTCATCCCTTGCGCCGTGCGGAGGGGCATGGGTTAAAAGCACTATGGTTCCGCAATCATCTGCCGTTTCGGCAGAGCAGACCATTTCTTCAAGGGCTTTTTCGATTTCTTCTTCAGAAAGCTCAAAGGGTGTATTGAAAGGGGTGGGATTTGAGCCTCCGAGCCCTATAAACCTGATATTTCCTATCTGTTTGGCTTTTCCGTGCAGATTTGTAGCCTTCGAAGCATCCAGAGCTTTCAGGATGCTCCTCTGGTCGCAATTTCCTGGGATCGCAAGTACAGGCCTGTCAAACATCTCCGTCAATTCTTCAACCTTCTCATCGGGCCCGAAATGGGTAATGTCCCCGACAACAACTGCAAGGTCGAAATCTCCGGCTCTTTCCATTATTTTCTTTATCTTCGAGTAGTCCCCGTGGGGGTCAGAAATGGCTAGTATCTTCATCCGTATCCCGTCCTATTGTCCGTAATCCTTTTTCAGGTTTTTAGCTTCCTTATTTCATGACATCTGCTCGCCTTTGAACATGCACACATCTTTTATATCCCTTGCGTAAATATAGTGCCCATGCGCGATATCGTTATCATAGGGCATAAGGCAAAGACAAGCGGCGATATTTCTTTAAACGATCTTCCAGGTTCTGCGGGAAGAATGGACATTCTTTGCCGCTGCGTAAGCTCTGCCCTTTTTCTCTCTTTCGGGATGCGCAGGGATGTAAACGTGCACCTGCTCCTTTTAGGAGACCCTGACCCCGGAAAAATCATAAGGTTTGAAGGGCTCCACCTGAGATACCTGAACCCGGACGAGCGAAGCAGCGGCTCGCTTATCCAGAAAGCCCTCCAGAAGGATGCAACCGAACAGGATATCCGTTCCACCCCAGGTGTCTGGATTCGCAGGGGAGATCTCAAGTCCCTGCTCTCCACATTCGAAGGACGCACCCTGCTTTACCTGAGAGAGGACGGGGAGGATGTCCGGAAATTAGCCAGTGAAATCCGGGACCCGGTCTTTATTTTGGGGGACCATACCGGTGTTACGGAAGAGGAGGAAGAACAGCTCCTTGAGGCAGGAGCAAAAATTATCTCAGTAGGCCCTATTTCCCTTCATTCCAACCACTGCATAACCCTTATCCACAATGAACTGGACAGGGCCGAAGCGAAAAGAGGGGAGTCACCAGGAGAAGCCGAATGCAGGGCCGAGGACTGAGCTGCAATTAGGATCGGGCTGCAATTTCTGAGTTTGTTTCAATACAAAAAGTTATATTCCATTTCCCTGTATCAGGATAGAAACTATCCGGCTGTATTTTTTCCGGATATTTTTCCCGTACAGTTACCTTTTGCGTATATTTGCCTTTCCGGATAATTGCAGTCACGCATCTATATTCCAGGGCATTAGCTCTGATCCTTGTATTATCTCTTACATTTGATTACTCATTCCCAGGTCTATTTCCCGAATAAAGAGCTTAAAGAGAGTGAAAGAAAATGGATGTACTCGAAATTTCAAAAAAAATTCTGCACGAAGGCCCGGTATGTGACCACTGCCTGGGCCGCCAGTTTGCAAAACTATCTACAGGCCTGAGCAACAGAGAACGCGGGCAGGCCTTAAAACTCACCCTCGTGCTGGAAGGGGACCGAATCTACAAAAGTGAAAACGACGATTCTCTTCTAAAGGAGCTTGCCCCTTGCAGTGCTTTTTCAAGGAAGACTCTTGGAACAGGGGGTGAAGACGAGCAGTGCTGGGTCTGCCTTGACCAGTTCAAAAAACTGGGCGAATGGGCCGATGAAGCGGCAAAAGCCCTCGAAGGCCTTGAATATTCCACATTCCTCGTGGGCACGAGGGTCAGCGGGCTTTTGAGTGAAAACGAAGAGATTCTCTGGGCTGAGGCAGGGACTGCATATGCTGAACAACTCAAGTCCGAGCTTAACAGAGAAGTAGGCAAGCGGATTGCCGAAAAAGTTCAAAAAGAGGTGGATTTTGAAAATCCTGACATTACAATTACTCTTGACCTTGCAAAAAACAAGCTGGAACTTCAGGTCCGCTCTGTATATATCATCGGGCGCTACCGTAAAATGATCAGGGGAATTCCTCAGACGCGCTGGCCGTGCAGGAAATGTAAAGGCAGGGGTTGCGAAAGCTGCAATTTTACGGGCAAGCAGTACCAGGAATCCGTAGACGAGCTGATAAAAGGGCCTGTAATCGAAGCTTTCCAGGCAGTTGATACGGCTTTCCACGGCTCTGGAAGGGAAGATATCGATGCGCTGATGCTCGGAAGCGGCAGGCCTTTTGTAGTTGAAGCAAAATCCCCTCAAAAGCGCAGCGTAGATCTTGAAGAGCTTATGAGGAGCATTAATGAGAAAGCTGCCGGAAAAGTTGAGGTAAGAGAGCTTTCTTTCGTCGGAAAAGGTATGATTGAGACCCTGAAAAGTTCAAAGGCGGATAAAACTTATAAGCTTAAAGTTACATTTAAAGAGCCTGTTTCAGAGGAAAAGCTTAAATCCTGCCTTGAGGCTTTGAGTGGCATAGAAATCTCCCAGCAGACTCCAAGGCGTGTAGTTCACAGGCGGGCTGACCTTGTCAGGAAAAGGCATGTGCACAGCATCAGGCTTGATGAACTCACTGACGATGGTTACGCTTACATAACAGTAAACTGCGAAGGCGGGCTGTATGTAAAAGAGCTTCTTTCCGGAGATGAGGGCAGAACAAACCCGAGCCTGAGCGGGCTTTTAGGTATTCCTGCGCTTGTGGAAGATCTTGACGTGGTCAACGTCGATATCTGAACCGGATCTGAATCAGGTTTATTTAATAAGTTGGGTCAGGAAATAATTGCCTGACTGAACGTCTTATTTAAATAATATCCATCTTATCTAGAGAAAAAAACTGTGTATATTAAGAAATTAATCGAGCATTCTAGGAGGAACATGCGATGACAAATTCCCATGGTGAAAGACGTTGCACAAGGTACAAGTTACAGAAGACGGTTCGTGAAAGAGGGATTTCCCCTGTAAGCAAGGCAATTCAGGAATTCGAAGAAGGGCAGATGGTCCATATCGACATAGACCCGAGCATTCAGAAAGGCATGCCCAATGCAAAGTTCCAGGGCTCTACCGGAAAGGTTATCGGGCAGCGCGGCCGTTCATATATGATGGAAGTCCGAAGCGGAAATGCGAAGAAGATAGTTATTTCCCTTCCTCATCACCTGAAACCGCAGAAATATTAATCCCATTCCAGGCAGTTAGGTTGTAAAACCTAACCCCCTTTTATGAGTTTACAGTATACAGGCTTTTACCGCAGGCTAGAGCTCCTGCCTGGGATTTTCGGTAACTTGCGAGAGTAGCGGTCTGCAATTAAGTGTAAAAAACTTAATGTCCCTTAAAAACCTGCTAAAAAAGGCGAGAGGGAATTTGAATAAACTGCTTTTAAAAATTCGATCTTTTATCCCGATGTGGGAATATCTATAATTATATATCGTTTGTCAGACATATACCTGAACCAGATCAGGATAACATTATTCGGAACAACTTAGGATTATCAAATACGGTCGAATTTCGTGCATAATGCAATCTGGATAAGGCTTGATCCGCTGCAAAGGATATGCAGCACGAAAGCTAATTCAGATTTCCAGGTATTGACAGGCAGAAGTTTACTTGCAGTCAGGAATTATTGGAGCATTGAAGAGTGATCAAAATAGATTACTCTGCAAGGAATGGCAACTACCTACAGTTTTTAAGTCAAAAAGAGTGTATTCCAATGATAGTTAAGGAAGTCATCAGTGAAGAATTATTGACGTTGGCCGAAGTCAAAGAAGTACTTTCCAGGATCGCTGAAGAGCGTAGAGAGCAGGGGCTTGAAGTAGAATACGGGTTCCGAAAAGCCCTGCGTCACGCTGACCAGTTCTCAAAAATCAGCGGGGAAAAGTCAAGAGAATTGATTAACAGGCTATTAGAACTCGAAAAAATGAAGCCTGTAATCGCGGTCAGGATCGCAGATATTCTGCCTCAGTCCAGAGACGAAATCAGATCAATTTATGCGAAAGAAAAGTATACCCTGAGCAACGAGGAACTGGATACGATTATTGATTATGTGCTGGAGACTATAGAATAAGCTATATAGCAGTTTTCATCTTGTTATTTATAAGGGAAGTATCCGAAACTTAGAGTACTTTAAAGTATCAGGGAGTGCCCTGATCTGAATTCAATTACAGAGGACTCTTTGGGTAATGGGACGTTTCGAGTCCGAGGATACCGGTTACAGGATCGTATAAAGTTTTACAGAAAGCTGGAAATTTGTGGGCAGTTGACAGGTCCGGTTAATTGGACAGGTCCTGAACCGGATATAAGTAAGCTGGGCATATCCAGGTCTGGCATATCCTGAACACAGATTTCCATATGGGGTTTCATATTTATCGATAGGATGGGTGCTGATGAAAGTAGAAAAGTCGCAATCAGGTAGACCGTACGCTGGCAGATCATCTGCTGAAAAACCTTCTTATGGCGGCAGGCGTCCGACAGGCAATCCGCAGTCAGATAGACAGTCAGAAAGAGCTCCGCGCTCATCCGGAAAATCCATGGAAAATTCTCAGGACAGAGAGGAATATGTATGGGTTCTCGACTATCTCCCATATGGGAAGTCCGTCGACGGCACTTCTTCATTCCAGAAAAAACCTCTTGTCCAGGCCGTGGGAGACAAAAAATTTACCCTCATGGAGCTTGTCCCCAAAAGCGGTGTGGTTCCTGATATCCAGTCAAGAGTCTACATCGGGCAGGGAGATAGGAAAGAAGTAGACCACGTAAAGCAGAGAATAGGCTATACGGACCTTACTACAGGGGCCAATCTTGAACTGCCTTTTATTCTTGAAGCCTGTGTCAGGCATCAGGAAGAACGCTTCGTAAAGTTCTTTAACGACGCTCATTCTATCACCACGCGCCTGCATATGCTTGAACTCCTGCCAGGCATAGGAAAAAAGCTCATGTGGTCCATAATCGATGAGCGCAAAAAAGGCGGCTTTAAGAGTTTCCAGGACATCCGCGAGAGAATTCCAAGCCTGCATGATCCGGCTAAAGTCCTTGCCCACAGGATCGAAGGGGAACTCAAAGATGATTTCATCAAGTACAGGCTTTTCACCGCCCCACCGCGCCGCCAGAAGCCCGAGTGAACAGTGAACTCTTCCTGTTCTATTTTTTAGTTATTACTCTGGCTGTCAAGTTTTTACAGGTTCAGCTTTGATTATTACTTTAATTCACAATAATTTCATCCGCTTCATACCAAAGTATTCGCTTTATTCGGGAGGTTTCAGTTCTGGTTCGTTCTCTTCTTAAAAAGTATAACATAAAAGGAGGCATTTTTGATCAGCACTTTCTGGTCGATGCAAGCTACCTGGACAGAATTGTGGCCGCTGCTGAGCTGGGGCCCGAGGATATTGTTCTTGAAGTAGGCGCAGGTGTCGGAAATCTTACTGAAAGGCTTGCAAGGAAGGCAAAAAAAGTAGTTGCAATTGAACTTGATCCTTCCCTTGTTAATATCCTGCATGACCGTTTCGATAATGTCGGGAACATTGAGATCATTGCCGGCGATGCCCTGAAAGTCGATTTCCCGGAGTTCGACAAGGTAGTCTCGAACCTTCCCTATTCCATCTCTTCGGAGATCACTTTCAAGCTCTTCCGGCATAAATTCAAACTCGGCGTCCTCATGTACCAGTACGAGTTTGCGCTACGCATGGTCTCCCTGCCCAACTGCAAGGACTATTCACGTCTGACTGTCAATACCTGCTATTTTGCCGATGCCTCTATTTTAATGAAAGTCCCAAAAGGCGCTTTCCAGCCGGCACCTGAAGTTGATTCCGCAGTAGTCAAACTCGTCCCCCGCCCGGCACCTTTCGAAGTCAAAGACGGAGCTTTCTTTATGGATTTTGTGACCGCAGTCTTCAGCCAGCGCCGAAAAAAGCTGAGAAATGCCATCCTGAACACGAATCATGTGCTCAAAATTCCCGGCATTAAAGAAGTAGTTGCCCAGCTCCCTGAGGATTTAATGAGCAAAAGGGCTGAGGACCTGACTCCGGGCGAGCTTGCAGAGGTTGCAAATCTGATAATTGACTTAAAATCAAAAGAGATAAACTCGCAATCCTGAGCCCGAAATTATGGTCGAAATCGAATACGGAAAAGCCCGGGTCAAGCTCGGGGACATAGACTTTGTCTATGAGCCTGCAGAAGACTCTTTTTTACTTGCCGATGCAGGCCTTAAAGAAACAGGGCCAGGCATGCGTGTCCTTGAAATCGGGACGGGTTCGGGCTTCGTATCTGCCGTACTCCTTGCAAATCTGAAATATGTCCAGCTGGTCGCGACAGAAATTAATCCCCATGCCGCCCGCTGTGCGAAAGCAAACGGTGTGGAGGTTATCCGTACCGACCTTTTCAGAGGAGTCAGGCCCAAAAGCCCGGAAACCCGCTTTAATATTATTCTCTTCAACCCGCCTTATCTGCCTACTTCCGGGGAAGAAAAAGTTCCGGGCTGGCTGAACTATGCCTTTGACGGCGGAACCGGCGGGAGAGAGACTCTGGACCGGTTTTTAGACGAGGTAAGGGACTATCTCAAGCCCGGAGGGAAGATTCTTGTGCTTATCTCTTCGATTACCGGGCTGGACGCTGTTAAGGATAAAATGGAAGATCTTGGGTTCGAGGTCGATGTTATAGAAAGGAAAAAAGTTTCTTTTGAGGAGTTGATGGTTGTTAGAGGGAAACTCCTGTGAACCTCTGGAAAACTACTCTCAAAACTTCTTTTTATCAAGTTCGACGTTAAATTCTCATTTAAATGTGTCTGTGAGGGACTTAAAACCTTATTTTCAGGGTTTTTCATCCCAAGTTCTATATCCTATTAATGAATTAATTTCCCTATCGAATATATACTTAAAACTGGCAGATTGCAATCGCTTTTAACTTGAAGGCGCTTGCCATTGATTACTGGAGATATATACTGGATGTATTATGACGAAGCCGCAGATGCGGTTCTAAAAGCCCTGAACACGTCCGAAGCCGGGCTTAGTTCGGGAGAAGCGGAAAACAGGCTTGAAAAGTACGGGAAAAATGAACTCAAAGAAGAAGAAAAAATTTCGGTTGTAAAGCTGTTTCTCTCTCAGTTCAAGAGTTTTTTGATTGTTATTTTGATGGTTGCTGCACTGGTTTCTGCCCTTCTTGGAGAGCTTATCGATGCCTTTGTGATACTGTTTACGGTACTTCTCGCAGGCGTACTTGGCTTTGTCCAGGAGTACAGGGCAGAAGAATCAATCAAACTTTTAAAATCACTGACCAGCCCCGAAGCCCTGGTAGTAAGGGACGGGAAGGAAGTAAAAATCCCTTCAGCTCTGCTTGTCCCGGGCGATATCCTGATTTTGCAGACAGGAGACCGGATTCCTGCCGATGCCAGATTGCTTGAGGCTCTTTCCCTGAAAATTGACGAATCCTCCCTCACAGGAGAATCCGTCCCTGTAGGAAAAAGCACCGACGTTTTCCCTCCCGAAACTCCGGAGCCTGATAGGAAAAATATTGCCTACACCGGGACTGCCGTAGCCTACGGCAGAGGAAAGGCAGTAATTACGGCAACAGGCATGAACAGTGCTTTTGGGAGACTGGCCGGGCTTCTCGGGGAAATCGAAAGGGAGAGAACTCCCCTTCAGGAAAAGCTTGACCAGTTCGGGCGCTGGCTCGGAATTGCAACTCTCGTAGTCGTGGCTTTTGTGGCAGTGCTCGGAATCCTGCAGGGTTTCTCACCCTTTGAGATGTTTCTCTGGGGCGTTGCCCTTGCTGTTGCTGCTATTCCGGAAGCTCTCCCCGCAGTTGTAACTGTCGGGCTTGCTCTCGGGGTCCGAAGAATGGTGAAGAGGCATGCTCTTGTCAGAAAACTGCCCTCTGTAGAAACTCTCGGCTCTACCAACATCATCTGTACGGATAAAACCGGGACACTTACCCAGAACAAGATGACTGTTGAAAAGGTGTATGTAAACGGAGCTGTCTTAAACGTTACAGGCGGAGGATATGAGCCCGTAGGCGACTTTTTCAGGGGAGACACGCCTGTTTGCGAAGATGCGCATCTTAAGCCTGGTTGCGGAGACGCGCATCTTCATAGACTGCTGGTTGCAGGGGCCCTTTGTAATGACGCAGGGCTGGTCAAGGAAGAAGGAATATGGGATATCACAGGCGACCCTACAGAGGGTGCTCTGGTGGTTGCGGCAGCTAAAGCAGGAATCTGGAAAACTCCCCTTGAGGAAAAACACAGGCGCACCGGAGAAGTTCCCTTTTCTTCCGAGAGGAAGATGATGACTACCCTGAACAACTCCGAAGATGGGCTGTATGCGTATTCCAAAGGAGCTCCGGAAGTTATCCTTGTTTCCTGCGCGAAAATCTTCCTTGGAGGGCAGGAGGAGCAGTTAACCCCCGAAATAAGGCAAGAAATCCTGGATACCTTACATGAAATGGCAAACCAGACTCTTCGGGTTATGGGATTTGCCTATCGCAAGGTTGCAGAAAATACCCCTGCTGAAGAAGCTGAAAAAGAGATGGTTTTTGCAGGGCTGATGGGTATGCGCGATCCTCCAAGAGAAGAGGTAAAGGTTGCAATTGCCACCTGTACTAATGCGGGAATCAGGACCGTAATGATTACAGGCGACCACAAAATCACTGCTTTTGCAATTGCAAGGGAACTTGGAATTTACCGGGAAGGAGACCTGGTCCTTGTCGGCACTGAACTCGATGCCCTGAATAACACAGAATTTGAAGAGATCGTGGAGAAGGTTTCGGTCTACGCAAGGGTGTACCCTGAACACAAGCTGAAGGTCATTGAGGCCCTTAAGAAAAAAGATTACGTGGTTGCAATGACTGGAGACGGGGTAAATGATGCTCCGGCCCTGAAAGCCGCAGATATGGGCATTGCAATGGGCATTACCGGAACGGATGTCAGTAAGGAAGCGTCCAGCATGATCCTGACAGACGACAATTTCGCATCCATTGTGTCGGCAGTCGAAGAGGGCCGGAATATATTGAAGAATATCAAAAACTTCATTGCCTACGGCCTCACCTGCCACATAGGGGTAGTCCTGATTGTCCTTGTCGGGGTGCTTGCCTGGCAGATCCTGCCTGTTATTGCCGTCCAGATCCTCTGGATCAACCTTATCACAGACGGCCTGCCTCCAATGGCGCTTTCTCTGGAAGCTCCGGACAAAGGGCTTATGAAGCAGAAGCCCAGAAAATCAAAAGAAGGGCTGGTTTCCAAAAGGATGATCATAGCAAGCCTTGGGTTAGGGGCTTTGATTGCCATCCAGTCTCTCGGAGTCATTTACTGGGCTCGCAATAACGGGGTATCTCTTCCAAAGATCCAGACTCTGGTCTTTACCCTGGTGGTTATTTCCCTGATGTTCAACGCCTTTAACTGGCGTTCGGACAGGATTTCGGTTTTCTCCATGGGAATCTTTACCAACAGGCCCCTCATTTATGCCGTCCTGAGCACAGTGCTCCTGCAGCTTGCCGTAATCTATGTCCCGATTATGCAGACGGCTTTTCGGACTGTGCCTCTCTCGCTTTCCGACTGGGCAATGATCATTCCGCTGGCTTCGACCACCCTCATAGCCATGGAGATCACAAAATATCTGGAAAGGAAAACCCACAGCTGAAATCAAGGAAATGGGGTCTGCTTTTAAGCAAACCCTTTTCCGACTTTTTAGAAATGTCGGGCTTATTCGTTTTTGTTAAAGCTCTTTTTTGACCTGGAAACTTTATAACCAGGCAGCTATTTCCAACCCCATTAAACAGCTAAGAGCCAAAAAATCTGCCTTGCAGTCTGCATATCAGTGCCCCTGCGCTTTTCATCATGAAAAGCACGAAACCGCGAACGTTTCTCTCAAATACGATTGCTGCGATTCTGATACAGAAGGCGACACTGGGAAAGAGTAGAATCTGTCCAGGCAACGGTCACTGACAAGATATTAGGAGAGATGGAGAAAATGGCAACTTTATTTTATAGGAAAAAGCCCGACGCGAATTGCGTCGGGAAATGGTGACTGATGATGGCGGGAGAAGTGAACCCGCATTTATCAGGATATGGCTGATCAGGCCCCTGTTTTTCGACATGATTAAAATGGCCCGTTTTTCAAAGGTTTTTCAAGATCCCACTTTGAACATACATATCTAAGACTTGTGTGTATTTAATCCTTTCTGAACAAATTTTTATATTAATTTTATATA
The DNA here is from genome assembly GCA_963721455.1 of uncultured Methanosarcinaceae archaeon. Lineage (GTDB taxonomy): Archaea > Halobacteriota > Methanosarcinia > Methanosarcinales > Methanosarcinaceae > Methanosarcina. The sequence goes on from CAVRJG010000015.1 coordinate 23,383, forward strand.
AATATTCCAGTTAGAACGTGTATTATCAGGAGGATATTTTTTGCTAGCCCTGTGGTCTGCAACCACTTCTGAGGAATCAAATAGAGAAATTAACGGGAAAGATTTAGGCAGGATTCCCGCGATGAAAAAAATCAGAGGTAAATCGAAATCCTTTTTGGTCTGTCTTTTCACTCGTTTAACTCTTTACTTACTTATGGGACAGAGCAAGTTTTACTCCTATCATGGTATAAATACCGGCTTTTCCCCAGTTGATGTACCTGCCAATTCCAAGCCTCTGCGTTATTTTCTCGCTGACGGTTCCTGCAAAGACCGAGATTGCGGAAAAGATCAGCCAGGCCTGGACCATGAATATTATTCCCAGAAACATCATCTGCATCGGGGCATTTCCTGATCCTGGATTCACGAACTGGGGCAGGAATGCGAGGGAAAAGAGGGCAACTTTGGGGTTTAAGACATTCATAAAGATCCCGCGCCTGTAAAGGGCAAAGGCATCGGCTTCCCGGACAGAGGCAGAAGAAATCAGTTCTTCACTTTCTTTTAAGGCATTCCAGGCAAGGTAGAGGAGGTAGGCTGCACCTGCGTATTTTACAATTTCAAAGGCAAGGGCGGATTCATATAAAAGAGCTGAAATGCCAAGAGCTGCTGCAGTTGTGTGAACCAGCACACCTGTACAAAGGCCGGATGCGGTTGCAACTCCTGCTTTTTTGCCCTGCGAAATGCTCTGGGTGAGCACAAATAGAATGTCAGGGCCCGGAAGAAGCGTAAGTGCAGCAGAGGCTGCAATAAAATAGATTAACTGCGACTGTTCTATCAAGTTTCTCACTTTTTCCTTTTATATACCATTGTTCAAAAAATTAATTATATCTCCTGTAATAAAGGATTTCTGCAGAACATTCGCGTATTATTGGATTTCCTGCTTAAGAATCTCATAAAATCTCTCCTTTGCCTCTCTTTCAATCCACGGCCTGTGCCCGCATTTTTCCAGTAAAATGAACCTGAAGTCCTTCAAAATCCGGAAAAGAGGCTTCCTGACTCCTTCAAAAGGATGTGGGTCGTAATCGCCGTGGACTGCAACTACCTGGCAGCGGATCTCTCTTCCGAGTTCAAGCAGTTTCCCGCTGCCTCTCAATATACTGGCTTCTTCCCAGATGCCTTTGAAAATCTCGTAGCTGCACTCAAGCAGCTCGTCCTCATGGGGAAGAGGGTCATAAGCGTCTGCTTTTGACATTAACTTTCCAAAGCCGCACAGGGCCTCGTTCCTGTTTTTAGCCGCAGGACCGTTCAGGGTCTCAGTCAGGTTGATGAAATTTGCCCAATCTTTTTTCCCAAGTCGGCTTATCCGGGTTTTCATTATGTTTGCAGCATATTTTTCTTCGTAGGGGCCGCTGCTGATAAGTATCAGTTTTTTTACAAATTGAGGGTGTAGCGCAGTAAATATAAAGCTGAGCATCGCACCCCAGGAAAAACCGATTAATGTAACCGGCAGGTTTCCGTGCTCTTCCAGAACCTCTTTCAGCTCCCTGACCTGCCCTTCAAGGGTTACTGCTGTCTGGAGCGGTTCAAGCACGCCTCCGAGAGAAGAGAGTTCTCTTGCAACTGAAGCCATTTCTCCTGGGGCGCCTGGGCCGCCGTGAATAACAGCAAGATTAAAAGGAGGGTTTCCGTATGTTCGCAGGTTTTTCATGCTTATATCGGGTTAAGCTTTTTTTATTTAAAAGAAGATGGGTTTTCAAATTTCTCGGTTTTCACTTCTCAGTTTCGTAACTGTTATATACAACTCTATTCCTTCGGTATCTATTCTTGTTAGTTGCATATGTAACCATTTTGTCGACTAAAAACGAAAAAGGATACTGTTATGGCTTTTCAACAAAAAAAGACTAATTCTAATGAATCTCTAAAGAGGAATTTGAAAGGGACAGTGCCGTTGCTTGCTCTTCTGACTGCTTTTCCTGCACTGTCAACGGATATGATCCTGCCTGCAATTCCTTCCCTTGCCAAAGCCTGGAATCAGCCCCTGTCTGTAATTAACCTGATCCTGGTATGCTTTTTCGTTACCTATGGTTTTTTCCTTCTTTTCTACGGCCCTATTTCCGACAGGTTTGGCCGCCGCCGCCCTCTCCTTTTTGGGCTTGCAGTATATATAGTTGCAAGCTTTTTCTGCGCCTTTGCTTCAAACGTTTCCATGCTGATCCTCTCCCGCATGCTGCAGGCCGCAGGAGCCGCTGCCAGCTCCTCCATTTCGCTGGCAATGACCAGGGATATTTTCTCAGGGAAGGAGAGAGAAAGGATTCTGGCTTACACAGCCGTTATTATGGCTCTTGCCCCTATGCTTGCCCCTGTAATTGGCGGCTGGATCCTTGCTGACTTTTCCTGGCCCTGGATCTTTATTGTGCAGGCGCTGATGGGAGGAATCGGGATACTTGGGGTGCTTCGTTTTCCAGAGACTCTCTCTTCGGTATCAGATGCTCCTTTTTCCAGGATCATGCATGCCTACGGCCGGCTGATGCTCAATCCCCTCTACCTGGTAATGGTCCTGATAATGTCAGTCAGCCTTTTTCCTCTTTACAGTTTCGTTGCAGGCTCTTCTACTATTTATGTCAACGAATTCGGGCTGAACGAGCAAAAGTACAGCTACTTCTTTGCCTTCAATGCGCTTGCAATTATGGTCGGCTCCATTTCCTGCCTCAGGTTAAGAAGGTTCGTCAGCTCAGGACATTTAATGACTATTGGTTTTACAGGGATCTTCCTGGGAGGAATTTTCCTCTTTGCTACCGGCCAGCACGGGCCCTGGAGCTTTGCCCTTCCAATGTTCCTTATCACGTTTTCTATCGGGCTGAGCCGGCCCCCAAGCAACAACCTTGTGCTGGAACAGGTAGACAGGGATGCGGGCTCGGCTTCTTCCCTGCTGATTTTCACCTATTTCACTCTGGGAGCAGCTGGCATGTGGCTTATCTCCCTGGAATGGGCAGATAAGATCCCGGTGCTCGGGGCCATTGCCATGAGCTGCGGATTTCTGGTGCTCGCGGCATGGTTTATTTTACAGAAGAGAGGTATCGAGGGTACCGCTTAAACCTTAGTATACTGTCCTGGATTACTCAAATATTCCGGAGTACTCGATATAAGCCGTTAAACCTCTCTAAAGAAGTTCAACTGCTTTTGTTTTTTGCAGTTTTACTCAGGCTTTTAGTTTTTATTTGCCGTCCACCTTATATGGTTGATGTTTTTGAGTAAAAAGGAATTGATGGCAGCTCTAAATCGTCAATTGTACCCATACAACCAGAATTCGGTATCTCAGATCTTTTTTGACCTTACGTGCAAGCCCGGTTTTTTAAAGTAAAAAAGAAGAGAAAAAAGAAAAAGTCAAAAAGTAAAAGCAACCGAAAAAACCCGTGAAAACCAGTGGGGTAGCAATAGAACAGAATTAGAATATTATTTATAAATAATTTTTTTGAGTCACGAGGAAGTGGCTTTATAGCTCCTTTTTGATAACTGTCACGCATGGTTTTAATTCTGTGCCTCCAGAGCTTTCTGTCGCTTTACGAACCTGGCTCCCATCTCAAAGGCTTTCTCACAGTCCTGCGGGAACACTTCTTTTCGCCTTTTTGCCTTTTCCACGGGGTCAAACCTATCGGCAACATACTTTGAATAATCATCGAACTGGTATGTATCGGTACTGTACAGCGATTCGGAATATCCGAAGATTCTCGTTGCAAGAGTTTCATTTAATTCAATAATTTTATTGAGACCAAACATATCGAAGTTTTCTTCCTTTACCCCCATTGTGTAGATGAATCCAACAGGGATATTTTTCGGATAGAGCGAGGGTAAGTCATTAGAGTAAACAAGAAAAGGAAATATATAGCGCTCCATGAACGACCTCATCTCGCCCGTAGAATTCCCAAGATAGATGGGGGACCCAAGTATAACTGCATCAGCATCTTTCAACTTATCCAGCACATGTGTCAGCTCATCCTTCATCGCGCATTTTCCATAGCTTTTTCCATCCTTTAATTTACAGGCAAAACAACTCGTACACCCTTTAAAATTGAGATCATAGAGATGGATTATTTCTGTTTCTGCACCCTCAGTTTCTGCACCTTCAAGAGCTTTCTCAAGCAGGGTTGCTGTATTCCATTTCTTTCTAGGGCTTCCGTTTATTGCTATTACTTTCATGATTTTCACCTCTTACTTTCAACTTCTTTTACACTTATATTCGCAATGTGGGTACTGAGTTTTCTGTATGCGATCACTACGGTTATAGGATTCACTACGGTTATAGGTTTCACTACGTTACAGATTATTACGGTATCCTCTAATAGCCAAAAACCTGGAAGAAAGAACAGTTCTTTAGAAAATCCTTCCCAGAAGTCGAAGTAGTGAATTTTTACTGAAAAGCTGCGGAGGAAGAGAGCATTATAATGAGTAGGATGTTGAGCCCTGGGAAAATTTCCAAGCAGGATGTTTTGGCCTACTAACCTGCGTTTTCTCTGGTTATAAGTAATTTTATAAGCCAGTATAAAGATATATAAATTATTTATTAAGTTAGCATATCTTATCTAATATTGTGAAAAACTCCGAGTTATCAACTCCAGTATTTTTAAGATTCGACATCTAAGGGATACTAACCGCCTTCCAGTCTACTGATGTCTTTCCAGAGTTGAGAATTTCATGAATAAGCAAAAAGCTATACGGATACCAGTACTAGTTTTCCTCTTTTTTATACTGTGTTTTTTCAGCCCTTTTCTTATTTATGCACTCTTTGACAGTTCCTGGTACTATTCCGAAGAAGTTGATATCGGGTCTCTTGATTACAGTTCCACACTTACGAAAGCGGAGAAAGCCGGCTATGAAGTGGAAGGTTCCTGGCCCTGGCCCGGAAACTTTTCGGGTTTTGAGCCAGGGGATGTCCAGGAGATCCGGGAAAACTTTGGAAATGCTGCTCTCGTACAGGATATAAGGCTTAACTATAATGAAGACTCCGAGCTTATGATTTTCACATGTGAAGACAGGCCGGAACAAGGCACTGGAACTTGTGTGGCCATTTCGAACTTTAGCCACTCCGATCCTGATTCCCCCTTACAGCTATCGGAATTTCCAGATGACTCCTGGATGCTTGAAAAACTCGGTCTCCTCTTCGGCCCGGATGAAAAAGATCCGGAAAAGTATCTTGAGGCTCTGAAAAAAGCCTCACAAAACCAGACATGGGACGCTGAAATACAGGTGAACGAGTCTCCGGATTTCCCGGCTGTATATGCCTATCTTACAGAAAACAGTGATGATTCCGATTCCAGTTACAATTCCGGTTTGGGTTTTTATGGATACCCCAGGATAGGTTCGGATACGAAAGAAGTCTTTTTAAAGGACGGGAACCAGATGGGTTCAGTAAGGTATTTTGTCCCAGAGGCAAGGGTAGTAACTTATGATAAGGGGAACAGATACGTAGGGAACAGGTACATAGTTGAACTCGATTCCTCAGGAAGGGTCAGGCTCGAAATCATAATGCATGTCGGAAGCAGTGGGGAAACGATACCTGAAGAGGAATATCGCGCATTTTTCAGGGAAATGTTTGAAGAATTAGGGCTTTCTCCTGAAGCGGTGGACAGCTTTGAATTTTTTGCCAGCTCTTCACGGGTGTGGTGAAACTGCCTGAAACTTAAGTGGTTTCTTTATCTACAGGGAACTGAAATTTGTAAATAATTTTAAAAATATAAAAGTGGTATAGGAGACAGAAACTCTGAAAGAGGGCTAACTAAATATATTTAGTATGTCTTTATTAACTTATCTTAAAAATAAACCAAATATCCCCCATAAAAGTTCTAGGCTAATGACAATATGATACGTAAAAGACTTCATCGTTATTCCATGTTAAAAAGATATGGCCAGATAATTGAGGTTCTCCAAAAGTATGGGTTTGGATATATTGTTGACCAGATAGGTTTGAGCAGTATCAGGGACTTGACCTATAAGTTTAAGAATAAAGATAAGGTGAACAGGCTCAATAATCCAGGACCTGTTAGAGTACGTAAGATCCTTGAAGAACTGGGTCCGACCTACATCAAGTTAGGTCAATTATTAAGCATGAGGCATGACCTTATTCCTCTTGAATATGCCGCCGAGTTTGCAAAACTTCAGGATGATGTGCCATCCTTTGATTTTGAAGAAGTTGGGGTAATTATAAAAGAAGAACTCGGAAATTCCATCGAGGAATTGTTCGACTATTTTGATAAGAAACCACTAGCTTGTGCGTCTATTGGACAGGTGCATCGGGCAAAGATAAAAGATGGTGATGACGTTGTTGTTAAGGTCCAGCGGCCAGGCATAAAAAAAGTAATAGAATCAGATCTGGATATTATGTACAGTATGGCCAGACTTTTGAATGAACACATGCCCGAGGCAAGACTATACAGACCAATTGAAATTGTTGATGAGTTATCTCGCAGTATTCTTGAAGAAATAGATTATACTCAGGAAGGATGGAACACAGATCGTTTTGCATACAATTTTAGAGATAACAAGCAAATTCACATTCCAAAAGTTCATTGGAGTTACACAAGCAAACGAGTACTTACCCTGGAATATATCGAAGGTATAAAAGCTAGTCATGTAGATTTAGTGGAAAAGCAGGGATTAAACAGAAGCAAAATAGCTCTTGTCGTGGGAGAAGCTTTCATGCAGCAGGTATTCAATGATGGCTTCTTCCATGCCGACCTACATCCTGGAAACATACTGATAATGGAAGATGGAGATGTAGCATTTCTTGATTTTGGGATGACAGGGTACCTTTCCTCAGAAATGAGAGATATGTTCCTGGATGGCTTGACAGCGTTAGTTAAAGGGGATAGTTCGCTCTTAGTAGAATTATCCCGGGATATGGGTTGTATAGATTATCATGTAGACACACGATCCTTGAAAGTTGACATTGAATACTTTCGCTCTAAATACTATGGTAGGGCTCCGAAAAATCTTGAAGCTTCTATAATAATTGAAGAGTTAATAAGTATTTTAAGAGAGCATCAAGTTGTAGTACCTCATAATATAGCCTTATTAGTAAGAGGTATAGTGGCTGTAGAAGGATTTGGACTGATAATTGATCCCAATTTTAAGATAAATGAGCTTATCGAACCTTATGCGAAAAAAGAAATAGAGGAGCGTTATCATCCGCAAAATCTGGCTCGCACAACCTACAGCAGCATTTTAAGCTGGTCACGCTTATTCCAAAAAGCACCGACCAAAATATCACATCTACTTGATCATGCTGAAGACGGTTATTTAAGAATAAAGTTTGAATCGGAGGAAGGTAACCGGCTAATATCCGAAATAAACATTGCAAGTAATCGTCTATCTTTCAGTTTGATTGTCTCTGCAATGATCGTCGCTTCATCTCTGGTCGCTCAGACAAATATGAAACCTTTCCTGTGGGGCGTGCCTCTTCTTGGCATGCTAGGTTTCTTGATCGCCAGTCTCTTTGGGATGTGGCTTGTATTTAATATGTTAAGGACAGGTAGGGTATGATTTCCTCAAATACATACTTTATAAAAATCCTTTTTCTAAAAAAATACAGTGACAAATCTGCCAAGGCTATAAATTAAGGTTTTAATTTTTACTTCCTAACATGGTTCCTGAATCTTCTCGCTTTTATTGCTTCTCATATCTTCTATTTAGTATTGAAAAAGTGGTTTTCGCAAAATTTCTCTAATCCCACATCTCGATCCCCTATCATTTTTTTCACTTTATCTGCAGATCCAATTATTCGGGAGAATTCAGGTAGAGAAAAAGGATCTTGAGTTAAATTCACAGGGAATTAAAGCTTCTTCGGCTAAGGATTTGTAACGAAATAACTTAGGCAATAGACAATTTAGTTAAAGTTAAATCAGCTATCTTGACCGTGAAAGTTATTTAATACATTCTTAAAAACTGCCGATGTTATTTCGCGGTGGGTCCTAAGTGAATGAACTCATGCCACAAAAAAGATCTAAAATAAGATCTGAGTTCTATTTTTGGATTTTTTGAACTCAGCTTTGCGGTGGATGGATGGGGTAATTACGGTTCTTGCAGGCCGTAACCCCAGTCCTGCTCCACTTAATGTTTATACATTTTGCACAGGCGCAAAACTATTTCCTGCATACGACGAAACTATCGGCCTGGGCAGGTCAATGTCCAGTGCCTCTTTCAAGACCTCCTCAATGGTCTCTACGGGCACGAATTTAAGTTCACTTCTGGCATCTTCAGGCACATCCTCCAGATCCCTTTCGTTTTCTTTTGGCAGGATTACCTTTTTTATGCCTGCTCTGTGTGCTGCCAGAATTTTCTCTTTTATGCCGCCCACAGGCAATACGGCACCGCTTAATGTGATCTCACCTGTCATGGCAATTTTCGGGTCAACCGCTTTGCCAATAATCAGGGATGTCAGAGCAGTAAAGAGTGTCACACCTGCTGAGGGTCCGTCCTTGGGTGTTGCACCTGAAGGCACGTGGATATGAATATCGCTTGAAGTAAAGTCAAAGCTGTTGGCAGTGTTTGCAAGCCGTGACCTGACAAGGCTCAAAGATATCTTTGCAGACTCTTTCATCACATCCCCAAGCTGGCCTGTAAGCGTAAGCTTTCCGGTACCTGGCATAAAGGTACCTTCGATGAAGAGAATATCTCCTCCTACAGGTGTCCATGCAAGTCCCGTGACCACACCGGGCACATTCTCTTTTCTGGCTTCTTCCTGCCTGATCAGCTCTTTTCCGAGGACCTCTTTGAGCATATCCGCCTTCACCACATAAGGAAGGTCAGTCTTCCCTGACACGATCTTCTCGGATACGAACCTTGCAGTTTTTGCGAGCTGTTTTTTAAGTCCTCTGACTCCTGCTTCGCGGGTGTATTTCTCGATGATTACCTTTAAGGCATCATCTTCAATTTTGAGTTTATCCTCGTCAAGGCCATGTTCTTCCAGTGTATAGGGCAGCAGATGGTCTCTGGCAATTGCGAACTTCTCATTCTTCGTATAGCCCGAGATCTCAATCATTTCCATTCTGTCAAGAAGCGGCCAGGAGATATTTGTCAGGGAGTTGGCAGTGGCTATGAACAATACATCAGACAGGTCATACGGGACTTCCAGATAGTGGTCTGAGAATGTGCTGTTCTGTTCCGGGTCAAGGACTTCCAGAAGGGCACTTGCCGGATCTCCTGCGTAGGAAGATGAAAGCTTATCGACCTCGTCGAGGATAAACACCGGATTTTTCGTGCCTGCTTTTTTCATTCCCTGAATAATTCTTCCGGGCAGAGCACCTACGTATGTCCGCCGGTGTCCCCGAATCTCTGCTTCGTCTTTGACACCCCCAAAGCTGACCCGGACATATTTCCTGCCAAGAGCATCTGCAATACTTTTTCCGAGGCTCGTTTTGCCGGTGCCGGGGGGCCCTGTTAAGAGCAGAATTGAGCCCTGCTTCTCCTGTTTCAATTTCATTACCGCCAGATGCTGGATTATTCTCTCCTTAACTTTTTCGAGTCCATTGTGATTGCTCTCAAGCACACGGCGGGCTTCAGCAATATCGATGCTCTTTTTCTCTTCTGTTACCCAGGGAAGGTCGAGCAGGAGGTCCAGATAATTTCTGATAACGTGGCCCTCTGGATTATGGTTGCCTCCGGTTTCGAGTTTTTTTAACTCTGACAGTGCCTTCTTTTTTACCTCATCAGGCATCTTCGAATTTTCAATTTTCTCCCTGTATCCGGCATCGCCTGAAGCGGAATCCTCACCTTCATTAAGTTCTTCCTGAATTACCTTCAGTTGCTCGCGCAGCATTGCCTCTCTATGCGACTTGCTCATCTTATCGGTAACTTTCTTTGCCATCTCAATCTGGATATTGATATTATCTTTCTGCTTTGTCAGAATATGAAGAAACATAAGATACCGTTCACGAACAGAAACGATCTCCAGAAGGTTTTGCTTTTCTGCAAGTTTTACAGGTATGTACGGCATGACAAATCCCATTATCTGGTCAATGGAATCCATCTTATCAATTGGCCGGGTAAACTGCTCAGAACCCTGAAACCGGCTGCTTATCTCATGAATTGTCTTTTTCATATTCGCCATTACTTCTGCCTGAGTATCGTCATCGAAATCCGGCAGATCATAGACAGGCTTATATGCAGCATAGAACAGTTCGTCCTTCCGGTACAGAGAAACGGCCTCTACCCTTTCGATAGCCTTTGCAATGACAAGATATCCATCATCAGCAGGCTGTATAAATGTCACCTTAAGCAGATTTCCTATTTTATACAAATCATCTTCTGATACTTCTGAGGGTTTTGTACCGCTCTTTACTGTCAGGCCGATAGCATTCACGAATTCGCCATTTTTCATCTCAGTTAATAGTATTTCTCCGGTGATTTTATCAGCCAGGAATTTTGTCCGGCTTTTCGGGTAAACCACGATGTCAAAGAGTGGTATTACGATGCTCTCTTTATTCTCCTCAGTTTGTTTTGAATACATTGTCAATCGTCTCAATTATTATCGCAAATGTTTAGTTTAAATTAACCTAACTATCTCGGCGGACAAAAAAATTATCTTATCTTTCCCAGTATTTTGATAAGTGTATCAATCTCTTTTTCGTCCAGTGAATTCGCCATTCTTTCAATAACTTTCATCAAAGCGTTCTCTTCGGCACGGGCTATCATCTGCCCTTTCTCTGTCAGACGAATGTAAAAAATTCTGCCATCTGCCGGGGACTTTTCTCTGTAAACACATTCCATTTTAGCAAATTTGTTGACCATCTCAGTGATCGTAGGTTTTGAATTTCTGGTGATTTTAGCAAGCCTGCTAAATGTTACTTCCCCATGTTCATCAATGGCTTTTAAGTATCCGATCTGCTTCAGGGTAATATCCGATAATCCGCATTCAGAGGAAATCTGACAGGAGCATTCGCTTTTGATTTTGATCAGCTTTTCAAAAACTATGAACAAATGCTCTTTTTTCTCCATCGTATCCTTATCCTGCCTGTTAGTTAGGCTTATCCTAATTATATAAGTTTCGGTTACTTCAGGTTTATTGACGTTTCACTCTCTCGTTTAAATAAAATTTGGGAAGATCAATTTAAGCTAAAACTCAACTCTTTCCCATCACTCAATAAGCTCTTAATTACGGCATTTCCATATTTGTCAACAACAACTTTTACGTTGACTCCTTCTCTCCCGGTCCACTGTTGACTTTCTATCTCTATCCCCCTGCCTTCGGGGACAAAATAGCTCTCAATACCGTACTCAACTCTGAGTTCTTTAATGTGAGGTTCTTCTGTTATAATACCGGCTTCGTCTTCTTCCCAGTCGTGTATAACATCTTTTACCATGCCCTTGATGTAAAGCTCATCCTCCGGCGGAGTCCTGTATATTTTTTTAGGTACACCGTACCCGTCTTTCAGTTCCAGTGCCAGGTATATCCGGTCGTTATACTCAAAATAAGAATCCTCAGCCGGAATTTCTTCCAGATTCAGGGTACTTATCTCGTAATTAAGGGTCACGTAATCTCCCCTGAAAAGATCCCTTGGGTCTATGGGCACGGTTTTGAGCATGACCTCCGTACCGGTCCTGAGGGTATACTCCTTATATAAGATGAAACCCGAAAAGATCAGGAGCCAGAAGACAATAGTGAGATAAAGGATTTTCTTTTGATTCATCCCCGAATTCCCCCTGCTCCTGAAAGAGCCGCATCTTCATAGCCCTGCAGTCTCAAATAGCTACTTTTCATTGTTCTCCCCCGGTAAACTGAGCCTTTAATTCCCTTCTTTTTCTTTCCAGTACCACGCTTATTATCAGCAGGACAAGCCCTCCCAGCATGAAAAAGAGCGACCTTGGAAGCAGTTCCCAGAAAAAGTCAAAATATCTCGCAAAAATCAGGAGAATAAACCAGAACATTGTGGTATTGACAATCCCTATATCTTCGGTGCTGTACCCGGCATACAGGAGCATGGTCAAAAGTCCGAGGAAGACGATGTTGAAAATAATCATGTAAGTTTTTTCCGACGCTGGACTGTATATTGTTGTGAGAGTGATTCCTGCCATCAACAACGCAATTATGGATATGCTCACGTCTGCATGAAAGCCTTTAAGCCTTTCCCGGAGCGGTTTTGGGAGCAGGACTGCCAGGAAAAGGATTCCAAAGAATGCATAAACTACAGGAACTATTTTTTCAACTTTGTATTCCCCAAGTTCGAAGGTGTGTATAAATAGTGCAAGGAGTGCAGCCTGTAGCCCCATAAATTTAAACGTCGTCTCAGCATGTTTTACTTTTTCTACCAGCCCATGCAAAGCCCCGGTGAAATAGAGGGCAATGCCTGATATGAGGTAGAGGTCCCAGGTGTTAATCAATTTATTGAGATCGGTCCTCTCCCCGTACAGAAGGCCAATCCAGAGGTAAAAAAGCAGAGAGCAAAGCCCGGCTATTGGAGCCGACCGATAGCCGTAGACCAGAGGAAAAACTCCCAGGGTCCATATCAGGACAAGGGTACTGTTATTGGCGTTGATGTTGTAGATCTGGGCAATTAAAAAGAGGCTGGCTCCAAAAAGCAGGGCTGATAGGAAAATCAGGGCAGAACCTACCCGGGGGTATTTCTGTTTCTCGTATTTTAAACGATAACCCGCATAATGTATGCCCACAGTAGTTCCTACAAGCAGCAGAACCTTGACAGTATCTCCAATTTTTTCCCAGTTGGACGCCACAAAGAGAATGGCACCAATCCCGATTAAAATCGCCCCGATTGTCGAAAAGGCAATGATCTGCTTTTTTGACCTGCGTTCCCTTTTATACTCTGCAAGATCTGCCCGCATTTTTTCTGCCTGGGCATGATCAATCGTGCCTTCATCCAGCCATTTCCGGATCAGGTCTTCATCAAGCATATATAATTCTATAGGTATATCTTATATAAATTTTTTAGGCATATTAATTCCAGATGTTTTGCCCTTATTTGGAAACTTGTCGAATTGTTGTTCGTATTTAGTTTCATGCGTAACTATTATCTGTATTCAAATCTTACAGAGAGTCATCAGATTAGTTCCACATGTCAGATTAGTTCCACATGTGACTATTTCATAAATAGTTTTTATTCCAAAACAACCTCAGCTTCATAAAAATGGAAGATAATATTATGGAAGACCCAAGGGAAATCTGCGGCCCGATCGCCCACATCTACAGGAGCCATCTAGCATATATGGCAAAGGAACTTGAAGCTTACCGGATTGGAAGCGGACAATTTGATTTTTTAATGGTTTTGTACCACAGAGACGGCATCTCTCAGGAAACCCTTGCAAAGACTCTGAAAGTAAGCAAAGCAACAAGCACAAGGGCGATCCAGAGTCTGGAAAAAGAGGGATACGTGTACAGGCAAAGGGACAAAAATGACCTCCGGGCTTACAGGGTTTACCTGACTGAAAAAGGAACGGAAATCCGAGCTGTGGTTCTTGAAAAGTTGATTTCCTTTGTCGATGCTCTCCTTTCGGATTTCACCCCAGAAGAAAAAGAATATTTCAGGCAGCTGGTCCAGAAGGCTGCATTCAAACTCCTTGAACCCGGGTTTGAACCTCCTTGTTCTGACAGGCCGGATGACATGAAGTAAAAATGAGAACGAGCACAAAATATGGATGAAAAAAGTGAATTTCTGGGTACAGAGAATCTAAGGAAGCTCCTGTTTAAACTTTCAACTCCTGTGATCATCGGAATGTTGGTGCAGGCTCTCTATAATGTTGTGGATACCCTTTTTGTAGGATGGGCCTATGGAGCGGAGAGTGTCCAGGCCATAGGTGGGCTTTCCATAGCCTTTCCAGTCCAGATGATAATTATGGCTTTTGGAATTGTTCTTGGGACAGGGGGCTCCTCCATTATCTCGCGTGCCCTTGGAGCACGAGAAAACGAAAGAGCTGAGAGGGTTCTTGGAAATGTATTTTCCTTGAGCCTGATCCTCAGCGTGCTTATTGCCATCCCCTGCCTTCTTTACCTTGACCCAATTCTTAAAGCGTTCGGTGCAACTCCTGGAGTCCTGCCATATGCCAGGGAGTATCTTGAAGTTATAATTGCAGGAGGTATTGTCTTTGTTTTTGGAGTCTCGGTTCAGAATATCGTCAGGGCCGAAGGGAATGCCCGTCTTGCCATGAATACCATGCTGTTAGGAGGCGGCCTTAATATTCTCCTTGACCCGGTTCTTATCTTCGGTTTTGGGATGGGCGTGAAGGGGGCTGCAATTGCAACCGTGCTGTCTCAGGCAGTGGGTTCGGCCTGGCTTCTCCAATACTACCTTAAAGGAAAAGGATCTGTGCAATTTAAATCCAAAACGTTGAAACCAGCCCCTGAAATTATTAAGGAAATCGGGACCATAGGTCTCGGGTCTTTTGTGATGGAATGCTCGAGCAGTGTCATGATGATTTTCGTGTACAATGCACTTGCAAGCTATGGAGGAGATGTTGCAATTGCCGTTTTTGGTATAGTAATAAAAATTAATTCCTTCATCTTCCTCCCTCTCCTGGGTATGGCTTTTGGCCTACAGCCGATTGTCGGGTTTAACTACGGAGCAAAGCGATTTGGAAGGATAGTCGAAGCCGTAAAATTGTCTCTTGTAGCAACGACGACCTTTGGGCTTCTTGGCTTGCTTATCATTTCCCTCTTCAAAGAAAAACTTCTCGGATTTTTCAGTGCAGATCCAGAATATCTGGCAGTAGGGAAAAATGCTGTAATGATTATGGTTATAGGAACGCCTTTGATAGGTTTAAACGTGGTCACATCAACCCTATTTCAGGCCCTGGGGAAAGCCAGACCCGCTTTCCTTCTTTCCATCAGCCGGCAGCTCCTCTTCCTGATCCCTCTTGTTATCCTCCTTCCCCGTTTATACGGTCTATCTGGAGTTTGGGCGGCTTTCCCGATATCGGACTTTCTGGCGTTTATGCTTTCCGGATTGCTGCTTTTCAGGACATATGGGACTTTTAAAGAACGCACAGGTTCTTCAAAAATCGTTCCAGGGTCAGAAATGGCAGTTTCAAATAGGTTTGAGTGAGATTCGGAATACAGGAAAAAGAGAACAGAAGATCTACTTCTTCATCCCTTTTCTTCTTCTCTCTTAGATTTCAGGTTTACAGAATAATCTTCAGAATCATTGTTTCAAAAGCGGTTTGAACTTAAATTGCATACTTTTTCTATCAAGCAAATTCAGGTGGTATGAAATGAACTGCAGCGAACTAAAGGAAGGGCAGGTTCTTGTCTGCGAGGGGTGCGGATTCGAACTTAAGGTAGCAAACGAATGTGGAGATGACAAATGCTCTACTGATGTCTGCTGTACCGGCAACATAACGTGTTGCGGAGAACCGATGAAATTAAAAAAATAAGCCCGGTAAATTAACCGTATACATAAAAGAACAGGTCCGTGAAAGGGTGGAATAAAGATAAGCCCGGTAAAAGGTTTTTAATTCAAAGCCTCTTTCTGGAGCCCTGGATCTCAAAAGCCTGTTTTTCTGCGGTCTTCTTTCCTTTTATTTTTTCAACAAAATTCCGGGTCAGCCGGATTGCTATATAAGAACTGAAGAACCAGACAGAAAGGGCGATTATGAGTGAAATGCCCCAGTTGTTAAGGTGCTCCATGCAAAAAATAGCAGTGAGCACACAAATAGTGCAGCCCAGCATTCCTGCGCTGGCACCGAGGGCAATGTCAGCAGCCTGCTCCGAGCTTCCAAAGTGTCCTGCCATTATCACGGCCGCTGCCATCACAGCCGGAAAAGCGGCAAAAATCCCTGCAAAGGATTTTGAGGGGATTAGCTGCAGCAGGATAAAACAGGCAGCAACAGCCATTCCCCCAAAGATGAACCTGAGGCTGAGGTCCCGAAAATCAGCTTTAAAGGCGTCTATTTTCATTTTTAGCCTACCTTCCATTGATTTTAACCCTGAAGATTTTACCTGCTTTCACTGTTATTCCTTAGAACCCGAACCAGGTGAAATAGATTGTCGGCGCAATTATGATCCAGAGGAAAAGAGCATAAATCAGGCCTCTCTTCCACCCATATCTGAGAATCAGGTAGCTTGCTGCAAGGGCACAGAAGATATCAGCTACCATTCCCACAAGTGCACCTTTCGAAAGCTGTTCTGAGGCCAGAAGCAGTTCATTGCCTTCATAATCCACACTCAGGCCCACAACTGCTGCCAGGTACACTGCAGGGAAAGCTGCAAAAATTCCTCCAAGCCTGCCTCCGAAACTCCTTGCAACCAGTGTGGAAGCTACAACCGCGCTTCCTCCAAAAAGAAAGCGGAGGAGAACTGGAAATATATCAATACTGAGCATTATATATGATCCCGCATGCTGGAATGCCTCTAGTATATAGTAATATAACCCTTTTGTATACCTTTTTGGAGGAATTTTTTCTCTTTATTCCGGATCCGGCTTATCTGCTGCCACTGGCATACAGGTTTATCCCCTTTCACTGGAATAACTTTTCAGGCTGCCAGAGTAGCTATTATTTTCTTATTCGTGCCCGTACTTTTCCCTGATCTCGGATTCTTTGAAAACCCTGAGCCCCAGTTTCTCAAGGACTTCGGAAATCCTGTTTCGGTCTTCACTTTTCATGGATTTCCGGTCAAAATAAGCAAAGTCAGCATTTGATTTCTCAGCAGCCTGCCTGATCAGAGCTTCATCCATAAATTCAAGCTGGTACTTGGGAAAGTTGTGCCCGAAAGAAATACCAGTTTCAAGCAAAAGCCCTGTCTGGCGCATGGCATAATGCCCGCCTCCGAAACCCAGGGCGACAGGTACTTTTTCAAGGGATACTGCAAGGATAGCTTTTGCAGCAACCTCGCCTGCTTCCTCGTCCTTCCACTGCGTTTCAGTGCTTCCTATTTCGGCATAAAGGGACGGGACTGAAAGTTCTGTAGGGCCGTGGTGTGTCACTTCGAGGGTAACATTGTACTTCAGGTTTTTTTGTTCAACCAGACTCTTCATCTCCGTCAGTATGGACTTCATTGCAGCAGGAGAAGAAACTGCAAGTGATCTCGGGCAGCCTCCAAGCCTTGCCTCGTCCAAAGGGTTTCCTGTGCAGTGCACAGTGAGGGAATTGATTTCCTCCTTACTCCTGTGTTTGGATGCGAAAATTATAAGGGAAGCTGGCAGCCCTGCGGCTTCAAGTTTCTTATCCAGCCCATCCTGGAAGACATGTATCTCTTCAATTTCGACAAGCCTGAATTTCCCGTCCGCTGATTCCCGGGCTGCAGAAAATCCGGAATTCCCAGGAAGTTCAAGGAGTTTCCATTCCCTACGACTCAAAAGGTGGGTTTTAATGTTCTGGCTGGCAAGGTCTGGGGCAGAACATATGACCGTTATTTTCGGATCACTTTTTTCGGGACTTTTTCCTTCCCTATTGTTTAAGTTTTCTGGATTGCTTTCATCGCTCATTTTGATCAATCCGGGGTTTTATCGCTTTTGCCCTATAGATTTCGTTAAAATAGATAAAGCCAACCCAGCAGGTTGTCTTCTGGTTTGCAAAATTACTTAAAAACTTAAGGATCTCTTTAAATAGTTAAATTCCCGAATCGGAATAAATAACTGCGGAATAAACTGGACAACTGGAAATAGATAACTGGACCGGAATTTTAGAAGCCTATTCCTTAAAAGCAGATTGTAGAGTACTTCTGAAAAGCTTCAGAGCATGAAGTTATTTCTGAAAAGTCTTAAAAAGACATAAGGAAAAATCATTTGTACAGGGTCCTCTCCCTGAGGGGACGGGAACCCTGCATTTTTTCCGGTGGAAAAAAGAAAAAAGGTTTTATTAAAGTGCTGAAATTGGTATCAGCCAATGTGGAAGTAAGCGTCCACAAGTTTCCTGATTTCTTCGTTCTTGCCGTAGAGCCTCTCGCTGAGCTGGTGGTCATTAAGGGCTTCAAGGTCTTTTGTGGTGTCGTTGATCATGCCTTCGGTGAAGACATCGTACTGCATGAAAATGTCCTTCTGTTTCTTCAGGGCCTGAGCGGACTCATAGCAGGAAGCAGGCAGGTGTTCAAGCTGGGCAAGCCTGTCCTTATGTTCATCCTTGAAGATATTCACGCTGATATAGAGGTTCTTTGCAACCTCAAGGGCGTTGTCCATCTCAAACCCGTGACGGACACCTACAGCGAAAGCTGCAAAGAGGAGGTAAAGGTCAGCTGAGGGATCTGCAGCACGGAATTCAAAGGTCGACTTGTAGCTGTGGTCTCTGAACTCTTCGTTGTAGTTCGGATTGGCTATGGCTACCATCTTGCTGGACCCTTCGGAGAACCAGCCAAGGGGCACGCGGATCAGAGCAGATCTGTTCCTGTCTCCCCAGCAGATGTTTGTAGGAGCTTCCTGGTGAGGAACAAGGCGCAGGTAGGATGTGGGGATCCTGTTTCCAAAGGCAGTGATTCCTGCTGCGATGTCAAGAATGCCAGCCATTGCACGCTTTGCAATGTCGCTAACATTACCGTTCTCGACCATGACACTCTTTCCGTCCTTCAGGAGCTTCATATGGACATGCAGCCCGCTTCCGGCTTTCCCGACAGTGATCTTCGGGGCAAAACTGACCCTTACACCGTACTGATCGG
Organism: uncultured Methanosarcinaceae archaeon; assembly: GCA_963721455.1. GTDB lineage: Archaea > Halobacteriota > Methanosarcinia > Methanosarcinales > Methanosarcinaceae > Methanosarcina. The sequence continues at coordinate 41,945 of CAVRJG010000015.1, forward strand.
CAAGCATCCTGAGCATCCATTTTGCAATAAGCAGACGGTCTGCACTGTTTTCAAGTGTGTCAGTCTCAAATTCGATTTCGTTCTGCTCGTAGTAGTACTTGTCATCGGTGAAGTTCCCGACTTCTGAGTGCCCGTACTTGATTTTTCCGCCAGCTTCGGAGATGTACAACATTGCTTCCTTCCTGAGCTGGTCGAATTTGGTGAAGGGATTAGATTCGTGATATCCTCTCTGGTCAACGGCCGGGAAACTCATGTTGATTTCATCTTTGTTGGCAATGATATAGTATTCGAGTTCGCCCATTGCCTGAAGTTCATAGCCTGTCTTCTCGGTCAGGATCTGACCAGCCTTCTTCATGACGGTTTCCGAAGCGCTTTTGAGGGGGGCTCCTTCCTTGTCGAAATAGGAACAGAGAATGTCCAGAGTGGGAATTTCTTCAAAAGGATTTAAGAAAGCAGTCCTGTATTTAGGGACGACATAGAGGTCACTTGAGTCTGCCTCAATGTATGTAAAAATACTTGATCCGTCCACTCTTTCCCCGGCGGAAAGTAAGTTGTCAAGGTGCTCTTCGTCTCTAATCACGAAGGCGAGGGCTTTAAGTCTCCCATCCCCGCCAACATAGCGGAAAGTCAGCATCTTAATGCCGTTTTCCTTGACGAACTTTATAATATCTTCTTTGGTGAATTCGCTTGCTGGTTTATTGAGGTACTGTACCAGTTTGTTCGGATTCAGTTCAACAGATGATGTTTTCATTATTATCCCTTCTTTTTTAATTGGAATGTCCGAGTATCAAAGCCTCATTTTAATACTAAATTTTTTTAGGCTAACTCGTTGCCACATTAATCATAATTTTGTGAATTCTTGCCTGATAGGAAAAAGATAACTGACTGCTGTCTATATAAAGTTTTTCTTTTTTAAATTTTTCAAAAAAAATATTATAAACAAAAGGGCAGCGCAGCTTTATTCCGCATTGTTTTGCATAATTCTATTTTTCCTGATTGAATGGAGTTGTCAAGTTAAGGGTTTTGCCTAATAAATATATTGGACAAATACAATATAATCATTCAATAAATATAGTTATCAGATTGATAGGAGCAGCCAGAGATTTCTATCTGTTTCTTATTTCGATCTATTTTCTATTCCGTCAGGGAGAATGGAGGGGAAATATGGAGATTTACAATATTCCTGAAATTGCCAGAAATGTTTTCTGGGTTGGGGTAAAAGACTGGAACCGCAGAATGTTTGATGCTTTGATTCCGCTGCCTCAGGGAACAAGCTATAATGCTTACCTTGTGAAAGGGGAAGAAAAAACAGCCCTTATCGATACCGTGAATCCTGGTTTTGAAAAGGAGTTCGAAGAGAAAATAAACCTGGTTTCCAGCCTGGAAAAGCTGGATTATCTTATAATGAACCATGCTGAGCCCGACCACTCCAGCGCGATTCGTTATATCATGGATAGGGCTCCTGCCTCGGTGCTTGTTACGACGGACAGGGGCGTGAAAATGGCAAGTCTTTACCACGAGCTGCCTGAATCCCGGATTAAAATCGTTGCTGAAGGAGATAGCCTCGAGCTGGGAGGGAAAACCCTTCGTTTTATAGAAGCACCCTGGCTCCACTGGCCTGAAACCATGTTCACATACCTGCCTGAAGACAGGATCCTTTTCCCATGTGATTTTTTCGGAGCCCATACTGCCCAGGGGGTCTATGACGAGGATATAGAAGACCTTATTCCTCTGGCAAAACGCTACTACGGGGAAATCATGATGCCTTTTGGGAAAATGGGGGCAAAGGCTCTTGAAAAAATAAAGGGGCTTGATATCAAAATCATTGCTCCGAGTCATGGGCCTATCTACAAAAATCCACAGCATATACTTGAACCCTATGCAAAGTGGACTGCAGGGGAGACCGAAAATAAAGCCCTTATCGTCTATGTGAGTATGTGGGGTTCCACAGCACAGATGATCAGGACAATTGCAGAAACTTTACTAAAAGAAGGTATAGATGTTAGAGTGTATGACCTTGCAGTCTCTGATATAGGGGACGTTGCAAGGGAACTGGTTGATTCCCGTGCTATTATCCTTGGAACTCCGACTGTCCTTGGGGGCATGCACCCTCTTGCCCTTTACGGCACTTACCTGGTAAAAGCTCTCAACCCGCCCGCAAAGTACGGGGTTGTACTGGGGTCCTTTGGCTGGGGCGGAGGCGCACTAAAACAGGCAGGAGAAATTCTGGTGCCTTCGAAAATGGAGATTGTGGGAACCCTTCAGGTGAAAGGCAGAGCCAGGGAAGAAGACTTAAAAAAGGTTGAGGAAATCGGCCTGGAGCTTGCTCAAAAAATGAAATCATAACCTGAAAAGTCTTTGCCTGATGATTCTGGCCTGAAGAACCGATTTTAAGCATGCGCTCAGGCTCTTTCAGTCCGGCAAGATAGATTATACAGTTAATCTGGCCGAGAGACCTTACCTGACCTTTTCAGCAGCATCTGTAAATATCCATAAAGGGAAATTCCTAAAAATGCTCCCCATAAAGGCATAAGGCTTTCAACCCCTGCCCATCCTTTCAGGGTTGCGAACAAAACTGCACTCAGCAGAGCTGTCAGTTGAGCCACTCGGGTACGAAGCGGGTCTAAAGGAATTCCTGTCAGGTCCCCTCTGGATTTTATTTTCCGGGAACTGAGGACCCGTGGAATAAAAAGGAGAGCTACTGCAAGCACGAATAACCCTAACTGTGTATTCATCAAAATGCTTTCTTTTCCTGCAGTTCTTATAAAAATAAACAATGAAATTATAAATGCGATGCCCCCAAAAATGCGGTTGCCGCGATTGGGTTCCGGAAGGGAAGAGTCCAGGAAAAATGCAAGTGCTGTAAATAAGCCGAAGAGCCATTCTCCCTGAAATGAAATCCAGCCAGAAAGCAGAAGTATCGCAAGAGAATCGGAAGTTTTTGCAGGCAGCCCCATACTCCTGTTTATTATACGGATGAGCAGGAGTTCCAGGAAAAGGGCGAGCAGGAAAGGGGAAGGAAAAAGCAGGAACCCTGCACAGCCCAAAAAAGCCGCAACAAAAGCTGAGAGCTCATTGTCAGGGTCTAGCTCCCTTGCAAATGCCCAGGCAAGAAATACCGATACTCCTGCCCTTAAGCCTGAATCCGAAGCCGAAGAAATCTCTTTCCCCAGGAAAAGTTGAAGGCCTGCGGTTCCCAGGAGAAAAAGCAGGGTAATTATTACAATTGCCCTGTTTGTGGGATAAGCAAGGTCTATGGAGCGAGCAACTGAGCTTAACCTTTTAATCTTCATTTTGATCTATGAGGGCTGAAGATGTTTAATTTTTGTGTTATTTTGTTTTTTAACAGGAATTAAGAAACACAATTTCTTATGGTATATAATGTTTGAAATTAACATGATTTAGGGAACTGTGTATTTTACGGGAAACAAATCATCCTGTGAATGAATGCCTTTTGAAGGCCGGGTGGATGGGAGTCTGATCATAGTCATTTCAGGGAACAGCCTTTTTAACAAGCCTGAACTCCCATTTTTAAGATTGTCGCTATGGCCCTGAATTTCAAGTTTCAGATGCAGGAGTTTCTTATGGAAGGGGAGTCTGAACTAAAAAAAGAACTGAATTTACTTGAAATTACTCTGGTAGGAATTGGCAATATTCTGGGAGCTGGAATTTACGTACTGATAGGAAACGCTGCAGGGCTTGCAGGCAATATGGTCTGGTTTTCCTTTCTGTTTGCAGGAGCTACTGCTGCGCTTTCGGCCCTGAGTTATATGGAACTTTCTTCCATGTATCCCAGAGCAGGGGCTGAATATGAATTTGTAAAGAGAGCGTTTGGGGAGCGTGTGGGCCTATTTGTGGGGCTGCTAGTCATCGGCTTTGTGGTAATAACCAGCTCTGCGGTCGCTCTTGGGTTTGGAAAGTATTTCAGTACACTTTTCGGGGGTGGAAATCTAATAGGGGCAGTGAGCCTGTTTTTTGTCCTCAGCCTTATCATGGTTTACGGAATAAAGGAATCTGCGAGGCTTGCTATTTTCATAACTCTGATAGAACTTCTGGGACTTTTGATTATCATTTACATAGGACTCCCCTACCTTGGCACGGTAAATTATTTTGAGGCTCCGGACCTGGCAGGGGTATTTGAGGCGTCTACGCTGATTTTTTTTGCATTTCTCGGTTTTGAAGACATTGTAAGGCTGTCCCAGGAGACAAAGGATGCAGAGAAAACGACTCCCAAAGCCCTGCTTATTGCCATATTTTTTACAGTTTTCCTTTATATCTGCGTGGCAGTAACTGCCGTAAGCGTGCTTGATTTTCGGGTTCTCGGCCTTTCAGGTGTCCCGCTTGCGGATGTTGCGGCTGTCGGGCTTGGGAATGGTGCTTTTGTCCTCCTGTCCTGGATCGCCCTTTTTTCCACGATGAACACGGTACTCGTAGTTATGCTTGGAGGGTCAAGGATTGTTTACGGCATGGCATATGCGGGTTCGCTTCCGAAAATCCTCTCAAGGGTACATCGCCGCTACCAGACTCCATGGGCTGCAATTTTCGGAGTTGCATGCCTCTCAATTCTGTTTGTCCTGCTCAGGGATATTACGACCGTAGCAAATATTGCTAATTTTATGATTTTTATTGTCTTTTTTATGGTCAACCTCTCCCTTATAAAGCTCCGTTATGCCGACCCTGGAAGAAGGCGCCCTTTTAAAGTTCCCTTTAGCATTGGCCGCCTGCCCCTGCTTCCGTCGCTTGCTGCCCTTTCTACTGTATTTCTCTTTTCCCGGCTAAATGTGGAAGTCATAGCTTATGGGCTTGTTCTCGTAGGAATCAGTGTGCTGATAGTGCTGCTCAAAAGCAGAAAGAAAAACCGGCCTGCCTAATATTATAATTTTTTATTGAGTTTGAAAAATTGACCTGCCGTAGAAATGCTTAATATCGATTATTTATCAAAAATATTGTAAATTAAAGCTTTTATTGTTGATTAATCATTTAAATATGCCTCTATTCCTTTTAAAGCCTATAATATTCTTTTTTAGGGGTAAAAATTGTCTATGCATATTTCTGGAGCATCTACGATTTCTCGTTTGCTCTGCGGGCTTATAAGGGTTTTTACTTCCTTTAATAGCTAAAAAAAGCATATTTTAGCTTTTTTTAAGAATACGACTATTTATAGTAAATATTTATTGATTTCAGTTAATTTTGTGTCTTCATATTCACTAATAATTAGTTTTATATACATTAAATCCTATTTGAATCGCTTTATTTTACGGATTATCAAAATAACTCATTATTGATTAATAATTGTTACAAATTGAAATGATACTAAAAATTATTAATCAGAAGTTACATAAGTTTAGTCAAGGATCAGTTCAAATTTAAAAAGGGAGTAGATATGAGAAAAGAGCATTATGAGTTTCCGCTGGAGGATTTCGTTTCAAGAGACGATTTTAACAAAATTAAAAAGTTCTCCCGGGATAAAGAAACACCATTTTTGATCGTTGATCTGCAGAAGATAGAGCAAAGTTACGAAGATCTGGTAGAGCACATGCCCTTTGCAAAAATTCACTATGCTGTAAAGGCTAACCCTATGGACGAGGTTGTGCTTGCCCTGAAAAACAAAGGCTCCAATTTTGATGTGGCAACGGTATACGAACTTGATCAACTTCTCAGGCTCGGAATAGAACCTGAAAGGATCAGTTACGGCAATACTATCAAAAAAGAAAAAGATATAGCTTACGCGTATGAAAAGGGAGTGAGGCTTTTTGTTACCGACTCTGAGAGCGATTTGAAGAAATTAGCCAGAAGAGCCCCCGGTTCCAGAGTCTTTTTCCGCATCCTTACTGAGAGTGACGGAGCTGACTGGCCTCTTTCAAAGAAGTTCGGTTCGCACCCTGACCTTATATACAAGTTTATTCTTAAGGCCGAAAAACTGGGGCTTGAACCTTATGGGCTTTCTTTCCATGTTGGTTCTCAGCAGAGGGACATTGGCCAGTGGGACAATGCAATTTCCAAATGCAAATACCTCTTTGAGGCCGTGGCTGAAAAAGGCATCCGCCTGAAGATGATTAACCTTGGTGGGGGTTTTCCTGCAAAATACCAGGCGCAGGCTCATGACCTTGAGACATATGCCAGGGAAATCCGCCGCTTTTTACATGAGGACTTCGGGGAAGAGCTGCCTGAAATTATTATAGAACCCGGGCGCTCTCTGGTAGCCGATGCAGGTATAATCGTAAGTGAAGTTGTAATGATCTCCAAGAAGGCCAGATTCAACCAGTACAAATGGGTTTATCTTGACATCGGCAAGTTCGGGGGCCTTATCGAGACCCTTGATGAATGCATTAAATACCCTATATTCTGTGATAAAAAGGGTTGTGCGGAAGAAGTAATCCTTGCGGGCCCGACCTGCGACAGCATGGATATTCTTTACGAGCAACACAAATACGCCTTCCCCCACACAATGAGAGAAGGAAACCGCGTATACATCTTTACAACAGGCGCGTACACTCAAAGTTACAGTTCTGTGAACTTTAACGGCTTCCCGCCGCTCAGGTCTTATCTTATTTGAAAGGGCAAGGGTAGCCCTTTTCTATTTTTATTTTCCTGCAGTCTCGTTACTGTTTTTATATGTACTTATTATGGAGTTATAATTTTTTTGCCTTATTGAAATTTTTAACGGTGGCAAAAATAGACTTTTGATCAGTAAATTTAATCAGAAACTATTTTTTAGACGGGTTATAATATATATCTACAGGATACTATAAGGGAACACAGGTTGAGAGTTTATAGGGTTTCCTCTCAATCTAAAGGGGTTGGGATCATCGATAGGGGCCCGCTAAATGGGAACAAGGCCCTTATCATCTCTTCTTATAAACTTTTTTACAGGTATCCTTGATTTTTCTATAGTTCTTTACTCTGCTAACCCTGATACAGGGTTTTTTTGTGTTAAATGAAACACATGAGAAACCCGGACCTTTTTACGGTTTTTGTTCTCTGGAAGGCAGCTAAAAATATAGTCTTTTACTGAAAATATATACCTTATTTGTAGGTCTAAGAGGTTTTTAACGCCATTAAAATTTCAGAAGGTAGAAAATTATTCCATTCTATTGAAATTTTAGATCAAAACAGATTTTTTGGAGCGGTTATGATATATATGTACACATGATTATAAAATAAATGTAGATTAAGAGTAATAGGGTTTCCTCTTAATCTCTGGGTTGGATCGCAGGTAGGGACCTGAGAATAGGGACTCAGACCCTACCATCTACTTCTATGCTGCTTCTTCTGCTGATAATTGCTTTTAACGTAGTTACTTCATAACTTCTCTTCTCTGATTATTCCTCTTTTTCATAATGTTTTTAATTTTTATAAAGCTTACGATTTTTCCCAGATCTCTAAAGTTCCCCTTATTAACTGCTTTTTTGGATCCCTATGTATTATTTCGAAATTTCCCGAGGGTAGTCAGAAGAAGGAGCATTTAAATGAAATTTATCTGCAATTTAATATTGTTAATTTTATATTTACATTAAATATTTTGATGCCATTAAAAGTTTCGCTGCAAAATAAATGTACAATATGTTTGAAAATTCAAATTACAAATTGTTTTTTGGGTCGGTTATGATATATATCCCCACGTCATCATAAATGTATAGATTAAGAGTAATAGGGTTTCCTCTTAATCTTTGGGTTGGATCGCTGGTAGGACCTGAGAATAGGGACTCAGACCCTACCATCTACTTCTAAATTAATTTTCAGGAACACTTGCTTTTTTTCATAATGTCTTTATATTTAATAAACCTTATGACCGTTCCTATATTTTATTTAACCTGTCCGCCACCGCTTCCGAAATAGGCACGACGGGTAAATCTTTTTGTGCTTATCTACTGACCTCGACACTGAGATATAGTATATTTCTTAGCAGGCTACATGTACAGTTTTTCTTAGTAGACTATGTGTACATGTCTCCTGTATTTATAGAAAAGACTAGGATTTTTGAGATTGTTAAAATGAAGTATATTGATGAGCGTAATCTTTCTTTCCAGTGCATAGGAGAACGAAAACTTTCCTTTTTTATCTCATTATGTCTGTATTTGTACTTTACCTGGATTTGCTTCTCGAAGCGGCCTTATTATATCGTTTAAAAAGAGTTTTAAAAAGAGTTTTTCCCAAAAACCAAAATTTCCACAAAAAATCAAATTGCGTCCGGCCACCCCACCTTGAACAGGCTGTCCGACAATAACCTTCGGTAATAAGAGTTTTCTGCTCAATTAGTATGTTGCTTATTATATAATTTTGTGTTGAATATTATTATTTATGGTATTCATCAAATCTTCAAAAAATCAAGCTTGGGCTTTACCTCCAGATATTCGAGATCTTATTCCTTCAGATCATATCTGCTACTTGGTTGAGTCTTTTGTAGATGAGATGGATTTTAGTGAATTTGAAACAAGGTACGATGGTTCTGGACACCCAGCTTATCACCCATGCATAATTTGTAAAATTTTGATTCAATCGATGCTTGATAGAGTTCGATCATCGCGAGCGATAGCTCGCAATGTTCGAGAAAATATAGTTTACATGTATCTGGCTGAAAACCTACAACCTGATTTTAGAACAATCAGTAACTTTAGAAAAGAAAATGAGAAACTGATTACTGAATTATTCAAAAACACAGTTAAGGCAGCTAGGGATCTAGGAGTAATAGGTCTTGAGCAGTTAAGCACTGACGGATCCACGGTAAAAGCTTCTGCGTCAAAAAATAATGTGGTTTTGGAAGAGGTCTTGAGAGTTATTGGAGAATATGTCAACAATGAATTAAAAAAAGGTATTGAAGTAGACAAACTTGAGGATGAACAGTTTGGCAATTGCCGTGGTTACGATCAATTGAATGAAAATGGAAAATACAAAGTAAAAGCTGTAGTTGCGAAGTACATAAAACAAGTAAATAAGGATAATTCTAATGACCGAAAAAAAGAGATCAAAGACACAGTTGAAGAAGCACTTGATGAATTTGAAAAAGATAGTATTGAGAAAGTGAGCTTGACTGATAAAGAATCTCGTTTTATGAAAAACAAAAAGGGAGTATTTGAACTGGCATACAATGCCCAAATAACAGTGGACCATAAATTGGGGATTATTGTTGCAAATGATATCTGTCAAGATAGAACTGATACTTATCAATTGAAACCACAGATTGAACTTGTAGAAGAAAATTGTGGTTTGCTAAAAGAAGGCACTAAAATATGTGCAGACAGCGGATATTATTGTGGAAATAACATACATTATTTAAATCATAAGAAATTGGACCCATATATTCCAGAGCAAAAAGAAGTAAATAAAACAATAACAGAAAACATTGAAGACAACAGATTCGATATTGGTAATTTTGAGTATAATGAAGAAAATGATGAGTTTATATGCCCTGAAAATCAAAGACTGAAGTTTTTGTATGAGGGTTATGAGAAAGAAAGGAAGAGAAAATACAGGCTTTATAAGGGAACTGAATGTAAAAAGTGTGAATTTAGTAAAAATTGTACAAAAAGGATAGATGGAGTTAGGCATTTAAAAATCGCTGAATTTTCAAAAGAAAGAAAACAATTAGCCGATAAAATGGAAACAGAAGGAGCCAGAAAACTATATGGGCAAAGAAAGCAGGTAGTAGAACCTGCAATTGGAAATTATAAAGAGAATTTGGGGTTTAGAGAATTTTTAACCAGAGGATTGAAATCAGTCAGGAACGAGTTTAATTTAGTGTGTACTGCAGCTAACTTAAGGAAAATATGGATTTACTCAAATAAAAACGAGATCATTAGAAAGAGAAATGGAAATAAATGGAACTTTTCACTTTAAGATTAGAGTAATAAGGAATAGAAAACAAATCTCATAAAAAATTCCAATCCACCAGCAGACGATTTTATTTCATTACTAACAGTAATTGTCGGACAGCCTGTGAAAGGTGGGGTATGCTTCGGGCCGGCCGCCGATTTCTCGGGTACTTAGAAATCATCTAGACTTAGTTGTCCAGATTTCTTTAATCTACTCGATCGAAACTTTTTCTTTGTTTTTCCCTGGGAATCGTTAATGTACTGCTTGATTGTGTCTGCAGTCACATTTCCAATGGATCTATAGAACTTGCCATTTGACCATAGACTTCCACCCCAATACTTTTTCCTCAATTCTGGATAAAGCTTGAACAATCTGTAAGAACTGCCTCCTTTTAGGTGCTGAAGTACCTCGGATAATGAGGTGCTTGGATGGAATTCCAGGAACAAGTGCACATGATCCTCTACCACTTCCATGGCATGTATTTTATAGCCTTTCTCGGTACAAATGTTGTTGAGGATTGATTCGCAACCCTTTTTAACTCTCTTATTGTAGAATATTCTGTATCTATACTTAGGCACCAATACAATGTGGTAGGCAATTTGACCATAGCCATGGCTAAAACTACGCAATTCCAATGCTTATCACATCCTGGCCATAGGTGGCTGGCACCGCCTATGGCTATGGTGTCAAAAAACCTCATATTAGAAAGAACTACGGTTTTATCGATTTTTTAAGGAGCATATAGAAAAGCCAGCGAGGGTTCACTTCATCCCCAACTTGAAAGTTGGGGTATTCGTGACCCTCCGCGCTCCCTAGTAATAAAAGGAAATTTATATTTATACCTGGAAAAATTTTGATGCTATTAGAAGTTTTAGCAATAACAAAAATAAGTAATAACAAAAATAAGTAACAACAAAAATAAGTAACCTAAGCAAATTTTAAATTACAAATTGTTTTTTGGATCGGTTATGATATCTAACCCCATCGTTATAAACTCTGGTAGATTGAGAGTAATAGGGTTTCCTCTCAATCTCTGGGTTGGATCGCAGGTAGGGACCTGAGAATAGGGACTCGGCCCCTGCCAACTACTTCTAGACTAATAAACTACTTTTAAACTAATATTGCCTTTTAGCAAACACTTTCAAAAGTACTTTACACAAGCCTCTCTTTTTCTTACAATGTATTCAGCTGTAATAAAGCTTATGATTGATTTCAAACATATGCATAAATTTAATTATCCGTTTTTGTTGTGGAAAATTAGGCCTCATGCGTGCGTTTTTTAGAGATTTCCACTTCTCAAGAGCAATTTTCTGGAGAAGACAAATCTGCAAAAAAGGTATGTCTTCGAAAAAGGTATGTTTTCGAATCTCATCCTTCGCACTAAATTTGGGGATATAGGTAAATCAAAAACGCAACGCTATTGTAAAGACTATACAAAACAGCTCTTTTAAAAAGGCACTCTCTTCATAATACAATCTCTCTTTTTATACTATATGTCTAAATAAAATTCCGGCATTGACTACAAATTTAAGTTGCTAATAATTATTGTCAAGTTTCAATCAAACCTGCAAATAACTTCACAAACATGACCGTATAACTCTTGCCAGAGACTAGCTTGACTATCGAGGAGTTTCAATCTTTCTTCGTAGGCCTTTCCTTCCTTTTCGTTTTCTATGTCGTTAAGCTCATTCACAATTCTTGTGACTTCTGTTAGGTCACTCATACGCGATCAACCCCTTCTCGACATTTCATTTTGTAATCTACTCTTACCTGTGATATCTTCATAATATATTACAAACAAACTATTTAAAAATATTTAAGTCATAAAATCAATTAAAATTATTGACTTCTATACAATTCAGAAAATAATATAAAAACAAATGGAGAATGATCCAATCAGTTAGGAAATTACATACAACAGGAGAAAAGAAATCTATTCATCAGGGAGACTTTGAGCCTTTTACTTCCTGGTGTAGTAATTTGAGTGACCAATAAAGTGTCGGGTCAGGGAATCGATCCTGAAAAATTGCTTAAACATTGATGAAAAAATAATAGCAGGTAGAGAATAATTTTCCTCCGCCTGTTTATTTAAAGAAATTGGTTTTTTCTTAAATTCAATTTTTCTCAGATCTTAACGTTTTCTCTGGCCCACTTTGCCCCTGCTTCGAGAACCATCTGATTAAATTCGATAACTTGAGGCTTACCTGCAAAGTTTTCGGCAAGAGCTTCCTTGAAGGCTTCCTCTTCCAGGCCTGTTGCATTAAGGCCCATAAGGACTCCGAGTATAAAGGAATTGGCTGCTTTCTCAGAGCCTGCTTCTTTGGCTTTTTCGGTTGCAGGGACTGCAATGGCTTTAACACCCGCAGGCGTCTCGGCTTCGCCTATGGACGAGTCATAGAGGATAAAGCCTCCTTCTCTGACTGCCCCTTGGAACTTTTCAAGGGAAGGGCGGTTCATAGCTACCAGGATATCCGGGGTGTAGACAGTAGGAGAGCCTATCGGCTGGCCTGAAATCACAACCGAACAATTGGATGTGCCTCCTCTCTGTTCCGGGCCATAGGACGGGAACCAGGAAGCGTTGAGGTTTGCTTTTACTCCTGCCTGGGCAAGGATAATGCCCATGCTGAGGACGCCCTGCCCTCCGAAACCTGCAATCTTGGTCTGGATCGGGGCAAAGTCCTTTCTGGAAGGTTTTTCTTCGGCACCCGCTTCAATGCCGTAAAGTTTCTCAAGGGTTTCAGTTGTAAAGTCACTGACTCCACGGTGCAGGGGTTCGGCTTCTTCGGAGTTATCCCTGAAGTTCTTGAGAGGGAATTCCTTTTCCATTTCATCATTAATGAAACTGACAGCCTGTTCTGCATCCATCTTGAGGTTAGTCGGGCAGGCAGCAAGGACTTCGACAAAAGAATATCCTGTGCCATCACGCTGGATCTCAAGCGCCTTTCGCACGGCTTTTCTGGCTTTTCTTATATGGGAAATATCCGATACAGAAACCCTTTCAATAAAAACAGGAGCTTTCAGGTTGTCCAGAAGCTCGCACATATGGAGAGGGTAGCCTGCAAAACGGGGGTCACGGCCTTCAGGGCATGTCGTGGTCTTTTCACCCACAAGGGTTGTCGGGGCCATCTGTCCGCCTGTCATTCCGTACACTGTGTTGTTCACGAAAAAGACTGCAAGCTTTTCACCCCTGTTCGCTGCCTGAATAGTCTCGTTCAAGCCTATCGATGCGAGATCCCCGTCTCCCTGGTAGGAGATAACCACAGCATTTTCTTCTGCCCTGGAAACCCCTGTCCCTACTGCAGGGGCACGTCCGTGGGCAACCTGGATATTGCCTGCGTCAAAGTAATAGTAAGCAAAGACCGCACAGCCCACAGGGCTGATCATAACTGTCCTGTCCTGAATCCCGAGGTCATCAATTGCTTCGGCAATAAGCTTGTGCAGAACCCCATGCCCGCAACCAGGGCAGTAGTGAGTGGCTGTCGGGGCTGCCCCTCCTTTACGGGGGTACTCCGCATACAGGGCTTTTGGCCTTCCTATTACTTTTTCTCCGTTGATGATTTCTGCTGCCATTTTCATGCCTCCCCTGCAATTTTTCTGATTTTGTCCATTATCTGGTCAAGGGTGATCAGGTTCCCCCCCATACGGTTTACCAGCTCCACAGGCTGTGAGCAGCTGATTGCAAGCCTGATATCATCCTTCATCTGCCCATTACTCATTTCAACGGCTATGAAAGAGCATCCCTTATCTGCCAGGGCTTTCAACTGCGCCTCAGGGAACGGGAAGAGAGTTTTAGGCCTGAAAAGTCCTACCCTGATGCCTTCCTGCCTGGCAAGGTCTACGGCTGATCTGCAAATTCTGCTGCTAATCCCATAGGAAACAAGGACAATTGAGGCATCATCTGTCAGATATTCTTCATAATCCACTTCATTCTGTCTGATTAGCTCGTACTTTGCCTGTAGCTTCTCATTGAACTTTCCGAGTTCATTGAAGTCCAGGTAAATTGAGGTTATCAGGTTGGGTCTGGTTTCGGCTGTGCCGTTGACCGCCCAGGTGGTATCAATCTCAGGGACTGTAGCTTCCTTTGGGAACTCAAGAGACTCTATCATCTGTCCAAGCACACCGTCTGCGAGTACCACAGCAGGGTTCCTGTACTTGAAGGCAAGCTCAAAGGCTTTTATGGTAAAGTCGCACATTTCCTGCACGGAATTTGGGGCAAGCACGATATTTTTGTAGTTCCCGTGCCCTCCGCCTTTTACCACCTGGTTGTAATCCGCCTGCTCAGGCCCTATATTTCCGAGGCCTGGGCCTGCTCGCATGATATCTACAATCACACAGGGAAGTTCTGCGCCAGCAAGGTAGGAGAGCCCTTCCTGCATCAGGCTGATTCCGGGGCCTGAAGAGGATGTCATGACCCTGTGCCCGGCAGATGCTCCTCCGTAGACCATGTTAATTGCCGCTTCTTCGGATTCGGCCTGGACGAATTTTCTCCCTATTTTCGGGAAGTATTTGGATGCATCATGAAGAATCTCACTTGCCGGAGTTATGGGATATCCGAAGAAACAGTCACATCCGGCATAAAGTGCACCGACGACCACTGCGGAGTTGCCTTTTATTAGTTGTGTTGCCATATTTTTCCTCCTTTTCTGCCTTATCTGGCTTCCTCGTCTTTCACGGGAATATGAATCTCGATTGCAAGAGGTTCAGGACAGGTATAATAGCAGCTAGCACAGCCTGAACAGCCCTCTCCTTTATACTCCACATAATGGTAGCCCCGAGCATTCAGGTTTTCACTCATGAAAAGTACGCCTTTGGGACAGGCGAGAAGGCAGCGCCCGCAGGCTTTGCACTCCAGAGTGTTGATAACAGGGTATGGTTCTTTTTTATCGTTCTTTGACATATGGGGTCCTCATTTCGTTTATTTTTCAATTATCCTTTGGATTCTTCTCAGCTTCCAGCCCCGTACCGGAGTTCAAGGCCATCCGGAGTTTTTATTTTTCTTTTCCCGGACTTCTCCCAGTCCCTGTTTTACTCCAACCGGCTTTGTGCGACAGAAAGAAGAGCCTTCAGTTTCCACGTATTTTTCTTAAATTCTATAATTTGTTATTATACCGTACATTAAAGAAAAAATTAAGATAAATCTATAAAGTAAGTCCGAAACCGCATCTTTTTAAAGCAAACTTTTCAGAAAAAGTTAAAGGTACTTATTTCTTTCCTTTCTTTTCCTTTTTCTGATTTAATCTGAATTCTTATTTCCTTTCTGACCAGACCCGATCCCATTTGCTTGTTTAATTTGATCTAAACTATTTTCAGGTTATTTTTTACTTCTGGTTTACTTCTGGTCTTTGTCCCGGATCTCAACCCTGCGGATCTTTCCGCTAATGGTCTTCGGAAGCTCATCCACAAACTCTATGATACGCGGGTACTTGTAGGGAGCAGTGACTCTTTTTACGTGTTCCTGAAGCTCTTTTTTAAGCGCTTCTCCCGGCGTGTAACCTTTAGTGAGCACAATTGTTGCCTTGATAACCTGGCCCCTTACAGGGTCCGAGGCACCTGTAATTGCACATTCGAGCACTGAAGGGTGCTGGATAAGGGCGCTTTCCACTTCAAAAGGCCCGACTTTATATCCTGAGGTCTTTATAATATCGTCAGCTCTTCCCACAAACCACAGGTAGCCATCTTCGTCCATCCAGGCCATGTCTCCTGTATGGTAATAGCCGTCGTGCCAGGTTTCTTCAGTCTTCTCCGGGTCTTTTCCGTAGTGGACGAAGAATCCGACAGGCTTTCCTTCTTTTGTGTTGATAACGATTTCTCCTTCTTCTCCCACTTCACAGAGCCTGCCGTCCCTGTCCATAAGCTCAATTTTATAGCCCGGAGATGGCTTTCCGATAGATCCGGGTTTTGGTTCCATCCACGGGTAGGTTGCGATAGTTACAACAGTTTCAGTCTGCCCGAACCCTTCCATGAGCTTTATTCCAGTGAATTCCAGGAACCGGTTAAAAACCTCAGGGTTCAGGGGTTCGCCTGCAACGACCGCATATTTCAATGTACCGAACTCATACTTACTGAGGTCTTCTTTGATCAGGAAGCGGTAGATTGTGGGTGGAGCACAGAAAGTTGTAACACCGAATCTGGAAGCTTTTTCAAGCATGTTTTTGGCTTCAAACCGGTCGTAGTCATAAACAAAGACCGCACAACCTGCTATCCACTGCCCATAGATCTTTCCCCATACGCATTTTCCCCAGCCGCTGTCTGCAACCGTATAATGCAGCCCGTCATCCTCTACATTCTGCCAGTATTTTGCGGTAAGAATATGTCCGAGAGGGTAGGTAAAGTCGTGTTCCACCATCTTTGGGAAGCCCGCGGTTCCGGATGAGAAATAAACCAGAGAAATATCGTCATTTGTAGTTGCAGCCCCACCGGCAGGACGCTCAAAGTCAGGGGAAGCTTCCTCAAGCTCTTTCCTGAAATCAATCCAGCCTTCCCGCGGCTTACCTCCAACGACTGCTTTTTTAAGCGGGATATCCCTAAACTGGGAATGAGATTCGTCCACCTGCTCAGGAACTTCATCCTCTGATATGCAGACGATCATTTTCAGTCCGGCTTTTTCTATTCGGTATACGATATCTCGTGTCTTGAGCATATGGGTTGCAGGCACAGCAATGGCTCCCAGTTTATGCAATCCCAGGATACAGTACCAGAACTCATAACGGCTCTTTAAGGTAAGCATTACATAGTCGCCTTTCCCTATCCCGTGCTTTGCAAATAAATTTGCAGCCTTGTCGCTGTAGTACTTGAGGTCTTTGAAAGTAAAGGTTCTTTTTTCCCCGTTATCGTCACACCAGATCATTGCAAGTTTCTCAGGGAAATCTCTTGCATAGGCATCGACCACGTCATAGGCAAAGTTGAAATTTTCAGGAACCAGGATTTTAAAATTTTCCTGGAAATCCTCATAAGATTCGAAATCGGTTTTGGAAACAAATTGGTTCAGCAAGGAAGTCATTCTGGACACCCGTTTTATCTGCTTATATTGTTAGCTTTCTATATTTTTGAAGGCTTAAGGGCCTGTGTGAATTTCAAAGTTTTTAAGATTTTATCCCGCATATCGGGTTTTTATCGGGTTTGAGATCAAATTACTTTAAATCAAATTACTTTAAATCAAATTACTTTAAATCAAATTACTTTAAATCAAATTATTTTAAACCAAATTATATTTAATTACATTATAGCTGCCAGGAACTTAGCGGGCTCTCCTTCCAGAGCTTCCATGGCGTGCTTGTAAGTTGAGTCAAAATAAATGGAATCTCCTTTGTTCAGGGTAATTTCATTATTGTGGATGTAGACCTTCAGGCTTCCTTCCAGCACATAGTTAAATTCCTGCCCTGGGTGGGAGTTGGTTTCCGGCTTTGTCCCATATGGTTTGGGTTCAACCGAAACTATGAAAAATTCAGCTTTTTTGTGAATGAAATTTTCAGCCAGGTTCTGGTACCTGTACTGCTTCCTCCTTTCAACGCTGATCCCTTTTCCGTCCCGTGTAACGGTAAAAATATTCATGCGCGGCTCTTCACCCGTCAGGAGGGTAGCCATATCTATGCGCAGTTTGTGTGCAATTTCAAAAAGTATACTTGCCGGGATATCCTCAGTTCCACTTTCATATTTCTCGTAGGTTTCATCGGATACCTGCAGATATTCTGCCATTTCTTTGACCGTGAAATCCGATAGTTCCCGCAGTTCACGGACCCGATCTGCAATTTCTTTTATTTTTTCCTGCATGATATATCTTCTCCATCTGGATTTTTCAATAATTAACTTGAGATTTGCTTAAAAACCTTTGTGCTTTACCCAGGCTTAATGCTTGTTTGAAAGGAGATTTTTCTTCCAGAACCATTGAAAATTATAATTAATATACATTATCATTCATCTTTCTTCACAATTCCTATTATTTAGCATAGCAGAACTGAATCTGCAGTGAACCTGCAACTTTTAAAGATGAGCCGTTTTGTCTGGCTATCAAAAATAACCGGTTAAATTCTAATTATTTAGAATACAGCCGATTGAGGGGCTATTAATAAGATGCTGCCGGCTCAACTTCTCACATCGCATGGGAAAAATCAGAGATTTAAAGCTGGATCTGAGGTTAGTTCAGGTTTTATCCTGCTTTCGGCAGGTGCGACAAGAAGCTATGCTATGAATTGCGGAAACGCTACCTCTTCCATTTGAGGTAATCCTACTGTGACATGCATAAATGGCAACGTTTGTGTGTGAAGCTCACAAGACAATATCAAGAAATCAAGGAGCCTGACTTTGATAATTGGTTAGGATAAGAATACTATGAAGAACGTAAAGTGAACCATCGTAAAAATCGTGAAGCAGAATGAGCGAAAACAGGTTGACACGCTCAAACCAAAAGGTATAGAATCAGGTCATAATGGATCTGCCGACATTATGGCAAATGGACAAATGGTTCTCGGTTTACAGATGGCTTCTAAGGTATTCATATTATTCATGGTATGGAACTTGGTAAACCCTATATGCTCCTTTAAAAAAAAAGGTAGAGACCCTGTGAAGGGAATTAATTGCATAGAGGGTAGAGGATTCAAGCAAAAAGCGAATGTCATTCTGTAATGGAATGGATAGGGGTTCAAACTTTGCCCTAGCCTGAAAGGGTGCAGACTTGCTTATTTGGTGTTCTATTGTATGAAAGGAGGCAAACTTCTGAATGTAAGTATTTCAACGATATCCTCTCAGGATAAGAAGCTTACAGACGCTTCCCTCTTCCAGAGATGGAAAACTATTGACTGGAATCAAGTAGAGAAGAGTGTTAATAAGTTGCAAACCCGAATTACAAAAGCAGTAATGCAAAACAAATGGAACCATGTCAAGAGATTGCAGTATCTCCTAACTCATTCCTATTTCGCCAAACTCTTGGCAGTAAGAAGAGTTACTCAAAACAAAGGAAAAAGGACATCTGGAATTGATGGTGAAAAATGGCTAACTTCAAGCTCCAAAATGAAAGCTGTCCTTAGTCCTACTGGTAAAAGATACAAAGCTAAACCCCTGAAACGAGTCTTCATTAATAAGCCTGGTAAGAAGAAGAAACGTCCCTTAGGTATCCCTACAATGTATGACAGAGCTATTCAATCTTTATATGCATTAGCTCTCGAACCCATAGCTGAAACAATGTCTGACCTGAGGTCTTTTGGATTTCGAAAGCACCGAAGTACCAAAGATGCATGTCAGCAAATCTTTTTGTGTTTAAGCAAGAAGAACTCGGCCCAATGGATCTTAGAAGGCGATATCAAAGGATGTTTCGATAATATAAATCATCAGTGGTTGTTGACTAACATTCCTATAGAAAAATCAGTACTGACTCAATTTCTTAAAGCAGGTTTCATTTACAAACATCATCTGAATCCAACAAAAGCAGGTACGCCACAAGGTGGGATAATCTCCCCCATTTTGGCAAATATGACATTGGACGGCATCGAGAAGTTACTTATGGCTAAATACCCAAAAAGAGGTAGTATGTCTCCCAAGGTTAACTTCATCCGTTATGCTGATGATTTCATAGTCACTGCTAATTCAGAAGAATCTGCCAGAGAAATTAGGGACATAATTACTGCTTTTCTCAAAGAACGAGGTCTTGAACTATCTGATGACAAAACCCTGATCACAAATATTAATGAGGGCTTTGATTTTCTCGGCTGGAATTTCCGCAAGTACAATGGTAAGCTTCTGATCAAGCCTTCCAAGAAGTCCATTAAAAGGTTTACTGAAACAATCAGTCAAACCATAACGAAAGGAATGGCATGGTCTCAGGAAGTCTTAATTACCAAATTAAACCCCATAATAAGAGGTTGGACCAATTATCACAATTCAGTGGTCTCCTCGGACGTATTCCAGATCCTTGATCATAGAATCTGGGAGCTGCTATGGATATGGGCTAAAAGAAGACATCCGAACAAATCCAAAGATTGGATTGTCAACAAATATTGGAAAAGAAGCACCTCAAGAAGATGGAATTTCAGAACCGAGAGAAATGGGTTACTGCTTCTTTCAAAAACCAGAATCTACAGACACATTCCTTTAAAGCTGCAAATGAATCCATTTCTTGATCCGGATTATTTTCACGAACGTTCAAATAAATTAAGTTTCCGGAAAAGTCAATCCATTTGATTAATTATTTGAAAAAAAAAAAGACTGCTGCCTGATACAGAAAAGGTTATAGAATGCTTGAGCCGGATGCGTCGAAAGGCGCACGTCCGGTTCTTAGAAGAGGGAGAGCGAGTAATCGCTCTTTCTTATTTGACGTCGACATAAAAATCCATTCAATTTTTCTATTGATATCGTTTTTTTCAGAACATTTGAAATTCAATTTAAATCAAAAATTACTAAATGTTAACCATGACATCATTAATATATATTTGCAACAAATGAGGGAAATGACAAATCGGATTTGACATATAGTCCTCATGACACTGATTTTTAAATGAGCCTACAAAAAATAACAATCAAGGATATATAGATGTTAGGATGTGCTTGCTGCCGAATGTAGGTTTTATCTCTTTAAAAGCAGCTTTTTAAAATTATTTTTTATTTAGCATTTTTTATACTCGGGATTATTTGAAGGTGAATAACCTGGTAAATAGATTTTTTTCCCAGTATAATCTGTTTGGACACTTTAATTTTTATTTCTGTTTTCTAATATTTATTTAAATCAACAATTTTATATGTAATCCTTTTAAAAATAATTTCGTAAATTCCTGGATTAATGCGCGGGTTAAAATGGCAAAAATTCAAACTTTCAGATGGGTCTGCTTATTCGCAATATTTCTGGCTCTGATTCCAATTTCTGAAACCGGAGCTGCAGAAAATATTTATGTTTCACCGGGAGGATCAATCCAGGCTGCAGTAGATAAGGCATCCCCAGGCGATACTATCCTTGTAAAACCCGGAGAATATAATGAAAGCGTTCAAATCAATCAGGATAACCTGACAATAATTTCAGATTCAAAAGATCCCTATGATTCAAAAGATCCCTATAATACTGTTATTATCGGAGAGAATGGGGTGAGCAACGCATTCAAGGTAATTGCCAGTAATGTGACAATCAGCGGTTTCTCAATAGTTGACAGCAAATGCGGGATTTACCTCAATGGCGCTCAGAACTGTACTATACGTAGCAACAATATCTCGAAAAACGGCATTGGTATCTGTCTGTCTAAGTCCGACAATAATACCTTGAGCAATAATATCGTATATTCGAACATCGATTGTGGCATCAGGTCACTTACTTCTTCAGGCAACGCGATATACAACAATTTCTTTAATAACACGAATAATGCCAGAGAGAATCAACTCAATGCCTGGAACCTTACCTCAGGCAATTACTGGAGCGATTACGCAGAAAGGGATGAGGACGGAGACGGCATCGGCGACACGGCATATATCATCAACCACCGGACAAACAGTATTGATTACAGGCCGTTAATGAATTTCACTCCTGAACTTAAGGTATTGCCAGAGGCAATTTTCACTTCCAATGTGACAGTCGGGTATGCCCCTCTTACAGTTGAGTTTACCGATTTCTCAGAAAATGCCAGCTCACTGCTATGGGATCTGGAAAATCTGAGGACTTCGAACTCTTCTGGCCTTTTGCATACTTTCGTTAATGAAGGCAGTTATAGGGTCATTCTAAATGTCACGAACAAAAATGGCAGCGACTCGACATATGTAACCATAAATGTTCTGAAGGCTCTGGATCCTTCTGTTCCAATACTCCCTGAGGCCAAAATCGGTACCAATGTGACAGGCGGTTACGTTCCTCTTACAGTTCATTTTGTTGATTTTTCCGAAAATGCAGACTCGGTGTTGTGGAGTTTCGGAAATGGGAAGAAATCTTGCTGCCAGGACCTGCGGCACACTTTCTGCTGTCCGGGGAACTATACAGTCTCTCTTACGGCAGAGAACAACAATGGCAGCTCCTCAAAATGTATTGTCATTACCGTCCTGGAACCGGCAATTCAGCCTTCTGCCGTCCTGCCAGCGGCTAAATTCAGTGCCAGCACCACCAGAGGGCCTGCTCCCCTCACGGTCGACTTTGTCGATATTTCAGAAAATGTAACCGGTCGGTCATGGAATTTTGGGGACGGCAACCAGTCCGCTGAAAAAAGTCCTGAGCATACTTACATGACTCCAGGAAATTACACTGTGAGCCTGACGGTGGGCAATGAAAACGGGAACGACTCAAAAAAATTTATAAACCTTATTCAGGTCGAAGCTGCCGATAGCACAGGTAATGCAGATAGGGTCGGTTACTCAGGAGATACCGGAGATACTGCTAATACAGGATCTGCTGAAGATGCAGGCTCAAACGATGGAGATGAAAGTACCGGGATTGTAAGGACTATCTGCAAGGAAAATCTCGGGTCTGTAAAGGACTTTGCTCTATCCTTTGCCGGACCTCTTGCAGAACTGAAACCGTCAATAGAGCATGAGATCCTGAAGGTTGTAAGTATGGTTAAAAATTTCGCAGAGGAATCGGTACCCATAACTGAAGTAAGAAATATTTCCTGGCTTGCATTATTTTTTGGGATGCTGGGGATATCTTCGGTAATTTCGGTGCTTAAAAGGGGCAGAAAATAAGTCAATAAGCACGAAGAAGACTCATTTTTAAAATGGGAGCAAAAACAGTATTTGATTGGGGTTCCCTATCCCGCTTCTTCTTCAGTTCCTGAATCCTATCCAAGTGATATTCAATAGAGGAGCATTCAGTAGATACTCACTCCTTTGACCGAGGGCAGGTTCAGAATCTTGTCCACGAGATTTCCAGGTACTTTCTGGTCGGTGATGATGGTGAGTCTGGGATTGTCAGTAAGATAGGGGTCATCTGAGACAGCCTGGCGGATGCTCAAATTGTTTTGGGAGATCAGGCCTGCAACCTCCGCAAGGATGCCCACGTGGGCCGCATCTTCCGGGATAATAATGATTACTCCCAGGCCAAGAGAAGGGGCAACGTCTCTGAGAAAAGGGATGGAATGGACATCTTTAAAAATATTGCTTAGAAGTTCATCTGAGATAATGGTCTTTGTGGTTGCGTCAACCACTCGCCTGTCAACACCTGCTTCTTTTGCAAGCTGGGTATGTGCTATCTCAATGCTTCCGGAAGTGACCTTTCCTTCTTCATTCACCTGAAACCCACGTTCGAAGAGCAACTTGAGCACTTTTGCCTGCGCAGGATATTTTTCAAATTTTTTGAGTAATGTCTGCCACATATAAACTTCAGTTTAAGTCGGGTTCCCTGATATATAGTTTCTTATCATGATCCATTGTCAACCGAATAAAAGTTTTCCTGAATTGCACTTTCGAATATTTTCGGCGTTAACTGTTGCCTGCGTTAATTTGATGTACCTGCAGGACACGAGTCTTTGCATGGAAGATTCCAGCGCAGGCAATAATCAGATGTCCGGAAAAACAGATTACCAGCTCCTTCTTATTGCCGGCCTCAACAAAGAAATAGAACTGGCCCGCAAGCTTGATCCTGAAAAGCTCGCAACTGAAATCCGGAAAATCGGTTTCTTCTGCCAGCACTGTGGAAAATGCTGCCGGCGGGCTTTCGGGGACAACAGCGTATTACTAATCCCTTCCGAGATCGAGAGAATCCGGGGATATACAGGCCTTTCAAAACTTGAGGTTGCAGGGCCATTTGTGCCTGATACCACTATCCCGGATGAACCTGGGGAGGCTGAAGAAAATAGCCATGAAGATTATTTCAGGGTGCCGGAAGAAAATGAAGAACCATTCTCCCCTGAGTTTCTTAAGCTTCTTCAGGAGGATATCGATTGCGAGGGCAATATTCATGCCTTTGGGTGGATACTCAGGCGGAAGAGAAATGGAGACTGCGTCTTTCTTGAAAAAGATACAAACAAATGCCGGGCCTATCCAGTGCGCCCGATGCTCTGCAGCACCTATCCGTTTTATATCGAAGAGCTGAGATTGCAGATATGCGAATGTGAAGGTCTCGGATATCCTATCTCTGCAGAAGACAGCCGAAAGCAGGCAGAAAACCTCATTTTCAGGTATATTTCGGAACTTGAGGACATACTTACTATGTATGAAAAATTTGTAAATTTCAGGAGAGGGGAAAAGGGCCTGGAGCTTGCAAAGAAGAGCCTGGAAAATGGCACATGTACCTATGTAGTTCATGATAGCACGGGAAGTACTATATTTATTGATTGACAGCACAAAACCAACAAAGCCGTATACTTATCGACCATACTATCTCAATTTTTAAACCCATCTGTCGTTTCATACGCCTGAAAGATTTTTTTTGTCTTTTTCTGCTCTGTGCCATCAATTAAATTTATTTATTAGAAAGAGCCAGTTATTCCCCATGACCGGGATGTCTGGTAATGAAAATCGTCCGATGACCGTTTCGGAAAAAATCTTTTCGAAGGCCTCTGGAAATCCCGTAACAGCCGGGGATTTCGTGCTGGCAAATATAGACCTGGCAATGACACACGACATTACGGGTCCGCTGGCAGTCAAAGGCTTTTACGAGATAATGAAAGATAAAGAAGAAAAAAAAGTATGGGACCCAAAGAAAATAGTGATGGTATTCGACCACCAGGTTCCTGCGGATTCTATTAATGCCACAGCAAACCATATTATGCTCAGAAAATTTGCTGAGGAACAGGGCATTTTAAATTATGATGTGTATGAGGGCGTCTGCCATCAGGTTCTTCCCGAGAAAGGGCATGTGCTGCCAGGTGACCTTATAGTTGGCTCGGACTCGCATACCTGTGCATATGGGGCTCTAGGTGCATTTTCTACCGGTGTAGGGTCTACTGACATGGCGGCTGTTTTTGCCACGGGCAAACTCTGGTTCAGAGTACCCGAGACTTTGCGCTTTGAAGTGGAAGGCAACCTTCCAAGGCGTGTTTACTCAAAAGACCTTATCCTCCACCTGATCGGTGACGTCGGGGTAGAGGGGGCAAGGTATATGGCAGCCGAGTTTGCAGGTTCAACAATCCGTTCTCTTTCGATTCCCGAACGCATGACCATATCCAACATGGCAATCGAGATGGGTGGAAAGGCAGGAATTATCGAAGCCGATGAGGTGACTGCAGATTATCTCAAAGAGCGGATTCTGTACTATGAGTTTGATCCATACTGGAAATCCGATGAGGGCGCGGAATATTCTGATGTCCGCTATTACGATGTCTCTGATCTGGAACCTCAGGTGGCCTGTCCCCACAATGTGGATAACGTAAAGCCTGTAACCGAAGTAGAGGGCACGAAAATCGATCAGATCTTTATGGGTTCCTGCACAAACGGCAGGTTCGAAGACATTAAGATCATGGCAGACATCATGGGTGACGAACCTGTGGCAAAGGGTGTACGCCTCCTTGTTGTCCCCGCTTCAAGAACCGAATACATGAAACTGTTGAGAGCCGGGTATATAGAAAAACTTATGAGTGCAGGCGCAATTGTGGAATCTCCCTGCTGCGGGCCCTGTATGGGCGGCTCTTTCGGCCTGCTTGGTGCAGGAGAAGTGGGTCTTGCAACCTCCAACCGCAATTTCAAAGGCAGAGAAGGAAGTGCCGAATCCTTTGTGTATCTCTCTTCCCCCGCAACTGCAGGAGCATCAGCCCTTACCGGAGAAATTACTGATCCGAGGAAGGTTTGAAAATCTCCCGCTTTTACTTTTTTGAATATTTCTCTGTATATTACATAAACAGGTGCTAGAATGCAGGATGCTGATTTATCAATTTTGAACAGGGTATACGAAATTATCCTGGACCGGAAACAGAACTATGACGAGCGTTCATATGTCTGCAAGCTTTTGAACCATCGCAAAGGTATGAATAAGATTCTTGAAAAAGTAGGGGAGGAATCAATAGAAACAATTCTTGCAGTCAGGAATGAAGACCATAAAGAGATCGTTTCGGAAAGTTCGGACCTTATCTTCCATCTTCTGGTACTGCTTGCGGCGAATGACATCACCCTTGATGAAATCGCAGCCGAACTCAGTTCCAGGCATGAAAGCATGAAAAGGGATTGAAGGCCTGAAAGTTTTTCTACATCCTAGTTTGAAAATGCAGACAACCCGATATTTTGAGAATATTGATATTTTTTCCGGCTGCTTCGGCGGGATTTTTTCCTGCTTTTTAAAGAGGCCGTGAGAAATATTAATTTTCAGTACACTGCCAGTTCGTTCAGGACATCGGTTTTTGATAGGGTCCCTTTGGGTACGCCATTGATTGTTACGATAAGCCTTCCTACATTATATTTATGGAAGAGTTTTACTACATCATAGAGTTGCATGTCCCCATCAACCGTGATGAGTTCTTTTGTCATAATGTCTTTAACTTTTACGTTCGGTTTTCCCTGGGCAATGGCGTGGGCGATGTCCGTATAGGTAACGATCCCTACAATTTTCCCCTTGTCCTCCACGGGGGTTCCGTGAGTGTTATTCCGGATAAAAAGCCTCGTTGCTTCCTGAATACTCGCGTTCAGGTTCACAAGCAAAGGAGGATACTTCATGTAGTGTTTAACATGCTTTTTAGGAAGAGAAATCATTTCCGTAATATTGAAAAGAATAGAGTTGTTAGTATCGTCCCTTCCTGTGACCTCTCCGCGGATTATCAGGCGGTTTACAGGCGTAGGACCCACCTGAAGCTTATCGTCCATCACAAAATCTTTTGTGTTTCCTATTACACGGATGACTCCGTTACAGGCGTCAGGATTCCTGACGGTCGTAAAACTAATTTCGGCAGCTGTAGCCCCGTTAACCATCACATTGTTTCTGTAGAGAGGAACCACCGATTCATTTTTCAGCTGCTGGATCCGTAAAGAATCGTACGCTGCTCCTGTAGGTTTGTACCCTCCTTTTGGCCCGGGTACCCCTTCCACAAGCCCCAGAGCCTTTAATAACTGCATCTGGTTGCGGACAGTCCCAGGATTGCGCTGGATGACCTCGGCTATTTCTTCCCCCTTGATTGCCCGGTCCTTTTGCCGCTGAAGGTTGATTAATGAATTAATAATATCTTTTTGAATCGAAGTGAGTTCCATATTACCACCATTAATTTCATATACCTTTATAAGGATGATGTATAACAACTGTACATCGAGAATGTATGTTATCGTATGTATTTACCATAATTAATGATTATAAATTCATATTACAAATTACTATTACAAATATAAAAAGAGTCCGGTTATGCTTTGAATATCCAGCTGGTTTTATGCCTTATATTGAAGTTTATTACCAGGATTTGTAATTACAGATCCAAAGCCAAGCAATAAATTTCCTTTCAGGAAAATCGCCTTCAGAAATCTCTGCCAAACTTTTGCTTGTGTATTTGTTTTGTTAAAACTCTTCATTCATAAAAATCTTTATATAACTTAACAGAGCCCCCAGAGGGTTAGAATATGATGATATTTGAGAAAATCCATACAGTTCCCACTTCCGATGAATTAATCAATAAATCTTTCAAGCGGGCAGCGAGAGCGATGTCCGGGAAAACTATCGAAGACAGGGAAAGCCGGTTCAAGGCCAATGAATCCATGCTACTGACAGCCGCAAACATCTTTACAGATAATCTTGCAAATATAGTCAGGAGGTTCCCGAGTTTTGATCAATTGCCCAGGTTCTATTATGAGCTTACGGATATCCTTGTAGGCGTGGAAAAACTTAAGATGTCCCTGGCATCCGTAGACTGGGCAAGCAAGAAAATACATGAGGTTGCAAGGAGCTACGTCGGAAAGATCCGGGAGTCGGATATCCCCGAACCTGTCAGAAAAGAGGCTTTCGGCAGGATTGCATCCATTATCAAGTCCATAAACAAGGATCTTCTATTCCTCAACAAAGCCAGAAACGTCTTGAGGAAACTTCCGGATGTCCAGGACGAGCCCACGATTGTGATTGCTGGTTATCCTAATGTTGGAAAGTCAAGTTTTGTCTCGAAAATTACAGGCGCAAGCCCGGAAATAGCCCCCTATCCCTTCACAACAAAAGGAGTAACAATCGGGCATTTCACCCGGAATGGAGTGCGCTACCAGGTTATGGATACTCCCGGGCTACTTGACCGCCCCATGTCCGAGAGAAACTATATCGAGCGGCAGGCAATCACTGCGATCCATTTCCTTGACGCGGTCGTGATGTTCATTATTGACCCCAGTGAGAGCTGCGGGTACGAGATTGAAGACCAGAAACACCTGCTTGCGGAGATCAGGGAAAACTTCGAACTTCCTCTGCTTCTGGTCGCAAACAAGGCTGATAGGCCTGAATTCCAGAAAATGGATGAAGTAGAACTGAACATTTCCACGATTACCGGGGAAGGGATCGATGAGGTAATGGACAGACTTCTGGAGATGATTGAAGAAAAGCGCCTTCTCTCTCCTTCCGAAGAGCCAAATGAAGAGTCCAGTATCTGATTTCTGATTATCTAATTCTGGAGTATATTAATAAGCTTATTAGAATGAATCACCTAATTTTTTTCGCTAATTTAAACGAAGAGGTGAACCGCCGTAGGCACGGAAAACACAGAAGAAATGGGACAACAGCACAATTTTTCCGTGCTGGCGGTGTATTCCTTGATTATAGCGTTTGGATGGAATTCTCCGCGCCAGCCAGTTTTTTCTTTTGTTACCGAGCCCTGAGTACAATTAGGTGTAATTAAGTCAAAAACTGTAATTTAAGATTTTTCATTGAGCTTTTTAGTATTCCTGTTCAGATTACTCCAAGCTGCATCAGCAGGGCCAGGGATATAAGTATAAACCCTGTTGTCAGCCTTATTTCCACTCTCCATTTTTCCCTGAACTCAGTGACTTTTTTGGGGCTAAGTCCGAAGGCGAGCAAGAGCCCAAGACCTATTACAGGGAGTAGAAGCCCGAGGTTGTAAAGCCCCATATATGCCGTTCCCCTGACAATATCGGTTTTTGTTGCCAGGATGCTCAGGAGTGAGAGGTAGATCGCTCCCACGCAGGGAGCTTTGACCAGGGAAAACATACTCCCTGAAAGGAAGGACAGCAACAGAAGATTGTTTTTGTCCATTTTTCCCATAAAGTTTTTCAGGGGTTCTGGAGTCCTGAAGGTTGATTTCGAATGCTTTTTCAGCCAATATGCATCAAAAATATGCCAGAAGCCGAGCAGGGCAATGAGCAGGATTGAAATTTCTATAAAGCTTCCCTGGATTTCAGGCAGGAAATTGACAATGCTGAGGATACTCATTCCTGCAAGCATATACATGGTAAAGATTCCTGCCGAAAAACCGAGCGTAATTTTGAGCATTTCCTTTCTTCTTCCGTGCTGCGCAAGGGTGAGTGAAGCGAGAAAAGCCATTACCGCAAGCAGGCAGGGATTGAAACCTGCAAGAATACCTGCCGCCAGGAGTAAGAAGGGGCTAATTTTCTCAAGGTGCTTATTTTTCCCTTCTCTGCTTCCTGTCAGGGGAAGTGAAAGTTCCTGCGCAAAAAGAAAAGGGGGGATCTGGATGGTTTCTTTCAGAAAAACCCCGGCTGAGTTTTTATATCCTCCATATAAGCAGCCTGTCAATTTGCTTTCAGCTGAGACGACAGAACCGGAAGCAGGACTCAGCAACACGAATATACATACCAGTACGAAGATTCCTTTATTTACAAACAGTGGACGCGTGCATCGCTTTTTCATATGCCTTTTCCGAAGCTATTTTTCCGCAGATATTCAAAATTTCCCGGGTCAACGGGCGCATTGTTTTTGAGGAGGTGCAGACTTTTTACCCACACATGCCCAGTTTATTCCTTATGACCGGAAAAGTGCCTTTACTCAATCAAGTTTTTCTCTTCCTAAATTGAAAAATTACGTATTGATAGCAATTATCTCTTTTGATTCTGTTAATTAATATTATACTTTTGGTATTAATTTATGTATCTGTATCAATTCGTTTATCTGCACGTAGGTTTTATGAAGGCTTACCTGAAAGCTGGTCAAAAAACAAATAGTGACCTGAATATTTTTATGAGGTCTGGTAGTTTGATAAACTTCCAACTAAATCGGCTGAGATGTCAGTGTAGAGAGGTAAAGTCTAGAATGAAATAATCTTTTTCTCGGTAAGTACTGGCGGCAGCTGCGTTCCTACATAGGTTTTCTGTCCTAAGTCTCTAACAATCAAAGATCAGGAAAAATTACTAACTTGTAATGAGTAATAAAGCAGTCGGTTTGAAGTTCTGGTCTGTATACACATAAAACTTTAGACTAAAGTAGTTTGAAGGTGTTAAATAAATCACTCAAAGTAAATTTGAACTCCATGTGTCTGATCACGAAGTCACTATAAAAATTTTTGATTCGAATAATAACGCTATATTCAAAGAGTCATATTTTCTAATTCCATAAGAGAAGATAACATCCACTGATATTTCTTCAAAATTAGGGACATATATAACCTCAGCTTTAATTGTTGGCAGGAAAATGCGCAAATAACAGAGCGTAATCAAAAACAACAAGTGTCCAATACTTCTTTTTATATAATTCAGATTAAAGGAAAAAGATAGGGAAAGGAAAAAGAAAAACAGTGAAAAAATGTTCCCTTTACAGGGATCTCTAAATATTCTTTCAGAGCATTTTTTCAGAATACTTTTTCAGAGTACTTTTTCCATGATGCTCAGGGCTTTTTCAATATCTTTCATTGAAGCTGCATAGGAAATTCTTATGTAGCCGTCACCCTTGCTTCCGAAGGCTGTGCCTGGCACGACAATAACGCCGTTTGAGATCAATTTGGAGGCAACCTCTGCGGAATCCGATACTTTCGGGAAGGCATAAAAAGCTCCTTTAGGAAGAGCGCATTCCATCCCGAGTTCGTTCAGCCCTTTTACAAGCACATCCCTGCGTTTCCTGAACTCTTCCCGCATGGCATTGACCGAATCTTTAGGCCCTGTCACTGCGGCATAAGCGGCTTTCTGAGCGATTGAATTAGCGCAGGCCTGGATGTACTGGTGCACCTTGAGCATCTGGCCGGTATACTCTTTTCGGGCTGCCACATACCCCAGCCTCCAGCCAGTCATAGCATAGCTCTTCGAGGTAGCATTTACAGTAATCACGTTGTCAGAGTAGCTGGCAGGGCTTACATGCTCTCCTTCGTAGATGAAGTATTCATAGACCTCGTCTGAAAGGATGGTTATGTTGTGGTCGTCTGCAATCTCGGCAAGGGCTTTGATATCTGCCCTGCTTGAGACTGCGCCTGTGGGGTTTGAAGGGGAATTGAGGATGATGGCTCTGGTCTTCGGGGTAATTTTCTCAAGCACGGCCTCAGGCTTCATAGTAAGGTCTTCTGCGAGGGGGACACTTACTGCTTTGCCATTCAGGATCTCGGTAAGTGCATTATAGGAAACAAAACCGGGGTTTGAGATAAGAACTTCATCTCCAGGGTTGAGGAGGGCTGCAAGGGCAATGGTAAGAGCTTCAGACGCTCCGGAGGTGACAATTATTTCCTGCGGGGAAACCGAAAACCCGTTTTCCTCCTTGAACTTGGAACTCAGGGCTTCTCTTAACTCCGGAATTCCCGAGCCTACCGTATAACCCGTAAAGCCTTCGTTTATGGCTTTTATTGCCGCTGCCTTGATATGCTCCGGGGTATCAAAATCCGGCTGCCCGAGCCCAAGGTTAATTGCGTCCGAGCCTGCGGCTTCGAAAATCTTCCTGATCCCGGATGTGTCTATTCTGGCTACGTTCTCTGAAAACTTTATTTCCTTCAAATTGAGCCCTCCTGTATCCCTGCAAATTAACCGTTTTTAAAATATACCCACTGCTTTCTGGCGATTTTCAGGCTTTCATTCGATGTTCGTGTGCCTTGATTTAAGTTCGGCTTCAGACGCGCCTGTAAGCATAATAAGTTGAGCGATTATCGAATCAAGGAAAATAAGCGAGGTAATTTCAAAAGATGTGCCCAGAGGAGGCAGGTTTTTGTAATCTCCCCGCATATTTCTTTCAAGGTAGCCGCCTGCGTCAAGGTCGTTTTTAGTCTTGCTCGGAAGGATCATAGCAATATCCGAGGTTCTACCGAGTGTGGATTCTTTTTTAGAGGTAACCGTTATGAGGGTTGAGCCAATATCTTTTACTATTTTTCCAAGGTCAGCTATAGAACGGGTTTCCCCTGACCCTGAAATGGCAATCACCACATCCTGCGGCTGGACAGCAGGGGTTGTGGTTTCGCCGACCACATACGCGCTGAATCCAAGGTGCATAAGCCGCATTGCAAAGGCTTTGGCAACAAGCCCTGACCTTCCAGCTCCCATCACAAAGACGCTTTCGCCTTCCAGGATTTTCTGGACCATAGCCTTTATGGCTTCTCTGTCAAGTTTGCCAATTACCTCATTGAGGTTTTCTACGATCAGTCTCATTGAGATTATTACATCTTCGCAGTCGTTTACCTGAGTTTTATTCATATGAGTTCTCCAAAAAACATTGGGTAAAATACTTGATTCCTTATAAATAATAAATTGATTAGTGCCTTATCTACTTGTCTACATCAGTAATTGGAAATAACTTTTGAAACTCCTTCCCGATACCCTTCTTCACTTACCTATAAATATATTATGGGGATTTCAGGACAAATTCCTGGAAGCTTTCTTCGTATCCTACCGTAATCGGCAGCCTAAGTTTTTTATCGGCTTGTTTGCGGTTCAGTTTTATAATTAATAGCTTTGAGTTCCCAGTTTTCAATATTATTTTTGAACTCATGATAGAGTCTCTGGATATCACAGTCACTCCCATTCCAGTAAAAGTCCTTACGCGCTTCTCCCTTTCGGAGCTCTTCAAGTATGAACTTTGACAGATGGAAAAGGGCTTTTTTATTGGAAAAAGGAATACTATAGTTTACGCGATAACCGCCGGCTGTTTTTCCATAGGACACCAGTGTGTACCCTTTACTCTCATACTCCGTGATCTCATCAAAGTTGCAGATTATCTCAAACTCATGGACCGTAGACTGGTCCACTTTTGAAATTCCTATGAGTACCTGCGCTATAATGTAATCAGGAACCTTCCGTCCAAACCATACGGCAATTTTCCCGTAGGTACAAATTACGTTGACGTCATTCCTGCCCATCTCAAAGGAGCCTAGGGACTGCGGAGGGGATATTTTAGCTTCCAGGTCTTGGGTCTTCTGGGCACACATTGCTTCCACTTCGTTTACTTACTTGCAGAGACAAGTGCACTGATCAGGTTCCGATCTTTCCTAAGGGTTTTGAGCTGGTTTGCAGGCCCTATCACTGTAAGTCTCTTGTTGCTCTGTTTTTTGAAAAACTTTCCCAGCAACGAAGAGTCCACATTTGCAGGATAACTTTGCATTTCAATGCCTGAAAATACATCAGGCTGGATTGCTGACATTGTCATCTCTATTAGCTTTGCTTCCTCCATAGGGTTCAGGCCTTTTTCAAGAACCAGGATTTTGCCTTTCCGTACCTCATCAATTATGTATCGGACTTTTTCCATCGAAGCCATCTGAGAAATTCTTGCTTCGGATATCAGATCAAGTTGAATTCCCTGCATGTCGATCACCCGAACTGTTTTGCCAGAGCTTCGTAAAACGAATCCATTCCGACCCCATCAAGTGCCGAAACTGGCACCATGGGGTGTTGCGGGAAGGCATCCTTTATGCCGGCTGGGTCGGAATCAGGAAGGTCTACCTTATTTGCTACGATCAAAAGCGGAAGGTTTCTGGCTTCCATATTTCCTATTACAGTTACGTTGACCTGTGTATAGGGGTTTTCTGTTGAGTCCATAACCAGTATTACGCCGTCGAGATCATCGAGCCATTTGACAGCTTCAATCACGCCTTCTGTCGCTTCTTTAGATCTTTTCTTCGATTCGGAGTCACTCATTCCCTGCTCCATGAAGTCATGGAAATCGATTTTTGTGGCAAGCCCTGGTGTATCTACAATGTCAAGGCTAATTGTATGCCCGTTAGCTTCTATACTTACGGCGTTCCTTCTTTTTGCATGCCTGGTTTCATGGGCGATATGAGATACAGAACCCATCGTTTCGTCGCCTCCTACCCAATCCTTGAGGATCCGGTTGCTGAGAGTCGTCTTGCCGGCATTGGGGGGACCGTAGATTCCTATGCATGCTCCTTTTTTCTTAAACAGCTTGTTGAACATTTTTGAAAAGCTTACCTTAAATCGTTTTATCATATTCATAGCTTCCCTCCATTGGGATAAGCATAACACCTAAGGATTTCTCGGATTGCTTTCCTGTATGGGTTGGTATTTACAGTAATTTTTTATCTATTGATCCATACATATAAATAATTTCTATTTGTTAGACTGAGGGAATCGAGGGAAATTGGAGAGGTTTCTTTCTCCTTTCCGGCATACCTGGATATAATTAGAAAACTTCGGATCCTTTCTATGGTAAAATAGAAATTGCCTTCGTGGAAATAACACCAGGATATAAATAAATTACTTTTTATCGCCCTTTTCCCTGATTAGATTAATAAAAAACTTTTTATAAAGAAGGTTTTCAGATCTTCTTTAACTCTTTTCATTTGTATTAAATTTTTTATATATGTACTGATGTTCTATACTTTCCTTTATATCTTTTCCTATTTTTATTCATTGACTCTTAAAAATATAAATTGTTTTTCTTGATGACAGACTTTTCGTATCCTGCTCATATAATTATCTCTTTGTGGCCTTTTACAGATTAGTTTCCCAATATAAATTTCAAGATATCTCTTGAGCAACTCAGGGCATTGAAAAACCTATTATCCCGGATTTAAGGTCTTAGCTATATATTTAATTTTTTTATTACTTTAAGGATATTTTGCTTTAAAAGAAATATTTCTTTATCTTTTCTAATTGCGGAGTACTTCTGATTTCTCCAGCAGGATATCTATTCATTTGTCCCGAATTGCCGAGTTTATCGCAATTTCGGCTATATTGGAGCCGAGGTCTCCTATTCTGGATAGGCTGTCTACAACTGTTCCGAGTGAAATCATGATTTCATGTGATTCCAGTTTTAGAATAGATGCATGTAATTCCTCTACCTGTGCGCGCATATTGTCAACACTATCTATTACCTGATTGGCAAGAGAAGTGTCGGCATCAAAGAGGGCCTCTACTGACTGCTTTACCAGCTCCATGTAAGCGTTATTGAGCGTTTCGATGTCTTCTATTACATTATCATTAACAGGCGGCTGCATTTTTGAAGCAACATTTGCTATTCTTTGTGCGTGGTCTGCTATCCTTTCCAGTGGGCTTGCCGCCATTCTAAACTCATGGTATTCCTCTATACTTGTTTCTGCGGAATCCGGCATTCTCCCGCCGCAGAGAATAGAGCGGAACTGCTTGGAAATCAGGAGGCACAGCCTGTCAACCTCGTCATCTCTCTGACTAACATCAAGTGCAAGGTCGTGATCGACAGTTTTAAGGGCTCTTACTGCATCCTTTTGCATGGATCCTGCAATAAGGAACATCCTGTGTACACCTTTTTTGATCGAAAGCTCATCTGGGTTAAGGAGATCCTGGATAACCACACAACTTGAGCTCTCTTCAATAATTTCGGGGCCTATCAGTTTGTAGCAGACCTTCCGGATCACCTTTTTCTGTTCTGCAAGTATTCTTTTTGATGAAAACTCGATCCTGTCGTATCCATAGAGATATGCAGCAATGATATCTCTCTCCAGTGCTTTTACTTCACGGCCGGTCACATCAATTCTTTTGGTTTTGATTACTCGCTCTTCCAGAACAGGGTCTATCAGTAGTTTTCCGTCTGGCCGCGCTTGGAGGGAAACCCTCATGCCGGTTTTGATTCCCACTTTTTCGGCCCATTGTTTTGGAAGGGAAATGATGTAAGTGGATCCGCCTGTCTGCTGTACTTTTCTGGTCTCTATATTGATTCCCCGTTTTTGGTTAGAACTGCTAAGTCCGAGATTGGTAATATTTACTCATATTTTTATAATAATTCCTGGCTAATATTTAGAAGTGATTCCTGGCTAATATTTAGATATACTTTTTCGATATACGCAGCATTCAACTTTACTATTTATATTTGTGGATTCCTTTTTTGTGAATAAGTTACGGAACATGCAATTCAGGGTATTTTAGATCTGCTCTGGAAACAAGTAGCAAAAAATATTAAAGAACAGCGCATTCTGGGCGTGATGACACTTGAAGGGCACGCCTGCGCATCGGGAGCAGGAACCATAATAAACGCCATAGCTACCTGGAAGGGTGCAGCATTCGGGATAGATTTAAAGACTTTTGCAAAGGTTGAGCTTTCAGAAAACGAAATAGGGATTTCGGGTTCCATCGAAGAGGCGCCTGAAGGAGATGCCCGCCTTATAGAGCGCTGTGTTGAAATGGCTCTTGAAAGGTTCGGGCTTGAACTGGGCGGCACGGTAAGGACGAAAAGTGAAATCCCTGTGGCAGGCGGGCTCAAGAGCAGTAGTGCCGCAGCAAACGCTTCAGTCCTTGCAACCCTCCGTGCGGTTGGTGAGACTCTTCCGCCTCTTGAGATCGTGAAACTCGGGGTAAAAGCTGCAAAAGAAGTAGGTGTTACTGTAACAGGCGCCTTTGATGATGCATGTGCTTCTTTCTTCGGAGGGATTGTGGTTACTGATAACAGGAAAATGGAACTTCTCAGACGTGAAGAAAAAGAATCAAAGGTCTTGATATTTGCCCCTGCCAGAAGGGCTTTCAGTGCGGACACGGATGTGAAACGCTCCCGGCTCATCGCCCCCTATGTGGAAATCGCATACGGTCTTGCCCTTGAAGGTGACTACGAACAAGCCATGACGCTAAACGGTTTCCTCTACTGTGGGGCTCTTGGCTTTGATACGGAACATATGCTTCGAGCTCTCGAATGCGGGGTAAAAGGGGTGAGCCTGTCTGGAACCGGCCCTTCCTATGCAGCACTTGTGAGGGCAGAGCAGGTAAAAGAGCTGAAATCTGCCTGGGAAAGCTGTGGGATGGAAGGCAGGGTTATAGAAACCTCTATAAATAACAGAGATGCAATGTCTTTATACAGCGAGGGGTCCACTTGAGTGAACTTAAAACTGTCCGCAAAGAAATTGAGGAAATCGATAGGGAAATTCTTGCCCTTATAGATCGAAGAGTAAGTCTGGCCGAAAAAGTGCTTGAATCAAAAAGAATAAATGGAACTTCGATAAATGACCGTAAACAAAATGAGGTTGTAATCAATAGGGCCTTAAATGCCGCAACCGAACTCAACCTTGATGTGGGCTCTGTAAAGGA
The DNA here is from genome assembly GCA_963721455.1 of uncultured Methanosarcinaceae archaeon. GTDB lineage: Archaea > Halobacteriota > Methanosarcinia > Methanosarcinales > Methanosarcinaceae > Methanosarcina. Next base: position 78,986 of record CAVRJG010000015.1, read on the forward strand.
TATTTTTGAGATTCTTATCAGGATGAGTATAGAACGCCAGAATGAGTTAAGTGGCAAGGGAAACTTGCCCTGACTGCCTAAGAGGAGCTAAAAATGGTTGATATCTCAGTAATTATGGGTTCCGAATCCGACAGGTTAATCGCCAATCGTGCGACATCTGTGCTTGAAAAGAGCAAATACACTTACGAAGTAATGGTTATTTCCGCTCACAGGAACCCGACCGAACTTGACAGCTACATCTCAAGCACCGACGCAAAGGTCTTTATCGCAATTGCAGGTTTATCGGCAGCTCTTCCAGGCGTTGTGGCCTCCAGGACGAAAAGGCCTGTAATAGGAGTCCCTGTAAGTGCAAAACTCGGCGGGCTTGATGCTCTTCTCTCCATAGCCCAGATGCCTCCGGGGGTGCCTGTCGGAAGCGTAGGAATCGATAATGGGGCAAACGGCGCATATTTTGCCCTGAGAATTCTGGATTTAATTGACATCGTCAAGGCTTAAAGAATCCTATTAAAGATTAAATGAATCTAAAGATTAAATGAATCCTATTAAAGGCTTAAAACATCAATAAATTTACTATGTTCTGTGGGCTTCACCTCTGGAACCTTTTTTTCAAGCCATATCAATTATTCACCTCCTGTTCAATCTTGAATTATTCGATTATCTTTTCTTATCAGGCATAGCTTTGTTAATCAGATGCGAAACGGAATCAGGCTGAGTTGCAGTGTAAAGGAAAAGTGTTAGGATAGGAAAAGTAGGGTTAGGAAAAGTAGGGTTAGGAAAAGTAGGGTTAGGAAAAGTAGGATTAGGAAAAGTTAGTGTTGGGGATAGGGCATCTGGGTATTGGGAGTGTGGGGAGTTGGGGGATAAAGTGTTGGCTGAGGTTTACAACAGAAATAGATTTTTCCCAGATGCCCTACTTATAAATATGCGAGGTATTATATAATAATAAGGATATGCGGTGGCTTGGGGGCGAACTTTTCCCAGTACTCTTATTTTTTGAGAAAGACCTTTTAAATCAGACCTTACGTTGGTAAATCCGGATTCAAGCTTGAAAAACCATATGAATGACAGAAATCAAAAATCAAAAATAAGAAAAATAAACTAATAAAAAATAAAAAAATAAAAAAAGTAAGAAGATGTTGCTTTGAAGAATTGCAGTGTTTTTAAACTCTGAAATGAATATAAATGTCTGTTTACCAGGACGCCTCCTTGAAACTCAGTTTTTGTCGATGAGTTTTGCTTCCAGGATCTTTAAGGAGCCAATGTCACCCTGCCATTCAATTTCGCTTTTTACAATTTCAATGCGCTTTTTAAAGAAGGGGGCGTCAAGGACGACAGTCTCGTATTCTCCGCCTTCTCCGGCCATGTGAACCATATATCTGCGGTTCAGGGCTTTGAGATTTTCGATTGAGTTTACATTTATAGGGCGACCCAGCCAGGATTTATCGAGGCCATCGGCTGCAACCTTGACAATCCGGATATCGAGCACTTTTGCCATCTCATTGAGCAACCCTTCAGGGTCTCTATGCCAGAGAGGGGCATAGACCTTAAGCCCCAGGGAGTCACAGATCTTTTGCACTCTACCTGCCTGATACTGAGATTCAATAGCGCCTACGGACACCCCATCTACATTTACTTTCTTGAGGGCGAGGGTCAGGTCATCCAGTTCAAGTTCCTTTATTCCGCTGGACTGCTGCTGGATCAATGGGATTTCACAGGCGGCAGAAATTAATTCTACCATGTGGAGGTTGATGGAATGGTACATGTAGGAATCTTCCCTTGCGGGAATGATATTAATCAGGTGGGTGACTTCATGCCCTTCTTCAAGGGCCTTGTATATGGCAAAAATCGAGTCCTTGCCACCGGAAACCAGTGCTGCGAGTTTCATCTGCATCCCTTTATGTTTTACTATCTTTTTCGTACGTCAGCGTTATACTGCGTGGATCATTATGTAATATTTTTATGTAACTATTCAGCCGGGGAAAAACAACTTCAATAGCCATCTTTCATAAGATTCAGTGGGCAAATTTCTCTGAATTAATTTCCGTTAATTGTTGATTATTGATTGCGTTTTTTATTTTTTCATTGGTTAGTAATCACATTTATCTGTGACGTTAAAATCAATATCAATCAACTGATCTCGGGGAGGTTGGATAGTTACTATTTTATATCCTTTTTGACTTTTCAGCATATTATCTTCGGTATTCGCAATTTCAGCACCCTTTCTCCAGCTTTCCGAAATTGGCTTCATAACGGACTGTCATTTCTTCCCAGGTGGGAAGGCCTGTCTGGCAGCCCCGGGTCTCTACAGCAAAAGAGGCTACCGTTGACCCTACTTTTCCGCATGTGGAAATAGTGTATCCTCTTGCAAGGGCTAGAAGGAAACCAGCCCTGTAAGCATCTCCTGCTCCCGTAGGGTCTACAGCTCTGACAGAAACTACAGGAATCGTAAATTCTTCTTTACCGTCATAGATTCTGCTGCCTTCTGCATCGTATGTGACCACGATAATGTCAATCATGGCCTTGAGTTCCGAGAAGCTTTTTCCGGTCATCTCCGAAACTCGCCTGATTTCGTATCGGTTCGCAAAAAGGATATCAGTATGAGCAAGGATGAGCTCAAGGTTTTCTTTTGAATATGTAACAAGATCCTGGCCAGGATCAAAAGATACGAAACCTGCAATTTGTGCGATCTTTGCATTATAGACGGAATCTGCGGTTGCAAGATGGACAAAATCCGCAGGCTCGGGTTCTAATTCTTTGAATTTTGAAGAGGCTCCCCAGTAAAAATAGGTTGTCTGGTTGTCTTTCCTGTCCGTGAAAATGAACGCCTTGGAAATTTTCCGGTCCTCGATCCGGTAGAGGCGGGAAAGGTCAACTTGCGCGTCTTTAAGGAGTTTCTCATATCCCGAGCTTGCAAAATCCGTACCCACAGGGGAAATCAGCTGGCTCTTTCCCCCCAGCTTTGCGATGGCAACCGCAATATTGGCAGCCCCTCCACCAGGGTATTCTTCATAGTCAATGACAGGGGACGATTCGTTTTTTCCTGCGATTTTTTCAACATCTACGATGTAATCAAGGGCCGTGTGCCCCACGATGGAAATTACTCTGTCCATGTAGTGTCCTCTTTTTTCGTGGGTTCTGGGGAAGCTCAGGGTCTTTAAGGTTGGATATGTCTTTAAAAGTCAGGTAAGCACGCAGGAAAAATAAAAAATACTTTTTTGCTGGCGTCTATCGATAACATACGTTCTCTTTTCAGCCGTGTGCCTTTTTAAGCCCTGCCTGAATGAAATTACAGGCATAACCAACCCAGCATCCTGCCTTCTTCTATTAAGGTATTTTTACAGGTTTTCAGGAGAAAATCTATTTATTTACTTGCTTTGCTCTTCTGCTGCTGTTCACCCTTCTCGCCTGACCGTTCAAATTCGGTCACTTCGACAACTGTTAATGGAATATCCCTGAGGGATTTACCTATCACGGATTTTGCTATCCTTTCCGCATGCTCTGCAGATTCGGCATCAAAAACCTTCATCTCAAAAATAAGTCCTACAAGAGCGGTGTTTGCTGCTATAAAAACACTGCTGAAAGGCTCACCGCATGCCGGGCAGGACGTGGTTCCCACGTCGACCTCTACAAAATCCAATTTAGGGTTCAGGCGCTTTCCAGCCTCAGAAATTGCGACTCCTATAGCGTCGTCAGCCGTCTTTACGTCTCTAACCAACCAAGCTGCTTCAAGTACCACATGGAAGTTTTTCATTATTGTCCACCGTAATTATTCAATTATACGCATTTTCAAGAATATTTCCCGATCCGGAAAAGTTTCTACAGAATTTAAAGAATAGAATAAAGTATATAAATTGTTTCTGCTTCAACTAGAATAGTATAGACTTTACTTTTTATATGGTTTTTTAGTTAAGCTTTTAATTTTTAGTTCTGCAATTTTTCATCCTTCTATTTAAGGCCTCTATGCTTTCTCCCTGACATCAGGGTTCCGACATTTTTGTTTTTGACTTCCTTTTCTCTTTTTCCTTTTTCATATGGTAAAAAGAGTTTCGTCATCTACTGCAAAAACCCCGAGTTTTGCTCCCGCGTCAAGCCAGGCATGACCATAGCTGAAAGAGGCCAGGGCATTTACAGGGTCTTCGTTTTCCAGAAAATACACCCCGTCTTTGTAATAGGCTTCTGCCATTACATAATAATCCTTCGCAACGGCATACATGTGGGATCCCTGGATAGGGGCGTATTTTGCTTTCTGGAGTGCTCTTTTTAACATATCTTCATATCTTTTGACCTTTTCATTCAAATCTGCAGGCATTTTGATCACCAGGAAGGAGGTTAGCAGTTTTATTCTTTTTCATTATTCTGCCTTTTCCATAAACCCTATTGGGCCTCGTGCAAGTTTCACAAGCGCCTCAGCTTCAAGAAAGTGCAGTTTTCCGGGAATTACGAGGATATGGAGAGGTTTTCCAAAATCGAAATCCTTTAAGTTTTCTGCATAGTCAGCTTTCACAGTCGGTTTTTCCGAGCCTGCCCTGGCGATTCCTACTGCAGCAGTTCCGTGCATAACCTCCTCTCCCCTTTTTTCTTCAACCTCCAGGAGAAGCTCAAGTGCAGTATTTATGGTCATATAGCCCTTTTCTTTATCTATATCCAGAAACACGATAGTATGCAGGCCAAGTCCGGAGTTTTGTTTTATAATGTCATAAGGAGTTTCCGAGATTATTCTTGTGCCTCTCCTGCTTTCATAGGGGTGAGGAATGCTTGCGGATTTCCCGAAGCGATAGTTCTGCAGCCCTGTAAGCCCCGAAACGGCCGAGGCAATGGAAGCTCCATGAATCAGGTGAGTTTCTATCCCCAGCTTTTCGGCTCTCAGGCGCAAATCTACATGGGTTGTTGAGATCATTGTATCTCCGCCAGTCAGGAAGCAAATATTCCTGTCTTTTGCTTCGTTCAGCCAGTCAGGATGCTGTTCCACATCCTCTCTTGAAAGCAAAATAACTCTTTTTCCGTAGAGCTTTTCCATTCTTTCAAGGTTCGTACCCATGAGACAGGATGTGTAGAACTCCGCATAAACCAGGTCAGCTTCCCTGACAGCCTCAAGTCCTTTTAAAGAAATATCGTATTCGTCAAAAAGGCCCAGACCTATAAATGTGAGCATAGCCCGCTTTAGGAACCTTGTTGGCTTAAAGCTTTTTGTTCAGGCATGTCCAATATATTACGTCTTTATTTTCCTGATTTACGGATACGCTTAACTTATTTATATCTAGGAATTAATACTACGGATGAGCTTAAGATTGCAGTTTTTAGAGGTAGTTTTTATCATGGTTAAAGTTACGCTTATCCACGCCAGCTGGTGCACTGTCTGTCCGGCAGCTCGCAGACTCTGGAAAGGCCTGAAGTCCGAGTATGACTTTGAGTACGAGGAAATAGATGCGGAAACTCCAGAGGGCCAGGCGTTGATTGATAAATATGGCATATTTGGGGTTCCTGCAACTATTATTGACGGGGAGGTAGTTTTTACAGGCCTTCCGAAAAAAGCCGATGCTATCGCCCGTATTAACTGAATTTATTCCAGGAATTTGCACTTTTTCGAAAACCGATTTTTCTAATTCAGGAGGCAAGTATGTATGACCTGATAATTGTAGGAGGGGGGCCCGCAGGGCTCGCGGCCGGGATCTATGCCGTACGTTTCGGGCTTGACACTCTTATTCTTGAGAGAAGCGAGATTAGCGGCCAGATCGCTCTTGCAGATACCGTGGAAAATTACCCTGGCTTTCCGTCGATTTCAGGGCTTGAATTAATGGAAAAATACAAAAACCATGCTCAGGAAGCCGGGGTAGAAACAAAGATAACAGAAGTCCTCTCCGTTCGCGCTGAAGGGGAAAAGAAAATAGTCTCCACGGACAGCGGAGACCTTGAGTCAAGAGCTGTCATAATTGCCACAGGAGCAAATCCCAAGCATCTGAACGTGCCTGGAGAAAAAGAGTTTATTAGTAAAGGGGTTTCCTACTGCGCCCTCTGTGACGGGCCTTTTTTTAGAAACAAAACCGTTGTAGTAGTCGGAGGCGGCAACTCGGCAATTACGGATGCCCTTGTCCTTTCAAAAATTGCCCGGAAGGTCTATCTTATTCATAGGAAGGACCGGTTGAGGGCTGCGAAAGTCCTTCAGGACAGGGCTTTTGCAACTCCGAATATTGAATTCATTTTTAATGCCTGCTTACTGGGAATCATAGGAAGCAGCGGAGATATTCGAAGGGTTGAAAAAATTGTCTTTAAAGACCTCAAAAGTGGGGAACACCGCGAACTGGCTACAGACGGCGTTTTCATCTATGTAGGCATTCATCCGAACACTGAAATCATTGATGTGAAGAAGGACGGGGAGGGGTTTATCCAGACGGATCGCTCACTGGAGACCTCGGAGAAAGGAATTTATGCTGTTGGAGACTGCCGTGACACCCCAATCTGGCAGCTTGTGGCAGCAGTTAGAGATGGGGCACTCGCAGCTACTGCCGCAAATGAGTACATAGAATACCTCAAAAAACAGGTTACATGAAAAACGATCTGAATCAGGACCTCCTGGCCGAAATTGCCTTAAAGTTTCACTATCTGTATATTTGAAAAGAAGGGACAGCAAATTTGTCCTGCCCCGAATTTCTATTTTCCGCGCTCTTTTCCGCGCTTTTATTTCTCAGGCTTAATCTACCAGCTGGTTGATTTTATTGTAGAAATCTATGATCAGCCTTGTTGCCTCGCTCTCCATATTCAGCTGGAAAGTCCGAATTTGCTTTCCCAGGGGTTTTTCTATGACAATGCCTGATGCGATCAGAGGGGTGATAACCCTTGATACGCTCGAGTGAGACAGGCCAGTTTCTTCGGCTATCCCTGAAAGGTAGGTTGATTCGTTCTGGCGTTCGATCAAGTTCTTAAGGACTGTCATTTGTGCGGTTTTTCCGAAGATTTTTTCTAGTGGATCCATTGTTATCATCTCAGAGGTGGCTGTTCTCCGTAAGCGATTCTTATTTCCAATATTAACTTGCTATTTATGGTTATAAACTTATCTCCTTATTGGTTAAGTCCGGCGATCCATAAAAATTCTTCTAAATATTTGGATAACTCTTTTCCATTCATACTGTATCAAATTTAAATCACCGTATATTCCAAAAGATTTGAGAAATGTTTAATACCTAAGAAAATCTATACTGTATGGTGATGGAGGGTGATGCATAATAAAAATCTTGATCATGAGATTTTGAAATTGATTGAAGCACAGCCTGAAATAAGTGATCGGGATATCGCCTGTACTCTTTCAGTTCCAGAGGAACTGGTAAAGATCCGAATTGCAAATTTTAAAGATACAAGGCAGAAAATCCTGATTATGGGTGATGGGAGTAATATCTCCAATATTAAGGCGACGCTTGAAGCTGAAGATTATAACGTTGTTAAAGCTAACGTTGTTAAAGCCCCTAGCGGCTTTTCTGCGCTTGAAGCGGTAAAATCTGAAAAACCCGACCTTGTCCTGCTGGATACCGGGCTTGCGGATATTGAAGGTTTTAAAATATGCAGGCAGCTTAAAGCCAGTTCAAGATACTGGTGGATACCAGTGATGATGCTCAGTGAAAGGGACGGGGTGAAAAACAGAGTTGAAGCTTTTGAGTCAGGAGCTGATGATTATGTTTCTACGCCTTTTAACCCTCTGGAACTTAGGGCCAGAGTAGGGATGATATTAAGGCGTACTCGAATCTAACCTGAAAGGAGAAAACCGGCTTATAACAGGAACAATTTTTTTTCTTTCTATTCTAAAGCTCTGTAAACTGGGGAGATTACTCTGAAAACTAAATCTTTTTAGAGCCTTTCTCCAGAATTTTTTTTCCTGCATTTCTCCAAGTATGTTAGAAATGTACTCATAGATATCTTTATGATTTCTTTACATGCCCCTTAAACTACACTAATTAATTTATTCTTTCCGTTGCAGTCTTCTTTGCAGTAATATTTATTATCTTTATAATGATCTTTAGAATACATTTTCAGAAGATGGAAAGATGTGGAAAGAAGAACCTGGCTTATTGTAAGTTTCCCCAGACCAGAAAAATCCTCAAGCTTTCAATCTAAAAAGGCAACGATGACGTTTTGACCGGCCGTGAGAGGAAGTAGTCCCTGCTTTTGCTGAAATAGAACTTGCCAAATTTCTCCGGCTTCATTTTATGGATCAATTTTTTTCCTGGTCAGGGCAGGACAGCGGATTAAATAGAGGAAAACCGGAAGAACTTAAGCCTGATATAAATATATTTTCTTAATTTTAATACTAATTTGAAAGAATATAATATAAAGTTATTTTACTTTATCTAATTATAGTCCATATTTTAAAAACCTTATTTTTAAAATAATAGTGTGTAGAAATATTTCCAAATCCTTAAAAAAGAGCAAAACGTAAATTATCATGTAACTGTAAATATGTCCTTATTTTTAATACGGAGCTAAAGTACAAAATCAATTTAATACTCTGAAGGCATATATTATTATTGCTAGAGTAGATGTGGTAAACGGTGGAAAAACATAATCGAAAAAAGGTGTGGGTAGAGCTATGACTTCAAATGAATGGTACAATAAAGGCGTTGCACTCCATGAACTTAAACGGTTTGCAGAAGCTCTGGATGCATACAACAAAGCTCTGGAAATAAGCCCTGGTAATGCAAAAATCCTGTTTAGCAAAGGGATGGTTCTGAAAAGTCTTGTGAGATATGATGAAGCTCTCGATGCCCTTAACAGGTCCCTTCAGATCAACCCTGCAGATGCGAAAACCTGGTATTCCAAAGCTGAACTGCTTTTGGGTTTTATGCAATATGGGGAAGCTCTGGATGCATACTACCGAGCTATATCTCTCGCTCCTGAAGACCCTGAAGTCTGGTACAGGCGGGGAATGGCTCTGAGGGAAATGAAGGCATACGAAGATGCTATGGATGATTTTGAGATGGCTATCCGCCTCTATGAAAAGAGCTGTGATATGAGCTCTATGAGTGCGAGCGAATGGTGCAAAAAAGGCATGGGTCTCTGTAAGATAAAGAGTTTTCAAGAAGCCATTGACGCTTTTAACAGGGCTCTTGAGTTAAACCCTGCAAACGGGAAAGCCCTTTATAACAAGGGTGTGGCTCTCCGCTGGCTTGGAAAACACGACGAAGCAAGACTCTATATCGAAAAAGCAGTGGAGGTTTTTGACACCAAGATAAAAGCAAATCCCGAGAATGCCAGGTTCTGGTACAATAAGGGAATTGCCCTGAGAGACCTGGAAAAATACAAAGAGGCGCTTGAAGCTTTTGAGAGAGCTATCGATATCAATCCGAGTTTTACAAAAGCCTGGATTGGCAAGGGTATTGTATACGACAGGGTTAAGAAACACCAGAAAGCAATGGAAGCCTACGAAAGGGCAGTCGATATAAATCCGATATATTCGGATCTCCTTTAAGTAGCCAAACCGCAGGGTTTTCCATAGAAGCAGCAGATCCGGAGTCGAAAAAGCCGTTAGTCAAAAGTCCTTTACCGGATTCCTGGATCTGGCGGCCAAAAATTTTCTTTTCTTCTTAACTCTATCTGGCTTATATAGCAGGTATGGAAAAGTGGTCATAAAATAACGGATATGGAAAAAATGATATGAAAAGTAAGCTTATTCATATTTTTTTAGCCTTATTATTTATTGTGCGAATTTCAGGTTTAACTGCGTGCCTGTTCAGAGCCCGGATATATCAAGCAAATCCGAAAATGCGTTGAGCTTGAAATCGAAGCACTGGTCCATTTCTTCTGCAGGTCTCCAGTCTCCGTAGGAAGCATAAGCGGTTTTCAATCCAAGCTTGCGGGCGGGGATCATGTCCCTTCTGATACTGTCTCCAACTACCAGACTTTCTCCGGGTTTTATCCCTAAAGCCTCAAGGGCAAAAAGAAAATGTGCAGGGTCTGGCTTTTTTGTGCCTGTCATGTCCGCAGCCACGAGAGGATCGAAGTAATCCCGAAGCCCGACTCTTGTAAGCCTTGCCAGGGCATGGTAACTATCGGCATCCGTTATAATCGCAAGCTTCAAGCCCATTTTTTTCAGCTCATCAAGAGTATCTCTTACACCGGGATAGAGTTTGAGGTTTTGCAGTTTTTCCCTTTCATATATCTCACAGCACTGCCTGTAGCCCTGAGCTGTAAAAAGGTTCCTTTCCTGCATATAATCCCTGATATTTTCGTAATCTTCAAAACCGTAAACTCCTCTCAGGAAATATTCAAAAAGTTCCGAAGGTTCTTCTGCAATGCCTCCTTTTCCTCTTCCAATATATGAGAGAATCTCTTTACAAGCTCCAAGCTTTGCGGCTACGAAATCAAAAAGGGTGTTGTCCATATCAAAGAGTACTGCCTTCAGGGTTTCGGGATAAGTTCTTTCCATGGTTTTCTGAATCTCTTTCATGTTTTTCTAAATTTTTTCAATTTTTTGATCTGCCCGGTTTTTCTGGATTTGCCAGGTCTCGCGGTCTGGTTTTTTCTTTTCCTGTTATCCTTTCCGGAACTTTTCCAAATGTTTTTTGGGGAGAGGCTATAAAAGCCATAAAGGACAGATGTATAAATCATAAATGAACAACAGATTTAAGTAAATAACGAACGCGGGCACTTGAGAATCCGCAGGGTCTATTCTAAAAGGCAATACAGGAAATTTTGATATGAGTTCCGACGAACCAAAGGATAAAACCTTCGTTTATGAAGGTAGAGAAGAGAAAACTGATGCTGAAAAGGGGACGGTTTCCGAAGATTTGTATGTTCTGAGTGATTCGGGGGATGCGGGTAAGCAAGAAGTTAGCGATGAAGTCCTTGCAGCCGAACTTAACGAATGCGGACTCGACTTTCTCAGGCTTGGCAAGTTCAATGAAGCAATTGTGGCTTTCAATAAGGCAATCGAGAAGGATCCAAATAATATTTACCTTTTTAATAATAAGGCTGCAGCACTTGAAACCCTTGGAAGATACGAGGAGGCTCTCGAGCTCTATGAGAAAGCTGTCAAAATCAATCCCGAAGATCCGGACCTCTGGAATAATATGGCTTTCTCCTTTTCCCAGGCTGGAAAATATGAAGACGCTGTTAAAGCCTATGAAAAGGCTCTTGAGCTCAGTCCGGACTATCCCAATGCATGGTACGGAAAGGCCCTTAACCTGAGCCAGGCAGGAGACTACGAGCAGGCGATCGAAGCCTATGAAAAAGTCCTCGAGGAAAATCCCGATTATAAAGAAGCCTGGGTAGGAAAAGGCATAGCTCTCGGGCAGATGGGAAATTATGACGAAGCAATTGTTGCTTACGACAAGGCACTCGAACTTGATCCTGGCTTTCTCGAAGCCTGGCAATATAAAGGCGTGGATCTTGACAGCCTTGGCAGTTACAGGCAGGCGTTGAAAGCGTATGAAAAAGCCGTTGAACTGGACCCTGAGAACGATGATGCCTGGAATAATATGGGAATAGACCTCGAAAACCTCGAAATGTATGATGAAGCAATTAAAGCCTTTGAAAAAGCCATCGAAATTAACGCCGAAAACGCCGATGTCTGGTACAACAAAGGCTTTACCCTCAGCCAGATGCAGAGGTTTGAGGAAGCTGCCGAGGCATACAGGAAAGCCACGCAGCTGGATCCCGAATATTTTGAAGCCTATTCCAGCCTGGGTTTCATGCTCGCCCAGCTCAAACGCTTCGAAGAAGCTCTGGAAATTTATGAAAAGGCACTTAACCTCAATTCACAGGCTGCAGATTCATGGTTCGGAAAAGCTGTCTGCCTGAGTTTTCTTGGGCGGGCAGAAGAGGCTGAAGACGCATACCGAAAAGCTGTAGAAATTGACCCCGTGTATGCTGAGGTTGGGGGAGACATACAGTAATCAAAAAGGATTTCTACCTTTTATTTTTTCCATTTTTTCAGCTCAAGCGGCCTGAAGGGGGAGGGCTTTAGCGTGAAAATAGGAATCCTGTCGCAGGAACAAAAATCATGTTCCACTCGCCGTCTTTTGGAGGCAGGAAAAAAGAGGGCATACGATGTACGTAATCGAAACAATTCGCTGCTACATAAATATTACCTCCTCTCGTCCTACGATCCGCTACAGGTGAAATACCCGTGAGAACAGAGGAAGGTGGCATCATTATAGGGAAAGATAATTTCTCCTGGTCAATGAAGGGGATGCACTTTTCCATGTCGCTTGCTTTGAGCGGATAGAACTCGTGGAATCCCAGCTTGAAGAGTTTATGAATATGGACCAGAGCCTCCGGGATCTGTATAGAGTCAGGGAGCCCGTGTCGAGTCCTTAGATAACCTTAATTTCTTCTCCTGGCCTTAATTTCTTTCCCATCTTCCCTGAGGAATTCTGAAGAAGCTCAAATTAAAAGCAGAATACAGTGTCGGAAAGCATAATTCTATATACGGGGAAGTCTTTTTAAATAAATACTTATCCTTTTTAATTTCAAGCCACTCATTTGAATGACGGATAGGATGAAAGAATGAAAGGATGGATTCTTTATAAGAACCGGGCTGCAGAATTAAAGCAAGAGTTGTATGAAATACACCGCTTTATCGAAGTTGCGCGCGAGAAAGGGATAGAACTCGAGGTCGTAAAACCTGACCAGTTTGACCTTATAGTAACAAGGGATGATAGAAAAAGTATTCTCCTTGAGGGTGAAGTCGTTCCTCTGCCCGACTTTCTCCTTCCAAGAATGGGCGCAGGTACAACATATTTTGCCCTTGCAGTCATCCGTCACCTTGAGCGTCTGGGAGTCCGCGTTTTTAATTCTTCCCAGAGCATCGACACGGTCAAGGATAAACTCTATTCCCAGCAGATCCTGGCAGAAAGAGGAATTTCCTCTCCGAACACAATGTTTGCCAAAAACCCGGTCAATATAGACCTTGTAGAAAAATACCTGGGCTTTCCTCTTATCGTAAAAGCTCTCTCAGGCTCCATGGGCAAAGGCATTTTTCTTTCGGAAAACCATACCAATTTCCGGGATATTATGGAACTGATACACATAACCAATCCCAATGCAAACATTATTCTCCAGGAGTTCATAAAATCCAGTGTCGGCAGGGATCTCCGTGTCCTCGTGATAGGAGGCCGTGCAGTCGCCTGTATGGAACGGGTAGCCCCTGCAGGCAGTTTTAAGTCCAATTACTCAAGAGGCGGGGAAGTCCGAAAATTCGACATGACCCCTGAAATAGAAAAGCTCGCAACCGAAACAGCCCGCATTTTCGGCCTCGACATCGCAGGCATAGACCTCCTTTTCGACGGCGACCACTTCAAAGTCTGCGAGGCTAATTCCTCCCCAGGCTTCGAAGGGCTTGAGCAGTGCTGCGAAATAAATGTTGCAGGGATGATTTACGATTTTATAAGGGAAAAGGTAGAAGAAACGCACATGAAATTCTTCGAATAACATGCCCAAATAAATGAAAGTACTTTTCACTTACCTTTTTGGTTATTAACTCTATCATTACCTTTGGACAGGAAGGTTATCTTTAATTTGGCTCTTCGAAGCCGTAAGAAAACTAACCATTGAATTTGCCATCGAAGGCCCAAATGTGACTTTGATCACGGATGCCAAATTGCCTTTGAGGTAATTCTACTGTCAAGAGGATCGAGAGAGCACGTGAGGAGGATCTCCTCATGTACTTTCATGCTAATGTAAGAGATTTCAGACCAGTTCAGCCTTTATGATTTTCACGTCGGTTTTCGGGCGGTCCTGGCGGCCAGTTTTCACCTTTCCCATAGCATCTACAACCTCCATGCCGTCTATTACCTTCCCGAAAACAGGATGCATTTTGTCGAGATGGTTATTATTTACAAGGTTGATAAAGAACTGGCTGCCACCTGTGTTCGGGCCTGCATTTGCCATGGAGAGAGTGCCCTTTTCATTCCGGTTGTGCTTCGTGAACTCGTCCGGAATTTCATATCCTGGCCCTCCCATACCCGTTCCTGTCGGGTCTCCGCCCTGGATCATGAATTTGTCGATAATCCTGTGGAAAATAACTCCATCATAGAATCCTTTCTCCACAAGTTTCGCAAAATTTCCTGCCGTAATCGGCATGTCTTCAAAAAGCTCGATTGTTATGTCGCCCATAGTGGTGTGCAGAACCACTTTCTTTCCCTTCCATAAAGCCATTTATCTTCCTCTGCCAGTCTTGTGATCTTATATTTATTTGTGCCTGTCTTTTTGTCGGCTTGTTTTGTCAGCTTTTCTGCATTGTATGTCCGGCTAGAATGTAAATGCTTCGCCAGCCGAGTTCCGCTTCGGCAGCACGGTGTCCGTTTCGCTTCGCTCAAGCGGACTAATTTATGGATAAGTAAACATTGCTTTTCGCTCGCTCAAACGGACTAATTTAGGATAAGTAACATTGCTTTTCGTATCGCTCAGGCGGACTGGAAGCCAAAAACCGTAGCAGTTTGCTAACCTTTCGCGTTCTCTTTATGAAGGTTTTCTACCTGCTCTATTATTTTATATGAATCACTACGTTTTTATAGTCGGGATGGTTTATTTTTGAGCGGGGAAGAAATTCTATTAAGTTCCGAGAAGTAATAGTGGGGGAAATTGTTATGAACAGACTCCAGGTTTTTTACCTGAGGATAACTGCAAGCCTCTTGATTATGCTATTAATGCTTCCAGTTTCAGTAGCGTTAAATCACGAAATAGAGACTGTTCTGGGAGATGAAATCGGTGAGACAGATTTTACATCGAGATACAATGAAACTGAGCGGATGGAACAGGAAATCGGCCTGAGTTTCGATTTGCTTACATCCATGCTTCAAAAGCCTGACAACGACCTTAACCCGATAAATGAAATCCCGAACTCCGAGCTCGAAGAACATACTTTTCTGCAGCTTGCGACCGATGGGACAAATACAGGCATAGAAATAGTGGGTTCCATAATTGCAGTCCTGAAATCGAATCCTGAAAACCCGAACGAGATGAAAACTGCCCTGGTTTCCTTAAATGAAAACATGGCACAGCTCAATGCAAGCCTCGAATACCCGGACGGCATGACTCGAAGTTGCCAATTCGACCTCTGGAGAACCTGATAGCACCACGCCTATGATTGAGGATATGTTCCAAAGCTTAAAAGCAATGTCAGAGGTTCTTGGCTGAAACTTCGATACCGAAGTAGAAAGAGGAAACTGATAGAACTGGAGAAGGGTCAATACACAAGTATTTGGAGCTGATGATCTCATCATTTGAAGCCGATGATCTCGTAATTCGAAACTCATGATCTCGTCGGCTGATTGAGTTCTTTTTTGGAGGTCCCGCAGTTAATAGGAAGATATTATTCCGGGGAAACCTGAATAGCATCTTCAGGTCTGTTTTTTCCCGTGCACAGGCGCGACTGGAACCCACTGGTTTTGAGCAAATGAAGACAAAGCTTCAGCGGCAGTGGAAAAATCGAATATAAATATCAACTATTCAATAATGGACGATCATCACCTTAGAGATATGTTAAAAGCATCTTAGATAGTCTTAAAAAAGAGAAAATAACTTTTTTGTATAGGGCAACTCTTGAAAAAAAACGGTTGTGCGAATATTTTGCAGTAGCGTACACTTTTTTTGAGATACCTATAACCCGCAGCCTGCTACGAGGATGAAGACTTCCTCATAAATCGTATAAAATTTCATGATATGTCAATAGTGCTGGCACGAATATACCCCATTGCCTTTCTGCAAGCTCCGGCAGCACGTCAATCAATAAACCCCTCTGACGAATCGATAAACGCCTCTAATTTTCTTCGCACTTCATCTAAATCGTGTTTTCCCTCCATGTGCCACACCTCATGTTCTTCAAAATCGTACAATGTAGATAAAGGCAACGTGTTTTTCTCGTATTTGCTTCTTATTTCAGGATAATTTTCTACGCTCACAACTTCGACAAACAATGCGTTGTTAAATTTTGGTTCTGTCAGCAGTAGCTTGCGCATGAAAAATATTAAGTCCTGGCTGTCCTTGTTGCTGATGGATTTGATATTAATACGATATACCAATTTGTTGACATAGTACGAAAACAACAAACGTTGCAGGACGGTATTTATTGTCTCATCAGGGTGGATTTTCGCTTCATTGAGTCTGTCATGAAGATCTTGCGTGATTCTCACATTTTCCGTAGTATGCGAGAGCTCCGGAAACCTCCGCTTCCTGTCGTTAATGACGAAACAGTAGTCACCGTTTTCATGTGTAAGTTGGCAGGTATCATCATATCGCGCCAATAATTTTGTGATTATTGTGCCCTTTGACTCCCACCCAATATCACTATCCCTATCTCTACAAAATTCGAGCGCTTCGTACAGCTCTGCACTGATTTTAATGGTTTTGGTTTCCATAGGTGCACCTCAATCTGGAGCATACATTTGGTTAATATATATATAATGTTCGCCAGGGCACTCAAGTAGACTCCTCGTAAATGCTGTGGCACTCCTCATTGGGCTTTGTTGCAAAAATACTCTTTATCTTCAAGTATTTATTCCGGCGTTAAATCAAACGGGCTTCCTGCTTTAAGACCTGCGGACCAGCAAATAATGATGCCCAACCAGCCACTTTTGCAACTATCTCTCTTTTCTTTCCTCAGGAGATCCGTAGTACCCTTCTGGACTTCATTAATGTCTCAAGGCTGCAAAATTTCAGGACGGATGGATAATTCAGCCCTATTTTTCGCGTCTTTCCTGGCTCAATAGAATAAGAAAAGGAAATCAGACACGTTAGCAGAATAGGCGTGCCTGATGGTGATTAAGCCGGCTGGCAGGGCAGGGAATCCGGCACCGAAAAGAACGGGTAAAAGACGTTATTCAGGGGACCCGGAATAAGCTTAACGAGCATCAGATATTTCCGGTTTTTTTGGAGTAAGAATTATCGACTCCCATTTATCGCCCTCATCCATAACCTTTTTATACAAAGTATTATATTAGACGTTATTGTACACAAATATACTTCAATGATAATTAAACATACGTCAGTGATATTTAATGCACGCTACAATCCTCCATATCCTCAACACAACAAAAACCCGCATCCAGGCTTTCGGGCCGCAGAAATGCCCTGAAGTCCTGCGGATGCAGTTTGAGAAAAGGGATTTTCTCTCTGCCGTGGCAGATGCAAAGGCAGACGGGCGGGTGCCTGTAATTGCGGAGGTCAAGCCCGCATCGCCAGGGAGAACTTTCAGGGACATCCCGCCTGCAACGGCTGCGGAGCTTGCATGGGAAATGGAAGAAGCCGGAGCTGTTGCAGTTTCGGTTCTTACAGAGCCAGGGGTGTTTAGGGGTTCGCTTGAAAATCTGGATGCGGTCAGAAAAGCCGTATGCCTGCCCGTCCTCAGGAAAGATTTCATTATTGACAGGATGCAGCTTGAGGAAGCAGAAAGCGATCTTGTGCTACTGATTGCAGGCATCCTCGGGGAAGAACTGGATGCCTTTGTCGAGCTTGCCCTTGAAAAGGGATTTGAGCCTGTGGTTGAGGTTCACAACAGGAAAGAACTTTATTCTGCCCTTGAAACCGGAACAAGAGTTATAGGGATTAACAACAGGGACTTTGAGACTCTTAAAATCAACCTCAGAACCACAGAGGAACTGGCACCTCTCATCCGGGAATATGACCTCGACCACGGAACCAGGCATCTTATAATAAGTGAGAGCGGGATGAACAGCGCCGGGGATGTCAGGCGGGTAATCCAGTCAGGGGCGGACGCCGTGCTGATAGGATCCGCACTTATGGAAAGTGATTCTGTTTTTGAGAAAACGAAAGAATTCGTCCAGAGCATTTGCTGGCGTTAATAACTGTTTTTCCAGAGTTTTCGGAGCTTTCAGCCTGCCGGAATTAAGGTTGAAAAATCCGCCTCAGCTTAAAAATCCATTTCAAAACTAAATTTTGCTTCAATCAAGATATCACAAATCAAGATACTGGAAATCACGAGATCCAAAATCAGGATACCAGATACGGTATCAAAAATTACGCTATCGGATTACATCAAAAGACAAAGGAGTAATCGAATTGACAGGAACTAAAACTTCAGAACTTCAGACAAAGGATTCGTACTTAAATGAACTTGCAGGTTCGAAGGAAGGCTCAGAAACCGGCAGGACAACCCAGATAAAAGGAAAATATGGAAAATACGGGGGGCAGTACGTACCCGAAGTCCTCATGCCGGCCTTAGAAGAACTGGAAGAGGGATACGAGCGGTATAAAAACGACCCTGAATTCCTCGCAGAACTTGACAATTACCTGCGGGACTTTGCAGGCAGAGAGACACCCCTCTATTTTGCCCGGAACCTGAGCAAAAAATACGGATCAAAAATCTACCTTAAACGGGAAGATCTCGTGCACGGAGGAGCCCACAAGTTAAACAATGCCATAGGGCAGGCCCTTCTTGCAAAATACATGGGGAAAACCAGGTTGATTGCCGAAACCGGTGCAGGACAGCACGGGACTGCAACAGCTATGGCAGGGGCGAATCTCGGATTTGAAACCGTTGTGTACATGGGTGCCAAAGATATCAGGCGCCAGCAGATGAACGCGTACCGCATGGAACTCATGGGCACCGAGGTAAAAGCCGTGGAGACCGGCTCAAAAACCCTTAAGGACGCCATTAACGAGGCTTTCAGGGACTGGGTCACGAACATAGGAAACACCCATTACCTTATAGGTTCGGTTGTGGGCCCCCATCCCTATCCTGTGATAGTCAGGGATTTTCAGAGCGTTATCGGGCGCGAGGTAAAGGAGCAGATTTTGCAAAAAGAAGGACGTATGCCTGATTCAATTATTGCCTGTGCTGGCGGCGGGAGCAATGCAATGGGGATTTTCCATCCCTTTGTCGAGGATAAAGAGGTCAAACTTGTTGCTGTTGAAGCCGGGGGAAAAGCCCTGAAATGTACGGAAAAAGCAGCCCTTCACTCAGCCAGTCTCTGCGCAGGAGAAGAAGGAATCCTGCACGGGGCCAGGACAAAGGTACTGCAGGACAAAGACGGGCAGATCCTCGAATCCGAATCAATTTCTGCAGGGCTTGACTACTCAGGGGTAGGGCCTGAACTGGCTTACCTGGCCGAAAGCGGAAGAGTAACAGCCCGCTACGTTACTGACGATCAGGCCCTTGAAGCTTTCCACGAATTGAGCAGGCTTGAAGGAATTATTCCTGCTCTGGAATCTTCCCATGCTCTTGCCTACCTGAAGAAAGCGTCGGAAGCCGGGGAACTGGAAGAGGTAGTAGTCGTAAACCTTTCCGGAAGAGGGGATAAAGACCTGGAAACTGTCCTGAAGCTGAGGGGAGGAATCTGAGATGATAAGGCAAAAAATCTCAGAGAAATTCGGCGAACTGAGAGAGAAAAAGGAAGGAGCTCTTATCTGCTACGTAATGGCAGGAGACCCCTCTGCACAGGCAACAGGCGAGATTGTAAAGGCTCTGGCAGACGGAGGTGCGGATATCATCGAACTCGGTTTCCCATTTTCAGATCCCGTCGCGGACGGCCCGACCATCCAGGCAGCAGGCCAGCGGTCACTTGCAGCCGGCATGGATACTCAACGTTATTTTGAGCTCGTTAAAGCCCTTGACGTCCGGGTTCCCCTTGTGTGCATGACCTATTACAACCCTGTATTCAGGTACGGAGTGGAAAAATTTGTAGAACGGGCTGCAGACTCCGGGATCAGCGGATTGATCATACCCGATATCCCGGTAGAAGAAGCGTCTGAACTGAAAAACAGCTGCGAAAAGCACGGACTTGACCTGATCTTTCTGGTCGCACCCACGACAACCGGGAAAAGGGTACGGAAGATCCTGGAAAAGAGCTCGGGTTTCCTGTACCTTGTCTCAAGGCTTGGGGTCACAGGAACCAGGGAAGATGTCTCGTCTTCTACTAAAGAGCTGCTTTCCAGAGTAGAAACCGGACTTCCAAAGGCAGTTGGATTCGGGATATCCACGGGAAAGCAGGCTGCAGAAGTCAGAAATGCAGGGGCGGACGCTGTCATAGTCGGCTCGGCTTTTGTCAGGGTTATTGAAGATGGAAAAGAAGTAAACGAAAAGCTGGAAGCCCTTGCAAGAGAACTCAAGTCCGGCATGCTGAAAGCCAGTTAAAGGGGAAAAAGACAGGGAAAAAGAGGGGTCGAAAGGCCGGTAAATCAAAAACGCTAGCACCAGCGGAAGATTTTGAAACAAATCGCAAAGGGAGAAAAGGAGAAAAGGAGAAAATTGGGGTCTAAAAGGAGGAAGAAGAAAATGCAGAGATACATTAAAAAGCTGGAAGAAGGCCGGGATCTGAGTTCCGAAGAAGCTGAAGCTGCAGTAGGCAAGATTCTGAGCACTGCATGCGATGAGGAAATCGGGGCATTTCTGCTTGCCCTGAGGGCAAAAGGTGAAAAGCCCGAAGAAATTGCAGGCTTTGTGAGGGGAATGAAGAAAGCCGCTAATACGATCAGGCCCAGAACACCTTTCAGGCTTGTGGATACCTGCGGGACAGGGGGAGACGGCCTTAACACCATTAATGTTTCAACAGCAGCAGCAATCGTGACTGCAGCAGCGGGCGTGCCTGTAGCCAAGCACGGGAACAGGGCTGTCACCTCAATGTCAGGGAGTTCGGATGTGCTTGAAGCTCTGGGAATCAAAGTTGACCTGGCGCCAGAACATGTCAGGAAAACGATAGAAGAGATAGGAATAGGGTTCATGTTTGCTCCGGTCTTCCACCCGGCTATGAAGAGGGTTGCAGGGGTCAGAAAAAAACTCGGTGTCCGTACGGTTTTTAATATTCTGGGGCCCCTGACCAACCCGGCAGGGGCTAAAGGGCAGGTTATAGGGGTTTTTGATAAAAGGCTCTGCGAACCGATAGCTTTTGCCCTTGCGGAACTAGGAACCGAACATGCCCTTGTAGTGCATGGGGACGGGATGGATGAGATCTCAAACATAGGTGAGACCTATGTTGCGGAGCTGAAAAACGGAAAGGTTTCAACCTATATCCTGACCCCTGAGTCCCTGGGTATTCTGAGGGCAAGCCCCGAAGATATTACGGGCGGTTCCCCGAAAGAAAATGCCAGGGATCTGCTGTGTATTTTCAAGGGCCAGAAAGGCCCAAAAAGGGACCTTGTAGTTATGAATGCAGCAGCAGCCCTTTATGTGAGCGGAATAGTGGGCTCTATCAGGCAGGCAATCCCTATTGCGGAGGATGCCATTGACAGCGGAAAGGTCATGGTTAAATTCAACCAGTTCAGGACTTTTACTTCGGGGTTTCACAAGCAGAACAATAAGGGCACTTTTCAGGAAAAAGGAGTTCTGGTACCTTCCAAAACTCCCATATTAAGCCCGGCATCTGGGGAGAGGGCATGACAGCGAAATTAAAAACAAGAACAAAAATCTGCGGGATCCGCAGCCCTGAAGAAATAGAACTCGCAGCCCTTTATGGAGCCGATGCAGTTGGCTTTATTACGGACATCCCTTTCGAGAGCCCGAGAAAGCTTGATTCGGACACTGCTGCTTATCTTGTCTCCGAAGTTCCCAGAAGCCTGAGTTCCGTACTCGTTATTATGCCTGAAAACTCTGTCAGTGCCCTGGAACTAATTGAAAAAATAAGGCCCGATATCGTGCAAATCCATTCCATGCTGCCCCTTCTGGAACTTGAAATAATAAAAGAAAAAACGGACATACCTATCATAAAAACCCTATCTGTGCCTGCACAGGGGGAAGCTTCAGGAAAAAAAACCGAGAACACTGCTCTTATTTCCGACCTGCTCAAAAAGGTCAGCCTTCTGGAAGAAGCAGACATTATAGACTCCATCCTGCTCGATACCGGAAAGTCCGGAAAGCCCGGAGGAACCGGCTGTGTGCACGACTGGACCCTTAGCCGGCGAATTTCAGAGGAAACCAGGCTTCCCCTGATCCTTGCAGGCGGTCTCAAGCCCGAAAATGTTCAGGAAGCTATCAGGGCTGTTTCCCCTTATGCTGTGGACACGGCTTCTGGAGTGGAGACCTGCGGAAAAAAAGATGCCCTGAAAATTAAAAGTTTTATTGAAGAAGTGAGGTGTGCCAATGCTTTCCTTTGACCTTGGAAAAGAAGAATTCAAAGCGCTTGCGTCGGGGATAAAGCAGCCAGGCCTTATCCAGCTCCTTGCAAGAGTTGATACAGGCTCTCCTGCCTGTTCTCCTCTTGAACTTTATCGTGCCTTGCGAAACTCAGGGACTTCAGGCTATTCTTATCTTCTAGAGTCCGTAGAAAAACAGGAAAGTAGGGCAAGGTACTCATTTGTCGGAAACGACCCTGATGCCGTCCTCAAAATAAGTGACCGAAGAATTTCCCTTGAGCTCCTGAACCCGAAAGCCTCAGTTCTTTTCGAATCTATTTGCTCAAAAATGGAGGAGGTCTGCGGGCCCGAAAACGTAAAAAGAGAAAATCCGGGGATAGAGGAGCCAAAGCTGAAAAACCGACAGTTTACGGCTGTAATTCCTAAGGGAAAAGATGTATTTGATGCCCTTCGCCTGGCTTTTCCTCCTGCAAACGGGATGGAACTCTTAAACGCAAAACGTTTTGATAGGCAGACTTTCCTGGGGGGAGCTATAGGCTATACAGCTTATGATGCAATCTATGACAGCTGGCTCGGGGTTGAAAAAGGCTTTGAGTCCGAAATTCCCGAACTTCAGTATCTACTGGTCTCAAAAACTTTTGTGTTCGATCATCTGACTGATGAGATCTATATAGCGGTCACTCCCCTCGTAAATCCTGGTTCGGATGCCGGAACTCTGTATGAAAAGGCTCTTCTTGAGGCAGAAAGACTTTGCTCCACACTTAAGGAAACTGCCCTGTATGAAGATTCGATAGAAGCAGTAGTTTCAGACTCATCTAAGACCTCAAATACATCTATTGATTCGGTTTCAACTGCCTCAGGCTCACCCACTTCAATCTGCACCGGCAGACAGAAATTTGAGGATTCCGTAGTCCAGGCAAAAGAGCACATTTTTGCAGGGGACATATTCCAGGCAGTCCTTTCCAGGAAATGCGAATTCAGCCTTGAACAATCTCCTTTCGAACTCTATATGCAGCTTCGGGCAATCAATCCAAGCCCTTACATGTATATCTTTGAGTTTGGAGACCTGGCAATTGTCGGGGCAAGCCCTGAGACCCTGCTGACTGTCCACAAAAGAACTGTGATCATAAACCCGATTGCAGGCACCTGCCCCCGTGGAAAATCCGAAGAAGAAGATGAAACCTTTGCTTCACATATGATGCATGATGAAAAAGAAAGGGCTGAACATGTAATGCTTGTTGACCTCGGGAGAAACGATGTAAGGATGGTCACGGAAAGCGGCTCTGTAAAGGTTTCCGAATTCATGAAAGTCCTGAAGTATTCCCATGTTCAGCATATAGAAAGTACGGTTTCAGGGACCCTGAGGCCTGAGTGCGACCAGTTCGATGCATTCAGGGCAGTATTTCCTGCAGGGACGCTCTCTGGAGCTCCGAAAATCCGTGCCATGGAGATTATCTCCGAACTTGAAGCCTTTCCAAGAGGGATTTACGGCGGGGGAGTCGGGTATTACAGCTGGAACGGGGACGCGGATTTTGCGATCGTGATTCGGACCGTCATTGTACAGGGCAAGAAAGCGTCAGTGCAGGCAGGGGCAGGAATCGTAGCTGATTCCGATCCGGGATATGAATTCCGGGAAACTGAGCGCAAGATGGCAGCAATGCTTGTGGCTATCGGCGGAGAGCTTTGAGATAAGGTTTGAAGTAACTCTGGGATGAAATATATGAAGAAATATTTAGAGAAGGGCCTTTTAGAGAAGGAAAAGCCAGGAAAAAGAATTCCTGGAAATAAAAATTTTAAAAGGGAAAAGCAAGGAGAGAAGCAAGGAGAAAAAAGTCGGGAAGAAATAAGCTCAGGAGGTGTTTTCAGGTGAAGGTGGTTTTCATAAACAACAAAGATTCTTTTGTATGGAATCTGGTAGACTATATCTCTTACTTCGAAAAAGATACTCTGATTCTTCCGAATACGGTTTCCTTAGAAGAACTCAGAGAGATAAAGCCTGATGTTCTGGTTATTTCTCCCGGGCCCGGAAACCCCTCTGACCCGAAGGATATAGGAAATTGCCTGGAAATAATCAGGGAAATGGGCAGGGAAATTCCCCTTCTGGGAGTCTGCCTCGGGCACCAGGCAATCAATGTGGCCTTCGGCGGGCTGGTCAGGAGAAGCAAGGTCGGGCCAGTACATGGGAAAAGTTCAAAGATCCTGCATACGGAATCCGTATTGTTTTCAGCATTTGAAGGGCCATTCGAGGCAGGCCGCTACCATTCCCTTGAAATTGGCGAGCCTGCGCCCGGGATAAAAGTTACTGCCAGGGCAGAGGACGGGAGCATTATGGCAGTGGAGCATGTGCAGTACCCGATCTATGGTCTGCAGTTCCATCCCGAATCCGTGCTCACTCCCAACGGATTAAAAATAATTGAACGTTTCCTGGAAATTTCCAGGAATTATAAAAAAAGACAGACGGCTGTTTAAACAGCCAGAAATTTTTCCTGCTTAGCAGGCTCATTTTTCTTTTTTGGCAGCCTCAGTTTCAGGCTCTTGCTCCTCACTTTCTCCTTCTTCCTCGAAGAATTTCTCTTCTGTGAATTCCTCATTAGGCCTGCCTGCATAGCCTGCGGGCTGAAGGTTCTGAAGTTCGGCATTTTCGCTTACTGTCTGTGCAATAATTTTTGGATATTTTTCTATCTGCTCCCTTGTTACGAAACCTGCTGCTTCGGAAGATTTTATAATTTTCTCCCTGGCAATTTTCGCTGCTTTGCTGAGGTCTTCAAGCTGCTGCCTGTTTGCAAGATAATCCATTTCCTCAAGAGCCAGGGTCGTCCAGAGGGTTACAACCTCCATTTTATTTGCAACAGCCCCTGACCCTATAATCTCAAGGATTTCCACCGCATTTTTTGCAGGCTCAAGCATCTGGAATTGTGCTGCTCCTTTTCCTATTTCCTGTACGGCTCTTGAAAAAGACCAGAGGGCGTCTGAGAATTTTTTCTCCAGAGCAGGTTCTGCAAGAGCTTTAAGGACATCTAAAGTCGTGACCGCAACATTTTCGATCCTTTTCTGGATGGCTTTGTTGCCGATGTTGCGGAGTGAGATTACGACTCTCTTTAAATCCTTCTCTAGTTTTGCCTCGAGCAACTCTTCCCCGAATTCCCGGAGATACTCAACATTTTGGAGCGCATCATAGTCGTTTTGTTCTCTTATTGCTTGCTCTCCAGCAGTTCCAAGTTCAATAGCTTTTTGTTCGTTCAGTGAGAACATATTAAAACCCCTTTCCGGTAAAATCCTGTAAAAAATGCTCGGATTTTAAGAATTTAATTATTTATTTAGGTTTACTCTGATATTAGTCTTCCTATAATTTAAAAAATATATCGGTAACTTCAAGGCTTTTATTCCAGAAAGAGCTTTTTAAAGCCCTGAATATCAAATAAAAAGATCTTAAAAGAGTTATTTGATTGAATAATCAGTTATTTTAATTGAATAGTCAATTATAAAAAATAAATTAAAAAAGTAGAAAAATAACTTAAAAAATAAACCTGAAACTGCAACAAACACTGCCCAAAACTGACGATCATCTAAAGTAAATAGAAAGAGTTAAATACATTTCCTACATAATATATATCATATGAGTAAAAAACTCATGCCGGAATTTTGGCATATTTTTCCTGCATGAGTACTCAACAATTAACCTCCAGGGTGGGAGGAAGGGTTAAACTCCTTACCTTCCTCCTACCTGAATGAACGGTTTTCGATATTTAAATAGGAATCACAGCATATTTACTCCATTTTTAAACATGGTTAAAAGGTTTAGTAACCTTTTTAGACCGGATTAAAAAGTTCAGCAATCAAAGGACATTTTGCTTTAAAGGAAATACTTCCACAATTTATTAAAAACTTACGGTTTGGAGCAAAATATAAATCTTCAAAGAATAATTGAGAATTTATTGAAATCTTTTAAGCAAGGTTTCCCTAACACACATTATAATCTTCTTTTTAAAGTTAGAAAAATATGAAAATAAGCATAATGATGGACAAGTAGAATTACAGATAGAACTATTGCATCGATTCCATATATCCTCAATAAACCACGGATAAACACAGATGAACACAGTTGGGTTCAATTTGTGTTTATCTGTTTCCATCTATGGTTTTTTATGGGAAACTCATTGATAAGTGCTGATTTCAAAGTCCAGTTTTATTTCCATAATTTGGTATCGATACACTATAATTATAAAAGAAAATATTGATTCGAAAAAAAGCTATATAATAGCTCTTCCTGAATTTAGAGAGTAGAATTAATTTTTTTCTGAAGGTCTTTTATTTCCTGGAATTTTCCCGCTTTTTCTTCGGAATCCGTACATCCTGTATCTTTGAAACTATCGAGAGCCAGTTCCGCCACAATGGAAGAGTTACTTAAAAGATTTTCCTCAGCCTGAACTCGTAAGGTCTCAAGTGCCCACTGGCACAGCAGAACAGCCTCGTGAAGTCCTTTCTTTAAAGATACTTTTCCTATTTCTTCTATGGAAAGCGCTGTTGAACTGAGGGCTTCGTCGAAGTATCTTTCTACCGCAAGCTTGCCTATTTCCTCAAGCAGGATAAGGGTACTGATAGTTTCAAGTTCAAAGCTTTCTGCTGCTGCCTTTTTCCCGATTTCTCCCAGACATGTTGCTGCATTGAGCACAGTCTCTTCAGTACCATGCCTGGCAGCAGCAGACCCAATCTCTTTAATGAGTAAAGAAACGGCGATAGTCTGTTCCTGATTCCACTTTTGTGGAGAAGAGTTCCAGATCTCCATCAGGATCGTAGCAGCGACCTTTGAGCCGGTTTCAAGGGAATGTGCAGCCGCAGCTCTTCCCAATCTTCCCGTTGCTATAAAGGCCTTGATCAAAGCGGATCCAAGTCCCTTTTCTGCTGCTGTCCTTGCAAGTTTCCCGAGGGACAGGGCGGAATTGATGACAACAAGCTCCATTTCTCTTTCTGCAGCCGCCTGTGCGATATTCTCGATTGACAGGATAACTCTCTCAGCGTCTGCCTCTTCGTTTTCAGAGAGAAAGCCTGCCGCAATCCCTGTA
The DNA here is from genome assembly GCA_963721455.1 of uncultured Methanosarcinaceae archaeon. GTDB lineage: Archaea > Halobacteriota > Methanosarcinia > Methanosarcinales > Methanosarcinaceae > Methanosarcina. Next base: position 106,060 of record CAVRJG010000015.1, read on the forward strand.
AGGGAGTCCAGGGCCTGAAAGACTCTGCTCTCATCTATTTCCTCAACTGCAGACAAACTTATCTCAACTGCCTCTGCCTCATTTAATGTGATCATTCTTCTTTCCCCTTTTTATTGGTCGTAGTAACACATCAAGTTTCAAGTTTTTACCTGCACATTTGCAATTGCTGTCTGCACGTTTTATTTACGCGCTATCGGTTTCAGATTTTATCAATTTCAGCCTGTAATATACAGGATTGACCTGCATAAAAAATATGGTCTGGCATACTCTATGAAGTTACGGTATTATTAGTGTTACTATTTTGTAAAGGAGGCAGTTCATCGAACAGACATTACCCGTTTTTGTTGTAACTTAAATCGGCGGTTTGAAACCGGTCCTGAACCTGGAAAAGTGTTTTTAGAGGGAAACAGAATAGAATAAGTAAGAAAAATACCTTTCTGAAAAGAAGTAAAGGAAAATAAAATTTTTAAAGCAAGCGCTGAGTAAAACCTTCAGGACAAAAAGAGAGCCAGGTTTTTTCAAGAGGCAACTGGTGTGCCTGTCTCCCTTGTTGCTATTTAAAAGACTCCATGTCTTTTGCGGAGGTCACAGATGAAAACGCAGCCGAAATTCAGCCCAGACCCGAACTGGATCTCAGTCTGAAACTCAGGGGATAGGACTTCCAGTCTATTTGGCAGCCTTTAGTCAGGTCTGCCAGTCAAAGGCTCCTTTTATTCGGATTTGTTTTTATTTTCATGGAGAAGGGAGAGATCCAGGATTCTTTCAAACACTCCTTTATCCCTTAATCCGACAATTCTTGCCTGGAGCCTGTCTGTCGTAAGGTTTCCATCCTCCTGCATGTAAACGTATTTTCCATTCTCAATGCCCACGATTACAGAAGAGTCAGGTATACGCTCTACCCCGAAATAGATTGCGAGCTGGATGTCCTTGTTTACATCTGCGGACATGATCGTTGCTTCTCCTCCGTGTTCTGCTGCCAGTTCGTTAAGGATCGGTTTCAGGGACCGACATGCCCCGCACCACTCAGCTCCTATTCTCAAAAAAACCGGGCCTTCTTCAAGAGATGTGTTTATCTGCCTGAGTTCATTTATTTCTACAACAACACCTTTCTCGGGGGCATTTCCGGAATCAAGGGGGTATTTCTTATTTGCTATTGAGGTATTGACGTTAGCGATTTCATCTTCAGAATTGCTGCCTGAGAAAGTCTCGTTTACCATAGGCATATAATCCATACTTCCGGTTGTCCTGTTGATAACATAAGGAGTATCTCCTATACCGTTTTCGTCAGCATCCGTTCCGTTATAATCGTTCCATAAATTACCTGCCGAGCTGCTGTTCCAAACATTATTTCCTTCGTCCACGGCATTGAGGAAGTTAATAAATTCATTTTCATAGAGTGTGTTGTTTGATGACCCTTTAAGGTACACTCCAATGTCGTTCAGGTACAGGCTGTTATTTATCAAGAAATTGGACCCTGCAGCCTGTCCTCGAATTCCATATCCGTTTTTCGAAATTATATTATAAGCAAGCTTATTCTTCTGAGACATTCCAAGGAAAATTCCTTCTGCGTTTGAGCCTGCGGTATTATTAACAAGGGTATTATTAACTGAATTATTCAGCGAAATCCCCTGGTTATTTGCCACTACCAGATTATTTGACAATACATTTTCATTAGAATTAGAAAGAACAATTCCACTGGATCCAAGACCTATTTGATTGTTGTCAAGGAGATTACCCTGAGAATTATTGAGATAAATGCCAATATCATTCAGTACCAGGGTATTATCACTTAATGAACAGTTCTGCACTCCTTCAAGGTAAAGCCCGACCTCGTGCCTGCCTGCTCCGGAGGAACCTCCTGCAATATGGAAACCGTTTATTGTTACGTTGCTTGAGCTAATGCTGAAGACATCAACGTCAGGAACTGCGCCTACAATATATGTACGCTCAGTCTGTTCGCCTGAAAGAGTGGAATGTGAGAGGATTGCAAGTTCTTTGTTTACTTTTACATTCTCCTTATATATGCCAGAGTTTACAAGGATTGTATCCCCATTCTGTGCATTATTGACAGCTTCCTGGATCGAACTATAGTTTCCTCCCCCATTGTTATTTACAGTAATAACTGTAGCACCTGCCTGGGTTACCGTTACCCCAAGCATAAATAGGAAAATTATGCAAATATTTTGAACTGATTTACCTTTCATAAACCAATACTCCCCTTAATTGGTTAAGCTATACAGACAGAAGTAAAATTCTGCTTTTATAATAACTTGTAAGAATAATAATTCGAGACAATAAAATGGTTTTGGAATATATATTCTGAAAAATAAACCTGAACTGACACTTTATTAGATCTTTCGAATAGTAATATTAGCATAACTTCCCGTAATTTCAATGTTAATTATTCAGGACTTACGCAATTAAACTGGAAAATCCATAGCATTAAACCTTTAACTATCTAAAATATAAATTTAAACCGTAGTGTTTATTGTATTCGATTTTGTACCTTAAGTGCGTAAGTCCTATTATTTTAATGTTAATTATTAAATCAGCCGGGGACCACAGATTGCAGAACCGGATAAAACAGGTTCAAGGCCCTTTCCACAGTTTATCTCCATGAATTGTGAAAAAATTCAGATTGATTTCTCCCACCCCTGTCCAAAGTCTACGAGGGGCCTGACCTCATAGACCTCGAAGGTCAATGAAGCGTGTATCATCTTCGCGCCTTCTTCGCCTACGAAATTGGCAGCCTGGCTTCGGATCATATCGAGCAGTTCCCCTGATGTCGCATACTCCTTCAGCTTCATATAAACCCGGATGCCCTTCCAATCCGTGATTGAATCTCCCGGTTCCATAATTGTATACATAGCATGCGGATTCTCCAGAAGATTTGCGAAGGTGCGGTTATTGGCCGTTGCCGCTATAACAGTCTTTTCATCGATCATTTGAGGCGAGCCAAAGACAGCCGAATCAACCCGTCCGTCGTTGCTGGACGTGCTGAGAACGCCGAGCCTGGGCGCTTTATTAAAATATTCCATCAAGTTTGCTGGCATATTCTATCTCCTTTGCAAATTATTATCACTTTTCCCTTAAAAAAGTATCAATATAGGCGTAAACGGGATGGCTTGAAATTTTTCTGCCGTCTATCCCATGCTGTAAATAATGCCCGTAACCAGGATGAAAGATTCAGGATCTGCTAATTTTTTTCAATCAAGAGACTCGGCTTCGTGTATATATTCAGACCCATTGAGAGTTTCAAGGGCAAGTTTTGTCATAAGCACGTGGCTTATTAAAAATCTTTCTTTACTTTCGAAAACCATCGTTCCCAGAGAATTGGCAGCTTTAATGATTACACTTTCAAAGTCACTGAAATCTGCGTAAGAAAGTTCTTTTTCTGAAAGGCCAGGGATAGGCTGAAGTAAATCGGCTTCTCCTCCCTGTTGAATAAGCAGGCTGAGAATACCCGGAAATTCTTCAGAGAAGATAATCGCTTCTTTTCCATGGGGTTGAGATAAAAGTATACCTGCGCCTGGAGGGATAAACCCTCCGTTCTCCGGAACTCTGATATACTGCTGCCCGAAGGTCTCCTTTCCTATGGACCCTATAGCCAGAGCCGCAGCCAGAGTCTCCCTCTCCATTTTCTGAAGAGACGCAGAATTCGAAATTTCCCCAAGGTATGCGACTGCAATCCTGACCGCTGCCTCCATCTTCTGCCCAACCGCTGCCTTCCCGATTGCACAGAGGGAGTAAAGGATACTTAAACAGGTGTCAGTCATTCTCTGCTCTCTTGCAACTTCAGCCATCTTTCCAAGAGAAAAAAGAGATAAAAACACCCCAATTTCCATTTTCTGAAAGACAGCAGCGTTACCTATATTTCTTATACTGATAACGGCCTTTTTTGCATCGGGCTCGAGTCCCTTGTTTATGTATTCGGTTCCCCGTTCCGTAAGGAAATCTATGGATCGTAGCACACCAAGCTCGTCATTATCCTTAACAGAACTCAACCCGAGGTCCGTTGCTCCAGTTTCGTTTAAAATAGACGTTCAGAACACCCCATTAAAAGTTCTTATATCCGGAAAAGGCGCCTCAAAGCTAGACAATCCTGCCTGCACTCCTTTCCCTTATGAAGGAAGGTATCGTAATTCGGCACTGAATTGATTTACTCAATAATAATACTCAGTGAACTGAGTGGAAAAAGTTCATAAACCAGTACCTGGAAATTTCTTCTTTCCCCTGGAAGTTTTATTCAGTTTATCTTCCAGTTTCTCAATTTTTAATATTTCAAAGTGCAGGAGAGCTACTTCAGCTATGATGGAAGCGCTCATCAGGTAGCGGTCCTCTGCATTAAATTTAATCGTTTCAAGCGAATAGGTTGCCTGGAGCAGAGCCCTATCAAGCCCCTGCCTGTCTGCAGTTTTTCCTATATCCTGAAGAGAGCGGACACTCGTATCAGCAGTTTCTTTCAGATTTTTTTCAATCGCCCCGGTTCCGATTTCCTGCAGCAATAACTCGGCGTTTAATGCTGCATCCTCGAAGTTCTGGCTTGCTGCAACCTTCCCGGTTTCCCCAAGAAGGGCTACTGTGCTGTTTGCGGCATCACCCAGGCTTTGCGATGTAACGCTTTTTCCAATTTCCCCAAGAGCAAAAATAACTGCAATTGTTTCTTTTCTGGTTCTTGTGAAAGCCGCTGTATTTCCCATCTCGCCAAGACAGGAGGCTGCAATCTTTGAGGGAATCTCCATTTTTTGTCCTGCTGCAGCTTTCCCGATCTCTCCAAAAGCGAGTGCTATGCTCACAAGGGCATTTTCCATATGCTGCCTGCATGCTTCTCTGGCAACCGGAGAAAACAGAAGAAGCGTACTGACAACAATCGGTTCAAGCCTGGCCATAGCTGCCGCTTTCCCTATTTTTGTTATATATTCGATTAATCTTCTGGTGTCGCTTTCCTGTCCTTCTTTTGCATATTTCATTGCAAGCTCGGAGAGGTAATTAAGGACTCCTTTAATTTCGGCTTCATTTTTTTCATCAACCAAAACAAGTCCCAGTTCTAAAGCCTCGTTTTCATCGGACGGTAGAATCCTTCATGCCCCCAGATTCTCTCTTAAGTAAGTATGGATATGTGAGAATATGAGCTTTATCATGGGAAAAAAGAATTACCAGGGGATCTTCTTCCTGAAAAAACAAAGAAATTTGCTATAGTTCAACAATAAATATACTCACGTAATAGAATGTTATATGTATACTTGGCGCTAATAAGAAGCCGATTGCTTGCAAGTAAACCTCAAAGTCTCATTTCACACACAGGAGAATCAAAATGATTAACTCTGGAAGGATAAGCTTCATCCCTTCTTCCTGTCCGTCCCAAACCGTTCTATCGTGAGCAGCTACCTCTCCATACTTGTTTTTACAAATCAGAACACTAACAGTCGATAGGATTGATTTCACAGATCATCGGCCGGGAAAGTGAAATGTACTCAAAACAGGATAGTCTTCTTCACAGGAAAGTCTACAAAGAAGTGCCTCCAAGGGTGAAATATTCATTAACCGATATAGGCCGTAGGTTTTTGCCAGTAGATAAAAGGTTCGATTTCGGAGAAGAGTACCTTAATTTATTAAGTGTTAAGATTGAGTGGGCATGCTTCAATCGTTCACGAGTTTAATCTCGAAACTATCAAGATCTATACATTTTCAGCATCTGTTGTGAACATCCAGGTGAAAGCTTAGCAAAAATTCGTAAAAGAAACAAAAATTCACAGGAAATAACTGAGCCGAGCCCGGAAGCCCGGACTCAGTTGGGTTATTAACTGGTTTCTTAACTGGTTTCTGTATTAATTTTAGAATACAAGTCCTAGGTCTTCGAGCTTCTTCCTTGCTCCGTCGTAGACCTGCATGTATTCGTCAGTTGGGGTTACTGTCTTTACGTTGTAACACTCCTGGAAAGTCTTTCCTGCAGGGGCGCTTGCGTAATTCTTCTCGTAGAGGGCTACAAGCTTATCGAGAATCACGTTTATCTCTGAGATTTCCACACCTGCAGTTGCCCTTGCCACTTCTCCCATCATCCTGGCTTCCATACCTGTGGTCTTGTCGGTTACGACACCTTTTGCGGCTGCGACACCTGAGAGGATTTCTCTGCCTGATGCCGTGTCAGTGATGGACTGGGCTGAAGCCTCGAGGAGGCACATCTCAGTACAGGGACCCGCACATGGGTAGTACTGGTTTCCTGAGAGAATGTCTGTGAACTCGGAAATTGTTGCACATGCCCAGCCTGCAATTATGAGAGTCTCTCTGGTATTGGTTGATCCCCAGCGGATGTGGACAGGACCGTCAAGGTGCCAGCTTGCGCTGCTCATGACAATGGAGTTGATGTGGGTTGCAATGTCAACGATTGTGGTTTCCTCAATTCCTCCAGCGTATCCTCCGAAAATCGGCATCTGCTCGTCCATAATGATATCGCTGTTTCCTTTGTAGTGGGCGATAACTGCGATTGCATCGAGGTCAATCTTGAGCTCATTTAGCTGGGAGACTTCGTGGCTGTCCGAGCTTATCTGGCCGCCAACGCAGTCAGAGGATATATTTCCCTGAGCAGACAGGGAAGTCTCCGGGCCCTATATGCCCATGCCCGGGCGGCCTGCCATTGCGCATGCCTGCTTAATCAGGCGGGTTTCGGTCTTTGCGGCAAGGACTTCATAGGGGCTGCCGGGTATAGGGGGTTTCCCGCGGACTGAGGTCATGACACCGTCTACAATCGTGTCGACTTCCTTTTCCAGAGCATAGCTCATGTGAACAGGCATAAACACATCTTCGGAAATCGGAGAACCTGTAGGACCGCCCTGGACGATGGGCTTTCTCTTGTCCCCGACACTTCTCTTCCTGACGTTTACTGCCTCTCTGCCTGTACCGAGGGTGAATTCTTTCTGGACATTGTTGAGTGCGTCCCAGATTTCAGCTTCAGTGTACTTTACGATCCTGTGAGTGTCGGTACAGTAGATACCGCAGTCAAGGAGCATCTCGAATCCTGCCTTGAAGAGTTTTCCCATCATGTCCTTGTCCGTAGGAACAAACTCTCCTTTGAAGTCAAGCCCGTACTTCTGCTTGAGCTCCATTGACTTCATTGGGATCTTCATAAGGTCCCAGTCATCCTGGGTGCACTTCTCTCCTACTTTTGCCCTGTCGTAGAAGTCATAGCAGTCAAATGATTTTCTAAACGTCATCGTCTTTTGCCTCCCAGGATTATTTCATAACTTCGAGTGCTACTTTTGCAGCCTCGGCAGCGTTTTCTGCAGTTGCATCAGCTCCGATTTCCTCGATCCATTTATCGGATACAGGAGCTCCTCCGAACATGCACTTTACGCTGTCCCTGAGGTTTTCTTCCTTGAGCCTGTCCATAAGGTCTTTCTGGCCGAGCATGGAGGTGGTCATGAGAGCTGAGCCAACGAGAAGAATCTTTTCGCCCTTGTGCTTTGCGGCTTCTTCTACAACGGTTTCGTTAAGGACGTCAACCCCAAGGTCAAGAATCTGGAATCCGTTTGCTCCGAGCATCGTGGTAACAAGCCTGTGCCCGATGTCGTGAATATCCCCTTCTGCAACAAAAGTGATTGCAAGTCCTATTTCGTCTCCTTCCTTCTTGTTCTTTGCAATTTCGGGAGTGAGGACTTCCATTGCATTGCTCATGGCTTTTCCGGACATCATAATTTGAGGCAGAAAAATCTCGGCGGCTTCGAACTTGTCACCGATAATTTTCATTCCAACGGAAAGACCCTTGGAAATGATATCGAGAGGTGGAATTCCTGCAGCCAGGGCATCCTTGGCTAACTGTGCAGTGCCTGCGACGTTCTGATTTACGATCGCATCGCGTAACTTGTCAAATATTTCAGTGTTTGTCATCCCATCATCACTTCTTTTTGTTTTTTACGTCTGGCCGGTAAGGAATCCATTTTCACTTGCCGGATAGCGGAATCTTCATACCTATTATCAGATATATAAAATTTTCTATTGGATTTGATGATTATATATAAGTTACGCTAGAAAGATGTGAAGGGTGAGAATCACCTATAAATAGTTTTTTGCTGGGCTAACAGGAACCAGACCAAAAAATCGATGTGTAAAATAAAAATGTTAAATAATAAAAACGAAAAATAGCTTGATTGACGCCGGCTTCACCTGAAAAATATAAGAAAAACGATGAATGTCGCAATATTGAGCAAAAAGCCAAAAACACTTGTTATAAGCCCTGCTTTTGCAGTTACATCCTCAGACTCTTTCAGACTGGACCTGGCCAGGATAATCCCAGAAATGGAAACGGGTATTGCAAAAGAGGTAAGGAATAGACTTCCTGTGCCGAGCCAGAAAGAAAGGGAAATAAATACGCTTATCAGCCCCGATATAAGGCTGAGAATTCCCTTGAAGCCTGAAAAGTCGTTGATTTCGTTTCCTCCTGCCCGAAAACCCTTAATGTACCCTAATTAGCACGCCCGGAATTAATATTTTAGGGGTGAAGATTCAGGCCATGCCATTATTCGATTTTTACTCCTATACTTGCGCCCTCAAGTTTCCATTCATATCTTTTCAGTTCCAGCGAATCGTTAAGGCACTGCCCTGTCCTTATGTCAAATTTTCTGCCGTGGCAGAGGCACGTGAGAACAAAATCTTCAAGCCTCCCCCTGTCCATGGGACAGCGGGCATGGGGACAGATGTTTGACAAAGCATTGATCTGTCCTTCACTTCTAACCAGAAGGACATCCTTTCCCCCGGCTGTGACATGAAGGAGTTTTCCCTCTTTTAAGTTATTCTCCTCAACTGCATAATACCACGGAGGCTCAAAGCCGGAAACAGAACCTGTTTCAGATATTTTTTCAGAAGACATGTTATCAATCACCATAAATAGGAATCCTGAATTTGCCTGTATCTTCCGGAATTCTTTCCTTAATATTAAGCTGGAGATCGGTATAAGTTTTTCTAAACTCGGAAAAAAATGAGTAAGAAAAATTAGAAAACAGAAAGCAAAAAAGGAACAGTGAAATACCCCTAAGCTAAAGACTTCGGGGTTTCACGCTTCTTCCTGTAAAAAAATATTTAATGAAGGTTTCCGTCTTCATTGAGAATCTTCAAAAGCTCAATGATTGAGTATGAAGCCCTGGTAATACCCATACTGCGCCGGTCAGTATCCGTGCCTGCCACATAGAGATTTTTAACCGGAGTCCGGATATCTGAAAATTTTCCGTCAATCGTGACTGCGGCTTTCTCGGGAATGAGAATCTGCTCATGCTGCATCTCGATATACTTTTCGATATTCGGATGAGCGCGGAAAATCGTGTCATAGGCCTTCTTGAGTTCCTGTTCCTCACTTTTATTCTCGTCAATCACAAAGGAAAAGCCTACAAGCTGTTTGTCCTTTGGGACAAGGGAAGGGTCATAATTACTTATAGGCATTGCCCAGTAGGCAAAATCCTTAAACCAGATCTCCGAGCCCGTGTAATTGAATTCCGGAAGCTCATTTTCCAGACCGAGCCAGATAGTCAGGCTTTTGCTATGAACGATGCCTTTTAAATTTCCAGTATACTCCGAAGGGAGATCCTTTATAAGCGTGGGAAGCTCCGTTGCAAAGCCTGTGTAGATAACCAGCTCAGAGGTATAAATTTCGTCGGCTTCCACGCCTGAAACCTTTCCTTCCTGTACAAGGATGGATTTAACCTCACATTCCTTTTTGATCTCAACTGTTTCAGGAAGGGAGTAAAGGATGGCGTTAAGCAGGGCTTTTAACCCTTTTCTGGGGTAGCCCTGGGAGTAATTTACATTATTTGTTGCAAGCCTTTCCAGGGATGTAAACGGCTGGGTGACCCTGGTCATCCTGGCCTGAAGGGAAGCATGGAGATGGTACGGAAGGATTGAGGCAAGGATGGACTCCGCAGACGGGATTTTTTTCGGCTCCAGTTTCCCGATCATGGCATCAAACTGTTCCTGGGTAATGCTGTCCCTGACAAAACTGCTTCCCGAAAGGACACGCTGGGCAGAAGTTTCTTTCATGGACCTGCCCGAAAGGAAAGTGCATATTGTATCCACAAAGTCACAAGTGTCCTTTGAAAGGTTTTTGGGCATGAAGTCGTACACTGACTGATTCGAGAGATCTATTCCGAATGAAGAGAGGGTAAAAGCCTTCGTCAGGGTCTGGGAAAGCATAACCCTGTCTTTTCTCGGAAGGACATCAAAAGTCACAAAATCTTTCAGGTTTGAAGGAACCTTGATAAGGGCATTTTCGGTCCTGACGTAGTAATGCCCATAGTCCTCAAATACAGGCAGGAAATCAAAGTAGTTAGCCATCAGCCTTTTCAGGGGCCCCTCAAACAGATGGGTTATAGCGTGTGCTCCAGTGTCCACCTGGTAGCCGTCTACCATGTAGCTGTTACAGTTCCCACCAAGATGCCGCCTTTTCTCAAGAACAAGGACCTTTTTCCCATGCTTTGAAAGCGTCAGCGCCGCCAGAAGCCCGCTTATTCCCGCCCCGACAACAATTACATCGTATTTTTTCATTCCCTAAACTACCTCTATTATTTCCAGTGAATCAAGTTATAATTTAATGCAATTATGCACTTTATTCCTCTCAACTCACAATAGAATCCCGCATTAGCTGGTTAGATGAAAGCTATGTTGAAGCTATAAAGAATTACTCTGAGTCCGGAATATGTGTGAAATCATTTTATATAATTTATGATTTACCAACTTTACCCTTAATTTCTCATTATGTTTGTAGAATACCATAGAGAAGAAAAATAGTATTTATAATTAGTAGTCCTTTGTGAAGAAGATTGTCAAAAAAGTGGTATATTTCTTCTTTAAGTGATATTACTTGTTACAAGTTAGGAATTTTAGGAAAAGATCGGGATATTTATATTTCGGATTTAAAACCGGGAAACGATGGAAACTACGCCGAAATGATTCCGTTTTTTGCAGATTTGATTATGCCCCAGCGTTCAATACTTTTGAAATATCTATCAGTTATTATGGTCAAACCAAACCTTCCTTGTCTTCATACCGGGTAGGGAGAGAAAATACTCTCGAGCCTATAAGAATAAAAGTACTTTTAATGCGTTTAATTACAATTCCTCGAAGCTTATTCTTCAATGCGTACTCTCTTGAACTTAAGGTAAACCAGTAACATTCCAATGAAAGTGCCAAAGACCACATACTTTATGAGTTTTTTTATACTTATCAAATTTATCATCCCCCCATTTTATACATAGTTAATATTGCAATCCACATATACAAACTTTCCCACAAAAATTTCAAAAGATCAATCAGGTGATTTTATTCGGAAGGTTACAACACTCCTTGGATTATATGAATTGAGTATTTTGTCTTTCAAATTCTGGAAAATCCTTTTCCAATACTGAAAAATTATTTAAAAAAGTAAGAAGGATTACTGGATAAGAATCATTAAAAAATTTGAGTTTGTATTTGAACCGAACTGCGGCAAAAGGGGAAGCCCTGTCCTTCTAATGAATGGGAAATACAAAACGGCCTGAGTATAACTTAGAAATAAGAAAAATGACTTACAGGCTTCTTGTGAGCTCTTACATTTGCACTTACACTTACCCTCTCATCCAATTATGCAACTATTGGCGCGTAAAGGTATTCCTGAAATCCAACAAACAGTTCTCTTGTTTTAGCAATGCCGCCCAATACTTCCGTAGCATCGCTTATTGTATGATATTTGAGTTCAAGAAGGCCAGGCAATTTATCCTGACTGAGTTCTCCAACACCTGTTTCTATATATTTGGATAGGACAAAATCCAGAAACTCTTTTTGCTTATCATTCAACCCTTCAAAAATTCTTGATTGTGCCTTATTTACCCTCATTTCCCTTGTGATAGGGAGCAGGGCAAAAGAAACATATTCCAATACATCAAACAGGTCGCTTTTTTCAGCATCTATAAGTTTTTGTAATGTTATAAGTTCATTCATACCGTAACCTGCTTCGGCAAGTTTTTCAAGGAATACGCTGCGTGTCACCGGATTTGACCAGATTGTACGAAGCTCATTTTCATCCTTAAAAAATTCTGGCAAAATGCCGAACAGGTTTTGTAAAAACTCTTGTGCTGAAATCGGTTTACCGTCTGCACTCCAAAAAGAGGTAGAAATCATGTGTTGAATCTCACGCTCTTTGCCATCACGCAGCCTTATCTTGAGTTTTTTCTTTGTCTCTTTCTCGTCCTCTTCCGACGAACCATAGGTTCCTTTCGGTTCTGTTACTTTTTTCGGCGTCTCAGGTTTAGTCTCAGGTTCCATCGGTTCACCATCCCATTCCGGATCGGCAAAATGATGGTAGGCATTTACAAAATCGTAAATGGTGAAATATTCTTTTCCATCAAACAGCCGTGTGCCACGCCCAACTATCTGCTTAAACTCAATCATGGAGTTTATCGGACGCATGAGAATTATATTTCGGATGTTTCTGGCATCAACGCCAGTGGAAAGCTTTTGCGAGGTAGTGAGAATCGTTGGGATCGTATTTTCATTGTCCTGAAATTCACGCAAATACTGTTCACCAAGCGCACCATCGTTGGCAGTAACACGAACACAGTAGTTCGGTTCTCTGCTTTTTTTATATTGATTAACCAGATCCCGAACTACCACTGCATGATCTTGGGTGGCACAGAAAACAATTGACTTTTCTTTCTGATCGATTTCAGAAAGAAAGATCTGTACCCGCTTTGCTTCACGTTCTTTGATTTCGATGATTCGATTGAAATCGGCTTCGGTATAGATTTTCCCTTCTTCGACTTCTCCTTCAATGATCTGGTCATCCGAAGTGTAAATATAGTCATCAAGTGTGGTTTTTATCCGCTTTACTTTGAACGGCGTAAGGAAACCATCGTTAATACCTTCTTTCAGTGAGTAGATGTATACCGGATCACCGAAATACCTGTAGGTGTCCACATTGTCATTGCGTTTGGGCGTTGCGGTTAAACCAAGCTGAACTGCCGGAGAAAAGTATTCCATGATGCTGCGCCAGTTGCCTTCATCATTTGCGCCTCCTCGATGGCACTCATCAATGATAATAAAATCAAAATAATCCGCAGGATATTCACCAAAATACGGCGTGTTTTCCGGCCCACTCATGAAGGTCTGGAAGATGGTAAAGAATATGCTGCCGTTGATTGGCACACTCCCTTTCTTGCTGATTTCTTTAGGACTGATACGTACCAGCGCATCTTCCGGAAAGGCTGAAAAGGCATTAAAAGCCTGGTCAGCCAGAATGTTTCTATCTGCTAGGAACAAAATCCTGGGCATGCGCCCACCATCACGCTTCAGGTTCCATCGGGTTTGAAAAAGTTTCCAGGCAATCTGAAAAGCAATGAAGGTTTTTCCTGTACCGGTGGCCAGGGTGAGCAGGATACGTTGTTTTTCTTCGGCAATGGCATCCATGGCATTGTTGACCGCAATTTCCTGATAGTAGCGCACAGCCTTGGTGCCGCCCACATTTTCAAACGGTACCTGATAAAATGTTTCACGCCATTGGTTTTGAGTGGCGAATGTCTTGTTCCAGAGTTCATCCGGCGTAGGAAAACTGGCAATTAAACCTTCTGCGCCGGTTTTCATGCAGATCTGATAAATTTCTTTACCATTGGCAGCAAAGGTAGTTTCGATGTGCATTTTTTCGGCATAATTTTTTGCCTGCGCCACTCCTTCGCCAACTTCAAGTTCATCGCTTTTGGCTTCGATAACTGCAAGTTTGCGGTCTTTATAAACCAGAACATAATCAGCTTTGAGCGGTTTAGCACGTCCCCCACCGGTCTGAATTCTACCTAAAGTTATATAGTATTCCCGAAGGATTTTTGAACCTTCTACAACACCCCAGCCGCTTTCAGTCAGCTTCGGGTCGATGAGTTCTGCCCTGGTTTCCGCTTCGTTCATGGTTATGCACCTGCAAGTTCGCCGTTAAAGGCTTTCTGTAACACGGATTTTTTCAGTTCATCCAGAGCAGCCAGTTTTTGCTGGTAGATTGCTTCGAGCCTTTTGGTTTCAGCGGAAAGAGCGTCGAGTTTTGAGACGATGGAGCGTTGTTCGGAGAGAGGGGGTAAGAGAAAGTTGTAACGTCTTTGAGTCGGGAACTCGCATATGCTGAACTAGTTGAACCAGAGGCCAAGGCTTTTATCTGACCCTGCAAATCGCTCAGATTGAAATGCATAAAGCAAGAACCTGTTGATCTAATTTTGCTTGCATTAGCTCGAATAGGAAACTATGCGCTGACCTAGGAATACTATTGTCGTCAGTGAGAAGCATGCCGACCTCTCCCAATGGAGCCTCTCGCGTCAATAGAATGTCACCTACCATAGGAACCTGCCGACGGGTCCATATTTTATAAACATTCTCGCGTGACGTAGTTCACTGAATTGCAGGTTCACTTTGCCATTTCCAACGTTCGTTGTTCGAATCATTTTAACGTGGGTAGAGCTTACTCACTATTGAAGTCCGTTTTGCTTAACGCAAATCCATGATCGATTCGCATACATCTTCGATCCGCAACTCTTTCCCACCCATCCCCCGGATTGGAAAAGACACTTTGCAGATACGACTCAAAAAGCTCGCGGGAATTTTGCAGATTCTTTTCGGCGTTTTCTTTTGCCTTGTCGATAGCGGCAAAAGTTTCATCCAGAATGGAAACGATGCGCTGTTGTTCGGAGAGAGGATTTGGGATAGATAATAATCATATTCTCTGATTAACTGTGAGTACACTGCAGGATAACTTGTCACAGTCTTGAACATTCCAATGCATACTTCTGCGATTAAAATTGATCTATTAGCAAATAATATAAATAATCGTGCATGAGTTATATTCATCAATTTTCTCTGATACAAAACAGTAATTCGACTGCAAGTTAATTATCGTCTTCATCTGTAAAAGACAAATTCCCATTACAGTTGCCCTATCTGTCAGCAAATCATAATATCATTGCTTTTAACATTTTCAGATGCTCATTGCATGTTTCTTAATAATGCTGATATTTTCACTGAAATTTACATTGTTAACATTGATGACATCAATATCATAAACTCTATTTAGGTATTGATGGGATTAATCCTTTCTGGAGTCTTGAACTCACAAACTTCTCCCAGTTTCTTTACTTCCCAATTCTTCTTCATACCAACCCTCGGATCGCATTCAAGATTTCCGCACTTTCCTCATCCAGCGCCTGAATCTCGTCCAGTATCTCCTGCGGATCGCGCAGCACTGTTTCATCCTTTTTATGCGGATTCTTCACCGACAGGTCATAGGTGGTTTTATCCACGTCAGCAATATTTACCGACCAGGAATTTTCGGAATCAGCTTTTGTTTTCTGCAACTCCACAAACTCCGCCAGATCGTTTTCATTCAGAGGATTGGTCTTGCCGAGGTTTCTGTCCAGATTGAGCTGATAAAACCAGACATTTCTTGTAGGCGCACCTTTTTCAAAAAAAAGCACGACTGTTTTAACCCCTGCACCTGTGAAAGTGCCGCCTGGCAAATCCAGAACCGTGTGCAGATTGCAGTTTTCCAGAAGCAGTTTACGCAGGCTTACGGATGCATTGTCGGTATTTGAAAGAAAGGTGTTCTTGATTACTATGCCAGCTCTGCCGCCTGCTTTTAAAATTTTTATGAAATGCTGAAGGAACAGAAAAGCGGTTTCGCCGGTTTTGATAGGGAAATTTTGCTGCACCTCGGCGCGTTCCTTGCCGCCAAAAGGAGGATTGGCAACCACGATATCGTAACGGTCTTTTTCCTGAATATCGGCAAGGTTTTCGGCAAGGGTATTTGTATGCACAATATTGGGCGCTTCGATGCCGTGCAGAATCATATTCATGATGCCGATGATGTAGGCAAGCGACTTCTTTTCTTTACCGTAGAATGTATTTTTCTGGAGAATCTCCACATCTCTGGTGGTCAGGTTCTTGCTCTTTCTCATGTATTCAAAGGATTCCACCAGAAAACCGGCTGAACCCACAGCCCCATCATAGACCTTGTTTCCGATTGATGGAGCAACCACCTTCACGATTGTTTTGATAAGAGGACGGGGAGTGTAGTATTCGCCGCCGTTTCGGCCTGCATTGCCCATGTTCTTGATTTTGTCTTCGTACAGGTGCGACATCTCATGCTTTTCGGCCTGGGAACGGAAGTGGAGCTCATCAATCATGTTGAGCACTTCGCGCAGGTTGTATCCGCTCTGAATCTTATTTCTCAATTCGCTGAAGATCTCCCCGATTTTGTATCCGATAGTATCCGCACTTTCGGCATCGACTTTGAACTTTTTCAGGTAGGGAAACAGCTTGAGGTTGACAAAATCTTCAAGGTCACTGCCTGTAAGCTCTTTTTGATGGTCTATTTTACCCTCGGTGTCTTTGGGAACTGCCCAGGCATCCCATTTATACTCCGGACTGATAATTTCTATATAAACCTCGCCTTTC
Organism: uncultured Methanosarcinaceae archaeon; assembly: GCA_963721455.1. GTDB lineage: Archaea > Halobacteriota > Methanosarcinia > Methanosarcinales > Methanosarcinaceae > Methanosarcina. The sequence goes on from CAVRJG010000015.1 coordinate 122,500, forward strand.
AGCTCTGCCTTATCTTTGTTATCTCTTTCAAGATCGTCCAGATATTTCAAAAAGAGAATCCACGAAGTCTGCTCCACATAATCAAGTTCGCTACTGCAACCGGCATCTTTACGAAGAGCGTCATCGACGTTTTTAAAAGTTTGTTCAAACATGTTATTATCGTTCCGTTGATAGATTTTTCTGCTTAGCCAACACCCTCGGCTTTGCTCAGGAAGAACATCTGCAATGTGTTTTCGGGGTCAGGGTTAATAAACAGTTCGATTTCTTTACGTTTTCCAATTATTTTGGTATTCTGCTAACAGTAGATGAAGGAATAGTCTATGAATATAATTTTGTACGTTATAATCTTTTCATAATCTTTTCACATTTGAGGTGCTATTAGACCAAATAAACTAACTCCTAAAATTGATTAAACAATCAACCCGTTTTTATCTTTTTCAAACTAATCAAGATTATCTACAACCCAGTAAAAGTTACAAAAGAGATAATAAAGTTTTAATTGAATACAGTAGTGTTATTTTGTAAAAATTCAGAGAGGGAAACCATGAAGATAGTCGGAATATCATCAAGCCCAAGAGGCAAGAACAGTAATACCTTAAAATTGCTGGATGCAGCCCTTGAAGGAGCTGCAAAAGCAGGAGCTGAAGTTGAGTCTATCGACGTTGCAAAGCTAAAGATCAAATACTGCACCGCATGCGATTCATGCTATGAGAAAGGAGTATGCTCAATAAAAGATGACTACCAGGCTTTACTGGAAAAGCTGCTGGACGCTGACGGCATAATCTGGAGCAGCCCGAACTACATAACAAATGTGACAGCCCAGCTCAAGACGGTCTTTGATAGAAGTCCGCTTGTCATTCATGAGCAGCTCTTTGACGGAAAATACAGTCTTTCCTTAACAACTGCAGGCAGCGATGAGCTTGATTTTGTCCTTGGCATTATGGATAATTTTATGGTACACTGTGGAGGCAACTCTATCGGAGGAGTGGGCTGTGCAGTGGCACGGGGACCTGAAGCAATGGAAGCAGCAGTTGAGAAATCGCGTGAAATGGGTAAAGACCTTGCTGAAGCGATAAAAGAGAAAAGACAATACCCTGAACAGGAAGCTTTGCATGAAGCCTTCCGAGAACGGTTCAAGTATGTTATCCTTTCTAACAAAGACCGCTGGACACACAACTGCGATTACTGGATAGAAAAAGGCTGGATTAAAGGATAAGGATAAGGATAAATTTTCAAGTTGATATTACGGGGAAAGTGATTATATGGGGAAAACTGGGATATTAAGCGTTAAAGAGCTGGGGGAAAAGCTTACTGAAGCCGGAAGGCTGAAACTGCGTCCTCTATGTGTCTATGGCACGGATGAGCTTCCGGAAGGAGCAGTTCCATCTTACACGGTAGACCGCTGTGTAGCAAAAGCAGTCTATACTGCCGCCTTCTTTGAAGAGACTCCTTCACTGTATATTGAGTCAGCTCACGAACAGTGCTGCGCCGGCGGAATGGTATGGATGGGGCTCGCTGAACCGCACCCGAAGCTGAAGTACTTCGTGACTGTGGGCACACCGGACTTTCGAGGCGGCGCTGCTGAGCATTTAAAGGCAACGCCTGAGCTGTTCGATGAACAGAAGAGACCGCGCAGGGAAAATTACTCCTCCTGGAAAATACACCGTCATTGCACCGTGTACTGATGACATTGCACCTGAAACTGTCAGGTCCTTTATCCTGTTCGCAGGCAGCGAGCAGATCAGGAACCTCTGCGGGCTGGCGCAGTTCAACAACTCCGACCCCTTCTTCAGAACGGTAATACCCGGGGGGCCCACCTGTGCTGTAATGATTGCTTTTCCGGCAGGCATGGCAGAAAATGCGCCAAAAGACTCAGCTTTTGTCGGTCCGACCGATCCGACTGGAAACCCCTGGCTGCCTCCGGAATTGATGGTCATGGGCATACCCTCAGCACTGGCGCAGCAGATGGCAGCCGACCTGGAGGAGTCTTTTATCTGCAAACGGAGCAGGATAGCATATCCTGAGAACCGTATAGTTATAAAATCACAGACAAAAGATATGCAGAAATGAAAGGATAACTAAGAGCAGTCTCAGGATTCAGCCTGTTTTGAGAAGAATTCTATCAGCTTTGACCGGAATTCGTCAAGTACAGGCAGAGACATCTTCATTTGTGACAGACGAGAAACGGCGGATTCAGCATATCTCCGGGCAGATTCTCGGTCTGCTTTTCTAGCAGTCCACATAGCACAGAACTGGTACGCTGTGAGCGCATCAATTTCAGCTGTAAAGCCGCTTGTCGTACCAACGCGCATGAGAAAACGATTAAGTATCATATCTTGCTTGGAATCTATATTTGCAACCACAGAAGGATGCCACTCTATCGCATTTGTAATTGACCAATGTGTATCGAAACGCATAGAAATTGGTGTATCAGGTAGTACGGAAAGCTCATACATGCCATCCTCATTTGTGTACGTATGACCCACTTCACGAAGAGAATTGTTTTCTTCTACCCAGGCCGACACCTGTATCATAAAAATCGGCTTCTGATCATACCCCTGTACCTTCCCATGAATTGATATTTCTCCAGACATAAAAACCTCCCACTAAGTTGTGTTTAGACGACGCAGACTACGAGATCCTCGATTATACTATTCATGTCTTGCGTCGGTAACTCATTTCTCCTTTTTATTGTAATTGAGGCGAACCTCACATTATATTATATGTCAAGGAATATAATATCTGATGGGATAAGATGACTATTATTCTCCAAAGATGCAATGTAAAAGAAAGGTCCAGAGGAATAATAAATCTAAAAAGAATGGGTGATCTATCAATAATAAACTGATATTTTTCTAAACAATTCGCATACTCGCATCTGCTTTCATTTTCCGAGTTGTGTACCTGCACATGGATAAGCTTAGAAAACAGGAACGGGTGAACAAAGTGTGTTCTAAGATGAAATGTCAACCAACTAATTGCCATCTGCAATTGCTGCTAAAGGAGCACTACATACCTGAATGCAAAATACCAGCCCGGATCTAATTTTTTCATGCCAGAAAGTTAAACAGGTTCAGAATATCCGGGCGCTCGATATTTAAACATTAAAAACAAAAAAGCGTCCCGGTATTTTAGCCCTTAAGGCGCTCACTGTATATTATCCTGCATTCATGCCTGCCCTTATTATACAGAATTTATTTCTCCCATACAATGGTGGTTTTTTGTCTTCGAAAATCAGTCGCGAAACTTTTATCCGGTCTATTGCAGACCTTTTAAGAAAAGCGGAAATCGAGCTTCCTGACGATGTAGTGAATGCCCTCAGAAAAGCCGAGGCTGCCGAGGAGAGCCAGGTTGCAAAATCCCAGCTCCAGGCAATCCTGAAAAATATCGACCTTGCAAAAAGATACGGGGTTCCCATGTGCCAGGATACGGGAATTATGATCTTTTTTGCGGAAATCGGGACCGAGTTTCAGCCCGGCTTTGACCTGGAGGCGACAATCAGGGAGGCAGTAATCCTTGCAACAGCCGAGATTCCTCTCCGCCCGAATGCTGTAGACCCCCTGACCCGCAAAAACAGCGGAAACAATACAGGAGTTGGAATTCCGGATATCCACTGGAAACTCGTTCCGGGAAATCAGTTAAAAATAACCGCTGCCCCGAAAGGTGCAGGTTCGGAAAATATGAGTTCTCTGCGCATGCTTAACCCTACAGAAACCGGAAGTATCAAAAAATTCGTGCTCGAGACCGTAGTAAATGCCGGAGGAATGCCCTGTCCTCCCCTCACGATAGGAGTGGGAATCGGGGGTTCCTTTGATGCGGCAGCCAGGCTTGCAAAGGAAGCCCTTCTTGAGCCTCTTGATGCTCCTATGCAGGGATTGGAAAGAGAAATCCAGGAAGCTGTAAATGCTCTAGGGATCGGCTGCATGGGGCTTGGCGGCAGCACAACCGCCCTTGCAGTGCACGTGAAAACGGCTTACTGCCACACGGCTTCCCTTCCGGTTGCAGTAAATATACAGTGCTGGGCGAACAGGCATGCTTCAGTCGTGTTCAGGGGAGAGGAATAATGGAGCATCACCTGCAAACCCCGCTAAGGAGAGAGGATATCGAGAAACTCAACGCCGGAGACGTAGTCTATATCTCAGGAGAGGTACTGACAGCCAGGGACGAAGCCCATGCCAGAATTCTCGAGCTTGAGGAAAAAGGAGAAGAACTTCCTTTCTCCCTTGAAGGGACAGTGATCTACCACTGCGGCCCCCTTATGCAGCAGACTGAAAACGGCTGGAAAGTTATCTCAGCAGGCCCTACGACCAGCGGCCGGATGTCAAAAATGACGCCTCCTCTCCTGAAAACCCATGAAGTTCGGGCAATTATAGGAAAAGGCGGGATGAAAGGCGTCGCAGATGCATTGAAAAACAGATGCGTTTACCTGGCTTACACAGGCGGATGTGCAGCCCTTGCTGCAGAGTTGATTACGGAAGTAAAAGCCGTTCACTGGCTTGACCTTGGAATGCCTGAAGCAGTCTGGGTATTCAGGGTAGAAGAGTTTGGGCCGCTTATTGTAGGGATTGACGCCAGAGGGAAAGATATTTTTGCAGAAGTAAGGGAAAAAGCTGAAAAAATGCTTGAAAAGCAGGGATAAAGCCAGGATTTTTGTTGGCTGGTGTTTTTTGCTAACCGGCACCTTTTTTGCCAGCCAGCACTTTTTTGCTGACCAGCACCTTTCTGCTATTCCTCTGGCCTTTTTTCATCCTTAACTATTATTTTTAGAATTTATTTAGCGTTCAACGTTACTCAGCTTCAGAAGTAAACTGTATCTTTTCGCTTTTAGCAGCAATTGCAGATGGCAGCAGGAATATATCGTCCGGACCTCTGCCTTCAGGATTTGAATAGTCTGGCGGATTTGCAGGCTCAAAGAAAGGACTTTGTAAAGCTCAGTCATAAATATCTCAAAGACCGGCTTTAATCGTAATTGTCCTCAAGATGCCTGAAAGCTTTTACGAGAGACTCCATTTTTCGGACAATAATTCTCCCTAGAAGAGAAAGGTCATATATCCTATCCTCCTGAACCACAAGCCCGTTTTCTTTTAGCCTTTTAAGCTGGGGCAGGATTGCAACGGAGTTCGTATCAAGTTCATTATTGATTTCTTCGATGGTCCGGGGCTTTTCTTTAAGAAGGAGAAGCAGATCTGTCCTCTTTTCGGAGGATAGAAGAATTGTGATCAGGGAAGATCTCATCATCTCTACTTATAAATCATAAATATATAATTTTTCATCCTCAATTTTATAATTCCATGACAAATTAGCTCAAGAGCTTTGATTGGCAGAAAGGTCCTGTTTTTTAAACAGAATTGCCACGAAAATGGATAAACAGGTTTTTACCCTCAATAAGATGAATAAAAAAGAGAAAAAGCATTTTCATCCTGAGATATAGTTCTGAAATAGTTCTTCCAGCCTTAAATAATCTTTTAAGATTATTTCAAACTACAGGCTGTTTTATTTCTCGGTTTGCGGAGGAACCAGAATCTCAGGCGGCAGGAAAATTGAGGCGATTATGCCGAATACCGCGAAAATCAACAGCCCCCAGAGGGAAGCTTTTATCCCATGAATGCGGGAAATTTCGTTAATCCTCAAGATCTCCTGTGAAAGGTCAGGAGGGACATCTTTCAAGATAGCTGTCAGTTCTCCATTGCTCAAAAAGCGGGCATTCTCTTCTACTGCCGACATCACGGAGGGTTTGAGATCCTCCGGAATAACAGTACTGTCATCTATGAGGACAGTGGCTCCTGCTACCAGGCCCCCGATGACGATGGAACCCATCAGGGCAGTCCCGATAGCCATTCCCAGGTTCTGGGAAGTGCTCATAAGGGCAGCTGTCTCGCTCGTCCTTTCAGGAACTACCTGGGAGAGGACGAGATTCATTATCTGGGATGCTATAACTCCTGCGCCTATACCTATTAAGGCAAACCCGGTCAGCAGGGCAAACCCTTTGACCTCCACATTAATGGTTGCAATAGCCAGTAAAAGCCCTGGAATAAGTACGAGTAGCCCAACCTGGATGATGCGCTTTGGGGCTATGCGGGCAGATAATCGAGATGCTGTAAGCGAAGCAATTAAAAGTGGTATGGAGAGAGGGAGGTAGAGAAAGCCTGTCTGCATCGCGTTGAGGCCCAGGGCGATCTGGAGGAAAAGAGCCATGCTGAACAGGAAACCTCCGATAAGAATGGTCTGAACCATCTGGACAAAAATGCCTGAAGTAACCCCGCGGTCCCTGAGCACATCGAGCCTTACGAGTGGCATCTTTCCCAGAGTAATGACGTGACGTTCCCAGAGAGCAAAGCACAGCAGGATAATGCCTCCTGCCAAAATAAACACCGGGGTGGGGGAAAGACCGAATGGGGAAATTTCAATCCCTCCTATGGAAAAGGGATGACGTGCCTCCCACCAGCCGTAGGTCCCTGCCAGTAATATCCCAAAAACAATAAACCCCATCCCCAGCGCAGAGATTATAGAGCCGACTATATCCAGCCTGGGTTTTTCTTCACTCTCAAGGGGCGCATCCAGAATGTACCGACTTAATAACAGGACAATGAGCACGATCACCACCTCCCCGGCAAAGGCAAGTCGCCAGGTGTATGAAGTTGTGAGCCAGCCTCCGATAATGGGCCCGAGTGCGATTCCCCCTGCAACGATTCCCCCTATTATGCCATAAGCAAGGGCACGGTCCTTCCCGCTGTAGTTTGAGGTCACAAGCGTCTGGATTGCGGGCATGACAAGAGTTGCCCCAAGCCCTTCAAGGATCGACCAGCCCAAGAACAGTACAGCCATGCTGGGGCTGATTGCAGTCAGGAAAGAGCCAGTACCGTAGATAATCAGTCCTATCCTGAATGCCTTTTTTCTGCCAATAATATCTCCGATCTTTCCTCCGGTGATCATCAATGATGCCATTACGAGGGCATAGAGGGTAATGGCAGCCTGGACAGTGGCAACGTTAGTGTCAAAATCTTTAATAAGTGTCGAAATAGAAACATTCATTATCGTCGTATCAATAACAAGCACAAACATTGCAAGCACGAGTGCAGCAAGTACAGTTTTTCTCTCTATGTCACCGCCTCCTATAAGTGGATATAAGGCGCAATACCTGCAGGAAGAAGCTCACCATTCTGTTTACGGCCGGGCGCCCCGGAGATTAAAGTAGGAGCAGGAGGGCATGAACCTTTTTTGATTACCTTAAGAATCGTAATCTATGCCACCTGCATCTTCGCTCCTTAATCTGTCCCGAATGCCCCCCTCACACCCGGTAGCATGATATAGATGAGGATAAGGGTGCTCACGATAACTGAAAAGTTTACATCGTACCATGAACCTCCGGTAACCAGCAACACAAAATCCATGCACAGATTGAATATCGTAATAACAGCCAGAAACATCCAGGCCTGCTGATCCACCTGCCAGAGCATCTGAGCCATCCATACCCATATATAGGCAAGCAGGCCGTACAATAGTGCATACCATAGGTTGAAAATACGGACTCCAATAGGCCCCAGAAAAGGTAAAAATCCGAGAAATCGAAGCATTACCATAGCGTTTAAAAAAGCCAGAAATACAGCTACAAAGGTCAGAATAGTAATACCAATAGGTCTTTCCATACTCAAATCTCCTATTATGTTATTAATATGAGAAGATGCTGAAAGCCTTACAATATCGTCTTATCAGACTACTTCGTTTCAAGCTGGAGTTTCAAATTTCTCCGAAATGATTTATCCTGCGATAATCCGGCATCAGGTTCGAATTTTTAGTCCTACAATGACTGCCCCAATTCCCCCAATAACAAGGAAAAAACCGAATATCCACGGTAGAATCAGGACTCCTGCCAGAGAGTTAGTTAGAAGGAGCAGACCGAGGATTATAGTAAGGACGCCGATTATTCCCGTCCCCCATCCTCCTCCTTTAAGCGCCATGGCAATTTTCACGACCCCATTGATGATAGCCCACACCCCTATGAAAATAACGAAGAATGTAAGAATTATGAGAGGACTGTAGAGTGGGTACATCAGTATAAGGATTCCTGCGATAATGCTCATGATACCCGAAAGCAGTTTCCATAACCTATTCCCCGAGAATATCAGCGCCCCTATAACAGAAAGAATTCCTTCTGCTAGCCAGAAAATACCCAGAATCTGTAAGAGAAAGATAGTGGTTACTGCAGGTTTGTATAATAGGAATAAGCCTATAAGGATAGCAATAATCCCTTCCAGGAGAACCACCCACCAGGGTACTTGCAGTATTTCATACACCATCTCGTTATCAGAATCAATTGATTGTTCCATAACATCAACTGGTTGTTCCATATAGTCCATCTCCCCAAATTTTTAATTCTTCAACCAGACTTCCCGCGACCAGAACATAGATGTGAGCACAGCTAAAGAGGCATCACTTATCTGAAGTACGGGATTTCATGTTTCCGGACGATTTATTTACGCTGAGGAATAGCCAGAGTCAAAGAGAATATAGCCTTCCCCCTCCACAAAGAAGAGCAATCTCTTTTTTCCGGGTCAATTCATTGATGGAATTCATTAATCTTTATAATATATCCTCAATAAACCCACAGCACTTTGTTGTGAAAGGGTATTAACTGAGTGCATCTTTTCCATCAGGAAAGCACCGGCATGACGCAGGCTAAAATAAACGATTTATTTATCACTTCAACATCATGAAGAAAGTAAGGTACAAATTTTCAATATCAATATTAATCCCCTTCCCATATTTGACCAAAGACGAAGCAGTGGTATATATAATTGTATATAAATTATAATATATAAATTAACTTATTACTAATTCTCAAAAAGGCTTTTTTAGTAAGGAATAAATGTTCGATGCAGATACACACAGAAACAGATAAAAGAGAAAACAGGTAAACAGGGAACAGGTAAATAAAGAATTCAGTAAAATATAACTTCCAGATTCCAGAGGATCACTGATGAATCCGACAAAGCACAGGGATATTCCCCTTTATATTTACCATGCCGGGCAGTGTGACCCGAAAAAGTGCACAGGAAGAAAAATGGCTCGCTTTGACCTTGCCCGCCTGTACGATAGAGTTTCAAGGCTGCCCAGATCTGCGATTCTGCTGGACCCTATGGCAGAAAAAGCCCTTTCTCCTGCCGATGACCCCGGAAAAGGGATTATCGTACTCGACTGTTCCTGGGAAGAAGTGGAAAGGATTTTTCCTGAACTTGGGAGGCTGAACCTTGAGCACAGGGCTCTCCCTTACCTGCTTGCAGGCAATCCGGTGAACTTCGGAAAGCCCTTCAAACTCAACTCTGTAGAAGCCTTTGCAGCAGCCCTCTACATTTTCGGATACAAAGAACAGGCTGAAAAAGTCCTGTCCAAGTTCAACTGGGGGCACAGTTTCCTCGAACTCAATAAAGAACCGCTTGAAGAGTATGCAACCGCAAAAAACAGCACTGAGATTGTGGAAATCCAGAGCCATTATATCTGATTATATCTGAAGACCTTCAAGCCCGGACTCACTGGAAAAAGGAAGTTCTGATATCAAAGGCCTGAAATAAAGAAAATGGTATCTGCCTAATGAAAACAGTGGTCAAAACAGTGGTCAAAAAACAGATCGGGGTTATTGGAGCAGGAGCTTGCGGCAGCGAAACTAAAGCACTTGCGGAAATGGTAGGAAGAGAGGTAGCAAAAAGAGGAGCTGTTCTTCTTTGCGGAGGCCTGGGAGGAGTTATGGAAGCAGCAGCATACGGAGCAAAACAGGAAGGAGGAATAACCCTGGGAATTTTGCCCGGAACACTCAAAGAAGAGGCAAATCCCTGGATAGATATCGCAGTCCTCAGTGGAATGGGACACGCCAGAAATGCTCTTATAGCCCAATCCTCGGATGCTTTAATTTCGGTTAATGGAGAGTACGGGACTCTTTCGGAAATAGCGCTTGGCCTGAAGATGGGAAAACCTGTGATTGTGCTCGAATCAAAATGGAAAATCGAAGGCTCTCACAGGGCAAAAAGCCCGGACGAAGCTGTAGAGCTCGCTTTCAAGCTGATTGAAAATAATGTGAAAAACTGAAACGAACCTGATTAAAGGCTTTGATGAAAAGAGAGAAAACAGGGCAGATGAAGATCTCTGAACCTAATTTTAGTTACGGATGAAAGTACATTTTGAGATTCGATCCAAAAATTTATATCGCAAAAAGAAACTTCAAGAAATAAGAGCCAGGCTTAACTTAAGCTGGCAGGAATGCGGGGTACGCTGGTATTCCTCCATAGAATTTAAGAAGATTTTACCGGAGTTTTAAATGCACCTTATCGTAACGGAAAAAAATATAGCAGCAAGGAGGATAGCTGCGATTCTGGCTCCAAAAAATCCGAAAAAGGATAGAGTCAGCGGAGTGGACGTATACCGGTATGAGATCGGATCTGATGAGAGTAGGCAGGAAACTGCGGTTGTAGGGCTTTCAGGCCATATTGTAGGGATCGATTTTCCCAAAGAGTACAACAACTGGCAGAAAGTGGATGCTAAAGCCCTTATCGACGCCGATATCATAACAACTCCTATCAACCGGAAGATAGTAACTGCCCTTAAAAGCCTGGGAAAAGAGGCAAGCAGGGTCACGATTGCCACTGACTATGACAGGGAAGGAGAACTGATTGGAGTCGAAGCCCTCAATATCATAAAAAAGGTGAATCCTGATGTTCCTTTTGACCGGGTCCGCTACAGTGCAATTATCCCGAAAGCAATAGAAGTAGCATTTTCAAACCCAACAGACGTTGATTTCAATCTCGCAGATGCCGGCCATTCCAGGCAGGTCATTGACCTCGTCTGGGGCGCAGCCCTTACCCGTTACATTTCCCTTTCAGCAGGCAGGCTTGGGAAAATGTTTCTTTCAGTAGGGAGAGTACAGTCGCCGACTCTCTCTCTTATTGTTGACAGAGAAAAAGAAAGGAATATTTTTGTTCCAACTCCATACTGGGAGATCCAGGCCGAACTTGAAAACGCAGAAGGGGAAATTTTTTCAGCCCAGCATTCGACTCGCCGCTTCCTGGACAAAGAGGAAGCAACAAAAGCGTTCAAAAAACTGGGAAAACAGGCAGAATTAAAGGAAATGGAAAAAGGGAAAAAAACCGACCAGCCCCCTATCCCATTTAGTACTACAGGTTTTATCAGCGCAGCAAACGCAATAGGGCTCAGTCCCGCAAACGCCATGCGCATAGCCGAATCTCTCTATACGAACGGTTACATTTCATACCCGAGGACAGACAACACGGTTTATCCCGATACCCTGGACCTGAGGGCGCAGATTGAGATTTTCAAAGAGGGTCCCTTTAAAGAATACGCAAATGCCCTGCTTGAGAAAGCCGAACTTATTCCTACGCGAGGAAAAAAGGAAACCACCGATCACCCACCTATTTTTCCTGCCTCTCTTGCAAAAGAGTCAGACCTGAAAGAGGATGAATGGAAAGTTTATGAACTTGTGGTCAGGCGCTTTTTTGCAACTTTCGCCGGGCCAAGCGAATGGGAAACCATGCGTTTGAAACTTGAGATCAATGGAGAAGAATTCAGGGCAAACGGAGCAAGGCTTGTAGAGCCTGGCTGGAGATGGTACTATCCTTACAATGCTCCTGAAGACAGGCTGTTTCCGGAACTCAGGGAAGGAGATTCTCTGAAGGTTATAAAGAAAGAGATGCTGGATAAAGAAACCCAGCCTCCTGGCCGTTACGGACAGGGAAGGCTTATCAACATCATGGAAGAGCTCGGGCTTGGGACAAAGGCAACCAGGCACGAGATAATCAGCAAGCTCTATTCCAGGGCTTACATCCATGGAAATCCGGTGCAGCCCACAAATACCTCTTTTGCAGTAATGGATACCCTTGAGAAATACTCCCCGACTATCACAAAACCGGACATGACAAAGCTGCTCGAAGAAAATATGGACAGGATTGCAGAGGGCAGGATCAAAGAGGTTGCTGTCCTTGAAGAGTCACGGGAAATGCTGAAACAGGTATTTACTGAACTCGACAAAAACCGGGATAATATCGTAGAATCCCTTCAGGCAGGCCTCAGGGAAGACAAAATAATAGGCACCTGCTCCTTATGCGGAAACGAACTTATGATCCGGCGTTCGAAGAGGGGAAGCCGTTTCATAGGCTGCAATAACTATCCGAACTGTACCTTCTCCCTGCCTTTGCCAAAAAGCGGGCAGATTATAGTTACTGACAAGTCCTGTGAAGCGCACGGGATACACCATATCCGCATAATCAATCAGGGAAAACGAGCCTGGGATCTTGGCTGCCCCCAGTGTAATTTCATCGAGTGGCAGAAGACTCAGCAGCAAGAGCAGGCTCTGCAGCCCAAAAAGGAAAGACCGAAATCCATTAAGGATATCGAAGGTGTGGGAAAAGCGACTGCAGGAAAACTCGAGGATGCAGGAATAAAAAGCGTAGAAGCCCTGATAGAAGCCGATGCTGTTGAGCTTGCGAAACTTATAAAGATCAGCGTCAAGAAGATTAAAAACTGGCAGATTTCATGCATTAATACAGTTGAAAATAACACAGTTGAAAACTGCTAAGAGTATTAAAATAGTTGAAGAAATTTCTGGCTTTCCATGTCCAATGAAACATTTAACAAATTTTATAATAGATTTTAGGGAGTGTTTGTTCTGGAGCTTAGCTTTAAAGGCGGATGCAGGGAAGTCGGGCGTTCGGGTTTGCTTGTAAATGGGGAGATCCTGCTCGATTACGGTATAAAAGCAGGGGATATTCCCGAATATCCTCAAAACGGCATGGAGCCGAAAGCAGTGCTTGTCTCACACGGGCACCTTGACCATTGCGGGGCTGTTCCTAACCTGATGTACCTGGATCCTGATGTTTTCATGACCCCGCCGACTGCAGAGTTTACTTACCTTCTCGGGAGAGATACCCTCAAACTCGCAGAGACCAGACTGTCAGGAGTATCACCTTTTGACCCTGAAGACCTCCATAAGCTTAGCCAAAGAACAAGAACGATGGATTACGGCGAGACCTTCAAGACCCATGGCTACAGGGCTTGCTTCTATAATGCGGGCCATATTCCCGGAGCTTCGGGAATCCTCCTGGAATCCGAATCCGGAGAAAGCCTGTTTTATACCGGAGATTTCAGCATGAAGGAAACAAGGCTTGTGCCCGGTGCAGCCGAATTTCCCGAGGCAGATACTCTCATTCTCGAAAGCACATATTTCGGGGAAGACCATATCCCGCGAAAAGAGACCGAAGAAAGGTTTATCGAATCTGTCCTGGAGACTCTGGATAGGGGCGGCACTGCCCTTATCCCTGCCTTTGCAATAGGCAGGACCCAGGAGATGCTTATGCTCCTTGACGCTCACGGAATCAGGGCTTATGTGGACGGCATGGGCAGGGATGTGTACAAAATCCTCAAAAAATATCCTGGGTACCTGAAAAATCCGGAACTTCTGGACCGGGCTTTCGGACGTGCAATTTCCGTAAAAGACAGGCAGCGGGATTCGATCCTTAAAGAGCCTTCAGTCATTGTCACTACAGCCGGAATGCTGAACGGAGGACCGGCACTTCACTATCTGAGCCGGCTTTACAAAGACCCGAAATCAAAAATCCTGCTCACAGGCTACCAGGTTGAAGGCACAAACGGTCGGCTGGCCTTAAAGCACGGAGTCATCGAAACAGATGGAGCTGTCCTTACCCTCAAGCCCAGAATCGAGCAGTACGACTTTTCCGCCCACAGCGGAGATGGCGAGCTCAAAAAACTTGTGAAAGATTTCTGCAAGAAAGGTACTGAAAGAGTCTTTGTCGTGCACGGAGACAAAACCGAAATCTTTGCGCAGTGGATCTCTGAGGAAATCGGCGTGGATGCATATGCACCTGCAAACGGGGAATTATTTGCCTTTTAATGAAGAAAATAAATAATAAGAAGCCTTTTCAGAAGCCTGCGAAATGCTTAAGCTCCGAAAGTTCCAATTAGCTGGTATGATCCTCAATCCTGAATCCGAAGTGCTTGAAACACTTGCAAAGAGCATACTTCTGGCTGCACGGACTGCCCCGAAAGCCAAAGGAGTAGACGACATAATAACTGCCCTTGTCGAAAAAGAAGATATTGAAGTCCTTGCCTCGGCTATGGAAAAACTGGCAGATGAAAAAGGGGCAGGCTTCATTTTTCTGAAAAGGGATGCTGCAAACCTCAGAAATGCCGGGGCTGCTGTCCTTATAGGCGTTAAAACAAGCGGGGCTGCAGGCCTGAACTGCGGAGCCTGCGGCTTTGAAACCTGTGCTGAGATGTTGAACCGGCAAAGGGTAGAAGTAGATTTCAGGGGCCCAAACTGCATGTTCAAATACGCAGACCTGGGAATTGCTGTTGGCGCAGCCGTTGCAAAAGCCAAGGATTTCTGCATTGACAACAGGGTCATGTACTCAGTTGGCGCAGCCGCAAGGGTTTCTGGCTTGCTGGATGCGGATGTTGTCTTCGGAATTCCGCTGAGTGTAACCGGGAAGAATATCTTCTTTGACAGGAAATAGAGAACTGAAGTTTGGGGATAGGTGGATAGACTATCAGATAGGAAGACGTAAAGGCTCTGCATGCAGGTTACTTCGGGAAAAGCAGAGGAGTTTTGAGAAAAGCCTCAAACCATGCCCCTACGCCTTTCACTTCTGTATTCTTCAAAGAGGCTCTGCAGTTCATCCTCCTTGGCTTTGTGTCGCTTTTTCTCGGACTCTTTTTCCCAGGCAGCGATTGCAACTTCAAGGCTTTCCGGCTCTGCCATTGCAAAGTCTTCAGCCCTTTCAAGCGGGATGCCCCTTAAGACCGGCACATCCCCTTTGAAGAAGGTTTCCTCTGCCGCATGCGAAATGTCCTCAGGGATAAGTACGGCCCGGACGGATGCTTCTACAAGGATCTGGGCTGTTGCAGCCCCGCCACCGCTTGGGTTCTCCAGGAAAACTACGTCTCCTGCCTTGAGCCCGTATTTTTCTTTTGTTTCGGCAATCGACTCCCTCGTAAAAGCAGCAATAACCTTTACAGCAGTACCTTCGCCCCGGACTTCCATTTTCTGGATTTTGCGCAGCTTATTGCTCCTGCGCCTGAGTTCTTTTACGGTTTTGTTTTTATGGCTGAGCTCTTTTTTCAGGCTCTCTATAGTACCTTCCCTGATCTGGATTTCTTTTGATTTCCGGACTTCACTGTAAGCTTCCTTTTTGAAGCTGTTCAGCCTTGATTCAAGTTTTGAAATTTTCCGGTCTTTTGCAACCAGTTCCTCTTTTAAATCCTCAAGGTATTCCTGCAGGTTCTGAATCTGTTCTCCCTGCCGCTGGATAGTTTCCCTCATTTTAAGGAGGGATTCATCGACCGCCCTTTCTTCCGGCTTTTCGGGACGCTCTCTTGCCCTCGGTTTTTCAGCCTCGCCTGATGCCCGAACTTTTTCGATTGCAGCTTCTATCGAGTCTCCGCTAATTACATGGAGCTTTATCAGCTCAAGGTCTGCGTTCTGTGGAGCTTTCTTTTCAATCCGGGTAAAGATATTCTTGTAGCTCCTGTAGGTGAGAAGAGCCGCAGTCAAAGCATCCCTTTCATGGTCATTGGAATAGCCGAAAGTCTTTCCAAGGGCAATTTTTTCCTCGGCAGAAACCTCAATTCCAGGGCTTGCAGGAACTGCATTGAAGCTTCGCCTGATTTTTTCGACCGAGCCTGGCATTGGAGTAACATCACTGGCGATAACTGCAGGTTTTCCGTATTCGGCAATAAGCTTGACAACTTCATCAGGAGCTATTCCCCTGAAGCTTTTCAGGTAGAGAAGGTCTCCATCCAGAGAGAGAATGGCTATGCCCACGGTTGTTCCGGGATCGATTCCGACGATTGTAAATTTACGCCTCGGGTTCTTCTGTTTAAGGGGAACATAACGAATTTTGTCTCGTTCGACGCTTCTTACACTTACCTGAGCATCGCTGCTTGCCATAGGATGTATTGGTATCTCCCCGCGCTTTGCATAGACAGTAAATTCAGACCTGACATATCCTCCGAACCCTTTTACATTTATGGCTTCGAATTTGATGCTTTTTTCCCGCGAGAGATCTTTAAGGACATTTTCAATCTCCCTGCTCCTTTGCAGTACAGCTCCATGTACCTTCCTGCAGTACCGATTCTGGCTCCAGCCTCCCCGGCCCAGGGAACGGGCTCTGCTGACCTTGATCTTAGTAATATCTTCAAAAAGAGAAACCTCATGTCCAATCCCAAGGTCTGCCAGGCGGGCACATGCTTCGGCTTCATCATTCGGATTTGCGGGGTCGAAAGAAAACCCGTGCTTTCGTGCAATCCGGACAAGCGGTTCAGGATGTAGCCCGCCTGTGACCTGGACAAGTTTAACGCCGTCAGGAAGGCGTTCCATAAGAGAAAGAAGCTCGCGTCTGTCGGCAGCAAGCTCGAAAATGTTGTCAACGGCTATTATCTCCGGCCTGTCCCTCTGGATCATATTAAAGATCTTCTGGCGGCGGAGCATACTTTGATGGGAAACTTCGCCGTCCTTAAGGATAGCAAGCGCATACCTGGGAAGTTCCCTTGCCCTGGGGGAGCCCCGGGAAATATCGATTCCATATATAATCCTATTTTGCATGAATATCTATATTTTATTTTTTATAGAATATATATTTAACTGCATCCGTTTTTTACCACTTAGCTCATTATTAATAAGGTTTTTTTAGGTTTGTTTTCCACACGGTTAAGAAAAATGGATGCATAAAAAAAGATGGATACGTAAGAAAAGATAGATACATCCCAAATTATTCTTACCAGCGAGGATTACAATAAAGCAAGTTCCAATAAGCAAGTTCCAATTCAGTCCCGCAGATACTAACCTGTTTCAAAATTGACTGCATAAGAATTTGATTCCTCAGCGGCTCAATTTTAGAGGTTTCTTCTTATCTGCTTTTAATGGTAACAAAAATTTGATTTATCAGAGACAAAAAATGTACAAAAAAATGGGATGAGAGGTTTAATCTCTCATCCGTTGTGTTTCACGTCAAACCCGGTGTTTCGCCTTTTTTATTTTCTTTTATGCAGGAATACCGTAAGAAGGCAAGCTATCCCGGAAATCATTTCAAATCCTGGTATGCCTGTAATTTTTCCCTGCTCGGATTCCTGTCCAGGTTTTTGTTCCTGTTGAACTTCCGATGATGCGTTATTCTGTTTGATATCCTGAGTGTTGGTTTCAGTTCCTGATTCTTTTTCTACTGGTTTACCTGTTATTGCAAAGAACGAGAATCCTGGCGTTTGTGCCGTGTAGTACAGGTACTTATCGTCTTCTCTTAACAGGGTTACTGGCAGTTGTGACCAATTTTTATCGCTGTACCTGTTGAGAGTGATTGAAGCCTGGTCAATCTTTTTCTCCTGTACCCAGGACTTTTCAATCTTGAAGCATACGACAGGGTTTTCTATATTGCTTGAAGTGGCATATCCTCCGTTTCCGACCCAGAGGTTAAAGTACTTGTAAACCTCTCCCGAACTCAGCTCTGAGACCAGGGTTGATTTTCCTTTGAGTTGTTCAGCAATGGTTGTGGTCTTGCCTGCAGTCTTCTTTGCATCAAAACCCACGTAAACAACACAGGTAGCATTTTTTGTGAAATCAAACTTTACAGGTTTTCCGTTTGAGATAAATGTCTGCGAGATTTCCTTTACCTCAACATTTTTTGCAGGTTCAGGGGAACCGCCGCCCCCACCGCTGCTGTGGCTGCTTCCTCCACTGCTGCTGCCGCTTGAGCTGCTTTCTTGCAGTACAGTTATCGTAGAGAGTTTTGAGGCAGTTCCTTTTGCATTGCTTACTGTCAGGTTAACGGTATAGGTTCCGGGAGCCGTGTATATATAAACGAAGCTCGCTTCTGTGGACTCAATAGTTCCGTCGTTGCCAATATCCCAGCTCCTTGATGTTGCATATTGTGAAAGATCTGTAAACTGGACTGAGAGAGGGGCAACACCCTGTATAGTATTGCTGTTGAAGTTTGCAATAGGAAGTACGTTATTGTTGTTCTCGCGGACCTTCTTAACGAATAGGTAGTACCTGAGTTCATTGACAGGAGTGTCAGCGACCCTGAAGTACAATCCCTGAACGATTTCCTGATCAGAGTCCCTTGTTAGAGTGAAGGCATCCTTATTGGAGATGCTAAGGGTTGTACCGTTGATGTTAACATTATTGAGTTTGCCGAATTCATCGTCAGACTCTATGGTCATGGCGTTTGCGTAGTCAATGAGCCAGACACCTTCGATCTGGACAATACTGCCGACTGCATCCTGGAAGACCTGGTCGACGTGGATTTTCAGGACAACTACATCGTCTTCGCCCTGGATTCCATCAAGTTCGACTTCCCAGGTGCTTTGTGTATTGTTAACGACTTCAATGATTTCTTCGTCAACTAATTCTCCGTCCTTGCTGAACTCGAGCCAGACTTTCTTACCATCGACATCTACCTGCCTGGCTTTAATAGCATAGCCCTGGCCGAGGTCGAGTTTTTCGCCGGTTTTGAGGACGTACCTGTCATTGCTGTCAAGGATGAGCTTTGCAAGCTTGTCAGCTTTGGCAGGTTTAATCGGGATGTATTTTTCTGCGAAGAAACCAATCAAGCTGTAGTTGTCCCAGCCAGCAGCTGCATTTTCATATTCGTATGAAGCCGGCTTGATCTGGGTATTGTAAACGAGACCGCCAACTGGAATCACGTTTCCGTTAATGCCAGAAACACTAAGGGATTCTGTGGAGATGTTGTCTTTAATATCATAGTAGAAGCCTGCAAAGTTAGCTGCAGTCCAGATGAAGTTACCGGTTCCGGAGGCAACCTGACCTCTGATTTCATAGGTTTCAATTTCATAGGTTTCAGTATCTGTGATTTGTTTAAAGACATAGAATCTGAGTGTATCGCCGCCAGTGTCAACGACCCTGAAGTACAATCCCGGAGCGATTTCCTGATCAGAGTCCCTTGTTAGAGTGAAGGCATCCTTATTGGAGATGCTAAGGGTTGTACCGTTGATGTTAACATTATTGAGTTTGCCGAATTTATCGTCAGACTCTATGGTCATGGCGTTTGCGTAGTCAATGAGCCAGACACCTTCGATCTGGACAATACTGCTGACTGCATCCTGGAAGACCTGGTTGACATGGACTTTCAGGACAACTACATCGTATTCGCCCTGGATGCCATCAAGTTCGACTTCCCAGGTGCTTTGTGTATTGTTAGCGACTGAGATGATTTCATCATCGACATATTTTCCGTCCTTGCTGAACTGCGAGCCAGACTTTCTCACCGGCTGCATCGACCTGCTTGGCTTCGAGAGAATAGCCCTGCCCGAGGTCAAGGGTTTCGCCGATTCTGATAGTGTACTTGTCGTCGCTGTCAAGAACTAGCTTGACAAGCTTGCTGGCGTCGGTAAGTTTGAGCGGGATGTACTTATCTCCGAAGAAACCGATGACAGGATATGTGCCCCAGCCGACAGATGCGTTTTCGTATTCGTATGCAACAGGCCGGATCTGGGTTTGGTAGATGAGACCGCCCTCTCCGATGACATTGCCTTGAGTGCCCGCAACATCTGTAATGGAAAGAGATTCGCTTGCCACGTTATTTTTATGGTCGTAGTAGAATGCTGCAAATTGAGAATGCATCTATTTTAAGTGTGTTACCATCGCCATAGTTATCGATAATATGGTCGATATCAGAGCCATCGAACACAGGACCGCTGACCTCAAAGTTATCGTTTATGGGAAAAGCGGTAGTGTATGGACTTTCTATTATTACAGAGGTAGTGTTGTTGTTCGCGTTCGAAATATATGCATATGGCCCCTTGACCAAAGAATTTTGTACAGAAGCTGACGATACCGTAGACGACACGAGAATTAAAAATAAAACCAAGGCTATTGAAGCTAGGGCTATTGAATATGACTTATCCCCATTTTTCATTTATTTCTCCTTCTTTGTCTTTCACTTATTTATTATTTAAAAAATGTTAATACTGAATACTTTTTAATAATCTTTAAACCTTTTCTTTCGAATCTCAGCCACACAGAAATTCCCTAAATTGAGAGAATTTGTCCAGGAACAGGGGTTGAATCAAAGCGAATCTACGTAAAAATATCAGGAATTTCGGCACAAAAAACGTAAAAGAGAAACCTTGAGAATAACAAACGAACTAAAAAAGTTAAGGATTCAGAGAATTTAAAAAAAGCAGCAATCGGTTTTTGCAGAGCTATTTTACATCTATCTCGCTTGTCTTTGTACTCTGACCAGTTTCATTTGTCGCTACAAATGTTACTGCATATTTTCCTGTTACAGAATAAGTATGCGGAATTCTGATGGGTTGAATTAGCTCCGTCTCCAGAGCCCAGCTCAAAGAAACTGCATTTTCCGAATAATCGGCAAATTGGACTGAGAGAGGAACATAACCCTCGATGACATTGCTACTGAAGAGTAGAGGACTTTAATTCTTATTATTTAGTCCGGCATGAAAGGAACTTAATCTTTATCTGAAGGCTCTTTTTTAGAGGTAACTTTTTCGGAATCCTTTATTTCAAATTCTTCGGCTCTCAAATTCTTCTGCTTCGGAACCCTCGCTTCAAAGTTTTCTGCCTCAAAACCCTCTTCCTCAGGACTCTCTTCTTCAAGACTCTCTTCTTCGAAAGCCCTTTTCTCTACAGTACCGTCTTCGCTCCTACTATCTGCATCTCCTTTTTTATCCTCTGCACTTTTCTCTGCCCCACTTTTAACTTCACTGACTGTTTCACTAAGTTCCCTTTTAATTCCGTATTTCCGGTAGAAATGAGTAAGGATATTCGAAATATCCCTTTCGAGAATTTCATCAGCTTGAGGATGTTCTGGAGTGATGTACTGGGGCCAGTCAATAAGCTGGACGCCATCTTCTGAAACAAATACATTGTACTCGCTTAAATCGGCATGGATGATTCCCATTGAATAGGTGATTTTCACCTGCCTGAGAATCTCATCAAGATACCATTCAGGGACAAGAAGTTTTGTTTTTGAGAGGAGGCTGCCTTTTGCAAGCTCCATTACTATCGCGTGCCTGTTCTGGTCAAAGGGTTTCGGGATTGAGACCCTCGGGTACAGTGTGGTCATAATCTCGTACTCCCGCTGGGCAGCAAGCCGGGCAGCGTAAATCCAGGAAAAGTGTTCTCTTTCCCCTATGTGCTCACGTACTCTCTTTATCTGCTTGAAGCTGGTCCTGCCTTCCCTGTGAAACTTAATTATAACCGGAACAGGCCCCCCAATTGCAAGTTCAGGCTGCCGGATTGCTTCAAAGATAACTGATTCCTTTCCTACCCCGACTTCATCCCCTATTGCACTGATAGTTTTTCTCTTGACAAAGGCGTTTATGGCAAGGACATCGTATCCTTCGAAGTAAATCTGGAAACCTTCATAAGGCTGGGTGTTCCTGACCACAAGCTTATCCCGCACAAGCTTTTTTAGCCTGTATTCCAGTTTATCGAAGGGCAGCTTGGTGTATTTATTCAATTCTTCCATGGGCACCCATTCAAAATGCTTCATTCCGGTCTCGATGCCAGTCAGGATCCTGAAATCCTTTGAGTTAAGCTCCTTGAAAACCCTTAGCGCTTCTTCGATCATCTTGATATTACATATAGACCTCGATATTTAAATAATAGCTCTAAGGCCCGAGTTTCGCTTCCCGAATTGCGCCTCGCCCGAATTGCGCCTCGGGAGTACGCGGTCCGTTTCACTCGCTTCGCTCGCTCAAGCGGACTAATTTAGGGGCAGGTAAAATTGTATTCAACTCGCTCAGGGGGCGAATTTATAAAATAGTGTAATAAGCTGTCGGCGGCTGTAAGACATGGAATATAGGACACGTGGGCACAGATCTTTCCGTGATTTCAGTTTTTTCCGTGTAGAGTATAGAATAGATTGAGTTTTCCCGTGCCCTCTATCGTATAGACAACGAAGCAGGTTAGAATCCCTGAAAGTACCTGCAACCCGAAATAAAGAAATGCAGGCATAGCTTTTTCATAACTGCGGAAGTTATAGAGTTTTGAGTGAATAAAGTGTAGATATTTCCATTCAAAGTTGAGTCTTGAGTATTAGGACTGACCTTCGATTTACAAATATCCTTAAAACTGGTAGGGTAGGCGTAGAATCTCTATCGAGTTCGGCATTGTAGTTATATGGATGAGACCAAGCATAGATATTTTGTGACGTCTATCCCAAGCCTTCTACGTGCGTATGGATACCCTTTCTAGGAGCCTCCGCAGCCCTCGTATACACCCTTCCAAGGCATTTATATCTCCCAGATTCTTGACAATTGATTCTATCGCCAAACATCCAATCACCGGAACGATACAGATCGCCTGCAGGATATATAGAAAAATACATCTAGAAATACACATATCCGGCAAGCTCCGGTCTTTCCTGGCTGTTGTGCTCCCCTTTTGTCTTTTGTCGCTTATGGATGAAGGAAAGAGACCACGACCATTATTCCGTATGTTCCCAGAAGCTGTAATCCTTCAAACCAGTTGCTTTTGCCGTCTTCGATGATGGATTTGACCATAAGGACGGCAGAGACTATGCAAGCAAGTTCGAAGGTGGTGAAAATCAGATTCATCGGTGTCTCGAAGAAATAACTTGTAAACACCAGGACCGGCACGACAAACATAGCTATTTGAGTTGTCGAGCCGATTGCGATCTGGAGCGACAGATCCATCCGGTTCTTGATGGCGATTGTGATGGCTGAGACGTGTTCCGCAGCGTTTCCGATAATTGCTATGAAAATCATACCTATGAACAGTTCCGTCCAGCCGAGGCTTTCAGCCAGCGGTTCTATGGAGCCGACCAGAATTTCACTCATAACAGCAACTGCAACGGTTGACGCGAGAAGAACCGCAACAGATTTTTTGACGCTCCATTTGGCAATGCACTCTGCCGTGTCAGCAGTGTATAAATGCTTGTGGGTGTGAAGCGAGAAAAGCAGGCTCGCAAGATACGAAACGGCCATAATGATCGAAACTGCAATGCTCAAGGTCTCGACCGTCGAGGCTGAAGGATCTTCTGAAGTCAGAACGAAGACAGCCGGCATGACAATAGCGGCAGTTGCAAGAAACAGAGTTGAGGCGCTTGCCCTTGCTGCTGTCGTATTGAATTCCTGTTCATTTTTTCCGAGACCTCCGAAGAAAAACGCCATACCCAAAATCAAAAGCAGGTTTCCAATGATGGAGCCCGTAATGGACGCCTTTACCATTTCAGTAAGTCCTGCTTGCAGGGCAAAAAAGCTTATGATTAATTCTGTTGCGTTCCCAAAGGTGGCGTTTAACAACCCACCCAGCGCTGGACCGGTATGTGCTGAAATCTCCTCTGTCGATTCACCTATATATTTCGCAAGAGGTAAGATCGCAAGCGAAGCTAAAATAAAAATTGCTAGGGGCGAAGAGTGTATATATTCTGCAAACAGACTTAGCGGTACAAAGATAAGAAGGACTTTGAAAGCCTTTTCCAGTATTTTTGTTTTTTCCATTTTAACGAACCTCCTCTGCCACTTGGCAAAGTGTTACCATAAGGCAACTTCGAGTCCCAGCCTTTTTCATCGTATTTGTCAATAACAAGGCTGAGAGATATTTTTTCTCCCTCAGGCCAAATAGGGAGGAACGGGAACCGAAGGAGCTTCCTGTAAAGCTATAGAATAATACATTATTTTTCATCTATGCTACTTCTACTTTTTTCGAAGAATCTCATAGCTTATCTGAGAGTTTCTTACCCAACCAGTAAATCTTGATCTGGAATTCGTCAAACTCGTGAATAAGCCATTTCATTTCTGAGTTATCTGCTGCCGTGTTAATCTTTCGATTGAAGTTGATCGTATGAAAGGTTGTAATACCCATACCTGAGCACCTGTTTATTTTCACTCCGATCCGGGCAATGAGAGAACATTCGTTGATACGTACCTGCCAATAACTGGTGCTATCTCCAAATACGCTTCGGGCTTCCTGTTCCTCTACTGGGGTAAGACTTCGGGTATTAGACTTAACAGCTTGCCATAACGAATCCATTGCTTCCGGGAAAGCATAGAAGTTGAGAACTTTTGCAATAATCCGGCCGGTCCGTGCAGCAAAAGACAATAGGCCATACCACATCCATTTGCAGAAGTCCTGTTCTCCCTGCGAAATCCGGATTTTGAAAGCTTTCAAAGCATCACCTGTTTTAGAAGTGTTTTTCCCGGTCTCTCTGTCTTTCCGATTTATAAATATACATATTACAAAAATATCTGGGAAACTGAATAGAAAATTTATACATTCCAGGAAAATATATAGCTCGGAAACACAGGAAGTTACGAAAAATTTATTCTATGGCAGGCTACTGTTTGCTGTAGCTAGGACTCTATTTTTGGGCACTATCTTTTCTTAATTTTTGTCGTTTTCTTCAGTTAACTCATACAATTATATTTATAAATAATATTAAATAGCATCGAATACAATTATTAGATCCAATCAATATTTTATTACTCACTTTGTTGAAGTTTAGCAAAGTGAGTGATTGGGTGGGTATTATAAATTTATCGTTATTTGGTAATCACCTGAACTATTAATGATTACAGGTGCCTAACCTACCATATTTTACAGATTTTAAACTATATATTTTTCCACTGTACCCGCGTGTTCTGGATAAATATATATATCATTAATTCAAAGCCGTAATAAATTTTATCGGTACATACTTTTTGCATCAGCATACAGATGTATCGTATTTATGGGGAATAACGATATGTAATTGGGTAACTATATATCTGAAAACAAATGGGGAATTATATTAAATTACTTTGAGTCTGGGGGGAATTAATTGAATAGGCAACTGAAAGTATTATTTATAGGAACTTATGTTCCTAAAGAATGTGGGATTGCTACATTTACTTCTGATCTTTTAAATTCAGTATCCGGGGGGTACAACGACGTTCATTGTGAGGTAATTGCTCTGAATGATCCTTTTGAAACTTACAATTATCCGGAAGAGGTCGTTTTTCAAATTCAGAGGGACAGAATCGAGGACTATTACAGGGCTGCCGATTATATAAACCAATCCGATGCTCATATCGTATGTCTCCAGCACGAATTCGGCCTTTTTGGGGGAAATGCAGGAGATTACATTTTTGCTCTTCTTTCAGGAATAAACAAGCCTGTAATATCCACAATGCATACCGTAATCGGGGAGCCTGAACCGGATTACCGGGCATCCACAGAAAAACTCATAAGGTATTCCGAAAAGCTGGTTGTGATGAGCCAGACTGCAGTTGATATGCTAAAAAATGTTTATAAGGCTCCTGAAGATAAAATAGAAATTATTTTCCATGGAGTTCCTGACTATCCGTTTAACAACTGCAGTAAGTATAAAAAAATGCTGAATCTGAAAGGGTCTCCACTTATCCTTACTTTCGGCCTGTTGAGCCAGAATAAAGGTATTGAAAGTGTGCTCGAGGCTCTTCTTGAAGTTGTAAACCAGTATCCTGACATTGTTTACCTTGTACTGGGTGCCACACACCCTATGGTCAAAAAAAATCACGGAGAAGCATACAGGCAATATCTAATGGACAAGGTCTCCGAACTCGGGCTTGAGAATAATGTAGTATTCCATGACAAATTTGTCGAAAAAGAAGAGCTCTGCAATTATATCCTTGCCAGTGACATTTACGCATCTCCTTACCTTTCCAGAGAACAGATAGTAAGCGGCGCTCTGACCTATGCCATTGGCATGGGAAAGGCAATAGTTTCCACTCCTTACTGGTACGCCCAGGAAATGCTTTCCGACAATCGCG
This sequence comes from uncultured Methanosarcinaceae archaeon, assembly GCA_963721455.1. Lineage (GTDB taxonomy): Archaea > Halobacteriota > Methanosarcinia > Methanosarcinales > Methanosarcinaceae > Methanosarcina. The sequence continues at coordinate 148,306 of CAVRJG010000015.1, forward strand.
GGTTGCTTGTAGATTTCGGAGACACGGACGGCTTCAAAAAATCCCTGCTATACTTAATTGAAAATCCAGAAGAGTGTGAGAATATGCGCAAAAAAGCATACGATTTTGGTAGAAAAATGACATGGAAAAACGTAGGTAAAGAATATGATGTTGTTTTCAGAAAGGCTTTAAAGAACTACAGCACTTACCCCAGAGCACAGAACAGATTTAATTTCCTTCCAAACCAGCTGCCTGAAGCAAAACTCGATTACCTTAAGCTACTGACCGATGATGTGGGCATTATCCAGCACACCAATCTTGGTGTACCGGCTCGCCATCATGGGTACAGTACTGATGATGTGGGCAGGGCTCTCGTTGCACTGACAAAGCTGGTAGATAGTCAAAAGAAAGCTAAAGAGTTTGGGAAGTTAATTACCACATACATGAGCTTCCTTGAACATGCCCAGACTGATACGGGTCACTTTCATAACTTCATGAGTTATAGAAGGGAATTTTTAGATGAAAAAGGCAGTGAAGATACTCTCGGGCGTGCAATTTACGGGCTTGGACATGTGGTGAGTTGCCCTTACCTGTCAAAGAATATGCGTACCCTTGCAAATACCCTGATCAGTAAATCCAGGCCGGAAATGGAAAATCTGGGTTTTCCGAGGGCAAAAGCCTATGCGATGTGCGGTTTATATGAAATGCTCAGGGCAGGCATAGGTGCAGACGAATTTGAGTCTATGTTCAACTCGCGCAGGGACACTGTCGAGTCCGTAGACAGAGACACCTTTGAATCCATATTTATCAGCCACGCGAATTCTCTGGTCGACTTATATGAGGCCAACCATAAAGAAGACTGGAACTGGTTCGAATCTACAGTGACCTACAGCAATGCAAAAATGAGTGAATCCCTTCTACTGGCGTACAATTACACCAAAGACAGAACTTACAAAAAAGTTGGCCTTGCCACCCTGGACTTTCTTACTGAGATCCAGTGGAAAGGGGACTTTTTTGATATGGTTGGAAACCAGGGCTGGTACTCCTATAACGGAGAAAAACCCATTTTTGACCAGCAGCCTATAGAGGCAGGTTACCTGAGCCAGGCTTATGTTTCGGCTTATGAGATTGTGCGTGAGAGAAAATATCTCGAGCTTGCAAAATATTCCTTTGAGTACTTCCTTGGCAGAAACCGCTTGCGAGCTGTCATGTACGATTACTCAACAGGTGCGGTCTGTGACGGGCTCAACCTTGATGGCATGAACTGTAACCAGGGTGCTGAACCCGTAATTTGCTTCCTTATGGCTTTAAGCTCCTTAAATAAACATACAAATGAAGCCTTCAGTGCGGTATTCCAGTCCAGGGTAAGTGACGGAGCCCTGCAGAAGAGAAAAAGCCTGTTACCAGCAGACCAGGCGGAGTGAAGAGGGATAACATGATGTGGAAAGACCATGGAGAGTTGTTCCAAAGGTGTGATAAAAATCCTATACTTACTGTTGAAGATTGGCCTTATAGAGCTCATTCAGTGTTTAACCCTGCAGCGACTATAATTAATGGCACAGTTCTATTAATGGTGCGTGTCGAAGACCATCGAGGCTTTTCTCACCTTACAGTAGCAAGGAGTAAGAATGGAATTGACAACTGGGAAATTGACACCGAACCAACTTTTGCTCCTGATCCTGTAAACTATCCTGAGGAGATATACGGCATTGAAGACCCGCGCATAACTTACATAGATGAGCTTGGAAAATGGGCTGTAGCATACACGGCTTTTTCGGATTCAGGTCCCTTAACGGCTCTTGCCTTTACAGAGGATTTCCGTAATTTTGACAGAGTAGGGCCTACCCTGCCGCCTGAAAATAAAGATGCTGCTATTTTTCCCGTAAGATTTAACGGGATGTGGGCAATGTTGCACAGGCCTGTACCCAGTGTGCCGGGTGTAAAGGCAAATATCTGGATATCCTTTTCTCCTGATATGAAATACTGGGGAGAACATGGGGTACTTCTGTATGCCCGGGAAGGCGGGTGGTGGGATGCCAACAAGATAGGTCTATCCCCACAGCCAATCCGTATATCTGATGGATGGTTAATTATGTACCATGGGGTACGCCAGACAACATCTAAAGCAAGTTATCGGCTTGGGCTGGCTCTTCTTGATCTTGAAGACCCCAGAATAGTGCTCCACAGGTCAGAGGGATGGATTTTCGGGCCCCGTGAAATGTATGAACGCAGTGGAGATGTTAATGATGTTGTTTTTCCTTGCGGATGGATCTTAATTGACGATGAAATCCGCATTTACTACGGAAGTGCGGATGTGTCCGTATCAATGGCCAGTGCAAAAGTGCGCGATATACTTGAATATATCCATGGGTGCCCTGAGATACAATGCCCTGAAGAATACTGCAGGTGGTTTGAAGAAAACAGGGGAAGGTCCACTGATCCGAAAAAAGGATAATTTAAAATTAAAAAATAAATAATAAACAATAAATTTTAGGGTGTGAGTAGTTTTGGGGGTATTATTATAAGAATTGCAATGTTATCTCCGATTGCCTGGAGCACGCCACCAAAAAAGTATGGCCCATGGGAATCGATAGTATCTTTATTAACCGAAGGGCTGGTAAAAAGGGGTATTGACGTTACGCTGTTTGCGACAGCAGATTCGCATACGGCAGCCAAACTTCATGCAGTATGCCCGAGACCTTACGAAGAAGACAAGAGTATATTGGTAAAGGCATATGAATGCCTGCACATATCAGAGGTTTTTGAGAGAGCAAATGAGTTCGATATAATACATAACCATTTCGACTATCTTCCTCTTACCTACAGTGCGCTTGTCGATACGCCTGTTGTAACAACAATACACGGCATCTCTTCGAGAAAAACCCTGAATGTTTATAAAAAATACAACAATAGCACTTTTTATGTATCTATAAGTGATGCCTACAGGTGCCAGGGACTTGATTATATTGCAACGGTTATGCATGGGGTCGACATAGAAGGTCTTCATTTCAATGATAAGCCGCAGGACTATCTCCTCTTTTTATCACGCCTGCACAAGGACAAGGGCGCAAAAGAAGCAATAGAAGTTGCAAAAAAGACAGGACGGAAACTTAGAATGGCCGGTTTTATCGCGGATCAGGCTTATTTCGAAAAAGAAGTGCAGCCCCATATAGACAATGAGCAGATTATTTATGAGGGGCATGTTGATCCTGAGCGGAAGAAGGAACTCCTGTCAAATGCTTACGCTTTGCTGCACATGATCAATTATGATGAGGCTTTCGGACTTGGTGTGGTTGAAGCTATGGCCAGCGGTACACCGGTAATTGCAATGAACAGGGGTTCGATGCCTGAGCTGATAAGAGATGGAGAGACTGGATTTCTGGTCAATAGCGTTGAAGAAGCCGCAGAAGCTGTGAAAAAGGTTGGCTCAGTATCCCGCAAGAAATGCAGGGAAAATGTTGAAAAACGCTTCTCTGTTGACAGGATGGTAGATGATTACATCAAGGTGTACGAAACAATTCTGGAGAAATGCAAACGTGAGTCTGAAAGGCCCTGGGGTTATTATGAGGTGCTTACTCAGAAGCCCCGGTACAAAGTCAAAAGCCTTACGGTTCTGCCTCAGGGTGAAATCTCACTTCAGCGCCACGCTCACAGAAACGAGCACTGGTACATAGTCAGTGGAAAGGGAATTGTAACTAAAAACGGGAGTGAAATCAGGGTTCTAGCCGGGGATTCTGTCGACCTTCCGGTAAACACGGTGCATCGCGTTAGAAATATAGACAACGAAAACCTCGTTTTCATTGAAATTGCCCAGGGAGACTATCTGGGAGAAGACGACATTGTAAGACTTGAAGACAAATACGGGAGAGCATGAACCGATTTTTACGGATTAGAAACCTGTACAGATGATAATACAGCTTATTACAGATGATAGTACAGAGCTTATAATACAGTTTAGCCTTGCTTCATTATAATCCCTGTACAGTTTCCATTTTACGCTCTTTAAGTCATCTTAAGCAGGGCATTCGGAGTTTTCATAAGATCTCCTGACCTGGGCTGCGATTTCTTCGCCAAGCCTTTCAGAGACATTCTCCACGAAGACGGTTATGTAACCAGAGGGTACGCAGCCCAGGCTTTCTTCTCCTGATAAAATAAGCCTGATAAGGTATTCGAGTTCATATCGGGATAATAAATTGATTCTTCTCAGGAAGTCGGCTGCATCTTTTGAATAATGATTTGCAAGGGGGGGAAGTATGGAACGGTAGGGCACTCCTGAGCCTGAGCAGAGGAGATCTTCACACTCCGGAGCAACTGTTTTCAGAATGCCGATATCTGTTTCTGAGAGTATTCTTGCCATGGTGTCACCTGATGATAAAATATACTGGTATTTCAGAGCTTTACCTGAATAAAAGATGATTCTGCTTTTCTGCTATTTAACAATAAGGCTCATACTTTTTAACCTGTAATAAGGCTGCATATCGTTCACCGCACAGCAGTCAGGTTAAGAAGTATGGGAAGTAAACGTGATAAATTTAAAGTCTGAGGAGCAAAGTCTGAGGGGTGCCGAAGAATTTGAAACCATTCTTCGGATTGTCTCTCATTTCAACAGTACAAACTTACTTTATAGCTGGAATTTTACTTTACAGCCGGAATTTTACTTTACAGCCGGAATTTTACTTACAGCCGGAATTCCATTATAGTTCAAGTTTCATCAGGTCTTCAGCAAGAATCACTTCTCCTTCAAAATACCCTTTCAGGCGATATACTGCTTCCTTTTCATGCCCCTGCATATCCGGATAGAAATGCGTAAGGCAGATGCTTCCGATTTCGTTGTTATATTCTTCCAGCATGTCTGCAAGTGTGCTGGGGGTGGTGTGGTTTGTGACTTTCGTGCCGGGGGGGAATGAGCATTCGTGAATCAGGAGATCGGCTTCGGCCGCAAGGTCCATTATGTCCCGAGAGGGCTCGGTGTCTCCTGAGTAAACAAACTCTCCATCTTCTGCAGTTACGCGGTAAGCCAGAGTCGGAACACTGTGTACCGCGGCTGTGCATCTGATCTCACAGTCGAAACCCTCAGGGGTAAAGTCTTTTCCAGGGAGGACTTCAATAACATCCACATCCACTTCTTCCAGAATATATTCATAAGCGCCAAGTACCCTTGAAAGCCAGTCTTCTGTCCCCTCTGGCCCGTAGACCCTCATATTGGTCTTCCCGCGGAGCCAGTTTGCCTTCAGGAGGGGGAGCAGGTCAGCCACATGGTCAAGGTGAAGGTGTGAGAGCAATACGGTGTCTACTTCGGTATGGGAAACGTCTGCTTCAGGAAATCTGTTCAGTACTCCGCTTCCGCAATCAATAAGTAGTGGCTTCTCCTCAAGCCTCACAAGCACTCCGGACTGTACCCGACCCTTCTGCGGGATCGCAACTCCAGTGCCAAGAAATGTAATTTCCATGAGGTAGAGAATAAACTTTAAATAATTTAACTTTATTTAAAGCATGTCCGCATAACAAATTTTTGCGGCTCAAAAACAACCTGCATTTTTTTCAAGCGCGAGGGTTGCCCAGCCCGGTCAAAGGCGCCGGACTTAAGATCCGGTATCGAAGGATTTCGTGGGTTCGAATCCCACCCCTCGCACCAAACTTTTTTATCCATTTTTTGTTATTTTAAGCCGACTTGAGTCAGATTATCTGTTTCTGTCACTGCGAACCTTATAGTGAATTCCGTCCCATTGTTCCTTTTCAGTTCAAACCCTCCATCTAACTGGTCTACAAGGGAAGTTACCAGTTGAAGCCCCAGACTATCAAGATCTTCAATATCAAGATTTTCAGGTATGCCTATACCATTGTCTGAAACGATCAGAGTGAAACTGGTACTCTTATTGTCTTCCTTTTTGCATTCTCCTTCTTCTCTACGGAGTTTGATTCGGATTTCTCCATTGTCTCTGCCGGTAAATGCATGCTTAAAGGAATTAGAAACAAGCTCATTGACAATTATTCCTAATGGGACTGCAGTATCCATATCAAAGAAAGGGTTATCTCCCAGATCCATGCTTAAGGTGATCTCGGTATCTCCCAGGCTGTATGTTTCGAAAAGATTCTCAGCAAGTTCCTGAATGTACGGAGAAAAGTTTAGTGTTTCGAAACCTCCGCCTCTATGCAGTTCTTCATGTATCAAAGCCATAGATATTACTCTATTCTGGCTTTCTCTAAAGGCTTCCAGAACTTCGAAATCTTTAATATTCTCTCGGTTTCTGAACTGTTCAGCCTGAAGATCAAGCAGGGAGGAAATTACCTGAAGATTATTCTTTATCCTGTGATGAATTTCTTGTTTACGAGCAGTCTCAATATTTGCCAGAGCTTCTTCAGCTTTTTTGCGTTCGGTAATGTCAATGTACATCACAAGGATCATAGGAGAACCGTCAATATCGGTAAACGGAAAGTCGAAGACATCAATAGTACTTCCTTCAGGTGTGGTAACTTCCCAATGGTGAGGCTGACCTGTTTCAAGCACTTTATAAGATTCGCAGAATTCACAAGGCTTAGTGAGCCCATAGCGATATTCATAACAGTGCCTACCATTCGACTCTCCGAACTTTTCGCGGAAGCTTCGGTTGGCAAAGGCAACATGGTAATCTGGTGTTAATAAACATATCATTGCTGGAAGCGTTTCCAGCACATCAAAAAGTCGCTTCCGTTCAAACTCGATAGCTTCAGCAACCTTAATACGCGCTTCGCTATCTTTAAGCGCTTCCTCAGTCCGTTTTCGCTCGGTTATGTCAATTTGCACGCCGTCCCATATAGTCCGCCCATCAGATAGTCGACGCGGCCGAGAGTGCAACTGCATCCAGCGTATCTGACCGTCGGGCAGCTGCATAGGTGTTTCCATATCGAAGTCTGACAATTCGCGGGCGCTTTTTGCCTCAGCTTCTAAGAGCCGTTCAAAATATTCCGGCGGGATTTGCCGGTGCAGTGTACCCGGATCGCGCAATACATCGGATATACTGACACCGTTGAGTCGCTCGATGCCTGCACTGAAATACAGGAAACGGACACTGCCATCATGCTCATGAGTATATTGATAGACTGCACTATCCGGCAGGTTGTCACTCAGGAGACGCAACCTTTCCTTGCTCTCGCGTAAAGCTTCCTCCGATCGCTTGCGCTCTGTAATGTCTTGGACTATCCCTGCCATCCCACGAACACTTCCGGTAGAATCTACTTGGTGCCGCCCCGCTGCCCAAATCCACCGGATTACACAGTCCACTCGCCGGATACGACACTCGAAACTCCAATCGCCACCCGAGGTTATGGCCTTCTGGAATTTTTCGTCCACCATCGCTCGGTCCTCAGGCAACACGTGGTTGAGGAACATTTCGTAGGTCCACTTAGGGAGAAGTTGCTCGTAGCCGAAGATGCGGTCGTGCTCGAGTGATCGCTGGTAAGAATTATGATTCACTAGGTCGAGATCCCACGCGCCGGTGTGTATGGTTTCGAGTGCGAAGTTCAATCGCTTTTCACTCTGGTGCAGTGCCTCTTCAGCCAGTTTTCGCGGGGTAATGTCATTGAAAACAACAGCTATTTTTCTGCTGCCTTCATCCCCGAAACGCGAAGCATAGACGTCAAACCAGCGATCAAGTTCTTCAATCCGGTTTTCTAACCTGACTGGCTCGCCAGTTATTGCTACCTGGCCGAAGCTCTCGATCCAATAATCTTCGAAATTAGGGAGAAGCTCACGAGCTCGCTTGCCTACGACATTCTTAAATCCTGTCATCTTCTCTTGCGACGGATTGGCCTCAAGGATCCGATGGTCCACTGCTTTTCCACTGTCGTCGAAAATCATCTCGATAATATTGAAGCCTTCGTCGATTGAATTGAACACCGAACGATATTTCTCTTCAGAAATCCGCAAGGATTCTTCGGCTCTGTTTGCGCTCTGTAATATCTTTTGCAATCTCAAACCGCACATCTCGGCCATCCGGCCACTTTATGATCCGGTCCATGATCATGAAATACCGATCCACTGTGGGGTTATAATATTCCCAATGGTAGGGCTTGTCCCTCTCCTTTAAAATAACTTGATTGGTGCAGAAATCGCAGGGAGAATCCCTCCCTTGGAATTCCCGGTAGCAAATCCCTCCCACGAGTTCGCCACCGAACTTCTCCTTCATTGCCTTATTTGCGTAAAGTACCTCGTAGGTGTATGGATCAGTCACATACACCACATCGTCGATGCCATCGAAAATGGATAGGAGCTGAGATCGCTCGAAAGACAACATCTCTTCTGCATGCTTGCGCTCGGTGATATCATCGAACAGTGTGTATACCTGGAAGGGTTTGTCTTCTCCAGCCCGGAAGATGGGTACCGCATTGATGTTGATCCATCGGTAGCGTTTCTCCCTCGGGTTGTAAACTCCCATCACCACATTCTGTACTTTCCTCCCAGTCCGAAGAGATACCATAGCTGGATGCTCTAAGCCAGGGAATGGCGAGCCGTTCTCCCGGATAGTAAGGTGTTCTTCTCCCATAGAAGAGCTGCCCAAAAACTCAGCTGGAGTCTTACCAAGGATCTTCTCAGCTGCCGGATTCATTGAGATAATCTTACCATTGGCATCTTGGTAGACTACTCCTTGAAGCATGGTCTCATATAAAAGTCGATAATGCTGTTCAGACTGGAGAAGAGCTTCTTCTGCTCTCTTGCGCTCGGTGATGTCCTGAGTTATGCCGAAACCGCCGAATAGCATGCCGTCGTTGTTAAATTCAATATATGCCTTTTCACGTACCCACTTGACCTTACTATCCACAATTATGCGATGCTCAATGTCATATGGTTCTCCAGCCAATCCAGCCTTCCACTTCTTATCAACATATTTCCTGTCATCCATGTGGACAGTCGAAAGGAAGGTCTCATAGGTTAAAGGGGTACCTTTTGGAACACCAAAGATACGGTGAGCTTCATCGGACCACGTTAATTCATCTTTGCGCACATTCAAACGCCAGCTTCCGAGATTTCCCACGGCTTGGGCGCGGTCAAGATCCTCCCGATTCTTCTGTAGCGCTTCCACTAGGGAATCGCGCTCCGCCAGCGATTGGGCCAGCTTGATATTGTTGTAGCTTAGCTGCGAGACCATGTTGGCAAACGTCATAAGGAAGGACATGCCTGTATCCACAGCCTTCCTGCTCAACCGCGGAACTTTTTCAAGCGCTGCTATGTATTCCTCTTCATTGAAGCCGTACTTTCTGGCTTGAGATCGGAAAAGCTCATAGTCAAGAGGCTCGTCCTCAAAAAAGAACTGCCCTGAGAAGACATAGCCGACATGCTGGTTGCCCACGATAATGGGAGTCGCCATGTCCCACATATTGTTCTTGCACTTGTATAGCTTAAACTTTCCAGGAAGAACACCCGCGGATAGCTTTATGTCACTTTCTATGCAGTGCTTGCAGGCTTCGGGATGAACCCTATGGAATTTGGTGCAGATATCCTGCCATCCAACACCTACCAGAACATTGCCTTTGAGATCGTTTATGCCTATGGGAATGTGAACAAGCTTATAGAAATCATCCAAGAGAGACTGGATCGCCTGGGTATCAATGATCTCAGCAAGCTCCAGTTTACTCATATCCCGAACTTCACTTCCCGGAAGTTTTTCTTCAAGCTCTTTCTGGTCGCTTATATCGAATCCAGAAATATTTACGCATTCTTGCTCGGGTAAGGGGTGAAACACAACCAAGTATACTCTTTTTCCCACTTTAACTTCCATTTTTTCTGGATTATTCTGGGTAATTACCTTTTGCACAATGTCTATCATACTCAAAGGCAGTTTTTCTCCTGACTTTCACACCCCATTCCTGTAATAAGGACTCACCTGCCTCATTTGAGTAAAGAACTGTCCCATCCTTTTCCACGCTGATTACAGGATTCGGGTTCTGTTCAAGAAATTGCTCCATTCATTTTCTCCCATTCAGGCTCTTTTTCTTTGATTGCATTTTTTGACGGCAATGTTTCTATTTTATAAGCAGTATAATAGACTAATATTCCAATTGTTACAATAATATTTATTTTTGTTTTTATTATATACATTTTAGTATAAAAACGTAAGAAAAATCTGAATACCCAGACAGGGGTAAATAATCGCTGAGTATGCACCGACAAAAATGATTTAACTGGACAAATGAGCATGTTTACATTGTATGACTTTATCCCAAAACCAATTTTGATTCCCAAATTCATAAGAGTTTTAAGAATTGTTTCCACGACCCCAAAGCTTGATTTATTATTCCAAATTTGAGTTTTAGAAAAGCAATTTTGAATTTTGTGATCAGCTCAGTTAAAACTGTTTTAATCCATTCTCAATATATAGATGGTCCATCTTTATCCGATTGATGTTTTAAAACACCTGAATGTCAGCAGTTCCTTTAAAGTCCATTTTGAGTCCGCAATTCCTGCTTCTCTTGCAGGTGTATTTTTGCATTCAACCCCTCTTTCATCTTTGTACCTTAATCCTCCATGCCCTCTACAGAAGTTAAAATGTGTGCAATAGAGCTTCATTTGATTTTCTAACCATTCTTTCACTTTTGAAAACCCTATCGTTTTCCTCGAAACTCTGTTGTTATCCTGTCTAAAAGTCAGGTTTTGTCTTTCAAGTAAAGTTGTTGAGATTTCACTTTGTTCAATGTCTTCTCCAAAGATGATTTTCTTCTCTACTTTCTCAAGTACCCCATTTTTTCTTTTTTTGACTACCTGGGCATACCTCAAATCATCAGAGGGAACGATTTTTGGTTTTTTTGGTCTTCCTCTTTTCCCAGTTCTTGGGAACTCTCTCCAAAACTCCAAATTGTTTCAAAAGAGCTTCTCTATAAAATTTCAGTCCATCTGTGACAAAAACAGGGATTTTATCCGAAAGATGTTTATTAACTAACTCAACCAACTTGTCTGCAACATACTGTTTTCTTGGACCTATTACAAAGTCAAGTATTAGCCTGCAACCTGGTACAAAAGCTACCCACATCCACGGCCCATCATCTTCATAATCTTTCCATTCGTGGAACTATTTTTTTTGGATTATTACCCATAGTTCGTCCATTTCTATCTTTGGCACTTCCAGGTTCTTCATCATATTGTCATTTACTTTATCACATTGTTCAGCTGCACGAGCTAACCATCGCTTTACACTGGCAGGTTGTACCTCTAAAACATCGGCAATGGCTTCAATGCTCATTCCTTTCATAGACATTTTTAGAGCTAAATCGATAGTTTTCTCATCTTTGCGAAGATCATGATAAAAAGTGTCTGTATGGTCGCAAAATGCTTTGCCGCAGTGACGGCAAAGATATCTTCTTGTTTTTTCTCCACGACTTATGTAAGTTCCATTTCCAACAACATTGCCTTGACCAGTAAGGCCATGGAGCTCACAGTCTTTGTTCGGACAGGCAACGTCAGTAAATTGTGGTTTTGGACCTCTTTTCCCCATATAAATTTATATATGATTACTAATATATAATATCAATCAAATACAAATTGACCATCTTTTCAGGTCGTCCACTGATACAGGGTTGGTGTTTTCAGGATAAAATACCCAACGCGACTTTTTGATTGGCGTTTTGATGCTTTTGCGACACGATGGATCTAATCACGCAAAAGTCACGGGAAAATAATGATGGTAGAGGTTATTTCGATTACGCTGGAATTAGGACTTGCGTGGTTGAGGGATAAAATCAAGTACAAACAGCCTCATCAGAATTATAGGGATTTGGACATTTAAATGTTTAATGCTACTGGTTTCTCAGTTCAACTGCGTAAGTCCCAGGAATAATAAACTATCTACAACTGAATACAAATGGATGACCAAAAGAACTGATGATGCAGCAAATTTAGATTGCATAGGGAGAGGTAAAGAAAAAAGCAAGATTTGGGGGTATCAATAAAACATGTCGGGAGAGCATGAAAAATACGTGTCTGGGGTGTATGAAAAAAAGATATCGAAACAAAAAAATGTATGGGAAGAGTTTTTTGCAGATAAGAGAAGTGGCGGCCACAGATCTTCAGCTGAAGAATTTCTTGCTATGGAGGCAAGGGAAAAATTATTCCATCTGGATGGCGGCGAAACACTTCTTGACTTTGGATGCGGTGCTGGAGAACTCCTGGTTTACTACGCGCCAGAATATGAAAAGACTATAGGAGTTGACTTTTCCTTGTCCATGCTTGATGAAGCAGGCAAAAGACTAAGGGAAAGAAATTGTGAAAATATAACTTTAATCCTGGCTGACGACAAAACTGTCTGGGACAGGCTGGACTCTTCCTTCGATAGAATAACTGCAGCTGGAGTATTTCAGTACTTGACATATCAAGAAATTGATGAATTTATTTTTAATGCATCAAACCATCTTAATAAAGGGGGTAAAATAGTATTATTTGACATGTTGGATCCTCGCTTATACCCATTGTGGAAAATAGGGTTGTTTTCACAAGACAAAACATGCTGGAAATATTTATGCAAAGCAATTTGTGGGGCTAGAAATATAATATCAGCAAGCTTGAAAAATCGTCCAAAGAATATTCTAGGCTATTCTCATAATCCCAATAAAATTAAAAAAATTGCAAATAAAAATGGTTTTGAAATGATTTGTGTACAATCAATGTATTATGAATACAAATATCATGCAATAATATTTCGGACTTAAACGACTGTCCAGATGGACATTGAATCAAAGGTTGTAGAGTCCAGATAAAAATGGAGCCATTTGACGGTCAATCAAAGTTGCGCTGGCGCACCCAGCTGCAAGCAACGGGGTATGTTCGCGCCAGTGCTCTCGATGCTATTCAATTTTCCTACGTTTCTAGGGAAATCCATTAGTCATCGGTTAAGGAATTTTCTTACCTATTATACTATTGATTTTCAAAATAATCTAAACGATTCCTAATCTATTTATATAAGCGAATATAATTTATAAGAGATTTTCTGATATTAAACTCACTAATTAATTGCACAGTTAAATACCAGTTTGCGGGGAAAAGTTATTAAAATAGACAGGAGGAAAGGATTTTTACCAGAAGGAACGGAAGCCCATTACAGGGAGCATAACGGAAAACTTGTGATCGAACTTAAACTCAGTAGCCTGATGCAGCTCTTTGATTCTTTTGACCCTTCTCCGTTCCATGAAAAAGAGCTTGATCCGGATGCGGAAGAATACATTTACAACTCTGTGGATGAATTCCCCCTGAAAAAACCTCTTAAGCTCATGATATATATTCCTCCTGCCGAAGTCAGTGCAGAAATCGAAGTTAACCTTAAAAAAGCTATCCTGAACCATTTTTCGTACAAGAAACTCCTTACTGAAATCGAACTGAGAAGACTTCTTTATCGGGGAAGAAGAAACCTTATAATAGCTCTTGTTTTCCTTTTTTTGTGCCTTCTTACAATTCGGCTGCTTTCGGCTTTTGAAGAAAACCTGATGATGACTCTTTTTTCCGAGGGGCTCCTTATAATCGGTTGGGTTGCCATGTGGGAGCCAATACATATTTTCCTCTATGGTTGGTGGCCGATTGTCCACAAACGCGATATTTACCAAAAAATAGTTGATATGGATGTATCTATAGCAGGACTTACGCGGTTGAACTGAGAAACAAGTAGCATGAGACTTCAAATTGTTTAAATCATAGTACTTATGACAGACCACTAATGATTTATTTTGTTCCTCCGGTGCACAAGTCCTATCAGGAAAAACCCTCTTCATCGAATACATCTTTGGATTTTTGGGATGTTAATTGTCTTAATTGCCGTCCTTGTGGCTGGCTTTGCGGTCTAATTGGCCGTCAGGGTAGCCTTCATCATAGCCATGTGTATAACCGTCGTTGTAGCTACGGTTCTGACCCAGGCCGGTTTTGACATCATAATAATTGCCGTCGAACGCGGCATGGTAGCTGGCTCTGTAGCCTTCTTCGTAGCCTTTCGTGTAGTTGGGGCTTTTTATGCCCCATACACTTCCTGCTACAATTGTCAATGCTACTACAAAAATGACTATCAGAAAAAGAGTCAGTATCTTTTTTAGTATAACAAATGGGTGTTTTCCAAATCGTCTGTTCTCCAAACTTTCACCCAATTTAATCCAATTTTTATACGGTTGGTTTTCCAATAGACTTCCCCTCGGCAGATGTACTGAGTAAATATTATATTACTAATTAATCATCCAGATTTATTTCTGAAGAGTATAATTATTGGTAAATTCTCTCGGTATTATATGCAGATTGTTTAATATGCAAATTGTTTATATGCTGCTGAAAGGACTATATATCAAAATCTAGCGACTTTTGGATTTATAGTCAAGGCCGTAACTTTTGTAACTAACCCGCTTAAGGTCCTCAAGTATCTGCAATAGTTGTTTTGCAATGTTGTTCTGCAATGGTTGTTAGTGTATCGATTTCAAAAAATAAACCCATTATTAAATGGGAAATTCGTTGATCGATAGATGAATTCTAAATCTTGAGGGTGAGTTACTGATGAGGGTGAGTTACTGATAAACGTAAGCAGAAGAATTTCTCTCCATTTTCCCAAACAAGGGAGATGTTTTCGGTTCCAGATCGGATCAATGACTCACGGACATAACCGAAAAATATGATGCCTGTGATAAATTCACTTTATGCAGCGCTTAAAGGAGCCCCGCACATACCTGAATAATTACTTTTTTACTTAGTTTTTAATATTTGCGGACTCTACGTAGTGATATATCTTAGTGGGATTTTTATCCCGGGATTCTTCAGGATATTTTGCTTTTGCTTCTGAAAGTGTATATTTCTTTTGATTTGATCTTCTGAGTCACATTATTATATGCGTGGTTTACATTCAATTTTTAGACATCATTTTAGATCTATTTTTAGACATCATTTTTAGACATCATTTTTAGACACCAAAAATGCGATTGGTAATTTTAATCCATAAGATAATGTTTTTAGTGGTGCCTATACATTCCTGATATTAATACTACATTTTCACACACGGTAAATTCAAATACAGATATGGAGTTCGGAGACTATATGGAGTTCCGGGCCTCAACCTGAAGAAACTCCAGAGATTGAAGAAACTCCAATGATAAATGTCCTGTAATAAAGATACAGATAAGAGATCACGAAAGCATTTTGTATTATCAAAAAGAAGATTAAAACCATGAAACAATCAATCGGAGCAAAGACACTTGCATTCCCGACTCCAACCTGGGTTGTCGGCACCTATGATATGAATGGAAAGCCCAATGCCATGACTGTAGCCTGGGCCGGAATCTGCTGTTCGAACCCTCCATGTATCAGCGTATCCTTAAGAAAAGCGACTTACAGCTATGCCGGTATTATGGAAAATAAGGCATTTACCGTAAGTATCCCCTCAGAGGATTATGTGAAAGAAGCCGATTACTTCGGCGTCACAAGCGGAAGGGATGAAGACAAGTTTGAAGAAGCCTGCCTGACGCCGGTAAGAAGTGAACTTGTGCCTGCCCCTTATGTGGGAGAGTTTCCGGTTGTCTTCGAGTGCAAACTCCTTCACACCCTTGAAGTAGGGCTTCACACCATGTTTGTAGGAGAAATCCTGGACATCAAGGCCGAAGAATCCGTGCTCGATGAAAACGAAAACCCCGATATCGAGAAAATCAGGCCTGTCATATACGGGACAGGGAATAGAAGCTATTACGGGATTGGAAAACCGCTTGGAAAAGCTTTTTCGATAGGGAAAAAATAAGGATTTTAACAAAAAACGAATAAAAGGTTCATGCGTTTCAAAATTATACTTGAGGAAAATGAAGTTTCGGGAAGTTATATTGCTATCTGCCTTCGGAAAAGTCTATTACTATCTGCCCATAGCTTCCAGGCTGCCTTTCAAAGGGTGACACTACACCTAACGAAATATAAACAGGTTTAAAAGATCAGTGCTCCGGCATCTGACCTTTATTATTTCCCGAACGCTTTTTTTGCCATGACTTTCCATCCCCTGTGGTCTTTTCCCTCAAATTTCTCTGCAACAGCTTCGAGCAGGGAAGGAATATCCAGGTGCTGGGGGCATTTTTCAACGCACTGTCCGCACTGCACGCACTGGGAGGCATAGCCAGGGACATCGCCTCTTATTATTCCTCCGGGTTTTGCCGCATACATGAGTTTTGCTTCTTTTTCATTACCTGACAGGTAAAAATTATCGTAGATTTCAAAACAGCCGGGAATGTCCACGCCTGAAGGGCAGGGCATGCAGTACCTGCAGCCTGTGCAGCCTGTTTTCATTAGTTCCCTGTACTTTTTTTCCACTTTCTTTACAAGCTGCAGTTCGGCTTCAGTCAGGGAATTCGGATAGGCTTCATCTGCAATTTTCAGGTTCTCTTCGATGTGGGACTCCTCGTTCATGCCTGAAAGCACAACCGTGACCTCCGGGCGGTTCCAGATCCAGCGAAGAGACCATTCTGCTGGCGTGCGCTTTACAGATGCCTCGTTCCAGATATCCTGAACTTCAGGGGGCACGGGGTTTGTCAGCTTGCCTCCGCGCAGGGGTTCCATGATAACAACCCCAAGCCCCTTTGAAGCGGCATATTCAAGTCCCTCTGTACCGGCCTGGTTTTTTTCATCAAGAAAATTGTACTGGATCTGGCAAAAAGTCCAGGGATACGCGTCCACAATCCGCTTAAAATCTTCAACTGACCCGTGAAAAGAGAAACCTGCGTTTTTAATGCGGCTGTCAGCCTTTGCGCTTTCGAGAAAACCCATCACATCGAGTTTTTCCATCTTGTCCCACAAAATCCCCACAAGCCCGTGGACAAGATAATAATCAACATGGCCCGTCCTGAGCTTCTCAAGCTGGGAATTCAGGATTCTGTCCATATCTTCGCGGCTTTTCACAGTCCACGAGGGAAGTTTTGTTGCGAGCCTGACCTTTTCGCGGTAGCCGTCAGCAAGGGCGTGGCCAAGGAAAGGCTCACTTTCTCCCATGTGGTACGGCCAGGCTGTATCTATGTAGTTTACACCGTGGTCAATTGCATAGCGCACCTGGCGCGTGGCTCTTTCCTCATCTATCTTTCCATCTTTGAGAGGAAGACGCATGCATCCGAACCCGAGTATCGAAAGCTCGTCTCCATTCGGTGGCATTTTTCTGTAAAGAATCCTTTTCCCTCCTTATATCTTCTTTAGAGTATGCAGGCGTTATTTCCAGATAATATCAGCTTTATTTCTTCCCGGAATTTTCCTGTATTTATACTTGGGATAGCCTAGAAGCATAGAATACTGCAGTACATATCCTTTGGGAACTCCAAGAGCTTCTTTTAAGGGCTGGTACTCAGAAGCTCCTATGTGCAGGAGCCCTGCCCAGCAGGTGCCCAGGCCAAACGAGGGAGCCACAAGGTCAAAGGTTGTAAGGGCGATAATGCTGTCAGTGAATCCAAATGCGTTTTCGGAATAAGCGTATACAAGGCCCGGGGCATTTCTGCAGATCGGGTCAAGGCCTGCATCCGCCAGGGCAACAAGAATAGGGAAGGCAGACTTTAAAGGATGGTCCGTGCCTTTTTCAGCCATCTCCCGCATCCAGTCGATTGTAAGGCCTGCAAACTTTTTAATTTCTGCTGCATCGGTTACCACAAGCCACTTAACCGGCTGCGCGTTCATACCGGACGGGGCAAAGCGGACTGCTTCAAAAATATCTGCGATTTTTTCTTTTTCAACCGGTTGATCTTTGAAAACCCTAATTGAGCGCCTGCTCTGGACATATTTTGTGAGCACCTCAGGGTTGATCTTTCCGGTATCGGCTGTATCGTCTTCAGGGAGGAAGGCCTGGTAATCCGCTGTAATTGCATTGGTGGGACAGGCAGCTTCACAGTGTCCGCAGCGGGAGCAGAAAGCTTCATATTCTGGAGGAAGGAAGGGAAGGCCTTCTTCTCCGGGCATAATAATGCTTACAGGGCAGATCATAGAACAGATTCCACAGGCTGTGCACTTTTCAGTATCAAAAGAAATAAGGCTCATTTTAGGTACCTCATTTTATACTACTACTTTTAATCCGGCTATTATTGATCCGGTTAATCTGACTTTTATTGGTCGAAGAAATGATATAGTTAACTGAACTTGAGGATAAGCAGCGGGAAATGAGAATTTAATTGTTTGGTCTTTCAATAAAAGTCAGCTTAAACAATATCTCCATTTTGTCTTTTCAGGGCATTTCGAATCGTTCTCGCTTTTAAGTCAGCTTGAACATCTGTTTTGCCATGGCAACCCTCTTCTCCAGATAAGGTCCTTCAAGTTCTTCTGCAACGGATTCGAGAATCGTTGGTATCTCAAGGTTCTGGGGACATTTTTCCAGGCACTGTCCGCATTGCACGCACAGGGAAGCAAATTCGGGTTCTCCGCCGGATAAGGCACCACTCAACCCTACTGCATACATGAACTTTGCCTCGTCTGCATTGCTGAACATGTGCAGGTTGTTGTATGCTTCGAAACAGGCAGGAACCTCCACCCCTTCCGGGCAGGGCATACAGTATCTGCAGCCTGTACAACCCACTTTCATGAGTTCAAGGTACTTCTGCTACACTTTCTTTATTAGTTGCAGTTCAGCTTCAGTCAAGAAATTTGGGTATGCTTTGTCTGCTATCGCAAGGTTCTCTTCAATGTGGGTTTCTTTTATCTTTTACCTGTTTTTTCATATTTTATCTCTATAATTGACTGATCAGTCAATCCCTCTATAATAAGTATATTACTATTTTTGAGAGCAGGAAGTTTTCATGTGTTAAAGGTATGTGAAATATTAGAAAAATATTTTAAACCTATTTTAAAAAATGACAGGATATTTATGAAGCCCGGCTAACAAAACCTCAGTAAAGGAAGATAAAAAAATGCCTGTTTATGGTAATTGAAATCGCAATCCTGGACCATGAACTTTACGCCAGATATATCGAAAAAGTTCCAGAAATTATAAAAAAGCATGGAGGCAAGTATCTGGCTAGGGGAGGTAAAGTGATTCTTGTTAGGGGAGGTGAAGTGATACCTATGTTTGGAAACTGGGATCCCGGAAGAATAGTCCTGATAGAGTTTGATACCGTGGAAAATTTAAGAAATTGTTTTAATTCTGTGGAATACCTGAAGATTGCACCCTTCAGAGAGCACTCTACGATCACAGAATCAATAATAGTAAATGGGAGTTTGTCATCAAAATAATTCATTACCAATTAATTTGGACATTTTTGGTAATGACGCCATGATCTCAAGTAAAAAAAGTTTAGAGGAAGATAGGGCATCTGTTTTTTGAGAGTTTGGGAGTGGGGGTATGAATTGGGGAAACAAAAAAGTTGTCTCAGATGCCCTATATATTATAATATGACTTTTCATTATATAAAACAATGTGAATAAAGATCAACGCCCATGCTTTTCGGAAGTACTGTAGATAAATGCTTGTATTAAGCAGTACTACTTTGGGGAAGTGCTACAATGTTGATGCTCTATCCTTCAGGTAGAAATTGAAGAAAGAAGTAATTCGGGAAATAAGCAATAATTTCGAAATCATCGTTAGTTAATGACTATTTGCATCCGGATAAAAAAGGAGAAATAAAATCCTGAAGAGAAGAAGCCTATTAATGGGACACAGGGCATCTGATTCTGGAATTGAGCCCAGATGGATATGAGTTTGGGATATGTATTGAGAAAAAAGTTTTTCAGGCGTTCTACTCCCTATATAATATATTCGCATTTTATATATAAAATATTACACATAAAATAAAGTAATGACAAATAACGTAATGATGACTTTTTTTATTTTATTTCCTGAAATAAAGCGGATAGAACCGGGCGAAATCCTGCAGCCGATACCTGTGATAAATTTATAAAACGTCCTTAAGGGCTCCCGAGGCTGTATAAACGCTTCCAGCTCCGAAAATGTACTGGGTTATCCTTATTGCCTGCATCACCTCTTCTTTTGTTGCCCCTTCCTGAATGGCCTGCATTGCAAGGAATTTTACGCCGTCTGCTGAACCATTAGCTGCGTCCAGAGCCACTGCAATAAGTAATTTGTACTTAAGAGGGATCCCTCCCTCTGCAAACGCAAGCTCGCGTGTGTTTTCAAGCAGGGTAAATAATTCAGAGTCCTGATCCATAATAACCTGTAATGGGTTTTCTGCCAATATATCCTCTCCGTCTCGTATTATCCTAAAAATTTTGATCTTATTGTCTAATCTGTTTGTTAATTACTATATCTACCAATCAATTTTAAAGCATTCCCTGAACAGTCGAAGGAGGTGAGAGAAGAAACAGGGAAAAAGGTAAAAAGAAGAAAAAGAAGAAGAGAAAAAGAAGAAGAGGTGAGGAGAAAAAGGAAAAAAATATATTTTTCACAGTACACCTTTTCCGGCAAAGAATTCTGGAAGATTTAAGGGAATCGGGCATCCGCCTTTAGAGAGAGAATGGGAATAAAAGAGGGGTGTTTAAAAAAGAGACTTCACAGATGCTCTTCTAACTATAATACGCACAGATATATAAAATAGAATTTATATTGATATTTTAGCGGAATTTATCGAAGTACTCTAATTTCTGTAAAAACTCCTTCTACCTGGATTCTCAGGAGCCAGAGATCAAATTATTAGTTACATTTAGTGATTCATAAACCATTGTGCCTTCTCCCGAGCCTTTTCCTTTTAAAAGGAAGCCATTCTTTTCCAGAACGCGAATCGAGGCTTTCAGATGAGGATATGTATAAGCTATAATGCGGTCTTTTTTGAGGCTGGAAAAAGCCCACTGCACCATTGATTGAACAGCCTCGGTCGCATATCCCCTTCCATGATACGCGGCAAGCAAAGAATATCCAATCTCAAGAGTTCCGTTATCATGGGCAAGAAATCCTCCGTTTCCTATCAGAACAGGCGGTTTAGTATCTTCCTGGCGAAGAATCCAGTAAAAGTTCCATATTTTCCGGTCTCTTGCCTGCATTCGTCCGAGAAACCCCTCTATCACTTCAGGAGTTATCTGGTCAGGTGGCCACTCATCCGGGACACGGGCTTTAAGAGCTGAAGCAAATGCAGGACGGTCATGTAATTCCAGAAGATAGAGCCTCACAGTGGCAGGAAGCAGGTACATGCGTTCGGTATTGATAGGAAATAAAATAAGAGGCATGTATCGGATTTGGGCTTACTTTTACATAATCTTTTTGGTGAATTAAATTCAAGATAGCTTCAAGCCTATACATTTTTAAAATGAAAATACGCAAGCATGTAAGTGAAATTAAGGAAGTTTTTTAATATCTGTAAAATAAGAATAAATTAAAAACTAAATGAAAAAACTTCTATAGATAGGGGGACGTTTGGGGGGAATGGGCATCTGATATTTGGGATGGTTTGGGATTGGGGGGTATAAAAACTGGTTTGGGTGTATAAGAAAAGTGTTTATCAGATGCCCTGCATAATACTATTCGCTAATAATATATAAAATTGCTGATATAATTTTATTTTGTCGAATTTTGCACGAGAAATACCCCGAAAAGCCCATGAGGATTTTTATTTTCCCGCGTCTTTCCGTGGTCACGGAAAAGTTGTGCCCATGATTTCGTAAAAAGGGAATTTTGACAGGATCTATTTGCTTTCTGAAATTCAGATGGTTCTCTCCTCTATTGATCTGTCCTGAAGACCTCCTATAAATCCATTCGATAAAGAAACAGGAAAAGACTGTAAGCGCAAGAAGTCCCAGGGTGAGTTTGGAATTAATAAATTCGTAATACACCACCGGTAGCCCAAAGAAAATAGGGCTGCTCAGAAGCGAAGCTCGGATTATCCGGAGCCTTGCTCTGGTTTCTTTCAAAAGGCGCCGATGGGAAGCGTTAACAGCTATATAGATTATGAGCAGGGAAGCGCTTGCGAGAATGCCGATTCTATCCAGCGGGAGAAAATTAGCTAACAGGATGACCAGGCATGAGGTAATAAAGAGCCCTTCTGTGCTTCCTTTCCAGACTTTCCTCTCACAAAATACATGCAAGTGCCCTTCCTTTTAGTCCAGTAGCCAGTGAACCCTATATTTTAACAATGAATCTTAGCGCCATTTTTATTTCCGGTGCCTGTAATCTCATATGGGGAGTATAATGACAGGCAAAGAAAAAATTCCACCTGGTTTTAAAGACGCTCTTGATTTCAAGCTAGTAGATGCACTTTTCGGCAGAAGAGCACGCCGTTTTTTTATGGGGGCTTCAATCCCTGACGGCTACTTCGAGTACAGGTCAAAGCATGATCCTTTGCCTCTGACCGGGCAAGAGCAGATGATGATCCTGTCCGCAGCAGCAGGCAATACCGGATGGCATAACCTGATTATGCGTGGGGAAAGGTATGCGCCTGATCTCTCTAACTACGCCTGCAGTGCAGGCGGGCGCACATTTCCTTCTGCAGCCGGTTTTCATACGAGTGAGTTATTTTTTACAGACGATACTGGGGTTTACATTTTTGAGACTCGTGATGCTCCTGAGCTGACTGAACGTTCGGAAAGTGGAACTTTTGATGTCGAAGAACTGCTAAAAGCCCATAGGAAAAGAGTCCGAAAAATTGCAGACGGCAGACTGAAAATACCTTCAGAGACTCCTTATGTCGAAGCCCATAACACCTGGGTTGTCAATCAGTCGGGTACAACTCTGTTTATTCCTGTGGCAGACCTGGCCCAGCATGTGCTTGCGGGGATTTGTTACTATACGCAGAATGGAGTATGTTTTTATGATGATATCCATGGGGAAAAGATAGAAGGGCTTGAAAAGTTCAGCAACCTCGTTGATATCGAAAACCCTTTGCCTTTGAGTTTTCTTGAGATGTGGTCCCTTTCCGAAGTTACTGCAGAGCTTTCGACTGCCTGTTACGCAGGCATGCTTATGCTGCAGGCAATGGGTCTTGGTGGCTGGATGTTTAACGGTATGGATCCTTTTGCCATTCTTGGAGCGAGTGGAAATCCCGATGTTCCAGGTCTCGGCTTTCGGTATGATACAGATGAAAAGTGGGCTCTTCCCAATCCTACCGGGCTTCCTGGAGTATTTGAGGCCTATACTCCTCCTCATTACAGGGATATGCGTCATGCTGTTGATACTCTTTCCGAAAGAAAGTTCGGGAAAGGAGGGCCTTTTAATCCGGAAACACCCGGGTATTACAGGGATACGAGAGCAATTCGGAGCAGGGCCAGGCCTCATAATGAAGATTTCAGAGAATGTGTTGCCCTGCAGGCTCAGCATATCTACGACCGTTTTGGAAAATTCCCTGGTACGGTTCCAAGTATTTTTGTTATGCCTTATCTTCAGGCTCATCACCTGGACCTTGAGTTTTATGACCATTTCTATGAAAAAGGAGCCTACCTTGAAACTCATTCCAGGCATATGGAGCGCTGGCATCCTGAAAGGTAAAGGAAGAGCCCTGAAAGAGATACCTTCACCGATTTCCTTTTTTTGATTCGTTGAATCGGTTGTTTTTGCTTATCTCTAATTCATGGCTTGTGTTGATTCACTTTGGCTGCTCTATATTTTCAAAGAGCTTTTCGACCTGCACTTATGGATTAATTTTTTCGACCTGCGTTTCTGATTAGTGTTTCTCATTTTATTAAGAACTTATATTCACAATTTAGATATACCAATTAATTGGGAGGAATAAATGGGGCTTATAAGTGAATTTAAAGATTTTCTTTATGAATATAAGGTAATTCCACTTGCAATTGCCTTTATTATGGGTATCGCGTCCACGGCTCTTATAAAGTCATTTGTGGATAACGTTATCATGCCAATAGTTACGCCTTTTGTTCCCGGTGGAGCCTGGAGGACCGCAACAGTTGATCTGGGACCTATAGTTATAAGCTGGGGTGCCTTCCTGGGAGAGTTAATTAACTTTATTATTATCGCATTAGTGGTCTTTATCATCGCAAAAAAGGTTCTCAAAGAAGAAAAGGTGGAGAAAAAGTGAGCCACTGCAACATAATTGACTGATAGCATCAAAAGACACTCTGTTTAGGGAAGAAGGAACTGGAGTCGAACAAGCCAACCGATTAAGCCCTTACTCAAAATGTCACCACTTTACTTATTTCCATTTTGACCAGACATAGATCGCCTGCATTCAAGTGCAGGGCGTCAGCAAATTGTGCAGGCACTTCTGCGGTCAGGGTTTTATTGTGTCTGGCAAGTTTAACTGTAATTTTTTTCTTTGGTCCTTTGTTGATTATGCTGTTGACATAAGCTGAGTAAGTGTTTTCATCCTGATCCTCAGAGCCGGAGTCCGGAAGTAGAAGAGTTATGTTCTCAGGATGGATTCCCCAGGAAACTTTATCTCCGAGTTTGAGGCTCAGAGATTTTACTCTAATTTGCAGGTCTCCGCTTTTTAATACTGTACTTCTGGATGCTTCATCATATCCTTCTACCCTGGCGTCGTCAAAAATATTTGACAGGCCGATTAGCTCGGCTACCTGCCGGTTTTTAGGATTATAAAAGATTTCTTCCAGCGTCCCAAACTGCTGGACTTTTCCCCCATGTAAGACAAGAATCCTGTCAGCCAGCAGAAAAGCTTCTTCAAGATTATGGGTAATGAACAATAAAGGTATTCCGAGTTTTTTTTGCAAGCTTTTTATTTTTTCTGTAAACTCGGTTCTTATTTCCCTGTCAAGTGCAGAAAATGGCTCGTCGAGCAGCAGGAGCTCTGGTTTAGGAGCCAGAGCCCTTGCCAGAGCAGCTCTCTGCTTCTGCCCGCCTGAAAGCTGGGAGGGGTAACGGGTTTCCAGTTCCTCGATGCGGAGAAGGTTCAGCACTTCCATAACCCTTTTCTCTCTGGTTTCTTTTTCCCAACCTTTAAGACCGCATTCTATGTTCTTTTTAACATTCATATGGGGAAACAGGGTATAGCTCTGGAAAACATAGCCCAGATTGCGTTTCTGGATGGGCAGATTAATTTTTTTTTCTTTGTCGTAGTAAATTTTACTGTCCACCGTTATTTTTCCGTCATCAGGCTCCGTGATTCCTGAAATACATTTGAACAATGTGGTTTTTCCGGATCCCGAAGGCCCGAAAAGTACAACAAGTTCGTTTTCCATTTCAAAGCTGACGTCCAGAGTAAAAGCTTTCCTGTTCTCTCTTTTTCCACTACTTTCAGCTTCATGATAGCATTTTCTAATGTCGGCCTTAACACCCAAGCTTATACCTCGAATTTTCCTCTGCTGGCAATTTTTCCGGTAAGAGCAATGGACAGCAGGGATATAAGGATAAGGACTAAAACCAGTATGTTAGCAAGTTCATTATTACCTGCCTGAAAAGCATTGTATATTGAAATCGACATTGTGTTCGTTTTTCCCGGAATATTGCCTGCGAGCATAAGAGTTGCTCCAAATTCTCCAACAGCCCTTGCAAAACTGAGTACCAATCCTGCCAGTATGCCCCTTTTTGCAAGAGGCAATGTTATTAGCAGGGCAGTTTCAAGCTCACTTCTTCCAAGGATGTAGGCTGCATATTCAAGTTCCTTATCCACTGTCTCGATGGCTGCTTTTGCGGTTCTTACCATGAGAGGAAGGGAAACCGTATAAGCCGCAATAACTGCTGCCTGCCAGGTAAACATGATTCCGGTCCCCAGAACATTGAAGATCAAGTGTCCAACAAACCCGTTTTTCCCTACCAGCATGACCAGAAGATAGCCAATTACGGTAGGTGGAAGGATTAGAGGAAGTGTTACCAGCAGTTCTGCAAGCTCCTTTCCCCGGAAATCACGTCTCGCAAATATATAAGCTATGACAACGCCGCTGCACAGTACGAGGAGGGATGATATGGCGGCTATCCAGAGCGTAATAGATAAAGGAAACCATATTTTGTCGAGCATTGAAATCATGCCTGATTCTGTTACCTGGACGATGTCGTAAATCCGTGTTCTTTCAAAATTTTCTGTCCTTCTTCTCCGGTTACGAAATCAAGGAACTCCTGTGCCTCTTCTTTATGCTCAGACGAGGAAACTACAGCTATCGGATAATTTACCGGAGTACTAACAGGCACACTGGCAACAATTTTTATAGTGCCTGGTTGCGAAGTCTTTGCATCGGTCATATACACAAAACCTGCATCTACTTCTCCCCTTTCCACATATACAAGGACCTGTTTGACGTCTTCGGCAAGTACCATCTTCTTTTCCAGCCGGTTCCAGAGGTCTGTTTCAGTCAGTGCAAGACGTGAGTATTTACCTGCAGGAGCTGTATCCGGGTTTCCAATGCTGATTTTTTCTATTTGAGGATCTGCAAGGTCTTTCAGGCCTGTTATATTAAGGGTACTGCTTGCAGGGACGATGAGTACAAGTGAGTTTTGAGCAAAGTCTTCTCTTGAACTATTATCGATAAGGATTTCATTGCTAAGTATGTCCATCTGACTCTCGTCGGCTGAGGCAAAAACATCGATAGGAGCTCCCCCTTCGATCTGCATACGCAGGTTCCCCGAACCTGCAAAGTTCAGGCTTACATTCGTTCCGGGATTTTTCTCTTCAAAATGGGAAGCTATATCCGTGAAAGCTTCAGTAAGGCTGGCGGCTGCAGAAACTGTTATAACATCAGGCTCCTGTTCTGAATCTGGCAACATCCCTACAGCCGCAAGTGCTAAGAGTAATATCCCCAGAAAGGCAGCAGCATAAATAAGTTTTTTATTCTTTCCCATCTTTACTTCCTCTTAACCGTTTTAATATTGTGATATGAGCAATGTGTTATGTTTAGTCAAACATAACGGTTTTTCCTCTTTACTTTAATAGTATAAGAAGATTCCCGGTGTTTGTCTCATGAAAGGCTTTAAAGCCTGTATTTCGCTCTTCTATGAATAGTCTTGTACTGGGATTTCGAGGAAAAATGCATCTGGGAAAGGTTTCCCTCAACGTTTTTTAGTTCACAATAAATACATATCGGAAATGTTTTGAATCTCTCTTAACAGATGAAAAATGAATTAAGAGAAAAAGGAACTGAAAACAAATTAAAGAAAAATCCATAAAGAAAAATCCAGGCTTTTCTTTAAAGAAACATTCATTTTAAGATTCTGAATAAACTTTTGTGAATTCAGCACCAAGCGTAATCATAATTGAGGAATAGTAGAACAGAAGAAATAACCCTATAATAGACCCTATTGCTCCATAGAAGCTTGTAGGGTTACTGTATGCAAAAAAAAGTACAATAGCATATTTTCCTATTGTTACAAGAACTGCTGTTACGAGAGACCCTACAAAAATGGATTTGAAATCAAAACTCTTATCGGGAAGCACTCTATAAATAAGTATGAAAAACAGAACAAGAATAAGGAAGCTGGCTATTGAACCTGTATAATCAGCAATTACAGGTGAAAATGGTGAAAATTGCTGGAATAATTTTGAAGCCGCATAAAGAAATCCTTCAACAAATATGCTCATTACAAGCAGCCCTCCGAAGAAAATAACGATAACAAAAGATGCCACGGCGTCTTTTGCAAAGTCTTTGATAGTATTGGCTTCAACACGCTTGATATCCCATGCTCGCTCAAGGAAGTTCTTCAATTGCCTGAAAATATTACTTGCACTCCAGAGCAGCAGGACAAGACCGATTAATGCACTTATTGACAGGGAGCTGAATTCCGGAATGCGTTCGAAAAGTAAAATTATCATATTTCTCATTCCCTCATCTATGACCCCCTCCAGCTGATTAAGTATGTTATCCTGAATACTTTTAGACCTCAAAAAAATACTGCCTATAGATACCGAAAGTAAAAGGAGGGAAGGAAGACTCAATACAAAATAAAATGCCAGTGCAGCGCTGTAAGTCATTGCGTCATCTTCCAGCCATTCCTTTATTGTTCTGATAACCAGATTTCTTACGTACCCCCGGTTCATATTTCCCCCTTATCTATAATATATTGCACTTTTATTAAACACCTCTTATCAAATTCTGGTAAAATTTATTCCTTTTTGCTTCAGATAAAAGAGACAGCAGCTGTGAAAGACCGAATCGAGCACGAAAACTGGATGGCTGAATGGCTGGCAAGATTTTTGCAGGTTAATTCCGTACTTTTAGCTTCGCTTTAATTCCTTTTTTCAAAATAGTTTTTTTCCATGCTTATTATTGTGACAGTTTTCCATAAAAGAGCCGGGCATCGGGTTAAAAGGAATGAAGGATAAAATCAAAAGCGCAGGAAAGATTAAATTGAAAATGCCGGGTAGCATTGAAGGTTTGACCTTTCACTGAATATACACTGAATATATGGAACTTTTTATTTAAAAAACTGTAAAAAGCAGAGTTGCCGGCATCTTCAAAGAGAAGGGTTTGCCGGCCTTCCTCACGCCAGAAAGTAAGTTATGATGCAAGTGTTTTGATTGCCTGAGGAACGCGGATGCTGATATTATACCTGATAGTCTTCCGGATCTCGCCTATCATCTTTATTTCAGTTTGGTCCAGTACTTTTGCACGCCGGACAATCAGGAAATACACGACTACGAAGGCTACGTACTCCCAGGTTGCTCCGGAAAGCAGAAGGGCATTCCTGGCTGCAAGCATGGAAACGACGATGAAGGCACCGATGAGAGTTAATTTCCTGTACATCGAAGTGAATGGATGCATGTGTTGCTTCCTCCAGGTCCTTAAGGTCATCAGGACCTCGATAGATGCAAAAGATACAGAAGATGCGACTGCTGCGCCTACCATACCGTAATGAGGTATAAGCATGAAGTTGAGAAGGGCATTAGCTCCTGCACTTGCTACCGAGCACTTCATAAGGAAGTCGGAGTCCCCGGATGCCATTATCGTGTGATAGTTAAATCCGAAGTATGAGTTTGTTACGAATCCCAGGGCAAGGATACGCAGGACCATGGCGCCGCTTGCATAGTCTTCTCCGTAGAGTTTTGTAAGAAGAAACTCAGGGTATATGAACATCAATGCAAATACCGGGAAGGTAAGCAGGAAGCACCACTTGGTCATCATCTGGTAGATAGGGCCAATAGATTCTTTTTTGTTTGCTCCCCATAGCTTTGATGTTACAGGGATATACACAAAGCCCATGGAACCGATAATCATGGACAGAAACCCTACGAGAGGGTATACTGCATTGTAAATTCCAACGACTTCAGCCGACTTGAAATAACCCAGCATTATGGTATCTGTCCAGGTCATGAGGTTCAGCAGGGTCGCACTTATTAAAAGCGGGAACGAGTACCTTATAAGCTGCTTAGTGGGCTCGCTGAATTTAAATTTCCATTCCGGCTTGATTGGCGGGCTCTTTATAAAGTAAACTGACATCATCCCGAATGTAAAGATCATTGAAAGCAGGTCCGCAAACACAACCCCTTTGAGGGACACGCCAAGAAATACGGCAGCTGAAGCAAACCCGAGCAGGGATAACGGCCTTATAATGTTATAAAAATACATATTAACATTTGTGCGGTCGAATCCTCTGTAGATTGCTACTGTCAGGTTCAGGAGTATGGTGAAAGGGATTGCAAAGATCATGATCCTGACTATGGACAGGATTTTGCCCTGCATATCGAACCCTTCTCCGGCTAGCCTCTGGAACAGTATAGGTGAAACAAGCATGGCAAGCACACCTGCAATCAGGCCCATAAGTATGGCTGATATTATTAACTCATAAACCTTATGTTCCTCCTGCCTGCCCCTGAAGAATGCAATATACCTTGGCAATCCTTCATTGAGCCCAAGAGTTGCTACGGCACCTGTGATTGATATTACTGTCAGTGCAAGGGAATATGTGCCGAAATCGGTTGGCGAGAGGTATGATGTGAGTACGCCTTTAATAACGATGTCGAGAAGCAGTCCGACGAAAGTTCCTGCAAGTATTACACCGGAACCTGCCACTATCCGGTTGACTGAGTCGTTAACGGACATTGTTAACACCGTTTTATTGCCCTGAATTCCCGGTCTCCGGGGCCAGCGAGCAGGAGAAGTGTTCTGCTGCGCCAGTAACGACTTGCAAATCAGTTTCGCTCAAATCAAGGTTGAAATTTAAAGAATTCCTCTCTGCAGCCTGCAGGAGATTTAAGCGTTGTTCTTCAATCGTGCATGTATTACCAGATAGGGTACTGGTACTACCAGATAGGGTACTGGTACTGGATGGAATAGAAAATTTCATTTCAGGGTTTTGGGTTTCAAAATTTGCTGTTTCAAATTTCTTAAAACAGCCGTGGATTTTAAGCTGGTCGGTGTATCTGTTTTTTTGCTCAATTTCTTCTTGTCCGGTTGCCTGTATGTAAGCTTTTAAGACAAGGTCTATCTGGGGTTTCTTAATAATCTGCATGATTTCTTACGACCGTCAGGATTGGATCGGAGTTGGATCTTAAATTGGATCCGGGGTCAGTTTCCAGGTTGGGTCCTGTGTTGAATCCCGGGTTGGATTCATACTTTGGATGTGGATCCCGGGTTGGATCCGCAGCGTATTTGAGGCTGGATTCCGGGTTGAATCTGGGAGGACCTCTGTTGGATCGCAGGTTGGGTTTGGGTTGGATCCCGGTAGGACCCCTGTGAATTGTAGGGTGAATCCTGGGTAAGATTCAGGGTTGAATTATGGAAGGCGGATCTGGGATTGGCCCGCCTTGCCTGTGATTATGATTTGCTTCTGCATTCGATAGACTTCTGGCAAGTCTGTTTTCCGAAGCTGGCAATCTGTTTTTGCACTAATGTATCTACTTAACAAGCTCGTCGAGCCTCTTTAACTCCACAAGCGTCCGTAATCAATCTAGCCACCTCAACGGCGGCGGAGCAAATTTTGGGTTATACAGTTTTTCATGAAACTTGAATGAAACCAATTTATTAAATATATTAGGAAGTTCTCTCAAAATTTCGATGATGTACCTCCTTGACTCCATATAAAAGCTTTTCGGAATAATCATACACTTATCATAATGAGGTAAGAAGGTTGCTTGAAAGAAAACTGATTTGATATGTGCCCTGTCAAAGATCTGGCTGGATGCCAGTTCTCAGGGTTTACAGCTATTAGCCTGGAAAAGCTTCAGACAATTGAATGGCCCGAATTCAGGAAAAAAGCCATTTAGGGGCCTTGAAATAACCACAAAATCCGACTTACCTGTACCGGATAATTCTAATTTTTTTTAATTAGTCAAGAATAATCCTGAGGCTGAGGGGTTTTTTCTTGATATATTCATGTGCAGGCAGGGTAAAGAAGTCATTTCGGAGACCGGGATAAATTGAACTAAAACTTCCAAAATATCATCATTAATCATTGCAATAATTTTTTGCTTTTAATCCGAAAATTTCCATAAAGTGCCCCTCCGAGATTTTCATAATAAAACCTGCTTTCGGCAGGTGCGACAAGAAGCTATGCTATGAATTGCGGAAACGCTACCTCTTCCATTTGAGGTAATCCTACTGTGACATGCATAAATGGCAACGTTTGTGTGTGAAGCTCACAAGACAATATCAAGAAATCAAGGAGCCTGACTTTGATAATTGGTTAGGATAAGAATACTATGAAGAACGTAAAGTGAACCATCGTAAAAATCGTGAAGCAGAATGAGCGAAAACAGGTTGACACGCTCAAACCAAAAGGTATAGAATCAGGTCATAATGGATCTGCCGACATTATGGCAAATGGACAAATGGTTCTCGGTTTACAGATGGCTTCTAAGGTATTCATATTATTCATGGTATGGAACTTGGTAAACCCTATATGCTCCTTTAAAAAAAAAAAAAAGGTAGAGACCCTGTGAAGGGAATTAATTGCATAGAGGGTAGAGGATTCAAGCAAAAAGCGAATGTCATTCTGTAATGGAATGGATAGGGGTTCAAACTTTGCCCTAGCCTGAAAGGGTGCAGACTTGCTTATTTGGTGTTCTATTGTATGAAAGGAGGCAAACTTCTGAATGTAAGTATTTCAACGATATCCTCTCAGGATAAGAAGCTTACAGACGCTTCCCTCTTCCAGAGATGGAAAACTATTGACTGGAATCAAGTAGAGAAGAGTGTTAATAAGTTGCAAACCCGAATTACAAAAGCAGTAATGCAAAACAAATGGAACCATGTCAAGAGATTGCAGTATCTCCTAACTCATTCCTATTTCGCCAAACTCTTGGCAGTAAGAAGAGTTACTCAAAACAAAGGAAAAAGGACATCTGGAATTGATGGTGAAAAATGGCTAACTTCAAGCTCCAAAATGAAAGCTGTCCTTAGTCCTACTGGTAAAAGATACAAAGCTAAACCCCTGAAACGAGTCTTCATTAATAAGCCTGGTAAGAAGAAGAAACGTCCCTTAGGTATCCCTACAATGTATGACAGAGCTATTCAATCTTTATATGCATTAGCTCTCGAACCCATAGCTGAAACAATGTCTGACCTGAGGTCTTTTGGATTTCGAAAGCACCGAAGTACCAAAGATGCATGTCAGCAAATCTTTTTGTGTTTAAGCAAGAAGAACTCGGCCCAATGGATCTTAGAAGGCGATATCAAAGGATGTTTCGATAATATAAATCATCAGTGGTTGTTGACTAACATTCCTATAGAAAAATCAGTACTGACTCAATTTCTTAAAGCAGGTTTCATTTACAAACATCATCTGAATCCAACAAAAGCAGGTACGCCACAAGGTGGGATAATCTCCCCCATTTTGGCAAATATGACATTGGACGGCATCGAGAAGTTACTTATGGCTAAATACCCAAAAAGAGGTAGTAAGTCTCCCAAGGTTAACTTCATCCGTTATGCTGATGATTTCATAGTCACTGCTAATTCAGAAGAATCTGCCAGAGAAATTAGGGACATAATTACTGCTTTTCTCAAAGAACGAGGTCTTGAACTATCTGATGACAAAACCCTGATCACAAATATTAATGAGGGCTTTGATTTTCTCGGCTGGAATTTCCGCAAGTACAATGGTAAGCTTCTGATCAAGCCTTCCAAGAAGTCCATTAAAAGGTTTACTGAAACAATCAGTCAAACCATAACGAAAGGAATGGCATGGTCTCAGGAAGTCTTAATTACCAAATTAAACCCCATAATAAGAGGTTGGACCAATTATCACAATTCAGTGGTCTCCTCGGACGTATTCCAGATCCTTGATCATAGAATCTGGGAGCTGCTATGGATATGGGCTAAAAGAAGACATCCGAACAAATCCAAAGATTGGATTGTCAACAAATATTGGAAAAGAAGCACCTCAAGAAGATGGAATTTCAGAACCGAGAGAAATGGGTTACTGCTTCTTTCAAAAACCAGAATCTACAGACACATTCCTTTAAAGCTGCAAATGAATCCATTTCTTGATCCGGATTATTTTCACGAACGTTCAAATAAATTAAGTTTCCGGAAAAGTCAATCCATTTGATTAATTATTTGAAAAAAAAAAAGACTGCTGCCTGATACAGAAAAGGTTATAGAATGCTTGAGCCGGATGCGTCGAAAGGCGCACGTCCGGTTCTTAGAAGAGGGAGAGCGAGTAATCGCTCTTTCTTATTTGACGTCGACATAAAAATCCATTCAATTTTTCTATTGATATCGTTTTTTTCAGAACATTTGAAATTCAATTTAAATCAAAAATTACTAAATGTTATCCATGACATCATTAATATATATTTGCAACAAATGAGAGAAATGACAAATCGGATTTGACATATATTCCTCATGACACTGATTTTGCAACAAAGCCAGATTTTTTGCACCACAACCAAAAGATTGGGTTACCCTCATGAAATCTGGATGCAGCGACTTCTTACCAAACAAGAAACAACAACATTTTATGACAAACGTTGCTTTCCTGGATGGTTCTTGAATATTTGCAGAGAAGAGAGCTAACAGAATTCGTGTTGTTAGCTTGGGGTAGAGCATGCCAGAGAAAAAAAGAGAAAGCAATCAAAAATCATAAAGAAAAAAATGATCAATAGCCCGTAATTTAAGAAAATCAGCTCACTGAAATTTGCTAATTGATCTTAATTTCGATGGCTATTGATCTCGTTTTGCCCAGACTGAATACTTACATTTTGTATTTACTTCTGCTCGTTATTTATACGGTGCTCTCTGCATCGTCTCAATCTATATTCACGGTGGTATTGGTTAAGGTGTTCTGTGAATAATCCCCACTATTTCTAATTACATCTCCATTGGTGGCTCCTGCACCATCACCAGTATTTTGGGTTTGTCCTGCATTCTCTCCTTTATTTATGGTGTTTCCAGAGAAATCACCGATCATAATTTCTGGAGCCTGCATCATCACCATTATTATAGGTGCTTCCTGCATTATCACCATCATTTATGGTTTGTCCTGCATCCTCTCCATCATTATAGGTGCTTCCTGAATTCTTCCCATCATAATCTCTGGAGCCTGCATCATCACCATTATTATAGGTGCTTCCTGCACCTTCCTCCTCATTTATGGTTTGTCCTGCATCATCACCAATATTATTAGTGCTTCCTGCCCCATCACCAATATAAGTTCTGTCGCCTGAATCCAAGCCGTTATTAAGGTTGCCGCCTGCTACCCCACCAACATTTATGGCGGTTCCTGCATTATCACCAAAGTTTTCGGTGTTTCCTGCTTCAGGCCCCCAATAATTTCTGGAACCTGATCCGTCCCCATAGTTTATGTAGGCATATGAATAGTCGCCTGCATCCACTCCATTGTTAATAGTGCTTCCTGCAGTATCACCTGCATAATTTCTGGCGCCTGCATCACTACCATAATTTACAGTGTTTCCTGCAGTGCTCCCATAATTTATAGTGTCTCCTGCATTCTGCCCATTATTTGTGGTGCTTCCTGCTCCTAATCCATTATAATTTCTGGAGCCTGCGCCCTGCCCTAGGTTAAATGAGCTTCCTGCGTACTTCCCATTATTAATGGTTGCTCCTGCATACTGTCCATTATTTGTGGTGCTTCCTGCATTAGTTCCAGAGTATGTTCTACTCCCTGCACCAGCTCCACTGTTTACAGTACTCCCTGCTTTATCTCCACTATTTACGGTACTCCCTGCTGTAGTATTTGCGGTACTCCCTGCTTTAGCCTTAGCAGTTTCCGTTGTAGCAGCGCCTTCTGCACACGATTCATTGGTGGCAGTTCCCTCTGCACTTGATTCATTGTTAGCGGTGTCCTCTGTGTCCAGCTCATCGTCAACTGTGCTACTTGAACTCTTATGACGGCGAACTGCGGTACTTGCTTTATTTACGTTGCTTCCTGCGTCCTGTCCATTGCAAACTGTGAGATTGTTAACTGTGAGACTGTTAATTGAGACATTGATAAATGTGACATTGACAAATGTGACATTGTTAAATTCGACATTGTCAAATGAAACATTGCTAAGTGTGTCTCCTGAGCTCAAATCATCGTTAAATGCAATATCGTTTAATATGTCCTCTTGATCGGCACATGTGTTAACTGAATTGCTGTTGTCTCCTGCGTTGTTCTCTGCTGCTGCTGCAGTTGTCAATAATATTAAGATTACCATGGAAAGATAACCTGTCTTTTTCAGGATGTCAAATACTTGTTTTCCCATTTGTCCTCATTCCCCACTATTTTTCAGATTTAATACAATTTTAAAGCTGTTGTACTCTCAATCCACTTCCTTTAGATAGACAGATTTTGTAAATACCACTTTTCATTATTAATACTCGAATTTAGCTTTAAATAACCGTTTTTCAAATAATATCATAGAATCTGTGAATAAATAACTATGTAAGGCCGAAATTAATATTAATATTGTGTTGATAATCAAAATATAAAAAATGTAGATAAATATATATAAAGATATAATAATCGGTTTCTTCATAATAAGAGTAGAAATAAAGGATTTAAATTGGTTATTTTTGCTAATAAGTATATATAGAAGTTCCTTAGATCAAAATTAACTCTAATAATTCCATGTATTGAAAAATAAATTTTATCCATCATTAAAAGTAAAAATAAAGTTGAATAAAAGCTTAATATGTTGACAAATTATATTTATTTGTAATTATGGCATCCCGTTTTGTTATTTGTTATACTAAATTAAATATCCAAAATAAGGATTAAAGATCTTTTAAATATAAAATTAAAACTTTTTATTCCTTTGAATAGCAAATAATTCCGTTACAATGTATTTTTTATTGGGAAATAGCTGAAGTCACACTTAATTTCCTAAATAAGGCTCAATAACCCTTAAAAAATGAATTATTTTTTGAAGATCCAATATATATAGCTTAATAATAATAGGGGAGCACCCAAACTTAATATATTACAAAATGGTTAAAAAGCTTGGAGATCAGTAAAAATTGCAGGCGGACAACTCTTTCGCAGTCAGGATACATTCTCAAAACCGCAAGAAGCCGGTTTGCAGCATCAAAAAAGCCAGTTCCGGGGAAAAAAGAATTCCCCGCAAAAACAATCTGAGTTACAGTAAAAATTCAGATCCGAATTTTATCTCTCCTACCTCAGTACATCATCAATCGTATCCACGTATTCGATGTTGATTCCCACCTCTTTCTCTATATACTCTTTGGCATCTACGATTTTCGGCTTTCTCTCAATAACAGTAAAACCGCCAAGCTTCCTTTCTACAAATTTATATGTAACAAGTTCGCTGTTTTTCCTCGGAATGAGGAAAAGGGTTTTGCCTCCATCTTTTGCTGCCTGCGCTTTTTCCAGAACTCCACCTATCGGGCCGATATTACCTTCATTGTCAATCGTGCCTGTAAGGGTTATACTGTTATTCAATTCTGTATTGTTATCAATGGCTGAAATCGTAAGCAGGGTCATGAGAGCCCCTGCACTGGGACCATCGACCCCCGGGATTTGATACGGAACGGTAATGCTGAAGATGATATCACTGCTTGACAGTTGATTCCCGGTTTTGTTTTCAGCCACAAAAGCTGCGGTGTTTGCAGCATCCTGGAAGATCACGCCCATCAGAGGAGTTGTCTGGACGAGCACGCGGCCTTTTCCTGGCCTGATCTCAACCGAAATATTGAGCAGGGCACCTTTTTTAGAAGTTGATTGCCGGATGAAGGGGCCTGACTGGTCTGTCTGGACAGTCTGGAAGACTGCAGGTCCCTGAAGGGTAGCAAACCCTTCCACGCCCGCTGGACACATTTGAGTGCTATTCTGGAGTTCAAAGACCTTTTGGCGATAAGAGTCCAGCTGAGAAGCATAAGACTGAAGCGACTCATTATTCTGATTTATTTGCGCCTGAAGGTTTTCGTTTTCCGTTTGAAGGGTATTTATACGGCCCTGCATTTCCTTGACCTGTCCTCCCTCAAAGGAAGGCTGTTCTTCAAACAAGACAAAATAAGCGTTTGCAACAAGCGAAAGAACCAGTAGAAAGACAAGAAGTTTGGATTTCATACCACCGACCATTGTTAATTTGCCTCCGATGGTACTTATTTCTGTCTTCTGGAAGCTCTACAAGTGAATTTATATGGATTCAGAAAGTCCTCTATCTAAATTCATTGATCATTGTTGATTTCAAAGTCCAGTTTTATTCCCATAATTTGGAATCGATGCACAAGATCAAATTAGAAGATCTAATATTCATCATCTCCAAAAAACTATCAAAATAACGTTAGTTCAATGGGATAACTTTTTATAATCAGTGTATGTAGTTTATAATCAAAGTATAGCTAAATAAATTCATAGTGGGGGAAAAATATGAGAATTCGAGTAGTTAGTTCAAGAGAAGAAATCTTTACATTAAATCCAAATGAACGTGTTGTTCACCTGGCTTTCAGACCTTCGAACAAGGACATTTTCGGACTGGTTGAAACCTGCCCGAAGATTGAAGTAATTCAGTTACCTAAGTCTTACATGGCTACGGTCTCACAGGCCATAGAAATGTTCCTTGAGATGCAGAGAATCCAGCTTATAGAAGGAGATGTCTGGGGCCACAGGAAGGACATTAACGAATATTACACCATTCCATCCTCCGTTATTGAGAAAATAAAGGAAATGAAAATCGAAGGTAAATCCAATGAGGACATTGAAGCAAAGGTTTCAAGGGAAAGCAAACTTAACCCTGGAATGGTTGCTTATATCATGAACAAAGAAGCTCCTGCCTGAATTCGAGCAACCTCTACTTTGCCTTGCAATTAATACAATCAAGGTCATGGATCGTGAGCTCTGAAGATCAGTACCTTATTAATCAGACCTTTTTTGAACCCTATCCGGAAGGTCTGATGGAAGTTGACCCGATATACTCCCACCTTAAAAAAGATCTCTGGGAATGAATCTCATAGACTATGCAATTCTGGATGGGGATAATTTATGAAAAGTGTAGCCAATTTGCTTTATTTCTTTCTACTCATTTGTCTGACCAAACCACGCTGTTGCAGAAAGAGGTCGAAGAGACCCGATTTAGGTGACTACTCGCATGGTAGAGGAGGACATACGCGAGTGTATGACGTCAGTGTTGACGAAACACAGACATTCATACATTCGCGTATTGGGGTTTGGGACATATGTGAATATATGTCATTTTATGTCGTCAGTGATGACCAGGTGCTGACAGACATTATTCATGTATTTATTTGCGGACTATATATCGTTAACGTGGATCCCGTATTTTTCTCATAAGGTTGTTGTCTGGTCCAGACTATCTGCTTATTTTTACAGGGACGTCGTTAACCTTGTTTTTCAACTGTACAAATACGAGGGTGCTCCTTCATTAAGCAGTTGATGTTTTTAGAGGTCTGTAATTTAGCAACTCTCTTAACGTCCATTTCTCTTGAGTAATCCCACATTCTTTTGCAGGTGTCTTTTTTCCCAAATTCCGCCCTCATTTTCTTCGATCAAACCTCTGTGTTCTGTGCAAAAGTTAAAATGAGTACAATAAAATCTTATTTGATTGTATAGGTTCTCGGTCGTGACCTATTAAATGGTTGATATTTAATATTTGAATACACATTGTTCACCTGTATCTGTTTTCTAAGTTTACCTGCTACAGAAAACCAAGAAGTACACAGAGCAGAAGAGAGGCAGAACACAAGTATGTGAATATTCTGGAAAAATACCAACTTATTATTGATGGACCACGAGCTTGAATAATCCCTTAGTAGCTGGTTGATATTATTCCAAAATATCCGAAATACCGTCTTCAGATAGTTCTTTTTTCCGTGTGTTTTGGTGCGGCTGGAGCAAGCCGTTTCTAGGGCATAAAAACGCAAACAAAAGCCTCACTGATAATTTTTATCATGAAAACATCAACCATGCAGCAATGGACGACCGTGATGATGTCAAAGGTTTTAAAGTACTTCCCCACAGATGGGTGACAGAGCGTACATTTGGAAGGCTGGGTAGATATCGAAGGTTAAGTAAAGATTACGAAGGATTAATAGAATCCAGTCAAGCATTAATCTATGCTGCTATGATCAGAATAATGTATCCTCTTCAAATTGAGTGGAAAGCTTTCAATTTCAACTCAATGAGCTTTTTCTCTAATGAGTTGAGCCAAAGATGGCATCTCAAATGTATTGCTCACTCTATCACATATGTACTGATATGCACTTATACTCAGTTTCTTTGCAGTCTGAACAATCGTCATAAATATGTCGTTTGCCTTTGTCCCTTCATCTGTTATGGTTTGAAGGCTCACATCTCTTTTTCTAACCTTTGCTCTCGCCGCTAGTTCCGCTGCATTGTTATGCAGTGGAACTTCTGGTAAAACCAGTACTTTTAACAGATGTCCCTTGTTCTCTTTCGTCTTACCTATTCTTTCATCCAACTGTTCATATCCTGTTATAGTCGAAAACAATTGATCAAACTTAATGGATAATTGCTCCGCTACCTCTGAATCTGGTTTTATTCTAAACTCACAAAGTTCCCCATAAAAGTCCCAGTACCTGTCCAGAAAAGCTTCCAGCTTTTCTTTAAAATAAGGTACTATTGGCCTCAATTTCTTGTAGTTTCTCCCATCATGAATCCAACAAAGAGCATGATGTGATGCAATCTGCTTGAATTGACGTGCATCATCACTCAGAAGTGTGGTAACCACAGGTATGTCTGTACTTTGATGATATGCCGCAATTGCACAGGCTTCAAGAACTTTCTTCTTAGTAGTTTTATACCCTTTGAGTGAGAAAACACAATCCAGTTTTCGACGCATTTCTTCATCACTGAATATTTTGTTTTTAAAAGAAGAGAGCTTTTCCATCCAGATTTGGGAAACATTAAACGTTTCCATCAGATCAAATGCTTCATCATTAAAGCAGTACGTTTTTTCTTTTCCACATAGAAGTATATCTAAAATGGTTTCCCTATTCTTATTGGGAACTGTAAAATAAGCAGCATAATAAGGATTACAAAGAATTTGAGTATAGTGATTGACACCATTGACTCTTGCACCTGTATCATCAATCTGCTGATAAGGCGTAGCCTTAAGACCCTCAAGAAAAATCTCAGCTTTTTCCTGATGGAAGATATCAGTATCTTTTGTCAAAATTCGAGAAATAGTGGCTCTGGATATATGAACACCAATATTTTCCAGAAATTCATGTATTTTGGGCTCTGAAACATTAGCAACATGGTTAAGAGTGATTATAAGAGATTTGATTCCAGGGCCAAATTCACCTTTGATACCATGTGGCAATTCTCCTGAATATGTTTTATGCTCAGAAGGATAATAAAATATCTCTATCCTGTAGTTGGTGTTCACAGGCTTTATGGATATATCCTGAATTATTACGTCCCTATAACCTTTAGGATACACATCACTGGGTAAAACGGATCTATCAACTTTACATGTTTCAGTTCGGTGAACCTCTATTTTATCAAGTTTTGATTTAGATTCTGTGTCCTGAATAATGATTAAAAATGGCTAATATCAAGAATTGAAGAGAATTAGAATAATTTTCAGACCCGTTTTAAATATATTTTGTATTTTTATGTAAAAATAATAAAAGAAGTTTTACATTTAGAGTGTTTACTGGACTAAAATCCTCATTCTGCATAATTCTATTTTTAAGACAGGTGATATAAAATAAGTAAGAGGCTTTAGGGGTCATGAAGACCCCCTATAAGATAACTTTTTCATTTTTGGTTTCCCGGTGAACTTTACCAGATCACCGGCCTCTCACTCTCTGGCTTGTAGAGTTTATCCCCTGGCTTTACGTTCGGGAACGCCTTGTAAAACTCAGGCATATTGAAAACCACGCCGTTGACCCTGAACCTGCTGGGCGAGTGGGTATCGGTCAGTGTTAGCATCCTCAGGTATTCGTTCGTGTTCGATTCCCCCCATATCTGGGCAAAGCTTAAGAAGAACCTCTGATCTCCAGTAAATCCATCGATCATCTCCGGCTCTCCTTTTGATGAGAGCTTATAGGCGTGGTAGGCCATGGTCAATCCGCCGAAGTCTGCTATGTTCTCCGTCAGTGTCAGGTTGCCGTTTACGTATAGGCCGGGCAGGACCTCGAACCTGTTGTACTCGTCCACCAGAACGGCAGTGCTTTTGTTCGAAGTTATCGGCATCTTTTGGCGTCCACCAATCCGTCAAATTTCCACATGCATCGAATTTCCTGCCCTGGCTATCGAAGTGGTGAGTTATCTCGTGTCCTATGATAAAGCCTATGGCACCGTAATTGACTGCATCATCGGCGTCCTTGTTGAAGAAGGGAGGCTGTAGAATGCCCGCCGGGAAGACTATGATGACCTTATTAGGTTCAGCATATGCATTAGTCTCTTGAGGTATCGTCAACCAGAGCTCGCGATCTACAGGCTTGCCTATCCTATCCAGGCCATAGGAACTGTGGTGGAACTGGAATTTAGAGGCCCTGATGGTATTATTGACATATGAATCGTTCTTCACTTCAAGCTCTGAATAATTTAGCCATTCGTCGGGGTAGCCTATCTGGACATCAAGAGCCTCAAGCTTCATGAGGGCTTTCTTCTTGGTTTCAGGCTCCATCCATGTTAGGTTTTGAATTCTTTCCCTTTGGGCCTTCTTAAGGTTGGATACCATATCCTGTATCTTGGCCTTGGAACCTGGATCGAAATACCTGTCCACATAGACATGGCCTATGGCCTCACCCATTGCTTTGTTTTCTGCATCAATAACTATCTTCCAGCGGGGCTTCATCTCCTGCAGGGCAATGGGTCTTATCCCATAGAAATTAAAGTGCTCCCTTTGCAGGTCGGAGCTGAGATAGGGGGACGTGGCTAAAATCAGCTTCCAGCGCAGGAAGGTCTTCCAGTCATCTATGCTCTCGTCCTGAAGGGCGGTGCTCATCTCCTTGAAATAAGACGGGTTTCTGACGTTGACCTCAGCTACGTCCGGGCGACCCAGGACGCTGAAGAAATGAGACCAGTTCATGCCTGGAGCAAAAGCCTGAAGCTCCTCCAGGCTCATCTTGTTATACGTTTTGATCTTATCTTTATTGTCCACGTTATTGAAGGATGCATTGGCCAGCCTGGTCTCTATCTTCATCACGGTCCTGGCATTATCCTCAGCAACCTTTGGGCTATCGCCTAGATAGACGAACATCTTGGCAACGTGAGCCAGATACAGCTCTCTGGTACTGATAGATTCGTTATCCTGCCTGAAATAGAAATCTCTATCTGGGAGACCGAGACCTCCCTGAGTAAGGGTGGCGATCATGACCTTGCTGTTCTTATCGTCTGGTGCGGCGTACATGGAGAAGAAGGGGTCCATACCATAGTCCATCATTTGCGTAGATACGGTTTGAATATCGGAAGTGTTGGAGATATTGTCTATCAGCTTCAATTTGTCTTTTATGGGATCCAGACGCTGCTTTTCCAGGGTGGTATTATCCATTCCCACGCGGTAGAACTCCCCGATCTTCTGCTCGAGGCTTCCCTCAGGGGCAGAGGTGTTGTTGGCTGCGCTCTCCACTATTGTTTTGACGCGGTCGTAGGTTCTGTCATCTGCTATATCGAACTCTCCGTATCGGGATTTGTCCGCAGGCACAGGATGACTTTTTATCCAGGCTCCCTCAGCATACTCATAAAAGTCGTCTCCAGGTTTTACTGAGAGATTCATGCTCCCGGGATCGAATGCGTCCTCATATCCGGAGGCACTCATGTTGCCCATTGAAGTTTCAGAAGAACCAAAAGCCACA
Source organism: uncultured Methanosarcinaceae archaeon (assembly GCA_963721455.1). GTDB lineage: Archaea > Halobacteriota > Methanosarcinia > Methanosarcinales > Methanosarcinaceae > Methanosarcina. Next base: position 191,246 of record CAVRJG010000015.1, read on the forward strand.
AGTGTTAAAGCGTTAATTAGTACGATGCCAAGGGCGAATAAACATATTACTCCCTTCCTCTTCATGCTCCCTCACTCCTACCACTTTTTATTTTTTAGTTGCACGCATTCACCTGATTACTCAAAATATCCCTTAAGATCAGAGGAGATTGCTGCGTTGAATGACCTTTTCTCGAGAAGATTCATTATTAATATACGAGATAAATATTAATATAAAAACCATAAACATAGTGTAAAAATGGCAGAATTTAGGATACATACCAAGACCTTAAGTTAATATCACTTTTTTTCATGGACGACGACACACTATTGGATCCTATCCGAAAATTGTCGCGATCTACGTAACTTTTGCAATAGGCAATACAAATAACCGGAAAAGATAATCTATATTACAGATCTTTACAGATCTTCTATAACTTCTATAACATGCCATTATTGATCTTTTCGGATAGGCTCTAAGTGTTACCTGTAGGATAGCTGCATTTTACCTAAAATTTAGTTTTTTGTGCTTACGTCAGAAGTAAGACTAATGGCTTTTTCTTTTAATAGCCTTCATTCTAAGCTAAAATGCTTTTGTCTCAGATGATCCTGTAATTTTTTTAGAATTTTGAGAGCTGTTTGAGAACTAAAAGGAATATAATATTAGACTGATATCTAGAAAGATCCACTTTTTATATTAATGTTTTTCTTTTAATAGTATATTTTATCTATTTGTTTTTCAATATATGTATGTTATTATAATACAAAACATCATACGAGGGGTCTTAAAATGAAAGAAATGACACTTGACAAAAAATGCAGGGGGAATACTCCCATGAAAATTTTATGCATGATAACGCTGACGCTTTTAATGCTTGTGAATATTGCAGGCGCGGCGCCATTTGCATATATTACTAACATGGGCAACAATACTACTTCTGTAATTGACATAGCAAACAATAATGTTACAGCCACCGTGCCTGTAGGAACCAGTCCATGGGGAGTTGCAGTCAGTCCGGATGGATCAAAGGTGTACGTGGCGAACAATAACAGTAACGATGTCTCTGTAATTGACACAACAAAAAACACTGTTATAGATACGGTGAAAGTAGGAACCAATCCATCTGGAGTTGCAGTCAGTCCGGATGGAACAAAGGTATATGTGGCGAACTATGGTAACAGTAATATTTCTGTAATTGACACCTCAAACAATACTGTTACAGCCACAGTGCCTGTAGGAGTCTATCCCGCTGGTGTTGCAGTTAACCCGACGGGAACAACGGTATACGTGGCAAGCTCAGCCTATATTGAGAACATGACTTACAACAGTAATCTCTTTGTAATTGACACTGCAGCAAACAATATTACAGCCACGATACCTGTAGGAAATGGTCCTATTGGAGTTGCCGTCAGTCCAGATGGGAATAAAGTATATGTGGCGAACCTCTTTAGCAACACTACCTCTGTAATTGACACAATGAACAACAGTGTTATAGCCACTGTGCCTGTAGGAACCGGGCCCTGGGGAGTTGCAGTCAGTCCGGATGGACAAAAAGCATATGTAGCGAATTTATTTAGCAACACTACCTCTGTAATTGACACAATGGACAACACTGTTAAAGCCACAGTGCCTGTAGGGGCCTATCCTTCTGGAGTTGCAGTCACCCCAGATGGAACAAAAGCATATGTGGTGAACGCAGAAGGAACTGTCTCTGTAATTGACACAACAAACAACACTGTTATAGCCTCGGTGAAAGTAGGAGATTTCCCTCTTGTCATTGGGCAGTTTATAGGGAAGGGACCAGCACAGTAACATTACCCTGTAAATTGACATAGCTACAAAAACGATTGAATACGCGGTTAAGGTAGGACACAGTCCTGTGCCTTTGAGTAGTTAATGGTTACTCCTGGAAGACCTTTTCCAGGATCAATATTTTATTCTTAGGTTTTGTAGAAATCCCTAATTTAATGCTTCATATTATTTCTACAATTTTCTCATTTTTATTATAGAGCTGATCCCAAAACTCAAAATTGCTTCTCTGAATCTCGAATTTGGAATAATTGCTCAAGTTCTGATTATGAAAATAATCCTAATACTTTTATTGATGTGGAAATAAAATTGGTTTTGGGATGAGTTCTAGCACTGTCTGTATTTTCTTTTCGACTTTTTTCACTTTAATCTGTGACTTCTCTATAAAGGATTCGGGTTTCTGATACTCTTGCAGGTGAAGTCACAGATTACACTCGGGCTGGTTGCTCTGATGGTTACGGCTGAATGCTGGCGTATGTGATGACGAACGTGAAGGTGAGCATGAGGAGCATAAATCCAAAGGCGAATTTGTTTGCTTTTATGATTCTATGAGGTCATTTATTTTGCTTTTAGTCATGGTTGTAACAATGCACTAAACCTATTGGGTTTTTTCAGGCTTTCTGGCTTGCTTCGAGTGCGTAAGTCCTAAATGATTTGGGTACACGACCGTATTTTGAGGGCGGCTTTTTTGACATTGAACCGGGTGGTAATCGGCAGAAAACCTTCTATTCCTATAGTCTCTTGAATAACTGAGTTCAAAGCAACATATTCTGGAGTTCAAAACTTAGAATATGAAATTTACAAAGTCGGATACAAAAATAGTAGACCAGTAATAAAAATAGTTTCAAAACTCTGGAATCTGGAAAGGAGGTAAATGTTACGGTAACTACCCTTATTCCGTGCAGACGGTTCTGCGTCACAATTCAGGAAAAAGCGGAAAAACGTTGATTTGATAACGCATTAAATATATTATAACAGATGACCCCGCTAACGTTCCCCAAAAAGTATTTTTTATTATGGCATTTGCAGGCTTTATTTTTATATGGATTATAGACCGCATAAAAAAATATTACACGTTATCAAAAACGGAAACAACAGCAGTGGAAATAGCAATGATATTCGCCATAACTTTGTTCTGATAAGCTTTTCAGCAGGATGGGTCCAAGTTTCTTTCAAGGAATAGGTTATAATGTAAGCGATGCCAGCTCTGATACAATCAGCGCTTTTGATGCACCCAGTTTATTTGCTAGTTCAATATTAGCAGCAGCACTCGGATATATGTCTATAGAAAATATCACGAAATAAACCAGAGGAAAAAGCCGGAGAACGATAAAAATACATTTTCAAAGGCTTGAATTTCCGGAAATACTGGATGAAAGAGATAAATCAGGCAAAAAAATCAGGCTTTTCTTCAAACTGATAAAGGAAAGTTTTTCCAAGAAATGGATATTCAAAAATTATAGCCCACATTCCATAGATGTACACAGATGTAGAATTTATTTGCCGATTTGCCCAAAATTATCCCTCACAGGATGGGTTAATTTTTCAACTCTTGCCATATGGAGATAATTGATGGTATTTTTGTGTACATCTGCGGAATGTGAATTATAGTATCTAAGGTCTTTTTTACAAGCTTTTTATCGTGATTGGCTCCATCTACCGTTACTGAAAATGGTATTTCCTTTACCATCAGTTAAAATACTCATTTTTGTGCCTTTTTTGCCACGGTCAGCAGGATTAGCTCCAGTTCCACCTAATGGTAATTTTGTCATAGAGCAATCAATTTATTGTCATTCCCACTCTGGGCCTTTTTCTGTATCATATTCAACAAGAACAGCTATCCACATGCTCTCAAATGAGCCTGATCTTTGCCATTTCTGAAATCGATTATGAAAGGTACTTGGAGCTCCATAAAATCTTGGCAACGATTTTCATTGGCAGCCATTATGAAGAAGATAAAAAATACCGCTCATTATTATCTTATCAGCTTTCTAGGTCTTCAGCCTTCTTTTTAGGCTTAGGCAATGGTAGTAGGTTCTATTTCTTCCAGAATTCATCAGAGATCTCGGGGTCGTGCGAGATTTTACGTTTTGTCATTAAAAAACATCACCTTGCAACGTAATTCCTATACTTTTCGGATAGGCTCTTAGATAAGTTTTGAGTACAAATAATTATTTTGTACATGTAGGGTTTTAATAAGGGATTGAAATACAATCAAAATTTTGTAAGATGATCGTATTTTTTTCCTTTTGTTTGTCAAATTCTAATTAATTATTCGGAATTGTTTTTCCGAATCATCTAATTAGACTGAGTCTATACTAAATTAATTAATTAATTAATTAATTATGTTGTTGTAAATGTTTACATTAGTTCCTTTTGAATTTTCGTGTGCTATTGCAGGACCAGCTACATCCCGGAATTTGTTGCCATAAACTTCGATGTTTGTAAGTTTGTCTTCCAATTGCAGGCCTGCATATCCAAAGCCATAGGAGGTACAATAGTTATTTGCAAAGACTCCATTGGTGACGGTATCGAATCGAGTAGACGAATTGCTCCTGTTAATAAATTTACAATTCTTAACTGTTATGTTTTTCACATCATAGGCATAAACACCGGCGTGTCCAGGATAATTTACAGTCACCGAATCGATTAGTACATTGCTCGACTCTGAAGTAAGCACAGCATCATTACATCCATTCTTAAACAGGCAACTTTCAATAGTCAATCCATTGACACCTACGAGAGTTGCCATATTATAACAGGATGTCCCAAGCCTAATTCCAGGATAATAATCAGACTGACTCCCATCAACAGTTAGGCTTCTTATTGTAACGTCTGCTGCAGAATTGCCTCTAATCATAAGCATGGCTTTTGACTCTGAAAGATCACTGCCGGGTCCACCCCACACGGGCAATCCAGGGGCTAGCTTAATTGTTACACCTGAATCTCCTTGAAGGACAGTATTGCTGCCTATAAGAAGAGATTCACCTATAATATATGTGAATGGACCTTTGAGGTGGACAGTCGTGCCTGGATGGTTTGCTGCATAATCAGAGCCTGGTTAATCTGCACATGATCGTCATTTCCATCACAGTTGAAATCTCCACTTCCGTCTCCGGCAACGGTTACTACTCTGATTATTCTCTCCGCCTAATACAGGGGGTACGGTTGTTAAATTAAGGCATGCTACTAGGAATAAGATCCCTAGATGTCTTTTTAGCATCGTATCGCCTTTGGGTTCAATTCGTTTAGATTAAGAGCCTATCCAAGAGTAGAATATTCGATGCAAGGTAATGGTTACAAACCCACAAAATCAAATCCACCAAATCAAGTTTTTCATTATCGGATTGACAAAGTGTCTCGACAGTTTGTGGGAGAGAACAGGCTTGTTTGATTGATGCAACTTGAGGGCTCTGTTATTCTGTTGTGCAACTCAACCCATTCCCTGTCAATAGAAAGACGTTA
>CAVRJG010000016.1:0-35939 GCA_963721455.1 uncultured Methanosarcinaceae archaeon
CTTTTTCTTTTAATAGCCTTCATTCTAAGCTAAAATGCTTTTGTCTCAGATGATCCTGTAATTTTTTTAGAATTTTGAGAGCTGTTTGAGAACTAAAAGGAATATAATGATTAGACTGAGATCTAGAAAGATACACTTTTTATATTAATGTTTTTCTTTTAATAGTATATTTTATCTATTTGTTTTTCAATATATGTATGTTATTATAATACAAAACATCATACGAGGGGTCTTAAAATGAAAGAAATGACACTTGACAAAAAATGCAGGGGGAATACTCCCATGAAAATTTTATGCATGATAACGCTGACGCTTTTAATGCTTGTGAATATTGCAGGCGCGGCGCCATTTGCATATATTACTAACATGGGCAACAATACTACTTCTGTAATTGACATAGCAAACAATAATGTTACAGCCACCGTGCCTGTAGGAACCAGTCCATGGGGAGTTGCAGTCAGTCCGGATGGATCAAAGGTGTACGTGGCGAACAATAACAGTAACGATGTCTCTGTAATTGACACAACAAAAAACACTGTTATAGATACGGTGAAAGTAGGAACCAATCCATCTGGAGTTGCAGTCAGTCCGGATGGAACAAAGGTATATGTGGCGAACTACGGTAACAGTAATATTTCTGTAATTGACACCTCAAACAATACTGTTACAGCCACAGTGCCTGTAGGAGTCTATCCCGCTGGTGTTGCAGTTAACCCAACGGGAACGACGGTATACGTGGCAAGCTCAGCCTATATTGAGAACGTAGCTTTTAACAGTACTCTCTTTGTAATTGACACTCAGCAAACAATATTACAGCCACAGTGCCTGTAGGAAATGGTCCTATTGGAGTTGCCGTCAGTCCAGATGGGAATAAAGTATATGTGGCGAACCTCTTTAGCAACACTACCTCTGTAATTAACACAATGAACAACAGTGTTATAGCCACTGTGCCTGTAGGAACCGGGCCCTGGGGAGTTGCAGTCAGTCCGGATGGACAAAAAGCATATGTAGCGAATTTATTTAGCAACACTACCTCTGTAATTGACACAATGGACAACACTGTTAAAGCCACAGTGCCTGTAGGGGCCTATCCTTCTGGAGTTGCAGTCACCCCAGATGGAACAAAAGCATATGTGGTGAACGCAGAAGGAACTGTCTCTGTAATTGACACAACAAACAACACTGTTATAGCCTCGGTGAAAGTAGGAGATTTCCCTCTTGTCATTGGGCAGTTTATAGGGAAGGGACCAGCACAGTAACATTACCCTGTAAATTGACATATCTACAAAAACGATTGAATACGCGGTTAAGGTAGGACACAGTCCTGTGCCTTTGAGTAGTTAATGGTTACTCCTGGAAGATCATTTTCCAGGTTCAAATTTTATTCTTAGGTTTTGTAGAAATCCCTAATTTAATGCTTCATATTATTTCTACAATTTTCTCATTTTTATTATAGAGCTGATCCCAAAACTCAAAATTGATTCTCTGAATCTCGAATTTGGAATAATTGCTCAAGTTCTGATTATGAAAATAATCCTAATACTTTTATTGATGTGGAAATAAAATTGGTTTTGGGATGAGTTCTAGCACTGTCTGTATTTTCTTTTCGACTTTTTTCACTTTAATCTGTGACTTCTCTATAAAGGATTCGGGTTTATGATACTCTTGCAGGTGAAGTCACAGATTACACTCGGGCTGGTTGCTCTGATGGTTACGGCTGAATGCTGGCGTATGTGATGACGAACGTGAAGGTGAGCATGAGGAGCATAAATCCAAAGGCGAATTTGTTTGCTTTTATGATTCTATGAGGTCATTTATTTTGCTTTTAGTCATGGTTGTAACAATGCACTAAACCTATTGGGTTTTTTCAGGCTTTCTGGCTTGCTTCGAGTGCGTAAGTCCTAAATGATTTGGGTACACTACCGTATTTTGAGGGCGGCTTTTTTGACATTGAACCGGGTGGTAATCGGCAGAAAACCTTCTATTCCTATAGTCTCTTGAATAACTGAGTTCAAAGCAACATATTCTGGAGTTCAAAACTTAGAATATGAAATTTACAAAGTAGACCAGTATAAAAATAGTTTCAAAACTCTGGAATCTGGAAAGGAGGTAAATTTTACGGTAACTACCCTTATTCCGTGCAGACGGTTCTGCGTCATAATTCAGGAAAAAGCGGAAAAACGTTGATTTGATAACGCATTAAATATATTATAACAGATGACGCCGCTAACGTTCCCCAAAAAGTATTTTTTATTATGGCATTTGCAGGCTTTATTTTTATAGGGATTATAGACTGCATAAAAAAAATGTTACACGTTATCAAAAACGGAAACAACAGCAGTGAAAATAGCAATGATATTGGCCATAACTTTGTTCTGATAAGCTTTTCAGCAGGATGGATCCAAGTTTCTTTCAAGGAATAGGTTATAATGTAAGCGATGCCAGCTCTGATACAATCAGCGCTTTTGATGCACCCAGTTTATTTGCTAGTTCAATATTAGCAGCAGCACTCGGATATATGTCTATAGAAAATATCACGAAATAAACCAGAGGAAAAAGCCGGAGAACGATAAAAATACATTTTCAAAGGCTTGAATTTCCGGAAATACTGGATGAAAGAGATAAATCAGGCAAAAAAATCAGGCTTTTCTTCAAACTGATAAAGGAAAGTTTTTCCAAGAAATGGATATTCAAAAATTATAGCCCACATTCCATAGATGTACACAGATGTAGAATTTATTTGCCGATTTGCCCAAAATTATCCCTCACAGGATGGGTTAATTTTTCAACTCTTGCCATATGGAGATAATTGATGGTATTTTTGTGTACATGTGCGGAATGTGAATTATAGTATCTAAGGTCTTTTTTACAAGCTTTTTATCGTGATTGTCTCCATCTGCCGTTACTGAAAATGGTATTTCCTTTACCATCAGTTAAAATACTCATTTTTGTGCCTTTTTTGCCACGGTCAGCAGAATTAGCTCCAGTTCCACCTAATGGTAATTTTGTCATAGAGCAATCAATTTATTGTCATTCCCACTCTGGGCCTTTTTCTGTATCATATTCAACAAGAACAGCTATCCACATGCTCTCAAATAAGCCTGATCTTTGCCATTCCTGAAATCGATTATGAAAGGTACTTGGAGCTCCATAAAATCTTGGCAACGATTTTCATTGGCAGCCATTATGAAGAAGATAAAAAATACCGATCATTCTTATCTTATCAGCTTTCTAGGTCTTCAGCCTTCTTTTTAGGCTTAGGCAATGGTAGTAGGTTCTATTTCTTCCAGAATTCATCAGAGATCTCGGGGTCGTGCGAGATTTTACGTTTTGTCATTAAAAAACATCACCTTGCAACGTAATTCCTATACTTTTCGGATAGGCTCTTAGATAAGTTTTGAGTACAAATAATTATTTTGTACATGTAGGGTTTTAATAAGGGATTGAAATACAATCAAAATTTTGTAAGATGATCGTATTTTTTTCCTTTTGTTTGTCAAATTCTAATTAATTATTCGGAATTGTTTTTCCGAATCATCTAATTAGACTGAGTCTATACTAAATTAATTAATTAATTAATTAATTATGTTGTTGTAAATGTTTACATTAGTTCCTTTTGAATTTTCGTGTGCTATTGCAGGACCAGCTACATCCCGGAATTTGTTGCCATAAACTTCGATGTTTGTAAGTTTGTCTTCCAATTGCAGGCCTGCATATCCAAAGCCATAGGAGGTACAATAGTTATTTGCAAAGACTCCATTGGTGACGGTATCGAATCGAGTAGACGAATTGCTCCTGTTAATAAATTTACAATTCTTAACTGTTATGTTTTTCACATCATAGGCATAAACACCGGCGTGTCCAGGATAATTTACAGTCACCGAATCGATTAGTACATTGCTCGACTCTGAAGTAAGCACAGCATCATTACATCCATTCTTAAACAGGCAACTTTCAATAGTCAATCCATTGACACCTACGAGAGTTGCCATATTATAGCAGGATGTCCCAAGCCTAATTCCAGGATAATAATCAGACTGACTCCCATCAACAGTTAGGCTTCTTATTGTAACGTCTGCTGCAGAATTGCCTCTAATCATAAGCATGGCTTTTGACTCTGAAAGATCACTGCCGGGTCCACCCCACACGGGCAATCCAGGAGCTAGCTTAATTGTTACACCTGAATCTCCTTGAAGGACAGTATTGCTGCCTATAAGAAGAGATTCACCTATAATATATGTGAATGGACCTTTGAGGTGGACAGTCGTGCCTGGATGGTTTGCTGCATAATCAAGAGCCTGGTTAATCTGCACATGATCGTCATTTCCATCACAGTTGAAATCTCCACTTCCGTCTCCGGCAACGGTTACTACTTGATTATTCTCTCCGCCTAATACAGGGGGTACGGTTGTTAAATTAAGGCATGCTACTAGGAATAAGATCCCTAGATGTCTTTTTAGCATCGTATCACCTTTGGGTTCAATTCGTTTAGATTAAGAGCCTATCCAAGAGTAGAATATTCGATGCAAGGTAATGGTTACAAACCCACAAAATCAAATCCACCAAATCAAGTTTTTCATTATCGGATTGACAAAGTGTCTCGACAGTTTGTGGGAGAGAACAGGCTTGTTTGATTGATGCAACTTGAGGGCTCTGTTATTCTGTTGTGCAACTCAACCCATTCCCTGTCAATAGAAAGACGTTAAGGTATATAAGTGTCAGAGGAAAGCGCGTTAAAACGCGTATCGAATTAATTCAATCCATTTCCTGCCAATAGAAAGACGTTAAGGTTATAAATATCAGAGGAAAGCGCGTTAAAAAGCGTATGGAACTAATTCAACCTATTTCCTGCCAATAGAAAGACGTTAAGGTTATAAATATCAGAGGAAAGGGCTTTAAATGCGTGTAGAACTAATTCGACCTATTTCCTGCCAATAGAAAGACTTTAAGGTTATAAGTGTCAGAGGAAAGGCGTTAAAAAGCTTATGGAATTAGCCCAACTCATTTCCTGTCAATAGAAAGACTTTAAGGTTATAAGTGTCAGAGGAAAGCATGTTAAAAAGCATATGGAATTAACTCAACCCTTTTCCTGCCAATAGAAAGACGTTAAGGTTATAAATATCAGAGGAAAGCGTGTTAAAAAGCGTATGGAATTAACTTCAGGAGAAATAAGTTAAACCATGTGGTACCTTATTTTATAGACACAATGGTTTGCATGCCGTAGTTCTATTTACAGTATAAATGTAGCTAAAATTATAAATCGTTTAGTTAACAACGGTTCTCGGGGAAGTTTTCCATCCCCGCAGCAAGGAGGCTGTCCGACAATTACCTTAGGTAATTGAAGTTTCTGCTTTGAATATATCAATTATTATATAATATTCTACTAATTTTTTGGTTTATGGTTTTTATTAAATCTTTAAAGAATCAAGTTTGGACTTTACCTCCAGATATCCGAGATCTTATTCCTTCAGATCATATCTGCTATTTGGTTGAGTCTTTTGTGGATGAGATGGATTTTAGTGAATTTGAAACCAGGTATGACGGTTCCGGACACCCTGCTTATCATCCTTGCATAATGTGTAAGATTTTGATTCAATCTATGCTTGATAGAGTTCGATCATCGCGAGCGATAGCTCGCAATGTTCGAGAAAATATAGTTTACATGTATTTAGCTGAAAACCTACAACCTGATTTTAGAACAATCAGTGATTTCAGAAAAGAGAATGAAAAATTGATTACTGCAATGTTCAAAAGCACAGTTAAGGCAGCCAAAGATCTAGGAGTAATAGGTCTTGAACAATTAAGCATTGATGGATCCAAAGTAAAAGCCTCTGCGTCAAGAAAAAGTGCAGTTATGAAAAATGCCTTGGAAGTAATTGAAGAATATGTCAAGAATGAATTAAAAAAAGGTATTGAAATAGACAAAGTTGAGGATGAGCATTTTGGAAAATGCCGTGGTTATGATCAGTTGAATGAAAGTGAAAAACATAAAGTAAAAGCGGTAGTCGTGAAGTACATAAAGCAAGTCAATAAGGATGAATCTGGCGATAGAAAAGGGAATATTGAAAATACGATTAAGAAAGCGCTTAATGAATTTGAAAAAGACAGTATTGATAATGTGAGCTTGACTGATCAAGAATCTCGGTTTATGATTAACAAAAAAGGAACGATTGAACTTGCATATAATACTCAAATAACGGTCGATCATAAACAAGGAATTATAGTTGCAAACGATGTATGTCAAGACAGAAACGACATGTATCAATTGAAGCCTCAAATTGAAATGGTGGAAGAAAATTGTGGTTTATTAAAAGTAGGCACTAAACTATGTGCAGACACTGGATACTATAGCGGAAACAACATACATTATTTGAATGATAAAAAATTGGATCCATATATTCCAGAGCAAGAAGTAACTAAAACAATAACAGAAAACGTAGAAGATGTTAGGTTCGATATTAGTAATTTTGACTATAATGAAGAAATTGATGAATTTATTTGCCCTGAAAATCAAAGATTGAAGTTTTTGCGTGAAGGTTATGAGAAAGAAAGGATGAGAAAGTACAGAATTTACAAGGGAACCGAATGTCAAAAATGTGAATTTACCAAAAATTGTACAAAAAGAAAGGATGGAATTAGACAGTTAAAAATAGCTGAATTTTCAAAAGAAAGAAAGCAATTAGCAGATAAAATGAAAACAGAAGAAGCAAAAGAAATATTCAGACAAAGGCAGCAGGTAGTAGAACCTGCAATTGGAAACTATAAAGAGAATCTTGGGTTTAGAGAATTTCTCACAAGGGGAATAAAATCAGTCAGAAATGAATTTAATTTGGTATGTACAGCAGTTAACTTAAAGAAAATATGGATTTACTCAAATAAAAACGAGATCATTAGAAAGAGAAATGGAATAAATGGAACTTTTCACTTTAAGACTTGAGTAATAAGGAATAGAAAAAAATCTCATAAAAAAGTTCCAATTTACCAGCAGACATTTTATCTCATTACTAGCAGTAATTGTCGGACAGCCTCCAAGCTGCGGGGATATAGGCAGTGTACCGAAAGTTCTGTAAAATATGATTGACTCTGTATCCTACTTTCGGCAGGTCGACGTTTAATTTTTGATAATTTTACTGATGGCGATTTTGAAATAATGCTCCTTACTTGTGTGTAATTGATAGGTTTACATATGACCAATTATTAATTTCTCATACTAAACTTTAATGAAAAAATGATTTAGTATTTATATATGCTGTGGGAGTTGAGCCACCTGTTAACCAGCTTTAAACCTAATCTATAGTTAGTGAATGTTCAAAAACGGCATCAAGAAAAATATTCTAATTTTTAATGTCGACCTGCCGAAAGTAGGCTGTATCCTTTTCTTTTCACCACAAAAAAACAGGATGCAGAGTCAATGGTTAATTTATTCTCACTTATAAAAGATTATCTTGTCGATCAGGAAGATGGAATTCGCCAGCTAATTACCTGGTTTTTAAACCTTATAATGGAGGAGGAAGCCCTCCTCCAAGCTGGCGCACAACGTTATGAGCGGATTGATTCACGTAAAGCCAGTAGAAATGGCTACAAACCCCGAACTCTTCTGACCAAGCATGGAAAACTTGAATTGTCAAAGCCTCAATTCCGTGAGTTTCCCTTTGAAACCCAGGTTTTTGAGAAGTATTCGAGAGTTGAAAAGGCCATCTTAACCGCTATAGCGGAATCTTACCTTCAGGGTGTTTCCACCCGAAGGGTGGAAAAGATCATGATCGCTTTAGGAGTAGGTGAAATCTCAGCCTCTTCTGTTTCCAGGATTACTAAAGAACTGGATGAAAAGGTTGAAGAATTCCTCTCAAAACGAATAGAACATGAAATTCCTTACTTGTTTATTGATGCGACTTATTTCAAGGTAAGAGATGGGCTTCATTATGAAAACAAAGCTCTCTTCGTAGTTGCTGGAATCAGGGATGACGGTTACCGAGAGATACTTGGAACAAGATTGGCAGACAGTGAAGCTTCTATGTTCTGGGAAGATCTATTCGAGGATCTGAAAGAAAGAGGGTTAAGAGGTGTCAAGTTAATCGTTTCTGATGGTCATAAAGGAATACAGAAAGCAGTCAGAGAATCCTTTATTGGATCAAGTTGGCAGATGTGTCATGTACATCTGACAAGACAAGTTCTCAAGAAGGTGCCAAAAAAGAAGCAGAAAGAAGTGGCTGAGAAGATAAAAGAAGCATTAGTCGACCGTCAGAACTTGAATCACCTGATTAGGGAACTGGACAGTATGGGGTATAAAAGCGCAGCTGATACCCTTGAAAGTTTTCAGTATGATGTAATGAACTATATGCAGTTTCCAGAAAAACACTGGAAAAAAATAAGGACAACAAATATGATGGAAAGGACTAACAAGGAACTCAAAAGAAGAAGCAAGGTGGTTGGAGCATTTCCGAACCAGGACTCAGTATTGAGACTGGTAGTCTCAATACTAATTGATATAAATGAAGACTGGATCACAGGAAACAAGTATATAGTAATGGAACAGTAATCAAAAAAGAAGACGAAGGGGTAAAGAGTAAATTTTACAGAAAATTAGGCACACTGCCGGGATATAGGTATCTTCAAAAAACGCCACGTTGTTTTGTGTGATTTGTGCACAACAGTTAATTTTAAAAAGTTACTCTAACTGAAATTATCCCATTCTATAATTTATATAGGACTTACGCACTTATGATCCTACTTTCGGCAGGTCGACGTTTAATTTTTGATAATTTTACTGATGGCGATTTTGAAATAATGCTCCTTACTTGTGTGTAATTGATAGGTTTACATATGACCAATTATTAATTTCTCATACTAAACTTTAATGAAAAAATGATTTAGTATTTATATATGCTGTGGGAGTTGAGCCACCTGTTAACCAGCTTTAAACCTAATCTATAGTTAGTGAATGTTCAAAAACGGCATCAAGAAAAATATTCTAATTTTTAATGTCGACCTGCCGAAAGTAGGTTATGATACAAAATCAAGTGCTGTAGGCTTCATAGTTAAAATTTGAATTTTCGGAAGTTGTGAGTTTACTGCTATTGGTTTTGTACTTAAAGTGCGTAAGTCCTATTATATTTAATAAAAAGACGAATTTTTTGTACGCTTTTAATTAAACAATTCGATATTCAATTTTATGAAGTTGTTTGAAAAATTTATCTAAATGATTAATCTAAATAAACTCAACTATTTACAAATTTATATTTACATGTACGCATAATTGTGCAAAAAAAACATTTTGAGGAATGATACATTAACAAAGAGATTATATACAGAAACTATTTACTATTTTTAAATTTTTAGGTAGAAGTTGCCATGTCTTAAATATTTTGATTTCAGAATCATTCAAACGATAGGAAGAGAAAACGACAATGAACGTTTCTATCAGATTAGAAGAAGAAAAGGACTTCAAAAGTGTAGAATACATGACAAGAGAAGCATTCTGGGATTTATACAAACCAGGATGTGATGAACATCTTGTAGTGCATAAAATAAGAAAAGTACCTGCATTTGTAAAAGAATTGGATTTTATCCTACTTTCGGCAGGTCGACGTTTAATTTTTGATAATTTTACTGATGGCGATTTTGAAATAATGCTCCTTACTTGTGTGTAATTGATAGGTTTACATATGACCAATTATTAATTTCTCATACTAAACTTTAATGAAAAAATGATTTAGTATTTATATATGCTGTGGGAGTTGAGCCACCTGTTAACCAGCTTTAAACCTAATCTATAGTTAGTGAATGTTCAAAAACGGCATCAAGAAAAATATTCTAATTTTTAATGTCGACCTGCCGAAAGTAGGTTTTATTGCATGTGATAAGGATACAATCGTCGGCAATATTATCTATTCAAGAGCTAAGGTCCTAAATGAGGAAAATAAAGAATTCGAAGTTTTATGTATGGGCCCATTTGCAGTATTGCCATCATATCAAAAGCAGGGAATTGGTTCTTTATTAATGAATCATTCTATCGAAAAAGCAAGGCAGCTGGGATATAAGGGTATAATTATTTTTGGAAATCCCGACTATTATCATCGTTTTGGTTTTGTCAATGCTAAAGAATATAATATCCAGACATCCTGGGGTGATGATTTTGATGCATTTATGGCATTGGAACTCTACGATGGTAGCTTGAGGGGCATTTCAGGAAAATTTAATGAGGACGAGGTTTTTAAAATAGAAAATGAGGAGCTGGAGGATTTTGAAAAGCAATTTCCCTACAAAGAGAAGCATGTTACGGACACTCAATTAAAACTATGAATAAAAGAGGACTTTGCCTTACATGTCGCAGTTTGATTGAAGGATAAGGAGTTTAGAATCCCACCCTCGCACTTAAATTTTGTGTCGTCTATCTTATAATTTTTTCAGTGCGTCTTCTTCTAGGGGGTCACGGTACCCGGACTGGTCCCTGGCAGGGCTATGCTGTCCCAAAGCCGGTCCGATTCGAGCCTGTCTTCTTCGGTTAAGGGGGGCGCTTGACTGAAGATTACACCCTCGCTGGTCGCTATAAACCGCCGCCTTGGGTCGTCTGGGTGCAGGTCTATGCCTTCCCCGTCCGGTTCTGCCATTCTGGGCCACATCTTATCCATTGCAGCCTGATATTCTTCGTAAGTCATGCCGTCTGGGTCTACCCATTTGGGGTCGGATTTGGGCCGCCTGGCTTTCTGCTCATCACTTATGCCGGTTTTTACGATTTTTGATATGTCAAAACCTCTTATATTATGTACTCTGCCTGTCTATATATATTCAATCTTCATTAAATTTCACTGAAAACTATAACAAATGCCCTTCTCCGTGGGGAGCTTGCTCTCAGGCTCTAACAGCCTCCCATTATCAGCCAGTTGTTTATTATTTAACCAGTGAGAGAGAATAATATAAAGAAGGCTAATTCGAAGCCTTCTACCTTTTAACTTGACATTGTCAAATTAACTCATTTTTGCAGGTATCGCAACCTATTTCCACCCAAATTTACACCCTTTTGAAAATTTTGGTCGTTCACTGATACGTGATTGATGTTTTCATGACGTTCTCTTCAGCATGGCTTTTGCGTGCGTTTATTTGCTCGTACAGCAGGATGAACACAGTAACGCCAAAAATGCGGGAACAGAAAGAGCAGAAACTGGATTTCGATTAGTTTGGGATAATTATCAATCGACTACTTGTGGACTACCCAACCTTAAAGAATTCAAAAAAACCTACACCTCAATTCTGAAGGATAAAAAGTCCCTTACAAAGAATGTGTGCCTCGCAGTGCTCATGTACTCATTCATTTATTCCAAATCATACGTCCTCTTTCCCAGTATTGGATATGATATTTCCATCCTCCAGCTGGTGTCCCTGTCCCTTATACTCTGGATTATCTCTGTGGTCCCTACTCCGGGAGGATTTGGGTTTAAAGAAATTGTGATGATAGGCATGTATACCATGGTGAGAGTTCCCATCAATATTGCAGCTATTGTTTCTGTATTGACAGAATTATTTATTTGTTTTTTGTGAGTGCCATCTCATATTTGTCCATTGGCATTATGAGAATCTTCCATATAAGCCAGAAGCGATACAGGATATAGATATTATCTAATGATAGATGAGTGAGCCTTGCAGTGTTATGCGGTATATTGGACGTGGTGGCGCGCAAACAAACCGGAAAAGGCTCTTGCATGAAGCGGCACACTATTACAAACGGAACCTTTGGAAGAACAATGAATGCTGGGTAATCACATCATCAAAGTAGGCAAAAGTATAAAGGGAGAGTTCACCGTTATAAGCGATTACTAACTTTTAAGCAGTAAATTAATCTTAACTTTTCTGAAGTTGTGCTTATAGCTCTTAATTGTTTTTAATATGTCTTAAATATATGAATATGAAAAAGCAATTAAGTAGCTTTTTCAGAAAAATCACGGAAAGTCTAACTATGAATAATTTTAAAAAACTAGGTCTCAGTAATGCTGTTTTGAAATCAATAGATGAACATGGCTTTGAAAGCCCTACAGCAGTACAGGAAAAATCAATTCCCCTAATACTTGCTGGGGAAGATGTTATAGCCGGAGCCGCAACAGGTTCCGGAAAAACACTCGCATTTGCTTCCGGCATATTACAAAATTCCGAAAAAGGAAAAGGAATTCAGGCTTTGATCCTGACTCCTACAAGAGAACTGGCGGAGCAAGTAGCAAATTCTTTCAGGAAATTCTCAAAATACGACCCGTTAAATATCGCATCTATCTATGGCGGTGTAGGGATCAATCCACAAATTAAAGAATTAAAGAATGCCGAGGTTGTTGTGGGAACACCCGGTAGGCTACTCGATCATATCAGCAGAAATACCATCAAATTCAATAATGTGAAAACCCTTGTCCTTGATGAGGCAGACCATATGTTTGATATGGGATTCAAAGTGGATGTAGAAAAAATTATCAAGGAATGTCCTCAAAACAGGCAGACCCTTTTGTTCTCTGCGACCATTACAAAAGATATTGTCCGGCTTTCCCGCAAGTACATGGAAAACCCGGTTCGAGTATCAGCAGAGTCTTATGTCGACCCGCAAAAATTGAATCAGGTCGTTTATAAAGTACAGGATGACATGAAATTATCTCTGCTCGTGTACCTTCTACAAAATGAGAAGTCAAACCTCGGGATGGTTTTCTGCAACACAAAAAGAAACACTGACAAAGTCGCAAAAAACCTTAGAAAATCAGGTATCAATGCCGTGGCAATTCATAGCGGATTGACACAGAACGAACGAACTCGCATAATGGAAAAATTCCATTCCGGGAACATAGGTGTCCTTGTATGCACAGATGTAGCCGGAAGAGGACTTGATATACAGGGTGTTTCCCATGTTTATAATTATGATATTCCCAGGGAGAGTAAACAGTATATTCACAGGATTGGAAGAACTGCACGAGCAGGAACAGAAGGAAAAGCGATAAATATCCTTTCCATAAGTGACCATGCTAATTTCATGAGTGTGCTGAAAGACAATGATGTAGATATTAAGGAACAGGCACTACCTGCTCTGAAGAAGGTTGTAATTGAAAGACCGGAAATAAGATTGCCAAAGCCGGTAAATAGGATGAACAACCCCTCCAGAAAAGGTCATAAATCGAGGCACAAAAACTATTAGACACCGTTCGTCTGTGCATTGCAATATAACTAACCATTGATCGATTGGTATCGGCAGGAGCAATGGACTGCTCCTGTAAAACCCAGGCACGAGAATAAGAACGACGGCCAGTTCGTGCCACTACGATGTCAAAATGCACCCTTCCGATGCCTTCGGACCAATGGGCAGAGGTCGTTGACTGCGGGGTGGGAGATTTTATTCTAAAATCAAATTGCGTGCGGCCACCCCACCCTAAACAGGCTGCCCGATAATGACCTCCAGTAATAACTGAATTCCTTCTTCTCCAATTTAAAAGCCTTAAATGCCTTTTTTACCATCTTTTTAGGGACCTATAGTGAATAGAAAATACAGACTTTTACTCTGTTGCCAGAACTTCCACCACGACTTTATTTCCGTGCTCTTCGGAATTAACTTAATATTTAACCAACTCTCCCATAAAGTCAAAAACCGGACCCTAGAACTCGATTGACTCAAAGCCGCGCCGAATTATATTATAGAGTTTTGAGGTTCCAGCCGGTGGTGGAGACAATTTTCCTTTAGGTTTTATCCCATGCGCTCCCTGTTTAATTAGTTTTTATTATTCCTGAATAGCCGTAATTGCATCTCTAATTCTTTTTTTCCACGCGCCGCGCCCCGCTTGAACCCGCCTGCGTACAGTAGATAAAAATGAAATCATTATCCGCGCTGGGAGTCTGAACTAAAATAAAAGTTAATTATCTTTTTAGAAAGAGTCGCAAAAACGGTATATATTATGCATTTGTTCTTGGGGTTATCGAAGGGAAAATATAGGGCTTCAAAATATAGGGTTATTCGATACTGTTTTTTCAAAAGCATTACATAGTATTTGGAACGAAACTGAAGTCAAACATATAGCAGGGTTTATCCAATACCGATTTTAAAAGACGACTAAATAAGGGGCTGTTTGATATGAGGGAGTATGTCTGACTTTAAAGATGAATTTACAGATTCAATTATCTCGATTTTTCCTGAATCTTCTAATTATCCTTCTCATTGTAGGCATAGTGGTAGTGCTGCTGAATAGGTCCGGCTATGCAGTTCCAAGGGATAATGAACGAATTGTGAAAATGGAAAAAGACATCGAAGAAATAAAAAAACAGTGGAAGATATAAAATCCAAACTGGAAGAAATCTAAAGCTTAATATGCCTTGATTGGTTCAAATATCTCCAGAAAAAGTAACTCCAGAAGTTTATGAGGACACTCAGGATGGTAAAATCACTTCAAGAAATGGTGGAAATTGGCGAGGCTCTCTCCCATCCTGTAAGGCTAAAGCTGCTCTACCTGTTGTCCGAGAGGGAGAGGTACGTATACGAACTCGCCAAAGACCTGAACCTCTCAAGGCAGGTGGTAAACCTTCATTTAAAGCGCCTGGAAAAAGCCGGATTTGTTGAAAGTGATCTCAGGCTTGAGGATGACGATATGCGGGCCAAGAAATTTTTCAAGCTAAAAGCGTTTGAAGTTTCTTTATCTATCGAAGATCTGAAGCGGATTTTTGAATAAACCCGGGATTCTTTCACCGAATTTCCATATATAACGTTTTTAAATGCTTATTCCTCATTTCTCTTTATTTTCATTGCTTTAAGATTTCATTGTTTTAACTATAGTACTCTCAACTATTTTCTCCTTAATTATTTCGTTTTTCTTTTTCTATTACCTGAATAAATATGTAAATCTCAGCCCCTGGCTCTCAGGCCCGGGAAATTTTCAACAGGCATATATTCAGGCGCATCATAGTATTCTTCGGGGATTGGTATGGTTAGTGCGGTTAATGAGAGCCTGGAGCTTTCGGAATATATTCTCGGAGAAATGCTCGGTTTGTATCGGGATATCAGGGACCTGTCTGATGAAGAAATCCTGTACTGCTCTTCGGACCGGAATGGGAAACTGTTCCTGAAACTGAATTCTTTAATTACCCTGGATTTAGACAGTGACATAGCCTGCACTCTCCTGAATAAACGGGAACTGGAACCGGTTTTCACTCACATGAACAGGTTTAGAAACCTGTATACAGTGAGGCTGGAAACCGAGTATGCAAACGAAATCCTTGCAAGCCAGTCGCCCTGGAATGTCCTTGAGGAATTTCCCTTTTACAGAAATTACCTCAAGCTGGTCCGTACGGAATACGAAGGCTTCGGGCTAAAAGCCGGGGACAGGGTTTTTTTTCTTGGGAGCGGGCCTCTTCCTCTGACCCTTATTGTTTTCCTCAAGCACCACAGGGTAAAGGGCACAGGGATAGAACAGGACCCCGCAAGGGCAAGGCTCTCAAGGAAAGCACTTGATAAGCTCGGGCTTTCGGATGACATCACTATAATTAACGGAAATCATTTCTCTCTGAATTCAACTGATTTCATAAATCCTGAAAAAGGCACCAGGGCTCTCATGATAGCTGCCCAGGCCGAACCTAAAAAAGAAATTCTCGATCATTTATTAAAAATAATACCTGCCGGATTCAGGATTTCTTACAGGATTTATGAGAAAGGATTAATGAAATTGCTGAATATGGGCTTTCTGCTTGATTTGCCTGAAGGTTATAATGAACACAAAAGAATCCGGCCCGAGCCTCCTGCCTATAATACAGTCGTATTTCTGGAGAAAAAAGATAGCTGCTCCGGAGGTCCGGAGCAATAATGTATTATTTTTCCCTGACCTGAATCTGGACCTCAGTAATAAGTTCCTCCTCAGGAACTTCTGCAGGGTCATTGAAATACAGTTCCCTGCTCGGGCCGAAAGGTTCAAGATTGTTTTCTTCGGCATATGAGAAAACCCGGTTGTAGCCGGCTTCAACTCCCTGATACGGTCCCCGGTAGACAGCAGAAATTGCCTTTATAGCCGGCAGGGTTTTTATTTCCATTTTCGGGTCTTCTACTGAAATCCTTCCCGATACCGGAAGGTCGATCTCGATGTCAGCCCCGGTTTCTTTGTATTCTTCGTCATGGCAGAGGAACATAATAGGGCCTGTAACTTTTACCCGGTTCCGCTGGTTTTCAGGGCTGCTGACGCATGCGCAGATTTCACCTATGAGTTTTCCAATAGTTGCTGTAAAAGTTCCTTTTTCACGCTTGCTTATTACTCGCATCTCGGGTATTTCCTTAATAACGGGTTCTGTAACAGACATTTTGAATAACTCCATAACTTTTCCATTATGTTTGCAGGCGCCCTGCAAGATCCCTTCGATCCTTTGCAGCCGTCCAATTTCCAGCCGGGTCTGCTCAAGTTTCTTTCTGAAGCCTGCTCCTATATACTCGTAATTTCCCCTGCTTTCCGCGTCCAGAAGCCTGGAAACCTCCTCTAAGGAAAAACCAAGAAAGGTAAGCGTTTTGATTTTCATTCCCTGCTCCAGCTGGGAAACGGTGTAGTACCGATATCCGGTAAAAGGGTCCTTTGCTTCCGGAACAAGCAGCCCTTTTCGGTCGTAGAGCCTGAGAGCTTTTTGCGAGAGGCGGGTCATGAAGGAAAACTTACCGATTGGGATCTGATCTACTGGCATCTTGCTCAATCCACTAATTGTCCTGAAATTAGATAAACCGCCTTACTTTTCCCCGGGGGAGACTTCCGCATGAACGAGAGTAAAAGGTATATTGTCGGAAGTCTAAGTTATATTCTGATCTTCGACTAAAAAATTAAAATGTACTGTGATTTTTACCGGGGTTATTGAAACATATTTTCACGTTTTCAGAGAAATGGGGGGACAAATAACTTGCTGGATAGTGAAATAAAGAATCTCAGGCATCCTGCTGAAATACCTCTTTTTGTTATCTGTCTGCTGGTCAGCATTTTTATTTATATCACGTTAATGACGGTTCCGATTTTGTATCCCGAAGAACTCGGGATCGAGTATGTACTGGTAGTTCCGGCAGCGATTGCTTTTCTTTCATTCGTTTCCGGGCAAACCTACGGGGGGATGATGGCAAACGCGATCAAGCTCTCAGAAAAACAGTTTCCTGAACTCTACGATGTCATAAAACGCCTTTCCTCTGAGTTGAACCTTAATGAAGTTCCTGACGCTTTTTTGATCCAGGAAGGCGGGCTGATAAACGCTTTTGCTACCCGACTGTATTTCAGGAGAAATTACGTAGTTTTTTATGCGGATGTAGTTGAGGTCGCATACCGGGAAGGGGATTTTGATTCTCTGGAATTCATAGTCGCCCACGAACTGGCTCACATAAAGGCAGGTCATGTGACCCTGCTCTATAACCTTTCAATCTTTCCAATTGCCTTTGTTCCTGTCCTCAAGAACCTCTTGTGGACTGCACTGAGCAGGGCAAGGGAATACACTTCAGACAGGATTGCAATCCAGCTTGCCCCTTCAGGCAAAAACGGACTTATAGTTCTCTCCGCAGGCGAGCACCTTTATAGGGATGTAAATTACGAGGAATACCTGGAAACAGCAAGGACTCCTGAAGGGTTCTGGATCTGGTCAACTAATTTGCTTTCAACGCATCCTGCTCTGGTCAGAAGGGTAAAGGCAGTCAATGAAGACAGGCCAGGAAAAATCTTTTGAGGCCTCTTCGTCTGCCAGGTGAGCATTAAAAGTGAAAGTTATTGGAAACCGATAGCTGCAAATCTGATCTTCTCAAAACCTGCATCGAAATAGGATTATGAAGGGGGAAGCAGGATATTATCAGGGGAGTAAAAATTACGGCGAATACAAAAGCTCCGAAATTTATCGGATTACTTGTAATTGGGCTAATTATGCTCGCAGCCGCAGGTTGTGTTGAGACTCCAGATTCAGGGAAAGAGCCAACTGCATACTTGGCCTACGACAGGCTGGCAAACATCAACTCCTGAGCAGCAGGGGACGGACTCGGAAAAATTGGCTGAGGCTCTTGATTTCCTCCAGGAAGAGGACGTTAACATCCACAGCTTGTTGATTATACGCAATGGATACATCGTTGCTGATGTTGCGAATGTTGATGCGAAGAAAGAGGCAATGACCCTGGAAGATCTTCTTACCATGAGGTCGGGCTTTGAATGCGTTAGAGCCAGATGAGATTACTTTATCCCAGATATATCAGCTGCTTAAGGAAAGAACCGAGGAGCCAGATAAATAAGATATCCAATGAGTAAGATATGAGCTTACATATGAGCATATAAATGTACATCCTGCATTCGGCAGGTCGACATTAGATTTTGAGAATTTTTAATGATGGTGTTTTCAAACATTATGTAAATACATAGTGGGTTTGAAACTGGTTAACATCTGCCCCAAATCTCACGGCGTATATAAGCAATGAACCATTTTTGCAAGAATGTTCAGTATCAGGGAGAATGTGTTTTCCAGCAAAAACGCAATCAGTAAAAATATTACGAAAAAAGCAAGTTACCTGCCGAAAGCAGGGTACATAATTTGAGGACTATAAATAGCTTTAAATTATTATCCGCCTAATACCTGCAAAATGTCCTATTTCCTTGAAATCGTCATAGTCCTCGTTTTGATTGCACTCAATGGCATATTTTCCATGTCTGAATTCGCCCTTGTTTCTGCCAAGAAGACCCGCCTCAGGCAACGGGCGGAAGAAGGAGACACACGTGCAGCCGCCGCACTTAAACTCGCGAATGATCCAACTCCTTTTCTCTCGACGGTCCAGATAGGAATCACTCTGGTTGGAATCTTTGCAGGTGCGTTCGGCGGAGCCACGATAGCAGAAGAGTTCGCGGCTTACCTTGGAAAATTTACTTCCCTGGCTCCATACAGTAATGCGATCAGCATCACTCTCGTGGTACTCGTGATCACCTACCTGACCTTAATTTTTGGAGAACTTGTCCCAAAAAGGCTTGCACTCAATAATGCGGAGTCCATCGCCTCTAAAGTCGCAAAGCCCATGTCGTCTCTTTCTGTCATGGCAAAGCCGCTTGTGATCATTCTCAGCCGTTCGACCGAGGCTGTGCTCAGGGTCATGAGGGTCAGGAAGATCACAGGGCCGCCGGTAACCGAAGAGGAGATCAAGATTATGCTTGAGGAAGGGACCGAGGCCGGGGTGTTTGAGAGAGCCGAATTAAGCATGATCGAAGGCGTGTTTGACATTGGTGACCGCCGCGTTGATTCCCTTATGACGCATCGTACTGATCTCGTTGCGCTCGACCTGAATGATCCCATTGATAGAAACCTGCGGAAGATGATTGGAAGCGGTAGATCCAATTTTCCTGCATACGAGAGGAACCTGGACAATATTGTCGGTATGGTGTCCGTAAAAAATATCCTGGCGAGGTTTGTGGAAAGCGGTACAGTTGATCTCAGAACATCGGTTACAAAGCCGCTCTTTGTACCTGAAAGCATCTCGGTCCTGAAACTCCTTGAATCATTCAAGGAGACCGGAGTACATATTGCCCTGATCACTGACGAATACGGGAGCATTCAGGGCGTCATTACCCTCCACGACATTCTTGAAGCGATCGTGGGCGACGTCCGTTCCCTTGGCGAGCCGGTGGAGATACAGGTGGTGGCTCGGGAGGACGGCTCCTGGCTGATCGACGGAGATACGCCAATTGAAAAGCTTAAGGATGTCTTATCTGTGGATTCTTTTCCAGGCGAGGGACTGGGATACTACCGGACCATTGCCGGGATGATCATTTTCATTTTGCAGCGGATACCGGCGACCGGAGACCATATAGAATTCGGGGGACTGCGCTATGAGGTGGTGGATATGGATGGCAACCGAATAGATAAGTTGCTGGTCGCACGAGTTCCCCCGGCTCCCCCGGATTGAACATCGTATTCCGGGGACCTGAGTGTCATCCCTCGTTCGTTCCTGTCCCGCGCGTCTGCGCGGCTGGAACCCATCGGCTTCGAGCAAATAAAAACGAAAACTTCAGCCGCACTGGAAAAAATAGAGTACCGAAATATCAGCTATTCAGTATTGACCAGAACTCCTGAAGCTCGGAATTTCTTTCCTTGCTTAACCAGAGGATCATTAAAGCCTTATTGTTTGTAGAAGTTCCATTCCACACATTAAGGAAAAAAGAAATTAAGAGAATTTCGATAAGTTCTGACTGTATATATCTGGAATGTAGGGGTTTTCAGAATAGCAGTGTTCGAAATTCTCACTTCTATTTTTTTATTAAGCTTGAATATCTTAAATGATCAGAACCTTCCAAAGTCTTTATTTGCAGCTGGTCTGTTCAGAGTCACCAGTGCAGTCGGTCTGATCGCAGGTCTTTTCGGAGTCACTGTTACAGCCTGCCTGGCCAGAGGTCTTTTCGCCACAGTCTGCCTGGTCGCATTCTTCAGCACAGTTTTCACAGCAGTCGCCGTTACATTCTGTGAGTTTACAATCTCCGGTACAGTCTACCTTGTCACAGTTTTCAGTACAGCTGTCACAGCAGTCTCCTGTACAGGCTTCTCCGCAGACGTCGGCACAGTTATCACAGCAGTCTCCTTCACAGTTAGCCTGTTCAGGGTTTTCTATGCAGTTCTCACAGCAATTTCCGGTGCAGCTTGCCTTGTCGCAGCCTCCATCGCAGCCGGAAATTTCATTAGCGGGTAAGGTGAATGTTCCGTCTCCATGGCTGTTTCGATCACAGTTGCCATGGGGTAGGCTGTTTTGATCGCAGTAGGCAGGAGATCCTCCGGCTTGACATGCCGAGGCTGCCGAAGCTCCTAAAGTCAATAACATTAATACAACAGAAACAGATACCGTAATTTTCCAGATTGACTTTCTGTTAAAATTCATTTTTCCTCCTATTTTGCTTACGTTTGATCCGAGAGTACCCGTAATCAAGAACACACTGGAAAAATTAACATATAAACATACTTATTTTTATAAAATAATATAAAAAACGAAAAAGCAATTTAAAGCTTTATAAATCTTTATTTCCTGATCTAAAAGATTATAACATTCTAAATTGTGTTTAACTATGCCTCTCACCAGTTAAAAACTAAATGTAAGTCTTTTGAGGAGGTCGTATCCCCCAATATCTTAATACAGTCCTTTATATTCGAGTAAGTCTTCCGTATGCGGCTTTTTTCTGCATACCTGGGCTATTAAGGTCCCTGATTCTCCCAGAGGTTCAGATCTGCTATATTTGAAGAAAAGGTCGAACCAGAGACGCTATTTGTGTCGTTCCAGAATAACATCCGCCGATTTTCCGTGGAGAGGAGGAAAATGATAAAGAGAAAATGTGCCTGCACATCTAGCAGTACTTTTCTTTCCTCCCGAACACTCACCAGCTTACTTTTATTTTTCCTGTGTATGCTCCGAAATCCAGCTTCCTATAATTTCCAGAGCATCCGGAGAGATTGTCTCTTCAATCTTTGCGTACTCAGATGGAGACCCGGTTTGAGAAGTCTGGAATAAATGATTGAGTCCTGGCAGTTCTTTTACTGTATAGTCCCTATTGCCTCCTGCTTTCAGGGCTTCTTCGATAACACGGAGGTTCTCTTCAGGCGGAACCTGGAGGTCTTTTTCGCCATTTATCGCAAGTACGGGACATTGAACCTTCATTAATGTAGGTCTGGGGTCATATGTAAGGAAAAAGCGCATCCACGGCGACAAAAGTGCCTGGATTTGAGCGTCAGGGACAGCCTCAGAGTAGTTGGAATTCTGTTTTTCTTCTTCGCTCATGTTTGCCCGCTCATCCATTATAAGCTTGCGAAGTTTTTCCGCGGCGATTGTATTATTTTGTTCCTCTTTTACCGCAGAGTACATACTTTTCATAAGAGCATTATTCCGGGCGATAGTCTCATTGTCTGCCCCTTCTGCCCTGGCAATCAGGCCACTTTGAAGGTACAGAATCTCTTCTCCGGTAAGGCCAGGGCCTGCCATCATCACGATGAATGCAACATCCTGAGACTGCACTGCCACAAGAGGGGCAATTAGTCCTCCTTCACTGTGTCCGATCAGTCCAATCCGGTTCGAATCTATTTGCTCGCGGCTTTTGAGGTATTCAATTCCTGCGAGTACATCCCCTGCAAAATCCTCGGTCGTAGCCTGCGAGAAGTTTCCTGTTGATCCCCCTATGCCCCGGTCATCGACCCTGAGCACAGCAATACCCCGGCGTGTCAGATAATCCGAAAGTACAAGGAACGGGCGATGCCCCAGGATTTCTTCATCACGGTTTTGCGGACCGGAACCGGTTATGAGAATTACTGCCGGAAAAGGTCCCTCAGACTGCGGGATAGTTAACGTGCCTGCAAGCTTTACTCCTGCTTCTTTATTTTCATAAACAACTTCCTCTTCAGCATATGGATAAGGCTTTACAGGGTCCTGCTCTCTGCGCAGATCAGGCATTTTATCAATATGGTTAAGCACAAGCGGAAAAACCGACCCGGCCTGTTTCCATTCCCCTTCGATGGTTTTACCGTCCTCTTTAAGCGTCCCTTCAAAAATCCCCCTTAGGGATTTCACTTCAAGTCTCAGGTTATCATCCTTATAAGTAACCGTTTCTACAGGTATGCCGCTTACTCCCTGGTCAAGGCTACCCATAGTGGCATTGATTGAGCCGTCGGGCCTGGCGGAAATGTTGAACAAAATTCTTAATTCTGATCCACCTGGAACTTCCAGACTTCCCAGCCAGAGACCTCCGATATCCTTAGCATTCCCATTATTTTCATTATCTTTATCCACCGGTTGTGAACTATCCGGTTGTGAAATACATCCCAGGCCAGCTATAATCACAATCAATGAAACTACGCAAATTAAGGTTTTATTATTCATTATAAATCTCATCCGTCTGTTTCTTTTCACTTTTTTATTTTCCTTCTCATTATTCTCCTTTTTAATAATTTAACTCCTTATCGTTTTAATTCCCCGGTTCAATTAAAATCCCGGCCAGTAGAGGGAATGAAATCGATAAAGATAAAAACCGAGATAAATTACGTAGAGATAAAACCGGGATAAATTACGTAGAGATAAATTATGTAGATAGATAGCCTGAATTAATTTGTTGAGTACCCCGGCAAATTCTTTAAGCTGGAAGTCTTTTTACTGTTCTCATGTTCCGGGTTAAAAAGAATGCCCATATGGCAGTGTTAACCGGTTGTGTGTTCTATGGGATGACATGACTCTTTCTCTCCCTTATCTCTGATATGCCCATAACTTCCATCATATTTTATAGGCTATTCTCTGGCCTTTGCCTAATTTTCACTTATCTTCTGGTAACAAACAGGCTTGGAGAGCTGAAACCCGGAAAAGGGAAGATGCGTCTTTTCCTTCAGGGCATCTTTGTCCTGGTTAATATGTTCTTTTATTTCATGTGTGTAAAGAAAACCTGTTTCTCCATAGCCATCCTGCTCGAATATACTGCCCCAATCTACGTAATGCTGGCCTCTCTGTTCGTTTTAAAAGAAAAGGTTGGAAAGGAAAGCATTGCAACCCTTTTCCTGGCAATCGCAGGTGTTTATCTGGTAATCCGTCCGAATGGCGGATTTGAAGGCCTCAAATTTTCTGAAGGCCATTTCATAGGGATCTCTTCAGGACTCTTTGCAGGAATAATCCTTGCTATTATCATTATGAACGTGAGAATCCTGAAAAAAGACCATTCAGAATTTGCCATTGCTTTCTGGGGTACTGCAATCAGCTGCCTTCTGATGTCTCCTTTTGCTTTTGAGACTTCTTTTTCCGTTCTCGCTTCCAATCTGTTTCCTCTGGTGGCTTTCGTGATTGTTTCTGTGGGAATTTGAGGAATTCTTACAACCATAGGCTTTGCAAACCTCAAATCTCAGACAGGGAGCCTGTTCGCTTTTATAGAACCTGTTGTCGGGGTATTTTTTGATCTGGTGTTTCTTGGAGTTGTCCTTTCAACAGGCACTCTTGCAGGCTGTTTCCTGGTTTTGACCGCAGCTGTAATTGTCAGTTTCAACGAATCTTCAAAAAAACGGGTTAGATCAATTGATTTTCTGGAAACTCCTGCTAATTATTAAATGATTCCTTATTACAATTAGGACGATCACAGAATAAATATTTAAAAATTGAAATTTTTATACTCATTATATCTATATAAGTAGAATTATATAACTCGGAATTCCCTGTTTATGGGAATATTAATTTAAAAAACTAAAAAAGTAGGGTAAAAAAGTAAGGTAAAAAAGTAAGGATTGGAAGAGATTTACCTTCTGAGAATCATCGTTCTCAGGCGGTCAGCGGCGCTTGCGGACTTATCAGCAACCCCTCCAACTCTTTCGACAAGCCCTATAAGGTGGCAGACGCCTGCGCCTCCGAGAACATCTTCGTTTTCGAAGATCTTTTTTAAGAGGGCTGTCTCAAGCACATCCACATCATGTTCCAGTTTTTCGACCTCAGGGATAATGACCATGGTTTCCTTGATCTCTTCCTTGCTAAAAGAGGTGGCAAGAAGCTTGTAAAGCTCGCCCGCGAGCTCATCATACTTCCTTGTGGTTTTCAGGGAGGTCCCCATCAATTCCAGAAAACCTTCTTTGATTTCCTCAGGAAGGGTCTTACAGGGCCGAAGGGTCATCCAGTAAGCTGCCGCCTGGGCAAAGTCGGCAATAGAATCCTGCTGCTTAAGGAACGAAAGGAGGTCCTTTTTGTTAACTTGCAGCCTCACTGAAGAGGGAATGCCTGCCCTTATTTTCTGTTTGAGTTTGTCAGCGTCATGTTCCAGCTTATCAATTTCGTCTGTCCTTTCCTCCAGAAGGGCCTGGTTTCCTGCACAGTAAGCTTCCATTGCTTCAGAAAGCTTTTCAACTGCAAGCACTCCTTTTTTAGCATGTGTTTCCAGGGGGACAAAGGGAGAGTCAGAGACCACGTCAAGGACGGAACGAATGTAGTCTTTCATAAAAAGATCACCTCAAGCCCCACAAAGATCAATGCCGATGTAAGGGCGGCTATAGGAACTGTTGCTATCCAGGAAGAAAAAATCCTCCAGATCACGCGCAGGTCAACGGCTGCAATCCCGCCTGCAAGCCCTACACCTATAACCGAACCGACAAGCGTGTGGGTAGTCGAGATCGGAAGGGAACTGTAGCTGTGGAGCAGGACCACTGAGGCTGTTGCAAACTCTGCGGAAAAACCACGTGTTGGAGTCAGTTCTGTAATCTTCGAACCGATGGTTTCAACCACTTTATAGCCCCAGGTGGCCATTCCTACTACCATACCGAGGCCTCCCATTACAAGCACCCATATGGGGATTCCGGTTCCTGTTACTCCCATAACCCTAAGTGCCGCACAGAGAGGTCCGATAGCGTTTGCCACATCATTTGACCCGTGCGCAAATGCAATATAACAGGCAGTTATGAGCTGTAAGGTTATGAATTTTTTCTCAACGAGAGGCAAGTCTATAGCCCTATGAAGATAAATTTTCCTTATTAAAGAAAAAGTCAGATAAGCGAAAACAGCCCCAAGAACCGGAGATATAAACCAGCTGGCTACAATTCTCGTAAGTTCCCCCCAGTGAATGTCTGCAAAAGAGATGGTTCCGTTGTAAGCTGCGATCAGCCCGAAGCCGAGCACAGAACCGACGATGGAATGACTGGTTGAAACGGGGAGGTTATAAAAGGTTGTAAGAGTTACCCAGAAGCCGGCTGCAAGAATCGCAGCCAGCATCCCAAGCGCCACGATATCCGGATGGACCTTGCCAATAATCTCAATGGGAACGATTCCATTTGCAATTGTCTCGGTAACCCGTTTCCCGAAGAGCACAGCACCTAAAAACTCAAAGATAGCTGCAAGAACAATTACCTGTTTAATTGATAGGACCCCTGTTCCTACTGAAGTCCCCATAGCATTTGCGAGGTCGTTTGCTCCTATGTTCCAGGCCATATAAAGGCCAGCTAAAATAAGCGCTATGACAAGTAAATCCATTTTTTTCTACTCCATAAATTTTAAACTTCAAAACTGTTATAATTACTATAAAATCAACATTTTTCAGTTTTAGTTATGAATCTTTATGTAGAACATTTTTTAAATTCAGAGCTTATATGGATTCCAGACCATTTCATTATATTTTATAGTTTCCATATATTTCGGGGCACTCTATATACTCTATAGA
This sequence comes from uncultured Methanosarcinaceae archaeon, assembly GCA_963721455.1. GTDB lineage: Archaea > Halobacteriota > Methanosarcinia > Methanosarcinales > Methanosarcinaceae > Methanosarcina. The sequence continues at coordinate 26,127 of CAVRJG010000016.1, forward strand.
TCTATATATGTCTATTTTTGATATATTTATATTCTTTTTTCCGCTTCAGCAACTGCAAGTTTCCGGAATGAAACTAAAAGAGGTAAATTCTATAAGAATAAACACTTTCTGTTATTCAGAAATAACGTAAGGTTTTTATCTGAGTATGCCTTCTCCGGAACTTCAGAAGAGATATGTAAAAGACGCCCTCAAAGGCAGGACGAATGGGGGCATACCTGGAGAAGGCGTTTGAAAAGATTTCTGACCTTCGGTTTGCACTCCCTGGCTTGCCTGTAAATATTAATAATCCGGGTATTTGCTAAAGAGCTTTTGAAAAGCCTGCGGCAGAATTTTTTTGAGGAGGCAGAAAAGTTAACGTAAAAATGCTAACTGCAACAGGGTTTAGTTTTTAAAGTTTTTACTTTTGATGTTCGGCTTCCGGATCGATTTAAGAAAGGAGGGTTTTTCAGGCTTCAAGCCCATCAAATTCTTGGTCCTTAAGTCCTTTTTCTCTTATCCTTTTTCTGAGCAGGTCGAGCACTTCTTCATCCGAGACATCATACCATCTCTCGTAAGCTTCAGCGACAGCCCTGAAATATGCAGGGATTTCAAGCACAATGAGTTCATCAACTTTCTTTTTGATCTGTTCTGCGACCTCTTTTCCAGCCACAGGTACAGCGACCACAATTTTTCCGGCTTGCCTGTTTCTGCAGAGTTCGATGGCTGCCCGCATTGTAGAACCCATTGCAATGCCGTCGTCGATAAGAATCACGGTTCTTTTCGCGAGCACAGGCAGGTGATTTCCCCCTCTGAGAGTTTTTACGCGCCTGTCTATCTCGGCAATCTGCTGCTGTTTTATTTGCTCAATGGTTTCCCCTGAGAGCCAGTACTGCGCATTTTCAAAAATGAACGTGCTCCCGTTCTCGGCTATTGCCCCGAATCCTGCTTCAGGGTTATCCGGAAAAGGCAGTTTTCTTGCAATAATGAGGGAAAACTCTGCATCCAGCTTCCTTGCAACCTGCAACCCCACCTCCACTCCCCCGCGCGGAATAGCAAGAATAAGAGGATTTTCTGCCCTGTATCTCTCAAGAGCCCCTGCAAGTTTCTCTCCTGCATCTTTACGATTTTTGAACATAGTTCCACCTTTAATTCAAAAACTATTCCTCTTCTCAAGTGCAAAAGTCAAATTAAACAACCCTTATAGGACGCCTGTAAACCTCGACTGAAGAACCTGAAGGGAGACTCGTCTCAGGCAAACAGAGTTCCAGAACCTTCCCTGCAACGTCTTCGGGTTTGAGGACAGGCTCATCCGAATACATAGAGTGATACATGCCGGTATCTACCCCGGCAGGGCAGACTGCATACACCTGAAGCCCACCCCCTGCTTCGTAAGCAAGGGCCTCGGTAAAGCCGATAACTGCAAATTTTGAAGCGCAGTATATCGAGAGCATTGGTATGCCATGCTCTCCTGCACCTGAAGATATATTCACGATCTTGCCTTCTCCCCTTTTAAGCAGATGGTGCAGGGCATACTTTGTGCAGAAAAACATGCCTTTTACGTTTGTATCCATGATCTCATCATATTCTTCTGTTGAAGTATCTACGAGGTATTTCCTGTATGCTACTCCTGCATTGTTCACGAGGATATCTATTCTTCCAAAAGCGTTTACCGCCTTTGAGATCATGTTTATGACTTCTTCTTCTTTTCTGATGTCAGTCCTTACGGCAAGAGCCCTTCCCCCTTCTTTTTCTACCATCCGGGCAGTTTCCCGAATCTCTTTTCCGGTTCTTGAGACGATTACTATGTCTGCCCCCTCTCTTGCGAGTGCCAGACATATTGCCCTTCCAATTCCCCTTCCTCCACCTGTTACAATGGCTGTCTGACCTTCCAGTCTCATAGAAATCACCTTATTAATCATCGGGCAATATAAAGCATATATCTTTGGAATCAATGTTTCTGAAACTGGATTCCTTATCAGGATCTAAGAGATCCTGATCTTTTTTATTGTTTAAATCCAGAGATTCGAAGGCGATTGATACTAAATACAAGCAGAGATTGTCTCCCTTATTCTAAAAAAGGGCAATTCCGGCAAACAGGATGTTAACAAAACATCATTCAAGTCCAGCCTGACCTGCCGAATGCGTTGTCCTTCTATTTTCAGCTCTCAGAGCTGAGGGATTGGAAGAGCATGTATCTCGATTATTTTCCCGGAAACTACTCCTGAATCAGGCGAAACAAGTTCCAGAACCTTTTCCGCAATATGCTCAGGTTTGAGCGCGGGCCGGTCTACATAGAGACCTGTACATATCCGTGTCTACGGCACCTGGGCAGACAGAGTAAACTTTTATTTCTCCTTCCAGTTCGGCGGCGATGGATTCGGTTATGCCGTTTACCCCAAATTTTGAGGCGCAGTATACTGAAAACTCCGGAAGCCCGTGTATTCCTTCTACTGAGGAGATATTGATGATTTTTCCGTTCTCACTCTTCCTTATATGGGGAATTGCATATTTCGTGCAGAGGAAGACGCCTTTTACGTTTGTGTCCATTATTTCCTCGTATTCCTCCAGAATGGTTTCCTCCAATCGTTTTTTATGTGCTACTCCTGCATTGTTGATAGGGAATGAAGCCTGCCACATTTATCTATAGTTTTTGAGATCAGGTGTTTTACTTCCTCTTCATTACGCACGTCAGCCGGGATAGCTATGGCTTTACTGCCCATCTTTTTCAACTTATCCATCGTCTCTTTGATTTCACTCTCATTCCTTGCTGCAATAATGACGTTTGCTCCTTTTTTTGCCAGAGCGAGGCAGATAGCTCTTCCTATCCCTTTGCTCCCTCCGGTTACAAGAGCTGTTTGACCTGCTAAATTCATTGCTACCCCTTTATTCATCCAGTTTTATCTAAATATTTTTTATTAAATCCAGAGATAAAATGAATAAAGGATGGATATAATTTTGGAAACTAAGTTTCTGAGAAAAGGTTCTTCCAATGAGGGCGAGCCTTTCGGTACCTTTCAATTTCTTCGGCTGTCAGCTTTTTCAGCCTTTTATTCAAGGTACTGGCGGTCAATATAGCAGTACTTCCAGTCCTCACCAGGCTGGAAAGATTGAATTACCGGATGCCCGGTCTCTTCAAAGTGCTTTGTTGCATGCTTGTTTTTTGACTGGTCGCAGCAGCCCACATGCCCGCAGGCCAGACAGATTCTCAGGTGAACCCATCTGTCCCCGCTTTTCAGGCATTCCTCGCATCCCTTTGAACCCGGCTCTACATCTTTTATTTTTATCATATCTCTGTGTGTGCAAACCATAATTTTTCCCTTCATACCTGGCATTTTCGTCTGACGTTACCTTTTGTTTTTGAATGTGTAAGTTATGTGACTGTAACTTTGCTAAATCTCCACCTTGCAACAAGAAACATTATTACCGCAAAAGCCAGCAGGGCCAGGAAGGAAACGAGAACTTCTCCCTGAGTATAAGTATAGTGGATCCCGATTGACGAAAAATCGCTCCCTATTGCAAAATACCTGATCCCGCTGACAAGATGCGTTAGTGGATTGATTGTGGACAGAGCCCGGAGCACAGGAGGAAAGGAGTTCGAAGGGTAAAGTGCGTTGCTCGTGAAAAAGAAAGGCATGGTAAGCAGGGTTATTACTGCCTGCATCCCTTCCGGGCTTTCCATGGTAATTGCAATTGCGGCTGAAAGGAAAAGAAACCCGAGAGAAAAAGCCCCTATAAAAAGCATAATTCCGAGCAGTGAGACCAGAATCCGTGCAGGGGTATAACCCTCAAAAAACCGGACTCCCAGCAGAAGCCCGAAAACCATGATAACAGCTGCCTGGATAAAGGACTTGGTCATGCCTGAAAGTCCGATCCCTACAATTATATGGATTCTTGGCAGAGGGCTTGAAAGGGTCTCCCGCATAAGCCCCCAGTTTTTGTCAAAAAGCAGCACTGTTCCCCCGAAAAGGCTCGTAAAAAGCGTGGTCATTGCAATGACGCCTGCACCTATGAAGGTCAGGTAACCGACAGCTCTTATACCTGGAGTCGGCGGCAGGGTTGAGGTCAGCCTATCAAAGTTGTTTGACATTGCAATTCCGAAAAAAGCCAGCCAGAGGGCAGGCTGGACAAGTGAAGCAAACAGGAGAGTCCGGAACCGGACAAACCTCAACATGTCCCGCCAGTAGATAGTAAGAAAACCCGTGTGCATTTCTTAACGCCCCCCTGCCTTCAAGGATACCACCGAACCCTTTTCTGTCCCACTGTCCCTCAGCTCCCTTCCTGTGTAATGGACAAAAACATCATCCATTGACGGTTTTTTGAGGTTTACGGCCCTGATCTTGATCCCTCCGCTTCGAAGTTTATCCATCATCTCAGGCAGCAGGTAGGTACCGTCCACATTGACCATGACGATTATCCCTTTTGATTTTTCCCTGGTCCCTTTTACACTTTCGAGGCTCTCCAGCAGCTCCGAAGCTGCCCGGTTGTCGCTGGTTTCCAGGTATATGATGTCCTCGCCAAGCGCGTTTTTTAACTCCCAGGACTTACCTGTGACAATGATCTTTCCGTGATCTATAATGCTTATATTGTCGCTGAACTGGTCGGCTTCGTCCATATAATGGGTTGTCAGGAAAATGGTTGTACCCTGCCGGTTTATATCCCTCACATAATCCCAGATCCTTATCCTTGTCTGGGGGTCAAGCCCGATTGTAGGCTCGTCCATGAAAAGCACTTTCGGCCGGGTCATAAGTCCCCGCGCGATCTCGAGCCTGCGCTTCATCCCGCCGCTGAGATGCCTTGTCAGGGTATTCCTTTTTCCTTCGAGCTCAACAAGGTCAAGCAGCTCATCAATCCGTTCCTGCCTTGCAGCTTTTGGCATGGAATAGAGCCTTCCGTGATATTCCAGAATCTCCCTTACAGTCATGTCCCTGTCAAGGGTCAGTTCCTGAAAAACAATCCCTATGGACTCCCTGACCATCTCAGGTTCTTTTCTCAAATCATAGCCTGCAATCTTTACGCTCCCCTTCTGCATGGGCAGGAGAGTAGTAAGAATATTGATTACAGTACTCTTTCCAGCTCCGTTTGGCCCGAGAAAAGAGAAGATCTCCCCTTTCCTGACTGTGAAACTGATATTATCGACTGCTTTTACCTCGCCGAAAAAATATTCAAGGCTATTTACCTCTATTATATTGTCTTCCAGAGCGAGTACCCCATCTACCTTTTCCCATAAGGAAATTGAACCTTCAATGATAAATAAGTATTTTTGCTGCCGTGGCACTCTCTACTTATTTTTCTGAATAAACAGGAATCTGCAGTTCTGCAGCGTTATTTTTTAAAAAATTCATGCAGGGATGGTCGAGAATTATTCTTTCTCTGATCTTCTCATGGGTGCTTCAGTTTGGAAATCCCAGACCAGATAATAAAATCGGTTAATACCGTTTATTCCGGAATGCTCTTTTCAGTGAGGATGAGTTGTTGATCAAATTGGAAAAACGGACACACTCACCTCTTTGTGATGAATTTACAGATCACCCTTTTGCTTACGGTTTTTCGGTCACTGAACCCTATGAACCGGAATTGAAAAGGTAAAAAATAAAAAAGAAGCAAAAGTAGTGAAAAGTCATCTATAGCTTCTTTCTCGACTCTAGCGCCGCTTCTGTTATTTTCCCTTTACTTCGGCGGGATTAACACTTTATCTATTTGATGAATTACTCCATTGTCGGTCAGGATGTCTGCTTTTGTTATGTTTGCACCCCCAACCTGTATGCCTTCAACCGTCTCATTTACAGGAAGGTTTTCTCCTTCAAGTGTCTGGATGTTTGTCAGATTTACTATATCTTTTTCCATCAGTAGTTTATCAGAAACATGGTAAGTTAAGACTTTTTTTAGTTCCTGAGTATTGTTCCTGAGTGCAGGAACCGTACCTTCCGGAAGTTCGGCAAAGGCTTTATCAGTTGGAGCAAAAACAGTATAAGGCCCACCTTCAGCTAAAGTCTTCTCAAGCCCTGCAGCATTGATAAGGTCAACAAGGATTGTGAAGTTCTTGTCAGCTAATGTTTCCATAATATTTCTGTCACTCTTCTCTACAACATTTACAAGTTCTTGAGGAACTTCCTCAGCTTCTTTTGTTGTATTCTTGCTTTCATTTTCTATTTTTTTAGTTTCATTTTCCGGTGCTTTTTGAGAACAGCCGGAAGCGAATAACATTAGTGATATAAGCATCAATGTAATAAGCACAGCACCACAAAGTTTTATTTTCCTGATAATCTCATCCCCCTTTCATTCATAAAACATGCATGTGAAAATATGTCCCCTATGAATAATATATATTGGTGTTTATATAATTTATCTTCTACATACTGCAACTTCACCTCAGACCTCCTCAAAAATCACTTCATTGAATGAAAGGAAGCCCACGAGTGCAGCGCCAAATACAACCACGTATACTGGTGGCGCGTCAGTCCTCAAAGATTTAACGATTCTGAAACGGAAAGCACGGAAAGATTGTGCTCTTGCTTCCTTTTTTAGTGTTTTCCGCGCTTTCAGTGATTCTTAATCTTTGAGAATCTAAACTGAGGGTGCTATCTCTTTAAAAGTGATATATTCCTTCAAGTCCGATTTCAGAATCCTTTCAATTTCGCTCCAGCCGCTGTCCCTGGTTTCGGTAAACATGTACCCGAAAAAGCCGTATTTTTCGTGATCGACTTTCCTGAGTTCCAGGGGCTTTTCAAAGTCCGAAAGCAGTTTTTCGTAATTGAAAGCCTTTACTTCCTTCAAATTCAGATATGCGGGCCTGTTCAGAATAACAAGGCAGAAGCTCTTTCCCTCTTTATCTGCAAGAATCGTTTTCCAATCCGGTTCAAGCTGCTCCAAAAAATATCTGTAAGTGTTAATCCCATATGCAAAATGTGCAATATCGGTTGTGCACCAGCCGGCAAAGCGCATCGGGTTCAGTTCTATCGGCTGGATTCTCCTGTCTTCCGCTATCCTCAGTTCAATATGAAGGGGAAAATTCCTGAGCCCAACCAGCTTTCCGATTTCCTTTAAAAGGTCCTCAACGGCTTCCCTGTGTGTTTCCATCACCGTTTTCGAAGTAAAATACACCCTGTCGCTGAGATCGTTTTCCGAAGAAAAGATGTGCTTGAAAATATTGAGGACTACCGGCTTTCCTTCACTATTGAAGTAAGCATCAACCGCAAACTCTTCCCCTTCGATATTTCCCTCAATAATGAACTTCCCTGCATCCAGGACCTGCACAGGATAAAGCCCTCTGATTTCATCGACTTCAGCCTTTATGCTCTTCAGGACCGAATCCCATTCCTCGTTGGTGGAAACTTTATGCACCCCGAGGCTGAAAAAACCGACAGCAGGCTTTATGATAAACGGTTTTTCAATCTCTTCGACCCGGATTTCGTCCAGTTGTTCAAATTCAACACCTTTGAAATATAATTCGGGATAGATCCTTTCCAGCAGCTCCCTGAACTTAATTTTGTTCTTGAAAAGCTCTATTTTCTCAGGCAGCCCTGTAAAGCCCAGATTTTCCGAAATCCAGCCAATTGAGTTTTCGGAATTGGAATAAAGAGAACATTCACCCTTTTCTTTTATTAATTCGATAAACTCGGCTTCCTCAAGAAGCCTCAGCCCTTTTTTAGTATTCAGTCCGGCTGCCATTTCATTTTTCAAAACAGGAATCTGCAACTCTGCAGCAGTATCTTTTAAAAATTCGGAGACGTAGGGGTGATCGAGGATTATCATTTTTCTAACCTTTTAATATTTTCAGCCAAAAATCTGTTGGAAAAGAAATAGCTTTTACAAAACTTCATGGTTCTTAATTTTTGTCTCTTTTTCATTTCCTTTTTATATTAATGAAATTTAAACTGAATTCCCCATCAGGAGTAATAAAATACTCTTTCTCCTTTTTTCTGCCTTTTACATAATCTTCACTAATGAATCCCCAGTCAAGCAGGTTTTGTACCAATGAATTAAAAGTTCCCCACTTTAACTTTCTTTTCTCTTTATTCTTCTCTCTTATGGGTACATATTCAGCGCTAAGTTCCTCGAAAAGTTTTTGCCTTGAAAGACTACTCGACTTCTGTTTTTTAAGTTTTTCCAGTATCAAAACCCGGTTTGGGTTCTCTGCGAGTCCGCTTAGATGTATTTTTGGAACGGACAGTTTCTTTGCTCTGGACTCCTGGTCAATGTGATAAGGCACTGCTTCTATCCAAAGAGCCATCATGAAAAGTCCTATCGATAGGGTCTTCGTACCTCCTGAAACATTGAAGAAGTATTGAGCATCAGGGTCTTCGCTGTAGATTTCAAGGACGGCAATTCTTACGTCTTCGAGGGTGTCTTTTTTTATTATTTTTTCGTGTACCCCGTTTTTTACGTATGGTGCAGCAATTTTCCTGAGTTCCTCAATAGAGTGCCTGATATCGTCCCTCATTTTTTGTGTTTTTTCATCGGTTGTATCTTCGAACACTTTTTCTTCAACAATCACATAGACTTTCGTAGCAGAACAAATCTCGTTTACAGCGACAGGAAAAGTTTTGTGTATACTTGCTCCTGCACTCATCAAGTGGATAATTTCATTTTCGGACATTTCACATCATCAAAACTTTTAATAACTATTTTCTGACATATTATGCATAATTCTACACAGTTCTTGTATTATAAGTTTATAGATTTATCTATAAGCTTATAGATCTATCTATAAATTTATAGATGAAAACTAAATAACTGCAATATTTGTTTGAGTCATACTTACATGCCATGCAGCAAAACAAAGAGCATAACAAAATAAAATCGGTGAACTGGCACATCACAACAAGCTGCAACTATAAATGCAGGTTCTGTTACGTCCAGAAGCTTGACAGGGAAATTCTTGACATAAAGGAGGCTTATTCTGTCCTTTCAAAATTGAAAGCCTTCAGAACTAATACAATTGATATTGAAAAAATCAATTTTGTTGGAGGCGAACCATTTTTGCATCCTCTTTTTTATGAACTTTTGCAAGCTGCCCATGAAATGGGGTTCGTAGTTTCTATTGTAACAAATGGGTCAATGATTGACGAAAAAAACATCCACAAGATTGCGAAGTATGCTGACTGGGTAGGGGTATCAGTTGACTCCGTAAGCAATCTGAAAGAAGCCCAACTGGGAAGGGGCGGGGTCATCACGTAAGCCATGCAATCGAAGTGGCCAACCTTCTCCATGAATACGGGATAAAGCTGAAAGTAAATACAACGGTAACAAAACCAATCTGTTGTGAAAATATGGAGCCCTTAATTCGGCGGCTGGCACCTCACAGGTGGAAGGTGTTCCAGATGCTGCACATAGAGGGGCAGAACGATGATTGTGTGAGAGAACTTGCAGTTACAGACAGTGAGTTTCAGGATTTTGCTGAGAGGCATAAGCACATCTGCCTGATCGGAGGGGAAAAACCTGTTTTTGAATCAAACGAGGATATGATTGGGTCTTATTTCCTACTTTCTCCTTCGGGAAATGTAATATCAAATGAAGGAGGTTCATATCGTTTTTTAGAGCTTGAGGAGTTTCTGAAAGCACCTACAAAAACAATAAAAAATTGAGAAGTATATGAATAGAGGGGGTTCATACGAATGGGCTGACCAGACAACTAGAGGGAAAAAGACAGGATGAGTGGGATAAGTTGAAAGAATATACTTACATAATTAAAATGTAAGGGGCTGAGAAGGGGTCAAATTTGAGGTACAGGTATGATAAAGGCAAAGCTCTTACCAGAAGAGTTTGAACGATTTTTGAGAGAACGATACTATCTCGAGGTCGAATTAAATTACGTAAATGAATTGAAATCTAGTG
>CAVRJG010000017.1:0-60921 GCA_963721455.1 uncultured Methanosarcinaceae archaeon
TGCAGCTCCGCACCCGAAGGTCTGGAACTTCACGTCCGCAATCCGATCTCCTTCTACTTTAAGGAATATCTTCATTATATCTCCGCACTTCGCGTTTCCAACCTCCCCTATTCCGTCACTGTCCTCAATGCTCCCCATATTTCTGGGGTTTGAAAAATGGTCCATTACTTTAACGCTGTAATCCATAAGATGTCCTCCAATGCTACTTTTCAATTCTCGGGTTATTTTAAAGAGCTTGTTCTTTACTCAAAATTCGCTGTAATTTCCCGATTTATCATCTCAAATAGTCCTGTATTCCCTGGGAGTTAGCGGGGACATATTTCTGAGCTTTTGCACTATCTCAGGCAGAGCCTCAAGCACCCTGTCCACCTCTTTTTCGGTATTCATCCTTCCAAGACTCAGCCTGAGTGAACCGTGCACTATTTCGTGCGGAACTCCGCAGGCCGTAAGCACATGCGAGGGTTCGAGAGAAGAAGAGTTGCACGCGCTTCCAGTGGATGCAAAAATTCCTTTCGCATTTAACAGAAGCAGGAGAGATTCGCCCTCTATGTATTCAAACGTGACATTCACGTTGTTTGCAAGCCTCTGTGTGGGATGTCCATTGAGGTGGGTTTTCGGGATTTTTGAGAAGCCCTTCAATCAGGCGCTCTCTCAGCGCAAGCAGGGTTTTATCCGTTTCTCCAATTTCACGTTGCAAGCTCTATTGCTTTTCCAAGGCCCACGATGGCTGGGACATTCTCGGTTCCTGCCCTGCGTTTTCTTTCCTGGGCTCCGCCGTGCAGAAGGGTTTCGATTTTTATCCCTTTTCTTATGTAGAGTGCCCCGCATCCCTTTGGCCCTTCGAACTTGTGCCCTGAAAGAGATAAAAGGTGGATGCCATTTTTTTGACATCTATAGGGACATGGCCTATTGCCTGCACCGCATCCGTGTGGAAATATATCCTGTTCTCTCTTGCGATTTTTCCGATTTCTTCTACAGGCTGAATTGTCCCTATTTCATTGTTCGCAAGCATTATGGAAATGAGTATAGTGTCATCTCTGATCGCGTTTTTCAGTTCCTCAAGGGTCACCATTCCATATTTATCCACAGGCAGGTATGTTACCTCAAACCCCTGCCCTTCCAGCCACAAACAGGTGTGCAGGACTGCATGGTGCTCGATAGAAGAGGTGATTATGTGTTTTCCTTTATTCCTGTTTGCAAAGGCTATCCCCTTTATTGCCCAGTTATCGGATTCGGTACCACCGGATGTGAAATATATTTATTTTCTTCAGCGCCGAGAGCATCTGCAACCTTTTTTCTTGCTTTGTCTATTGCATGTTTTGAGATTTTTCCGATTTCATAGATAGAAGAAGGGTTTCCGAAATTTTCTGTCAGGTAGGGAATCATCTCTTCGACAACTTCTTTTCTTGCAGGAGTCAATCAGAGTTGTCCATGTAAATGGTCTTATCTCCAGCTGTCACACTTACACCTTCACAATTGTGAATAATCATAACAATCGCGACTATTTAAGTTTTATCGTAGAATATATCTGGATAGAATAGATAAATTCTTAAAAGCCTGCCGGTTTTATTGAAGTTACTGCATCCGGATCAAGCTTATTATTATTTTTTATAATGATAATAAATATATATGTATATAAGGTATATTCGTTTTCAATTGTAAAATCTCAAAAAGTGATGGTAATTATGGAAACTCCGTGTCAGAAGATTGTGTGGGATCTGGTTCCTGCAATAAGGGCCAGTCTTGCAATCGAACTTGTAAAAAAAGGACAGTCACAGGCAACGTCGGCAAAGTTGCTGGGGATTGCCCCGTCGGCAGTTTCCCAGTATATTTCGGGAAAAAGAGGATACAGGATCGAGTTCCAGGGCGAAACGAAAGAATTGATCGAAAAACTTGCTCAGGACTTAATCGAGAATAAAGTCGATTGGTTTGTAAGGATCTGTAAAATTTGCGTAAGTGCAAGAGGAATTGAGAGCAACTGCAATAGTCGTTGTGGCCCGGAAAAGTCGGACAGTAACACAGTGGAACCTGAAAAATAAAAGCTCATTTTTAATGGTTCCTGTATCGTTTTAGGATTCTTATTATAGTTCCCAACGCAACTTATTACACGTATTAACGCTTATATTCTTTTATGGTGGGGAAGGAACAAATTCCTATTGATCGAAATGTAACTCTCGCTGAGATCAACGTTTCAATCAAACACGAAGACAATTCAAGAGTACTGAAAAGGCTCGATTTTGTTAAATTTAGATATTTGGGAGACTCTGTCGAAGAAGATGGTACTAAAGTTGGAGTGACTAAGAAAACGGGATTATTACTGGCAGGATTATTGGAATAAAGGCGGCTATGCCGCCTTAATACCAAATTTTAGTGGGGGAAGAAAGTCCAAGCTTTCCGATGAGCAAATAAAAGAATTAAAGACTTTATTAGAAAAAAAAGATTACTGGACTACAAGAGAAGTTCTGGAGCAAATAAAGGAAAAATATGTTATAGATTATTCACAGAAGCAAATCGGAGTTATACTGCATCGATTTAACATGTATCACTCAAAACCATATACTCTTGACTACAGAAAGCCTGAAAACGCCGAAGAAATTTTAAAAAAGTTAACAGAAGCAATTCCAGCATATATTGGTCCAGATGAGCACTATATCATAGGTTTTCTCGATAATCTTCACCACAAACAAAGGCAAATACGCAACGATTATGGTCATTTAAAAAAACATTTGATGGTAAAAAATACGGATTATATAAAAGCAAATGCATTTGCGTTTTATTCAATTAACGGTAGCAATTTCATCGATTTTATGGAAAGTTCAAAAACAGAAAATGTATATGAATTCCTGATAAAAATTGTCGAACAAAATCCAGGGAAAAGAATAATTATTTTTCTGGATAATTCAAAGTCACATCATGCTGATAAAACGATAAGAAAGCCAGAGAGTTAAAAATAACACTTGTGTTTCTTCCTCCTTATTTACCAGATCTAAACCCTGTAGAATTTGTATGGAAAACGATAAAGAGAGAAATATCTGTCAGATTTATTCAATCAAAAGAACATTTGAGAAATATTATCAAAAATGAATTTATGAAAGTGGAAAAGTCATTATCATTTGCAAAGAATTGGACGGAAACATTTAATTCACAAATAAAATGTGTAATTTGCTGAGTCATGAACTATAGTACGAGGGTTGGGATTTGAACCCACTAATAGATTCATAAACGGATCGCTTGTATATCCTGATTCTGAGGACCAAAGGAAAGCAGTAATATCCACCCTGCGGATGATCTCTTTAATTATAAGTGCAGAGAAAAAACAATACATTCCCTTAACCCCTACATATGGAAATATTTGCCTCAACAATGTTTATATGTGGGAAGGAATTACAGTACAGATTGATTTTTCCAGACGCTTTATCTTACTGATAAAATCACTTAATATATCGTGACATGCAGAGACATGACACTCATGCATTAAAATTTATAACCTGAAAACGGTTTCACAAATCAAAAGAAGGTTCTTTTAATGAAATACTGGCAGCCGAAATATGAAACAATGGATCCCGAAGAACTGAAGAGACTGCAGCTGAAACGCCTGCAACACAGTGCAAAGCTGGTCTATGACAACGTTCCCTTTTACAGGCAGAAGTTCAAAGAGGCTGGAGTAACTCCCGAAGATATAAAAACCCTCGAAGATGTCCGTAAATTGCCTTTCACGAGGAAAACAGACCTCCGGGACAATTATCCTTTCGGGCTTTTTGCTGCCAAAAAAGAAGATATAGTGCGCATCCACGCATCCTCCGGGACAAGCGGAAAACCCACGGTTGTCGGGTACACTGCAAAGGACATTGAGACATGGTCGGACATGATTGCCCGAAGCCTTACAATGATAGGGCTTTCAAAAGGCGACACTATTCAGAACTCCATGAATTATGGGCTCTTTACAGGAGGTCTGGGTTTCCACTACGGCGTCGAAAGAATGGGCTCTATGGTCGTGCCTGCAGCAACAGGAAATACTGCCAGGCAGCTTGAGATGATGATCGACTTCGGGGTAACCGCAGTCCACTGCACTCCTTCCTACGCTTTCTACCTTGCCGAAACTGCCGAAGAACTGGATCTTATAGACAAGCTTTCCTTAAAAGCAGCTATCTTCGGAGGGGAACCCTGGTCGGAAAACACGCGGAAACAGCTTGAAAAAAGGCTTAATGTCAAAGCCTACGACTGCTACGGCCTTTCAGAGATGTTCGGACCCGGTATTGGTTTCGAGTGCCAGGAACAGGACGGCCTCCACATCTGGAGCGACAATTTAATTGTAGAAGTCCTGGACGAAAACGGGGAACAGGTCTCAGAAGGCGAAAAAGGTGAACTTGTCCTTACCTCCATCAACAAAGAAGGCTTCTGCAACATAAGATACCGCACAGGCGACATGACAAAACTTCTTGAGTCCGAATGCGACTGCGGCAGGACAACCACAAGAATCTCCCGCCTCCTCGGCAGAGCCGACGACATGATGATCGTAAGAGGCATCAATGTCTTCCCTTCCCAGATCCAGGACGTAATCTCAAGGATCCCCGAGGTGGGCGAACACTTCCAGCTTATCCTTGACCGCAACAAACACATGCTCGACGAACTCACAATCGAAGTAGAACTTGAAGAAAACGCCTTTACAGGCGACCTTAAAGACCTCAAAGCCGTCCAGAACCACGTCCAGCACGAACTCAAAGCCGTCCTGAATATCCGCACAAATGTCGAACTCCTTGAAAAAGGCAGCATCGAGAGGACCGCAGGAAAGGCAAAGAGGATCATTGACAGGCGGCCGCAGATCTAAAGTTATTGGCTCGAAATTTTCTCTTTTTAAATACTTAAAACTGGGAACTTTTGTGCAGTTTCCAGTAACTTTTTTATTCCAATCCATTAAAAGGAGAAAAGTTTAGACACTCCTTATACGGCAAACTGTTCTATAAATTCATAGACTATTTTGTACAGGCATATTGATGAAACTGGAATCATCCCACCACTCAAAAATAGAAGAGATAATCACTCTTCTTGAACTGTCAAATGATTGTACTATTGCATTTGTTAACTGTAACCTAAGTTTGACAGTATCTACTAATTCATAGTGAAAATCGATCCTATTTTTAGCTTAAATGGATTTGACAAAACTTATGAATATATAAAATTTTATTATATATTCTACGGAATCGTCCCCATTTTTGTTACAATTAAGCTATTGATCTTATCAAAATTAGCAAAAATATACTTTTTGACCCCATTTTTCAGGAATTTTATTGTAAGTGTCAAATTCATCAAGCTTTTTTTGATGAATTTTGTGGACCTATGTTTAATCTCCTTGAATTCATATCGCATTAGCGATATGAATAACTGAGCAATAAATCCCAGTAGAATAGCTCCATAAATGCTATCGTCTGACCACACTCTCAATGGCTTAATCTGAATTTCGTTTTTTAACGAGTTGAATATTTTCTCAATAGAATCCTTTTCTCGATATGTTTCCAATGCTTTCTCAAGTGTCAAATCTTTGTTCGATTTGAGACAAAAAAATCCTTCTCTTCCATTAATTATCGAACTTTTTAGGAGTTCTATTGCTTCCTCATCACTAAGCTCTTCGAGCTTAGTCCTGAAAGAGTAATCAATTTCAATCAACTCATTGTTGACTCTGAATTTTTTGGGAAGCTTTTTATTCTTTACGATTACTTCCTGGATCTCTTTCGCTTCTTGTAACTTCTTTAGAACAGTTCTTGCTTTAGATTCCAGCTGTTTCTTCTGTAAAGATTCAGAGTAATAAAAATACTTGATGCTACTTGGCTTGACGATTTTTATCCCATATATACTTTTTTCGGAATCTACCAGTTCAGCTGTTTTTGGATCGAAATTCTCAATAATTTTTTCGTCACTTGTATTCAGTTTCATGGAAGTGAGATACTTCATCTCATCTTCTTGTATCAACTTAATATTGTCTGCTGTATTAGCCCCTTTATCAAAAACAATAAGAGAACCTTCTTTAAGTTTACTTTTTACCTGATTATAAGTATCGGGAAAATGCTGCAGATCAAGAACGTTTCCTCTATTCACTGTAATTCCAGTAGGTATGTTTATGGGTTTTTTGAGTTCACTAACTCCAACTGTTATCTGTAGCTTATCAGGTCTATGATCTCTACTGTATCCATACTTGCCAAGTTTGGATTTAGTGCCGTGAAGAACTATACTTGTCCAGTCAAGGTTTATATCCGTCTCTTCAAAATCATAAATCGAAAACAGACTGTTTAGAATATCCGAGAGGATTTCTTCTTTGTTACGCCCCAGGATTTCAAGGGTTCTGTAAAGAACTCTTTCATGGAATCTTTCAAGGTTTAAGATGTCGAGAATTTCTTCCTGATTTAACCATTTGCCAGCTTCCTTGATGCTGAAATTATCGGTGAGCTTATAGCTTATCAATCCTACCAATAAACTATTGAGATCAAGACCCTTGCTTTTATGCTTGCCAAAAATATCACAAAAATGAAGCTTTTCATAGTAAGATTGGACAGCAAGAATTGATCCTATAGGAACACATATATTCTTGTTCGGAATTGTAGGAAATGCTCTCTGTTTTGTGTTTAGATTCATTTGACCGAATAACACAAAACAAAGAGCACTTATTTTTATCTAACTGTCAAAGTCAGGGTATTATTCTCTGCTTTTTGATCATCCTCGGAGATTATAGCAAACTCTAAACTATTTATGGATGTATTTTCAATCACTGCATTCAAAGATTCAAGAATTTCAGACGTATTGCTCGAGGAATTGTTCTCTCCTTCATTTCCTGTTGAATGGGTATAACATATGAATAAATAAGACATAAGAATAATCATAACCAGCGCGACAGCGCAAAAAACTGTTTTGATATTCCTGTTTCGTTTCCTTTTTTTCATCCTTTTTTTTGAATCCAGGTAATCTGAACTCTGGATTCTATCCAGATTTTCCGCTTCTTCTTCTCTTAACTTTGAAATAAAGTCATTATTGCCTTTTAGCTCAACCAGGTCTTCTATCAGAGTTTTGAGAAGAATTTTTCCCTCGGTTTTTGGCTTTGAAGGCGCTTCGCTGGCAATAAATTTTACAAAATTAATCTTGTCTGAATATTCTAAGAGTTTTAGTGCTTTTTTAACTCCTTTCTCAAAAGAGTTATACTTAGAATCTCTTCTAGAATTCTGTGCCCACTCGTTATCTAAATGGTTTAGAGGTAAATTCTCCCGTGAAGTCTTATTAAAGAGCAAATTGAACAAATCTTTGTTATGTTCTTTATGCATAGTTAGTACAAGATCCGCAATGAGGTCTTCAATATATATATTCCCCGAGAGTAATATTTTATAAAGATCTTTCCTGCATTCTGACGATTCAATTTTGCTATAGATATTTATGAGAACTTTTCTAATATTGGGATCGTTTACATCAGTGGCTTTTTGCACCAATCCCTGAAATATTTCAACTTTCTCCAGATCATCAAAGTTGTCTAAAATAGAATTAGGAGAACTGCAATAATAGAATGGGTCACTTAAGATTTTTTTCACAATAAGGCTTACGGAATCTGACCTGGTTTTACTTCCTTTTGAATAAGAAGTTTTACCTTTAAAGAGTTCTTCACCCAACTCTTTATAAAAATTCCAGGATCCCGATTTAGTAAATTTTCGGAACGTTCCGTTTTCTCCGAGCTCAAAATCCGGGTTTGGTTTGATGAAACTAACAGAAACGTCAGCTTCTGAAGGATATTGAGAAATATCAAAAATATATGTAAATCTGTGCCTTAATATGGTAATTAATTTAAGGATAAGGGAAAGTCCACTACTGAGTTCTGAAATCTTGACAGATACTTTTTTGCGAGAACGAATCTTGCCTGCTGTGTATTCCAAAACTTCTTTTTCTATAGGGGTCTCGCTAATATTTTTAAAGTCCCCTTCCTCCCAAAATCCAACTAGCTTATATTTCTTCACGTCGAGATTTTCTACCTCAAATTTAACCCTCTCATAGAACTGCTTTAATAACTGAATATCAGAAACAATCTCATCCTGTAATGATAAATTTTTGTAGACCTGGATAAATACGACTCTTTCTTCTCTTCCATTATCAGCCTTTACACTCAAACTGCACCCAAATATGAGTTCATTCTCTTTTGATTCCAGATAAAGTGCACTTCTTTTTGTATCAAGCTGCGTTGCCAGTTCAGTGTATTGTTCAAAAAGTGTACTGCCTTTTAATAGCTGGCCCGTTGAATTATATATTCCATAATCTGAGTTATGGCTGGTATTGGAGAGGTGGAAAAAAGCAAAGCTCTCTGGATTTTTATCACGATGATTAGAAGCTGAATTTCCCAATTTCTCCAACCCTCCATGGATTTATTTTTGGATATTCCCGCTGAATTTCCGGATTCTCACTTTCTATTGTGAGAGGTTTCATGGTTGCATCCACACTGACCGTGTACATGTAGATCGGCATTTGATATGCCATATTTACAATTTCCTTGAATGTGGTAATCTCGCAGAACAGATCATATATTTCATGCTCTATATCCCTGGCTTCTTTTGAATCCTCTATAATCTTGGAAAGATCCTTAAACATGTCAGTCTTGGTCACCACAATCGCATACGATTTCTCATTCCCGAATATATTGATGATATTTGAGTAGTGACCGAAGAGTTGTGTCAAATTTGTTTTGCCGCCATTATGGTAGTCAACGATATGATCTCCGTCTACTAGGAAAATGATTTTCCCTGCACTTTCAAATCTGTTATATATATGGGCAAAGGTGACTTTCTCTACAGTCTCTGCAAATTCATTTTTATGATTATCTCGCAGGTTTTTTATAAAATCTATATTTCCCATATTCTGTTCCAGTGTGGGAACGTCTATATTGAAACGTTTGTTGAGTTCTTCAATTATTGTCCCATATTGCGTGGGATCAAAATTTTTTGTATGTTCTCCCCCGTAGTCGACAAATGTCATTCCTACAGGTTTAACTCCTTTTTTGCCTGATAACAAATATATTGCAAGATCTGTCTGGAGGTTGCTTCTTGGAAGTTCTCCCTTCTCTATATCTGCAAGCATATTTTCAATCTTTAAACTTTCTTTGTTTTTTTCCGACACGATAATTTCTTTTCTCTGACCCCCCAGAACAGTTACAAACTGATTGTAGAATGCAAGCAGTAACAATGTTTTTCCGGATCTTGAAGGCCCATACACAAATACATCATAAGCCCTTATACCGCGAATGGTCTTCGTCAGAAGGAAAGAAAATGTAAATAAAGTTCCTATCAAAATCATAAATTCAAAAATCTCGTTTGAACCACTTGACATGAACTCCGGTTCTTGAGAAAACCACATAATCTCAATCAAAGCCAGGATTAGATACAATGAGGTAAATACAACAAAAATCAGGATGAATCGACGTAAATACATTGCAAGCCTGTCAAAGCGATTATTATAATAGGAATAAAAGCTTAAGCACCCACCTTCCAACATTCCAAGCACAAATCCGTCAATACGTAAAAACCCGCTTACGTAAAAGACGTACATAAACGGCAAGAACACTGCAAGTAAGAAAATTCCCCCGATTCTGGAGCGAAACTCGAGAATCATCCCAATTGCACTTGAAATAAATGATGCGACGAAAAAGCTGAAAGTGAGTTTTATGTACCATCCTGTATCTGATAGCCAGTAGGGCATACTCATATGTAAAAAAATAAGGGAAAGGAGAACCCCCAATAAAACCAGAATGATTTCAAAAATCGTATGAGTCCTACTTATTTTCAAGCTTCAGGGCCTCCTTTAATGACTTCGTTTTATAAAGGCTCTTGATCTCCTGGGGAATTTCCTCTATCCTTTCATTGTTTGCAATCTTTCCGGCTGCTTCCGAGCTTAAGAGGGCATTTCGGGTTATGTACTCTCCATCCTGAAGTTTCAGGACATGATGCAGTATATTTTCCTTATTCCTTGCATAAATTTCCCAGTAACCTCCTCCGGCTACCAGGGGATAAATGTTGTCAAGAAAACTTGATGCGGCAAAAAAGGTCAGAGCAATCTCCCAGGGTTTTGTATGTCCATGGGGAGTAAGCAGGGAATCATTAGGTTTTTTCAAAGACAGGCTCTGATTGATATCTTTACTGATCATGCTTTTCATGAGCTCAGAACGTACATATCCGGAAGTGGATGATACAACTAAAGCAGCTTTCCCAAAAGTCCACCTTTCGGTCTCGCCGATTGAAATTTTTAAAGAATTTACTCCAAGTTTCCTACTTTCAAACAGGTCCTGATATGTTGATTTTGCGAGGTTTATGAGTTTATCAAGTTCTAATTTCCCGTTTTTGTCCATGTCAAGGCTGCCCATATCAGGACTGGCATTCGTATCAGAACTGCCTTCCACGAGAGACAGGATCTGGGGGTTGACACTTCCAAATTTGGTTTTGTATATGCCCTTTTTCGTCCGTTTTCCGGCTTCTATTTTTTTATTGATCAGCTCAAAATGTTCATGGAAATACTCATAATGCAGATTGAAATTTTTTCGGCTTGAAAATGTTTCCGTGTTGGTGGCATCGACTTTAACAAGCATATCATACTGCAGCTGCTTTTCTTCTATTTCTCGGTTTATATCTTTAATGTATTTATTTAACTCTTCCATACTATTGAAGTAATTAGCAGCTTCTAAATGGAGTTCTGTCAGATTTTCTCGCAAGAACTGCCTGATTTTCACCCTGTCATCGGATGCAAATATTGTGTCAAGTTTTTCACTGGATATATTATTTGTATTTAAATCTGCAAATATAGAATTACAGATCCTTTCTCGAAGTACTTCAACTTTTTTAATTAAATCTACAGTTAAAAAGTTTTCAGGTATGATGATGTTAAAGGGTGTATCGATACGAATCGCCCAGTATTTCATATTTGATTTGATATAATCTTCTTCTTTCCCGGCATGCTCTTTATATTTTTTTATTAGTTGCTTTCTCTTCCCCAGTATAAGTGCACGCAAGCCGCCCTTTTCAACTTCTTTTACCTTATATTTATAAAAATAATAATTGGTAACGGAATTAATAAACCTGCTTAAGCTTTCAAGATCACATTCGTTCTCTTTTGAGATAGCCTCAATTTCCATTCTAATATCTTTAGTGCCAGCAGACAAAAACCAGCTATTTTTATCGTTCCCTCTAACTTTCCCGGTACTCAGTTTCTCTATATATCGATCTAATGTTTCTTTCAATTTTTGTTCATTATCCGGGAGGTATTTGATATTCCGGTTGAGTTTTGCATAGGACTCAAGGTCAAGATCAGTATCATTTAATTTATCTTTGATCTTTTTGTCGACCTCGATAGGCAGAGAATTTAGCTCGGCCATTTTCTGCTCGGTCGGCTTCAGCTTCGTGTTCAGATTTTGGATTTCCTGACTCTTGGCGTTCAGGGCTCCAAGAAGAGGAGATATATCCTTTTTCCCTTTCAGGATATTAATCATTACAGACCTGCAATCTTCATTCTCAACCGCTGCAACCCGCTTGAATAAATTTGCATTTTTTTCCAGAGTCTCAAGAGCTTCTGGAATCAAACGGAATAATTTTTTATCGATCTCATCTTTGAGTTTCTCTTGAGCAACGCCTTGAGCAAAATTATTAACTCGTGAAATATAGGATGTCAGGTCATTATAGGTTCCAATCTTTTCAAATTGAATCTCTGAAATGTTATATTTAATAAATTCCTCTATTTGTTCCACGCTGTGATAATTAAGCAGTTTTGCGATGTTGTTTGTCCACACTTTTTCAATATTTCTATACTCAGTTTTTATGAACTCAAAGACTTCCATCGTTGGAGTGGATTCTCCACTGATGTTGAACTTAATAAGGAGGCCTTCGATAATCTCGTTTACATTTTTCCTGACAGCATCAATTTCTCCCAGTTCATGAATAATCTGGCTGTACTGCTCCTTTAATTCCCTGAGCTCTTCTACGGGGTATTCGATTACATGCGAATCGGCAAAAATAAAAGAAGAATAGGATTTTCTTGCGTCACTAAGGTTAAGATCACTTCTCTCTATATGGAAGAAGTTAGTGAGAATCTGCGGGAAGACAGAATCAAATTCATCTACTTCTTCGAGCTCATACTGTCCGTTGGTATACTCCGTGGGACCCAGAGATGTAAATATTACATGATCGAAAAGTCTCTCATCGTGAGACACGTTTAAGTATTCAAGCTCTGTAAGGGAAATGGCAGCATTAAGCTGTTCTTTTTCTCCTTCTTTTGTCGTTGGAAGTACTACAAAGAGATAGACTGCATCATCTCGTTTTTCCTTGATATATCTTGCAAGGTCTATGAACATGCCTGAGCCAGTACCTCCCCCGATCCCGACTATGATGGCAGTGACTCCCGGATTCGAAAAGGTAGGGAACCCATTTGCTTGCCCTTCACTCAAAACTTTATACAGAATAGCTTTTGAAACCGCTCTTCTGCGATGCACACCACCCCCGAAATCATCCATGATGAAGTGATCAATACGTTTCAGGTCCTGAAAAGTAACTCCATCGTTTTCGGGATCATTCAACCACCACGTTTTGATCGAGCGGGATCTTTTTATGCTTGCTGAAACTTCAGCGCTGGTTAAATCGGATACATGTGTAATATTTGCAAGGTTTGGTAGATAGTAGGACTTAAATTCGATGTTTCCCGCTCCCTCCAGATTATCTACTTTCTCCATGATTTTTGTTTCCCACCGCTGATCCTCTGCAGATTCATTGGCGTCCGTATCCATCGTATAAATCTTAAGCCTGTTCACATCATTGGAGTAGTAGTGGAGTAGCCAATCGTAATCGCATATTTCACGAGCAAGTTTTTTTCCGCATCCTCCCAAACCCACAATTGTTAGGTTTGGAGGGTACTTAAAAGATTGACTCGAGTCATCTACCCTTTTCATTCGGTATCTTCTCCTGCATCGATGTCATCCTTAGAATTGAACCTCACACCAATTAAAAAACCGACCATAAGGCCTAGAATTGTGCCTGGAATAAGCCACCAGTATGAAGGCCATTTATCATTTTCAGTCAAATGATCAGCAAGTGTTTTTGACTCCTTAACAAGCCCTTTATCATGCAGGTCCTGCAGATATTTTTTGAAAAAAGGATCATCGATTTCATTAATCTGTTCTCGGAATGATTCAACTTCAGGTATTGAAATTTCGAAGGGACGTGTTTCCACGCTTTCGATCAGATTTCCTTTACTGTTTGTAAGTGTTATTCTGTCATAAGCGTAGCCCGTACTTTGTTTATATGTTACAAGTGTTACTCCATCATACTGTTTCTTATTGGTAATTTGTGGGATTTGTCCATTAATAGTAACAATAATTGACGTTGCGCTTTCATTAACTGGAAAATCAAATTTGTTAGCATCACTTGTAAAGTTCAAATTTGTGAAATTATATAAATGGGAATCATCAACTTTAACCAGATCAGTGTCAAAAGAGATATAATCTGCAGCTGGTGGGATATTATTTATTGTTAATGTGTAACTTATTACCTGTCCCTCTAAAACTTTGTCTTGTGTTTGACCATTGATCTCAATGTTTGTTGCTGATGCCGTACTTGCAAGAAGTAAAAGTAAGAACAGTGATAAAAATAAGTAGTTTACACCCTTGAATGATTTCATTTTTTTATTACACCACCGCTTTAACATTATTTAACGATACCCTCTTTGTTAAATAGTTTATACTACAGGATGATTTTTTAATTAAACAGCTATTTAATACCATTTAACTATACCATTATTCATTTATTCATTTATAGTCGACGTAGAAAATATTTACACATATAAACAAGAACGACAACTGTAATTTAAACATTTAGAAGTATAGTTAATTTTTGAGTTGAATAAAATTTCTCAGTTGGTCATAATTCAAGCGAAAAGATAAACCACTGAAAGCACGGAAAACACGGACTGAAGGAAACACGGGCACAGAGATTTCCGTACTCTCCGTGGTTATAGAGTCTGGATTGAGTTTTTCTATGCCCATCGGTGTTTTTGATTATAGAGTTAGAATTATAGTGTTTAACAGTGTATTTAATTTGTGTGTTGACTATAAATAGTTTACACTATTGAAGGACTTTTTACTACCCCACTGCTTTAACATTATTTAACTATACCATCATTAATTTGTATTGGATTTCACCCGACATTCCGCAGACGTTCTCAAGAAAATAACATTTTTCTGACTATCTTTTTTGGCATTACTCAAAAATCCGTAATTATCTTTATCTCATAGGGTCTTCAAAAAATTCATCAAAAATTTTTATGTTTCTTACAGATACATTTTTTGCGTTTAATTAACAGGTGAGATTTTGCAGGCTTCGTTTGCACCAGAAACTCGAGTTGAAGCCAGAGTTTCGCTTCAGTTGTGGCTTAAACAAAGTGTTGAACTATTCACTTTAAATGAAAAAACAATAAATTGATCTTACATGAAAATCCACGTCCTCCAGCACTCCTCTATAAACACCCTCGGCACTATCGAAGAATACGCAAAAATTAAAAACTACCCGCTTGAGTCAACCCGCTTTTACGAAACCGAAACTCCTCCAAAACTTGATTCTTTTGACCTTCTTATCATCATGGGCGGTCCGATAGGAGTTTATGATTATAAAGAAAATCCCTGGCTCAGAGACGAAAAAGAGTTTATCAAACAGGCAATAATGGAAGGAAAACCAGTTCTCGGAATCTGCCTTGGAGCTCAGTTGCTTGCCGACGTCCTGGGCTCCCGCGTTTATGAAAATAAGTACATGGAAATGGGCTGGTTCCCTATTCGGGCAACAGCAGATGAGAATAAACCAGACTTTCTTAAAGGGCTGCCGGAAGAGATTACAGTTTTTCACTGGCATGGCGGGACTTTTGACCTGCCTGCCGGCGCTGTTCACCTTTTTGAAAGCGAAGGATGCAAAAATCAGGGTTTCATTTATGACGGCAGGGTTGTGGCTCTGCAATTTCACCCTGAAGTAAATGAAGAGAGAATCAAATCCTTTATAACGCGATTTGGGGATGGAATGGTAGATGGGCCGTTTGTCCAGAAGGAAAAGGAGATGCTGGAGCAGAGAAAACATCTGGCTGGAACAAAGGAATTTATGTTTTTGATTCTGGAAAAATTTGGGAAACTGATTTAAGTTAAGAAAATTTCAACCTGCGAATGTTCTTTTATTCTTTTGAGAAAATCCCTTTCATTCCTCCTGAGATCAGGGTTGCTATGTCTTTTAAGGCAAGGCCCTGCTTAAGCCCTTTGGGGAGGGCAATATATTTCGGACTCCATACAGGATTGAATTTCTCCTTAAAGTCCCGGAGTCCTTTGTAATTATAAAAATGTTCTCCGTGGGTAAAGATTAACGACCCTATTTTATTCCACATAGGGGCAAACTGCCTCTTTTCAAACCCTGAGAGGGGAGCCATCCCGAGGGAAAAACGCCTGTATCCGTTTTCTTTTCCCCAGATCATGAGCTTGACAAAAAGGTATTCCATTGTCCTGTCCGGGGCATCTGGACTGTGGCGCATCAGGTCAACACTGATTTCTTCCTTTTCTGCACCTATCCAGATGTTTGCAAAGGCAACAATTTCGGTTTCATTCCTGACAATGGCAACCGGGAAATTACTCAGATATTTCTCGTCAAAAAAGCCCACCGAAAATCTCTTTTCCTTTCCGGCTTTCATTTCCAGCCACGCATCCGAGACCTTTTTAAGCTCAGGCATGAGGCCGGGGACTCCCTCTGGAGGGATTATCTCAAACTGATATCCCTTTTTTTCTACATTCTTTACTGTATATCGGAAGTCTTTGCTTGCACTTCCTTCCAGGGTGAAAGAATCGAGTGGCACCTTTGCTTCCTCCCCTATTTTGATCAGGGTCAGGCCGAGGTCAAGAAAAACGGGAATGCATCTTTCGCCCACTTCATAAAAAGCGGCTCTTCCCTGATGTAATTTACTCATTTCATAAAAATCCCAGATTAGCTCTTTTGCCTGATCGCTGGTCCCGACAATATCTCCCATTGAAATCCAGGTCCTTCCGGAAACCCCGTACATTAAAAAAGCCTTTTTTTCATCGTCAAAAAGCAGATATTTGTCTCCGGTAAATACCAGATTTCCCCAGGTTTCCTGACTTTGATTGATAATCGTTTTTGCAAGCTCCGTCTCCTCTTTTTCGGGAAGGTGAATGTCCATGGAAAAGGGGCTCAGCATCTTCGCGATCCCGAAAACAAGAAGTAAGAAGAAAACTCCAACTGTAGCCCTTAAAAAGCTGGATGCCTGGGAATTAATCCCGAATTGCCACCAGAGTTCGTTTGAATACTCTACGTGCCTGTATGAAAAAAACCCGAGCCATACGAAGCTTACAAGCACCAGAGCTATAGCAATAATATTCTCCCTGCTAAAAGACTGGTGCAAAAGCGAGGATTTTCGGTAAAAATATTTCCTGCACGGAAGTAAAAAGACGAACAGGATAAAAAGAACAACTGCCTCATGATAATCAAAGTCTTTCAGGAAGGCAAAAAGCCCGCCCATAGAAAGGACAGCAAGGGAGAGCACATAAGCCCCATCGATCCTTTTCCAGAGTCCATTTGCCAGGAGCAGGAGTAATATGCCCATTATGCTGCCAAAAAACCTGGATGCTTCGATAAGGGGAAGGGGAACAATGTAAGTGATATCATGCAAATATTTCGGGTTTGAAGGCAGGGCTCCGGAAAAAAGGAGGGAGATACCTCCAAAAAAGATCAGAATTGAAAAAATCTGGGGCGTTAGCTCTGATAGGCCTGAATATGTAGCTTTCCCAATTTTTTCCAGGAATTTTTTTCTCTCTTCAAATTCATATATTATAAGGGCCAGGAACCCAAACAGGAACGGAATAAAATAGTAAACTGCCCTGAAGAGCAAAAGAGGTCTTATTATATCAACCGTATCGAAGTAAGGCTCCAGCATAAATAACATCAGGGTCTCAAAAACCCCGAGCCCGCCTGGGACAGTACTTATCAGCCCTATGACCTGCGCCAGTGCAAAGAACACAAGTACATGAAGCAGGGTAAGCTGTGGATTTGAGGGCAGAAGGAAATAGATTATGCTCCCTGAAAGCAGATAGTCTACCGAGGATAAGGCAAGCTGTAAGAACGCGACTTTTGGTTCAGGGACTCTGATCTGGTATTCTTTTATCTTAAGACTTTGCTTCCTGAATGAAAAAAAGAAATAAGCAGCAAGAAACAGCAGTAACAGAATTCCAATTATATTTAACGGAACAGGAATCTCAGGCATGTAAATTGGCAATTTAACCGGATAAAATATGAAAAGCAAGCCTGCAACAAAACAAAAGCCGATCCAGAAGGTAAAAATGCAAAAAATTATAATTTCCCAGATATGGGCAAATGTCAGCCCGTACCTTGAATACAGCCTGTAACGGAGAGAGCTTCCGGTTAAAAAGTTAAAACCTATACTGTAACTGATGGATGTGCTGATAAAAGAAATCCAGGCAGTCCGTTTATAAGGCATTGAATTGTTTATATGGCGGACTGCAAGGTAATCGTAACCTGTCAAAGCAAGATAGCTTAAGAAAGTTAAAAAGAATGCAAGCTCTATATGGCTCAGGGGAACGCTTGCAATACTTCTTATAATATATATCGAGTGTAAATGGTGTATCTGTTTATCCAGGGTCCATAGAGCCAGGGAGAATATAATAACTGGTAAGAGATAACTGAGAAGGCTCTTTAATTTAGGGATTTTTTCCTTTATACTTCCTTTAGCCATCATCGAGACCAGCATTTTCTCATATTTTATCCTTTTTTTTAATAATTTGTTCTAACAGAGTAAATTATTCTTTCAGGATATATATACATCTTGGCACCCAAATCCAGAATAATCTTCAGGAATGCCCATTTTTTGAGTTACATACCCCTGTATTTTGTGTTCTTTTTAAATTTCAGGTGCTAAATCCCCTTTTCCCCTCTTTCTTTAAATATAAAGACATATTATATTCTTTTCTGCAGAATTCCTCCCAGAAAACAGATTTTCTTTTCGTATCTTGCTTCAAAATTTACCGGATGATTACCCTAAAAGATACGGTCAAATACTGAAATTCCGTAATAATTACAGAAACGGGAGTGAATTTAGTTCAAATATTCACATTTGAAACTATAGAAGTATGTAAAAAGAGCAAAGAACTGCAATAATGAACTGCCAGTTTCCGTTTAAGATATGAAGTTCATTGCAGGAGTATGGAGGGGCAGGAATGTCCCTTCCTTAAAGCCAGGGGCTCAGGAGGAGGGATTTCACGAGACATCTCTTTTTTCAGCAGGCATGAAAGTAACAAGCCTGGAACTTTCCTCATTCCCTGTCTTTCCGCTTGTTTCTGGGTACTGACCCTATATACTTCATGTCCGTTGATTGCTTATTCCCCGTATTTCCACTCCTGAGGAACTTGAATTCCTTCGAAAGCATAACAAGGACCACCAGCAGCATGATATACTCCGTGACCGGCGACGCAGACCAGACCCCGTCCAGGCCGAAGAAAACTGGCAGGATAAAGAGCAGAGGAAAGAGAAAAACAAAAACCTTTCCCAGCTGAATAAAAAGTGCTGCCCTGACCCTGTTTACTGACTGGTAATAGACAGCAGTGAGGAGCACGATACCTTCAACGAGCAAAGAGAACATGAAAAAATTCATTCCTCGCAGCGTAACTTCCAGAAGTTCGGAGTCATCCTGGCTGAAGATCTGCACCACTCTCTCCGGGAAGAAGTAGATTAACAGAAATCCGGAAGCTCCGATGAGGATACACGAAAGTATTGTCAGTTTCAGAGTCTTCGAAACCCTGTCATAGCATCCAGCCCCGTAATTGAAGCCTATTATCGGCTGCACTCCCATGGCTATTCCTTCGAAGAGCATATAGAAAATTGAAAAGACATATCCTATGATGCCGTAGGCTGAGACCGCAAGCTCGGAACCGTACCTGAGCAGCATGTAATTGTGCGCAAAAAGCACGAGAGCCAGTGAAAACTGCATTACGAAAGACGGAAGGCCGGCCCTAAGGATCTGGAGCAGGGTTCCGATTTTGAATTTCATGGCTTTAAGCCGGAGTTTCAATTTTGCCTCACTGCCAAAAAGATAGTGCACAAGCAGCACTGCAGGGAGAGCAAAGGAGATTATTGTCGCAGTGGCGGCACCTGACATTCCCATGCCCATACGCATGACAAAAAGATAGTCAAGCACGACATTTACAACTACTCCTGCAATCATGATGTTCATGCAGAGCTTCGGCTTCCCGTCATTCCTGACCAGGGGGTCAAGGGCAATTGTAAGAATCATGAAGATCGAACCCATGAAAATGACCCTGAGGTACTCGCGGGCAAAGGTAAGGGCAGGGCCGCTGGCTCCAAGGAGACTGATTGAGGTTCCGCAAAAAACCAGCCCGCCTGCAGTAAAAATAGCTCCTGCAAGAAGACATAAGGGAAAAGCGTTGTGCACAATATCCAGGGCTCCCTTTTTATTCCCTTTTCCAAGTTCAAGGGCTGTTAGACTGGACGCGCCGATCCCGATAATTACGCCCACTCCGATTATAACCAGATAAGGAGGATAAGCAAGGGTAACTCCTGCAAGCCCCTGGCTTCCGAGAGCATTTCCTATGAAAAAGCCGTCGATAATTCCCTGGATTCCTGCAATGACAACTCCTACAACTGCCGGGAGTGCAAATTTCCAGAACAGATTCACAATATTCCCGGACCTCATCTCTTCATCACTTACCATGCCAGGCCCTCCATACGCTGCAAAACAATTTTTCCGGAGGCCGGCAACAGGTTTTCCAATTCATTCCTGTATAAGAAATCCGGAATTTTTTCTTTGAAGAGCTTGTAAGCCTGTTTTTCAAGTTCCGAAGCTATTTTAGAGGTTTTCAGGCGAAAGGACCTCTTCAATGAGAGACAGGTAAGATTATATTCTTTTGAAGGCTCGTGTTCCTTTAAGGATTTATATACTTTTAAGAGATTGAGACAACACTGTTCAATCTTATTAAATAATTCAAATAAAGTCATCTTTCATCCTGATGAAGCTTCAGAAACATGCAAATTCAAAGTATAGCTGCTTTGTTGCAGAATTAATCAGGCTGTCTATGCTGAATGGTATTTGCATACGTTTCTGGAGTGGTTTTGTGCTGCATCCCTGCAGCATCAATTCATTTTTACGGAGCTTCATCATTTAACCGGGAAAAGAGGATTCAAGCGAAATAGAGAATCCCGTAGAATTATGCAACAAAGCAAGTAGAACCAATATTCAGATAGTCAACCTGGTCAACTAATTTTATATATCAATCAGTATTTATATGATATTTATACATTTGCATCAGTTCTTGTTTTAACAGGTTGCACATCCTGAAGGCCCAA
This sequence comes from uncultured Methanosarcinaceae archaeon, assembly GCA_963721455.1. Classification (GTDB taxonomy): domain Archaea; phylum Halobacteriota; class Methanosarcinia; order Methanosarcinales; family Methanosarcinaceae; genus Methanosarcina. Next base: position 20,412 of record CAVRJG010000017.1, read on the forward strand.
GTTTCAGACAAAGCCAGAGCAGTCCAGCAGCTACATTCTCTTCTCGGAGACCCGGAGCTTTACAAATATGAAAAATAAGGGGCAATTATGAAATATTAACAGGCAGGTCTGAAATTTCGGTCGTGAGTGTGAGTTATTGAAAACCGTAAGCACTAGAATCTCTCTACATTTTCCTCAAACACGGTGGGCGTACTCGTTTTCTCAGAATTGATCAATGACTCACGGACACGACCTGATTTTATACCTGATTTGCATCTATTCAGCCTGGGCAAAACAACCTCAATAGCCATCTTTCATAAGATTCAATAGGCAAATTTCTCTGAATTAGTTTCCATTAATTGTTGGCTATTGATTGCGTTTTTTATTTGTTCATTGGTCAGTAATCACATTTCTCTGTGATGTCAAAATCAATATCAGTCAACTGATTTTGGGTAGGCTGAATAGTTACCCTGATTTTATATTTCATTTTTAACGCAACTATATGTTCCTATATGATTCGAGAACTGATCCTATATACTATACCTAGACAAGGTTATCAGGGTTTATATCTTATCTTATTGTCCTACTTCAGAGGTAACTTTATATATTACCGTCGTCTATATAGATTTTGCTAAATTAATTAGGATATCCTCAGGGGGATTATTTATTACTAAGGATAAAAGAAAAGTTCAGTTTACCGGAAATTCTACCTATATTGTGTCTCTCCCCATAAAATGGGTCCGGGAGGTCGGGATCGAGGCCGGGGACACGCTTACTCTTACACCCATGCCTAACAAAACCCTGCTTGTTTCTCCCGGTGCGGCATCAAGGGAACAAGCTGCTCTCAAGGCAACGATCGACTATATTCACTCGGATAGTGCGGAAAACAACCTCCGAATTCTTATTTCTCATTATCTTGTGGGTTATGATTCTATCAGGCTGACTACCGACAAAGGTTTCAGTGCTTATGACCGCAAGTTTATCAAGGACTCAGTTCGTCAGAAATTGATAGGTCTTGAACTTGTGGAGGAATCCCGGAATGAACTGGTCTTCCTGTGCCTGCTTAACTACAATGACCTGCCCCTTGGCCGTGTAATCAAAAACATGTACGGTCTCGTACTTTCAATGCTTGAGGACTCCATGACCGCTCTTCGGGATCATAATGTGGAGATTGCAGAAGACGTCATCCAGAGGGACGATGACGTGGACCGCTTCTATCTTCTTGCTGTTCGCCAGCTCAAGGCTTCAATTGAGGATATCGAACTCTCTGAAAAGATAGGGATAAGGCATCCACGAGATTGCCTGGGATACAGGCTTATTACAAAGTGTATCGAGCGTGTAGGAGACCACGCGGTCAAGATAGCTAAAAACGTCCTGAAAATGGATGCAAGAATAAATGCTGATGACCCTATCTTTAAAATGGCTGAACTCTCACGAAAGGTTTTCGAAAGTTCAATAGACTCAATGGCAGAAGAAGATCTGCGGGCTATCAACAAAATTGTTGTCGAGGCCAAAAAAGTTTCCCAGTTCGGGTTTTCTCTGGAGTCACGAGATGATGAAAGTTCATGTAACATTGGACTTAGCATGGTTCTGGAAAGCCTGCGAAGGGTAGCCGAATATAGCGCCGATATCGCAGAAGTTTCAATCAATATGAATGTAAAGAAGATCTGAACCTGAAAATTTTGGGTTAAGACTCTTTTTATTTTTTCCCATTCATTTTTACACACAACTTCATTTGGTCGTGTGGGTCAGTTACTGAAAATCGTAAACACAGGACTTACTTTCCAAGTTGTTAGAACATAGCTAATGTGACTAGCTAATGTGACCGTTTTTTCAGATTTGATCAACAACTCATGGACACGACCGAAATGTCCAGGTTTACAGAAAGCCTTTCCTGCTGTGAAAAAGACCCTGGGGCTTACCATCCATTTTTTATTCAAGAAGCACCTTTAGGTTTTAAACTGACCTGGATTGACTTAGTCACAGACTATTGTAAGCCCTTTGCGTAAGTATTTTGCATAATCTTTTTACATACAGTTATAAAAAATTTCCAGTTATCACAAGAAAATACCCTGATCTCATATGTCTGCTAAAAGCTTAACCTGTACTCCTCCTGAAATCCTGGCTCCTGTAGGCGACCAGGAAGCTCTCCTTGGCGCAATCAAAGGAGGAGCCGATGCTGTATACCTCGGAGTCGGCGAGTTCAATGCCCGCCAGGGAGCACAAAATTTTACTCTCGATGACCTGGCCGCTGCTGTGGATCTGGCCCATTCGCACGGTGTTTCTGTCTATCTGGCACTTAACATTCCCATAAAACAAAAAGAACTGCAGCATGCCCTCGAAATAGTGGACCTCGCATACGCAGCCGGAATCGATGCAATTATCTTGCAGGACCTCGGGCTGCTCAGAGTCCTTAAAGAAATTTACCCTGACCTTGAGCTGCATGCGAGCACACAGATGACTATCCATAACAAGCAGGGAGTTGATTTTGCAGCAGGCCTTGGAGCAAAAAGAGTTATCGTTTCAAGGGAGCTTACTGCAGACGAGGTAAAAGATATTGTAGATCATTCAGGCGTGGGCATCGAGATTTTTGTCCATGGCGCTCTTTGCTATTCATATTCTGGAAAATGCCTCTTCAGCAGTTTCCTGCACGACAGAAGCGCAAACCGGGGAGCCTGTGCCCAGCCGTGCAGAAGGCGCTACAGCTTCCTGGTAAACGGCAGGGAAATTGACGAAAGATCTATCGGAGGCAACTACCCCATAAGCTGTGCCGAACTCTCCACACTCACAGGGCTTGAAGAGATAGTAAAAACAGGGGTTGTAAGCCTTAAAATCGAAGGACGGATGAAGAAGCCCGAATACGTTACTGCAAGTGCTTCTGCCTACAAAGCCGCAGTTCAAAGCATATGCAGTCCTGGGGAAAATCCGACAAAGGAAGAGCTTGAGTCAAGGGAAGCCGAGCTTGCAAAACTTTTTTACAGGGGCTTTACAAGGGGTTTCATACTCGGGGAAAAAGGCGTATCCCACTCGAAATACAGCTCAAACTACGGCGCTTTTCTGGGAAAAGTCCTGGATCTCTCCCGTTCAAAGGGGGACACAAAACTTACAGTTCGGCTGGATGAGGATATCCAGGTAAAAGACGGCATAAGCATTTTCACGAGGGAGAGGATGCTTGGTTCTGCGGTTACAGGCATAATCACGATTGCAGGCGAGCATGTAAAAAGTGCAAAAAAAGGCGAAAAAGTAGGGCTTGAAATCAGCTCGAAGACAGGAAGGGCAGTCCAGAGAGGAGACGAACTCTACCTCACAACAGACACGCAGCTTCTGGATACCCTCCAAAAAACAAAATTGAAAACGCTCCCTGTAAGCTTGAAAGTAAAAGCCAGGAAAGGAGAACGGTTTACGGTTGAGATCAGGGAAGAAAGCGGAAAAATTACAGAGGAGAGCGGAAAAAGCAGCCGAAAAGAAAAAGAAGAAGCTCTCAGTATGGAAAGAAGTGGAGAAGCCGTAAGTGCGGAATTTTCTGATGAATATATCGTTCAGGGAGCCGAAAAATCCCCAACCACAACCGAGCAGATAAGAAAGGCGATGGAAAGCCTTGGAGACACTCCATTTGAAGCCATAGATATCTCAATTGAAGCTGATGAGAATATCTTCATTCCTGTTGGCGTGCTGAAGAATTCAAGGCGAAAGGCTGCAGACCTCCTGCTGGAAAAGACCCTCAGTGCATACAAAAAAGAACAAAAACACCCAGAACTGGCAAATTTCAACCATCTGTACATTTCTGAAGGCGCCGACAAAGAGAGCTGCAATAAAGAGGGTAGAAACAGAAAAGGAAGCAACGCCGAAGCCAGCAGGAACCGGAGTACTGGTTCAAAGAAACTCTTCCTGAGCATTGAAGTAAATGAAATTTCTTCACTACTTAAAGCTGCAATTGCCGGCGCAGATATAATATACATTCCAATTTCAAAATTTGAAGAGCTGACAGCGCCTGAAAACGCAGAGAAGCTTGAGGATTTGAAAGCCGAAAGAGTCGAACTCGTCTTCAGGGTTCCCCTGATAACCCATGACAGCGAACTGAATGAATTGAAACCCCTGCTGGAAAAAGTAAGAGATGCAGGTTTCAGTATAGCCTGTTCCGACCTCGGGGCCGCACAGCTTGCAAAAGAACTTTCCATACCATTTGCCGCAGGAAAAGAGTTCAACATCTTCAACGCTTTTACGGCAAGCACTTTTTATCAGGCAGGAGCTTGCAGGGTAACGCTTTCAAGCGAGCTGAACCTGAGCGAAATAAAAAATGTCTGTGAAACGCTTCAAGCCTGCGGGGAGACAGGCCAGACCGAAATTTTAGTTTACGGCAGAGAACTGATGCTTATTACGGAAAATGACCTTTTAAAACCTCTTATTGACAGAAGAATCGTAAGGAAAGACAGTGAAGTCCTCCTTGTTGACCAGAGCGGTTCCGAATTTCCTGTAAAGCGCCTTGGCACTCGCACCCTGATTTACAACTCGAAAGTGCTTGACATGCTGAAATATGTTAAAAATCTGGAAGGGTATGGAGTGGATGCAATTCGGCTTGACCTTTCATTTAATACTGAAGCCGAGATAGAAGAGATCACAGAGGCATATAAAGAAGCACTTGCAGGAAAAGAGATTAAATTGAAACTTGCAAGAGGGATTGAGTATACGACGGGGCATTATTTTAAGGGAGTTTAATAGAAGAAATAATCGAAAACATAAGAACGAATTTAGAATTATATCTTAAAAAGGTTTGAGGTAATAAAGATGTACTGCAACCAGTGCCCTTAACTCTTAAACGGAAAAGGCTGTACCAAAAACGGACTCTGCAACAAGCACTTTCTATCAGGCAGGAGCTCGCAGGGTAACACTTTCAAGCGAGCTGAACCTGAGCGAAATAAAAAATGTCTGTGAAACACTTCAAGCCTGCGGGGAGACAGGCCAGACCGAAATTTTAGTTTACGGCAGAGAACTGATGCTTATTACGGAAAATGACCTTTTAAAACCTCTTATTGACAGAAGAATCGTAAGGAAAGACAGTGAAGTCCTCCTTGTTGACCAGAGCGGTTCCGAATTTCCTGTAAGGCGCCTTGGCACTCGCACCCTGATTTACAACTCGAAAGTGCTTGACATGCTGAAATATGTTAAAAATCTGGAAGGGTATGGAGTGGATGCAATTCGGCTTGACCTTTCATTTAATACTGAAGCCGAGATAGAAGAGATCACAGGGGCATATAAAGAAGCACTTGCAGGAAAAGGGACTAAGAGCCTATCCGAAAAGTGGTTACCAGCTACAACTTTTACAATATGCAATGTGCAAAACCGGAACGGATACTCTGATATTATAGACCTATTGTGACTTTTCAACATGCAGAAACATTTGATACGCACCCTCATAACTTAATGCTTCTGTTTTCCCTGATCTATTCTTTAAAGTCGTCCATAGGGGCGCATTTGAGATGTCGCGCATGGGATGGATTGCCAGCCACTGCCCTAAGTTCCCAGAAGACCATGTAAGCGGGATACCCTTCGCTTTCGTGGTTTTATTTGTGCCCCCCTTTGATAATATAATAAGCCCCATGTTTTGTGAGATCCACTGATCCAACCTTGCATGAAAGCAGCGCACCTATTCTAAGTCCTCCATCAGCACATACGGCAATTAGGGCTTTATCTCTCGGATGCCTGGCAGCATCTAAAAACTTATTGAATTCTTCCTTGGTGGGTAAATCACTGGGGTGTATCAAGCTCTCGGTCTTTGTGGTCTGAAGCTGTGTAATCCACACAGGCATATTGTCCCCATGCTTCCACATCGAAAACCGTTTGAATGATTTTATGTATGATTTATATTGCCTTGTTTGAAGCACTTCAAATCTTCTAAGTACATTAAGAATTGGCTGAAGTCGGCTTGATCTATTTCAGCCATGGGTTTTTTAATCCCAATTTCTGCAATAATCTCACAGACACGTTTTAATGCGTTTATGTGAGCAATCAAGGTGTTCTGCTCAAGTTTCTTTTTCTCATTTCGGATGGAAAAGATAAAATCCTTGATTGCCTTTTTATCTTCATCATTTATATTTCATTTCGAAAGCCGATTTAGTGAGGCGTTCAGCTTCTTAATTGTGCTTGTTACATCAGTGATTTCTCCCACGTTACTAAAAATGGACAAGGAGGTATATTAAATATGATACATGACTCCCTGGGTAAGTACTTTGAAAAACAGGTGGCTGTAGACCCTGACCACGAGTTTCTGATTTATCCGGACCGTAACCTTCGTTTTACTTATGGGCAGTTCAATGAAAGAGTTAATAACCTTGCAAAAGGGCTGCTCGCTATCGGAATAAAAAAGGGAGACCATGTGGGGATCTGGGCAAAGAACGTCCCTGACTGGCTTACCTTCATGTTTGCAACTGCAAAGATCGGAGCAGTGCTTGTTACCGTAAATACGGCTTACAAAAGCCATGAAGTCGAGTACGTGATCAGGCAATCGGACATGAAAGCTCTGGCTCTTATCGACGGCTTCAGGGACGTTGACTACCTGGAAATCATCTATGGGCTGGTTCCCGAACTTAGAAGCTCCGAGAGGGGGCGCCTGAAAAGCAAGAATTTTCCGTGCCTTAAGAGCGTAATTTACGTAGGGCAGGAAAAACACAGGGGCATGTACAATACCAGCGAGCTTATGCTTCTTGGCAGTCATTATCCGGATGACGAGCTTAAGGAGATACTGGCAAGTGTCAGCGGCGATGATGTGGTCAATATGCAGTACACTTCGGGAACTACGGGTTTCCCGAAGGGGGTTATGCTTTCCAGCAAAAACATCCTGAACAATGGGCTCTCCATAGGCGACCGTCAGAAATTTACCCATGAAGACCGGCTCTGTTTGCCTGTGCCTCTTTTCCACTGCTTCGGGACCGTGCTCGGGGTTATGGCGGTTTTGACTCACAGGTCAACGCTTGTTATGCTCGAAGTTTTTGACCCCTTGCTTGTGCTCGCTGCACTGCAGAAAGAGAAGTGTACGGCTCTCTACGGCGTGCCTACGATGTTTATTGCCGAGTACACCCATCCAATGTTTGACATGTTCGACCTATCTTCCCTCAGGACCGGGATCATGGCTGGTTCGACCTGCCCTATAGAAGCCATGAAGAAGGTCGTAAAAGATATGCATTGCTATCAGATTACAAGTGTTTACGGGCTTACGGAAGCTTCTCCTGGCATGACCCAGACTACCGTTGACGATCCTCTAGAGCTCAGGGTCGAGACCGTAGGCAAGTCTTTCCCGAGCGTCGAGGTCAGGGTAGTTGACCCGAATACCAATGAACCAGTGCCTCCAGATACCGTTGGGGAACTCTGTTGCCGCGGATATAATGTTATGAAAGGCTACTATAAGATGCCCGAAGAAACGAAAAAAGTGATTGACGAAGGCGGCTGGCTTCACAGCGGAGATCTTGGAACATGTGACGAAAACGGTTACTACAGGATTACAGGCCGCATAAAGGATATGATCATTCGGGGAGGGGAAAATATCTATCCTCGGGAAATTGAGGAGTTCTTACATGCCATGCCCGGAGTTAGAGACGCTCAGGTTGTGGGTATCCCTGACAAGAAATACGGGGAAATCGTGGGAGCTTTTGTGATTCTCGAAAAAGACGCGGATATTACAGAAGCCGATATCAGGGACTATGCAGTAAGCAAAATCGCTCGCTACAAGGTTCCAAAGCACATTTTTCTCATAGCTGAGTACCCACTAACTGCAAGCGGTAAGATCCAGAAGTATAAGCTCAGGGAGCTGGCCATGGAGCTTCTTAACAGGCAAGAGAAAAACAGCAGTTAATTCAATATTATCGACCTTAATGGTCGATATCCTTTTTTATTATTTTTTAATTGATCAATTTTCTCATTATTTTTTATCAATTAATTCTTTTGCTTTTAAAATTTAAAGCCATTAAAAAATTAGTTGTCACGCTATTTTTAAGAGCAATTATATTTTTGGAGCATATTGTAAAATGTTCCCTTATTCAAAAGTTTACGAGAATACAAAAATAAAAGGTAATTGAATATTTAACGTAATTTATTATATATACAATTTAAGCATTAGAAAGATGTAGTTGTAAGAGAAGCGCGATAGTGCACTTTTGTGCATAGCGTATGGGGAGTTTTTTGTAGGGGTTTCATCGATTGAGAGCTCAGGGGTCACAATAAAGGGCTCTCAATCAATCACCACAACCAATCAAAGCCAACTGGCTACCTGCATTTTTTCTCTTACAATTGTACGAAGAATATGTGGGAGTATTCTTCAAAGGGGGGTTTCACCGATTGAGAGTCCAAGGGTCATCAAATGTGGCTCTCAATCATCAACTCAATATTTTTTAGCTGTTAGCATAAATTATTAACTTTTAAGTTAACTATTAACTTTTAAGTAATTAACTTTTAAATTAACTTATTAACTTTTAAATTAACTTATTAACTTTTAAATTAACTTATTAATTCAGGTAGAATGTGAAACAATATAATTTTTCTCCCAATTGAACTTGAGTTATCAAGTTTTCCCTAACCCTGATCTTTACTAAAATCTTTCAAACAATCAATTTAACAATGCTATTCTATTTAAGTCCTTTGATGAGTCACTTCTGTCAATATGGGTACTAACCCAAATTTGACAGAAGCATACATTTTATAATGTATAAATGGGCTTCACGCTTCTGTTTTCTTCATACGATTTAAAGTTTTGTATTGTGTTTTTTTGATTTTTTTCATTTTTTTCTAAAGACATTGTGTCGATACAATGCGTTTTTTTGTAATAAAATACTGTATTAATTAGTGGAGTCTGTCGAATTTGGGTACTAATAAACAATAGTAACTCGTATCAGCGAAACGATCTACTGGACGAGTAGATTGACACAAAAAAGCCAGAATCCGGAATGTGAGGGGGAGATTGTACAGGCAAAATTGAATATCTTGCTTTTTTCTTTTCTGATTCTGGAAGAAATCATATCAGTCCTATCAGTACTACCCCTATTCCCATGACAGCCACACAGCCTACAGCCGCAAAGTCCACCTTATTCCAGACAAGCCTGTTCTTTTCCACACTGTGCCTGCTCCTGTAACCTCTCAGATCCATTGTCAGGCCCAGCACCTGGGTTCTTCCCAGAGAATTCGCTACCAGGGGCACAAGAAGCGGCTTTACACTCCTCACTTTCCCGCGGAGACCTTTTCCAGGGTTGTAGCCTCTTGCAAGCTGGGCTTCATGGATGCGCTGACCTTCGATCTGCAGGCTAGGGATAAAGCGAAGGGCGATTACGAACATGAGCACATAGTCCACAGGGATATGGATTGTCAGGAGGGCCTTCATAAGGTCACTGGGCCTTGTAGTGACCACGAGAAGCTGGAAGGCAAAAAGCATTGCAACGAAACGAAGGGAAAGAACCACTCCGAAATCCAGAGCTCCGGCCGTGATAGGGACAATCCCGCTGGCTGTCAGGGCTCCGGGCGGGATAAGGTAGCCGATAGTTTCTCCGCTTTTCAGGGTAAAGACGGTTAGCAGGATCAGGCTTACACTCAGAAAAACAAGAAGCTTGAGCTGTTTGATAAGTTCGTGCTGGAGCCCGGCTTTAAGGGACGCCAGGAAAATTCCCAGAACCATCAGGGCCAGGACCGTGGAGTTTGTCGTAAAAACGCTCAGAACTATAATTCCTGCGACAGCAACGATTTTGGAGAGTGGGTTCATGCTGTGTAAAAAGCTATCCCTGTTGATGTACTGCATAATCTCTTTCATGCACAAGCGCCTCCGATATGTTCTCTGCTGATATATTCTCTACCTGCGCATTCTCCTCTGTCAGCCGTATCTTCGATTATTTTTCCGGCCTCCATGCGAATAACCCTCTCTGCATGGTCTTTTACAAGCTGCATATTGTGAGTTACCATGATTATTGTGTGCCCTTCCTGCTGGAGTTTTCGCATGAGCTGCATCATCCTGTCCGACTCGTTTGCATCCAGGCCTGTTGTAGGTTCATCGAGTACGATCAATTCGGGCTTCATGGCAATTACGCAGGCAACAGCCAGCCTTTGCCTTTCTCCCCTGCTCAGGTGGCGGGGAAAAACGTTCTTTTTTTCACTCAGATTTACAAGCTCAAGGGAATGTGTGATTGCTTTGGCTGCTTCAGGCCCATATATGCCAATATTGTTTAATCCGAATGCAATTTCGGCCTCTACGGTATCTTCAAAGAGCATGTTGTCCGGGTTCTGGAAGACGAGCCCTGTGTGTTTGACAAGCTCGTTTATAGGAACTTTTGAAGTCTCAAGCCCTTTTATGACCACATTTCCGGAATAAGGGCGCAGAAGGCCGTTAAAATGTTTTACGAGCGTTGTTTTGCCTGAACCATTTTCCCCAAGAATTGAAACAAGCTCGCCTGGGTAAATCTCCAGGTCTATGCAGTCGAGTGCCAGGACTTCTCCGTAACGTTGTGTGAGTTTCTTTATGGAAATTACCGGCTGGTTTTTCTGGATTCGGGCCTGAAGTTTTTTATCATAATTCATGTTCAGGGCCTGTTCTGCAGGTTCAGGACTGACAGGCTCAGAAACAGGAAAAGATACTGCAAAATCTGCCGGGCTTTTTATAGCTTTTATTTTGCCCTTCTCAAGAAGCACGACTCTGTCCCCAATTTCCAGAAAATCCTCTATATTGTGGTCGATAATTATGATAGTCTTTCCAGCTTCTTTCAGCCGCTTTAGAATCGAAAAGATTCTCCTTACGGCTTTTGTGTCCAGTTCGGCTGTGGCTTCGTCAAGGATAAGGACTTCGGTATCGAGGGCAAGGGTTGCTGCAAGGGCAACTTTCTGCTTCTGCCCGCCAGAAAGGGTGTGAGGAGCCCGGTTTTTCAGGCGGCTGATTTCACAGAATTCCATTACCTCTTCCAGCCTGCGAATGAGCTCGTCTTCGGAATGGCCGCGGTTTTCGAGTCCTGAACGGATTTCTTCTTCGACACTTGTAAAGATAAGCTGTGATTCAGCATCATCAAAGACCATCCCTATATGCCGGCTCAATTCCTTCATGCCGTCAAAATCCCTGATATTCCTGTTTTTGAAAATAATTTCTCCTTCGATCCGGCCCCCGATTTCGTGGTGCAGGATGCCTGCCATTGCAAGGGCAAGCGTGGTTTTTCCGGCTGCACTGTGCCCGGTGACCAGGAGAAGTTCTCCTTCTCGGATCTCGAGGCTGACATTTTTCAAAGTAGAGTTTTCAGCTGTGCCGTATGTATAAGAAAAGTCTCTGAGTTCGATCATGCTTTCCCCCGTGAGAGCACTCTTGAGGCAGGAAGGTAAAGTATCTGGACAATAACGGCGTTGGCAATTGCAGTTAATACTACGATCGGGATAACGGCAGCTGCAAAAGCTCCCATGGTTGTGAACTTGGACAGGATTGCAGGGGCAACCAGAAGCATTGAAACGATTACGAAGGTTGTCCCGCTGGCCAGGGTCCCGATCAGGGTTGAAAGAGCAGGAGAGATTGAAAGTTTATTCCTGAGGGCTTTGTAGGTTAACAGGCAGGCGACTGCACCCACAGGTTCGCTGATAAGATTTGAAGGCGGAAATATCGAATGACTTAGAAGGGCACATACTATACCTGCTACAATCCCGATCCCTATGACTTCAGTGAATGTGGGTATTACAAGGATAATGGCAAGACAGTAAAAGGCTATTACAAGATTCGAGACGATCGGGCCCGGGATTACCAGGGATAAGTAGCGCACTATTGCACCGACTGCAAGTAAAATTCCAACGACAGCAATATCCTGAGATTTCATTAAAACCCACTTCCTGTAAACATTTTTCGGGAAATTCTCATGTAAATATAAACTCACTGTGCTTATAAACTCAACAATTCAATTCCACAATATGGTACAACAGGGTATACTAATGTACATTATTATATATACTTTATGCTTCAGAGGTTCATGTTGTATATTTTTTCCCGGATTCCAGTCCAGAACGGCTGCAGGGCTGAAGGTAGGCCGGAAAAGGCTTTTGATGGGAAAACTGATCTGGGGTAAGGACATAGGATTAAACAAGGATTATTCCGGGGTCTGGTTATGTCGTCGGTGAATGAACATGAGCTTGATGAAGTCAGGACTATTGAAGAGGGGTTCAAAAAAGCGTATGAAGGGGATTTGAAAGGGACAGTAGATGCTATTGACAAACTCAGGGATTTCACATTCCAGCTAATTCACATGGATGTCACCGCAGAAAATGAGCTGGATATAAAGGCACTCGTGATATCGATAGGGGATATCGGCAGGGTAGCTGCTGAAATGAAAATGGAGCCGGCATGCGCAGCTTCAAGTCGTTCTCTGGGGGGCATAACTCTTGAAGCTGCTGGTCAGAAGCGGGAGTCACTTGCCATAAAAGCTCTGTCCATTGTCGGGAACCTTGCCCTGGAATTTACAGAAAAGGGTCTGGATACGGCAGCAAAAGATGCAGCCGAATCGCTTGGAAATTGCGGGAAGATTTCTTCAAGAATGAAAATGGAAAACCTGGCAAGCCTTTCTGAGATTTACCTTATGCGGATAGCCCTGAAGTCTATGGAAAAAAGCCTTTCTGAAATCGGACCTGCTGCTATAAGCTTCCTCGGAGAGATAGGAGTTTCTTCAGCCGAACAGGCGATCGAAATCAGCACCCTGGAGACTGCAGTCATTCTTGAAGATCTGGGTAATGCCGCTGTAAGGGAAAAGAACGAGTCCTGCGTAAAGGCAGTAATCCAGGCACTTGAAAGCATTGGGGCAGCGGTTTCTCAGTGTGGCCTGAAAAATATACTCGTCCAGATCGCGTGGTCCCTGGAAACAATTCGGGTTCTTACTCTGGATCAGGGTTTGAAAGCTGCTTGCCTTGAAGCAAAAGCTGCGCTTGAATCCCTGAATACTGCAGGCATGCTTGATGAAGAGCAGAATCTGGAAAAAATTCAGGAAATAAAGGAATACCATTCCCTTATCCTGAAAAAGGGCTGAGTACTTAAGAAATTCAGCAAACCAGAGGAAAAGCTTCGAAAATATGTTTTCAACATTTTGAGAGAAGAACATATAGAAAAGAAATTATATGGTGCTCCGGCCGGGATTCGAACCCGAGTCTTCGGCTCGAAAGGCCGGAATGATTGGCCGGACTACACTACCGGAGCACATCGCATCTCACAGCGAGACCTTCAATAGATGCTTGTGGTATATAAATCTGTCCCATCTCAAACCCTTCTGATGCAATCTGTTACTCAGATAAAGCTTTATGCAATCACTTTTGAAATCAATTTATATTTTTTTTATAGGAATGGCGCAACTCGCCGGAAAGACATTTTCTAAAATATCTAAATTTGTTTCCTAAAAGCCGGGCTCAAAATCAGGAAATCTGGACGGACAGACCATAAGTCAGAAGCTATCGTGATCAATTCAGTACTGGCAGCCTACAGCACTGGCTTTGCGAAGGGGCGTCCTGAGAAAGTCATGAGCTTTCTGAGATAATCAAGAGAATCAAAAGAACCAATTAGCTAATTCATTACGGAAAAAAGATCGTGGTGCTCCGGCCGGGATTTGAACCCGAGTCTTCGGCTCGAAAGGCCGGAATGATTGACCGGACTACACTACCGGAGCTTTTCGTATATTTGGGCTTATTTCCCCTATTGAAGGGACTCTTCAATAAGGGGTTCTTTTATATATATTTATCGGTTGCCGCACCTTCTAAGGGTATACTGGCTTTTGCATTTTTTTAGAAATCTGTTTTTCAGATTTCCTCTTCAGCTTCTTTCTCATCTTCAATATATTCAACATCTTCTTTGATTTCGTCGGTTTCTTCCGATTTCCTGGCTTCTTCTACCGTGAGGTTTCTAATCCATTCGCTGAGTCTCCCGCAGTATTCAGGTTGACAGTCGCCGGTGCAGCCCGTGCAGGCCGAAAACATTTCCCCTGCAAGAAGGAGGTCATATTTTTCCTTAACCTCTTCTTTTGCTTTCAGGAGGTATGTTCTTGCTCCGTTTGAGACACCAACCTCACGTATAATAAGGTCTTTATCCAGAAGCTTCTTAATAATTCTGGAACATTTCCTGCTGTCGATATCCAGCTCTTTCCAGATGACGTTCTGGAAAACGCCTTCTTTATGTCTTCTTATTATATTGTAGGCTTCTTCTTCAATATCCATGCTTCCACACTAATGAAATTCCTTATGAAGCTTCATTCTTCGACAGGAGTGATCAGTATGATGTTATTACCCCGAAGCACCACAGAACCAAGGGAGCGAACTTTTTCTCCTCTTACGATCTCCATGGTATCCACGAGATGAAGGTTCATGTAGTCATCCACACTCTTAAGAGTGCCTTCAAGCAGATTAAGGTCGCCTTTCATTTCTACCTGGATCCTTGATCCAACGATTTTCTGAACTTTTTTATTTGGGAACAAATTTAAACCCTCGCTTATTTATTCTGGATTTTCCCCGTACTCCCGGGTTCCTGTTTCTTACGTCCCAAGCCGGTGCGGGGCAAGCCATATTAGAGCCGTATCCACACCTACGGTCCGTTTTCTGCCTGTACCAGCCACTTCCTGCCAGCAACTGAGAAATTATTCTGTATCGTCACTCCACCGGCTTTTAAGAAAACTGAAAATTACATACCCTTTACAGAGATATATAACCATCGATCTCCAGAGTTCTCAAAAGAACTCTGAATTCAAACAGCTCCTTCCAAAACACAGTTAAAGCTTTTTGATTTCACAAATTGTAAGCTGTTTTATCCGGGTCAGATATAACCCTGAATATCCGTACTTTCGTCAACAGGCTTTGCAGTTTCTTTTCTCGGCCTCGGGATTGCTCTTGCAATGGGCCCGAAGACGGATTCGTATTCATTTATATGCTGGGTCAGCCAGCGGTTAAGCTCAAGAGCAGCAACCGGAGAGAGTATCACTTCGGTTTCTACGCGCCTTTCGATAATCCTGGACTCTGAGGCATCCCCAAACATCTTGGGGGTATCATTGTAAAAACCGATCCTGAAATCATAGGGGCTGTGCCCGCCTGCGGCTCCAATAGCATATATCTGCCGGAAGTTTTGAGGTTTCAGAAACTCAATTGCAATACTTTTTTTCCCTTTTTTGGAAGCTGCGTTTTCGATATTTTCCCTAGATTCGACATCCTCGGTCATAAAATTACCTCTATACTTTGCTCTCAGGAATGTTCCTGGGATCAAGTTCTAATCTCAGATACTGACCAGTTATTTCAGATACTGGACATTTATTTAATGTAAACGACTTATTCCCCATATAAAAAGGAATATTATTACTCTTCACTATAGAATGTTACCTGCAAAAAGGCTTTTGATCTTTCAGCCCTGGACTTTCTTTTTAAGCTTCTTTGCATCTTCTGCGACACCCTTTTTTGAGTGGACCTTTGCTATCAGTTCCACAGCATCAAGATTGCGGACTGCGTTGTCCAGGTACCCGAAAACGTCGCCCTGGTATGCGGAAATTCCGTACTTGTCTTCGAGTTTTTTTACAATCTGCACCGGATCCAGTTCTTCAGTACGCAGCCGGATTATTTTCTCTGAAAACTTCTGCTCTGCACAGCCACAGTAAGGCGAATCTTTGCACACACAGGTCAAAAAGTCCGAAGCAAAGTTCAACATGAGCTCCCGGATTTTCGCATCAAGCTGGGAGAGGGATTCTCCGTCAAAGACTATATCAAGAGTAGCTCCCTGAAAAACCCTTGAAGGCATATTCACATGCAGGGAACTTCCGATCTGGTTTGCATACTTGAAATATGCAGCATCGAAAAACTCCAGGTTCGTTACGATCTTCAGGGGATCATTCTCCTCAAGCACTGCGTCCCGAATCAAGAAAGCTTTGGATACCGGAAGGAAATGGGCCGCAATTATTTTTCCAAAGCGCGTAAGCGTTATCTTATTTCCCTTCCTTTCCACAAAACGGTAGCTCTGCAGGCGCAAGATCTGTTTGTCCAGATTAAAGCTTCCGAACATCAGGCTGTGAATCTTTCTGAGATCCTGGACTGAGGAAGTGACAGCAACGGATGCAAGAACTTCTTCAAGCTGTTCGGCTTCTCCGTATTCGACCCCAGCGGAGAGCATTTCTCCCTGCAGCAGTTTGATTGCAACCTCCTCTTCGGTATCGGACTGGGAGCTTGTATAAGACTTCCCTGGAACAGGCATGAGCACCACAATTCCTCTGTCGTGGTAGTCCGGCCTGCCTGCTCTTCCGCTCATCTGCAGAAAGTCCTGGACTGAGATCCAGTCTATCCCCATTGCCAGAGACTCAAATATCACCTGGGAAGCCGGAAAATCCACGCCAGCTGCGAGAGCAGCAGTGGTAACTACTACAGGAAGCTGTCCTTTTGCAAAGAGAGTTTCAACCTTTTTCCTTTCATACTGAGAAAGTCCTGCATGATAAGGAGCTGCCTGAATTGAAAGGGCTCCTGCAAGCTTGTGGCAGTTTCTGCGTGAGTTTGTAAAGACAATGGTCTGTCCCCTGTGCTTTTTGGAAGAGAGCATTGAATACTCTTCTTTTGCAAGCTGGGAAATCAGGTTTGCCTTTTCGTTATCCTGGCAGAAGAGAAGATGCCTGTCAATAGGCACAGGCCTGTGCTCGTAGAGGATAAGCCGGGCTCCAAGTTTCTTTGCATAGGCTTCAGGGGTTGCAACGGTTGCGGAAAGGTAAATGAATTGAGCTTCAGGTGATGCATAGCGCAATCTTCCTATTAGCCCGTCCAGCCGGTGTCCCCTTTCCTGGTCTTCGAGCATATGGACCTCGTCTATAACTACAGTCCCTATTTTGCCCAGAAAATCGGCATTTCCTGAGCGGAGCATATGGTCTATGCCCTCGTAAGTCCCTACGATTATATCTGCACCCGGACTTGTATGCATTTTCACGCGCTGAGAGGTCTTTATGAGGATTGCGCCGATTTTTATGGATGTGGTGAGCCCAAGCTTTGAATAGCGTTCCTGGAACTGGTCGTACTTCTGGTTTGCAAGAGCGACGAGAGGAACCAGATAAAGCATCTTTCCTTTTTTATCCAGAAGGTTCTGGACTCCTGCCATTTCCCCTATCAGGGTCTTTCCTGTTGCAGTTGCCGAGACTACAAACTGGTTTTTTCCTTCCAGAAGCCCGGCTTCTACAGACAGAGCCTGGACAGGGAGCAGGGTCTCGGATTTCTGGAGCAGCATATCCTTGAACTTTTTTGCAAGTGGGAGATTCTTTATCCTGAATGTAGTTTCTGAAGGTTTTGTCCTTATAGTGTCGTAACGCGTAAACTCAGGGTCCAGCCTTTCAGGGCTCAGCATCCGGATAGTCCTGTCCAGGTCCCTTGTTTTGAAAAGAACCTTCTCCAGAAAATCCACGGATTTTTCCCCGTACTGCACGCCTGCAGAGCGGACTGCACGCAGAAGTTCTTCTTTTGCACATTCTGCACAGATGAGTTCGTCATGGTACTTGATAGATTTGTTATTTACAAAGTTAAAGCGTTTATTGATCCAGCAGTGCTTGCATATTTTAACTCTGTCCACGTCGAGTTGAAAACCTTTTAGCATTTCAAGAAAAGCAGCCTCATTTGAAGGGTCCCCTCCTTCTGCAAGCATTATCCTGTTTGCACTGCGTAAAAGCTCTATAAATTGCTGAGGAGGAATGAATTCTTCTTTTTTCTTGCCGGCGAGAAGCCTTATTTTATGAGGGCGCGGCCCTTTGTAACTATCCTTTACATGGAGCTCGGCCACATAAAGCGGCTGCTTCATCCGGTCCTTTATAGCCATAACTATTATCTTAGATTTTTCAGCGTAGCTTAGGACCCAGAGCGTCATTGTTTATCCTGATATGTGAATGGTATAAGTAAGCTTCCTTTAGGAACTTAAAAATCAATTTTATTCTGCCTGATATTATGTTATTTTATTAATCCTGGCAGCATATGTTTGCATTTACAGGTGAAAGTGTGTTATTGTGTGTTATTAATACTTCCAGCATTGTTCCGATGCACACCTGTTTACCTTATTCCTTTTCGTGTGCACATTCTGTATTTATCTTCGTTTGAGCGACACATCTATAGGTGGCTATTATATAAGTATTTTATCACTTATTTATTATATAATTAAAACTCAGCTAAGAGTTCTACAAATATTGATGGTATTTGCAAAAATTTTTACAGAGCGTATTTACACAAAATATCAGGAGGAGCTGGATTGCGATGGAGGGCATTTTCCCTGGTTTCTTCTTTAAAACACGGCTTTATAAGCAGGCTCCTTCCTTTGCAAACCTGCACCTGCAGTTTCGGGTTTCTTGAATATTTTCGATCGTATCCGAAATAATCTCAAAGATTGCATCCTGAGCTTTTCCCACGACCTCAGTAACTTCATCTGCTGTCAGTTTCTGTGTGGTCATTCCGCATGCCTGATTTGTGACAATGGCAAGAGAGGCATAGCAGAGGCTGAGTTCTTTTGCAAGGATTACTTCAGGCACACCAGTCATACCCACAACATCTGCAAACTGGCTCATCATGCGGATTTCTGCTCTGGTCTCAAAACGCGGACCTTCAGTACCCGCATAAATTCCTTCGGTGTAGGAAAGCCCCTGTTTTTCCAGGGCATTCCTGAGAGTTGCCCTGATTTCCGGGCAGTAGGGCTCAGAGACATCGACATGTACCGTCGTGTCATCGTAAAAGGTCGAAGGTCTGGCCCGGGTAAAATCCATGAAGTCATCAAGTATTACAAAACTGCCCACTGGATGCCCTTTCATTGACCCAACGGAGTTTGTGGAGATTACACGCTCTGCCCCAAGGGCGTGTACCGCCCAGACATTGGCCCTGTAATTAATCCTATGCGGCGGGATGTGGTTTTTTCCGGCATGCCTCGGAATTACTGCAATTCTTTTCCCTCTTATAACGGTAAGATAGGCTGTAACTTCCCCATAAGGAGTATGTACCGGCTGGCTTTCGAATTCCATGTATGAATTGAAACCCACGCCGCCGAGCACTGCAATTTCAACATTTTCAGCTGCCTTTTCCATTTTTATATTTCCCTTCCGCCGTTTTTTTGCTTACAACTTCAGACGACTTTTTTCTTTCTTCTTCCCTTTACTCTATCTTCGTTTCCGGAAGCCGGATTTGACACGGTATATTTTATGCCTGCAAGAGCGATAAGAACTGAAACAGTGATCGAATACACGAAGTACTGGAGTGCAAGGGCTGCGTCATTAGTGACTCCGTCCGAAAGGGAAGCTGTCGCTAAAATATATGTGCTTGCGCCCCAGAAGAGCAGCCCGGTTGCGATCACAAAGAGAGCGATTGAGATATTCTTGTATATGGGTTTATCTTCCATCCTCAGGTCAAATATTTTCCCGAGGTCAGCGAGCAGCAGGGCTCCTGCGTACCACCAGACCGAGGCATTGATGAATACCGAAACAAGCGTAAGGGTTCCATGATACCAGACTCCCTCTGCCGAATAAAGTTTCCATACTTCCATAGCGCCGTATGCAGTTGCTACAAGTGTTGTAAGCAGGGCAGCGGTATAGCTGATAAAAACCATTCTTTGTTCCAGAAAAGCATCCCAGAGCCTTTCTTTTTCAAGGGCGACAATGTCATCCAGCCCGAAGCCCCGGTATAACATGTAAAGCCCGACAGCTGCAAGAATTCCCACAACTGCGCCTTCGGGATAGCGGGCAAGCAGGAATATGGCGTAAATAAGAAAAGCAAGCCCTAAAGGCACAAAGAATGTCTGGGATATCTTCGGGTCGCTGAAGACGTGTTTCAGGATATAATAGGTACTTTCCAGGTTTTCGCTCTGCATTACAACAATTCTTTTCACGGAGTCGATTTTCATACGGGACTGGACAATAGGAACAAGAGTTTCGTCCTCTGCCCCGTCCGAGACAAATATCGCTCTCTGCACGTCGTTTATTTTGAGGAAAGTCTCGAGCTGCTCGGCAATTTTCTGGTCTGAGATCACTCCAACGTTTTTGTCCCCTGCAAAAGAAACTATCTCCGCGTCAGTTCCCTTTGCCCGCAATTCGTCAAGAATCCTGATTCCGCCGAAAATGGTATTCGTATCCGAGTCCTCCGGATCCGCGATCCCAAGTGCGACTGCGGCCTGGACGTTTGCTTCCCGTCCTACTATTGGGGTTCCTAGCTTTGCTTTTTCGCCCAGGTCATTATCTCTGTCTATGCATATAACTAAAGTCTGCATGTCTCCTCTATAGCCTTGAATAGCTTACTCTATCGCGGAGAGCTGATTTTCCCGAATACGATATCCTGGTCCGGCTCTTATCTCTTTCCTGCCGGAATTTTTCCATAAACTCTTTTAATCAGTTAAGTTGCCTTACTTTTTACAAGCATACTATTTTAATTTATACTTTATAAGCTTGTAGCGTAACAAATTTTATTTTTTAAAACTAGATTTGACTGTGACGGGTTTTACAGCGCTGGCTTGAAAAACGCTGAAAATTGCAAAAATGGCTTGAGGTTTAGCCATATATACGCATAAAATTGTTTTTGACGTGGGATGTGAAATAGCTGAGACTATCGGTTGCCTTGTTGAAGATAGGGAAGCTTGATTTTAAGCCCTCTTAAGGTTTCCATCGTTTGTATTCGGTTAAGATACGAAACGCCTAAAATGTGTTATTTCTTACGCGAATATCTATGAATTACGTTGGGAAATCACTATATGTGGTATTCGAAGTTGTACATAAAATTCGTTAACCGATGACAAATGTATTAGACTCACTCAATTTAATATTAGACTCGATTTGGCTCTATTTTTCTCAATTCTTTCTTTTAGGCTCATTTTCTTAAAAAATATTTACAACTAGTCCAGAATTGAACTTCTTAGGATAATTTTATAATTACAAAAGTCCATAAGTAAGTGTCTGAAAAAACAGGCTCTCTTTCTGAGAGAAATCTATTATCTTTATTAAACGTCAAGAGGGGTTTATATGGTAACAACAAAGGAAAGTGAAACCAAGGGAACCGAATCAAGTAAAAAGAGTTCCAAAATTCAGGAAAAAGTTGGAAAGCTTGGGAACGATATTGATGCCCTTGCAAAGAAGACAGGGGAGGAAGCCTCAAAACTTGCAAAGAATATAAATGCAGAAATAAAGTCACTCCCGGCGGAAATAAAGTCCATTGATGTAAAGGATGAGGTAAAGAGCATTACTGGCAGGGTTGAAAAACTCGTTGATGCAACCGGGGACAGTGCAAAAAAACTTGCCTTAGAGATCAAGGCAGATGTTAAGAAACTGGTGGATAAAATCGAAAGTCCTATTTCAAAGAAAAAATAAAATCAGGTGAAATGACAGATTGGAAGGTAGAAATTTTCTCCTTCTTAATCTTCTCTTTACTTCTTAATCTCTCTTTTATTCGTCGACATAAAAATCCATTCTATTTTTCTATTGATATCGTTTTTTTCAGAACTTTTGAAATTCAATTTAAATCAAATTTTGCTAAATGTTAACCATGACATCATTAATATATATTTATAATAAATGAGATAAATGGAAAATTTGATTATATATATAGTTCGCATGACACTGATTTTTAAATTAACCTACAAAAAATAACAATCAATAATATTTAGGTGTTAAGATGTGCTTGCTGCCGAATGTAGGATATATTTCGACCATCAGAAAGAATGGTTTACCTGTTATAGACGGTATTCTCGCGGCGCTCAGCGGAGCGCCGTTAACTATACCCTGAATAGTTACCTTTTATTTTCTGTTCTTTTATTTTCTGTTCTTTTATTTTCTGTTCTTTTATTTTCTGTTCTTTTCCTTTTCCCTTCATTTTTTCATTCATCACATTCAATTTATTTACTATGAGTACTTTTTTTTATCATGATATCTTAATGAATTAATGGGAAGTCATTTGCCGCCAGAGTTACGAGGGGACGTTTATTATGCCTATTTCTTTCGATCAGCGCAGTTCTATCCAGAATAATCCTGTAAGCCTTCAGAAAGCTCTCTCAAGCTATTCGTCCGATATCTCTTTTTCTTCCGAGCCTGCGGAAGAGATAAAGCTCTTTCTCGATATGGACGGAGTCCTCACGGATTTCACGGGCGCCTGTGAAAAGCTCGGTGATAATATGATGTTGTGGTACAGCAGCGATAGAGAACTCTTCTGGAAAAAAATTACATGTGCAGGGACTGAATTCTGGTCGGAAATGTCCTGGATGCCCGGCGGGCGGGAACTGCATGGGTTTCTTAAAAGCTCGGGTTTTTGTCCGACAATCCTTTCTGCGCTCCCGGGGCCTGATAGAAAAAAGGCTTTAACCAACGCGAGAGAGGGAAAAATCAGGTGGCTCAGGAAAGAACTCGGAGCCTCTTACGCAGAAACTGCAATTCTTTGTTTCCGCCCGGAAAAGGCTTTACAATCGGGAGTTGCAAGGGTTTTGATTGATGATAACTCCGAAAATGTCAATGAATGGGAAGAGGCAGGAGGTATCGGAATCCTGCATAAGAACACCAGCCGGACAATCCGGTGTTTCAGTAAGGTTCTTGAAGTCGAGCAAAAGTTCTGATGTACTGATTTTCTCCAGTGCAGTTCACTAATCTACGTATTCAAGTTTAGAAGTATCAAGTCCGAAAAAATACTGTATTTTTTAATCCTTAATATATAAAAATAAGTTAATGGTTCGCGGGCATGACAAAAAGTCTTAAGCCTCCTGATTACAGCCTACGATAAGAGCCACAAGGTTTTGCCTGTGGTTTTTGACTTCTTCTCCTGCCGCATTCTTCAACCACTTATTTCCCCCGTGAACCGCATGGTCTCCACAGATAAAGAAAATAGTGCCTTTTTCCGCGTTTCTGAAAATCTTACCCAAGTTTTCATCCACTGCTTTTGCAGCCTTTTCTAATTCATCCCAGCTTTCTGCCCTGTGGGAAAAACGATCAAGGGTTCTCAGGTGCACAGCCAGTACATCGGGCTTTCCCCCGAGGGCACGTACCGCATAACTCGTGATTTGCTGGTCGTAATCCAGAATATCTCCGGAATCCGGGACTCCATAAAAGTCTTTTATCCGTCCCCTGAAACTCTCTGCGCCTTCGGACTCGATAACTGCTGACGCTTTCATGCCTGCTCTGTAAGCCCATTCCATGATGCTTTTCAGTCTCGGGTTTTCAGAGTCTTTTGCCCTTTCAGTATAAATGTCCGCTGTTGAATATATATTATGTTCTTCCGGAAGGTATCCTGTGAAGATTGATGCAATTGCAGGGGAAGTTATGGTTGCCGGAGATTTGCATTTAAACAGGAGTCCTCTTTCGGCAACTTCATTCAGGTTTTTCATTATTGGAGAAAAATGCCTGTAAAGGGAATACCCAAGGCTGTCAACCACGATAATTACTGCTCGTTTGCAGCCCCTATCCTTTGCGTAATTCTCGACCTCAGGAATTGACCTGCCGGCAGGCGGAACCATAGGGATTTTCAGCAATCTTGAAATCGTAGGGGCAATATCAATGATTCTGCACTCAAAAACTTTCATGTGCTCTCCAGGATAGTATCTGGCAAGCCAGTTTATATGTGTTTCCTGCACTGCTTATTTTAAACTCAGATACAGTTATAAATTATTCTGGGCGAGATATGAATATTCGAGGGGAAAATGGGCACAGAAAAAGAAGAGTTCTCGGAAGCAGAATTCCCTGAAAAAGGGGGAGAATTCTCAGAATTGATCAGGTACACTTTGCCAGGTTACTTTTTCGGGCTTCTGGCAGGAATTTTTCTGGATTTTCAGGGGTACCAGCGGAGTTCTCTCGGGCAGTGGCTTGTTAGTAAAGCGGGTTGAACATGACTCTTTCTGCAAAATGTTCAATCCTTGCTGCCGCAAATCCCAAGTACGGGAGATTCAATGAATATGATGGCATTGCTGAACAGATCAACCTGCCTCCACCGCTTCTTTCCCGTTTTGACCTTATAACTGTGATCGATAGCGTTGTTTTTCACTTATAAGCCATATGAACCAAAAATAGATCTGCCATCAGACCGATCTATAAAAGGGAACTATATGGATACATTTGTGGGTACAAGCGGCTGGTACTATGATTGGAACAAAAAGAAAAGCCTTGATTGGTTTATCCAGAATTCCGGGCTGAACAGTGTCGAACTCAATGCCAGTTTTTACAGATTTCCCTCGCCTGACCGGATTGAAGACTGGGACAGGAAGGGGACAGGATTCAGGTGGAGCATAAAGGTGCACAGGTCTATAACCCACTGGCGCCAGCTCAGTGAAAGTTCCCTGGAAATCCTGGAAGATTTCCATGAGCTTTTCGAACCCATGGATCACCTCGTTGACTTCTACCTCTTTCAGGTGCCTCCAAAGTTCGATGATGTCGCAAGGACGCTCAGGTTTGCAGAAGCCACAAAACTTGGGGAAAGGTTTGCCCTGGAGATCAGGAATAAAGAGCTGCTTGGAAATGACGAAGCATGCGCAGAGCTTATGAAGAAAGTGACCCTGGTGTCCGTAGACTCGCCGGACTACAGGAACCGCATCTTCCCCGGAAAAATCGTTTATATGAGGATGCACGGAAGGGACAGCTGGTACAATTACAATTATTCCCAGGCAGAAATTAGCGAAACTATCAGGAAGATTCATGAATTCGGACCTGAAAAAATCTACATTTATTTTAATAACGACCATAATATGCTGGAAAACGCAAGAATGACATTGAAAGTCTTTTCTGGTTTGTAAACCTTGAATTTTTCCCTTAATCCTCAAAAGGCTTCATCTTAAGGAGAAATAAAACTTTTACTCAATGGAGAAGATTCTTATTTTCTTTCTGGACCGGAAAAATTCTCTTTTAATTGTTAACCTATATTATCTTGACATTGTCAAATTAAATCATTATTGCAGATATCGAAACCTATTTCCACTCAAATCTACTCCATCTTGAACCTTTTTACCTTCCCATTTTTGTTTCTTCTATTTTCTTCTTAATCAATAGTTGCCTTAATTTCACTGTCATAAATTTTTCCTGCTAAAATTGCATACTTACCAGTAACCAGAACAAGAATCCAATTTCTCTAATCCGAAAAATTATGAACTTCTTAACCTGCTAACTCTTGCCTTCCTTCTCAGCTCATTATCTTGATTTAATATTCTTGCAATTTCCCAAGCATCGATTCTTTTCAATGGATTGTGGTACTTCAGTATCCATATGATCCCAGGAATTGAAATCTTATACATTTTGTTGAATTTTTTCAGATAAGAGAGTAAAATAAGCATTGCAAGCATTACCAATGCCATATGATGGTGCCATGCATTCCAATTTCTCACCATATATTCTGCCATTCCACAGTTTCCCTTTGCATCCTGAAATGCTCTCTCAATCCAATACCTTGAACTCTGCATTTTTGCAAGTTCTTCTAATGGAGCATCCTCAGAAGCGTTACATAATGAGTATAGGACTTACGCACTTGAATCACCGCAAACTTAAAATCATTTAAAATATAATTCCTTTTTTATATAATCTGAAAATGGTTGGAGTTATGCCTATAAATCCACCCAAATGTACTGTCCTTGATTACATCAATTTTCTTATTGCAGCATCTACCGTTTATAGTTGTACCGAAGCTGCTCGCTGTTATTCATCTTTAGTCAATGCTCCTTCTCATGATTGTTTTACTCGCCTTCTTCAAAATCAATCTTCAGATACAGAATCTTTATGGACTGAAGTAAGGAAATTTGTTACTCCCAAAGAAGGTTATCTAATAGTCGACGATACAGTATTGGATAAACCTTATTCTGAAAAGATGGGCTTTGTTCGGTACCAGTGGAGTGGAAAACATCATCGTACTGTAAAAGGGATAGGCCTGGTTACCTTAGTTTGGACAGACGGTACAACCGTCATACCTCTCGATTTTCGAATTTATAACATCGATGAAGACGACAAAACGAAAAATGACCATTTCCTTGATATGCTTGACAAAGCTGAAGAACGTGGTTTTAATCCCGAATTTGTTTTGTTTGATACATGGTATGCAAGTGTGAAAAACCTTAAAGCCATAAGGAAGAAAGAATGGCATTTCCTTACGAGGTTAAAAAATAATCGTTTGGTAAATCCTAACAACAAGGGAAACGTACCACTTGAAACAGTAGATATTCCTCCAGAAGGACTTGTGGTTCATCTCAAAGCATATGGATTTGTAAAGGTGTTTCGGATTGTTTCAAAAGATGGAGACACGCAACACTGGGTTACAGATGTGCAGGATATGGATGAATCAAAACGTGAGGATTTGGCAAAGAAATCATGGAAAATTGAGGAATATCATAGAGGGATAAAGCAGTTCTGTGGTGTC
Source organism: uncultured Methanosarcinaceae archaeon (assembly GCA_963721455.1). Lineage (GTDB taxonomy): Archaea > Halobacteriota > Methanosarcinia > Methanosarcinales > Methanosarcinaceae > Methanosarcina. The sequence continues at coordinate 46,698 of CAVRJG010000017.1, forward strand.
GAAAAATGTCAGGCAAGAAAGGAAGAGTCACAAAGAGCACATATAATGTTCTCATTAAGAGCTTTTCTCAGACTGGAATTACAAAGAATCAAAAGTGGAATATCCTGGTTTGAAAGTGCCATGAAAATTAGAAGAGTGGCAGTGACAGCATATTTAAATAATCCACTGTACACATTAAATTAATTTGTATGGATGGGAAGTTGTGAAAAACGATATGCTAAGAGCCAACTGCGTAACTCCTAGTGATATTGTAAATGAAGATAAAATGAATGATCTCAATATTTCCAGAGTTGAGATGGATGAACTATGGGTAATAGTTGAAAAAAAGTTACGCTAAGAACGGAAATTGAAGACGAGGGAGCATGGATATAGGCAAGCTTTGCCTCAATTCAAGTTAATAATTGACTTTATAATAGGTCATAGAAAACAATGCGTAGCAGATGAGTTAGTAGAAGTTACAGATAAACGTCTTTCTGAGTCAAAACCACTTTTTGTTACAGATGGACTTAAATTCTATGCTGGAGCCCTTTTAAAAAAATATGGAGAATGGATTGAGTTTCCTAAAACGGGAAAAAGAGGTAGACCTAAGAAACCAGCAATAGTACCTGATGAAAACCTGAAATACGCCCAGGTCATCAAAAACAGACAAGGAAGAAAGCTTCAGAAGATTGAAAAGAGAATCATCTTCGGTAAAGATATAGATCAAAGCGAAGTATCAACAAGTTTGATTGAAAGACAGAACCTGACTTTCAGACAGGATAACAATAGAATCTCAAGAAAAACAATAGGTTTTTCAAAGAAAACTGAGCACCTATACAATCAAATAAGACTTTATTGTACTCATTTTAACTTTTGCAGAGAACACAGAGATTTGATAGAAGAAAAAGAAAATGGAGTTTCGGAAAAGAAGACACCTGCAAAGGAATGTGGAATTATTCAAGAGTTAGATTTTATAATATAATAGTTATATTGCCGGACGCTGTCAGCCAAACTTAAATTCGGTGCAGACCCGCACGTTAAATCTTCCGCCCGGATTTATGGCCGAATTTATGAGTTACATGCGGCTGCCAGGCTTTTTACGCTTTTCTCTAAACTGAACCTGCCAGAATCTCACCCCACCGCTTCAGATTCCTGCCAGTATTCCTGCCAGTATTCGTATAATACTGTCGCGCAGTCAGTTGCGCGAAGGCGCTGAATACTTTTGCTATGCATGTAGATGCCAGGCTTCCAGTCAGTCTCAATTTTGTAATAATCTGGACTTAAGAAACAGATCATTTAAAAGGTGGAAAGGAATATCCACAGGAGATAAAATTTAATTGATAGATTTATATATTAAAAAACTCAAGAAATACCAATAACTCACGGAATAGGGAAATTCATCGTAACACTTATACATGTCTTACGACATTTACTCGCAGGTTCAGATGATGAAAGCGGTACTAGGCTTAGAAGACGGAACAGTTATTAGGGGCACCGGTTTTGGTGCCGAAGGCACAGCTTGCGGCGAACTTGTTTTTACAACTCAATTCACGGGATATGAGGAGGCTTTAACAGACCCTTCCTACAAGGGCCAGATTTTAATGTTCACTTACCCCCTTATCGGAAACTATGGTGTCAGCGGGGAGCGCGTCCAGTCCGATAACATCCATGCAGAGGGGCTTGTTGTCAGGGAAGCCTGCAAGAAACCCTATCATTACAAATCATCACGTTCTATCCATAAATTTTTAGAAGATGAAGGAAAACCAGGGATCGAAGGCGTGGATACCCGGATGCTCACCATCGGGGCAAGGGAGCGCGGGACCATGCGGGCAGCCCTTATCACTGGCAGCGACGACGGGGACGAAGCCGTGGAAGTGGCAAGGAACTTCCCGCAGATAACGGACGAGGAACTGATATCCCTTGTAACCTGTAAAGAGCCATATTTCATTCCTGGAGCAGAAGGCGCCTGGAAAGGCATCAGCAAGCGCAAACATGCGGTTGTAGTCGACCTCGGGATAAAACGCAATATCATAAACAACCTGCACAGGCGGGGAATTGACCTTACACTGGTCCCTGCAACTACAAAACCCTCAGAAATTGCAAGCTACGAACCGGATCTTCTTTTTGTATCAAACGGGCCCGGAGACCCGGAAAAAGCAACAGACGCAATCAATGCCGTAAAGGCCTTTGCAGGCACGATTCCGGTCAGCGGGATCTGTTTCGGGCACCAGATTATCTCCCTTGCAATGGGAGCAAAGACTTACAAATTGAAATTCGGGCACAGGGGAGGAAACCAGCCTGTAAAGGACCTTATTGAAAACAGGGTTTTCATAACCTCCCAGAACCACGGGTATGCTGTTGATGCGGATTCCCTTGACGGGACAGGGCTATATGTAAAGTACCTGAACGCAAACGACAAAACCGTGGAAGGTGTTTCCCACAAAGACCTGGATATTTTCAGCGTGCAGTTCCATCCTGAAGCCCAGGCAGGGCCAATGGATACCGAGGAGACGTTCTTCGGCAAGGTTGTAAGGGTCCTCGGAGGTGAAATTTAATGCCTAAACGTGAGGACATAAAGAAAGTTTTGCTTATAGGTTCAGGGCCAATCACTATCGGACAGGCTGCGGAATTCGATTTCTCAGGCAGCCAGGCTTGCAGGTCTTTAAAAGAAGAAGGCATCCAGGTTGTACTTGTAAACTCAAACCCTGCAACCATCATGACCGACCCGGAAATGGCTGATTCGGTCTATATCGAGCCCCTTGATGCCAGAATTGTGGAAAGGATCATCGAAAAAGAGCGCCCTGACGGAATTATTGCAGGCATTGGAGGGCAGACAGGCCTGAATATTACCAGTGAACTTGCAGAAATGGGCGTTTTCGAAAAATACGGAGTTCAGATCCTTGGGACTCCTATTGAAGCCATCAAAAATACGGAAGACAGGGAACTGTTCAAAGAGACCATGCTCAGGATAGGGGAAAAGGTTCCCTTAAGCCGGGCAGTCCATACCTTAAAAGAAGCCGAAGAAGTCGTTGGGGAGCTTGGCCTTCCTCTGATCATCCGCCCGGCTTACACTCTTGGCGGGGCTGGAGGCGGAATTGCCCGCACAAAGGAAGAGCTTCTTGAAATCACGGAACGCGGACTCAGGCGCAGCCGCATTTCCCAGGTGCTCATAGAAGAAAGCGTGCTTGGCTGGGCAGAGGTAGAATATGAGGTAATGAGGGATGCAAACGACACCTGCATCGTAATCTGTAACATGGAAAATATTGACCCCATGGGCGTGCACACCGGGGAATCTGCAGTTGTTGCCCCCTCCCAGACCATGAGTGATGCAGAACACCAGATGCTCAGGAGTGCCTCAATCAAGATCATCCGCGCCCTCAAGATCGAAGGTGGGTGCAACATCCAGTACGCTTTAAAGGAAGGCGATTATCGTATTGTCGAGGTAAATCCCAGGGTTTCGAGGTCATCAGCCCTTGCGTCCAAGGCTACAGGCTACCCGATTGCCCGCGTAACCGCAAAAATTGCAATCGGAATGACTCTTGATGAGATCATAAACAACGTTACCAAGAGTACCCCTGCTTCTTTTGAGCCTGCTCTGGACTACGTAATTACAAAGATTCCCAGGTGGCCTTTTGACAAGTTCACAACCGCAGACAAGACCCTGACCACGGCCATGAAGAGCACTGGAGAAGTCATGGCAATAGGCAGGACAATTGAAGAATCCCTGCTCAAGGCTTTCAAGTCCCTGGATATCGACAGCCAGCTGGGGATAAAACACTGGGAAGATCCTGAAATCAAGACCCTCCTCAAGACCCCGACAAGCGAACGCCTTTTTGTTATCTTTCATGCGCTTGAGAGAGGCATGTCGGTAAAAGAAATTGCCGAACTTTCGAGCATCAACCCCTTCTTTATCTCAAAGATGAAAAATATTGTTGACATGGAAAAGCGCATCAGGGCAGAAGAGCTTACCCCGGAATTTCTGCGCGAAGCAAAAAGGATGGGTCTCCCGGACACTCGCCTTGCAGAACTGACTGGCAAAACCATGCAGGAAATAAGCGATCTCAGGCACGCAGCCGGAATTGTGGCTACATTTAAGATGGTGGATACCTGCGCAGCCGAGTTTGAGGCAGCTACCCCCTATTACTATTCCACTTATGAAGACAGCTGTGAGACAAAACCGTCTGACAGGAAGAAGATCCTTATTCTTGGTGCAGGGCCTATCAGGATAGGGCAGGGAATCGAATTCGATTACTGTACTGTCCATGCCGTCACTGCGCTTCGGGAAGAAGGCATAGAAACTCACATTATCAATAACAATCCTGAAACCGTATCAACGGACTTCGATACCTCGGACAAGCTCTTTTTTGAGCCTCTGACCCTGGAATATGTCATGAACGTAATCGAACGTGAGAGGCCTGACGGAGTCCTGGTGCAGTTCGGAGGGCAGACCTCGGTGAACCTGGCTCTCCCCCTCAAAAGGGAATTAAAGCGCAGGACAGACCTTAATACCGTAATCATGGGTACTGCCCCTGAGGATATGGACCTTGCCGAAGACAGGGAAAAGTTCTATCTCCTTATGAAGAAACTCGGCGTCCCGCAGCCTGAAGGCGGATATGCGACTTCCCAGCAGGAAGCAATCGAGGTTGCAAAGCGGATCGGTTTCCCTGTACTTGTCCGTCCCTCCTACGTGCTCGGCGGGCGGGCAATGGAAATCGTCTATGACGAAATCGACCTTGAACGCTATATGAAAGAGGCGGTAAGGGTCTCTCCGGAACACCCGATCCTTATTGACGATTTCCTTGAGGCAGCCTGCGAAATCGACGTGGATGCGGTCTGTGACCAGAAAGATGTGCTTATTGGCGCAATCATGGAGCATATAGAGGAAGCGGGCATACATTCAGGGGATTCGGCCTGTGTAATCCCGCCCCAGTCTCTTTCACCTGAAGTGCTTGACCAGGTCAGGGACTACACACGGAGGATCGCTCTTGGCCTGAGGGTCAAAGGGCTGATCAACCTTCAGATGGCAGAGAAATACGGAAAAGTCTATGTGCTTGAAGCCAACCCGCGTTCAAGCAGGACAATTCCCTTTGTCTCAAAAGCCGTAGGAATTCCGCTTGCAAAGATTGCAGCCAAAGTCATTGCAGGGCACAGCTTAAAGAGCCTGGGCTATACGGACGAGCCAAAGCCCAAACACGTTTCGATTAAAGAAGTTCTCCTGCCTTTTGATAAACTGCCGGGTGCAGACCCTGTCCTCGGCCCGGAAATGAAAAGCACCGGCGAGGTCATGGGTATTGACTACGATTTCGGAAGGGCATATTATAAAGCAGAGCTCGCAGCCGACAACCTCCTGCCCCTTACAGGAAAAGTCTTCCTGTCAATCCGGAATGCAGATAAACCCGAGCTTGTGGAAGTGGCAAAGAAACTGCAGGCAGCCGGCCTTGAACTCATGGGCACCAGGGGCACTGTGAATCACCTTGCAGAGCACGGGATCTTCATGGATACCGTAAAGAAGATACACGACGGAAGCCCGAACGTCATCGACATGATGCGCAGGGACGAAGTCGACCTGATCATAAACACCCCCACAAGCAAGCAGTCGCGTAAGGACGGCTCCAGGATCAGACGGGCAGCCGTGGACTTCAAGGTCCCCTACATCACCACAATCCAGGCAGCAATTGCTGCAGCCGATGCTATAGAGACCATGAAGAAAGGACAGGGCCTTACGATCAAATCCATCAACGAGTACCATAAAGAGATGGAGCAGGAAAGCAAAACCGAACTGGCAAAAACAGAGTGAAAAGCCGGAAAGCCCTGAACCAGAGTGTTGCGCAGATATCCTGAACAGGAGAGGATGGCTTTTCTGCCATCTTCATGCATTTATTTCAATCCGGAATTCATTTATTTCACTCAGGAATTCATTTATTTCAATCCGGAATTCATTTCAAATTTCACTTTTATTTGTTTTAATCCATAAGTTACAAGGGGTAGTAGAAACATGGCAAAGAAAGTTGCACTTGCATATTCAGGAGGGCTTGACACCTCGGTGTGCATTCCCATCCTCAAGGAAAAGTACGGGTACGACGAAGTAATCACGATCTCGGTCGATGTAGGCCAGCCTGAAGAAGAGATCAGGAAGGCTGACGTAAAAGCCGAGAAGATCAGCAACAAGCACTACACGATCGATGCAAAGGAAGAGTTCGTAAACGATTACATCTTCCCCCTGATCAAAGCCAACGGAAACTACGAAGGCTACGTTATGGGCACATCGGTCGCCCGCCCGCTGATCGCCAAGAAAGTGGTGGAAGCTGCCATAAAAGAAGGCGCAGTTGCCCTTGCCCACGGCTGCACAGGAAAAGGCAATGACCAGCTCCGTTTTGAAGCCGTTTTCCGCCAGACCGATATGGACGTTATCGCCCCTATGCGGGAGATGAACCTGACCCGCGAATGGGAAATCAATTACGCAAAAGAGCACGGAATCCCAGTCGAAGCCACGAAATCCAAACCCTGGAGCGTTGACGAAAACATCTGGAGCCGCAGTATCGAAGGCGGCAGGCTTGAAGACCCTTCCTTTGTCCCGCCGGAAGAGATCTACGAGTGGACCAAATCCCCGGAAAATGCCCCTGACCAGCCCAGGATCCTTGACATCGCCTTTGAAGCAGGAGTCCCAATTTCCCTTGACGGCGAAAAACTCGGCGGCTATGCCCTTATCAAGAAGCTGAACGGGATTGCAGGCGAAAACGGAGTCGGCAGGACAGATATGATCGAAGACCGCGTCCTTGGCCTTAAAAGCCCGCGAGAACTACGAGCACCCGGCTGCAACCGTCCTCCTTGCCGCCCACGCAGACCTTGAAAAACTCATCCTGACCCGCGGCGAACTGAAGTTCAAGAAGATCGTTGAAGAGCAGTGGTCCGAAATGGCATACGGCGGCCTTGTCGACGACCCCCTCTTTGCCGACCTCAACGCCTTTATCGACAAGTCCCAGGAAAGGGTCACAGGCACAGTGAAAGTGAAGCTCTACAAAGGCGCCCTCACGATCCTTGCCCGCAGCTCGCCGAATGCGCTCTATTCCGAGGATCTGGTTTCGTTTGACAGCCAGACCATTGACCAGAAGGATGCAGAAGGGTTTGCGAAGTATCACGGGTTCCAGGCAAGGATGTACAGGAAAGTTATGGATAAGAAATAAAGTTGGTTAATTTTGTCTGTTCCTTTTAGAGGAGCAGGCTTCTCTTTTCCTATTTCTTTATCTTTGGCCCTTTATTCTATTTCTTTTTTTCAGTTGAATTCTGAAGCCGTTAGTCAATGTTTTTGTTTTAGGTAGCCGAGGCACTCACCGTTCGGCGAAGACGAACGGCCTTTCCTGAATAACTGATTAAAAATTGAGAATAATACATAAACAAAATCTCAAAAATAATTTGTAAACTTTTACAAACAAGAGAAGAACGTGAAAAATGAGAATAGTTTATAAATTTTGATGTGTAAAGGAGTTATTGGTGTAGAAAGTTGGAAATAAACCAAAAAGAAATCTTTAAGGATCTCTATAGCAGTGATTTAAGTAAACAAAAAAATTCGTTATGTCAAGTAAGTGAACATTTTGAATCATTTTATGATCAACAAAATGCATGGAAAAGTCTACTTGAACTAGCTACATCGGAGAAAAAATCCTCAAAAATTAATGGAATAAATTTACTTGGATTAGTTTTTCCTTATGTTCCAAATAAAGAGCAAGCATGGGATGATTTGCATAAGCTCACCTATAGTGAAGATATTCTGCTAAAATGGTGTTTACTTAAGGCAATTAGATTTTCATTTTCTTTTATACCTGATAAACAGCAAGCTTGGGAAGATTTAGTTAGATTAGGAATTGATAATAATAAAGATGTTCGAATGAGAGCATCATATTTATTAGGATCTGTGTTTCCCAGTGTTCCAAATAAACAACAAGCATGGGAAGACCTTATAAGATTGATATTTGAAGGAAATGTAGATATCCACAAAAATGTAAGACATGTACTTATTTTTTCTATTCAGCATGTTCCTGACAAAAAAAAGATTTGGAATGATTTTATTAGAGTTTTGAAGAATGATAATGTGGAGATTCAACGCCTTGCTGTATCGGCAATAAGTTCTATTTTTCCGTTTGTTCCTGATAAACAAAAAGCATGGCGAGATTTACTTAATATCATAAACGATAAAAATTCTGAGATTCAATTACGAGCTTCATATTTTCTCGGCTCAGCTCATTCATACGTAAGTGATGAGCAAAATGCTTGGAATGAACTATTGAAAAAGTTACATAATGAAAAAACTCATGTTCGAAAAGCTGATGTTCATTCAATTGTTTTAGCATTTCCACATCATCCAGAAAGGCAAAATGCATGGAATGACTTAGTCAGACTTATAGTAATCGAGGATGAAGATATAAAAAGGCGTATATCGTATATATTAGGTGCTATTTTTTGTCATGTTCCTGATAAAGAAAGGGCGTGGGAAGATTTAGTCAAATTGACAAAAGTAAACAACGGTTTTGTGAGAGAGAATGTAACAGATTTATTTTTCTTCGCTCTTCGATTTGTAAAAGATAAGCAAAAAGTATGGCGAGACTTGATCAAACTAACTTCACATGAAAGCCATTATGTAAGAACTATGGTAATAGGACATTTATGTTATGTTTTTCCTGACTTATCGGATAAAAAAAAGGCATGTGAAGATTTAAGGCGATTGACTTATAATGAAAATTTTGACGTTCGAAGAGAAGCACTATCTTCTATTATTTCTATTTTTTCCGTTGTCCCTGACAAACAGCAATTTTGGGAAGACTTACACAGACTCACTTTAGATGAAGAAAAAGTGTACGTGCAAAGGCAGCAGAAGGTTTGGGAATTGTTTTTCAACATATTCCCGATAAAGAACAGGCGTGGGAAGACTTACACAGACTCACTTTAGATGAAGAAAAAAGTGTATGTGCAAAGGCAGCAGAAGGTTTGGGAATTGTTTTTCAATATATTCCTGACAAAGAACAGGCGTGGGAAGACTTACACAGACTCACTTCAGATGAAGAAAAAAGTGTACGTGAGAAGGCAGCAAAAGGTTTGGGAATTGTTTTTCAATACATTCCTGATAAAGAACAGGCGTGGGAAGACTTACACAAACTCACTTCAGATGAAGACAAGCATATGAGATTAAGTGTAGCAGGAGCACTTAGTACTGCTTTTCGATATATTCCTGATAAACAGCAGGCATGGGAAGATTTAGTCAGATTCACTTCAGATAAAGACAGCTACATAATACGATGGAGAGTAGCAGAAGCACTTGGAACTGCTTTTCAATATATTCCTGATAAAGAACAGGCGTGGGAAGACTTACACAAACTCACTTCAGATAAAAACAGTGATGTGAGATGGAGTATAGCAAAAACATTTGGAACCTTTTTTCAATATGTTCCCAATAAACAGCAGGCATGGGAAGATTTAATCATACTGACTACAGACAAAAACAGAGATGTGAAATTGAGTGTAGCAGAATTACTTGGAACTGTTTTTCAACACACTCCTGATAAACAACAAGCATGGGAAGATTTACACAGACTCACTTTAGATAAAGACAGCTACATGCGATGGAGGGTAGCAGGAGCATTTGGAACTGTTTTTCAATATATTCCTGATAAAGAACAGGCTTGGGAAGACTTACACAAACTCACTTCAGATGAAGACAGAGATGTGAGAGTTAACGCGTATCATTCATCGGGAAGAATTTCTATATATGAAGCTTCTGAATCTGATGATGAAGAAGCATACTTAGAAAAACTGAATAAGGCAATAGAATTTTTTGAAAAAGCAACTAAAGAACCTATGAAGGCTAATCCTTCTAAATTTTGTTTTCAATTTTACCGTTCATTTTACATAATAATTTCTGCCAAAAAACAAGAAGCAAAAGATGAAGTTGCAGAATTCCTTTTAGAAGCAAAAAAAGAGATAGGTAGATCAGAAAATAAAAAATTGCTTCTCAATGCGATTGAAAATCTTGCAAATGCACTAAAAGAAGTCCAGAACCTTGAAAATATGGACTTAACGGCTAAAAAAGGAGAGCTTAATTTTTACAGGAAATACTGCGAACAAGCTACGGAGTTGATGAAAAATACCGAAGAAAAAGCACCTTTTGCGACAGCTACAGTGAGAAAAGGGCTTCCCTTCCTGCATCGAAAAATAAAATCTCTCGTCAACGAAATCCAAGAAAAATCAAAAATCGCATGTAAAGAATCTAAAGGCACAGATACGGAAAAAATCGCATGCGATGTCAGTAGAGAAGTTCAGAAGTGGGAAATTGGTAGTCCAGAAGAAGTGACATTATATGTAGAGAGTTTTATTTCCACTTTAGAATCAAAAATCCCAAGACTTCCAGAAAACGAACGTATTTTTAAAATGATTAACGAGAGCAAAGATCAAAAAAATCTTAAAAAATTGCTTAAAAATACGTCAGAGTTGATAGAAATAATACCGCAAATAACCATTGACCCTGAGAGAATAAAACCTACAATTGGAATTATTACTGCCTTACCGAAAGAATATGCAGCATTTAATATTTTACTGAAAAATAAAAATGACAAATATAAGGTCCCAGGCTTTGGAGCAGGTAGGAGGTATTGCTTAGGAGAAATACTTACCGAAGAAGGAAATAAACACAACTTGGTTTTAGTAATAGTAGGTATGGGTAATAATATTGCTGCAACAAGGGCTTCCCTTCTTCTTGAACACTTCCCAAATATAAAATCAATTATCATGGTTGGTATAGCTGGCGGGGTTCCAAATCCAAATAAAGTCGATGACCACGTTCGCCTGGGAGACATAGTTGTGTCAAATGAAAATGGGGTCATCCAGTATGACTTCATAAAACAAGAGATTAGAGAGATTACACATAGAAATCCCCCAAGGCCCCCAACAAATCCAAATAAAGTCGATGACCACGTTCGCCTGGGAGACATAGTTGTGTCAAATGAAAATGGGGTCATCCAGTATGACTTCATAAAACAAGAGATTAGAGAGATTACACATAGAAATCCCCCAAGGCCCCCAAGTGCCAGTTTGCTAGAGGCAGTAAGATATCTTGAAGCCGAAGAAATTCTTGGAGGTCGCCCATGGGACAAATATATCGATCAGTCTCTTTCTGTACTTAAAACTACTCGTCCATCTGAGGATAAAGACACTCTCTATAGTCTCGACAACCAAGAAGAAGTAATACAACATCCTGAAGACTCCAAAAGAATAAAAGATCAACCCCGTGTCTTTATTGGACCCATCGCTTCAGCAAACATACTTCAAAAAGATCCAAAAGCAAGGGATGAATTACGGAATAACTTCAAAGTCAAAGCTATTGAAATGGTCGCGGCCTGGCCCTGGAACACATTGGCCTTGCCGAGAAACGTGGAGACAAAGCGGCCATTGGGATGCTCATACATGTCGAAGGGCCGCCGTACTGCTCGATCCGCCCCATGTTCATCACCGCCACGCGGTCCGCCAGCTCATCGCCTCGGCCTGGTCGTGCGTCACCATCACGGTGGTGATCCCGACGCGCCGCTGCAGGGCGCGCATCTCGATCTGCATGTCGTCGCGCAGCTTGGCGTCGAGCGCGCCCATCGGCTCGTCGAGCAGCAGGATCGGCGGCCGGATCACCAGCGCCCGGGCCAGCGCGACGCGCTGCTGCTGGCCGCCCGACAGCTCGCGCGGCTGGCGGTGCGCCAGCGTCTCGAGGCGCACCAGGTCCAGCGCCTGCGTCGACCCGCTGCGAGCTCGCCGGCGGCGCGCGCCGCATCTCCAGCCCGAACGCCACGTTCTCGGCCACGTTCATGTGCGGAAACAGCGCGTAGTTCTGGAACACGATGCCCACGCCCCGCTCGCGCGGCGGCAGCGCCGTGATATCCGGCCGTCGAGCAGCACGCGGCCGGCGCTCGCCTCCGCCAAGCCCGCCATCATCCGCAGCGTCGTCGTCTTGCCGCAGCCCGAGGGCCCGAGCAGGCCGACGAACTCGCCCGGGGCGACGGTGAGCGAAACCTCGGCCACCGCCGGCGGGGCGTCGCCGTAGCGCTTGGCGAGCCCCTGCAATTCGAGAAAGGCCACGGCGTGCGTCCGATCAGCGCTCGTCCGCGCGGGTCTAGCGCGCCGTCCACTCGGCGCGCTTGGCGTTGACACGCGTAGGGCGCGGTGGGCACGTTCACCTTGTCGGGTCCGAACACCAACTTCTCGGCGACATCCGGTGCGATCTTCGAGTTGCGGTTCACGGGTCCCCAGCCGACGGACGTTCGCCAGCGGCGGCCTGGGTCTCGGCCGCGACGATGACTCCACGAAGCTCCTGCTGCGCAGCTTGGGTTGCGGGCACGCCCTCCACCACGCAGCCGGCCACCATGGTCGCCACCGCACCTTCCTTCGGATAGACGAAGTCGACGGCGCGCCCTGGTCCATCACGGCCTGCACCCGGCCGTTGCCAGACGGCCAGCCGCGGCCTCGCCGGTCTGCAGCATCGGCGATCTTGCCGGGCGAGGGCTCCCAGGCGAGCACGTTGGGTGCGACCTCCTCGGCCATGACATCGAATCCGGGGTTGATGTCTTCGTCGCCGCCGTAGAGCTTGGCCATCATCACCAGGGTGAGGAGCCGTCACCGTCGTGATGGGCGGTCACGACCTTCTGCGGTACTTCGGGTCGTCAGGTCGTTCCACGAGGTCGGCGCCTTCCAGTCGTACGCGCGAACGCCTCCTTGTTGTAGGCCAGTCCAGTCGCGATGAAGCCGATGCCCGCGGTCTAGCCGCCGCCTGCGCGCGGTCGGGTACAGCTCCTCATCGCGCCCGCGTCCTCGACTTTCGCGCCAGGCCCTCACCGACCGCCTGGTACATCGGGCCGTCGTCGATCATGGCGACCGAGAGTCCTTCCGGTCTTTTGCGCCTGCAGCTTCGCCAGGATGTCGGTCGAGTTGCCGCTGGCGTACACCTTGGCGCGGTCTTCGCCTCGAATGCCGGGATCAGGTGCTCCTTGAACAGCTTTTCGGTGGAGCCGCCGCTGCCGCCGACATACAGCGTCGTCTGGGCAGCGCAGGTTCCGAACGCGGCGGCGAGTGCCAGGCCGCTCATGATGCGAAGGCATGTGGTCATTGGCTTGTCTCCTGAAGTGGGCCAAAAGGGAAGCAGTCCAGTGGCCCGTGATCCGCAGTGCCCCTGGCTGGAACGCATCGTATGGCGCGGCCGGGGTGCTGAATAGGTACAAATCGGGCCCTGCATATGCTTAAATGTTATGCATGAAATCGGCCCTCAATCTGCGCCACATCGAGGCTTTCCGGGCGGTGATGCTCACCGGCACCGTCGTCGGCGCGGCCAGGCTGATGAACGTCACGCAGCCAGGCGTCAGCCGCACCATCGCGCTGATGGAGCTGCGGCTCGGCTTCGCGCTGTTCGAGCGGCGCGGACGCCGCCTGGCGCCCGCCGCCGAAGCCGAATCGCTGTACCGTGAGATCGACCAGCTGTATGCCGGCATCGAACGCATCGGCCAGGTGGCGCAGGACATCCGGTTCCAGCGCGCCGGCGCTTTGCGCGTGGCGACGCTGCCGGCTCTCGCGCAGTCGGTCGTGCCGCGCGCGATCCACAACCTGCTGGCATCGCGCCCGCAAGTGACCGCGTTCGTCCAGAGCCTGCCGTCGCGCCAGATCGCCGAGCTGGTCTCGACCCGCCAGTTCGACGTCGGCGTGGTGGAACTGCCCCTGTCGCGGCCGGCCATCGTGATCGAGCCCTTGCCGCCGGCGCGTTCCGTGGTGGTGCTGCCGGCCAGGCATCCGCTCGCGTCGCGCAGCGAGATTTCGGTGAAGGACCTGAACGGCGAGCGCATGGTGCTGCTGTCCCAGCACAGCTATGTGCGCTATCAGATCGACGACGCGTTCTCGACGCTGGGGGCCGCGCCCAACGTCGTGGTCGAGACACCCAGCTCGTTGATCGCGTCGGCGCTGGTTGCCGCCGGCGCCGGCATCTCGATCGTCTCGGAGTGGACCGCCGACATGTTCGTGGGCAAGGCGCTGGTGGCGGTGCCGCTGAAGGAACCGCTGATGTCGCGCCACGCCTTGATCTATCCGGAGTCGCGCGCCGACAACTCGCTTGCCCGCGCGTTTGCCGATGAGGTGCGAGCCGTCATTGCGAGCCGGAGCGATGTCGCTCCGACGGCGCGCGGCAAGCCGCGTGCGACACTGGCGGCATGAGAAGCAAACTGTTCGTCCC
>CAVRJG010000018.1:0-21032 GCA_963721455.1 uncultured Methanosarcinaceae archaeon
TCAATACCTGATCGCAGTTTACGTTCTCTATGAGACTCAGAAACGTTTATCGCATAAAAATTCCCTCTTGTATATGAAATAAGTTTTCAGACAGGTTTCTCCAGGTGGGCCTTAAACATAGGTGATTCCGTGGTATCAGAAAAGATCTCCAGGAAAACCGCCGCAAAAGAAGAATTGCTCCTCATTCTCCCGAAAATAGATAGTCTCTTCGAGTCAGAGCCTGCAGTGCTTCGAATTAATTTTGAACCGATAATGCTTGTTGGGGATATTCACGGAGACATGCAGTCCCTTGAATTCATAATAGGAAAAAGAGAAGAAATAAACTGTAAAAATATTCTTTTTCTCGGGGACTATGTGGATAGAGGACTTCAGGGTGTCGAGGTTCTTTTAAGGCTTTTCGGAATGAAAATTGAAGACCCAAAGCATATTTTCCTGCTCCGGGGGAATCACGAAAGTGTGGACATGAACCTATACTATGGCTTTTTTGAGGAAATAGATTTAGATCAGGGGTTTCTCTTGAGGGTCAGCCGGACATATGATAAGATGCCGGTAGCAGCGGTACTTTCAGAGCACACGTTCTGTGTACATGGTGGGATTGACGGAACCGGGAATATTGATACTATAAGGAAAGAAGAATCTTTTCCCTATCTCTGGAACGACCCCTCGAAACGTCCAGGGCTCACCACTTCAACCAGAGGTTCGACTGTAAAGGAATTCGGGCCTGACATCATAGACGGCTTTTTAGAGACAAATAATCTAAAAAGAATAGTAAGAGGCCATACAGCCCTTGAAAAAGGATATAAGTGGTGGTTCGACGGGAAACTGCTCTCCCTCTTTTCCTGCCCTGACTACGTCGGACTCGGGAATGCTGCTGCTTTTGCCCTGTTTGAGAAAGGAGAGATAAAACTGTTTTTTTTCGGAAACCAGGATGAGTAAAAGAAAATTTACTCATGTTGAATCTTTACTTGCCGCTAAAATCCGGTTGGCAGTATGTCCCGGTCTGAAGTTAAAAGTAAAAAAGAAATGCCGGAAATGGATGTTATATTAATCAGGAAACCTGATACATAAGACCCGGATTATTACTTTAATCCAGGATAATCCAGGTTTCGGTCATTTTGCTTCCTATGTCTGGGTCGAGCTGCATGGCCTTCATATACTGAATTTTGGCTTCGTCAAACCGCCTCATCTTTCTCATAAGAAGACCGTAACTGTAGTGAAGAGGAGGATAATAAGGGTTCAGGACAAGAGCTTTCTTATATTCATCCTCGGCTTCGGATAATCGCCCAATTTCCGAAAGAAGGTTTCCGTAGCTGTAATGTCCCTCGGCACTTTCAGGGTCCAGATGGAGAGCTTTTTTGTATTCCATTTCAGCTTCATACCGCCTTCCAAACCGGGCCAGGAGATTGGCATAATTGGAATGGACCTTTGCATCGTTTTGATCAAGGGCAAGGGCTTCCATGTACTGCGCTTCGGCTTCTGAAACCCTGCCTTCTCTTGCAAGGAGGTTTCCGTAGTTGAAGAGAGTCCGCCTGTGTCTTGGATTAAGGGAAAGGGCTTTTCGGTATTCGATTTCTGCTTCTGAGGAACGCCCCAGGAAAGAGAGTAGGACTCCGCAGTTGTGGTGAAGGCTCGGGTCTTCAGGGTCCAGCTTCATTGCAAGCCTGTATTCCTTTTCGGCATCCCTGAGCCTCCCGAGTTCAAAAAGCAGGTTTGCATACCCGCCTCTTGCAGGGACATAATCAGGATCAACAGCAAGCGCCATCGAGTAGTATTTTTCTGCCTCCCTTACATATCCATATTCGGCTAAGAGATAAGCATACCCTGCATTCGCTTTTACATGCTGTGGGGAGGTTTCAAGTACCGTTTTATATTCATTTTCAGCTTCCTGGGTCTTCCGGAGTTCCAAAAGAAGTTCGGCATATGCACACCTGACATCTGCATTGCCAGGATTTTCTTTTAGAATCTCCAGATAGCTTGTTTCAGCTTCCAGCGAAAAGCCCAGAACATGTGCTGCAGTACCCATCGCAAAGCAGGCGTCTTCACGGAGTTTTCCCGAAGCCTGTATGAAGCAAGCTTTTGCAAAAACATATTCTTCCATGAGCATTTTCTGCTGCTTGCATGCATTGGAGAGGTCAAGCAAGAATTTGGGGGGAAAAGACTTTTTTTCCGTATGTTCCAGGGCAAAATCAACTGCAGAGCACAGGTTTCTCTGGTCGGATCCGATTATCCCAACAATATTATATACAAAGTCGTCAATTGCATCGAAGTCCATATATCCGGCACCTCAGAAAAGTAAATGCCTTTTTTTAGGGAATGGGTTAAGCCATCAGTGTAACATCCGGAGTATATTTTACATTTGATAGAATATATTAGTGCGTGAGTAGTGCGTAAAATCTCAGGTGTAATATTAGTTCATTAATAGTGCGCTAGGTTACGAACGTAATATTATAACAATCGTATAACAGACTATCCCCTTATATCGTTAAATAAAACAGCTGCCTGCTTAAAACAACAGTACTCTCCTGACAAAACGGGTTTTGCAGGCTAAAAATAGGCTTGTTAAAATAAGAAAATGTGCAAAAAATAAATATGTATCTATAAAAACATAATAATTAACGCCCCCGGTTAAAATGACAGGAACCAGTAGATAAATTAAAAATGAAGGGGAATAAATGGCACTGGCGGAGGAGTAAACCTGGATTCGGCAAATAGAAGTTCAAGAAGGCAAATTCAAAATCAATAAAAAATATGTATCGGTTCTAAACGCATATCGGTTCTAAACGCATATCGGTTCTAAACGCATATCAGTTCTAAACGCATATAAGTTCTAAACGCATATAAGTTCTAAACGCGTATCAGTTCTAAATGTGCATCATTTTTCTTTCTCTTTTCCATCTACAGTTTCATTGGTTCTGCCCTGAACTTAACGGTAAAGCTGAGAATGCTGGTAGATGTGTAATACTTGTAGATCCAAAGAATACTTCTAAGATGTGTTCAAATTGTGGTATGTTGGTAGAAAAAGACCTATCAGAAAGAACTCACAACTGTCCTTTCGGTGGATTATCTATCAACCGTGATATTAATTCTTCCAAAAATATTCTCAGATTGGGATCACAATCTGTTCGTAGAACCGATAGATGACCCTCATTTCAATGAGGGGAATAGTCACTAGCAGCTAACCTTTAGTACTACTAATAAACATTAATCATTATCCAATAAATATCCGAAGTTTTGAAAATGACCAGCATGTTTCTTAAACTCTTCTCTGTTTTCCTGATTATTCCTTTTATCGAGATTTATCTGCTTATCAAAATAGGAGGAATTATTGGGGCCTTGAATACGGTACTTATTATCCTGATAACTGCAAGTCTGGGGGCATACCTGGCAAAAAGCCAGGGCTTCCGCGTGCTCCGCGAGATCCAGGAAGCAACGAACAGGGGATATGTGCCTGGAAATGAACTCCTACACGGGCTCTTCGTGTTAATTGGGAGCTTTGCCCTTCTAACTCCGGGTTTCCTGTCCGATATAATAGGACTCTCCATGCTGATACCTCAGATCAGGGAAATCTATGTAGGAATAGCAAAAGGGGTCATAAGAAAAAAGATAGAAAGAGGCCAGTGGCAAATGAAGATGTACACGAATTTCAGATAATCCGTAAAAAATCCATACGAAACACAGGTACAGTTTTCCCGCCCGAGTTCCGCTTCCCGAGTTCCGCTTCCCGAGTTCCGCTTCCCGAGTTCCGCTTCGGAGTTCCGCTTCCGGAGTTCGCTTCGGGAGCACGGGGTCCGTTTCACTCGCTCTGCTCGCTCAAGCGGACTAATTTATAAAGTTCAGTTTTCAGTGTTTTCCGTGCCCTCCGCGCCCTCCGTGGTTAGAGACAATAAAGTGAGTTGGAACCACTGAAAGCACCTGCAACCCGGAAGAAAGGAAATATGGGTACAGATTTTCCGCACCTTCATGTATGGGATCTTAAAATAATAAATTCACGTCTAAAAATATAATTTTCCCTTATTTTTGTATTCATTATTCATCGGATTTTTCTGAGATTGCATGTATTCCTGAGACTGCATGTATTATAGAAACATTAAGACACGAACTTGAAAAGATAAAGCAGCAGGGGAACCAAAAAAACCGTAATCAACCCTGCGATTCCTATCGCAAGCCCGCTCATTGCCCCTTCGGTTTCTCCAAGTTCTATTGCCCTCGTTGTTCCAAGAGCATGAGATGCAGTGCCGATTGCAACGCCGACTGCGACTTTGTCTTTTATCCGGAAGCAGCGGCAGATGAACGGCCCCAGGACAGCACCTGCGATTCCGGTAATTACGATTGCAGTTACTGTTATTGCAGGCAGGCCTCCTATCTGTTTTGAAATCTCGATTCCTATAGGGGTAGTTACGGATTTGGGAGCCAGAGATTTACTTATGACCTCGTCAAGCCCTAAAAGGCTGGAAAGGGCCAGGATGCTTGAAATTCCAGCTATACAACCTGCACTTATGCCTGCAAGGATCGGAAGGGCATTACTTTTCAGCAACCGGATTGTTTTATAAAGAGGCACTGCAAGAACCACGGTCGCAGGCCCGAGAAAGAAGGAAATGTAATCTCCTCCAAGGTTGTAAGTCTCGAAATCGATTCCGAAATAAAGGAGGAAAACCATTACAAGTACGGACGCCACAAGCAGCGGGTTAAGGATGGAAAGCCGGGTTTTCTTATACAGCAGAGTGCCTACCTGGAAAGCTGTTAAAGAGAGTAAGACCCCGAACAGGGGCGTATGGAGAAATTCTTTCAGAAAATATATCTGCACCTCAGTTCACCTCTTCTGCCCTATCATTCAGACCTTTGCTTTGCCGGTTTATTTCAGATGAGCTTCCATTTCCCCCGAAACAAGCTGCCTTTACCGGCTTTTTAACGAGGGACTTTTTAACGAGTTCCACTGTAAGCCCTGTTACACCGAGGGTTACAACGGTGGAAATAAGGGAGATTCCAAGAACTGCAGTCCATTTTCCTTCAAGCAGGGCAAAACAGGTTATAAGGCTGACCCCTGCGGGAAGAAAGAAAAAAGCCAGGTTATCAAGCAAAAAATCACTTATTTTGCCTATCATCTTGAGTTTAATTATGCCAGTATACAGGCCTAAGAAAAGGATGAGCATTCCCATGACGTTACCGGGAATCGGCAGCCCTGAGATTTTCTGAATCAGTTCGCCCAGGAAATATATGATCAGAATAATTGAGAACTCTTTTAGCAAGGTTTGTTTTTCCTCCACCTGATTGAAATGGAACTACAAAATCTCCTTATATGTAATTTTTGGTTTACCAAAATGATCTAACGTTTTCTCTCTTCGTTTGATATAGTATAGGAAAAAATATTATTTACAATCAGAGTACACTTTTTGTTATTATTTACCGATATCCTAGCTTAACGGCAGAAGCACATAGAAGAAGTATGAGTTTAAGAATTGGTCGCGTCCGTGAGTTATCGATCAAATCTGAAAAACGAGCATGTCCCTCTTATGTTTGGGAAAAAGGTAGAACAATTCTCATGCTTACGATTTTCAGTAACTCACCTCTACGATCCATTGCACAGGATTAACACAAAATAAATTTATTGATACTTGCCTGGGCAAATGATCGGGTTCAACAAAAATATAAAAATTACAAAAGCACCTGCGGAAAGACGCGAGCGGGTTAGGCGACTACCAGAGCAAATATGCACCATATAAATTGCATGGATTTTCACGGTTTTATAGTGAGAGCAGGGATACTGGCCAATCCATTAACTGCAGTTATTTGCCTTACTATTACTTGTCTGACCAGCCCTTCACTCAGGATACTTATCTTGAAAACGACCGCCTATGGCATCACTGCTTATAGCCCAGCCACGGCCCAGCAAAGTTCACTCATCGCAGCGCAGATATCTTTGATAATGTTGCTCATCTCGCTAAAAGGCGGAACAAATTCCTGACCGAACTCTATTGTGTAACCGTATACCTTCCTGTTCAGTCCGTCTACTATATGGCGGCTAAAGACGTAATCGTCTGACGTCGTTGATGTGGGGTAAAGCCCGACAGCCTGTTGAACGGTGTAGCTCTTACCACGGACGGCGGCCAGTGCGTCCTTCATACGGCGAGCCAGGTCTACAGCCGTGTCTTGATCCAGAGAGGGTATAAACTCTCCATAAAGCGTGCCATTCGGAACCCCGCGCTTTTCATCATACACAGGATTCAGGAAGTTTTGTCCAGGATCTGTAGCCTGGTTATCGTCATCTCCCCAGCTGTGCAGAATAACACAGTTAAAATAAAGTTTTTTGCTAGAAGGGTTTCTCACGTCTTTTCAATATAAATAAAGCCTATTTACAAATTTCAGAGGGACAGAACTCAAGGAAACAGTATGTGACACAATAAATTCATATTGCGCAAACCCCTATTTTCATAGGGGGTTCTGATGGGAGAAAAGCGCTTTGTTTACATGGACCACGCAGCCACTACTTTCACAAAACCTGAAGTCGTTGAAGCTATGCTGCCTTTTTTGAAAGAACGTTTCGGGAATCCTTCTTCCCTGTACTCAATAGGAAGAGAAGGCAAAGAGGCAATAGAAGCCGCCCGTGAGCAGCTTGCAAAGGCTATAGGGGCGAATCCTGAAGAGATATATTTCACTTCAGGAGGGACCGAGTCCGACAACTGGGCTATCAAGGGAACAGCTTTTGCAAGGCAACAGAAGGGAAAACATATTATCACCACGCCAATCGAACACCATGCAGTGCTTTATCCCTGCAGGTATCTGGAAACAAAGGGTTTTGATGTGACCTATCTGCCTGTAGACAGGTACGGGCTTGCAGACCCTTCAGAGGTGGAAGCTACAATCAGGAAGGATACTATCCTTATCTCGGTTATGTACGCCAATAATGAAATCGGGACTATAGAACCGATTCCTGAGATAGGTGAGATTGCGAAGGAGCATGGGATTCCTTTCCATACCGATGCCGTACAGGTTATAGGTAAAATCCCCGTTGAGATGAAGAAGAAAGACAGGAGCGTGGATATGCTTTCCCTTTCTTCCCATAAGTTCTACGGACCGAAAGGGATTGGAGCCCTTTATCTGCGGGAAGGGACGGAGATCGATAATTACATGCATGGAGGCGGTCAGGAGCGCAAAAAACGAGCAGGAACCGAGAATGTCGCAGGTATCGTAGGCCTGGGGAAAGCAATCGAGCTTGCAGCAGCAAATCTTGAGAAGCACAATGAAAGGACAAGAAAAATGAAAGACCGCCTCCTTGCCGGAATCCTGGAAATTCCTGACTGCAGGTTGAACGGGCACCCGGAAAAGCGTCTTCCGGATAACCTGAACTTCAGTTTTGAGTATATCGAAGGCGAATCTCTGCTTCTCATGCTCGACCAGATGGGGATCTGCAGTTCCACAGGCAGCGCCTGTTCTTCAGGTTCTCTTGAACTCTCGCATGTGCTCAGGGCAATAGGGCTGCCTCCGGAAATAGCTCAGGGTTCCCTTCGCCTGACCCTCGGGGATGAAAACTCCGAAGAAGACGTTGATTATGTACTGGAAGTTTTGCCTGAAACCGTCGGAAAGCTGAGGGCTATGTCTCCTTTCTATAAACCGGCAACTGCATGTGAGAAATAAGTAGAAAGCGTATGAGAATGTAGAATGGGGGAATTTTGTGTATAATAAAAAAGTCATGGACCATTTCATGAACCCGAGAAACGTAGGGGAAATTGAAGATGCTGACGGAATTGGAGAAGCCGGAAACCCACATGGGGACTACATGAAAATTTTCCTGAAAATCCGGGATGACAGAATAGAAGATGTGAAGTTCAAGACTTTCGGCTGTGCAGCAGCAATTGCATCCAGCAGCATGGCAACTGAACTGATAAAAGGCAAGACCCTTAAAGAAGCCTGGGAGCTTACAAACGAAGCAGTCGCCGAAGCCCTTGAGGGGCTGCCTCCCGGAAAACTGGAGTGCTCAGTCGTTTCCAGGGAAGCTATCCACAGGGCAATCAACGAGTACCGCAAAAAGCAGGGCCTTGAACCCCTTCCAGAGCAGAACTGAAAGTAAACTCGAACCCTGCAGGTTTACTGAGAAGCCGTAGGCCTGCTGAGAAGTTAATTACCTTATCTAAATCCATTCAATGAGATAGTTGGAAAGCCTCCCATATCCCCTTATCGTAAACTTGATCTGGTATCCTTGAGATGATACCTTATGAAAAAAATCGGGATCATAATCACTGACCCGGAAGACTGGACAGCCCGGGCACTTATGAATGAAGCGAGGAAAAAAGGCTTTTCTCCTTTTGCTCTGGATCTCAGGGCCGCAGAGGTTGACATAAATTCGGCAGCTGCTAAATCGGCAGCCAGGAGATCAACAGTTGTCTTTAAAGTGGGAGATATGAATCTCTGTGACCTTGATGCCATCATTGTAAGAGATGCAGGTGCAGGGACCTTCGAAGGAGTATCTTTCAGGTTTGATATCCTGAGGGAACTGGAAGCCGAAGGCATCCCGGTTATTAACTCTCCTGAGGCTATACGAAATGCCGCAAATAAATACCATGCTTCCTATCTCCTGGAAAAAGCCGGACTGCCTACACCCAAAACTATAGCAGTACAGAGTGTAGAGGCGGCCCTTGAGGCAATATCAGGGTTCGGAGATGCCGTCATAAAGCCTGTATTCGGGTACAAGGGAAAGGACATTGCAAGAGTTAAGGATGGGGAAATCCGGTTTTCGGATAGGAAAGCAGAATCCTTATCCCTGGAAGCGAATCTTCAAAAGCTGCTTGAAGAGAGAGGGATGCTGTATATACAGAAGTTCGTAGAGAACCCGGGAAGGGATATCAGAGCCTTTGTTGTTGGCGGTACTGCTATCGGGGCTATTTACCGTAAAGCTGCATCAGGTTCCTGGGTTAATAACCTGAGCCAGGGAGGAAGCGCAGACCGTTGTGTGCTTACCGAAGAACAAAAAGAAATTGCAGAAAAGGCTTCCCTGGCAATAGGCACAGTTTTTGCAGGTGTTGACATTATAGAAAGTTTGACGAACAATCTTAATAAAGAAATTGACAGTGATTACAGCAACACAAAAGAAGAATCTCGAGTCCTTGAGGTCAATGGAACACCATCGGGAAAAGGTATTTTTGATGCATGGGGCATAAACCCTGCCGGATATATTCTGGAGTACATAAAAGATATGTTATGAAAAAATTATAAATGATGTCAGTCATAAATAATATCATACACGTTTTAGAAAGAGTTAAAAGATAACATTTACTTTGAGACCGGATCGGCCATACTATAAGTGGTCTGAATATGAATATAAAAATCGATATTCAAAACAGATCCGGATAGCCGCACCGAAAAGGTTTAAGAAATAGGCGGACCTTGAATAAACCCGAGGCAAAGGATGAGTGAATATAAACAGTGTATAGTTACCCGGGACGACCTGAAGCTTTCCAAAGGCAAGTTTGCAGTACAGGTAGCCCACGCGGCCATTTCTGCTGCAGAATGGGCAAGCAAAGGCGATCTTGAAAAGTGGAAAGAAGGCGGGCAGAAAAAAGTTGTCCTGAAAGTTCCCACCCTTAACGACCTTTACGAGCTTAAAGAAAAGGCAAGAAGGGAAGGACTTCCTACTGCTCTTATACAGGATGCAGGGCTTACGGAAATTCCGTCGGGAACAGTCACAGTCCTTGGAATCGGGCCGGCAAAAGAAGAACTTATAGATAAAATTACGCGGGACCTTAAACTTGTTTAAGTGCCGGAAGCCTGAAAACCAGGTTTAGAAAGCCTGCACTAAAATGAAGCTGAGCAGAGACTATCTATATGATATCCTGTTTGACCGGTCAGGAAAGAGGTTCTGCCTGTGTTTTTGTTCAGGAGGGGACCAATGAGGGATTCAAGGATTTCAGGAAAAAAGGCAGCCTCGATAACTGCTGTTTTATGCGTATGCCTTGTATTTGCCACAATGACCGGCGTACTGTCTTCAGATGCGATTGATAATTTTAAGGATGAGGTAAGAGGTTACATTGTCTCAGGACTGGACCAAAAAAGTCAGGAGAGCGTTTTTACGCCTCAACCGGCTTCATTTACTTTCCCGGCAATACCCAAGTATTCCCCCACGAAAAGCGAACATGCTCCTGTCCTGAGGACCCCGTTGCAGCCCGGCTTCTCTCTGAGCAGCAATTATCAGACCTCAGAGTTTTTTCAGGGCGGAGTAAATTATATAAGAATCAGTATCAAAAATGAAGGCCGAAACCCGATCTTTATTGACAGGTACGGGATTTCGGTTAATGCCTCCGAAAACCGGATTTATTCGGAAGACTGTGGAGTTTTGCTTTCCCCCAGCGAAGAGCAGAATCTCGGAGTAATCGCAGTTCAGATTCCTGAAGAAGAAAAAGCCAGCTTTAATATCGTCCTCTGGCTGCTTGCCTCGTCCTCGGAAGGCAAATGGCACGAATACGAGCCATATTCCCTTAAAGAATTTACTGTAGATCTGAAGCCAATGCTCGAGAAATTTGCTCCTAAGTAAATTCTTTAAGGGAATATGGCTCGTATTCGTGCCATTTGCCTTCCGAGGACGAGGCAAGCAGCCAGAGGACGATATTAAAGCGCTTTTCTTCTTCAGGAATCTGAACTGCGATTACTCCGAGATTCTGCTCTTCGCTGGGGGAAAGCAAAACTCCACAGTCTTCCGAATAAGTCCGGTTTTCGGAGGCATTAACCGAAATCCAGTACCTGTCAATAAAGATCGGGTTTCGGCCTTCATTTTTGATACTGATTCTTATATAATTTACTCCGCCCTGAAAAAACTGTAGAATTATGATAATTGCTGCTCAGAACCCCGGCTGCAACAGGGGTCCTCGGACAGGACATGTTGTTTCGTGGGGGAATACTTGGGTATTCAGGGAAAGTAAATGAAGCCGGTTGAGGCGTAAAAAACGCTCTCCTGTTTTCGTCCAGTCCTGAGACAATGTAACCTCTTACCTCATCCTTAAAATTATCGATGAGTATCTGAAGACGGCTGCGCCGGTCATTGTGGCAAATACAAGGCATACGCATAAAACAGCAGTTATCGAGGCTGCCTTTTTTCCTGAAATCCTTGAATCCCTCATTGGTCCCCTCCTGAACAAAAACACAGGCAGAACCTCTTTCCTGACCGGTCAAACAGGATATCATATAGGATCAGTCTCTGCTCAGCTTCATTTTAGTGCAGGCTTTCTAAACCTAGGTTTTCAGGCTTCCGGCACTTTAAACAAGTTTAAGGTCCCGCGTAATTTTATCTATAAGTTCTTCTTTTGCCGCCCGATTCCAAGGACTGTAGCTGTTCCCGACGGAATTTCCGTAAGCCCTGCATCCTGTATAAGAGCAGTAGGAAGTCCTTCCCTTCTTGCCTTTTCTTTAAGCTCGTAAAGGTCGTTAAGGGTGGGAACTTTCAGGACAACTTTTTTCTGCCCGCCTCTTTCACTTTTCGAGATCGCCTTTGCTTGCCCATTCTGCAGCAGAAATGGCCGCGTGGGCTACCTGTACTCCAAACTTGCCCTTGAAAGCAGTTTCATCCCGGGTAACTATACACTGTTTATATTCACTCATCCTTTGCCTCGGGTTTATTCAAGGTCCGCCTATTTCTTTAAACCTTTTCGGTGCGGCTATCCGGATATTGTTTTTAATATCGATTTTTATATTCATATTCAGACCACTTTTTATAGTATGGCCGATCCGGTCTCAAAGTAAATGTTATCTTTTAACTCTTTCTAAAACGTGTATTGATATTATTTATGACTGACATCATTTATAATTTTTTCATAACATATCTTTTATGTACTCCAGAATATATACGGCAGGTTTTATGCCCATGCATTCAAAAATACCTTTCCGATGGTGTTCCATTGACCTCAAAGAACTCGAGATTCTTCTTTTGTGTTGCTATAATCACTGTCAATTTCTTTTATTAATTATTCAGTCAAACTTTCTATAATGTCAACACCTGCAAAAACTGTGCCTATTGCCAGGGGAAGCCTTTTCTGCAATTTCTTTTTGTTCTTCGGTAGACCGCGACATTATACGCTTTCCTCCCTGGCTCAGGTTATTAACCCAGAATTTTCGGTAAATAGCCCCACTGCCAACAACAAAGGCTCTGATATCCCTTCCCGGGTTCTCTACGAACTTCTGTATATACAGCATCCCTCTTCTCTTCAAGCAGCTTTTGAAGATTCGCTTCCAGGGATAAGGATTCTGCTTTCCTATCCGAAAACCGGATTTCTTAACTCTTGCAATGTCCTTCCCTGTACCCGAATACGGCTTGTGGCGGCATCTCCAAACCCTGATATTGTGTCAAGGGCCGCCTCTACACTCTGTACTGCTATAGTTTTGGGTGTAGGCAGTCACTTTCCAGGAGATAGGAACATCATATTATTTGCGGCATTTCGTATAGCCTCAGAAAGTCCATAACCGGGATGCCTTCAGCTTCCAGTTCCCTCGGCCATGGAATATGAAAGATACTCCTTCGAAGGTCCCTGCACCTGCATCTCTTACAATGATGGCATCAAGGTCACAGAGATTCATATCTCCCACTTTAAAGACAAGCTGTTGATCTCCTGGCTGCCGATTTAGCAGCTGCCGAATTTATGTCGACCTCTGCGGCCCTGAGATCCAGAGCAAAAGGAGAAAAGCCTTTTTTCCTCGCTTCATTCATAAGTGCCCGGGCTGTCCAGTCTTCCGGGTCCGTGACATGATCCCGATTTTTTCATAAGGTATCATCTCAAGGATACCAGATCAAGTTTACGATAAGGGGATATGGGAGGCTTTCCAACTATCTCATTGAATGGATTTAGATAAGGTAATTAACTTCTCAGCAGGCCTACGGCTTCTCAGTAAACCTGCAGGGTTCCGAGTTTACTTTCAGTTCTGCTCTGGAAGAGCCCTGCTTTTTGCGGTACTCGTTGATTGCCCTGTGGATAGCTTCCCTGGAAACGACTGAGCACTCCCAGTTCCGGGAGGCAGTCCCTCGGAGGACTCGGCGACTGCTTCGTTTGTAAGCTCCCAGGCTTCTTTAAGGGTCTTGCCTATCAGTTCAGTTGCCATGCTGCTGGATCCAATTGCTGCTGCACAGCCGAAAGTCTTGAACTTCACATCTTCTATTCTGTCAGATCCGGATTTTCAGGAAAATTTTCATGTAGTCCCCATGTGGTTTCCGGCTTCTCCAATTCCGTCAGCATGTTTTCAATTTCCCCTACGTTTCTCGGGTCCATGAAATCGAACCCATGACTTTTTATTATACACAAAATTCCCCATTCTACATTCTCATACGCTTTTTACTCTATTTCTCACATGCAGTTGCCGGTTTATAGAAAGGAGACATAGCCCTCAGCTTTCCGACGGTTTCAGGCAAAACTTCCAGTACATAATCAACGTCTTCTTCGGAGTTTTCATCCCCGAGGGTCAGGCGAAGGGAACCCTGAATTCCCGGAGGCAGCCCTATTGCCCTGAGCACATGCGAGAGTTCAAGAGAACCTGAAGAACAGGCACTGCCTGTGGAACTGCAGATCCCCATCTGGGTCCGCGAGTAGAAGCAGAGATTCGCCTTCGATATACTCAAAACTGAAGTTCAGGTTATCCGGAAACACTTTTGCAGGATCCGTTCGACCTCCAGTCCGGAATTTCCAGGATTCCGGCAAGGAGGCGGTCTTTCATTTTTCTTGTCCTTTCATTGTGCTTCTCAAGATTTGCTGCTGCAAGCTGGATTGTCCCAGGCCTACGATACTGTACAACATATTCTCAGGGTTCCTGCTCCGTTTTTTGCGCTCCTGACCGCCTCCATGCATGTAATTATCGATCTCCGTCCCTTCCCGCAGATAAAGGGCTCCAATCCCTTTCGGTCCGTAGAACTTATGGGAAGAAAGGGAAAGCATATCCCACGCTCCTGTCTCTTTCTTCTTCATCTCAACGGGGATTTTACCTATAACCTGTACGGTTCGCATCGTTATGGAAAGGAATCCCATGCTCCTTCGCAATCTCACCTATCTCAGGAATCGGTTCTATAGTCCCGATTTCATTATTGGCGTACATAACCGAGATCAGGTAGGTATTGTTCCTGATTGTAGGCTTGAAAGATTCAAGCCCGTACCTGTCTACAGGCAGATAGCTTCACATCAAAACCCTTTGTTTCCAAGATCCTCAGGATAAAGACACTGCATGGTGTTCGATTGGCGTGGTGATAATATGTTTTCCCTTCTGTTGCCTTGCAAAAGCTGTTCCTTGATAGCCCAGTTGTCGGACTCAGGCGGCTTCTATTGCCTCTTTGCCTTCTCTTCCTATTGAGTACAGGGAAGAAGGATTCCCGAAACGTTCTTTCAAAAAAGGCAGCGTGGCCCAACGACTTCAGGTTTTGTGAAAGTAGTGGCTGCGTCAGTGCCCTGTAAACAAAGCACTTCTCCCCGTCAGAACCCCCTATGAAAATAGGGGTTTGCGCAATATGAATTTATTGTGTCACATACTGTTTCCTTGAGTTCTGTCCCTCTGAAATTTGTAAATAAGCTTTATTTATATTGAAAAGACATAACCCTTCTAGCGAAAAACTGTGTTATTCTGGCACAGCTGGGGAGATAAACGAGGATGACCAGGCTACAGATCCTGGACAAAACTTCCTGAGTGCTCTGTATGATGGAAAGCGCGGGGTTCCCGAATGGCACACTTTATGGAGAGTTTATACTGTCTCTGATCAAGACATGGCTGTAGACCTGGCTCGCCGTATGAAGGAACAGCACTGGCCGCCATCAGTAGTACAGCTACACATTTAACAGGCTGTCGGGCTTTACCCCACATCAGCGACGTAGGGCGACGCAAGTGTTTCACCGCCATACGACGGACTGAACAGGAAGGTATACGGTTACACGATAGAGTTCGGTCAGGAATTTGTTCCGCCTTTTAGCGAGATAGGCAACGTATCAAAGATATCTGCGCTGCGATGAGTGAACTTTGCTGGGCCGTCGCTGGGCTATAAGCAGTGATGCCATAGGCGGTCGTTTTCAAGATAAGTATCCTGAGTGAAGGGCTGGTCAGAGACAAGTAATAGTAAGGCAAATAACTGCAGTTAATGGATTAGCAGGGGCTACTGTACTCTATAAAACCGTGAAAATCCATGCCATTTATATGGTGCATATTTGCTCTGGTAGTCGCGCCTGACCCCGCTGCGCCTTTCCGCAGGTACTTTTGTAATTTTTATATTTTTGTTGAAGTTCCCGATCGTTTGCCCAGGCAAGTATCAATAAATTTATTTTGTGTTAATCCTGTGCAATGGACCGTAGAGGTGAGTTACTGAAAATCGTAAGCATGAGAATTTTTCTACCTTTTTCCCAAACATAGAGGGACATGCTCGATTTTTTCAGATTTCATCGATAACTCACGGAACACGAGACCAATTCTTAAACTCATACTTCTTCTATGTGCTTCTGGTCCTGCATCGATTCCATATATCCTCAATAAACCACGGATAAACACAGATTGGCGCGACACGTTGGCTTCAATTCGTGTTTATCCGTTTCCGTCTATGGTTTTTTATGGGATACCCATTTACCAGTGTTGATTTCAACGTCCAGTTTTAGTTCCATAATTTGGAATCTATGCACTAGGATATCGGTAAATAATAACAAAAAGTGTACTCTGATTGTAAATAATATTTTTTCCTATACTATATCGAACGAAGAGAGAGAAAACGTTAGATCATTTTGGTAAACCAAAATGTGCATTTTCAATCAGGTGGAGGAAAAACAAACCTTGCTAAAGAGTTCTCAATTATTCTGATCATATATTTCCTGGGCGAACTGATTCAGAAAATCTGCATCCGATTCCCCGGTAACGTCATGGGAATGCTCATCCTTTTCTTAGGCCTGTATACTGGCATAATTAAACTCAAGATGATAGGCAAAATAAGTGATTTTTTGCTTGATAACCTGGCTTTTTTCTTTCTTCCCGCAGGGGTCAGCCTTATAACCTGTTTTGGCCTGCTTGAAGGAAAATGGATTGAAGTTCTTAGAGTATCCATTATTTCCACCGTGAGTGACTCTTCGGTGTGACTGGGCTTACAGTGGAACTCATTAAAGAGTTTTTGCAGTTAGAAAGCAGGTAAAGGGCCACTGCTTGGGGAGAAATGGAAGCTCATCCTGAGAAATCAACCGGCAAAGACAAAGGTCTGCGAGAATAGAGTAGGCAGAAGAGGTAACTAAGATGGAGATTGTATTTTTTCTAGAGACGAATTTCTCCATACACCCCTATTCGGGGTTTTACTCTCTTTAGCAGCTTTCCAGGTAGGCACTCTGCTGTATAAGAAAACCCGGCTTTCCATCCTTAACCGCTGCTTGTAGCTTCCGTACTTGTGATGGTTTTCCTCCTTTATTTCAGGAATAGATTTCGAGACTTACAATTTTGGAGGAGATTACATTTCGTTCTTTCTCGGGCCTGCGACAGTCGTTCTTGCAGTACCTCTTTATAAAACAATCCGGTTGCTGAAGAAGTAATGCCTTCCCGATCCTTGCAGGCATAATTGCAGGGGGTTGCGTAGCGGGAATTTCAAGCATTTTGATTCTTTCCAGCCTTCTAGGGCTTGATGAGGTGGTAAGCAAATCTCTGGCCCCCAAAATCCGTAACTACCCCTATTGGAATCGAGATTTCAAAACAGATCGGCGGCTTGCCTGCAATAACAGTGGCTGCAATCGTAATCACCGGAATCACAGGTGCTGTCCTGGGGCCATTCATATGCCGCTTTTTCCGGATAAAAGACAGAGTCGCGGTCGGAGTTGCAATCGGCACTGCCCCGTCCCATGCTCTAGGAACAACGAGGGCAATAGAAGCTTGGAGAAACCGAGGGGGCAATGAGCGGGCTTGCAACGGAATAGCAGGGTTGATTACGGTCTTTTTGGTTCCTTTGCTTCTTTATATTTTCAAGTTCGTGTCTTAATGTTTCTATAATACATGCAGTCTCAGGAATACATGCAATCTCAGAAAAATCCAATAAATAATGAATACAAAAATAAGGGAAAATTATATTTTTAGACGTGAATTTATTATTTTAAGATCCTATACATGAAGATGCGGAAAATCTGTACCCATATTTCCTTTCTTCCGGTTGCGGGTGTTTTCAGTGGTTCCAACTCATTTTATCGTCTCTAACCACGGAGGGCACAGGAGGGCACGGAAAACACTGAAAACTGAACTTTATAAATTAGTCCGCTTGAGCGAGCAGAGCGAGTGAACGGACCCCGTGCTGTTGCGATTACATCGCAACTCCAGAAAATCTCCAATTTCCTGTGATCCCGAAGCGGAACTCGGGAAGCGGAACTCGGAAAGCGGAACTCGGGCGGGAAAACTGTACTGTCTTCTTATGCGATTTTTTACGGATTATCTGAAATTCGTGTACATCTTCATTTGCCACTGGCCTCTTTCTATCTTTTTTCTTATGACCCCTTTTGCTATTCCTACATAGATTTTCCTGATCTGAGGTATCGCATGGAGACCTATTATCGGACGGAAACCCGGAGTTAGAAGGGCAAAGCTCCCAATTAACACAAAGAGCCCGTGTAGGAGTTCATTTCCAGGCACATATCCCCTGTTCGTTGCTTACCTGGATCTCGCGGCGCAGGTGGAAGCCCTGGTTTTTTGCCGGGTATGCCCCCAACTTGCAGTTATCAGGATAATAAGTACCGTATTCAAGGCCGCCAATAATTCCTCCTATTTTGATAAGCAGGAAATCTACGATAAAAGGAATAATCAGGAAAACAGAGAAGAGTTTAAGAAACATGCTGGTCATTTTCAAAACTTCGGATATTTATTGGATAATGATTAATGTTTATTAGGAGTACTAAAGGTTAGCTGCTAGCGACTATTCCCCTCATTGAAATGAGGGTCATCTATCATTTCTATGAACAGATTGTGATCCCAATCTGAGAATATTTTTGGAAGCATTAATATCACGGTTGATAGATAATCCACCGAAAGGACAGTTGTGAGTTCTTTCTGATAGGTCTTTTTCTACCAACATACCATAATTTGAACACATCTTAGAAGTATTCTTTGGATCTACAAGTATTACACATCTACCAGCATTCTCAGCTTTACCGTTAAGTTCAGGGCAGAACCAATGAAACTGTAGATGGAAAGAGAAAGAAAAATGATGCACATTTAGAACTGATACGCGTTTAGAACTTATATGCGTTTAGAACTTATATGCGTTTAGAACTTATATGCGTTTAGAACTTATATGCGTTTAGAACTTATATGCGTTTAGAACCGATACATATTTTTTATTGATTTTGAATTTGCCTTCTTGAACTTCTATTTGCCGAATCCTGGTTTACTCCTCCGCCAGTGCCATTTATTCCCCTTCATTTTTAATTTATCTACTGGTTCTGTCATTTTAACCGGAGGCGTTAATTATTATGTTTTTATAGATACATATTTATTTTTTGCACATTTTCTTATTTTAACAAGCCTATTTTTAGCCTGCAAAACCCGTTTTGTCAGGAGAGTACTGTTGTTTTAAGCAGGCAGCTGTTTTATTTAACGATATAAAGGGATAGTCTGTTATACGATTGTTATAATATTACGTTCGTAACCTAGCGCACTATTAATGAACTAATATTACACCTGAGATTTTACGCACTACTCACGCACTAATATATTCTATCAAATGTAAAATATACTCCGGATGTTACACTGATGGCTTAACCTATTCCCTAAAAAAAGGCATTTACTTTTCTGAGGTGCCGGATATATGGACTTCGATGCAATTGACGACTTTGTATATAATATTGTTGGGATAATCGGATCCGACCAGAGAAACCTGTGCTCTGCAGTTGATTTTGCCCTGGAACATACGGAAAAAAAGTCTTTCCCCCCTAAATTCTTGCTTGAACTCTCCAATGCATGCAAGCAGCAGAAAATGCTCATGGAAGAATACGTTTTTGCAAAAGCTTGCTTCATACAGGCTTCCGGAAAACTCCGTGAAGACGCCTGCTTTGCGATGGGTACTGCAGCACATGTTCTGGGCTTTTCGCTGGAAGCTGAAACAAGCTATCTGGAGATTCTAAAAGAAAATCCTGGCAATGCAGATGTCAGGTGTGCATATGCCGAACTTCTTTTGGAACTCCGGAAGACCCAGGAAGCTGAAAATGAATATAAAACGGTACTTGAAACCTCCCCACAGCATGTAAAAGCGAATGCAGGGTATGCTTATCTCTTAGCCGAATATGGATATGTAAGGGAGGCAGAAAAATACTACTCGATGGCGCTTGCTGTTGATCCTGATTATGTCCCTGCAAGAGGCGGGTATGCAAACCTGCTTTTTGAACTCGGGAGGCTCAGGGATGCCGAAAAGGAATACAGGCTTGCAATGAAGCTGGACCCTGAAGACCCGAGCCTTCACCACAACTGCGGAGTCCTACTCTCTTTCCTGGGGCGTTCCTCAGAAGCCGAAATCGAATACCGAAAAGCCCTTTCCCTTAATCCAAGACACAGGCGGACTCTCTTCAACTACGGAAACCTCCTTGCAAGAGAAGGCAGGGTTTCAGAAGCCGAAGCGCAGTACATGGAAGCCCTTGCCCTTGATCAAAACGATGCAAAGGTCCATTCCAATTATGCCAATCTCCTGGCCCGGTTTGGAAGGCGGTATGAAGCTGAAATGGAATACAAAAAAGCTCTCCATCTGGACCCTGAAAGTGCCGAGGGACATTACAGCTACGGAAACCTTCTTTCGGAAATTGGGCGATTATCCGAAGCCGAGGATGAATATAAGAAAGCTCTTGTCCTGAACCCTTATTATCCTCCTCTTCACTACAGTTACGGTCTTCTTATGAGAAAGATGAGGCGGTTTGACGAAGCCAAAATTCAGTATATGAAGGCCATGCAGCTCGACCCGGACATAGGAAGCAAAATGACCGAAACCTGGATTATTCTGGATTAAAGTAATAATTCGGGTCTTATGTATCAGGTTTCCTGATTAATATAACATCCATTTCCGGCATTTCTTTTTTACTTTTAACTTCAGACCGGGACATACTGCCAACCGGATTTTAGCGGCAAGTAAAGATTCAACATGAGTAAATTTTCTTTTACTCATCCTGGTTTCCGAAAACAAACAGTTTTATCTCTCCTTTCTCAAACAGGGCAAAAGCAGCAGCATTCCCGAGTCCGACGTAGTCAGGGCAGGAAAAGAGGGAGAGCAGTTTCCCGTCGAACCACCACTTATATCCTTTTTCAAGGGCTGTATGGCCTCTTACTATTCTTTTCAGATTATTTGTCTCTAAAAAGCCGTCTATGATGTCAGGCCCGAATTCCTTTACAGTCGAACCTCTGGTTGAAGTGGTGAGTCCTGGACGTTTCGAGGGGTCGTTCCAGAGATAGGGAAAAGATTCTTCTTTCCTTATAGTACCAATATTCCCGGTTCCGTCAATCCCACCATGTACACAGAACGTGTGCTCTGAAAGTACCGCTGCTACCGGCATCTTATCATATGTCCGGCTGACCCTCAAGAGAAACCCCTGATCTAAATCTATTTCCTCAAAAAAGCCATAGTATAGGTTCATGTCCACACTTTCGTGATTCCCCCGGAGCAGGAAAATATGCTTTGGGTCTTCAATTTTCATTCTGAAAAGCCTTAAAAGAACTTCGGTACCCTGAAGTCCTCTATCCACATAGTCCCCGAGAAAAAGAATATTTTTACAGTTTATTTCTTCTCTTTTTCCTATTATGAATTCAAGGGCCTGCATGTCTCCGTGAATATCCCCAACAAGCATTATCGGTTCAAAATTAATTCGAAGCACTGCAGGCTCTGACTCGAAGATACTATCTATTTTCGGTAGAATGAGGAGCAACTCTTCTTTTGCGGCGGTTTTCCTGGAGATCTTTTCTGATACCACGGAATCACCTATGTTTAAGGCCCACCTGGAGAAACCTGTCTGAAAACTTATTTCATATACAAGAGGGAATTTTTATGCGATAAACGTTTCTGAGTCTCATAGAGAAAGAAACTGCGATCAGGTAGTGATAAA
>CAVRJG010000019.1:0-154090 GCA_963721455.1 uncultured Methanosarcinaceae archaeon
AAATTGTTTTAATAGGAGTGCTCATTACTGCGCTGATAATAACCTCAGGCTGCGCTGACAAATCCACATCTGTTGAGGATTCGGAGGTTTCGGCCCCGGAAGATTCTTCAGAAATTGCAAATACCGATGAGGTAACAGAGCCTGCTTGGATCACGATTACAGATGGGTTCGGCAGAAAAGTCACCATACCTGAAAATACCGAACGAGTTGTCTGCTCAGGGGCAGGATGCTTACGCTACCTTGTATACCTCCAGGCCCAGGATCGCGTAGTCGGAGTAGACAGTCTGGAAAAGAAAGAAGGAGAGGTTGAAGGCCGTCCCTATGCCCTTGCAAACCCGCAGCTTAAGGACTATCCTCTTATAGGAGAGTTCAGGGGCAAAGACGATCCCGAAAAGATCATTGCTATCGACCCTCAGGTGGTCCTCAAAACCGGCACAATTGGCCAGCCCTCTGCAGCAAACGCCGCTGAAGCCGACACCCTTCAGGACAAAACCGGCATCCCTGTTGTCTCATTCCCTTACGGGTCTTTGATAAATGAAAAAGACAGAGCCGAAATGCATAGCTCTCTCAGGATAATTGGTGAGGTAGTAGGCAAACAGGAAAGGGCAGAAGAAGTAATAGTTTATATCGAAACTACGATGAAAGACCTCGAAAACAGGACTGCAGACATTCCGGAATCCGAAAGGAAGACTGTTTATATTGGTGGGGTTAGCAGTGCAGGAGCTCATGGAATAATCTCAACAGAACCGGCTTATCCGCCATTCCTCTGGGTAAATGCAAATAATGTTGCAGCCGGAATGGGCACAGACCATGCGGATATTGCTAAAGAGGCACTCGTAGATTGGGATCCCGAGTATATATTTATCGATATCGGAACCCTCCAGCTGGACAATGAAGGAGCCATCGGAGAACTCAAGAATGACACCTCACTCACAGGGCTTTCAGCTGTAAAGAATGGCAAGGTCTACGGAGTGATCCCTTACAACTTCTACGGCACCAACTATGAGTCAGTGCTTGCAAACGCTTATTTTATAGGAAAAGTGCTTTATCCGGAACGGTTTGAAGATGTTGATCCTGAAGCCAAAGCCGATGAGATCTATACCTTTTTCCTTGGCAAACAGATATTTTCTGACCTGAACGGACAGTATAACGACCTGGGATTCAAGCAGATTCCACAATGAGCCGGAGGGTATAAACAAGTGCATTTTGCCAACGGAGCAGTTCCTGAAGATTATCTCGTGTACGTGAGAAGAAAGTACTTCTGGATAATGGGGGGGCTCCTGCTCCTTTTTATTTTGTTAATCTGCTCGATCTCTGTAGGAGCGGTAACAATACCTCCTCAGGAGGTGTTGCAAACAATGTTGGGACAGAGCGTTTCTACAAAATGGGATTCAATTATCTGGAACATCCGCCTCCCCCAAGCCCTGGCTGCAATAGTTGCAGGAGCCGGACTTTCAGTAGCAGGGGTGGTGATGCAGTCGATTCTGCGCAATCCGCTTGGATCTCCGTTTACCCTTGGAATTTCAAATGCAGGTGCTTTCGGGGCTGCCTTCTCGGTAGTTATCCTCGGGAGTGGGAAGATGCAGTCCACAGTTGCAAACGCTGTCATAATCAACAATCCTTACCTAACAACGATAGTAGCGTTTGTCTTTTGCCTCCTGGCTACCGGAGTAATCCTGCTCATCTCCCGGATCCGGGGAGCTTCACCCGAGGTGACGGTGCTTGCGGGTGTTGCGCTTTCTTCCCTTTTCACCGCAGGGACGATGTTCCTTCAGTACTTTGCTGACGATACCCAGCTTGCAGCAGTCGTCTTCTGGACCTTTGGCGATGTAGGGAGAGTAAACTGGCTGGAACTTGAGATAATGACAGGCGTTGTCCTGCTTGCAGTCATATTCTTCGTAGCCAACTGCTGGAATTACAATGCCATAGATGCAGGAGATGAGACCGCAAAGAGCCTCGGTGTCAATGTCGAAAAGATCAGGTTAATTGGCATGGTAATCGCATCCCTGGTCTCTGCAGTGATCGTTGCTTTTCTTGGCGTTATCGGGTTCGTAGGTTTGATCTGTCCGCACATGGTCAGAAGGGTTATAGGGGACGATCAGAGATACCTGATACCTGGCTCCACCCTGCTTGGAGGAATTCTCCTTCTGGTCTCAGACACTGCAGCCAGACTTATAGTGTCACCTTATGTGCTACCTGTTTCAGTCCTCACAGCTTTCATGGGAGCACCGACCTTCATCTATCTGCTTCTCAGGGGGTACAAGAGATGATTCTTTCTGTAGAAGAACTCCAGTTTTTATATCGTAACCGTGAAATTCTCCATGAAATTGCCTTCTCAATCGAGGAAGGAGAGGTTGTCGCAATCCTTGGGCCTAACGGCGTTGGCAAAACAACCCTGCTAAAATGCCTTAACAGAATTCTCTACCCTAAAAGGGGAGCAGTCCATATCGAGGGGGAAAACCTTTGTGACCTGGGAACAATGGAGATTGCCCGCCTTATTGGCTATGTTCCCCAGCGGGTAGAAACGGGAAGATTAACGGCTTTTGATGCAGTCCTGCTCGGAAGGCGGCCCCATATCAAATGGGATATTACTGAAAAGGACCTTCGGATAGTTGATTCGGTATTCAGATTACTTTCAATGGAAAAACTGCGCCTGTCTTATATCGATGAAATGAGCGGAGGAGAACTTCAGAAGGTCGCAATTGCACGTTCACTCGTACAGGAGCCAAAAGTTCTCCTCCTTGACGAACCGACAAGCAGCCTCGACCTGAGGAATCAGGTTGAGATCCTTACCATTATCCGGCAAATCGTCTTCGAACACAGGATTGCAGCTGTGATGACAATGCATGACCTCAACCAGGCTCTCAGGTATGCAGACCGGTTCATTTTTCTGAAGGGGGGAAAAGTTCATGCCCATGGAGGAGTGGAGGTGATCACATCTGAGGTGATCGAAGAGGTGTATGGTCTGCCAGTAATTATCGGAGAAGTTGCAGGTATGAGGTGTGTGGTCCCCAGAAGCCCTGAATGGGACTGTACACATGACCGGCTGGAAAAAGCGAGGCGGGCATAAAGAAAGTATGATTTTAAAGAAAATAAGGACGCACGGTTTTGTAAGAAAACAAGGTTTTACAGAAAATTCGCTGTGAAACTTATCTTTTTTAAATTCCTTCAGTGTTAAGGAGAAATCAAAAACAGCAATTTAAAAAATAGTTGGAGGTACGGTTTGCAGACGAGGCAAAACCGACCAAAAAGAGATTTCCAGGTTTACCTGGTAATCATCATTTCTGCAGTTTCAGGCTTGTAGAACCAGTCTCTCGGAAGTACTTTTTCCTGATGGTAGTACTTAACGAGTCTTCTGATCTTTGATTCTGTCAGGTTGAGGGAACGCTTGTTGTGGACGTCCTTCTTGTTAACAGAAAGATGCTTCCTGAGCTTCAGAGCCTTAACAATAAGGTTTGTAAGGTCTTCCGGAATGTTCGAAGCAACGTTGTTTTCCTTGAGGATGGATGTGATCTTCTTGCCTGTGACAAGCTTGGCATCGGGAACTCCGTAGCGGTCCCTTAAAACCATCCCGATTTCGGAGGTGGAGACACCCTGTTTCCAGAGGTCAAGCGTGATTGAAACGACTTCTTCTGCACTAACCTTGCACCACTCGGGCGCTTCGGTTCTGTTAGGCCTCGTGGAAGAGGATTTGCCTTTTCTTTTGGTATGCATTTTTGCCATAGTAATTCTCCTGATATCAATTGATCGATGCCCGGAAGAAAGTTCTTCGGGCTGAAGTTATATCTTTACCGACTATAACGGACCAACACATCGATCGGGAGATTTTAATCCGCCACAGCAAACTGCTGCGGGCTTTTCAGGGATTCCTGCGAAAGCGTGAGTTTTTCGGTAAAAACATCACTAGAGAACGCACCATAACATATATACTTTGTGTTGGGGTGAAAAAGAAATTCAGCCTCCTTCTCATATGGAAAGATCCGGTGACAGGCACCGATTTCCAGGCTCATGTAGCAGGGTTCCAGAGGCTCAAAACTATTCGCGCCCGCCAGGATTTACCTGCTTGCAAACAGGCTCGATATGCGCACCCCGAAGAGCCTGGGCTTCCGAGAGATTTTCAGCTTCACGGATTGAAGAAATAGTTCCATTAATCTCACCTGAAAACTCAGCTTCAAGTTCTGTCCTGATTTCATCTTTTATATAGCCTGCCAGCAGGTCTTCAAGCAAAGGAAAATCGTCTGTTAATGCGTTTTCAGGGAAGGCTCCACAATCAACCGAAACCCGGCCAAGCATATCCGAGAAATATGCCGCAAAAATTTCTTCCGCAGAATTTTTCTCTTCAGGATTTTCGGAGACCCCATAGAGAAGGGTAATTAAAATTCGGAATCTACTTCTTATTGACATATTCATTATTACATCGAATAATTTAGATATTTATTATTAATAAAGAATATGAATTGCTTTTGCTCTTATTTATGCAAGACAACTAGTTTAGAAAAGCACAGTTAAAGAATTGTTAAAAAGGTAAAATTTCTCACCGATTCCACATTTCATGATTCCACATATTATACAGTGATTTGATTGAGAGCCGATCCCAAAACTCAAAATTTACTTCTCTGAAGCCCGATTTTGAAATAGTCAATTGAGCCGATAAGAAAAGTAATTCAGAAACTCTTCTAAAAAAGGAATAAATATTGGTTTAGGATAGCTCTCGATTTAATACTTGACCGGACTAGAACCATACCTTGAACCAGTTCTTTTTTCGCCGTGTATTTTTGTCTTAAATCCTTCTACTTTCGTTTTAAGCCCTTCTACTGTTGATTTAACCTTTTCTACATTTGTTTTAACATCTTCTGCTTTTGTTTCCGACCCTTCTACTTCTGTTTTATGCCAACCACACAAATAGCAACCTTCTTTGCGATGCATGATATGTTTTACAACACAAACAAATCCTATTGTGGCTAAGGCATAAACCACTATACCAACCACTATATCTGTAAGTTTATGCATAGTTATTGACCCCAATTTATTATTGTACCTTATCGTTTATGAAGATATGCAAACAAAAAGAAAGCCATCATTATGCAGTAAAGGAGTGATATATGTGGTAAACGATTAACAGAACAAGTGGTTTATTTTTAGGAAAATTCCCATAATTCCAAAATGAGCTTATATGATAGATTGAATAAAAGGCATATTTATAGTAATAGATATAATAATAACAAGCCTTATATATATTCATACCTAGCGGTCAATATATCCTTAAATGCAAAAATGAGTAAAAATAACATAGGCTTAATGAATGGCTCTGATAGATTCAACTTTATTTAAAATAAATGTAAATTAAAAATTATTGGATATGTTTAAATACGATGTGCCATTAAAAACATATTTGAAATGAAAAAATAAATACTTCACACACACTGACATATTCAACATCTGGAATTACTTTTTTGCAAATCTATAAAACCGGGTGAAAATTATGACCAGCGAAATTCAGAGTCAGGAATGTTGTCCTCGATTTGACCCCGCCCCTTGGGATGGAAAAGTGTTTGAATGGAACAATAAAAGATTCATCAAGGATTCGGTTACTACGCAGTTTTACATGCCTCTAAACTTTGGAGAGGTAATAATGAGGATGAACGAGAAAGTTGCCAAGGCAGGGGCAGAAATGCCGGATTGGCTCTGCCTGTCGGATCATACCTCAGAAAGCAATATGGACATTTATCTGGCTGTTGATAAAGAAGTGAAAGATGCAGAGAATGTGACATTAAGTGGTAAGTTTTTGAGCAAAGTGTACGAGGGAGACTTCCAGGATACAGGAAAATGGTGCGTGGATTTTGATGACTACGCTAAAAGCAAAAGTCTTGAAATCAAAAAATTATACATGTGGTACACGACATGTCCTGCATGTGCTGAGAAGTATGGGAAAAATTATGTTGTGATTGTTGGTGAAGTACAATAAAAAATTGAAACTTAAGAAAAAGACATGTGTATAATTATATAATAACTAATCTTATACAAAACGTTAACTAGTTACATTAAAAATAGTAAAGTAAATTTCAAAGTTTTCCAGATGAAGTAGTTCCGTAAAGAAATGTAATTCCAATAAGGAAATTACTTCTTTAAGGAACTTGATATACTCGGGCAGGAAAATCTAAATTATGTCGTGTTCTTTTAAGTCAATTACCTACTATATATACCAACAAAATAAACAGTATTAAAAAACACAGCATTCAGTAAATATTCTTCAAGGATTTTCTTGGTAGTGTTGCAAATTTGCTGTAAATTCAAAATCATATTTATGAACATTGTATTATATCTGGGGTAGTGACTTCTAGAAATTTACGATTTTGAAAATTTGTTCACTACCCGAAAATGCGAACGTTTTATGGTAAAACGTTCGTATTCAAGGATTCGAAAAATTAAACTTTTAAAAAATGCATAGATTTAATTTAAAAACGTACATAAACTGAAGAGTAAATTTTACAGAGCTTTCAATATACTATCAATACTTCCATTTAAAGGAATTTGCTGGCATAAGATATACTCCAAAATTTCTACTTATTTCAAATAGTCTCTTTCATAATTTTTTTGCAACGGAACCAAATCATTTCATTATAAAAATAAGTAAAAATGAAGAAAAAGCTTCTGGAGTATTTTTATAAATTCAGGAAATTAAGTGGAGATGAATGGGATTGCGATCGTTAATATTTATTCTGGCAGTATTTATTGTTTTTAGTGGATGCGTTGAAGAAAAGAATGTTATTAAAACAAATGAGTCGGTATATCAAGAGCCAGAAAATAAAATATCAGAAAATCTATTGTCAACAAACCTGTCATCTGAAGTAGAAAATCTCCCTGAAATCGAATTAAGATCCCTTTCGAGTATTTATACACATAGTAATGAGGAAAAAATCGATGCATACCTTTTTAGCTGGAATAATGTTCCTGTAAACGAAAGTGAAAATCAAAGACTTATTAGTTACCTTCAGAATGATCTGAATATTAGTTGGGTAGATAATGCACAGATTGTTAAAACAAATAATAATGAAACTATTCACGTTTTTACGCCTGAAAATTCGTTGGAGTTAAGACTTAGAAACGATAAAAGTACAATTCTAACAATTATTGATCCCGCCGTACCTAGCTACTTTTTTAATATAAAAAAAGAAAACGGTGAGATTCGTGTGTACAAGCTTGAAGAATACAAATATGGATATAACATTACAGAAAGGCATTATTTAGTATACAACCTCTCGATAACGAATAATGGCTCTAAATATCTCGATTTCAAGTTAGATGAACTTAATGTTCGCGATGGGGACACTATATATAATGCTGAAACTAGTACCATACATGAACCTGGAAATTCAAATTCGTATAGAGAGGATATGCTGTTAGAACTAGAAAAAACAACTAAAATAGGAGATAAAAGGCTATATCCTGGACAAACTATTAGTGGGTCTGTTATTTATCAGGTTAATTCCTCGCATAATTCGTCATATGACGAAGCGTTCCAACTTTTGTATAAGGAAATTCCTGTAAACTCTGATTCTTTTAAAAAAAGCACTGAAGCTCTTAACCTGGCGGAACGATACAATTACTCGGTAGTTTTTGGCATACCACCTTATGATTTGTATGGCTTTGCCAACTATGTAAACAAAAATATAATTGAATTCATTAAAAAGAGAGATTCGGATGCGTCGCTTAATGACTCTACTGAGAACCTGGAATTATCAAAAATAGAAACTGTCTATGCAATAAAGATCATACCTGAGAAAAACATAAGGTCAATATTTGAAAGTTACATCCCAGATCCTCACTCATATCCTGAAAACCGTTTCATTGTCATTGATGATACTGGAGAAGAACTAATTAACGCATCCAAAATTGATAAAATAGCCATCCTGAAGAATCAAACCTATGAACTCCATTCTTACCCAAATGGGGTAAATGGAAAAACTCCGCAGCTGAATTTTTCTAATGCTACATTAGTAATAACCTGCGTATCAGTACATGGTTACACCGGATTTTTATCATTTATTGATCAGGATCTTATACTGGATGATAAAATGAATATAGTTGAAGCGAGATATTATTGCCGTAATTATCAAGGTGCATAAAATCAAAAACGACTGGTTTATTTCGTCATCAGTAGGCATTAAAAAAAGTGCCTATGTGTTTCAATAGGATTTTTGCATTGATAGCGTACGGACAGAAGCAAACAAGTGTATTCCTGTATACTATGGAACAATCTAATATAGAGACGCATAGGCAATAATCTTGAAATTTTCATTTTTGCAGTAAAACTTCAGGCAGTTCTTTAAATTTGCTGTAAATTCACAGTCAAGTTTTCATGTACTATGTGTTTAATTTTGTTTTTCTATATGGAATGTGCTACATAATAACTTCTTGATATTAATGATTTTACAGAACTTTTGTCAAGATTTGGATTCCCTGCTTTTCCATCTTTTGCAACTTGAATAATAATTATTCCAGCCGAATTATAGTCTTTGAGAGCCAATTCCCATTCTTTCTGTGCTTCCTGGTACTTAGAAGAGACTGTATAATTTTTATTTTCATCAAGTGCTTTCTGTGTATCATCAAATATATTTTGTCCAACTGTGGCAAGCATATTATTATCATAATTATTTAAGGCAGTTGCTAAATTACTAAAATCAGCAGTTAATAACGGTGAGTACCTTTGAACATACTCATTCCATTTTATATCCTGAGATACATCCTTAATTTGTTGCGGTGAACTTGTTTCAGTAGGTTGCAGTAAACTAAGCTTATCTTGAGAACTAATTGTAGCAGATTGAGAAGCTATGTTATTACTGTTCAATCCAGTACACCCAACAGCCAGCATTGAAACCAGTAAAAAAAACAAAATAAGATATACATATTTTTTCAAAAAAACCACCTCAAAATATACAGTTGCACAGTGGAAATAATATCATAGTACTTTACAACTCTCTCTAAATGACCACAATGAGTCAGCCTTATATTAAAACTCAAAAAGATAACATCTTTCGTTATTTATGAATCAGAATCCCAGAGGCTCAAAACTATTCGCGCCCCGCCAGGATTTACCTGCCTGTAAATTGACTCTATACGTGTATCTCGAAGAGCCTGGGCTTCCGAGAGATTTTCAGCTTCACGGATTGAAGAAACAGTTCCGTTAAGCTCACCTGAAAACTCAGCTTCAAGTTCTGTCCTGATTTCATCTTTTATATAGCCTGCCAGCAGGTCTTCAAGCAGGGGAAAATCATCTGTTGATGCATTTTCAGGGAAGGCTCCGGAATCAACCGGAAACCCGGCTTCAAGCATGTCCGAGAAATATGCCGCAAAAAGTTCTTCCGCCGAATTTTTCTCTTCAGGATTTTCGGAGACACCGTAAAGCAGGGTCTGGAAAGACTCATCAGTTTCCTGCCCGAAACCCGACCCGAAATAATCCGATGGGAAAAGCAGTCCGAGAACCGCCTCTGTGCCTTCCAGGGCTGCAGCATCAAGAGAAGCATTAAAAGCCTCAATAAGCACCTTTCCGGCTTTTTCATCTGAAGAATTGAGAGA
Source organism: uncultured Methanosarcinaceae archaeon (assembly GCA_963721455.1). Taxonomy (GTDB): domain Archaea; phylum Halobacteriota; class Methanosarcinia; order Methanosarcinales; family Methanosarcinaceae; genus Methanosarcina. The sequence goes on from CAVRJG010000019.1 coordinate 9,577, forward strand.
AGCTTCAAGCACGGAATCATTTACGCAGGCAAGGAGAACATCCCTGGAGGGAGTACTGGCATAAAGGGGCATGGAAAGCTTTGCACTTTGCCGGATTGCATTTGCAGGCGGTTCTTCCCCGAGAATAAGTTCGCTTTGCATAGGAAAAGCTTCCACGGGATGCCAGTATGCTTCAAACCTGTAAGAGAACCTTCCTGCAGCTTTCTGGTCCAGATAGGCAGAAATAGCTTCCGCTTCCCGGAAAGAATAGTCTGCAGCAAGAGTATTTAGAAGAATTGAAGAACCATTATTTAAATTACTATTTGAATCGCTATTTGAATCGCTATTTGAATCGCTATTTGAATCGTTATTTGAATCATTACTTGAGACTGTAAGGGAAAGGGCAAGATATTCCGCTATCAGGTCAGCAAAAGTCCTGTGTTTCTGTTCTTTCCCGAAAAGGGCATGAGAAGGGTTTTCCACAACCGAATTTTCAGGTATCGAAATATTGACCACCGAAAGAGGGGAAATTTCATACTCAAAATCCTCAAGTTTACAGGAAAGAAGCGACTCAAGCAGATAAATATCAAGCTCTGAAGAAGTGACGTATCCAGCTGCAGTGTACTGTTTTTCTGCCTGCATGGAAGGCATGAGCAGGACACCTGCAAGCGAAATAAGCACAAGCAAAAAAAGGGCATCGAAAACCGTGGAATATCCGGAGTTCTCAGTAACGAGCATGCCTTTTTGCTTTCGGGCCCCTTCAGGCATTTCAAAAGATTTCAAATATATCACCTTGCTCTGTCCTGCAATTCTGAATTTTCGGGTTCCATTTCTGGTCTCTCAGGTCTTTTCACTTCCATGCCGTTTTCTTACTTCCATGCCGTTTTATAGAGCACCACAGTCAGAATTCCAGGGACTGATTCCGCAGGATTCAGTTCAATGATCACAGGCACAGAGGCTGCAACTTTCTCCCGGCCTTCCATGAAAGACTCAGGCTCAGCATTATCCGGCTCGATCCGCCAGTGCCATTTGCCGTCCCCTGTTCGGATTTCAACCAGAAACAGATAATTTCCGGAAAAAGCTGCAAAAAGCCTCTCTCTTTCCCTGATTCCCTCAGGGCTCGAAAGTTCATCGAGAGCAGCTGCCGAAAGCAGGCTGGAAGTTTCCGCTTTCAGGACAGGGGCTTCTGCCAGGTTCTCTGCAAGAAGGGAAGCACTCTCATAATTTTCAAGAGCAAAAGAACGGTCTTCATATCCCAGATACGTCTGTGACATCAGGGCTGCAAGAACCATAAAACCTATAACCGCAAGGGCTACGGAGAGAAGATCGGCATGGGGTTCAAGAACTCCCCTTTCATCCCTGAAAATTGACATGCGCTCTGTTTTTACAAATTTTTTGACCGCTTCCAGCAGACTACTGATAAATAAGGATATAACCAAAAGCAGAAACTCCCTCCCTGTCCTTCACATAAATAAGTTCTTTCTTTAATGAGATATTCTTACCCGGGTCTAAAACTGCTTCTTTTGTCCCCAGCACCTGAAGAAAAGCCTCAACTTCCGGGTAATCAGCTATAAGGGGAGCTTCCCTGCTGCCTTCAGCCCCAAACCTTATGCGAAGATTTTCCTGAAGTACGGATTCGTTAAAGGGCAGGACCCTGAAGGCAAAGGGCCTTACAGCCCTGAAACTCTTTCCATCGGCTTCGGCTTCCAGATAGACATATTCTCCCGAAACCCGTATTTTGATATCTCCCCCAAAAGGTGAATCCCTAAAAATTTCTTTTTCTTCAAAACAATAGGAAGACTCCTGAAATTCACCCTGAAACTCCTGCTGAAATTCCCTCTGGAAATTCTTTGATCCTGTTTCATCTACTGCAGTTTTGAAATCCCGGGCTAAAGAATCAAGCTGTTCCTGCGCCTCAAGGCCCTCAAAACCTGCAACCAGATGAAAAAGCGCTGCAAAAAGAATAACGCTTGCTAGAATCAAAGCCGCTTTTGAGATCAGAAAATCGGCCCAGGCTGAATTGTCGCGAACAAAATCCCTCACAGCAGATCTCCTCCTTAGTGTCGGATTTCCTTCAGAACCCCTTTTCGGAAATAAGCACGAAAAGCCTTCCCGACTTCGATTCGATCTTTGTTGAAAGAAGCAGCCTGTGCCTGCCTGATCCAAGAGATACTGGCCCGTTAAGTTCAGGATTTGAGAAAGAGGCATCCGAATAATAGAATGTGGTCTTTTCTCCTGTGCGGATGAAGTAATCATTCGCATCCGCAGGCCATTTGTCCTGCCGCCCGGGCAGGCTTCCAAAATCCACTTTTACTCCTTCGGGAATCCTGAGTTCCAGCATAACTTCACTTCCCTCCCCATGCATTGAGAGCTGCCCGGCGGCAGCCGTAAGCTTTGAAACCTCGTCCAGAGCTGCCTTTTCCTTTGCCCCGTCCAGGAAATCATAAAGGTAAACGGTGGAGAGAAGTAAAATCACAGCAAAAAGGATGCCTGAAACCGTAAGCCTGAAAGGAAGCGAAATAACTGCGGATTCGTCAGTTTCAATCGGACCGACTAAAATTGGAGCCTTATTAGCCGTAAACTACTCCCCCGAGCATAGAAAGAATATGGAGACTGTAGATAACAAATTTAGTCTGTTTGAGTATAAAAAATTTTTTCCTGTTAGAAAAAGGTACTACAGACAAATTAAAAAACTCTTCAATAGGTAAAAAATCAAAATGTAGAAAAATTGGGGTTAAAAAGTTAAAATGTAAAAATAATAAAAAACATGAGCAGCTTAATAAGTTGGTAGAGCAGATTAACGAGTTAGAATCGGAGAAATGATGATAAAAAGAAAGAGAGATAAAAGCAATTTGGTAAATGATGGAATAAAATTAATAGTTCAATGCAAATACGGAGGACTTTGTATTAAGCACCCCAGGACTATGGCAGATGTAATTTGCACAGGATGCGAGAGAGAAATAATAAGGTGAAAATACTTTTTTCAAAGCTGAATAAAATCGGCTTTCTCTTTTGTGTGGATCGAACAAGAAGATAGTAAGCTAATTTCATTTGATAGCCTTCTAATCTTCCAGGGCTCCCTTACTTATTTTGCTTTTTTTGCTTACTTTCATACAGTTTTTTGAAACAGTAATGCGTAAATCAATAGTATTGGAAAACAATATCAATCGGGTCTTTTTCAGACGTGCGATTTTTATATAATTTAGGACTTAAGCGTTTGAATTTAGGATCAATAGCATTAACCCTTTAACGGTCTAAAATATGAATTTTAATCACAACGTTTATTGTACTTGAATTTATACCTCAAGTGCGTAAGTCCGAGTCTTTTCTCAGTAGAAATTGCAGTTTTTCCTGCTGAGAAATTCAGATGTATTTTTTGTTAATTCAAGGTTTGAAAAATTTTTCCTTTTCTTGCATTTCTAGTTGCTGTTGTTTCTTCAACAGTTCTTTTAATGTTGGTGGAACCGGGCACATATTCGCAGGTTTTTTGTTATCCATAATGTATATAGGCTTTGTTTCTATTTTTACCCTTGTTAGAGATGCTTGTTTTCTTTGATAGTATTATCTTTCCTTCTGAGTGAGAGTGGTGTGCCCCATATTCTATAAAATACAGATATCAGAAAATAAGGTTTTTAAAGCCTTTAAATCAAAAAAGAAGGAATTCAGTTATTACTAATAGTAATTGTCGGACAGCCTGTAAAGGAAGGGGTATTCGTGACCCTCTGCGCTCCCGAGGTAATAAATAGATTATGTAAGGAAAATACATATCTGTATTTTTCGAAATCTATTCAGTACAATCGTATTGTACGATTTTCTCAGCATTTCAAATTTATCCGACGAAAACTAGTGTCGAGTCAACAATAAAATGTCGTAAATTTTATATTGTATATTATTCATAAAGAATCCTGGAGGATTACTTATGAATAGATACACTGTGACACTTACCAAAGATGAACGTGAAGCTCTTTGTGAACTTACCTCAAAGGGCAAACATAACTCACAAAAAATCCTCAATGCTCTGATCTTACTTAATTGTGATAAAAGTGAATGGAATGTTAACCATTCAACCAATGAAGAAATCTCACGTATCCTGAATATTAGTATGAGAAAAATTGACCGTGTTAAGAAACGATTTGTTGAAGAAGGTCTTGAAGTTGCTCTCAACGGGGAAAAAAGAGATCGTATTTATGCTAAAAAAGTTGATGGTGATTTTGAAGCCCATTTAGTTGCCCTTAGTTGCAGTGAACCCCCTGAAGGTTTTGCAAGGTGGTCTTTGAGATTGTTAGCTGATCAGGCTGTAGAGCTTGGCTATATCGAGAATATTTCTCATGAAACAGTTCGTCGTACTTTAAAAAAACGAAATCAAACCCTGGCAAAGGAAAGGATGGGTAATTCCCCCGGAACAAAACAGTAGCTTTGTTGCAAATATGGAAATGGTTCTGGATGTTTATAAGCGTCCATTTGATCCACGAAATCCTGTTATATGTATGGACGAATCCCCAAAACAACTGATTGCAGAAACCAGGATTCCTGTCCCCTGTTCACCGGGGAAACCAGCCAGGTATGATTATGAATACAAACGTTGTGGAATGTGCAATATATTCCTTGCCTGTGAACCATTGGCAGGAAAACGAATGGTGAAAATTACTGAAAGAAAAACCAAGCGAGATTGGGCTTGGTTTCTGGAAGAAATTGCACTTCAACAGGAAAATTCAGATAAAATTACGCTGGTGATGGACAATCTAAACACGCATATTCCAGGATCTCTCTATGAAATATTTCCACCAGCAAAGGCGAAGGCTCTATGGGATAGGTTTGAGTTTGTGTACACACCAAAACATGGAAGCTGGTTGAATATGGCAGAGATTGAATTGAATGTACTTACAGGTCAATGTTTAAAAAGGAGAATGGATAACATCGAGGCTGTTAGGAAAGAAGTATTAGCCTGGCAAAAGTTCAGAAACAACAAAAATGCAAAGGTTAATTGGCAATTCACAACAGAAGATGCAAGGATAAAATTATCACGTCTTTATCCGACACTTGAGGATTGACGCGACACTAGTTATGAAATTTAATAATGGAATCGTTATTGAAAAATACATGTCATTTAGTATTGGGTAAGTGAATACAACAATTGCAAGACCAAGGGAAAAGAAGCGAACACTGCACATAGATTTATTAAATTTGATGGGTCATTGGCTTCGTTTTTATGGTAAGTCTAATATTTGTGAGAAACGTGTAATAAGGTATAATAGTAATTAAGAAGAAAAAAATATTAATCCTAAATATTGTTGAGTATTTTCATTTTGGCTTGAAGCTAATAACAATCCAAAAATTACAATATATGTTTGAGCTAAACGCTCTTTTTTTTCAATTTCGTTCTCTTGCAATGCTATTTCGTTTATCACGTTGCACAAACTTTCTTTAAAGTATATATAAATGTTTAGAAATTGGGAGAAATTGGATGGTGCGCCGATTTAGCATAAAAGTACATGAGGAGATCTTCCTCATGTGCTCTCATCTTCCTCTTTTCCCATAATTGCAATAATTCCACTAATTATTTTGATACGTTGATCAACCGAGAATATCTCAGTCTCAACAATATTGATTCTCATCATTTATGCAAGATGACCATAAAATTGTGGCAATTTTCCTTGCTAATGCAATAATTGCCTTTGCATGTCACTTCTTTCTCGGCCGCATTAGCAATTTGCGTTTGTTTCTGGCTTACTTCGTTGAAAGACTAATTGATATTTACGTTCGCAACTAATATGTTAAAGATATGTGAAGATGCTATTCCGTTAAAAGGATTCACCGGGGATAAAAGGAGAATATGAAGGGGATCAAAATGAGGGACTGACTCTGATGGATATAGATGGGACTTCTGGATTGATGCTATTCCCACAATTTTCGGTCTGGAATCTAAGAAGCCAGAAGTAAAGGGCATACTACCAATCGAGGTTCTTCCCAATCTTTCGTTGATGTCTATAGGTTTTCTACTCGAAAATAAAGATTCCCCCATCATCTGGAGAGGGCCGTTAAAAATGGGGATTATCAAACAGTTCCTGGAAGATGTCGTCTGGGGAGAACTTGACTTTCTGATTATAGATCTGCCTCCAGGCACAGGAGATGAACCCTTGAGCTTGGCCCAGTTGATCCCCAATATTGATGGTTCGGTAATTGTTACAACTCCTCAGGACGTAGCTCTTATTAGCGTCCGCAAATCAATCGGATTTTCTGAAAAACTCAATGTTCCTATTATAGGTATTGTCGACAACATGCATGGGCTGATCTGCCCTCACTGCGACAAGCCAATAGAAGTGTTCGGCGGAACCGGAGGCGTGGAAAAAGCCTCAAAAGATTTCAACATCCCTATCCTTGCCAGACTTCCGATAGAGCCAAAAGTCGCAGAAATGGAAGATAGAGGCACGGTTGTCCAGGAAATGCTTGAACACAGCACGGAATGGCAGAAGAACTTCGAAAATATTGTGAGTGCAGTAGAAAAAATCCTACAGGAAAAATAAGCGAGATCAGTAGTTGAAGAATTTAACGTAGTTAGGAATTACGCAGTTGACTGAAAAATCAATTACAATCAAATTGCGGGCGGCCACCACACCCAAAACAGGCTGTCCGACAATTAAATTTCAGGGTAAAAAGATAATGAAAAGAAAAAGCTTTCAACTTCACTTTCATGAAACCTTTTCAATAATCTCTTCCAGCGTCAGAAGCTCCTGTTCTCCTGAAACCATATCCCTCAGCGTAAGTTTTCCGGCTTCAAGTTCTTTTTCCCCGACTATGACCGCGTAGTCGGCGTTGATGGTATTTGCATAGGAGAGCTGGGCTTTAAAATTGCGCTCCATAAGGTCTACATGGACTGGCAGATACTTTCTTAATTCAGTTGCAATTTTTGCGGCTTCCAGGTGAGTATCAGGCTTTGAAATCAGCACAAGGCTTTTGAGCGCTGGCTGTTCGAGAGGACAGATCTCCATAATCCTGTCAAAACCTATCCCGAAACCGGTTGAAGGCACGTCTCCGCCTCCGAAAAGCTGGATAAGCTGGTAAGAGCCTCCTCCGCAGACCTGCTTCTGGGCGCCGAGACCCTCGCCATAAACCTCAAAGACCATGCCGGTGTAGTAGTCGAGCCCGCGTGCAATCCCGAAGTCAAGGGAATAATCGACTCCGTATGCATCGAGAAGCTTGAGGGTCTTTTCAAAGCTTACAAGCTCAGGGATATTTCCTACTATTTTCTTTACATCCGGCAGGATATACCTGCCTTCCAGTTTAATCAGGTGGAAAAGATCGGACTTAAGCTGCTCTTCTGCCCCGATTTCTTCAAGCAGGGCTTCAAGACCTGCATACTCTTTCTTATCTACAAGCCTCATGGTCTTGCTTACGATTTCGGGTTCAAGGCCGCTCAGAAGCGTACGTATGACCGCAAGGTTTCCGAGCTTCATCTCGCCTTTGACTCCGGCTGCTTTTAACAGGGCATCGGCAAGAGCAATAACCTCGGCATCGGAATCGGGTTTTCCGCTTCCTATAAGTTCAACCCCGAACTGCCAGAATTCTCTGAAACGGCCTTTCTGGGGACGCTCATAGCGGAAACAGTTTTCAAAATAAAATAGCTTTAAGGGTTTCGTAGATGACTGGAGTTCGTTTACATACAGGCGCATGACAGGAGCAGTAAGTTCCGGCCTGAGGGTCATTTCCCTGCCCCCCTTGTCCGTAAAATTATAGAGTTCCCCTACGATTCCTTCCCCGGACTTCAGGGTGAAAAGGTCCAGATGTTCAAACGTGGGCGTAATGACTTCACTGTAGCCCCAGTTGCGGGCAACATCTCGCATAACACTTTCCACGTATCTTCTCCGGGCAGTATCGGCAGGTAAAAAATCCCGGGTCCCTCTTGGTCTATTAACTGTCATTTTTAAATGCACCTGATAACTATCGAGTTTAGAAAATTATTTTAAGGCATAAACCGCCATTTCATATGTATAACTCATATATATTCCCTGGTTTACTGAAGTGCGGATTCCCTGGTTTGCTGACGTGCGAATTCAGGGCCTCTTCAGTTTTCCAAACTTTATACCATCTTCTTAATACAAAATATACTCTTTTTTTCAGCTATTCTGGATGGTAGTAGTTAAAAACAAGCTATTTTACTTTTTCGATGCTATCCGAAATCAGAGAAAACGTCACGAATTAATAAGATGAATAAAGACTAAATAAATATATTTAGTTTGTAAAATAAAGTAGAATGGATTCCAAATGAGAGAGTTTTCGCAATCAAACAATTGTAAAGCAAATAAAGGCAAGTTTACGTTGAATAATATAATAAGCAGATTAATATACATGATTTACACTAAATATTTGCGATCACCGTGTCCGAGCAAAGAAGTGTACCTTTAAGGGAGCATCTACTGGCCCTGAAGCCCTGCCTGCATGGAGGGCTGATTCAGGAAACGTCTGAGACTTACGGGATTCCTGAAAGCGAAATTCTTGACTTCAGTGCAAACTTTAATCCTCTGGGAAACCCCTTTGAGTACCCGGAAAGCGGGTTGAATTTTGACGATATCCTTAAAAAAAGCCTTGAAAAGCTTATGGAGTACCCTGACAACAGATATCTGGAGTTTCGGGAGGCTGCCGCAAAGTTCGTAGGGCTCGGAGTAGCTCCGCAGAATATCATTCCGGGTAATGGTTCAACGGAAATTGTCAGGCTTGTAGTCGAATGTGTCGCTGAAAAAGGTGACATCATCCTTCTGCCGTGGCCGATTTTCGGGGAATATGAAATGCAGTGCCGGATCATGGGAGCAGAGCCGCAATACCCCAGGCAGGACGAGGTAGAAACACTTCCTGATGAAATACTGGAAAAAGCAAAAATCCTTTTTATTTGCAACCCAAACAACCCTACAGGACAGCTCCGTACCAGAGAAGAAATCAAAGCTCTTGCAGAGCGCTGCAAAAAGCATAAAACCCTTCTTTTCGTGGATGAAGCATTCATCGAACTCTCTGACCCTGCGCAGAGTGTTGCGGACCTGGCAGCAAACAACAATTACGTTTTTGTTATGCGTTCCCTTACAAAGGACTTTGCAATTCCCGGAATCAGAATGGGCTTCGGGATAGCTTCCCCTGAAATGGCTGAGGTCCTGAATACTGCCAGGCTTTCCTGGAACCTCGGAACTGTGGCAAACGCTACAGGAACCGCACTTCTTAACATCGAAGGCGGGATGGAAAACCCATACCTGAAAAAAGCAAGGGCTGTGATCCGGGAAGAAGGAGAAAAGCTCAAAGCCAAACTCGACAGGATCAGAGGTTTTGAAGCCGGGGAAGTGAATGTAAACTTTATCTTTGTTAACATCAGCAAATTCGTGCTTGACTCAAGCGAATTAAGTAAACGCATGGCAGCGCGTGGAGTCCTGATAAGGGACTGTGTTTCCTTCCACGGCCTTGGAAAAGATTACATAAGGGTTGCAGTCCGGACAGCAGAAGAAAACGACAGGCTGATTGCTGCAATCGGGGATGTAATCACCGAATGGGGCAGAGAACAGGCAAAGCACGAGCTTCAGAATGTGATCGAAAAAGCCACTGAAGAAGGCATAGGAGGCAGGAAGACCTGCGAATACTACCCCTGCCACTTCGAAGGCCAGAACTGCACCTTCTGCTTCTGCCCGTTTTATCCCTGTGAGAACGAGCGCACCGGAGGAAAATGGATCCAGAGCTCAAGAGGCGGCAAAATCTGGAGCTGTGTTGACTGTCACCTTGTCCACAATAAAGAAATAGCCCAGAAAATCCTTGACTGCCTCATGCAGGAAGGAGACACGGAAGAACTTGTGAAAGTGGCCTGGAAAGAAGTGATGGAGCCTATCCTATGATTGTGCCGGACAGCGGACACCTTGCTCTGGTACTTCTGCTTGCAGCAGCCATTGACATAGTTTTCGGGGAGCCGCCTGCTGCCGTACACCCTGTCGTATGGATAGGAAAATTAATCAGCTTTTTAAAAAATGCAGCTCCAAAAACGCACAGGAAACTGTATGGAGTTGCAATGGCTCTTTGCTGTGTTTTTTTCGCAGCTTTGCTGGGTTACTCCGTCCTTTACATTGCAGCCCTTCCGGGAATTCCGCGCATTCTTGCACTTTTCATAGAAGCATACTTCCTCAAAGCCACCTTTGCCATCAATTGTCTGCTGAGTCCTGCAAGGGAAATTTACAGGCATCTTGAAGAAAACAGGCTTGAGAAAGTCAGGGAACTGCTCCCAATATATGTAAGCCGGAATACTTCCAAACTAACCAAAACCCAGATGTCTTCCGCAGTTATTGAGTCGGTATCCGAGAATTACGTAGACGGCATCCTGAGCCCAATTTTTTATTACGCCCTTTTCGGGGAACTCGGCCTTGTGGCTGCATATGTGTTTAAAGCCATAAGTACTCTGGATTCCATGGTCGGATACAAAACCGAACCGTACAGGGAGCTGGGATATTTCTCAGCGAAATCCGATGATGTATTGAACTGGATTCCTGCCCGGATATCCGTCATATTCATTCTTGCCGCAGCTATTACAGTGGCTCTGCTCTCGAAAAAGCAGGGAAAAACAAACCCCCTCAACAGTATAAGGAGCGCCCTGGCAGACGGAATGAAGACTCCATCCCCCAATTCCGGCTATCCCATGGCAGCTACTGCAGGAGCTCTCGGAGTCAAACTCGAAAAACCCGACTATTACATACTTGGGGCTTTATACCCCCCGACCGAAGTAAAAGATATAAAAAGGGTATCCCAATTAATAGCAATTGCTTCAGGATTCTCACTTGCTGCTTTTGCGGCAGTGATCCAGATAGCAGGGATTCACCTGTATCTATGACCCCCTTCTTTATTTGCCGGATCCGCGCTCTTGCCACAATCCGGATTTTGTGCGGAAACAGGACTTTGAGAAAACCGGAACAAGCCCGAAAGATATTACTCTACTGGAACAATAAAACCCACCACAAACCGGCAAAGTTTAAAGCCAGTTTAAAGTGTTAATGATTTTCGAAAGAGAATGTAACAGTTATAAAAATCCCGGAGTGATCGTATGAAATTATCAGATATTGAGGAAAGGGACCTGAAAAAAGGGCAGCCTGAGGAAATAGAGGGAAAAGCTACAGTCGACATCCTCGATGTCCTTGCTGAAGAAGGCATCAGTATCCAGGATCTTGCAGACACGGCTCTTGAGATGTATGTCCCGCATCCCGGACTTGAGACCAGGGAAAAAGCAGACGCTTTGTTTAGAAGGGAACTCAAGTACGCTCTTTCGGACCCAAACCTCTGCCTTCTGATTTATTCCGGGATCCTGCTCGAGAGGGAAGGAAAGGCAGGAACCCTTCCTAACCTCAGCAAAAGTTCCTATGAAAAGGACCTGACTTTTATAATTGCAGACGAGGTGCTTGGCACAAGCATTGCAACCTACATCAGCGGCTCCAAAGGCGCGTTCGAGTTTGTCAGGTATGACAAACAGAAGCCCGGAATCCTTGCACATCTCGGGCCTTTTATGGATGACGTGATAGGGGGCCTTATAGGAGGCGTTTCCTCCAATATGTATTCAAGAGGTATGGCAGAGTTTGAAAGAAAGGACTGAAAAACAGGCGGTACTCAATGAACTCATATTTGCTTGCTTTTAAATCGGGTTTTGGCTTCCTGTCCACGATCCCTGTAGGGATCAGCATGGAAGGGATCGATGAGCTCATGAAGAAGATATACTTCTACCCCATTGTGGGAGCCGTACTCGGACTTCTGATTGGGGCAGTTGCATACATAGGGCAGGCGATATTGCCGGAACCGATTCTCGTAGCCCTTGTCATGGGATTCATATACTATCTTACCGGTTTTAACCATCTTGACGGGGTCACTGATATGGGTGACGGTTTTATGGCTCACGGGTCACTTGAGAAAAAAATCCGGGCTCTGAAAGACACGACCCTCGGCACAGGAGGAGTGTCCTTCTGCATTCTGTTGTTACTTACTCTGTACGGTTCGATAAGAGCAGTACAGGAAGAAGGCCTGAATTCTTTCGGATCTAACCTTCCAATGTTGATGTTTGCATCAATGTTTATTGCAGAGGTTAGTGCAAAGCAGTCCATGTTAACAATTGCTGCGTTTGGAAAGCCCATACCTCCACAGGAAAAACAAGCTTATCCTGGCCTGGGAGCCATGACTATAAACGGAGCAACCAGAAAAAACTTCCTGATAGGATTTGTCTTCGGGGCAATTGTATGTTTCCTACCTTTCGGGTGGATAGGGCTGTTGCCTTATCTGGGAGCCTGTGCCTCGGCTCTGGTGATTCTTAACAGAAGCTATGCCCATTTTGGCGGCTTAAATGGCGACGGAATCGGTACTGCTAACGAAGTCGGCAGGGTGACTGCTCTCATTATTCTCGCAGTTATCCTGAAATTTTCATTAAACGGATACATGGGAGGTTTATAATGGACGCTATTGTAATGGCAGGGGGATTCGGACAGAGGCTTGGAATGGGAGAAAAGCCATGTGTTGAACTGCTTGGAAAACCGCTGATAGCTTACGTGATAGATACCCTGAGAGCCACAAAAAATATAGACAGGGTTTTTGTAGCAGTTTCACCTGTTACCCCTAAGACAGAAATCATGATTCAGGAACGCTATAAAGGAGAAATCCAGGTAATCAGGACCTTTGGCGGAAATTACGTAGGGGACATGATCCATGCAGTAGAGACTGCAAAAACAGCCGGTCCGGTGATGATTATTATGTCAGACATCCCCCTGATAAATCCCGAGCTTATAGATTCGGTAATCGAGAAATATAAGGAAGAAGGAAAGCCTGCACTTTCGGTATATGTTCCAATCAATATTTGCAAGGGAGCCGGAATCAGGCCGGATACGGTCTTCAACAAGGAAGGGAAACTGATCGTACCTACTGGAGTTAATATTCTGGAGAGTTCCCAGATCAGAAACGAACAGGAAGACTTTAATCTGATACTTGATAATCCCAAACTAGCAATAAACGTAAATACCGTTAAGGATCTTCAGCGCTGCAGAGATCTGCTGCAGGGCTAAAACTAAAAATTTACCAGAGGTGTCACAGATTTTATCTTTAAAAAACCTGGTGCTGAGCCGTGATGGGAAGAAAATCCTGCGTGGAGTCAATCTTGAGGTAGGGGACCGGGAAATCCACAGTATCATCGGTGCAAACGGCGCAGGAAAAAGCACACTTGCCTATACCCTGATGGGGATTCAGGGCTATGAACACGAAGGTGGCAGCCTCATCTTTGATGAGGAAGATATCACAAAGCTTTCGATAACCGAACGTGCAAGAAAAGGTATCACCCTTGCCTGGCAGGAACCTGCCCGTTTCGAAGGGCTGAAGGTCAGGGATTATCTGGCAATCGGAGCAAAGGTTCATGGAGGCATCACTGAAGAGGAACTGAGAGATGCCCTGAAGAAAGTTGACCTTAAACCTGAAAAATACCTGGACAGGGAAGTTGGCGAGGCGCTTAGCGGAGGCGAAAGAAAGCGCATAGAGCTTGCCTCCATAATTACAATGAAACCAAAACTTGCAATTCTTGACGAACCCGATTCGGGAATTGATGTTGTTTCCTTAAAAGAAATCGTAACTTTGATCCAGACTCTCAAGGAAAACGGCTCCTCGGTACTTGTAATTACACACAGAGAGGAAATTGCAGCCGCTTCCGACAAGGCGTCCCTGATGTGTGAGGGGGCTATTCTCAGGAGCGGAGACCCCCTGGAGATCAGCGAATTTTTCAAAAACAGGTGCATACCGTGTGACAACAGGGTATCCCCACCAAAGGCGGCCTGACAATGAGCCAGATAACTCTTAATACGCTTTCCAGAGAAATGGAGGATATGGATGCAGCCTATACGGCAGCAGGGGGAAATTCTTCAGTCCTGCATAAACATGAGCTTGCAAGTCTTGTGGTAAGTGGAAATAAAGTGCTCAATGCGAACGGAACGGAAGGCATAGTGCTTGAAAAACATGAGACCGAGCACGGAGTGGACATTCAAATGACCATCAAGAAAGGGTATAAAATTCCACATCCTGTCCACCTTTGCTTCGGGCTGATCCCTAAAGACGGGCTCCAGGAAATAAAAATGAATTTCGTGGCAGAAGAAGACTCGGCTGTTGAACTCATTGCCCACTGTACTTTTCCTAATGCTGTAAAGGTTATTCATAGAATGGACGCTCATATGCTTATAGGGAAGAATGCCTCATTAAAATACACTGAAACTCACTTCCACGGCTCCAATGGAGGGATTCAGGTAATCCCAAAGGCCCATATAAAAATAGAGGAAGGAGGCAGCTACTTCACTAATTTCTCACTTGTTTCAGGCAGGGTAGGGTATCTGGAATTCGATTACAGCGTGGATGCCGGAAAAGACTCTATCTGTGAGATGGTTACGAAGGTCTATGGGAAAAAGGACGACAAAATAAAAATCCTTGAAAAAATATCCCTTAATGGGGAAAATGCCAGAAGCGTGATCAAAAGCCGACTGGCCATTACCGATAACGCGGAGTCGGAATTCAGGGGAATAACCGAAGGCCATGCCCCGAGAGCCAGAGGGCATGTGGATTGCATGGAGGTTATCCAGGGCAACGCAAAAGCCGAAGCCATTCCCATTGTCCGTGTCGATAATCCTCTGGCCAAGGTAACCCATGAGGCTGCTATCGGTTGTGTGGATAAAAAAGAAGTCGAAACCCTCATGGCCCGCGGCCTTGACGAAGACGATGCTATTGATATTATTGTAAAGGGAATGCTGGCCTGAAGTCTTCCAATTCCCTTTTACCGAAGTATCCATCACTCAGGGTCAGTTCGGGAATACCGGGAGTCTGGCCCGGAGCCTATCCCGGGAACCTGAAAATTAATCTGGACAGGAGTGGAAAGCATAATTGGCGAGATTATTATCCTGGAGAAAAAATATTCTGAAAAAAACCTGCAACTTATCACAGGAAAAAAAGATATATCCTTACACCATCAGGATGTTCCAGAAGAGATGCTGCTTTTGAGTGAAGCTATAGAAGATCCCCTCAAGCTCCCTTATCTGCTGGAAACCTTCTACACCACACAGATAAAAAATGAGAAAGCGTTTCATTTTGCCCTCCTGCGAGTCCAGGTAGACTCCGACCTCAGGATGCACGAAGATCTCCAGAAATACCAGCAAAGGAAGTATGTAGCCGAAACTCTGGAAAAGTTACTCTATGGAGAACTTATGCTTGCAGTAGGAGAAACCGTAGGCATTGATGAGAATTAATGAGCCCTATCCCCTGTAAAAACCGCTTTCTTTAATGGCCCCCTTCCTCTGGCTGCCCAATTATAGTCAACTCAGCAGTTAACTACACTTTTTATTTGTTCCTCAAATATTTTCATCCTTTTCATCCAATTCTTAGCAAACTATTTTGATTTAGCTTTGTGTGTATTTATCTTTGATCACCTTTCTTAGCTGCGTAAGAGACCCGGCGAATTCTTTTGAAATGTTTTTCGTCACAATTTTCCATATGAATTAAAGTGTATTGAGGTCAGGTGAATACGGAGCTAAAAACACCTTATTATACCCGTTTGTATTCGCTTAAGATACGAACCTTCCAGGAATTTATTTTCTCCAGAATACCTGTTGAAGCAACCCGCATTTTCCCGCAAATAAGCGGGAATAATTTTTTTTATTAATATTATATCATGAAAAAAAAATTCTGAAAATATAAATAAATATATAAATTTAAAATAAGGTATAGGGAGGATTTTTGAGAATATGGAGTTTACCAAAATTATCGCGGGGAGTTTAAAATAGATTTAAAACCGGACTTTTTGCTCGAATCTCTCAAAAGCCGAACCTTTCCGTAGAAAAACTAGCATTGTAAATATCCAAACAATGCAAATTTCATGATCTGTGAAAAGGGGGTGAAAACCGGACCCTGGGTCTGTACGAGTAGAAAGAGGGGATATGAGAGTTAATTCAGGAAGTAGAAAGAGGGGATATGAGAGATAATTCAGGAAAACGATGTTGATTATCATTGCACCGAATCATCTAAATGAAGCTCAAAATGCGAATTCCCGAACCATGGTTCTCTAACAACCCATTTGTATTCGGTTAAGATACGAAAAACAAAGATTCGGGAAAAGGGGGTTTAAAATGGCAAGCAAAGAAGAACTAATTCAGGAACTTTCGGACGCGGTCATTTCCTGCAAGAAAGACAGGGTGATTGCAGCCGTTGAAAAGGCAAAAGAGGTAATGGAACCGGCAGAAATCATTGAAAAGGGGCTTGCAGCCGGGATGAATCAGGTGGGAGTTCTCTTTGAGAGGGGGAAACTTTTCCTGCCGCATGTGATGATGGCCGCCGACGCTATGAGTGCGGGGGTCAAGATCCTTGAGGCTGACATGCCTGCAGGAGCCCAGACAAAGAAACTGGGGGTTATCGTAAACGGAACTGTCGAGGGGGATGTTCACGATATCGGCAAGTCTATTGTTTCTACCATGCTCCAGTCAGCTGGTTTTGAAGTATACGATATCGGGAGAGACGTACCCATCAAACAGTTTATTGAAAAGGCAAAGGAAGTCAATGCGAATATGATAGGGATTTCCGCTCTTATGACTACAACTCTTCAGGGGCAGAGGGATGTCATCGAGCTCCTCAAAGAAGAAGGACTCAGGGACAAGATAAAGGTCATGGTAGGGGGAGCTCCCGCAACCCAGGCCTGGGCAGACAAGATTGGCGCAGACTGCTATGCTGAAAACGCGAGCGAGGCTGTTGCAAAGGCAAAGGAATTGCTTGTAGGGAAGTGAGAAGAAATGGCAAGTGAATACGCTTTGAGGATGGGAGACGGCAAACGTGTCTTCCTTACCAAAGAAAAAATTATGGCAGAGATTGAGGCAGGTACTGCAAATGCTGCCGATCTTGGCGAGATCCCTGCCCTCAGCGCCGATGAAAGCGGCAAACTTGCAGAAATCCTTATGATGCCAGGCAAGGCTGTCAGTGTCGAACAGGGTATGGAAATTCCTGTGACACACGACATCGGTACAATCCGGCTTGACGGCGACCAGGGCAACAGCGGTGTTGGCATTCCCTCAAGCCGTTTAGTGGGCTGCATGATGCACGAGAGGGCTTTTGGTGCAGACACAATGGAGCTCGGTCACATCGACTACAGTTTCAAGCCTGTCAAGCCCGTGGTTTCAAACGAGTGCCAGGCAATGGAAGTCTGCCAGCAGAACATGATCATCCCGCTCTTTTACGGGGCAATGCCGAACATGGGACTTTATTACACCCCTGACGGACCATTCGAAAACCCAGGCGACCTTATGAAAGCTTTTAAGATTCAGGAAGCCTGGGAATCCATGGAACACGCTGCAGAACATCTTACCAGAGACACCGTATGGGTCATGCAGAAGCTCTTTGCCTCGGGGGCAGACGGCGTCAACTTTGACACAACTGCCGCAGCCGGAGATGCCGATATGTATGGCACGCTTCATGCAATCGAAGCCCTCCGAAAGGAATTCCCTGACATGTACATCGAAGCCGGAATGGCCGGGGAAATGGTGCTCGGTATGCACGGAAACCTTCAGTATGACGGCGTGACCCTTGCCGGGCTCTGGCCTCACCAGCAGGCACCCCTGGTTGCAAAGGCAGGAGCAAATGTCTTCGGGCCCGTGTGCAACACCAACACCAGCAAGACCTCAGCCTGGAACCTTGCCCGTGCAGTTACCTTCATGAAGGCAGCTGTCGAAGCTTCTTCAATCCCCTGTCACGTTGACATGGGAATGGGCGTGGGCGGAATCCCGATGCTTGAGACTCCACCAATCGATGCCGTTACCAGGGCCAGCAAGGCAATGGTTGAAATTGCAGGCGTAGACGGCATATAGATCGGGGTCGGCGACCCGCTGGGTATGCCGATCGCACACATAATGGCTTCAGGTATGACAGGCATGAGGGCTGCAGGCGACCTTGTCGCAAGAATGGAGTTCTCAAAGAACATGCGCGTAGGAGAAGCAAAAGAGTACGTGGCAAAGAAACTCGGAGTGGACACGATGGACCTGGTAGATGAGCATGTCATGCGTGAACTCCGTGAAGAACTGGATATAGGTGTGATTACCTCGGTGCCCGGCGCAGCAAAAGGCATTGCCGCAAAGATGAACATCGAAAAGTTGCTCGATATAAAGATAAATTCCTGCAACCTTTTCAGAAAACAGATACGTTAAACGGAAAACCTTCATAATAG
Organism: uncultured Methanosarcinaceae archaeon; assembly: GCA_963721455.1. GTDB lineage: Archaea > Halobacteriota > Methanosarcinia > Methanosarcinales > Methanosarcinaceae > Methanosarcina. Next base: position 27,776 of record CAVRJG010000019.1, read on the forward strand.
CTGCAAAGATGAGGAGAAGTGGATATAGACCCATTAGACATCTTAATCCTTAGACACCTGAATCAAGATTTCTCCTGATAGTCAGGGTTATTTTTTCGGGTCTTTCCGCTTTTTCTTTTGCAGACTTTTATAAGTTGATTTGTGCTGCGCGAGCCGTGCGAATCTTCAGCTGGCTTTATACTAATAAATCAGAGGAGCGTGCATTGACAATGAGCGACGAAAACAGTGGAAGTTATGGGCTCCAGCGAACAATTGACTGGAAGCAGGGGCTTGCAATTGCCCTGGGTGTTCCGGTGTTGATTCTTCCTTCCATAGGCTACTTTGCAAGTTATGTCTGGGCTTTTGCAATTATAGTCTGGGTTCTTTCCGTTTTCCAGGGTTTCATGCAAAACTTTGCCTACGGAGAACTTGCAACAATGTTTCCAAAAGCTTCAGGGCTTCCGGGATACGCTCAGAGTGTGTTCGGTTCAAACACAGGAGACCGAAAATATGACCATGGAAAACTATTGGGAGGGTTCAGTGCCTGGAGTTATTGGTTTGCCTGGAACCCCGTACTTGCAATCTTTGCGATCCTTATCGGAAGCTACCTTAAAGGCCTGGTCCCTGCTTTTGCCGGAATTCCTGATCTGGTTCTCTACCTTGCCTCAGGCGCAGTAGTGTATATATTCCTTATGATAGTCAATTATCGCGGGCTTGCCGGCGGAGCAACGCTCGGGTATATTCTTGCCGTGCTTTCGCTTGCCCCTCTTATCATTATTTCCCTTGCTCCCTTTGTAACCGGGCACTTTGAGATCAGCAATATCACCGACGCTTGGCTTCCCACAGACTGGAGCTGGGATATCCAGCATATCCTGATCCTGCTTGGGCTTTTTGCAATGGCTCAGTGGAGTGCATGCGCCTGGGAAACCGCAGCAATTTACGGGCCCGAATACAAGGAGCCAAAGTCCGATGTTCCCAAAGCTCTCTTTATCTGCGGCGCGATCTGCCTTGTGACCTTTATCCTGGTTCAGGCAGCCTGCACCGGAACCCTGGGAATTGAAGGAATCCTGGCAGAACCCTACTCCCCAATGCTCCCTATGGCTCAGATAACCCTTGGACCTATAGGTGGGTCTCTGACGATCCTTATGTTGATTGCAGCAATGATTCTCATTATCCAGACAGCCTTTCTCGGAGCTTCAAGGGCAATGTACTCCATGGCTCAAGAAGGAAATCTGCCAGGTTTCTTTGGAAAAATGAATCCGCATGGAACTCCCGTTAACGCGATGATTGTCATTGCCCTCTTGAATATGGGTTTCATCTTCCTGGGAACCCCTGCAGCTATACTGGCCGCATCAGCAATAGGTTATGTCTGCGCCAATGGGATAAGTCTGCTTGCATATGTGAAAGCAAAAGTTGACCCGAGGTTCTCAAAACTTGAAAGACCGTTCAAAGCCCCCGGAGGCTGGCGATACGTAGCCCTTTTCTTCGGGTTCTTTAACCTGCCTTTGTGTCTTATTGGAATAGTATACCTGAACAGTCTTGAAGTAGGCTGGACTTCAACGATAGTCGGTTTCGTGGTGCTTATCCTTTATCTTCCGCTCTGGTACTATTCCCAGAACGAGAAGAGAAGAGTTCCCTGACATGTACATCAAAGCCGGAATGGCAGGAGAATGCTCACCCGGGGAAACCTCCAGTATGAAGACGTACCCCTTGCCCGTGAAGTTCCCTTCATGGAAGCAGCAGTCGAAGTTTCTCCAGTACCCTGTCACGTTGACATAGGCATGGGTTGGGAGGAATCTAGATGCTTGAGACAAAAGTTGCTTGATATAAGGATAAATTCCTGCAACCTCTTCAGAAAACAGACAGCAAGGTAAGCCCTATAGAAAAGTTCTATCAAAATCAAAGGAAAGCTGTTAAGAAATTATATATGGCACTATAAGATATATCCATTATTATAAAAAATCCGGAAAACTAAAGCAACGGGGGGCTTGATCCGGAAAATGCGTGAGACTTTGCCGAAAAGCAGCGCGGCTTTTTCTCTGTAACCACAGAGGGAAGAAATGACGGGCTTTTCGAAAAGTTTTGGAAAAGCGGCTAGTGGAGACTATATATAGGGATCTCAAAGGGTGCGTGGGGACACCGAGTTTTCCTTTTGAAGCCTGTAGCCAAAAATCAACAGATTTGTCAAAAAGGCTTTTGAAGAGGTTTTCAACCCATCCCAGTAAATTTTCCAGTAAATTTTCCAGTAAATTTATTCCTATTCACATGTCCGTAAAATCCGACCTTCAGAAAAAACGCAGATTCTCCCCGATGCGATGAAAAGTGAATGAAAGCAGATTGAAGAAATTCGAGGAAAAGGAGAAAGAAAATGGCACAATGTAATGCATTTGCAGGATTTAATTCCCTCCAGGGTGTGGAACTGGGCCTTTTCACCCAGGATGAACTAAAGGCCATTCACTACGCCACAATGGAAGTCCTGATAAACCCCGGTATCCAGGTTTCGGATACCGAGGCAAGGAAGATCTTCAAGGAAAACGGCTGTGAGGTAGATGAAAATACCAGGGTCGTGAAAATCCCTGAATATCTCGTTCGAAGAGCCCTTCAGCTCGCACCTTCCAGGTTCGTGCTCTGGGGCCGCGACAAGAAGTACAATACCGTCCAGGAAGCAGGGGGCAAGGTACACTGGACCTGCTTCGGGACGGGAGTCAAAATGTGCAGGTACAAGGATGGGAAATACGTCACAGTGGACTCGGTAGATCAGGACATTGCAGAAATCGCAAAGCTCTGCGACTGGGCCGAAAATATCGACTACTTCTCCCTCCCGGTGTCTGCAAGGGATTGGGCCGGAAAAGGTGCCCAGGATGTTCACGAGACTATCACTCCGATTGCAAACACTGCCAAGCACTTCCACCACATTGACCCGGTGGGCGAACACGTCGAGTATTACTGGGACATCGTAAAAGCCTACTATGGGGGCAATGAAGAAGAAGCCCGGAAAAAGCCGATCTTCTCAATGCTGCTCTGTCCGACAAGCCCACTGGAACTCAGTGTCAACGCATGCCAGGTCATCATAAAGGGTGCACGCTTCGGGATTCCGGTAAACGTCCTGAGTATGGCAATGTCCGGTGGTTCTTCTCCTGTCTACCTTGCAGGAACTCTTGTTACCCACAACGCCGAAGTCCTCTCCGGGATAGTGCTTGCCCAGCTCACCGTACCGGGAAGTAAAGTCTGGTACGGAAGTTCCACCACCACCTTCGACCTGAAGAAGGGTACTGCTCCCGTCGGATCTCCCGAACTCGGCCTGATCAGCGCAGCTGTTGCCAAACTCGCCCAGTTCTACGGCCTACCCTCCTATGTGGCAGGCACCTAGTCTGATGCCAAGATCCCGGACAACCAGGCAGGACACGAGAAGACAATGACCTGTCTCCTGCCAGCCCTTGCGGGGGCAAATACCCTTTACGGCGCCGGGATGCTTGAGCTCGGAATGACTTTCTCAATGGAACAGCTTGTCATTGACAACGACATCATCAGGATGGTCAAGAAAGCCATGCAGGGAATCCCGGTTTCCACTGAAACCCTGGCTGTTGAATCCATCCAGAAAGTAGGGATAGGAAACAACTTCCTGGCCCTGAAGCAGACCAGGCTGCTTGTGAACTACCCCTCCGATCCCATGCTCATTGACAGGCGCATGTTCGGAGACTGGGCAGCAGCAGGCTCAAAGGACCTTGCAGCCGTGGCAAACGAAAAGGTCCTGGACGTCCTGAAACACCACGAGGTGCCGCCAATCGATGCGGACATCTTCAAGGACATGCAGGCGATTGTGGACAAGGCTGACAGGGCCTTCAGAGAGGGTTAATGCCAGGGAGGAATAAAAATGGCAAGCAAAGAAGAGATTATAGCAAAAGCAAAAGCTTCGATCACCGAATTCGATGACGAACTCGCGGCAGAAGTCGCAGGAGAAGCCCTTGCAGCAGGGATCGACCCGGTAGAGCTCATTGAGAAGGGCTTTACCGCAGGCATGGAGGAAGTCGGAGCACTGTTCGAACAGGGCACTCTTTTCCTGCCCCATGTGCTTGCAGCTGCCGAGGCAATGAATGCAGGTATAGAAGTGATTAAGCCGGAAATGGAGAGACGCAAGTCTCAAACGAAAAATCTCGGAACCGTCGTTATCGGGACCATCGAAGGCGATATCCACTCCATTGGAAAGGACATCGTAGCTTCCATGCTCAACATTGCCGGTTTCAAAGTTGTGGACCTTGGAAGAGATGTTCCGATCAAGACCTTTGTTGAAAAGGCAAAGGAACTCAAACCCCAGGTTATCGCATCCTCCGCCCTCATGACCACCACCATGGTCAACCAGATCCAGATTGAGGAGCAGCTGAAAGAAGCAGGCATTCGCGACCAGGTAAAGACCATGGTCGGAGGCGCTCCTGTCACCCAGGACTGGGCAGACAAGATCGGCGCAGACATCTACGGTGAAAGCGCAAACGATGCCGTCAGCAAGGTAAAGGCAGCCCTGAAGCGCTGATAATCGGAAGAGCAGGCAGTTCCGGGAATCCCAGGCAGGTTATACAGGTTGGGCTCCCGGCACACCTGCCCAATAACTCTAAAAAAAGGAGGGGTGGGCATGGATCTGAAAGCTTTGAAAGCGCAGGAAAGCAAAAGAAAAATCAGTAAAGGGTACATGTGGGCCCTTTTTTGTGCTGTATTCTGGGGCATCTGGTACCTGCCGGGCACTGTTGTGTGGGTACTCAACCCGTTTGATGAAATGTATGGGGTTATTGCCGGGACCAGTGGAGATGCAGTGTCCCTGGTTGTAACAGCGGCCTTGATTACAGCATTTAATGCACTTACAGTTATGCTGGCTCTCATGATCTGGAATGGGGTGCTTGGAAAATTCGGAGAACTGGGCCGGACACTTAAGGAATTTCACCCTTGTTCCAAGTGGTTCTTCCTGGCCTCGATCTTCGGGGGACCAATAGCAATTCTCGGCTCCTTTATGGCCATGGGCTTCATCGGAGGGGCGTTCGCAGCCGTTGCTGCTCTTCTCTATCCTGTGATCGGCTCGATGCTTGCTTATTACTGGTATGGGGAAAAGATCAGCAAGAGGGCAGCAATCGGAATTATAATTATTATTCTCGGTGGAATCACAATCTTTGGCGGCGGGGTTATAACTGAGCTTGCTGCAGGGAACGTCCCCTGGATCGGATACCTGGGCGGGTTGATGGCTGCTGCAGGTTGGGGGATTGAAGGCGCAATTGCAGGCAAAGGGCTTGACATTTCCGAGCCTGATGTGGGGCTTACCCTCAGGTTCCTTGGAGAAAACATCATCTGGTGGATCATTATCGTGCCGATTCTGGCACTGGTTGGCTACCCGATGTACTCCTTTGCGTTCCAGGCCTTTGAACCTCTGACACTGCTGGTCCTGATCTTCGCAGGAGTTACCTTTGGTTTCTGTTATGTCTGCTGGTACAAGTCTTTCCCGCTCATTGGGGTTGGAAGAGGCCAGGGTATCGGAAACCTCTATGGATTGTGTGCAATTATCTTCATTTTCCTCTTCTTCGGAGATGTCCCGAAATGGACTATCCTTGTCGGAGGCACTCTCTGTGTTATTGGCAGTTTCGTCATGTTTACGGAAGAAACAAGTGCACTTGAAACTCTGAGAGGTGAATGAAGTGGGTGGAAACCGCCCCATAAAGTTCAGGATCCTGGAACTGTTCCTGGATGAAAAAGAACACTGGAACTACGAAATAGTTTCAAAAATCCAGGAAGAGTACAATATGCAGGGAAATTATGGCAGGGACAGCATCAATTTTGACATCATCGAACTGGCGTCAGGAGGGATGCTGAAGGACGTGGAACAGAAAGTTGACGAGGAGGGGATCTACAAAAAAGGGTTTCTTCTGCACAAGTACGTAATCACCGCCTTCGGAAAGGTCCGGGGCTCGGATGCCTGTGTCAGGTATGTCTAAAAGGAAAGGAGGGAATAATATGGTACAAACGGCAGCCGCTATGGAAGCTTACAATGCATACTGGGAAAATTCCTTTATCCCGAGAGCAGACATCATGTGGATGGTGCTGATCCTTATCCTGGCAGTCATTGCCCTCTGGCAGGCAAGGACCTTTGTCTCGAAGTTCTGAGCTTTCGAAAAGGAAAAACGCCTGTCTGCCTTTCAGGCATGATAAAACACCGGTAAGACCTGCAATACAAGAAAAGATGACGTTCCTTCTGCGGATAGGAGCTTATGTCCCATCAGAGGTGAACACTTTCAAAGGTAAAAGGTCTGAAGTCATGTGGCTCCGAAAGCTCGCAGGCAACCTTAAAGGAGATACCAGTCCGTGTCATCGACCGATAGGTCTTCTTTGAGACCGACTTTTCTCCTGGGAAGTTTAAGAGCATCGGTAATCGCATCGGAAAAATCCTGCAGGTACTCTTTAGAGGAGAGGCTGTTATAGATGAAAGGCTTATTGGGCTGGAGCATACTCTGAATTGTAGACTCTCCTGGGACTATGTCCACTTTTATGTCAACCATTTCCACGGCTTTTTCCATCGCAGTCCGGAAATCTCCAATACAGTAAGCTATCCTGTGTTTGTAATTATCCCTGGTCTTTTCAAGATAAGCGGCAAGCCTTTCGCTTTCCATTTTTATGAAATCTCTCTTGATCTTTGCCACATTACATTTGCCCATCATGAAACTGTAGTGCATGAAAGGATATTGGGTATCAAGTTCTCTGGGAGTAATCCCGCAGGTTCCGAAGGTTACTATATGCACATCCTCAGGTTTTGCAATCCCGAAGATCACACGGTCGAATTTTTTATGAGAGGGGCTTTCATGATAGGGTTTTCTTTTGGCACAGGGAACGAAAATACAGAGATCCCTAAAGGGGGCTTCATACTCGCTCAGGATCCATTCATTGGCCCTTATCATATCAGGATGATAGATTATCTTATCAGTATCAAGGGGTTCTTGAGAACGTTCATCTTCAGGAATAATGGGTATCATAAACGTCAAAGCTAATTGAGTCGGGAGATTATATATATAATTAACTAACTTCAGCCAGCCGCAGGATTTATGAGCTTGAAAAAAGATCCTCAAAACCCGAATAAAACACAAACAAAATAAGGCAAACCATACCATAGTAGTCTTATGGCAAATTCTATTCACGAGATGATCAGAGCAAGCTTCAGATGCGAAGACGTGATAAAATGCGTGCTCGGTTTGAAGTCTCTTGATGTTGAAGCATACAAAGCCCTGCTCATGCATGGCTCCCTGACGGCCGAAAAGCTGGGGGAAATTCTTAACAGAGAAAGAAGTACTGCATACCGTTCTCTACAGAACCTCATAGCTTGCGGAATTGTTTACAGAGAAACGCAATCCATCGAAGGCGGAGGATACTACTATGAATATGTAGCCATCAAACCGCAGGAAATGAAGCAGCTGGTAAAGAAAAATGTTGACGAATGGTACAATCAGATGAACGAGCTAATTGAAAATATGGATGATAAAGTAAGTGCCCCCGTCCTGAGAATGGACGATGAGGAAAACCAAATGCAAAAATAAATTTTAATGAAAATTTTGAAAGGAGACCGGAAAAGATTCGGCTGAATTCACTGTTTTAATCCGTCTACAAAGTCTCCCATTCTCTCTACTGCTTTTCTAATATCATCTATGGATGCTGCATAGGCGCAGCGCAGGAAACCTTCACCTGCATCTCCAAAGACGTCTCCGGGAATTGTAACAACTTTCTTTTCGTCCAGAAGGCGTTCTGCAAACTCGGAGGAAGAGAGACCTGTATTCCCTATGTGGGGGAAGGCGTAAAATGCCCCTTTAGGGTTGCAGCACTCAAGCCCTATTCTGTTAAAGCCCCTGACAATAAGGTGCCTTCGCCGGTCATATTCCCGGACCATCCGTTCCATTTCCTCTTTACCGTTGCGGAGTGCCTCAATTGCTCCAATTTGAGCGGTTATGGGAGCGCAAAGCATGGAGTACTGGTGAATCATCATCATCGAATGTATAATCTCAGGCGCACCCATTGCAAAACCGAGCCTGAGCCCTGTCATTGCATAAGCCTTGGAAAATCCGTTCAGCATGACAGTCCGCTCTTTCATACCGTCGAGGGAAGAGAACGGGACATGCTTGCCTCCATAGGTCAGGCACTCGTAAACTTCGTCTGAGATGACAAACAGATTATTCTCCACGACAAGGTCGGCAATACTCTCAAGCCCTTCCTGTGTCATGATCGCTCCTGTAGGGTTGTTAGGGAAGTTGAGAATTATTGCCTTTGTCTTATTCGTAATTGCAGGTTTGAGGGCTTCTGCAGTCAGGCTAAAATCGTCTTCCATGTGGGTGGAAACGATAACAGGTTTACCTCCTGCAAGAACGACAGAAGGCACATATGCCACATAAGAGGGCTGGACTACAATAACCTCGTCGCCAGGGTTGACAACTGCCCTGATTGCTATATCCAGAGCTTCACTCACGCCTGTTGTGACCAGTATCTCGGACGAAGGGTCATAGTCCAGACCATAACGCCTGTAATAAGTCCTGGTAAGTTCGTCTCTGAGTTCCGGAAGTCCGTAATTTGAGGTGTATGAAGTTTGCCCTTTTTCAAGAGAATGGATGCACATTTCACGGATGTGCCAGGGAGTAATGAAATCAGGCTCACCTACACCAAGAGAGATTATATCCTCAAGTCCGGAAACCAGATCAAAAAAACGGCGTATTCCTGAAGGTGGAATGTTTTTCACAGATTCCGCAACAAATTTAGAAGGATCGCATGGAGGTCTCAAGCAAAACGCCCCTGGGAAAAACTGTATGAGTATTATAAAACGTAAAATTGGATAGGGGAATCAGGCTTTAAGCCAGTTCGTATTAAAACGATACTGGTAGCCTTTTAATCGCCTCGGGTTCATGGAGGATAACCCCATCTTCTTTATAGGTTTTCAGTACGAAATGGGTTGACGTACTCTGTACCTGATCAAGGGTTGCAATTTTCTCTGCTACGAAAAAGGCTACATCCTTCATCGACTTTCCCCGGACGGTAAGGGAGATGTCATAGTTCCCGGATAAGAGCCTGACTGACCTGACTTCCGGGAATTTGTAGATTCTTTCTGCAATTGCCTGATAGCCCTGATTGCGCTCCAGAGTAACCTTCAGCTCAATCACGGCATAAACATAGTTTTCCCCAACCAGGTCCCAATCGACTATGGTTTTGTAGTGCCGAATAACCCCGGTCTCTTCAAGTTTTGCGATCGTCTGGGAAATCTCCTGTGCAGACATATCTGTAAGGGATGCAATTTCTTCCGGACTTGCCCGGGCGTCATTTTCAAGAATTTCCAGTATATGTCGAATCTGTTCGTCCATGGTGGTCACCGGCACAAAGGTGAGGAAAAATTTGGCAAAGAATCCCCGTCTTAGGGATTAAAGTCTTATTCAAATCATTCAATTAATACAGCGTTTACAACTCCGTCCTGCCCAGGCCTGCTCGTAACTCTTGCAGTTCCTATGGGAGTCCTTATAACGGAGCCTTTTGTCAGAATGTTACGCCTGACATAGTGCTTGTTTGCAGTGTTATCGATAACGGTTTCAATGGGGGCAGTAACGGTCTTTCCGTCTTTGGGATTGGTTACGTTTGCAACGTTGCACTGGAGAAGCCTTACCTTCCTGTTGCCTCCCATTGTGGGGACTTTTTTCCTCTTTATTTCACTTATACGGGTCTCCGCAGATTCGCGGCCCATTTCAAACTTGCGCTTCCCGCGGGCAGCAATAACTTTCCCACCGGTCACTTTTCTTCTGGAGCTACCTTGCCATCTCATATTAAAACCTCATACGTCTATTGAAATTATAATCAACGTTTATCTTTAATGATTATGCTGTACTTTCCGATTGTAAATATACCTGTAATCCTGATGATCCTGATCTGGTGATCTTGTCAGGGCAAAAGCGCACTTATCAGCAGCTTAATTGCCCTGATTATATATTAATTATAGTAACAGGAGTACTTTAATTAGCATATTTGCTATGGACTAATCAATACAAATAGAGTCGTATAAGAACTTTGCGATCAGGAAGCCAGAGAAAAACTCAATTTTGTACCCAGCCCGCATACATATACCTGTGTCTGCGGAAAAAGCATTACAATGTCGCAAATACAGATATGAAAAAGAGTCCACAAACGCAGGTGACGGAGAAAAGTATATGCTTAAAAATTATATAAAATGGTGTAAATAGATCAATTTTCAGGTTTAAAGCTAGATAGTAATTTTTAATTTAATCTTTTTGGCCCCGAAACATGAGATATAGCACATCAGGAGAGAGAAATAATGGTCACGGAAATTTCATTGAACACCCTATGCGGACATATCACAACGATCATTGCCACAAAAGAAGGGAAGAACACGCATGTGCATATTAAGACTACATGCGAGAAACTCAGAAAGTGGGGCACACATTTTGATATGGAAATGAAAGACCTTATGGGGGGGCCCGAAACCGTACTTGGCCAGAAGATGGTTGAAGCACCCCTTACACCCACCTGCCTCGTCCCGGCAGCAGTAATGAACGCTTGCTGGCTTGAAAACGGCATGATTTCGAAGAATCTTGCTCGAGGAATGGGAAAGATGGAAATCATTTTTGACAAACTGGAGTGAACTCCCCCACAACCCCCTCATTTCCTTTTGGAAGATTAATTGTACTGAAGAAAAAGGACAGATGGAGCAGTACTGTGAAAAATCCCCTGTATATATATAAACTCGGAAATGTTTATATTAAATCTGGTTGTGTATAATCTACCCAAAACTGAACAAAACTGATTTAAAAATATTAAAATGACATTGCTATTTCAGGGTCAATAAAATTTTCAAAACCGGAGTTGAAAATATGGATGTAAAAGAAATAAACATATACGGACAGGAACTTGTAGAATGCCTGAAACTCAAGACATCTCCTGTTGCAGTAAAATTGATTCCGAAAGGAGGAGAAGTCCCGAAGGGAATAGAAAAAGTAGACGAGGCTATGAGGCACTGCCAGCTGGTTGACAGAGTGAGAAGAACTGGCGAGGAATTCTATACCCTGGGCGAAGACCAGATGTGTAAAGGTGGAGCTGGTGCAATGGGCCTTGGTGAAATGCCTGCGAAAGTAGCCAGCGGGGAATTCTATTATAAAGGACTCAAACAGTTCAGCACGCAGGGTGCCGCACGGCGTACCATTGATATGGTTCCTAAGCTTCCCCCGAACTCAACAGAAGCTGTCCTGTACGCCCCTCTGGAAAAAACCTCATTTACTCCGGATGTCGTTGTGGTTATCTGCAACCCCAGGCAAATTATGCTGCTTACACAGGCTTTCATGTACAAGACCGGAGGCAGGCTTGAAGCCAGTTTCGCAGGAAAGCAGAGCTTATGCTCTGACGGTGTTGTAAAGGCATATAAGGAAGGAAAAATCGGAGTTACAGTCGGTTGCAGCGGCAGCAGGAATTACACCAAGATTGCAGATGAAGAAATGATAATGGGAATTCCTATTGAACTTCTGGCTGATGTAGCCGCCGGCCTTAAGGAAATCTGCCCGAAATAAACATAAAATCTGCATTTTTACTTCACAAGTAAAATCCTTCATGTTTAAGCCCTTTTACAAGGTTTCCAAAATAAGGAACCCAATGAAAGGGCTTATCAAATGCAAATTCACACACTTGAGCATTCAAGATTCGATTTGGAAAAATTCCAGCCTGCGCATTTAAATAACCATTTTTATAAAAATGCCCCTTGCTAAATAGACATATAACTTTAACACTAACTTTAACTTTAATAAAACTTTAACTTTAACTTTAACTTTAACTTTAACTTTAACTTCAACTTTAACTTTAACTTTAACTTTAACTTTAACTTTAACTTTAACTTTAACTTTAACTTTTTTTAATGGATTCCGATCACCACATCCAGGTTAGATTATCCTGTTCTTACATCACTATGCGAATCAAATAAGTTTTGAAAGTAAATCTTAGACTTGATTCACTCAAGACTCTATAAAGAAGAGCACGGAAAAAAGCTGTGCCTTTGTTTCACATATGCGATGTTCTCCGTGGTTCGTAGCATCTGTATTACAAGTTAGTCTGCTTGAGCGAGCGAAGCGAGTGAAACAGACCCCGTGCTCCCGAAGCGGAACTCGGGCTGGAAAGGCCAGTGGATTACAATGGATTATATAGTAAAAGAGAAAAGAGAAGAAAAATGACCTGTTACATAACAGACTCAGCGGTTTTTATAATGGGAAACTGTAACCTGGACAGTTCCCTGATGATTACCGTCCCTTCGGTTGCGGATGAGTTGAAAAGCAGGGACGCTGTGCTTCGTTTTGACCTTGCAAAAGAAGGAGGGTTACGTGTGGAATGGCCAGAACCTGAAATGGTAAAAGAGGTTCGGAAAATGGCTGAGTATACCCGGGACTCGGAAGAGCTCTCAAAGACGGACCTGGAAATCCTTGCAAAAGCTCTTGAGCACAGGGACAGGTGCATACTGCTTACGGATGATTATGCAGTCCAGAATGTTGCCGTGCAGCTTGGGATTCAGGTTAAGCCCATTGCCCAGAAAAAAATTAAAGATATCATTATCTGGCAAAAGCAATGTACGGGCTGCAGAAAAACTTTTGACAAAGGAGATGTCTGCCCTATCTGCGGCTCGCCCCTTAAGAAAAAGAGAAAAAAAAGTAGAAAAGAAAAGAGTCACCCTTAAGCTGAAGAAAAAGATATAACGCTTGATAATGTAATAGTGTCTTTAATTGAAAGGATATACATTTGAATATAGTTTTTCAGGCAGTATTCCAGGCAGTATTCGTAAATAAGCTGTAAAATGTGCCGGAAAATACAGCCCGATAAAAATTACAGGTGGGAATGGAGGCATGAAGAATATAGAAGATTTGATCCAGAAAGCTGTGGAACTGCAGAGCAACGGGCTTGTAACCGGCCAGATTGCCGATGAACTCAATGTTTCAAGGGAAACGGTTACCTGGCTTTTAACCCGTTCAAAAAAAGGAGTATCAGCCCCCGCTCCAAAAGATATTTCTGTAAACTGGAGCAGTATAGGGAAAAGTGCTACGCGGCTCCACTATATCTCGCTTGCACTCTGCGACATGGTGCTTGAGACCCTGGAAAAAACAAATACTGAGGTGGACGTGGTCGTTGGCGTTGCCGCAAGTGGTATTCCCCTGGCAAGCATGATGGCAAATGAAATGGGAGCGGATTTTGCCCTTTACCATTCCCGTAAAGGACAGGATGTAGTCCAGCCGGGCCATAAAGGGACTATAAGCAGAAATTTCGGAACCGTTGCCGGCAAAAACTGTGTGATTGTGGACGACGTTATTACCACCGGCTCCACCACCATGGAAGTTATTGAGCAGCTTCGGGAAATGGATGCAAAGCCGATAGTTGTAGTAGTTCTCGTGGACAAAAAAGGTGCAGATGCAATCGCTAATGTCCCGATCCAGTCTCTTGTGAGGATTGTGCGCGTGGACTGAAAATAAATAAAGGCAAAAAGTAAGAGTAATTCATTTAAATAGAAAGTTTTTCCACGGGAAAGGTGATGGAAAGGCAAGTCTTTTTAAGGCTTCATTTCCTTTTCTTTTTATGACAAATGAGTTAAATTATTGGGTAGAGTATTTTGAAAAGTCTGATATGCTACCAGAGAATAAAAGGTTCCGTTGCAAAAAATTCAAAATAAGCATATAAATCTATGAATAATGAATTAAAAGCAAAAGATCCAAGGGAAAGATCCAAGGGAAATGTACAAAAATTACAAAACTATACCAAATAATTGATTAATATATTTGACTTCATTAAGAACAGAGTAATTTAAATTATTGACTTGTCTTTTTTAACCATATTCATAGCTTCAATTCCTTTTAAAGTCTTACTAGCAGAGCGAAAAGACTGAAAACCTGGCATTGGAACAATTATTCTCTTTATAGACCTGTGATCTTGTTCAACAACGTTATTCAAATATTTGACTTATCTAATTTCAACATTTTTAGACAACTTCTTTCATTTTTCAGTTCATTTATGGCTATCGGATAAGCTGCATTTTTATCAACGGTTAGTACTCTCGGCATTTGATTATGATTAGAACTCAAAGCTTTCTTAAAGAATCTCTTTGCTGCTTTTCTATCTCGTTTTGAACTTAACATGAAATCAATTGTGTCTCCATCTGAGTCAACTGCTCGGTAAAGATATTTCCATTTACCTTTTACTTTGATATAGGTTTCATCAACTCTCCACGAATCATTTGTTGGTCTTAAATGTCTTCTTATCTTCTTTTCTATCTCAGGTGAATATTGATGTACCCATCTCATGATTGTTGTATGGTCGACTTTTATTTCTCTTTCTGCCATCATTTCCTTTAAATTTCTATAGCTCAATGGATATTTTAAGTACCATCTTACTGTTTGCAGAATGATTTCTCCTACAAAGTGTTTCCATTTAAAGGCATTTACTGGCTTATTATATACTCTTAAATTCCTATTTATTTCATAGTATCGATCTCATATTTTTTTGCAACGGAACCAAAAATCCTCTATGCGTTGAGTGCCCCCACTTGTATTCTTTGTCTTCCAGGCTTTTATTGGTAATCCTTTTTGCATGCCAGTTAAGGTTGAGATTTATGTCGGTACTGTCAATAATAATGCCTCTTGATCCACTTTTTACTTTAGGGCATAATTCGTTCAATAATTCAAAAACAATATCAGTAAACTGTTCTGATTAATACTTACTAAGAAGACCGTAAATCTCATTTTCAGTTAGTACTGAACTGACTTTTAAGAAATTTCTCAGGCTTTCCCTTTCTTCCAATTTCCTGATAGCATAGGAAATTTCACAGGAAAAAACATACTCAGAAGGATAGTTTTTATAGCTGGCACTGATTTCTGAAGGGGCAGAATGCCCTTCCTTGTGAGAATTTGTCAAGATCTCAATCAAAAAAGCTTAATATTTAGGATACAATTCCCATTTTTATACTTTTATGAGAATTTATCAATCTTAATACTCATCTATTAACATGGAGTTTTAAAATGGACGAAATTGAAGTCAGGGAATTAGTGCCGTCTGAATACAAAGAATGGGACCTGCTTGTTGAAAAAGCTTCACAGGGCACATTCTTTCATACAAGTGATTTGCTGGAAATTTTCAGGGATGTCCTTTCAAAGGACTTCAGGATTTATGGTTGTTTCAGAAATGGTGAGCTTGTGGGAGGATGTCCCCTTTTTGTTAGGAACTTCAAAGGCATCCTGAAAATAGGGTCTTCTACCTCTAATATGACTCACTACAGCGGCCCCCTTATAATGGAAAGCGCAAGCTCCAAAGAGAGTAAACGCGTTCAGGATACCCATGAAACCCTTAATGCCTTGAGGGAATTCCTCTGCAAGCAGGGATTTGACAGCATTCGTCTCATATTTTCTCCGGGTTTTGAGGATATCAGGCCGTTTACCTGGAACGGTTGGGACTCAAGTGTGCGTTATACCCATCACCTGAACCTCAAAGAAAATATCGATAATAGCATTTCAAGGAAGATCCGCAGGGAGCTTAAAACCGCAGAAGAGGCAGGGCTTAAAACGAGGGTCATAAACGATCCTGAAACATATTATCGCCTGTTTTCCTTGGTCTACGAAAAACAGAATCTGGAACCTCCGGTCCCAAGGGAGTTTTTCGAAAGGGTGTTCAAACTAATCAAGGAGAAAGACGTTGGTTACATGTTTGTTTCAGAGACTCCTGAAGGAGAGGCTGTTGCAGCTCATTTAAACATCTATGGTAAAAAATGCACTGTCACTTGGTCTTCAGTCCTGAATCCGGCTTTTGGCAGAATGGGCGCAAATGCCCTTCTCTATTATAATGAGTTTCTTGATCTGAAGTCCAAAAATTTTGAATATATGAATGTTATGGCAGCAAATGTCCCCAGATTTGCGGATTTTATTATGGGCTTTTCCCCGAAGCTTGTGCCTTATTACACTGCGAGCCATTACAGCAAAAAATACTTCTTAATGAGAACTTTATACAATATCGTACATGAGGAAACTGAATAACCTGAAATTGCCCCGGATAAAGCCGAAATCTGGATTTTTTTGAAATCAAGAGTTTTTGGTTGCCAATTTGTATTCGGTTAGTATTATATCTCAGGTAGGTGTGAAGATGGAAAATTATGATCTTAAGAACTGTTGCAATCGATTGGCGGGAAATATTGAAAAAATTAAACAAAGAGAAGACCTCTGGGATCTTTACACCAGAAAAGAAGAATACAATTCCCCATTTACCGACAAGTACGACCGATTCTCTTATTACCTTAGCAAGTACAGGAATGTTTTTGAGCCAACTGTTTCCCAATTTTTGATATCTAATAGCTTTGATCTGGAGTATCCTGAAAATAAAAACTTTGCGGTATGTCTTACCCATGACATTGATGTTGTTTACCCTGGAAGGATAGTGCCGTCTGCAAAAGCTATGATAGAGAGAAAGTTCACTGATGCCTTTAAAATGCCTTTTTCCAGAATTTACAAGCCCTGGAATCCATGCTGGAACTTTAAGCAAATAATGGAGCTGGAAGCAAAATATGGGGCAAAATCCAGTTTCTATTTTCTTGCCCTGACCTCTGAAGAAACGGACTTCAATTACAATATTAAAGATCTTGAGTCCGAACTGGGTATTATATCCGACAGCGGATGGGAAGTCGGCCTGCACGGAGGGCACGAGTCTTACAACAACCTTGAAGATATCCAGGAAAAAAAGCGCAGGCTCGAAAAAGTCCTAGGAAAAGAAGTAATCGGATACCGAAACCATTTCTTGAAGTTCAGGGTCCCAAACACTTGGGAATTTTTGAGTACGGCTGGCTTCAAATACGACAGCACATTTGGATACTCCGACTGCCCCGGGTTCAGAAACGGCATGTGTCACCCCTTCAGGCCTTATAACTTTGAAACAGGAAAAGAAATCGGCATTCTTGAAATTCCTCTAACAATCATGGACCGCACTCTCTTGGGGAGTTACATGAAGCTTGATCTTGAAAAAGCCTGGGGGCTTACAAAGCGACTCATCGATATAGTGGAAAAGTGTAAAGGAGTGATAACAATTCTCTGGCATAACACACAAATGCAGGGAGAAAATCTGAAATTCTATGAAAATGTGCTTAAATACTGCTCTGAGAAGAATGCTTGGTTAACAAGTGGAGAAAATATCTACAATTTCTGGGAGTCGTAAGTCCATGGTTGAGGTTTTTGTGAAATAAATGCACTGTGCTCTGATTCTTGGAGACTCCTTCAAAATATATCCGATAATTCCGGAGCTTTGTGAGAAAAATGTTAAAGAAATTATCCTTCTTAATGATGCCAGAAGACCGGCTTCGTTCAGCAACAAAATTAAAAATTAAAATGACTCCTACATTGCCGTTCATGCCATGATTTCCAAAAACGAAGAGACTTTCCTAACTTTCTACTGATGAAATCTGGTTGAACCCCTAAAAAGAAAGATTTGGAGAAAATAAGCCTTCCTTAAAGGTGTTCTCCTTAACGGAGAGACCCTAAGGAATTCTCATACTTCTATCCCTGGCTAAACTAGAGGAGAGATTTTCCTAATCTTTCGGCACAGAAATTAATTCTACGAGCAGAAGACTCCGGAATACCTCCAGGGAATATCAAGTTGTATATACTAGATCCAGCTTTGGCTTCTGGCTTTCGACTCCACAGTCACTACTGTAGAAAGCAATATAGTTATCACTTTCATTGCTGGCCTTTATCAGGAAACCGGTATTTGTGTACTTGCCGCTGACATATTCTTTTACAAGGTCAGTTACATTGAGCTCACAGTACCTGTTATCTGGCAAGTTACTGGCTTTCAGGGTTAATGTAGCATATGGAGTGCTTCCCTGAAGGACGCCGTTCTTGTCATACCAGTCCCCTCCGGGGCTATTCCAGGAAGTGCCTTTGTCTTTTTTATTCCAGCTCACATAATTGGAGTTCCAGGCAGAAGCAGGCCTGTAAATCTCAATAACAGTATCCTTCGGGCGTGAATTGGGAGGATAATACCAGAAAAGGGAAAGAGTTGCATTGTTCACCTGCGTATTACTTTTGTATCCACTCAGGTTAAATGACAGAATGTCCCTGTACCTGCCAACATCACGCATTCCTCCAACATCGAGAAATGATTTATCCGAAAAGACATCCTCAGGAGAAGCTTCACGAAGGCGGTTATCTTTTGCGCCAGTAATAGTCGCATTTACGGTTACTCTTTTCGTAACAGTAAGCTTAGGTACACGGCTCACGTTTCCACACTCGGAACTGTAGAAAGCAATATAATTGTTATTCTCGTTGCGGGCTTTTATAAGGAAACCCGTGTTTGTGTACTTGCCGCTTACATAATCTTTTACAAGGTCAGTTACATTGAGCTCATAGTACCTGTTATCTGGTAAACTGCTGGCTTTCAGGGTTAATGTAGCATATGGAGTGCTGCCCTGCAAGACACCGTTCTTGTCATACCAGTTTCCTCCGGAATTAGTCCAGGCAATGCCTTTATTCTTTTTATTCCAGCTCACATAATCCGGGTTCCAGGCAACAGGCCTGTAGACCTCAATAACAGTATTATTTGGCCGTGAACTGGTCGGATAATACCAGAAGAGGGAAAGGGTTACACTGCTGATTTCAGTAGCATTGGTGTATTCGCTCACGTTAAACCATATAACATCCCTGTACCTGCCGCCGTTGCTCATTCCTCCAACATCGAGAAACGATTTATCCCGAAAGACATCTTCAGGAGAACCTTCACGAAGGCGGTTATCGTACATCTTTCCAGAGAAATTCCAGGGGAGTTCATTTTCGATTACACTTATTTTTGCAGTCTCAGAATCATTGAGCTTACCATCGCTTACCTCAAAAAAAACATTGTATGACCCATCCTGCCCACCTTCAGGAGTCCAGTTGAAAAGACCGGACTTCCCGTTGAAGGCTGCACCTGCAGGAAGGCCTGAGGCTGAGTATGTAAGGCTGTCTCCATCCACATCAGAAGCTTCCACCATAAAGTTCAGATTTTCTCCGATCTCAACCGTAGAACTGGGAATGGAGTCCATTACAGGAGGGTGATTCGAGTTTTCTGAAAGAGATGCATAGATTGTGTTTCCATACCTTCCTATATTGATTCTGTTTCCGTTATCTTCGGGTTCGTTAGAATATTCCGAGGAGAGACAACCAGCGTCAATGCAGGGAGAACTTATACGGTCCTTTACCCATGTTTTTCCATTCCGCCTCCCAGCCGAAGACTTCAGGTGGTAATCATGGTTTTTCTGGTCTGCAAAAAGCGGATCAACATGAATATCTGAAGCAGATGAAAGGGTGTTCTTGTAATCTCCACCAGTGTTGTTGTAGAAACAATTGTTTTCCAGTATAAAGGAATGGGTTCCAGTCAGGTAATTAACCACTCCATTGCCAGTTCCGGCAGGCTGATATTTTCGTTGTTTAGTGTTTGAAATTATATTATTACGTACAATTGTCGTGTATCCTGTACCTGGGGGTTTAAGATTTAAAGCAGCCTGGAGCGCCACTGCTGTGTGATAATTTCCATCAAAAACATTGTTTTCTATAAGGGTATCATAAAACCCGCTTGTTTCAATACCACATACCCAGTTGTAGGTTGGATGCGTGCCACAACCATAGAATGTGTTGTGGTGTATGTAGACGTTCTTAGCTTCATCCTTTGAGTAAGCTTGACCGTATGCTATGAGCCAGATACCAGGACCATACGTGTCATAAATAGTATTGTTATATACCTCTATATCATTCATTGGGAATGGGGTATCTTCTCGGATATATTGAATCTGAATTCCTGGACCCCCCGCGTCTGGCTCAAACACTGTATATATAACGTTATCATGCAGTTTTACACGGTTTGAGTTGTAAATTCTCAGTGCAGAGTTCGTCTTGCATCTTACTAAGTTATTCCAGGCTTCTACATTCTGACATTTGATTGCATAAAGACCGTCATGACCGAGCATGTAAATCCGGTTGTCGTGGAATTTTACGTTTTGACTGTATTTTACTTTAAGACCATCACCGAGACTATCATGCAGATACATGTTACATACTTCAATATCATCATAATATAACATCATGAGATTATCGTAACCGTCCCCTCTCATTTCTGTTCCAGGTTTAGTATTTCCATCAGCATTACCATCAATCTCGAATCCTCTAATGATAATATATCCTTTTGTAGACTCTTTAGCTAATTTCTGTTTTATTAATGGTTTTTCTGGGGGCCAGTATGCTTTGTCTTTAAGCTTGATTACTGCAGTATCGTCTCCTTCAAGGATGGTATTGCTACCTATAAGGAGAGAATCACCTATAACATATGTGAATGGGCCTTTAAGGTGGACAGTCGTGCCTGGATGTTTTGCTGCATAATCAAGAGCCTGGTTAATCTGCACATGGTCATCTTTCCCGTCACAGTTGAAGTCTCCGCTTCCATCTCCTGAAACGTAAACAATGGACGATGGACTAACGCATAAGGCGGTAGGAACGCTTGTAAGGATAAGACATCCAAGCAGAAAGAGTATTCCGAATCTTCGTTTTAACCTTGCTATCACAAGGAGCTGAACATTATGTGTATTTTTGCAGTAATTAGTGTGCAACGAAACCAGGTTTTCTACACAAAACTCAATAAAAAAATTAACACTTTCAATCGCACATCTGCATAAATATTTTGCACAGTATATAATCCAAACAATTAAATTTTTCAAAGAGTTCCACTCCCGAACAATCATTCTTTATAACGAGCCCTGGGAAAATATACAGGTCAATTAGTTAGTTATTTAGTTTAATTGAGGAGAAATACTGGAGTATGAATTGTTTTTCTTATTTGGACAGTATCTCCAATGTAATAAATTCCCTCTGTTAACTATCGAAATAAATTAAGTTATACTACATAACTTAATTTTAATTGTCCCCTATGTAGGATAGAACGTCTGACTATAAAAGGGCACAGGACCGTGTTTAAAAATATTTAGTAAGTTCTGTAGGAAATATTTTGATGGGTTTAAACCCAAAAAAGACAACGAAACAGAAGCAGAAGAGAGGCATTAGAATTTATGATAAAAGACGGAAGTGACCCACATTATGATAAAAACAGGACCCAAAAACCGCCGGAATAGGCATTATATAACCCTAATTTGACAGAAGCATATATTTCATAATGAATAAATGGGCTTCATGCTTCTGTTTTCTTCATACAACTAAAAGTTATTTCATACGCTTTTTGATTTTTGACATTTTTCATTTTTCCTAAAAGTACTGTGCCGATGCAACGCGTTTTTTGTGTGAAAATGCTATACTAATTAGTAGAATCTGTCAATAATATAAATGGTTTTTTATACTCCACTTTTTAATCAAGAATCTGAAAAACTGAAGCTTCCTGAAATATAAGTTAGAAGCTTTCAATGAAGGTACAAGATTGAAAAGTGTAAGACATTTCAAAAAAACATGTTTGAATAAGCAGGGCAATTTTCAGAAAAACGATAGCAGAAAAAATTGTGAAAATTAAACCCATCTTAGAGCCTGTCTTAAAATAATCTATGCAGCTTCCTTTTTTTTAGATTTGAATGTGTAGTTCCACTCTCCATGAAACTCACCACGAACAGTTCCCATTCTTCAACTTCCTTTTGTGTATTTTAATCCCTTTGACCTTTTATCCTGGAGGGGGGTTATTTCGGGCCGACGATGCCGATGATACTGCTGCTCTTATAGGAATGTTTATAGTGTTTATAGTGTTTATGGGAATCATATTATATTGGTAGTCCACCCTTAGTTGGTTGATATTATTCAAAAATGATCGAAATACAGTTTCCAGCTCTTTGTTTTCCCATATTTTTGAAGCTATGGGACCAGCCTGCTGTATAAGCATATAAACATAGGCAAAAGCCATTTTGGAAATAATGTAATGAAAACATCAGTCATGTATTAGTTGATGACCATTATATTCGATGGAGAAGTTAATCAGGTAGAGTGAACTACCCTCGACTGAAGTCGAAGGCTTCTTGGTTCATCCCTGAGACTAATGTCAGCCAGTCCCCAAGCCCTACCCTACATTCCGTAGGTAGAAAATTATGTGAACAGTTTAATGTTCCTTAATATGCCCTGTTATCCAACTTGCTTTCGCATTGTAGTGACAGCATTTCAAGTATATATTAATTAGTTTATAAGTATTTAATTTGTATTCGGTTAAGGAATCTGTTAACCTAAAAGTGGCTACTCAAATCAACAGAACACATCGATTTTCAAATTTTAGGTTTACGTAAATCACTACAAAAATAACATATTATTTGCATTTCGTATCTTAACCGAATAAAAAAGATAAGTATTTATATATATTCGGAATTAATAAAAGTTGACAGTTTAGAAGTTGACGGTCTGTATCCCCCCATTGAAATGAGGTGAATTAGACCTTAGACGATCTTTAAAAAAGTGAATTGGGATTCAGTTAAAAAGAGGTCTTTTTCTTGAAAATATTGCGCGTTGCACCTAATATATATCCTTATACAGTTGGCGGCGTGTGCATCCACGCCCATGAAATGTCTAAAGAGCAGATGAGAATGGGGCACGATGTAACTATTTATACCGCCTCTGGGGGTGCCAAATCTCCATATGAAGCTCCTGAAGGCTATTATGTCCGGAATTTCAAACCATTTGCACAAATACTTGGGAATTCCATCGCACCGAATATGTTTGTCGATCTGGTTAAAAACCAGTCAAAGTATGATGTAGTTCATGCTCATTCCCATCTTTTCTTTTCAACTAACCTCAGTGCAGTTGCAAGACATCTGGGCTCAACCCCGCTTGTCATAACCAACCACGGCCTGAATTCACAGACTGCTCCCAAGTGGTTCCAGGACATTTATACTGTCTCCGGTGCCAGGCTTACGTTTGCAGCAGCAGACAAAATAATCTGTTACACTGAAACAGAGAAAAAGGAACTCATTGATATCGGAATTAAATCCCGAAAAATCAAAGTGATACACAACGGCGTCGATACTGACCTGTTTGTCCCTGCAAAGGAAACTTCTTTTGACAAAAAGAACTTGCTCTGGGTCGGCAGGTATGCAAAAGGAAAAGGGCCCGATTACCTTATTGATGCTTTCAATAAGGTAAAATTCAGGCACCCTGATGCTACCCTTACAATGGTCGGCAAAGGTCCCTATAAAGACCAGATTGTTCAAAAAATACACAACCTGAAACTGGACAACAGTATTATAATGAAGGACTTTGTCGCGAACTCCGAACTCGTAAACCTGTATCAAAATTCAAGTGTTTTTGTGCTTCCAAGCCTTGAGGAAGGCGTCCCAAGAACAATTCTGGAGGCAATGTCATGTGGAATCCCCGTAGTTTGTTCCCGACTGCCACAGCTTGTCAATATTGTCAATGGCGGCGGAATACTCGTTCCCGTAAAAGATCCTCAAACCCTAGCAGACAGCATCTCAGAAGTACTCTCAGATTCTTCCCTTGCAGCAAAATTCAGGGAAAACGGAAGAGGAAACGTTGTTGAAAACTATTCCTGGAAAGACACCGTAAATAAAACCGTCCAACTTTATGAGGAGTTGATTTAAAGTGTCTAAAATAGTTATTACAGGCGGTGCAGGTTTTATCGGGTCACATATTGCAGAAAGCCTTGCAAAAGATGGTCATGAAATTGTTATTGTTGATAATCTTGATCCTTATTATTCTATTGACCTTAAAAAAAGAAACCTAGATATAGTTCTTGAAAGCGGGGATGCAACTTTCATTAATGCCGATGTTACAGATCTCTATAAAATAAAGGAGATCATTGACAGCACGGTTGATTATGTTTATCACGAAGCTGCCCAGGCTGGAGTTCGAATTTCAGTTGAAGATCCTTTTAAGCCTAATAATGTAAACGTGCTGGGTACTCTGAATGTGCTTAAAGCATCTCTGGATGCTAATATTAAAAAAGTCATTAATGCTTCCTCATCATCTGTTTATGGTAAAGTTAGGTATCTGCCATTCGATGAACAACATCCCACAGAGCCTGTATCCCCATACGGCGTTAGTAAATTAGCTGCAGAACACTATTGCAGGGTATTTTATGAGGTATATGGGCTCCCCACAACTTCATTGCGCTACTTTACAGTATATGGTCCAAGGATGAGACCTGACCTTGCAATTTCAATCTTTACTAGGAAAATGCTTGCAAATGAACCTATTACCGTTTTTGGTGATGGAGAGCAGACAAGAGATTTCACTTACATCGAAGACATTGTGGAAGCTAACAAAAGGCTCCTTAACAACAAAGTAACAAATGGAAAGGTTTTGAATATCGGTGGTGGAAACCGGATCAGTGTAAATGACCTGATTGAAAACTTAAGGTCCATTACTGGTTCAACATCTGAATCAATAAATATCGTTAAGCAAACAGGAGATACCGAGGATACGCTTGCAAATATTGATTTGGGAAATAAACTGATCGGATACAAACCATTATTCAATATCAACAAAGGTCTGAATAAATTCGTAGACGGGTTAAAAAATGAGGGAGATATTCTTGGGTTCAATAAATAAGTTGATGTTACTTCATCAAGTTCGCAAAAATCAATGGCTTAAACCTTCTGAGCTTGAAGAGTTACAGAATAAAAAACTTCGCTCAATGGTTAAGCATGCTTATGAAAATACTGAATTTTATCATAATAAATTTAAAAATGCAGGAATTCATCCTGATGATATCAGGACATTAAACGACTTAAAAAGGATTCCTTTTACAACAAAAGAAGAGGTTAGAGAGCACAGTTTAGGCTCAATATTAGCTAAAGGAGTTAACCTCGATAGTTGTCGAGTCATCCCTACGAGCGGTTCCACAGGCAAACCTCTGAAAGCCGTGTACGATGCCGTTGCAGATGACTATAGCAGAGTTGTGAATTTAAGATCTATGATGGAAAACGGTTTAAAAATAAGAGATAAGTGGGTAAACATAGGGGATACAAGAACAGCTACAAGTTCTAAGTGGTTCCAAAAGCTTGGATTTTTCAATATAAGTACATTAAATCTTTTTGATAATGTTAAAGATCAAGTTGATTTTTTAATCAATGTAAAGCCAGATACGATTATTGGCTATCCTTCTCAATTAAGTCTGATTGCTAGATACATAAAAAATAATTCTATTGAGGGAGTTAATCCAAAAAATGTCTTTACCACAGCAGAACTTCTTGATCCCCCCGCAAGAAAACTTATTAATTCAGCTTTTGATGTTGAATTAGTAGATTTATTTGGATGTATAGAAGTCAACAGAACTGCATGGGAATGTTCTGAACACTGTGGATATCATCTTGATGTTGATAGTGTAATTTCGGAGTTTATTCAAGATGGAGAAAATGTGGCTACAGGTGAAAGAGGTGAAATTATATACACTTGTTTGTATAATTATGCAATGCCTTTGATCAGATATGAAGTTGGAGATATAGGGATTCCAACTGATGAATTATGTTCATGTGGAAGAGGACTTCCTCTTATGAAATCAGTAGAAGGGAGGAGCGATGATTTCATAATTTTACCAAGTGGAAAGATGATATCTCCGATTATTTTAGCACTTGTAATGAAGCATTCTCATGGAGTTTTAGAGTATCAGATTGTACAAGAAAAACTTGATCATGTTACTGTATATGCTGTGATTTCCGAAAGTATTGATGAAAAAGATCTGGATGTTGTTTACAGAAGTATTATCGAGTTCTTGAATAATGAAGTGTCAGTGAATATAAAAATAGTTGATAAACTTAAAAAAGGTTCTACGGGAAAAATCAGATCTGTAATTT
The DNA here is from genome assembly GCA_963721455.1 of uncultured Methanosarcinaceae archaeon. Taxonomy (GTDB): domain Archaea; phylum Halobacteriota; class Methanosarcinia; order Methanosarcinales; family Methanosarcinaceae; genus Methanosarcina. The sequence goes on from CAVRJG010000019.1 coordinate 53,577, forward strand.
CTAAGGTAACATTTTAATATTTCACATTATTTATTGTTGGGGTCTGTATGAAAAATAATAATTATGTAGCTATTGATGTTTCTGAATGCTGTGGGTATCCAGTTCAACCGTATAATCCCCCTAAAGAATACCCTGAACTTTGCTCTTCAAGATTAATTGACCATGTAGATGTTAACAATCAAGTATATGATAAAGTAAGAAATATACTAAAGGATCTGAAGTTAGATAAGAGTAACATTAATACTGATACATGGAATCCATTCTCTGAATTTATTAGTGAAAATGATCATATTGTAATAAAGCCTAATTTGGTGGTAGATCATCATCCATTAGGAGATGAAGGTATATTATGCACAATTACAAATGCCTCATTAATTAGACCAGTTATAGATTACATTCTTCTTGCAACAAAAGGAAAGTGTAAAATTACAATTTGTGATGCTCCCGTTCAAAGTGCCAATTGGGATAATTTAATTAATAAATCTGGATTAAGTTCATTGGTAAATTATTATTCTCAAAAGGGGATAAACATTAATTTACTAGATTTAAGAATTGATATTTCTGTTTTAGAGGATGAAATTATTTCAAAACGAGTCTCTAAGGAGACCGATCCCTTAGGATATGCTTTTGTCGATTTGGGCATAAAAAGCGAACTTATGCCTGTAATCCAGTATCATAGAAAATTTAGGATAACAGACTACAAAAAAGAGGCGGTGTCAAAACATCACAATCCTTCTAAAAATGAGTATTATATCTCAAAAACAGTATTAGATGCAGATGTTTTTATCAACCTTCCAAAAATTAAAACCCATCGAAAGGCTGGTATTACATGTTCTCTTAAAAATTTAGTTGGTATTAATGGTGATAAAAAAGGAATTGCTCATCATAGAGCGGGTTGCATTAGCCATGGAGGAGATGAATATCCTAAATTTAAATTATTTTTGTGGTTAAAATGGAATGTGTGGAACACTCTTAAAAATCATAAATTGCTACTTCCTTTTGCCAAACTTACAAAGAAGATATATTTGTCTTTACTGGGTAAATCATCATTAGCCGAATATTCATTAACAAGCAATGATCTAATGGAAGGGTCATGGCACGGAAATGATACGATTTGGAGATGTGTTCTAGACATTAATAAAATATTGCTCTACGCTGATAAAAACGGTGTAATGAATTCAAGCATTCAGAGAAATTACTTTTGTTTAGTGGATGGTATTATTTCTGCAGAAAATGAAGGACCTATGCAAGGATCCCCCAAGAAAACAGATATAATAATAGCTGGTTTTAATCCGGTTGCGATTGATAAAATTTGTTCTGATATCATGGGATTTGATTACATGAAAATACCTCTAATAAGAGAAGGATTTAAGAATAGGACTTGGAATTTAGTCAATTTTCCCCCAAATGAAATAGAACAAAATTTAAAACATCTCCCTAATTTTCATTTTCATCCTAGCAAAGGTTGGTATGGACACATTGAAAAAGATGAAGTAATTATTCGAGGCAATTCTAAAACTTAACTCTTGTCAACAGTAGTTAAGAATTCCCCATTTTCGGCAGTTTAAAATATCCCAATCCCAATCCTTGAGAAAAATTCGAGGATTGTGAATAATGCTGAAAATGGAGGAATGTTTATTGATACGAGATGGACTTTTCATTTAAGTGTTTCAAAACATCAATCATATAACACTGGACGACCAAATCTTATGTATTATAAAAAATGAATGGGTTGATTATGAAGATTGGTTATTTTGTTTCAACTTTTCCGTATAGAAATCCCCTCACAGGTGAAAGCTTAATTAGTGAAGTTCAAAAAGATGGAGGGGTAGAAAAAGGGACATATAATTTAGCAATTAACATGGCTAAAAGAGGACATGAAGTTTTTATATTTACGACTTCTATTGATTCAACGAATTCTATTATATCTTATGGGAATATCACAATATTTAGGTACAAAAAGAGCTTTATAATAGGTCAAGCCCCAATTTCTATTGATTTGATTTATAAACCACTATTTTCCAATATTATCTTGGATATTGTACATGCTCGCATGGGGAATTTACCTGCGCCTCTCACTGCACTTTTATATGCTAAAAAAATGAAAAAAAAATTGATTGTTTCATATCATGGTGACGGGGTAGGGGGCTTTGGAGGAATTAAACGAAGGATTGGTGTATTTTTGTTTAATAAGTGTCTTTGTGATGTATTACTTGATGCAGCGGATTCAGTGATTTCTCTATCTAAAAACCATGTAACAGAATCACGATTTCTGAAAAAATATTCAAAAAAATTAGTTTATATACCTAACGGAGTTAATTTTGGAGAATTTGACATTCCTTATTCCAAAGAAGAATGTCGTAATACATTAGGATTACCTGTTGATAGTAAAATTATCCTTTTTGTGGGTAGCCTAATTTCAAGGAAGGCTCCTGATGTTTTGCTAAAATCAATGAAAGAAGTACTGATTGATCGTTCAGATGCTCACCTTGTCTTTGTAGGAGATGGCCCATTAAGGAATGAACTTGAAGATATAGCTGTAAACTTACAAATTCAGGATAATATTAAATTTGCAGGATACATTTCCGACTCAACTACAAAGGCACTATATTATAAAGCTGCAGATTTATTTGTACTTCCTTCACTGGAAGGCGAGGCATTTCCAAACGTACTTTTAGAAGCATCTGTATGTGGTTTGCCTCTAGTAGTTAGTGGTTGTGAGTGCTTTAAAGCTATAGTTAAGGATGGATGTAATGGTTTATTGACAAAAACCGGTGATAAAAATGACCTTGCTGAGAAAGTTATTTTTTTATTGAATGATGAAAAAAGGCTGAGTAAAATGGGTTATAATGCATTTGATTTAGTAAAAAATCTTTCTTGGGAAAAGATAGCTCAAGATACTGAACAGTTTTATATTACTCTAATTCGATAACTTTTTATTGAAATTATATTATTATCAATGTGGTTTTTATGAAGATGTTATATATTTCTTTTCCAGATATTAATGGTTCCACTGGTTCTTGTACTCATGTGAGGGAAATATTGAGAAATTTATCCGTAAATAACTCTATAACTGTTGTTTCTCCTACAAAGTATCCTCCAAAGTTTGGGAATAATATAACTTTTAAGAGATGTGGATATATTGATATTGAATTTTTGAGGGCATTTACTTTTTCTATAAATGCTTTTTTTATTTGTTCTTTTTATTTACTTAGGAATAAGTGTGACCTTATTTATGAAAGAGATCATGCTTTTGGGACTGGTTGTAACCTCACTTTATTATTTGGAACTCCTGTAATTATGGAGGTAAACGGGATCTCTAATGAAACTGGTCTTTTACCCAAGCCTATTGCTAAAATCATAAATTTGGTTTTACTTAACAGATACTCGATTGCAACACATATTATAACAGTTACACCTAAACTAAAAGAATTCTTACAATTGAATTACAATTTACCGCCCGATAAAGTTTCGGTGGTTGAAAACGGTGCTAATATCGACCTTTTTAAGCCAATGGATAAAGAAAATGCATTGAAAAAATTGAATCTAGATTCTGAATTTAAATACGTTTGCTTTGTTGGGCATTTAGCTCCCTGGCAGGGGGTTGAGTATTTAATAAAATCGAGTCCATTTATATTGAGTAAATGCCCTAATACAAAATTTATAATTGTCGGAGACGGTCAGAAACTGGATGAATTAAAAAAACTTGTAGATACTTTGAACATTTCCAGCAATTACTTGTTTACAGGATATGTCGATTACGAAACAGTCCCAGTTTATATCAATGCCAGTAATATTTGTGTCGCACCTTTTATTATTGAAAGAAATGACAGAATAGGTTTATCTGCGTTAAAAATATATGAATATCTCGCTTGCGGTAAACCTGTCGTTGCAAGTAAAATAAAAGGTATAGAAGAATTACTCTCTACTTCAAAAGGGGGTATTTCTGTAATTCCTGAGGATGTATGTGATTTAGGTAAAAATATAGTAAGATTATTACAAGACGACTCAGTGTGTAAACAAATGGGAACTTACGGCTATAAATTTATTAGAGCTCATCATAGTTGGAAAATTGCTGCGGCAAATGTTGAACAGATTTCTTGTAAAGTTGTTAACAATTCCAATAAAAATACCAGCTCGTAATTTTTATTATCAAATCGGGATTTGATTTATATGAGCGACAATTCTTACATTGAACGTTTTTTTAGGACATATCCTATTTTTCTTCTGCTAATCGTTCTTGGGGCACTTTCCCTGGTTTTCTTAATGAAGTTGCAAAGCATCTATTATTATACAATTATTTTATCAATTGTAGTAACAATCTCTGCTCTATTTGTTTTTTTTACAAAAAACTTGCCTATTAAATTAGATGAGATTCATATCCCTACATTAAATAAAAGTCTTTTAATAAAACTTTATTTTATTATTTTCATCTGGTCAGTTTTATATTTAGTTTTAACTAGTGATAGATCTGAAATTTACATTTCGTTACTTTTATTATTATATCTAATTATGTTTGTTCAAATATTTTCTCGCAATATATCTTCTTCAATAATACTCATCGAAATCGCCGCATCAATGCTCAATTTTATATATGGTGTTACTTTTGTATACCCTCTCTATTTTGGTAATACTGATATATTGCCTCATATTCGTCTTGCTGAAATTATTGCTGAATCTGGAAGATTACTTCCCGAATCAATGTTTCTCTATAGTAAATTTCCTCTGTATCACGTTTTAGTTGCCATAAGTGCTCATATTACTAATATGGATTTAATTGATTCTCTTTTTCTGGTTACTGCTCCTGTTTTTGTCATTGTGCTATTGTTTGTATATATGCTATTTTATCTTGTTACAAACAATAAACAAATAAGCCTTTTAAGTTGTTTAGTTTACTCATGGAGTTCTGTGATCCTTTTCCACGGCACATATATGGTCACAAGAGTATTAGCGTTTGTATTTTTTATGATTTTATTTTACTTGTATTATAGGGTCAATAGCACTCATAGTGCTACCAAGTATATATTTCAAGTTCTTTATACTGCTATGTGTGCTTTCAATCGTATTATCTCATCAAGTATCATCTGCACAAATCTCTATTCTCCTTATTCTGTTCCTACTATGCGAATATTTAGGTCAAGACCTTGGGTATGTATCAGTTACATCTGTTTTATATTTCAATGTTTTTTTTATTAGTTACTGGATTTTTGAAGCTTATGACTTTACATCACAAGTAATAGGTCCACGTTTAAGAAGTCTCATGACAACTGACCTTATTGTACAATATAATGCAAATTCTTTTTTTCAAAATGAAAACTTACTTTATCTTTTACTTTCAAATTTAGATGTTTATATTTCTTTCATTTTTGCATTAATTGGAGTTAAATATCTGATATTAGATCAAAGAAGCAAATCTAAGGCTGCTTTTGGCCTCTTCTCTTTCGTATGTTTTATATTTTATTTCCCTTCACCTCTAAAGTTATTATGGAACACTATGAATTTGCTGCAGTTCGACAGGTTAACTTTATTTGTAGTTCCATTTATATCTCTATCTGTAGGTATAGGAATTTATATAGTTATCAAATATCTCTTTACCAATAGGTCAAAAAAATTATGTTACCTGGCTATTTTCTTAATTCCTTTACTTTTTAGTTTTTTTTCAATTACTAATAGCAATACAAATTCCAATTTTATGTCTGATGATGGTCCAAGAAGCTACTTTATTCAACCAGAGATTTATGGATTTAATTATTTAGACACATATGCCTCTTCCGAATCTTATGTTTTCTCTGATTATTTTTCACAAAGATATCTTCGATCACTTACTTCTAAGAACTATTTATGTTTTAATCATTTGAACTCTTCTGAAATTGACTCTACAAATTATAGTCGTAGTTATTTTTATATTAGGGATGAAGCTTTTGAAAAGGATGGTCTGTATTTTGGAATACCAAATACGAAAGAAATTTACAATTCCCATCAATCTGATTATCAGAATAATTCTCTGAATAATAACATGTTTACAAAAAACAAAATATATTCTAACTCATATGCTAATTTATACCTTAACTTCAACGATTCAGACTACAAAGATCAGTCGATTGACATTCGATTCTGACGAAACAGAGACTTATGATGATGAGTTGTTTTAATTTTTATGGATTTCTTCAATTTTGAAAAAAATCATGAGAGTTCCATTTGAGAATAATCAGACAGAAAGAGATATCATATGATGAAACTACAACAGAAAACATCGGGAACTTTCAGAACAATTCAAGGAGCGGAAGCTTTCTGCAGAATTAGAGCATACATTTAACAATTAGAAAGAATAGTTTGCCTGTTATAGAGGGTATTCGAGCAACGTTCAAAGGAGCGCCGCTAACTATGCACTGAATGATAGTTTCTTTATCTTATCCCCAACTACCGGGTTTTCAGGGATAAGTTCTCAGTTGTTAGTTGAGGCATTTCCAGGAATGGGGTCAGAAATAAAAGTACAGGAAGCCAGAGCAGCAGTTTCAGCTTTTTTCTATTTCTCCGGTTCTGGATGAAAGTGAAAGCGACTTTCAAGAAAATAAGCTCCTCAGAAAGCAAAATCCTGAATCTCCTTTTTCGATATTTTTGTCTGTTTCTCATCAGGTGTTGTTTCTCATGAGGCTTACGCTTTTCCCGGAGATTTGAATTCACCTATTATCTCTTTCATCTGTTTATCCGATTTCAGTATATACAGATAATAGATCCTACTTTCGGCAGGTCGACGTTTAATTTTTGATAATTTTACTGATGGCGATTTTGAAATAATGCTCCTTACTTGTGTGTAATTGATAGGTTTACATATGACCAATTATTAATTTCTCATACTAAACTTTAATGAAAAAATGATTTAGTATTTATATATGCTGTGGGAGTTGAGCCACCTGTTAACCAGCTTTAAACCTAATCTATAGTTAGTGAATGTTCAAAAACGGCATCAAGAAAAATATTCTAATTTTTAATGTCGACCTGCCGAAAGTAGGATACAGATAATAGATGCAGATACCTACATTCGGCAGGTCGACATTAGATTTTGAGAATTTTTACTGATTGCGTTTTTCAAACATTATGTAAATATGTAGTGGGTTTGAAACTGGTTAACATTTGACCCAAATCTCACTACATATATAAACAATGAACCATTTTTGCAATAATGTTCAGTATAAAGGATAATGTGTTTTCCAGCAAAAACGCTATCAATAAAAATATTACGAAAAAAACAAGTTACGTCAAATAAGAAAGAGCGATTACTCGCTCTCCCTCTTCTAAGAACCGGACGTGCGCCTTTCGACGCATCCGGCTCAAGCATTCTATAACCTTTTCTGTATCAGGCAGCAGTCTTTTTTTTTTCAAATAATTAATCAAATGGATTGACTTTTCCGGAAACTTAATTTATTTGAACGTTCGTGAAAATAATCCGGATCAAGAAATGGATTCATTTGCAGCTTTAAAGGAATGTGTCTGTAGATTCTGGTTTTTGAAAGAAGCAGTAACCCATTTCTCTCGGTTCTGAAATTCCATCTTCTTGAGGTGCTTCTTTTCCAATATTTGTTGACAATCCAATCTTTGGATTTGTTCGGATGTCTTCTTTTAGCCCATATCCATAGCAGCTCCCAGATTCTATGATCAAGGATCTGGAATACGTCCGAGGAGACCACTGAATTGTGATAATTGGTCCAACCTCTTATTATGGGGTTTAATTTGGTAATTAAGACTTCCTGAGACCATGCCATTCCTTTCGTTATGGTTTGACTGATTGTTTCAGTAAACCTTTTAATGGACTTCTTGGAAGGCTTGATCAGAAGCTTACCATTGTACTTGCGGAAATTCCAGCCGAGAAAATCAAAGCCCTCATTAATATTTGTGATCAGGGTTTTGTCATCAGATAGTTCAAGACCTCGTTCTTTGAGAAAAGCAGTAATTATGTCCCTAATTTCTCTGGCAGATTCTTCTGAATTAGCAGTGACTATGAAATCATCAGCATAACGGATGAAGTTAACCTTGGGAGACTTACTACCTCTTTTTGGGTATTTAGCCATAAGTAACTTCTCGATGCCGTCCAATGTCATATTTGCCAAAATGGGGGAGATTATCCCACCTTGTGGCGTACCTGCTTTTGTTGGATTCAGATGATGTTTGTAAATGAAACCTGCTTTAAGAAATTGAGTCAGTACTGATTTTTCTATAGGAATGTTAGTCAACAACCACTGATGATTTATATTATCGAAACATCCTTTGATATCGCCTTCTAAGATCCATTGGGCCGAGTTCTTCTTGCTTAAACACAAAAAGATTTGCTGACATGCATCTTTGGTACTTCGGTGCTTTCGAAATCCAAAAGACCTCAGGTCAGACATTGTTTCAGCTATGGGTTCGAGAGCTAATGCATATAAAGATTGAATAGCTCTGTCATACATTGTAGGGATACCTAAGGGACGTTTCTTCTTCTTACCAGGCTTATTAATGAAGACTCGTTTCAGGGGTTTAGCTTTGTATCTTTTACCAGTAGGACTAAGGACAGCTTTCATTTTGGAGCTTGAAGTTAGCCATTTTTCACCATCAATTCCAGATGTCCTTTTTCCTTTGTTTTGAGTAACTCTTCTTACTGCCAAGAGTTTGGCGAAATAGGAATGAGTTAGGAGATACTGCAATCTCTTGACATGGTTCCATTTGTTTTGCATTACTGCTTTTGTAATTCGGGTTTGCAACTTATTAACACTCTTCTCTACTTGATTCCAGTCAATAGTTTTCCATCTCTGGAAGAGGGAAGCGTCTGTAAGCTTCTTATCCTGAGAGGATATCGTTGAAATACTTACATTCAGAAGTTTGCCTCCTTTCATACAATAGAACACCAAATAAGCAAGTCTGCACCCTTTCAGGCTAGGGCAAAGTTTGAACCCCTATCCATTCCATTACAGAATGACATTCGCTTTTTGCTTGAATCCTCTACCCTCTATGCAATTAATTCCCTTCACAGGGTCTCTACCTTTTTTTTTTAAAGGAGCATATAGGGTTTACCAAGTTCCATACCATGAATAATATGAATACCTTAGAAGCCATCTGTAAACCGAGAACCATTTGTCCATTTGCCATAATGTCGGCAGATCCATTATGACCTGATTCTATACCTTTTGGTTTGAGCGTGTCAACCTGTTTTCGCTCATTCTGCTTCACGATTTTTACGATGGTTCACTTTACGTTCTTCATAGTATTCTTATCCTAACCAATTATCAAAGTCAGGCTCCTTGATTTCTTGATATTGTCTTGTGAGCTTCACACACAAACGTTGCCATTTATGCATGTCACAGTAGGATTACCTCAAATGGAAGAGGTAGCGTTTCCGCAATTCATAGCATAGCTTCTTGTCGCACCTGCCGAAAGCAGGTTATAAGTGTTCCACTAACGTTTAGAAAGTGACTATAAATTACCCACTTAAAATAGCAAGGAGCCCTTTTCCATACGCCACTCTCGGCTTGAGCCCGCCTGTTTACCGGATAAAAACGAAATCATCAGCCGCACTGGAAATTAAATCATTCTCTGATTCTCTTTTTCACGCCAACTAGAAAGCTCGAAACTATTTTTCTAAACATGGGGTCTTCATGAAAGGTTATTCCGTAATAGATCGGCGTTATGATCGCTACCACCAAGAGCATGATGTAAAAGTTTGAGGTGAATATTTCCAGCAGAATTAACGGAGCTGCAACAACCAGGCCGATTGCCATATACCTTACAAGGATTCCAAAGCTTTCTTTCTTGTCAATCCCTATGAGGTTCAGCAAATATGCATTGTTCCAGAGCCAGAATACAACCCCGGTAAGGCTAAAAAAGCCCAGAGCGAACTCCGGCCCCCCGTAAGTCCCTCCTATGAACAGTGCTACTACCCTTGAGATTAAGAGAATTATACTGAAGGTAAGCCAGACCGACTGTTTGTCGTATATGCTGTAGAGGGTTGAAATAGGTGAGGACAGGAAGACTAGGAATATCCAGGGCAAAAGGATCCTCACATATATGCCGGAGACAGACCAGCTTTCACCGAAGGCAAATGTGAACACCGGTTCTCCTATGATCATCAGGAGTATCATCGGGAATATCCCGATTGATATCAGTTTTTTGTAAACCTCTTCCACAACAGCCTTCACGTCCCCATCCACATTTCCGTTTTTGACCTCACTGACCTTCTGGAAGAAGACCTGTCCAATGGCGTTGCCTACAATCACCATGGGCATGTTAACCACCTGATATGCAAGTGAATAGTGCCCTACGACTGTTGGACCGTAAAAAAGTGCAAGCAAAAAGGTAGGTACCTGTGGGGAAATCGTATTTGCAATTGTGGACCAAGAACTGAATAATGGGAAGTTTTTATGCTGAATAGCTACCTCTTTCATTCTTTTTATTGACACCTTTTTGAAAACCGGGATATCTTTTTTTATGCCCTTGAGCATGAAAAGGTCTGCAAATACATATCCTGCAATGAGCCCGACAAACAGGCTCACGGGAGATACAATCCATTTTGCCAGCCCTATCTGAAACACCTTTCCTAATAAGGTATTTGAAACTCTGGCTCCGGCTATGACTCCAAAACGGATCCGTCTTGAAAGCCAGTAGTTCTGCACGAAAAACAGGCCATTAAGGAAGACTATTATCGGAAGATAAATTAAATATCTTGAAGCTCCCGGCGCATTCAGGATAGAATCAATATTTTCAGGAAGGAATAATATCCCGATGCCTGTAAGTAAAGATGTAAGAGTCACAAGTATGACACAGAGAACTACAATATTTACCGAATCTTCATCTTCTTTTGGAAGTATAATTGAGAACTGGTATGAAAAAGTAGAAACTATTGCAAGAATGCCTGATATTGAGAGAATCAGTTGAAAAATCCCAAAATCATTTGGGCTATAAATCCTGGTGATTATGGGGATGAGGAGCACACCCAGGGCCTGTGCAATCACGCTTCCTGATACCATTTTTAGTACATTGGTGACAAAGTTAGACATACTTTTTCCACTTTCAAATTTAAGGATTTGTAACGAAATAACTTAGGCAAGAGACAATTTAGTTGAATTAAATCAGCTATCTTGCTCGTGAAAGTTATTTAATATATTCTTAAAAACTGCCTATGTTATTTCGCGGTGGGTCCTAAGCAAACGCCGGACAGTGGGTTATGTACGGATTTTTTATAAGATTATTATGTAATATGAAAATTTTCTGTGACTTTTATTTTTTAGTTTCTTTTCCTTCTTTAATATAGCAAAAACCTTTCCATCGTCATACACATGAGCCTATCCAGGAGCCTCGAACTTCTAGAAGAACTCTATCGGAAGTGGCTGGATGTTTACTCCGTAGCGTTTCGGATTAAAGATCTGCTAAAAATTAAATCTGAGGATAGTCTTAAGGTAGAATTTTAAGGCAATATCAAAAAGAATGCCCTCAGTGTTATCCTGAACGTTTTCCATGCAGGTGAAACCACCTGATTCCACAGGAATTTGTATTCGGGAATTATCTCGGAAATTGTCTCGGATATTGTCCTGAACGTTTTCCATGCAGGTGAAACCACCTGATTCCACAGGAATTTGTATTCGGGAATTATCTCGGACATCGTCTCGGACATTGAGGCGTATTCAGTGTTTCCGTATCTTCCTATATTGATTCGATTTCCATTGTTTTCAGGTTCTTTAGAGTAATCCGAGGAGGGATATCCTGCATCAATGCAAGGAGAGCTCACTTTGTCTTTAACCCAGGTTTTTCCATTCCACCTCCCAGCCGAAGATTTCAGGTGGTAATCATGGTTAGCCTGATCTGCAAAAAGCGGATCAACATGAATATCTGAAGCAGATGAACGGGTGTTCTTGTAATCTCCGCCAGTGTTGTTGTAGAAACAATTGTTTTCCAGTATAAAGGAATGGGTTCCAGTCAGGTAATTAACCACTCCATTGCCAGTTCCTGCAGGCTGATATTTTCGTTGTTTAGTGTTTGAAATTATATTATTACGTACAATTGTCGTGTATCCTGTACCTGGGGGTTTAAGATCTAAAGCAGCTTGGAGCGCCACTGCTGTGTGATAATTTCCATCAAAAACATTGTTTTCTATGAGGGTATCATAAAATCCGCTTGTTACTATACCGCCCAACCAATCATAAGTTGGATGCGTGCCACAACCATAGAATGTGTTGTGGTGTATGTAGACGTTCTTAGCTTCATCCTTTGAGTAAGCTTGACCATATGCTATGAGCCAGATACCAGGACCATACGTATCATAAATAGTATTGTTATATACCTCTATATCATCCATGACGTATGGGCTCGACTCCCCAATATACTGGATCTGAATTCCTGGACCTCCCGCGTCTGGCTCAAATACTGTATATATAATGTTATCATGGAGTTTTACATGGTTTGAGTTGTAAATTCTCAGTGCAGAGTTCGTCTTGCATCTTACTACGTTGCCCCACGCTTCTACATTCTGACATTCGATTGCATAAAGACCGTCATGACCAAGCTTGTAAATCCGATTGTCGTGGAATTTTACGTTTTCGCTGTGTTTTATCCTCAGCCCGTCTCCGTGGCTGTCATGCATGTACATATCATAAACCTGTATGTTATCACAGTTAAAGAAATTGATCAGGTTATAGTATCCGTCTCCTCTCATTTTTTCAGTGTTTCCGTCGTAGTTTCCGTTGATCTCAAAGCCCCTTATAGTAATATTCTGGTTTCCAGAACTACTCATCTGAGTTATTAGTGGCTTTTCCTGCGGCCAGTTTGCTTTGTCTTTAAGCTTGATTACGGCTGTGGGGTCCCCTTGCAGGGTCGTATCGTTCCCGATGAAAATATTGTCTGAGATAACGTATGTGTTGGGACCTTTCAAATGAACGGTAGTGAATTCCGGATTTTCTGCAACATATTCGAGAGCTTGATTTATCTCTACCTGATCATCACTCCCATCACAGGTGAAGTTTCCACTTCCATCGCCAGCTACATACACAGTCTTATTTGATGGCTTAAGGAAAAAGTTGGAATCTATAGTATGGAAAATGAATACTCCCAGTGTGATCAAGAAAATGAAAATTACAATGAAAACTCCTATTTTTTTCCTGTTTTGCCGTACGTACCTAAGATATTTTTCGTTCATTTAGTATCCCTGTACCTTTGGATATTAACCCCTACAACTTGAAAAAAGTTATTCTCAGGAAGATATTATCAGTAAAATTTCATGAGTATATTAATATATTTACATATCATTCACGGGTTTAATCTTTATTACAGATTTATTACATTTTACCTGCTTTTTAGTTTTTCTAAATTCATCCTCTGTACAACACGTAGATGATATGCATTGATTGCGGCTGGTACAAAAAGCTTACGTTCTTAAAGTTCCTTCAATTGTATTAGGGAGAAAATACTACACTGGCTAGGACTGCCGAAACTGCAAGGGACTTATTGATGAGAATAAATAAAAAATAAGTCCTGAATAAGGTAAAACTATCTGATTTTCGGATGGCAGTACGAGGAATACATCTGGAAATAAATCCTTATATAATTAATTTCATGCGTCATCGGTTAAGCGTTAGATAATCACTTCTGTATGTGTTTTTATATCAATTATCTAAATATTAGTGCATCTATGTCTCCTCATCCCCCACCTACACTTGAAGACTCTCTTAGGGAAATATTTCCCGAAGAGTGGTTAAGGCAAACTGCTAAAGAAACTGGTCTTATAGTACGTGAGCGTAAAATTGACCCTGTCATCATCTTTTGGGTTTTAACTCTCGGTTTTGGTGTACGCTTGCAGCGTACACTTGCCAGTTTGAAAAGAGAATATGAAACCGAGTCCAGTAAAACCATAAGCGACAGCAGCTGGTACTATAGATTCACTCCAGAACTTGTGGAGTTTCTTCATCAGTGTGTTATTCATGACATAGAAGAACTTGCAAAAGAACCTGGGAGGACACTTAGTAAAAAACTTGAAAACTTCCAGGATTTTCTAATTCAGGACAGCACAATTGTTCGTCTCCGCTCCTCTTTAGCAAACAAGTTTCCGGCAGCAAGAGCAAGAATCCCTTTGTTACTCAGTTTTTCAGGGTGTTAAGATCAGGTTGGTATAATTCATCCTATAGAGATACTTACATCCGTCCGACTAAACAAAAACTCAGTGGTATATAACGAAAAAGGGGTTTCAAGGTATGCTGTGGATAGGATGAATATCACATATTTACATAAACCACATAAAACATCAAGTGATTAATATATAAATCAAGTTTGAAGATTGGTACTTTATCCGGTAAAGATATTTATTAACACGGGCTTAAAGGAACTTTGAAACATTACAGCAACACACACCGATTACGAGGGAACATTTACGGTAACGTATGTGACCACGCAGACAGACGCCAACTTTTAGTTTGTCGCACCCTAACAATCTCCATAGTACTATTTTTCGTTGCCCCTGCCTCTTAATTGGAAAAAATCGGCAGTATACTTACATTTGATTAGACGCGCGTCTGTGTGAACAAGATGACAGACAGAATTCAGCAATGCTGCTATAATATCAGGCGACGACAAAGCGACATGAAAACAAACATATCCAGCTAACACGACAAAACATCGTTATAAAACGCAAAACGTCAAAATTGTGGCTAGTCCCTATAAGTTAGCTATAGAGGACGAGTCGGTTTATGTCGTCGTCGCTTTACAGATAAATCGAAATCTAACAAATAGAAAAACGATAGTTAGAAAACATATAGTTATATTTCAAACTATCGACTTTAGACAAGTAGGGCTGTCGTTTTATTGCTGTTCTGTGTCGTTGTGGCGATCACAAATAATAGGAGAGGTTAAGTGCATAATCAGTGTATGAAAATGTATATACAGAAATCTTTGTGCCGCAAAACGGGCGTGGACGGAAGCCATAATGATAAAGCAGGGTATGGCATTTCCCGCACTCAACTAACCTGACGCATATAAAAACACCTCTCCCGCGTCGAGACGTCTTCCTTTACTCACCATTCCTTTTTCTTTTCTGGTAGTATCCAAAGAGGATTTGTTGCCTACATAATTATTTAGGAAGTTCCAGAAAGTTATCTATACTCTTTTCTGTTATTCGATTGTGAAAGGCTTTGCTCTCTATTCCACTTCCACAGGAAAAGCTTTCCTAAAAACGTACTACTTTTAAAAATATAACCAGGTGAAGTATTTTAAAGTGCTATTTTTATCCTTTACGGTAAACGTTTTTAAGATTACCCGGGGTTTGTATAAAAGTAGACAAGTCCCGTAATCTGTCCGGGCACATAAAGGGAGTGAAGGAAAAAGAGGCTTATTAAAGCCTTTTAATACTCAACTTCCGTGGATGCAATCTTCTCGGCAAGCCTCGACAATACCTCGGTCCTCATTCCTTCTACAAACTTGATGCTGCCCACGACGAGATGCCCTCCTCCGCTGACACCTGCACCTTTCATTTCCTCCCTGAGCTCCCTGACAATCCTCGGAATATTCATAAGAACGCCTTTGGAACGGATGACAGCAAAGTCAGGACCGTAGCCGATGGTGACCACGGGTTTGCCCGGGTTCCTTTTGGTAAGCACATCGTGAACTTCTCCGGAGGTCTTTCCAGGTGGCGGGAAGGTGAATTTCTGGGCGTAGTTTTCAACGTCTATAACGTTCATGATAGTACCATTTACCAGTTTCTGAGACTTGACATTAAAGAGGCAGACCTCAAGCTGCTCCTTTATCATGGTATTTGCCTGTTCGCAGAGCAGGGAAACCAGTTTTTTGTGTATATCGTGGTCACCCAGATCCAGGATATCGTCGATAATGCCCTTTCCACTGCTAAATCTCAGCCAGAACTGTTCATAATCCAGAGCCAGAGCCATCTCTTTCAGTTCTTCAAGAGTATAGCGGTCCGAGACCAGAGAGATGTACCTTCCAGCTTCCGGAGCCTCTGAACGGTCCCCTACTGCCGAAACCGCAGGGAGATGTTTTATTGTATCGCTGATGCCGGGATTGATCATACGAGCGACTTCAGCACAGAGCATTCCGGCAGTAACCCCGAAATCTCCTCCCACATGTGCAGGATTTGCGTGCCCTATCAGGTACTGGTCAACGATCTCGTCCGGGTGGTGATGGTCAATAACAAGCATGTTGATTCCATAAACTCTGGCCTGCCGCATGGAAGGGACATCCTCTTCGGTTGACCCGTTGTCCACAAGGATCACAAGCGGCATTTTCTGCCCGTGTCTGGAGGAGTCTTCAAGCGCAAAAGAAATGTCCCTTGTAACGTCTGCAAGCTCATAAAAAGGAGCTTTGGAAGGGGCACGCTTGTAGAAATAATATTCTGCATCCGCTCCACCGATTTCCGTAATAAGAGGCAGGATTGCCCTTTCAATTGCAATTGCCGAGGTTATTCCGTCGGCATCGGCATGATGCCTGAGAACGATTGGCGTTGAATGGAAAATCGCTTTCTTTATTTCTTTGGCGACATGGAGCATCCTGGGTTTGAGCTTTTCCATAATATCGCTTTCGACGAGGAAGGGAATATCAGCAGGAGTTGCCTTTTCCTCAATTACCTTCTCAACTCTGTCCCTGACCATTTCCTCCTTCTCTCCGGTCAGCAATTTCATGCTCATGACTTCGATCTGAATCTGCTCATCCCGCAGAGTCACTTCTCCAGTGATCGAAACAATCATCCCTACATCAATATGTGGGTAGGATCTTTTCCCGGCAATTTCAAAGGCTGCACAGGGGACAAAGCCCCCTTCGTCGCTAATAGTAAAAATAGTGGGCCCGCTTGTCTGCTTTACCTGGATGACTTCTCCTTCGATTCTGATTAGTCTGCCCTTCATACCCGGGTCTATTTCGGCTGAGTTTTTAAGTGGAAGCTCCTTTTCAAGTTCGATGGTTTCGTACTTTGTCAGGGTCTTCGGAATCAGGTCCAGCTTCCCTCCGACTTTGATGCTTTTTACCAGCACGATCACGGCATCCCTCACTTCAGGAGAGACCCCAACATTACTGGAGTGCATGAGCCCTCTTACATGGGGGTTAAGGTCTACAAAGACCCCGAAAGAGGCTTTGCTGCTCACTATACCGTGGTAAAGTTTTCCTGCCTCCACGTCCTTAAGGTCGCAGGATTCATCAAGGGCATAAACATACTGAGAACGGGAACAGGAATCGCATACTTCTTCCTCCGGATCCGCAGGTTCCTGAATACGCCCTCCACAAACCTTGCATGTATATATCTTTCCGAGCCCTTCGCAGGTTTCACAGGGAGTAGTTATTTCAAGAGTCCCAGTGCCCTTACATTTCTCACATGCAGCGCCACTTTTCAAGAGACTGTCAATATCTTTCTCAGAGATTTTCATGAAGTCAATAGATTTTGACTTGCCTTTTCCCTTACATTGAGGGCAGATATCAGTTGAAATAATTTCATAGCCACGCCCGTGGCAGTCTGGACATTCCTTACTCATTAATATCAACACCGGTGGTTCTTCAGAACCTACGTTTTCTTATCTACTTTTTATGGCTCAGAATAAGCTTTTGAACCTGAAAGCATTTATTGTTCTCTTTATCGGCCCTATTCAGCCCGAAAATCGATACCTTCCCAATCTTTTCTTTCCCTGTCAATCCAATTTTTCCCTGTTTCGTATTTTCGTATTTAAGATATAAGTGTTTTCAGATGCAGTCATTTGTCAGAATCGGTCTGCAACAGTACCTTTATATGTCCGCAACAACCAGACACCTGCATGTCTGATATTTAATCCTTCCTGAGATAGCTCCAAAAAACCTGAAAAACTGCAGTCCATGTAAAATCTGAACGTGAAAGAAATTATATAGTTTTTCAGATATTTAGAGAGAGGCAGAATGCAAAACTTTTAAATAATGAACACTCACATTAAAGATATTTTTTAGTGTGATCTCTGAGAGATTGCTTAATTATTATTGAGTTCAATTTAATATTAATGGAACACGAGGTCATAAAAGTATGGTCGATTTCACCAGTCAATTATTGTTTCCTGTATTAATAGTTATATTTTTAATACTTTCACAATCCATAAAAATGGTTAATGAATATGAAAGAGTAGTCATTTTCAGGCTAGGTCGCCTTAGCGGAGTGAAAGGACCTGGAATATTCCTGATTATCCCCATTATTGATAAAGCTATGAAAATAGATCTTAGAATTGTTGCAATCGATGTCCCTAAACAGGCAGTTATCACCAAGGATAACGTCACAGTTGAAGTGGATGCTGTTGTCTATTACAAGGTAGTGGAACCTGGAGCTGCTATTACACAGGTTGAAAATTATATGTTTGCAACTTCTACTCTTTCACAGACCACACTCAGGGACGTGCTGGGTCAGATGGAACTTGACGAACTGCTTTCGGAGAGAGAGAGTATTAACAAGCAGATACAGGAACTTCTGGATGCATATACTGACCCGTGGGGGATCAAAGTTACAGGGGTCACGATCAGGGACGTAGCCCTGCCTGAAAATATGAAGAGAGCAATTGCTAAACAGGCTGAAGCTGAAAGGGAGAAGCGTGCCAGGATTATCCTTGCGGAAGGAGAATCTCAGGCTGCCCAGAAAATGGTGGAAGCTGCCACTCTCTATCAGGGAGCACCTACAGCAATCAAACTGAGGGAACTGCAGACTCTTGCCGAGATTGCCAGGGAAAAGAACCTCATAGTGGTTACGCAATCCCAACCTCTTGAAACCGGGAATATAGCGGCTTTATCTCAGGCAATTTCAAGAAAGAAAGAACAATAAAGCCGAAAAAAAAATCTGAAGGAAAGTGATAAGCAGCAAAGGACCGATAAACATGGTTGCGGAAAGGGCTCCACATTTCCTATCTATTTTTTTTCTGTGCATCATCCTCACAGCTTTTTTTGCACCCGTTGCTGGTGCAGGGCCTGACAATAAGGTGCTTGTGCTTGAAATTTCCGAAGCCATCACCCCGGCTTCAGATGATATTGTAGCGGATGCGATAGAAAAAGCTGAAAACGAAAACTTTGAGGCTCTCGTAATCAGCCTGGATACCCCAGGGGGAGGGCTGGAGGAGACCCAGATCATCATAAAGGACATTGAGAACACGAGCGTGCCTGTTATCGGATATGTACCGGAGAGTGGGAAAGCGTGGTCAGCCGGTACTCTCATTCTTATGGGAACCGATATTGCTGCAATGGCCCCTTTCACGGTTATAGGTTCAGCCCAGCCCGTGCAGATATCCGCAGAAGGGATAAAACCCATAAAAGATGAAAAAATAATAAACGCCCTTGTCAAGTTTTCGGTTGCAACAGCCAGCAAGCATGGGAGAAACGAGACATTTGCAGAAGAGGTCATAACGAAAAACAAAAACCTTGACGCCCAGGAAGCCCTGGAAACAGGCGTAATAGAATATATAGCTCCTTCTATCCCGAATCTGCTGGCCCGGACTGACGGGCAGCATGTAAAAGAAAGAACCCTGCAAACCGAAAATGCGAGCACGGAAGATTATGAACCTCCCCTATCTCTTTCCATTCTAAGGCTCGTTTCAAACCCCATGATCTCATCCCTTCTTTTGACCATCGGCCTCTATGGGATCATTTTTGGGATTTCAAGTCCCGGAGCCGGAGCAGAATTGTTCGGGATTATTGCAATCATACTCGGACTGATAGGCACAGGATTTGATATCAATATCGGGGCATTCTTCCTCATTATTTTAGGGATAGCACTTCTGTTTCTTGAAATTAAGATGCCCGGATTCGGCATCTTCGGGCTTGCCGGCCTTATTAGCCTGATAATAGGTAGTATATTTCTTTTACCTATGGGAGGTGAAAACATTTACAGTCCCGAATTCAGAAGGCTTCTAACCCTGACCGTTGTCGCCCCTACGATTGTCTTCGGGCTGTTCCTGGTTTTTGCAGTCTACAAAGTAACCGAGATAAGGAAGAAAAAGCCGGTTATAGGGGAGATCATAGGGGATACTGCTCAAACAATAGATCCTGTAGGGCCTGGAAAAACGGGATTCGTCCGCTATAAAGGAGAGTATTGGAAAGCCCGTTCGGAAGAAGAAATCGAACCGAAGGTAGAAGTCGAAATAACTGGAAAAGTAAGGGAAGTGCTCTTAGTGAAAAGAAAAATGTAACTCTTCCCTCGTTTCCGGCTCAATCTCTTTTTTGATTTTTACTTTAGTTTACTGATTCATTTATTCCAGGGCTCAAACTGTTAGAACTTAACCTGATTTAAGACCTGCCCGGGTTGGTATTTAACCTGGTTTAAGGTTTACCTGGTGTTATTTTGGATTATTTTTTTCTTATTTTTTCAAGGACTTTTTGTTTCTTCTCAATAGCTTCAAGGGCTGCCTTATCAATTGCTGCTCTCATTTCTTCAAAGTCCCTGGGGTTTTCTTCCCCGTGGACTTTTTTCACAGGGGTATAGGCTGATTCTCTGAACCTCGGTGTAAAGTCCCTGCATTCGCCATTTACGAAAATCTCAGCCCCATTTCCCTCCTCAACGCGCCCTATAACATCAATTTTAATGCCTGCAGATCTGACAGCATCAAGGATTTCATTAACGTACGCCGGGGGGATGATTACAAGCAGGGCATCAAGGGATACTCCAAGGTAATCGATTTTCAGGAGCTCAAGCATTGAAAGCACCTTTGGGTTCACGAGAGCCCTTATCTTTTCCTCTTCAAAGACAAGTTTTACATCTGCAGTCTTTGAGATTTCTTTGGCATCGCCCCGGATTCCACCATTGGTAACATCAGTCATTGAATGGACCTTTCTGTACAGCTCGGACTGCAGCAGAACCTCACAGGCTTCCAGAAAACGGATATTAATAGTCTCTTCAACGACATCATGCATTCCATAATAAAGTGCAGTTGTAGAAATCGTACCTCCGCCTGCTCCTTCGGTCATGAGGATAAGGTCTCCTACCTTTGTCCGATTCCGGGAGGTAAGAGAAGAAGTCACACCTACAGCGCCAACGCCGCCTGTCATGCGTTCGCCTATAACCATATCCCCGCCGATTCGAAGAGTGCTTCCGGTAATAAGGGGTATTCCAGTCAGTTCCGAAACCGTGGTTATTCCTGCAATATGGTCAAATATCTTTGCGACATCCCCATCATCTGCTATATGAATGTCGGAAAGCATTGCCAGTGGGCGGGCTCCCATGGAATACACATCACGCAGAGCTGCCCTGGCTACATGAAAGCCTGAAAGAAAAGGAAAGTCGCTCAGACGAGAATGGATGCCGTCAACCGTGACCACTAGGTAGTCGTCACCGATTTTGACAACACCTGAGTCGTCAAGCTGGGAACTGTCTACAACTGCACCTGTCTGACCTATAACTTCCCCGAGCTTGGAGTGAACATAAAAGTCTCCTGTGCCCCTGGAGCCTACCCCGAATTCCCCCATGGAAACTCCTGAGTGGGTAGAATTTAACACATCTCCTTCCACATTAAGTGTTGCTTTTGCCTCACAAACGACCGCAACCGCGATCTCATGAGCTCTTTCCTGGCTTATATTCTTAATTTCAAGAATTCTTGAAGCCAGCTGTACCTCAAGCCCTGCTTCGTTTGAAGGGTCCTTCCTGAGAGCCCGTTTTGCATAACCTTCTATATCCATAGTAACCATCTCACAGACGTTTCTGCCCTAACAGGTGCAGGGCAGGATAATTTAGTGTTCAAGTATTAACCTGTTGATACCAGATACTTCAGTATAAAATGCTCAGGAGTCAGAATTTAATCACCTGGACAAAAATGAAAAATAAAGTTCAATATTTAATGCGAAAGCAAATTTCCTGGATACCCCATTTCAACACATTTCTACGAAGTTTTTCAGGATCTTCAACCCGGTCGTTCCGCTTTTCTCAGGGTGAAACTGGGTACCCATTACATTGCCTTTCGAGTTTACGACAGAAGCTGAAAACTCCAGCCCATAGTTACAGACTGCAAGGGTGTTTTCAGGAGCCGTGTCCACGTAATAGGAATGCACGAAATATACGAAAGAGTTATCAGGAATACCTTCAAACAGAGGGTGATCCTGCTTGATTTTGAGATTGTTCCAGCCAATGTGGGGTACTTTTAATTCAGATTTCGGAAAACGCAGCACTTTGCCAGAAATAAGGTTAAGCCCATCAGTCAGCTTCCCTTCTTCAGAAGAGCTCATGAGAACCTGCTGTCCGAGGCAGATCCCGAGCATCGGCTTTCCTGATCGTGCATACTCTTCTATAATCCCTTTGATGGGGGCAAGGCACTTCATCGCATCCACGAAAGCGCCGACGCCAGGGAGAATTACACCGTCTGCGGCAAGAATCTCCTCAGGGACTCCGGAGATTGCGGGACTGGATCCGACGTGTTCGAGCCCCTTTTGAACACTGCGGAGATTTCCAAGCCCGTAATCGAGAATCACGATTCTTTTCATAGCTCTAACAAATAAAGTTAAAATAGATTAAGCTTACGACAAAGAAAATAACAGCAGAAACGTTATTAAAAGAGATAAGAAGTAAGAAAAAATTAAAGGAATTTATAAGTCCTTTGCAGGTCAATATCTGCCAGCAGAAAGCCTGTAAGATCGATTCTCCCTTTCAAAAATCACCTTGTATTTGCCACAACGTATGCATTCATAGCGTTTTTCGAGCACTGTTGGCAAACAGCACAATGCCCCGCTTTTTCGCTTCCATTTATGCAGTCCGAAAAAACACAAGAAACTATGGTCACGGTCCGATTCGCTTGAGTCATCAGAACATTCTTGAGTCAAAAAACTGTTTCCCCTCGTTCTTAATTGTTAAGGTTGTTCTACGACAGTAAGGAGAGTATGGGTAAAAGAACTATATAAATATATAGTTATAATGAAGAAATATAAAGAATTTATTCTATATAAAATTGACTTGGGCTAATAATGAACAAA
This sequence comes from uncultured Methanosarcinaceae archaeon, assembly GCA_963721455.1. Classification (GTDB taxonomy): domain Archaea; phylum Halobacteriota; class Methanosarcinia; order Methanosarcinales; family Methanosarcinaceae; genus Methanosarcina. The sequence continues at coordinate 76,485 of CAVRJG010000019.1, forward strand.
CTATAAATAGAATGTCTGAATATTGATAAAATTGTGTGTAAATTAATTTTAAGAGTTGGAATTGGGGAAAAAATATGGGAAAATTCAGATTGATCAGACATGATGAGAAAGCCATGGAGCTCCCGATAAATATTGTGGTTATGCTTGTTGTCGGGATGGTCGCCCTTGCAACGCTCATTTCGATCATGCCGACTCCGACAAAGGAGATGTCGGTATTTGTGGAAAGCACAGCCCTTGAAGGAAGTAACCTTGAGAAAGGGAACTCAATAATAGTGGATTCCCAGACCGCAGAAAACCCTTTTGCCATAACCGTAGTGGTAAAGGCAACTGACAAGGACGGAAACCCGGTACGGAATGCAAATGTTATTCTGAGAGGGCTTGGCGGGGCAGCATCTAATACTACGGGCGCTGACGGGACCACTTTCCTGACAACCGCGGAAAATGCACGTGTCAGGCTTGACCCTAACCAGAATGAAGGGGCAATGGATCTGAAAATCCTGGCCGACGGCTTTTATGATTACGAGAAAAAAGACGCAGTCATGATTATCAAGACTCGTTAATTACATATTTTCCAGGGATTTCCAGGGATAAAACTATAGAGAGGAGGTGTAGATGCTGCCTGAAAAATTCAAACGAGATGAAGCAGGAACTATCGGGCTCCCAATAAGGATCGTAGTCCTTTCGGTTGTGGGCCTCGTAGGATTTTATGCAATCCTCTCAGCCCTCAGCAATGCCCCTACTCCTCCAGAAACCATGTATGCAACAGCAAACATAAGCGCATTTTCTTTACCTTCATCTGATGCAGGGCTAGAAAAGGAAACCAATCTGAGCCTGCTTGTAAAAGTGCTTGACAGGAATAACCGCGGGATAGGGGAAGCAAATGTGATTGTCTGGAGCCCTGATAGGAAAAAAGCGTATTCAGGCGTCACCGACCCTAACGGAAATGCAACGATAAGGATTTCTAAACCTGAGTTGCCTTCCGGAAAAGCTGAAGGATATATATGCCATAAAAGTGATGAGAACCGGATACAGAGACTTTACCAGCGACTATTTTTTGAAGGTAATTCGGAGCTAAATGCTCCTAATATTTCCGACTTTTTCGAAAAAAACAGGAAAAACCGTATATTGAGATTCTGAAAAACCAGTATTTATTGATTTAGATTATAAATTCAGATTATAGATTTAGATTATTGGTCATCGGTTAACGAATTTTATGCACAACTTCGAATACCACGTGTAGCGATTTTCCAACATAATTCTTAGATATATTACATAAAAAATAACACTTTTTAACGTTTTGCACCTTAACCGAATCCACATGAATTTAGATTATATTTATTCATAAATTCAGATCATTGCAGCGATACTACTGTTATTTATCATGAACCACATGCCGAAAAACGCCATAAATCCACCACATAAGTATACCATTATTTCATGTGTATGCTGTGATAGAATTTTATTTCCTTGTGAAAAAGATGAGGATACTGCTACAAGGAACCCAAGATCTGCCATCCAGTGGCCGAGAATAAAAGCGATTACTGCAGAGATACCTATCAGGTATTCCTGAAGGACGATTGCACTGCCTGCTGTCAGCCACCATATAACGAAAAAAGGATTCAATGCAGAAGTTATAATTCCTGCAGATACCGGACCTGAGAAAGGATTCAGTGCAGAAGTTATAATTCCTGAAGGGGCGGGGTCCGACGATGAGTTCAGGCTACGGGCCGAAATGGAAATATCCATCGTAGAAGCCTCTTTTGCACCTTTGATCATTACCAGCCCGGAAATTAACATAACCAAACCACCTATTATAGCCAGATATGAAATGGTTGTTTTTCCGAGAAAAGACGATGCACCTATCAGGACAATCACAAAAATGGCCAGCTCTACCAGGGCATGCCCTATAAAGATTGAAGGCCCTGCTCTCCAGCCGTTCTTAATAGATGCCGCAATCGCTGCGAACATCATGGGCCCTGGAATAATGGCTGCAGATATGCCTACTGTAAAACCCAGAATAAGAGCTTTGGTCAGTTCTATCATAAGACTACATAAATGAAAGAAGTAATTATATAAATATTTATGGAGACTGACCATCTAACAGCATTTGCGACCGTATCAAGAAAATAAGCATTTTCCAGTTTATATTAAATACGAAGATTTTTCTTTTTCTGTTTCATACATTATCTGTTAACGACTTCTTTTTGCGGTTTACCAGATAAAACTTCATTAAGACGGCTCCTGCCATCAGCACGGCAAGCCCGGTAGAGAAATAAGGAGACCTTATGACATCCCACCTGCCAGACCAGACAAGGAATCCGGTAAGGAAAAGAACTGAAGATCCGGCAACTCCTGAAACCTCAAAGGGAATCTTCATTGAGCCGAGGGTTAACCTGTTCTGGTTCTCAATGATTTCGATACGGGATTCAAGCTCTTTTATATATGCGTTTTTTGTGTTTTCCTGAGCCTTGAGATTCCGGATTTCCAGATTCAGTTTTTCGATTTCAGATTCCAGGTTGTTATGAGCAAAATTCGACAGTTCGGATACTGCAACCTGAAGAGAACGCAGACTTTCGGAAATACTGGAAAAAACGTCATTTATACTCCTGATTTTATAGCCGGTGCCGGAAACTTCGGAAGAATTGTCCACAGAAGTCATAGAAAGATTCGAGGTTTCGCCAGAAGGAAGTACCGCACTGAGCGCAAAACTCGAAATATCCCCCTCTGAAATTGACGGAACTAAATCAGAAAGGAAAGAATTTCCAGGAACGGAAGATTCAGGAGAAACCGAAGACCTCTGTGGAAAAACTGATGAACCGGCAGCAACACTCCCTGCGTTTTCCTCCGGGAAGGGACCGGAGAAATTTCCGGAAAAAACTCTCCCGGCCTGCAGTGCAGGGGGAGTTTCCAGAGAAAGGCGCCTCTCGACTGCCCTGAGCCTTTTTTCGAAACTCCTGACGCTCTGATCAAAAACTTCAATTCTTCCCTGTAAATCCTCCCTGATTTCTGGCTCTGCCTGATGTAACTTATTCAATTAAACCATTACCCCTAAAAGTTTATTACAATGAATCGTGCCCAACACTATATAAAAATTTTGAAAATTAGAAATAATATTAAAAGTAAAAAAATAAAAGAAAAGAAGAATTAAAAGTAAAAAATAAGTAAAAGAAGGAAAGCAGCGTGAAAAAATGAAATTGGGAAAAATCGGATCAGATCAGCCGGACTTCGATCAGTCCCCCTCTATCCTGAGCCTCCATAATATCGGATGCAAGGTCTGAGTTTACTCTGAGTTTCACCTCTCCGTGTCGGCTTACCGTTGCACTGAAAAGGTATTCGTCTTCAAGGAATATTTCCACATCCTTTCCCGCGAGCTCTGGAGCGCCAAGGATAAGGTGCTTCTTATTCCTTTCGATGAGGGGATGAACAGAAGAGGCAGTAGCTCCCCTCTCGATACCAGATGGCTTTGTTTTCTCCGGAGGAGATCTACTTTGGGCTCCGTACTTTCGGCCTTTTGCAGCCCCTGGAGCCTCGCCCTGCATCTCCCTGACATCAACATGGAGCCCCAGAATATTTTCTATCCGGTCAATAACGCTTCCACCTTTACCAATGACTTTTCGCATCTCTTCGTCCCGGACCTTTACGATTGCACTGTCGTCTGAGATCATTTCCACTTCAACCGGGCCAGATGCGTACCTGCCAACAACATTCTTTATTTCTTCTTCCGCAAGCTTCCACGCAGGTTTCCTGCCTTCAGTAGAAGGACCTATTGGCATAACAACAACCTGCTCTCCATACGTATAAATCTCGTATTCGACTTTTCCGGTCTCAAAATCTGCAATAGTAATTACGGGCCTTGCAAGATCCTGCTCGACCATCCCATGAGGAACCTTAACTGTAAATGCAAGCACCAGAACCTTTGCAACTTCTCCTTTATCAATAAAAATAACAGTATCCACTACCTGGGGAATTACACCCAGTTCAACCCTTCCGATAAGGCGTTGAATGGCATCCACTGCCCTTGTTGAATGCACTACCCCGATCATGCCCACGCCTGCAAGGCGCATATCTGCAAAAATCAGGAAATCGCCGGTCTTCCGGACTTCGTCATATATAGTATAATCCGGCCTGACCAGAAGCAAAAGATCCGCAGTATCTTCCATCCTCCCATTCAGAGGCGAGTACTGGGTGATCTCAGGAGGCACCTGCAGGTCTCTTGGAGATTCCATAGTTTTGACCACCTGCTCGTGGTCATTAAGGTAGCGGGCAACCCCGGCAGCAAAAGTAGATTTTCCGGCTCCAGGAGGCCCGGCAATAAGAATGCCGCGCTGGCTTACGATACGTTCTTTGAGTTTATCGCTAAGGCGGTAATGCTCAAGATCCACAACCACAGTTGGCCTGACAGTAGTAATTTCCATATCGTCGGAAAAAGGCGGGCGAGCAATAGCAATTCGCATGTTCCGGATCTGCAGGACAGTAGCCCCACTTGAAGACATCTCGATGAAAGATTCCGGGTCCAGCCTCGCCCTCTCAATAAGTTCTTTCGAGATACTGGAAAGTTCCGACGAAGTAGCAGGTTCTTCGCGGATCCTCACATAACGAACGTTCCCCACAGGACCTTTCTTGGCCATAGGGGAGACACCATTTTTAAGGTGGACAGACATCGTATCGTCAGTGAAAAAATGCTCTATTTTGAGAGGCCCAAACTCTGATGGGTCCAGAGTTTTTGGATGCATGTACTCAACATCGAGCCCCTTTGCTTTAGCTATAAGAGACTGTACCCGGTCTTCGCTTAAAAACAGCCCTCCGACCTCGATAGCCGTACTTCGGATAAGGGCATCCATCCTGCCCTCTTTAGATAGCCTGATTTCCTCAAAAGTGGGCTGAACCCCTCTGAATTGAAGGAGAATCTCCCCCCTGTCTGCCAGCTTGCGAAGTTCCGAAAGCTCTTCAAGCCCTTTGAAACCTATTTCTCTGCCCCTGTTTGCCTGAGCTTCAAGTTCCGATACCACAGCTTCAGGAATGACAATCTCAGCACCCCTGAACTCACCGCTTTTAACGCGGGATGAAAGCCTCCCGTCAATAATTATGCTTGTATCCGGAACGATCCTCCGTATCTGCTTCTCTTCAGCCATATAAGGGGATATAGAGCTGGAAAGTATATAATAAAACCTCTGGTAATTTTTTTTAGAAGAAGAGAGCCAAAAAACAGAGTTGAGGGAAAACGAAGTTTTTAAAAACCTGAGAAATCAAAAAGCTCGAAGCAAAAGCAAACGTAGATAAAAATTTAGAAAAAGACAAAAATGAAGAAAAATAGAAGTGAAATAATTAAAAGTTTATTAAATTTCTAAAATTAATAAACATCATCAGGCTCGAAGACCTTCTCACCTATGATTTTCCCCTCGATATCCCGGTAGAAGCAGGACCTGTACCCCATATGGCAGGCTCCCCCGGCCTGCTCCACTAGCAGGAGAATAGAATCCATATCGCAATCTATCCTGATTTCCTTTACTTTTTGCAGATGCCCGGAAGTCTCCCCTTTCTTCCAGAGATTCTGCCGGCTTCGGCTCCAGAAATGTGCAATTCCTGTCTCTACAGTCTTTTCAAGGGCTTCCCGATTCATATAGGCGCACATCAGCACCTCCCTGCTGATCCGGTCCTGAACAACAGCAAGGATCAGACCGTTTTCATATTTCAAGGTATCAAAATCGATCATGGAGGATAGATTGCGAAACTAGTATAAAAAAGAGAGGGGATGAAATCTTAAGGAGATGCTGGAGAGAAACAGGACTGGTTCACATCCATCAAAAAGAAGCTGCAGTAGCTGGTATTATACATTAAACCAGCTCAGGAAAAAGTATAAAAGAAATAAATTAATCCAGTAAAGGCATTAAACCGGACTCCTTTTTCAAGGCTTGGTTCCCAGTACATCCTCTACATACGCCCTGAAAATTTCAGCAACGCTCCAGGCCTGAGAAATGCAGCCACCCGGAGAGTAAGGATAGTCACCATCAAATACTTCGGAAATAGTTCCGACACCTGCCGTTTCAAGGTGCATATCAAAGCCCTGCAGAAGGGCCCGCATATCTTCAAGACTTTGTTTTGAATTATTATGGACCTTCCGGTAAGCTTTCACATAGGCTCCGAGGAGCCAGGGCCAAACGGTCCCGTTGTGGTAGGCTGTATCTCTGGCTACAGCGTCTCCATGATAATGCCCTACATAAGAAGGATGATCACTCGAGAGAGTTCTAAGCCCAAAGGGTGTCAGAAGATCTTTTTCAACTCTGTCCACAATTGCTTTTTCTTTATCAGGGGAAAGCATAGTATAAGGGAGAGACACTGCGAAGATCTGATTGGGGCGGATTGCAGGATCTTTAACCTGGTTTCCTGCCTCGTCCTGATATACGAGGTCAAAGAGACAGTTAGTCCCCGGGTTCCAAAAAACAGTCTCAAAATTTGAAACTACTCCGGCTGCAAGAGTCTCATATGAAGAAATATCTTTTCCGAGAAGAGTAGCCAGATTGGAGGCAGTTTTCAGGGCGTTATACCAGAGGGCGTTGATCTCACAGGCTTTGCCTGCTCTTGGGGTAACTGCCCATTCCCCGATTTTAGCATCCATCCAGGTTAGTTGAGGCCCTTGCCGGATAAGATAATCGGAGTCCATGCCGATTCCAAAGTCTGTGCCTTTACGGTAATTATCTATGATGCTGTCTACGGCATCCCAGACATCCGAGAGAAACAGCAAGTCCTTCGTATATGCAAAATAGCGGCTCAGAGTATGGATAAACCAGAGAGAAGCGTCCACTGTATTGTAGACCGGTTCTCCTCCGAGAGCCAGGAAAGTGTTCGGAATCAAGCCTCTCCGACAATGAATGGCGAAATTTTTGAGAATGGACCTGGCCTCCTCGAAGCGGTGGGGGATTAAAAGCAGACCAGGCAGAGAGACCATCGTATCCCGCCCCCAGTCATCGTACCAGTGATATCCTGCGATCACCGTATTCTCACCTGAGGAAGGACTTTTCACTACAAAAGAGTCTGCTGCCCTGAGAAGTTTAAGGGCGAAGGGCTCCGTAAGCCTTGAATTGAAAGCAAGGAGATTTTGTCTGTATACTTCCCTCGTATAGAGTTCCTCTACCTGCTCGAGAGTAAGGGAAGAAATATCGTCTGTTGAAGCGGCAATGAAAAAACGGGAAGTTCCCAGTTTAAGTTTGCTTTCGAAATAGCCGGGATTGAAGTTATCCTCCTGGAAATTACATCCCCGTTGCCTCTCAGTATCATACTCAAAATTGTGGTACCAGACGGGATCAGAATGGTACTGGAGATTGGATGAAAGCGAGAAAACAAAACCATTAGAACTTTCCAGTTTTACTCCTGTAGAATCGGCTTTCTGGGAAAAGGAAAGATCTCCTGAGTGAGTAGTGTAATGAAAATTTCTGGAGTTTACCAGAGGGAAAATTCTTAACAAAGCCCCCTCTCTCCGGGATCTGATATCATAGAGAATACAGGTTGTGTTATTACCATGAACCGTAAAGACCTTTTTCTTTACGGTAAAAACACCGGGCTGGTAAACCCAGAGAGGAAAGGGGGCAAGAATGAATTTGGAAAGATAATTGAAGCCAGTAGGAGAAATAGTGTCCGGATATTTGTGAGTTGCAAGTCGATAAATCTCTTCATTGATGGAAATTTCCTCATCAATGGAGGAAAGCAGTACAAACCTTCCTGGAGAATTTTCTGGAGCTGCCACAAGCAGTCCGTGGTAAGTCCTTGTTCCGGCCCCGATGATTGTAGATGAGGAGTATCCCCCGAGTCCGTTTCCTACGATCCACTCTTTCTTTATTCCTTCTTCATATGTGGAAAAGGAATCTGCTCCAAGCCTGATTCCACTCATAAGTACCTTATTAGTATTTGATTTATTAAATAGCTGTACGTTTGGAAAAAAGCGTAAAAAAGTATTAAAAAGAGAGAAAAACTCAGCTTGTAATAAGGGGTATAAAATTATTATATTTTAAGTGTAAACATAAACTATTTTAGCTGTGCAGGACATAAGAAAGTGAGAATCATGAAGCAAGACCTTTTAGAAATCCTTGTTGATATCTTCAAATCATCCGGATACAATGTCATAATATCGAGCCAGTTTGACATTCTTGTGGAGAAAAACGGGCATCAGGCTTATGTCAGGTGTGCCCTGCAGCCAGATTACGGGGAAATAAAAGCCTTTTCCGAAAAGATAGAGGAGTGTACAGGAATCTATGTAATGACCCAGAAAACATCTGGAGAATTAATTGATTATGCAGCTGAACTTGGGATTTATATCTGGGATAGAGATGAACTGGCCCTTCAGATAGGAAGAGCGGTACTTGTAAACATAGAACTGAAGGCAAAAGATTCTTGTTCTGAGCCAGAAATCTCACCAACAAATGATAAACGAGATTCACTCAGGGAACAAACTTTTGAAATGCCCGTCGAAAGCTGGAAAGCTGAGGAGGTCAGGCAGGAACCTTACGTTGACAGAGAACTTTTACCACTTCAGAGCCAGCCAGCAGAGAGAGAAAAAATCTCTTTCGAAACCAGATCCCTGCCGCGGATTTATAATGAGAGAAAAAATTCAAAGAAACTCGAACAGGCTGAGATTACTAAATCCGACTCTTATGAAATGCTTAATATACAGTCAGTAGAGCCAAGGATTTCTAAAGATCAGGCGATTATCATTGCAAAACCCTATCTCAGCAACCCTAAGGATGCAATTTTGAAGTTTGTGCCTTTCTGGAAATACAGATATAATGTTGAGTCTGAAAAACGCTTCAGGTCGAAAGTTCTGAGTATTGCCGGAAAGGGAAAAGGTTTTCTTAACGCGCTAAATAAGTCAAGGGAAGAGATGGAAATCGAAGGTCTTGGCGCACCTACAAGAATTCCGTCTGTGCAGTATGAATTGAAAAGGCCGAATGTGGATAGAAAACAGGCAGAAAAGATCCTTCTAGGTTTAATTATAGAGGAGAATACACGCGAGATACGCTCTAACAATATGGAAGGACAGGCAATTATATATGAACAAAGGAGTATCAGCCCAAGACCTGAAGAAATAGAACTCGACATGGAGTTTGTTTACATTCCTTTCTGGGAAGTAAAGGGGAAACGTAATTCTCTGGAGATTAATGCTTATAATGCAAAAATTTTGGAAGAGCCTATAGATGAGGATGCCGAATTCCTGTAAATTGAAAGTCTGCAAAAAAGAATTAGAAGAAAAATATATAAAATAGAAAATATATTTACGTATTAGCAGAATATTAGGATTTCTTAGAAAGGAGTCCACATCCTGCTCTCCCAGAAATTCCTGCGGAAAAGTATTTTTCAGGGGAATAAAGCGCAAATTCTACATAAACGTTATATGCGTCAGATGGAAGAGTATATAACGTTTGGAAATTATCTGTAAGCTGTAACGGATGGCATCTTGTAGAACATAAGTACGGAAATGTTTTAGAAGTATTGAAAGTAAAAAAAGAGGTGCATAAATGATCGAAGTAACAGAAAAAGCTGCTTCAGAACTGAAGACACTGCTCGAACAGGAAGAGAAGCCTGAACTTGCCCTCAGAATCTTTGTTGCAGGGGTTGCCTGCAGCGGAGTTCAGTATGGACTTGCCTTTGATGATGAACTGAAGGAAGACGATGTAACGATGGAAAGCAACGGAATCAAACTCATTATGAATAAAGATATCGAAAGAAGCTTTTCTGATGGCGTCATTGATTTTGTTGAAGACGAGAATGGGAAAGGATTCCTTATCCGCAACCCCACAGCCGGTGGATGCGGTACCTGTGGCGGCGGATGCCATTAAAGATAAAGTAAAACCGCGCTGAGGGTATTAAAAACCCGAACCTGAAGATGCAAACGAAAACAAAAACAAAGGAGAAGTGAGTATATGTTTCCAGGAATGGGAGGCGTGGGAGGCCGGGGAATGAACCCGGCTAAAATGAAGCAGATGATGAAGCAGATGGGAATTGATGTCAAAGAGCTCAAGGATGTTCAGGAAGTAATTATAAAGACTGCGGACTCTAATATCATTATAGAGAATGCAAATGTCAGTATAATGACAGTCCAGGGTTCGGAAACATACCAGATTGTAGGTGACGCAAAAGAAGTTCCGAAAGAACTGGAAATTCCCGTAGACGATATAAAACTTGTAATGGAGCAAACAGGTGTTTCTGAAGACGAAGCCATGAAAGCCCTGAAAAGCTCAAACGGAGATCTGGCAGAGGCCATTGTGGCACTTTCCTCTGCCTGATTTTTTTATTTATAATTTTGTAATTATTTTGTGACTTAATATCTAACTTTGAATATTTGTTCGAAAATATCTCATTTTAGGATCTGATTCTCTTATTCTGAGTCTTGCTTTAATTTTAGTTTTCACAGCTGTCTTTATAATATTTGAAAAAATAGACAGTTGTGACTCTGCAGCGAGCAGTCCATTTTCACTAACTTCGCTCTCTCAAGCATAAAAAAGACGAGAAGAGATAAGAGAAATGTTGGCTCTTCGCTATTCGAGTAGGTAATTTAGAATCACGTTCTAAATTTGACACAACACATATAACATTTAAAAAGATTTATCATGGAAAATCACATTCAAAATCGATGATTATCTATTTTGTGTAGTTACTTTTCAACTGAAAATTATTTTCAATCCACACGAAACAGCGAAGAACCGAAATGTTTTACAATTTGATAGTAAAAGAAGCGGCTAACAAGAATAATAATAGTTTTCAAAAAATCAATGAAAAACAGTATCAAAATAGAAAGTAAAAAGTGATTTAAAAGATTGCAATAGAGCAGTAAAAATAATATCAAAATAGAAAGTAAAAAGTGATTTAAAAGATTGCAATAGAGCAGTAAAAACAATATCAAAACAAAAAGTAAAAAACAATTTTAGAATAGATTTAAAGTAGTATAGGGTGAGCATGGCAGCGATCCAGAGTTCCCGAAGACTCGCGTACTTCAGTACAGTAAGGAACGTGGACAGGCTTATCTTCTGTGTTCGGGATGGGTACAGGAGTTGCCCTGCCGCTATGGCCGCCAGACTCTACCTATAAATGGGATTGGGGAAAATGATGAAGTCATGTATAGGTGTGCTGCATATTGAATTTCGCCTGGACCTGATATGGTGAAAGGAACGGATGGTTAGTTAACGCGGACTGAACACCTCGTTGCCTTGGTGCTTACATCCCGTTTCTATTAAACCGGTCTTTTACCGGAATCCTTAAAGAGGTCTCTTTTTAGGTCAGATTTCGAGCTTAGATGCATTCAGCTCTTATTCCTTAGCGCGTAGCTGCCCGGCGTTGCCTTGTCAGACAACCGGTACACCAGTGGCGCCGCTGCTTGGTTCCTCTCGTACTAAAAGCAGCTTACCCTCAGACCTCTGGCACCTCTAGTAGATAGTAACCGACCTGTCTCACGACGGTCTAAACCCAGCTCACGATCTCCTTTAATAGGCGAACAACCTCACCCTTGGCCGCTGCTGCACGGCCAGGATGGAAAGAACCGACATCGAGGTAGCAAGCTGCCGGGTCGATATGTACTCTTGCCGGCAACGACTCAATTATCCCCGGGGTAACTTTTCTGTCATTTTTGGCCCCCACCAAGGAGGCTCAAAAGTTCGCTAGAACCGACTTTCGTCTCGTCATCCACTGCTGTGCTGAATAACGTCAGGCTGACTTATGCTCTTGCACTCTTCAGCGAGTTTCCGACCCGCTTGAGTCAACCATTGCGCGCCCTTGATATCTTTTCAAGGGCGTCCCGCCCCAGGCAAACTGCCCACCTATCGGGGTCCTCTTCTCAGAGTTAGGGTCGTAGTTCCAGAAGGGTAGTGTCCCAATTGCGACTCCACGGATGCTGGCGCACCCGCTTCGACGTCTCCTACCTACACTGTACATCCAGAACCACAACCCAACGACAGGCTGCAGTAAAGCTCCACGGGGTCTTCACTTCCCCCTAGAGGTCTCTAGACTGTGCACTAGAATGTAAGCTTCACCGGACTCCAGTTAGGGACAGTAGGGCTCTCATTGATCCATTCATGCAAGTCGCCAATTAAGCGACAAGGTACTACGCTACCTTAAGAGGGTCATAGTTACCCCCGCTGTTTACGGGCCCTTCTTCCCGTTGAACCGGGGTTTCAGGTACCCGCACTGAGCAGGATTCAGAGATTGTACTAGCCCTTACGGGTTTGCAATCTCCTATGTTGGTATTAGACAGTTAGAGCCCCCTGGTCACTGCGACCTGCTGTCTACAAAGCAGGCACTCCTTCTCCCGAAGTTACGGAGCTAATTTGCCGAATTCCCTTAACTGAATTACTCCGACACGCCTTAGCCTTTTCAGCTAGGGGCACCAGTGTCAGATCTCGGTACGGACATTTAGCTGTCCTTTTCACGGGTCCCTGGGTGCAGCCGACTTTAGCCATTACAGATTCGCCTGCTTCTCGCCATTACGGCTCTCCACGGGTTTCGCTGCTTAGACGGCGCGACAACGCCGCTCGGCCTGCCCTGAGACGTCAGAGCTTAGTGCTAAATGGTACAGGAATATTAACCTGTTTCCCTTTTGGCGTACTCGAGTTACGGTACGTCTTAGGACCGACTAACCCTCGGCTGACGATCATTGCCGAGGAAACCTGGCCCCTTCGGCGGCAAGGATTCTCACCTTGCTTTGCTGCTACTATTACCAGGATTTTCGTTTGTGAACGGTCCACAGGACTTTACAGCCCTGCTTCTGCCCGAACACAACGCCTTCCTACGAGATTACCTTGCGGTACTCCGTGGTATCGGTAGTCGACTTGAGCCCCGTCAATTTTCGGGGCCCCAAACCTCGACTGGTGAGCTGTTACGCACTCTTTGAAGGGTAGCTGCTTCTAAGCTAACCTTCCAGCTGTCTTGGGCTTGGGACGCCCTTTAGTGTTAACACTTAGTCGACACTTGGGGACCTTAACCACGGGCTGGGTTGTCTCCCTTACGGACTACAAGCTTACCCCAGTAGTCCGGACTCCGACCTTCTTAAATGACAGTGGGTTTGGAGTTTGACAGGCGGGTGAGGGATTTCTCCCCCGGAACCGCCAATCAGTGCTCTACTCCACCGACGATCTCCAGTCAGGTCATGCTGCGACATGTTTCGGAAGGAACCAGCTGATGCCGGGTTAGATTAGCATTTCACTACGAGACGCAGGTCACACGAATGATTTGCAGATCAAAACCGCTTGCGGTCCTCCACGTAGCTTTCGCCACGCTTCAACCTGCCCACGCCTAGATCACCCGGCTTCGGGTCGTACCCCGGTGACTCCACGCACTTGTATACGTCGTGCCTCACCCGTGAGGGTTGCGCACATGTTGCTTTCGCTTCGGCTGCCCAGATAAAAGGTTAGCCATCGCCACCAAGATACACTCCCTGGCCCGTTCTTCAAAACGTAAGATACGACACTGGCAGTGGCGTTCGTACAGCATTCTCGCGAATGTTTCCTTCACGTCAAAGATCCTTTCATGCCGTATCGTTCTATCACTATCAGGTTTCAGGCACTTTGCACCTCCCTTCTCGGGGTACTTTTCAGCGTTCGGTCACCCTACTATTTCGCTATCGGTCTCAAGTAGTATTTAGTTTTGGAGGTTGGTGCCCCCCAGATTCCCGCGCGATATCCAACGCACGGTACTCAGGGACATGTTCCGGTCTTCTGGTTTACACATACGTGACTGTCACACTCTATGGTCTGCCGTTCCAGGCAAGTTCGGTTTTACCGCGAGACGTTTGAACAGCCCTACAACACCACATTTCCCCGAAGGGATTCGGTTTGAACTGTGCCGGTTTCACTCGCCGTTACTCACGGCATCTCGTTTGATTTCTTTTCCTGCTCCTACTGAGATGTTTCAATTCGGAGCGTTCCCGATCATTACTGATCACTAGGGAGAGGTCCCATTCGGAAATCCCGGGTTCATTGGCTCCATGCACCTACCCCGGGCTTATCGCAGCTTGGCACGTCCTTCATCAGCTCTTGAGCCGAGCCATCCACCTGATAGCATAACTCCTGTTACACCTAACCAGGTCCAGTTAGCGTTCAATATACAGCACCTATACATGACTTCATGTACCTGAGTTTCCACACAGGCAATCCGTCCTTCCCCGAAAATTTACTTTCCGGGTGCATTAGAGAATGAAATGGTTTGAGGATTTGTCGGTTTATCGGCATCTGGGCGGTGGGTTTTTTATGCTTAGGAGGTGATCCAGCCGCAGATTCCCCTACGGCTACCTTGTTACGACTTAACCCCCCTTGCAAAATTCAGGTTCGAACACGGCACAGAGTCCGTGCCCTCACCCATACCTCACTCGGGTGGTTTGACGGGCGGTGTGTGCAAGGAGCAGGGACGTATTCACCGCGCTATATTGAAACGCGATTACTACGGATTCCAGCTTCACGAGGGCGAGTTACAGCCCTCGATCCGAACTACGGATGGGTTTATGAGATTGCCAACCCCTTTCGGGGAAGGGACCCATTGTCCCATTCATTGTAGCCCGCGTGTAGCCCGGGAGATTCGGGGCATACTGACCTACCGTGGCCCGCACCTTCCTCCGATTTAACACCGGCGGTCCCCACAGTGTACCCATCATCCCGGAGGATATGCTGGTAACAGTGGGCACGGGTCTCGCTCGTTGCCTGACTTAACAGGATGCTTCACAGTACGAACTGGCGACGGCCATGCACCTCCTCTCAGCGATTCAGGCAAAGTCTTCAGCTTGGCCTACATATTGCTGTCGCCCCCGGTGAGTTGTCCGGCGTTGAGTCCAATTAAACCGCAGGCTCCACCCGTTGTTGTGCTCCCCCGCCAATTCCTTTAAGTTTCAGCCTTGCGGCCGTACTTCCCAGGTGGCTCGCTTCACGGCTTCCCTGCGGCACCAGACACGGTCGCGCCATGCCTGACACCTAGCGAGCATCGTTTACGGCTGGGACTACCCGGGTATCTAATCCGGTTCGTGCCCCCAGCTTTCGTCCCTCACCGTCGAACCCGTTCTGGTAAGACGCCTTCGCCACAGGTGGTCCCACAGGGATTACAAGATTTCACTCCTACCCCTGTAGTACCTCTTACCTCTCCCGGTTCCAAGCCTGGCAGTATCCCCCGAAAGCCTAACGGTTGAGCCGTCAGATTTCCCGGAGGACTGACCAAACCGGCTACGGACCCTTTAGACCCAATAATCACGATCACCACTCGGGCCGCCGGTGTTACCGCGGCGGCTGGCACCGGTCTTGCCCGGCCCTTGCTAACAGGTGTATTTTACACACCCGGACAGCCAGCATATGATGCTGGCACTCGGTGTCCCCTTATCACGGTTTCCCGCATTGTAAAGTTTTCGCGCCTGCTGCGCCCCGTAGGGCCTGGATTCATGTCTCAGAATCCATCTCCGGGCTCTTGCTCTCACAACCCGTACCCGTCGTCGGCTAGTAGGTACATTACACCCACTACTACCTGATAGGCCGCAGACCCATCCTTGGGCAGACGAATCCATTTTACGCATAAAGCATTCCAGCATATATGCGTTATCCGGAATTATCCCCAGTTTCCCGGGGTTATGCCGGACCCAAGGGCAGGTTATCCACGTGTTACTGAGCAGTACGCCATGTTCACGAAGAACATATGACTCGCATGGCTTAGGCGAACACCGATAGCAGTAACCTCTGGCAGGATCAACCAGAATTGTTATAGCACACTTGCTTGAAATTAAAGGTCTTGGTCGCAGAAACTTGCACTAACAACTATCAATTCAGTTATTCTAAGTTTCGCGATGATGTGTTTTTGTAAAAAACTCTCACCGCCCAGAATTAACCGAACCGACAAAATCCTCGTCAGACAGGAAATAACTCCTGGCTCCATTAAATGAGTAGTATTTGCTGCATTTATGATGCAGGAAATTATAGTTACGCACGCATAGTATATAAAGGTAGTTATTCGCCCTTAAACAAAGGAGAATTATCAACCAGATAACTATGAGAGAACCTTCCAGCAAATTTGATGCCCATGCTGGAACGGGAAACATATATACATCAGTTGTAGTATATAAGTCTTTTCATTCAGGAGACATTGTGAAAAAAAACAAACTTAACAAATGAGAAAAACTTGTTTTATTTAGCCCCTGAATCCCACCCATGAATTAGAAATTCAAGAGCGACGCGCACTTGTTTTGTGCGTAGGACATACAAAGACACATCTGATATAAATACCCATCGCCTATGCAAATACTTTGAAAAAAATAACAATCGAAAGGGAATGAGAAAAAATAAGAAGACGGCAGAAAAGCGCAGGATTAAAATAATATTAAAATAATAATAGAAAGTTAAAAGCTGCAGAACGAATAACCTTAAAGCCAGAAAAAAGACATATAAGAGCACTTAAAGGCATAAAAAGCACAATAATAATTAATTACAAACTACAGGTAATGAGGTATCACACTGGCAGACTTAAAGAAACCTACATCCAAAGTCAAGCCCGAAACGGAAGAGACAGTTACAAGAATACGCACGCCGCGAAGGGATAATAACGAGATCCTGGCAACTGTAGAGAGTCTTCTTGGCGCAAACCGCCTGAGGCTCCGTTGCATGGATGGGGTCGTTCGTATGGGAAGAATCCCCGGTTCAATGAAGAAAAAAACCTGGATTCGAGAAGGAGACGTAGTCATTGTCGTGCCATGGGAATTCCAGAACGAAAAAGCAGATGTGGTCTGGAAGTACACGAGGCCACAGGTAGACTGGCTTGAAAGGAAAGGGTACCTGAAAGGATAACATAGGAATGGACCAGGAAGAGAAAATAAGGCGCATTGACAGCGCTAAAGATAAGTCGCGTGCCAGGGAGAAAGACTCCGAGCGGCTGAGGGTAGAAGAAAACGTATTCGATGTCTCCACCCTTAAACTCCTTTACACTATCTCCAATAAGGGCATAATAAAGGCGCTGGGTGGATCTATCAGTACTGGAAAAGAAGCGAATGTATTCTATGCGGAAGGCCCGGAAAAGGAGCTGGCAGTAAAAATATATCGAATTACCAGCAGCACTTTCGCGGCTATGGACGTCTACATCATGAAGGACCCTCGCTTCACAAACATCCGAAATAACAAGCGAGATATAATTTTTGCATGGACACGCAAGGAATTCCAGAACCTGAAACGTGCAAAAAGTGCAGGAGTCAGGGTCCCGGAGCCAGTGCTCGCCGAGAAAAATATTCTTATCATGGAATTTATGGGGGAAAAAGGGGTACCATACCCCCTACTAAAGAATACGCCTCTTGAAGGGGATGAGGTAAAACTTGTTTATGACACAATCGTCGAATACATGCGCCTCCTTTATAAAGAAGCGAAGCTTGTACATGCCGATCTGAGCGAATATAACATCCTGATTGACCCAAACGACGTGACTCCCATATTTATTGACATGGGGCAATCCGTGACCCTGGAACATCCTAACGCCCGAGAATTCCTCTACAGGGACGTGCAAAATATACTCAGGTTCTTCAGCCGCTACGGGATCAGGGACAAACCTGAAGAACTGCTTACAAAAATACAGGCGGAATAACAATGACTCAGTATGTCAAAATCCCCAAAGAAAGAGTAGGAGTAATCATAGGTCCGAAAGGAGAAACAAAAAAGTTTATTGAGGACAAAACCGCGTGTCAACTGGACATTGACAGCGAAAGTGGAAAAATAGATGTCACCTGTGAAGGAGATCCGTTAAAAGAATACAGAATTCTTGAAACCCTCAAAGCGATAGGAAGAGGCTTCAGCCCCGAAAAAGCCCTTGAACTTCTAGAAGACGAAATGCTTATGCTTGAGGTCATTGACCTATCAGATGTTGCTACTACCCCAAAAGAGCTCCAGAGAATAAAAGGCAGGATCATAGGAAGAAATGGAAGAACCAGAGAGCTTGCAGAAACCCTGATAAACGTCAAGATTTCAGTATACGGAAAAACCGTATGCATACTTGGACACCCTGAACAGAACACTGTAGTACGGACAGCCATAAAGATGCTACTCGACGGGGCCACCCACGGTGCAGTCTACAAATTTCTGGAAAAAAAGCATCAGGAACTTATGCAGTCCCGCCTAGACTCGATTGACTTTTATTAAAAACGAAGAAAAGCCAATCTCCAGGAATTATAAACATTATTTAACTCTCCTGGAGACTGACTTTATTTAGTATATAAATTTATATTGAATCCAATAGTCACTTCAAGCTACTTTCGGCGAACAACTCCCCCTAAATTCTTCGCCTTACGGCTCAGTATTATGAAGAAGAGGACTTCCCGCCTTATTGTCAAACAATTTTCATTTTTTGCTTAACCTTCTCGGGACCCTTTTCTTCAGTCCTGTGTTTCACTCAGCCTCTTCAGAGTTTTCTTCGTCATCCTCCGATAGTTTTCCTATTCCTTTCAGGAAACTGCCCCTTCCAGGTTTTGCATTGATCGATTCTTCAATCCAGATTACTTCGCCCCTAGAGAGAGTATACCGGGGGAAAACCCCATCCATACCCTCAAAGGGAGTCCAGCCCGCTTTACTGTGCAATAACTCGGCCCTTATAGGTCGAAGCTCGCGGGGATTTACAATAATCAGATCGGCATCAAACCCCACCTCAAGCCTGCCTTTGGATTGGCGGTCCAGTCTGAAGGCTTTTGCCGGATTCCAGCTTGTAAGCATGATCATCCGTGAAAGCGGCAGGATATTTTTTCGGACTGCAGCAAGCATGAGAGGCATAAGGGTCTCAACCCCGGGCACCCCCGACGGAGCAAATTTTATATCAACGTCCTTTTCGGATTCAAGATGTGGGGCATGATCCGAAGCCACCATATCAATAGTTCCGTCATTTATCCCATTTACAAGGGCTTTGATACTGTGGCTTCCCCGGAGAGGCGGATTCATTTTGCCAAAAGACCTGAGCCTTTCCCAGTCCCGTGTAGAGAGAAAAAGGTGATGAGGAGTAACTTCACAGGTAAAAAGAGGCTCTCTGTCCTCCCGTCTTGCAAGATATTTCTCTTTTCTTATCATGCCTGTAGCTTCAAGAGTACTGATATGGCAGAAATGCGCCCTTACTTTCAGTTCGGAAATAAGCTCCAGGGCTTTTTGAACAGCAGCCGCTTCACATGCGTTGGGACGCACTCTTGAATGGTACTCACAGGAAATATCCCCTTTTAACAGCTCTTCCAGCTCCAGGCGCATCTTATCGTCTTCGGCATGTATTGTCGCAAGGGCCCCAAGACTTTTGATCTCGACAAGGGCTTCTTCAAAGGTTTCTTCATTGATATTTAGCCCTCCTGTAGACTCGGCCATGAAGATTTCCCCAAAAGCAGTAACCCCCAGTTTCCAGAGTTCTTCTAATTTCTCTATATTGCCCGTTACCCCACCATTGATCCCGAAGTCGACAATAGACTTTCCGCTGGCAAGTTTAAGTTTTTGTTCGAAAGACCGCCTCTCGGTTGTGGGAGGGACTGTATTGGGCTGATCGATGACAGTAGTAATTCCTCCCGCAGCTGCCGCACACGAGCCCGTGTACCAGTTTTCCTTTGCAGTCATGCCGGGTTCCCTGAAATGAACATGCACGTCAATGCCGGCAGGCAGGGTAAGAGCACCGCCTGCATCTATAACCATATCCGAGCTCGATACCCTGAGATCTTTTCCGATTTTAGTAACTTTGCCGCCCTCAATAATGATCTCGGCAGGCTGAAGAGAATTATTGTAATAAATCCTTGTATTTTTGATAAGAACATCAGGCATGGGCGTCTATATGCTTAGAAATGTACTTAAAATATGCACATCAAGAAGAAGTAAGAAATAGGAGAAAGGAGAAACAAAAGAAAAAATACACAGGAAAAAGCTATCAGACGCATTGAAAGTAAAAAATAAAATAAAACAGAGTAAAGACCTGGCGGTCAAAAAGTCTGTTCAATTTAGTTTGATACGTTCAGCTGTTGTAAGATAGACAACACTTTCACATATATTACAGCAATGATCTGCAATTCTTTCAATATAGCGAATCAGGAAAAGTAAATAGGTAGCTTTGGAAACGATGCTCGTATCTTTTGCCATCATTTCTATCAACTCAACCCAGACTGCGTAAAAGAGCTTATCGACCTCTTCATCCCGGGATGCTACCGTTCTTGCGAGTTCTGCGTCTTGAGTCTTGAAAGCCTTGATGGAGTTCTCAAGCATGTATGCTGCGATATCTGCCATTCTTTTCGTATCTATAAGAGGTTTTATATGCCCACCTTCGATTTTTCCAGGGATTTTGGCAATATTCATTGATAAACCCAAAATCCTTCTGAGGTCGGCCGTGATCTTGAGAGCAGACACTACAAGCCGGAGATCGCTAGCCATGGGCTGCTGAAGTGCAAGAAGGTCAAAAATAGAAGCCTCAATTCCCCCTTCAAGTTTATCCACTTCTTCCTCAAGAGCAAGCGTTTTTGCAGCAAGCTTGACATCAAGATCTATAACTGCAACTATCGAATCTTTAAAAGCCAGCTCAACGGTTTCTCCAAGAGAAAATACGGATTCTTTGAGCAGATCCAGCTGCTTCATATATTGTTCTCGAGCCATTTTAATCACCCAAACCTGCCTGTAATATAATCCTCAGTACTCTGTTCCCTTGGATTTTGAAAAATCTGCCTTGTCTGACCGAACTCAATCAATTCCCCTGTAAGGAAAAATCCGGTGTAATCTGCTACTCTGGCTGCCTGTTGCATATTATGAGTTACGATTACTATGGTATAATCTTTTTTAAGGTTCATGATAAGATCTTCAATCTTCGAAGTGGAAATAGGATCAAGAGCACTGCAGGGCTCATCGAAAAGAATGATTTCGGGTTTCACTGCCAGAGTCCTGGCAATGCAGAGCCTCTGCTGCTGCCCGCCGCTCAAGGAAAGGGCAGGTGACTTGAGTCGGTCTGAGACTTCATCCCAGATGGCAGCCGAATGAAGGGCACCCTCGACAACCCCGTCCACCTCTTTCTTACTTATACCATGAATGCGCGGACCATAGGCAATATTGTCATAAATGGACATAGGGAAAGGGTTGGGTTTCTGGAAAACCATGCCCACCTTTTTTCGAAGGTCAACAACATCCACATCTGGTCCGTAGATATTCTTGCCTTCAATTGAAACTTTACCTTCGATCCTGCAGTTTTTGATAAGATCGTTCATCCTGTTTAAACAACGGATGAAAGTGGACTTGCCGCAGCCTGAAGGACCTATAAGAGCGGTTACGCTGTTTTTGGGGATATGCATGGAGATATCCTTAAGAGCCTGCTTTTCCCCATACCACAGATTCAAGTTTTCTACTTCTATCTGGGGATGAGCTACGTTTTGAACAGCTTCAGTCATTTATGGACCTCAATTATTATATAAACGCTGATACTTTAATAATAAAACCCCAATCAGATTTGCAATTTTTGCCTGTAATGCCTGCGAATCAGAACAGCTATGATGTTCAAACTCAGCACTATCATTAACAGGACGAGAGCAGTTCCATACTGAAGGGGCCTTGTTTTGGCAATATTTGTTCCGGAAGTTGCCAGCACGAAGAGATGGTAGGGAAGAGCCATGAACTGAGAATGGATCGAATCAGGCAGTCTCGGCAGGTAGTAAGCGGCGCCTGTAAGAAGAATCGGAGCGGTTTCTCCTGCAACCCTCCCTATGCTCAGGACTGACCCTGTAACAATTCCCGGAATGGCAGCCGGCAGTACCACATGCCTGATGGTTTGCCATTTGCTGATCCCAAGTGCAAGGGAGGATTCCCGATACTCTTTCGGGACAGCAATCAGGGCTTCTTCAGTGGAACGGATAATCACCGGGATAATCAGGAGAGCAAGTGTAAGGGAAGCCGAAAGTATGGAAGGGCCAAAACCAAAATATTTCACAAATAATGCCAGCCCGAAAAGCCCGAAGACCACTGAAGGAGTCCCTGCAAGGTTATTGATTGCCATTTCGATTAGCCAGGTGGTCCGGGTTTTTTCTGCATATTCATTCAGGTATATAGCAGCCATAATCCCCATCGGAAGGGCCACGCTCATTGACCCTATAATCAGAGCTAGAGTACCCACGATTGCCGGGTAGATCCCGCCTTGGGTCATCATCCGGCTGGGCATTTGAGTAAGGAACTCGATATTGATTGCCCCATATCCGTTCGAAATAATGTAAGCCAGGATAATCAGCACAAAACCTGCGACTGTCAATGTAGCAAGAGTCAGCAGGGAAAAAGCGATTTTTTCACTTGTTTTTGAACTCAAACCCATGATCAGTCCACCTTAAAACGGTATTTCTTTTTGATCGAATCCGCAACCACGTTAATCAGGAAAGTGACGATGAAAAGTACAGACCCGACAGCAAAGAGGGCATGGAAGTGAGCACTGCCCTGGGGAACCTCCCCCATTTCAAGCGCTATTGTGGCAGTCATTGTCCTCACAGGACCCAGAAATCCCCCTGGGAAAGAGGGAATTACTGCAGCATTTCCAGTTACCATCATAAGAGTCATGGTCTCCCCTATAGCCCTTCCCACGCCAAGCATTACTGCCGCTGAAATCCCGGAAAGAGCTGCAGGAATTATGACCTTGTATATAGTCTGCCACCTCGTAGCCCCAAGAGCAAGCGAACCCTGCTTGATGGTGCTGGGAACCGAGCTTATTGCGTCTTCTGAGATGGTAATGATTGTGGGAAGCGCCATAATCCCGAGCATAATAGAACCTGTAAGGGCAGTTTGTCCAGTAGGCAAGTTGAAAGCATCCTGTACAAGAGGGACAAGAACAACAAGCCCAAAGAATCCAAATACAACCGAAGGAATGCCTGCAAGAATTTCAATAAAGGGTTTCAGAAAATCCGCAACCTTCGGGTGGGCGATCTCGGAGATATAGACAGCAGAAGCAATCCCCAGAGGCACAGCAAAAAGGATTGCTCCGACAGTCACAATAACGGAGCCGAAAAACAGAGGCAATAGCCCGAACTGCTTATTTACGGATGTCGGGTACCAGAACTTCCCTGTGAGAAAATCCAGAAGAGAAGTGTCTTTAAAAAGAAGTAAACTGTCCCTGAATAAAAAGAGGCATATAAGGAAAAGGATAACGACCGTAAGGATGCTGACTGAGAAAAGCACAGATTCGATTGCTTTTTCCTTATAGTTCCTGTTAAACATGTTTTATCCTTGAAATATTTTATTACTTTTACTTCTTTATCGGGAAGTACCCGACTTCACTCACCAGATTCTGCCCCTTCTCACTCATCACAAAGTCGATAAATTCTTTTGTGAGGCCTGAGGGTTCTCCATTGGTGTAGAAGTAGAGAGGCCTTGAAAGAGGGTATGCACCACTGATGATGTTTTCAGGACTTGGAGCTTCAGAGCCATTTCCTGCATCCAGGTTTAAAGCCTTTACGCTTTCATCGAGATATGCAACGCCGACGTATCCTATTGCGCCGGGATTCTGAGAAATTTCACCCACAATTCCCCCTGTAGCAGGCTGGGTAAGGGCGTCAGGTCTGTATTCATCCCCGAGCAAAATAGCTTCCTTGAAGTATTCATAGGTTCCGGAACTGCTGTCCCTGGAAATTACGGTAATGGTTGAATCGGTCCCGCCAACTTCCTTCCAGTTGCTGATGCTCCCGTTGTAGATTCCGCGAAGCTGGGCAAAGGTAAGTCCAGAAACAGGATTTTTTGGATTTACAATCACTGTGATGCCATCGTAGGCAATAGTATGCTCTACAGGTTTGACTCCATTTGCTTCAGCGGCTTTGATTTCGTCAGTTTTCATTTCTCTGGACGCGGTAGCAATATCCACTTCGCCGTCAACGAGAGCCGCAATCCCAACACCGGATCCGCCTCCAGTGACCGTTACAATTTTCCCCGGGTTTTCATTCAAGAATTCTTCAGCTTCAGCCTGTGCAAGAGGAAGAACTGTATCTGAACCTTTCAGAAAGATACCTTCGGATTCGCCGGCAGGAGTTTTTTCTGCTGGAGAAGAGCCTTCACCGTTTTCACTTCCAGTACATCCGATTCCTAGAAACACAAGTCCGATCACCAGTAATAGGAGAATTGTGTAGCTTTTTAATTTATTTGCCATATTGGAGACACTCCTTTAAACAATAATGAGTCAATAATCTAAATCCATCTAAGTTGTTACCAGTACAATGCATAATAAAAGAGAGAGATATATAAAGATTCGCCACATATAATATAGTGAAGTATATACGGGTTAGAAGTATGGAATGAAATAGTATAATATATATATTCTATATAAAATATAGACAAAATGAAAAATAGCGTTAAGAAAAATTAATATAAGAGTTTAGTGGCAGGCAAAAGAAATGAATTGAAGTCCGGAAACAGAAGGAAAAAAGAGGTAAAAGGCGAAGGCCTGAATGTGTAAAAGAATCCGGAATACTTAAAAAATTGATGAAATTCAGGACAGAAAAGAACAAAATCAGAAATCAAATAGGGAACTCTGTTCTGCACGCCCATTTTCCTGAAATGGATCCTGTTCCTGAGCCTTTACTTTATTTTCCCTTTCAGAAGGGGGGTTTTCCTGTTTCTTTACTTCAGGCTTCTTAGCTTCGAAATCAAACAGCCCTTTCTGCTTTGAATCAAAATCAAGAGAAGAGATTTTAACCCCGAAAACCCCCAGAATGCGTTCTACTGGGGGCAAAATCTGCTTCTTAATATAATAATCCACATCTATAGGCACATTATGCTCTCTTACATAGTCAGGATCCTCGGCCCTCTCCACGAAGAGTCCCTTTCCTGCGATAATAACAAAAGGAATCCGTGTCCCTATCGAAGGCATAATCCCGGTTCTTTTCTTCAAATTTTCAGCAACGGTCAGATGAGGCTGCTTGTTCTTGTAGCTGTCTGCCTTTCGTGTAAGGGTCCGGGTGAGGACAAGGGTTTCAATAAGTTCAGTGTCTTTTTTCGGATCAAGGTTGCGGACATCGCTAACGACCTTCTGCACATGTTCTACAGCCCGGTCAACATCACCTTCTATAAGCACAAGTTCAAGAACCCTGTTAAGAGTCATCGAGGTCAGTTCGCACCAGTCCCTGCGGACAGTTTCCATGCCTTTGACCTTGATCTGGTCTTCCCAACCTGAGTTCCTGGGCTCAAAAAGCCAGAGAGCATAGCGCTTCTTTGCGATAAGAAGAGCATGTTTTGCAATAGACTCAAATTCAAGCTCCATGGGGTCAGGCAGGGAAGCAGAAACAATGTCTGAAAGCCTGTTCCCTACAAGGCTAACCTCCTCAAGGGAAAGCTCCCCGCAGGATTTGCAATGGACAAAGACGCTGTCCGTATCCCCATAGGCAACCGACAGTTCCACTATTATATCAGAGGAAGAGAGTTCTCCGGCTTCTTCAAGGAGTAAGGCTGCGTCACCCCTGAGAACTATTTTACCGATTGTATTATTGATAATTTCCCGGGTATTCAGGATATTGCTTCTTCCGAAGCTGGTTACGGCATTTGCAAGTGTGAGGCTGTAGAGCCTTGCCCGGGCATATCCTGAGTAACCGTAGAAGCTATTTAACAGAATTTTCAGAGCAAGCTGAGTAGCATCAAGCACTCTATACTCATTTTTATCAGAGACCTGTTTCATTCTTTTCTTTGTCTCGGTTCTCTGATTAAGCAAATCTTCCAGAATAGAAGGCACGATTCCTTTGCTAACCTCCGGAGGCACGAACTCTCCTCCGGAAGGAGGTTTGATAGTTTCCCCGTCCGGCCTGTCTTCTGTAACTACCGTGGTATAGCAGAGGTTATGTGCCATCATGATAGTTGGGTAGAGGGACTTGTAGTCAAGAATAAGAACATTTTCCAGAAGGCCTTTTTTAGGCTCCAGGACCTCTCCGCCTTTGAGGTCCGAGCTCATTTCATACCTCTCAGCAGAGACCCCGTCATCCGGCTTTGGAAGGAGCACCCTGTCGCGTAACCCGAACTCCCTGAGAAGAAGAGTTTCAACCATCGAAGTCTGGCCTCCGTCGACTATTTCCTGCAGCAGGCTCCCGCTGACCCGGGCAAGTGCAATATATTTGTCAAGGAGCCTCAAATTAAGGATAAGTTCCAGGGCAAGCTCGGAGTCCCTGCGTGAATAATCTACGAACTTTCTGAACTTGTCTCCTGTATCTACCCAGTATTCTGCCATTTCCAGCGGAGGGACATCCAGTTTTTCGCGGCTCAAAAGCTCCTTTGAAACCACGCGCAGAGTGTACTGCTTGAGACTGAAAGCTCTTCTTACCAGAGGAAGGGCATCCACAACCACCCGTCCTTTAAACTCAGTGCGGGTAATAAGCCCGAATTTCCGGTAGCCTATCTTGCTGCCGTCCCGGCCGACAACAGGGTTTATTGCTTCTCCTTTTGCAATCAGAGTCTTGACCCTATCCGTAATGTAAGGAATGTCGAAATCCTGGTGATTATATCCCACTACAATGTCAGGGTCATACTCGCAGAAGATCTCGAAAAAGCGGTTTAACATTTCGGTTTCGTCCCTGCAGGAAAGGACATCTGCATCCATGCCTTCCACAGGTTTTGCCACAAGCACAAGGGTTTTATGCCCTCTGTACTCCGGCTCGAAGGAGAAACTGATCATGATTATAGGCGAAACATCAGGAGAAGGCATCCCTCCATCAAGAGGCAGGCACTCTATGTCAAAAGATAGATACTTAAGAGGGGCGATCGTGAGATTTTCAACTCTCTTAAACCCGGATGCAATAATCGAAGAGTCGCATGCAAAATTCTCACAGCGGGAATTGCCCGAGGGACCTGCCCTGAAAAATCTTGCAGGGTCAACTGGCTTTCCTTCTGCAGAGACCCAGACCATGCCTCCCAGACTTTTGTCAATTAAAAAACGGTTTCTGAAGAGGATGTCAGTTTCATAAACTTCCCATTTACCTTCAGCCTTCATAACTTCCCGGATCTTCAGAATATCATCCCTGATCTCGGGCACATCCCTGGGCAGGCGGGTGGTAATTCTGAGCATCTCTTTCTTTGTCTTCTGATATCCGACAGGTTCGAATTTTTCGACTATTTCGACCTTTGTAACCTGTCCAAAGGTGTCTTTTACAAGCCTGGCTACGGCGTGCAGGTCTCCAGATGCCTTGAGATAAAAATAAGGCTCAAAATCCGGGACAAAGCAGCAAACACTCTTCCCGTCCGCTCCCCTGCCAAAGAGGCGGATAACAGGGCTGCTGTCATTAAAGACGTCATAATCTGCGTCCAAGATCTGGAAATCCATAGGCATGGTTTACGGCTTTAGATAGACATATAGCTTTTGTTGTAATTTTGAAAGAGGAATTTTAAAAACATGTCCGTAATTTTTCCAATGTATTGAGGACCAGAACAGCAACTTAAAAAAGAGATAAAAGGGAAGGAAGATGGATAAAATAGAAGATAAGGGATTAAGAAATTAAGAGATAAAGGGACTCTTTAAAGGGATTCCTGGAACAAAGAGTTATACCTCTACTTTTTATGCCCTGTATCTCCCGGGTTTAGATCTGCTTTATATTCATATTGAGGGCAACTTCCGCAATATCAGCGCTATATTCGGCTACCCTTCGCAGGCTCTCCAGGATCATGCTAAGTTCAATACTACCTGATCCCTTCGATATCCCGTGACTCCAGGGAAACTCCGAACTGGGAAACTTTCTTGGCTTCTACAACGATTTTGTTGATAGCCTGAAGGTCTTCTTCTGCCATTGAGTCAATTGAGCTTTCGAAAACCTTTCGTGAGAGTTCAGCCATCTTGAAAATCGGGTCATCGACACTGACACCGGCATCCATTTTCAGGACATTTCTGGCTATCCTGACAGCGTGGTCTCCTACACGTTCGATACTCTTTGTAATAAGCCTGTATCCCAGGCACTCCCTGGGATGCCGAATCCCTATCTTATCAGAGAGTTCGATATCCTCAATTGAAGCCTTGAGCTGGCGGACGGCAAGAAGATAAAAGCGATCCACATCGTCGTCTCGCTGGATGACATCTTCGGCAATCTCCACGTTGTGATCCCTGAGAGCGACCATGGAGTCTTCAAGCATGGAAAGTACGAGACCGTACATGTTTTTGATTACACGGCCAAGGGGCAGGTCATTGTAATTAAGGAGGCACTGGAAAACCAGTTCATTCCTGGATTCTTCCACAAGCTCAAGACCTATCAATTTTTGACGCACAGAGTCCTTGATAAACTTGCGATCATAAGCACTGAAACCTTTTTTGGTGGTCAGCCTGATAGAGTCATAACCCACAAGATAATGAGAAATAAGAATCCTCAGATTATTTTCCGCACTATCCGAATGAATATAGTCGATCGTTGCTTTAAGGGCGGAATGTTCCTTTGAGGCCGCACTGGAAGAAACAAGCAGGGTTTTATTAGGCATGGGTGTAAGAGTAAGTGTGTCTCCTGCCTCAATCCCTATATCCCTAACCCATTTTATAGGGAGGGACACAATATAAGTAGAATTTCCGGTAAACTGGACTTTTCGTTTATCCTTGGTAATAAATAATCCCCCTGAGAGATTCTAATGGATCTTGAAGAATCTATATAGACAAAAGAGATATATAAAAGTATCTTGGAAGTAGGGCGTTAAAGTAAGAAATAAATCTTGATAACCCTGTCTAAGTATGATATATAGGGCCAATCATGAATCATAGAAAAACATAGAGCTACATTAAAGATAGAGATAAAATCAAGTATAAAACCAGGTTTATGAAAAGTACTTTTTCCGTAAAAACCCATCTTTTTTGCAAATAAAATTCATTGGTCATCGGTTAACGAATTTTATGCACAACTTCGAATACCACGTGTAGCGATTTTCCAACATAATTCTTAGAGGGTGAATATTATTTTTCATTCGGATGAAGGTTTGATCTTAGCCAGTCGTTTACTCATTATACGAATCATAGCAGCATATATGAAGGCTTGACTTGATTCTGTGAATCCTTCGTAATCTTTACTCAAACGTCGATATCAACCCAGCCATCCAAGGGAAGATTACTGAATCAGGCGATTGAAGTGAATTCAGGACAATTCACGGAGTTAAGTATCAGAAGAGATGTTAACTGCGTTAATCAAATCTCGGAGTTTATGTTATATGTTTTAGAGTTAAAGTATGGTTGTGTAAGGTAACGGTTATACAGGGATGCGCTGGAGGAGTGAGCTCCTGATCGAGCTACTTACTTTTAACAAGGGAATTACAACAAAATATGTTGGAAGCGTTTTTATGGCAGCAGATATTTTGAAGCGATTAGCGGAAGCTGTAGTCGATGGAGACGACGACCTTGCAGAAGAACTGGCACAGAAAGTACTGGATGAAGGCTTTGATCCCTACAACGCAATCGTAAATGGTCTTGCAAGAGGAATGGCTATTGTCAGCGATCAGTACGAGAAAGGAGAAGCTTTTGTACCCCACCTGCTTCTCGCCTCAGGGGCAATGTATGCAGGCATGGACATTCTCACCCCTGCAATGAATGCAGAAGGAGAAGGCAGTCAGGCAGTGGGTGTCATAGGAACAATTGAAGGAGACGTGCACGACATAGGGAAGAACCTTGTAAAGACGATGCTCAGTGCTGGTGGGTTTGAAATGATTGACCTGGGCGCGGATGTCCCTATAGAGAAGTTTATCGAAACCGCAAAGGAACACAAAGCCGACCTTATCTCCATGAGTGCTCTGATGACAACAACCATGACAAACATGGAAAAAGTGATTGAAGTCCTTCAGGAAGAAGGTATTCGCGACTCCATGAAGGTAATGATCGGAGGCGCACCTGTTTCAGAAGAATTTGCAGCAGGAATCGGTGCAGACTCCACTCATCCGGACGCAATGCACGCAAGCGCCTGGGCATCAGAAGCCGTAAAGGAGCTCGACACTAAAATGATGAGATGGAGTGAAGAGAAGATCGGCCTCGGGAAGATCAAATACAGAGAGATTCTCGCAAAGAAGGTAGTTTCCGAAAAAGTCGACGTCGGACTTGAGACTGCTAACAAGATCAAGGAAGAATTCGAAAGCATTGGTGTGAAGATCCGGGAAGAAATGACCCACATCGATAGGACTGTGGCCGCGATGTCTGATAAGAAGGTCGACCGCCTGCCTGTCTATCCTCTTGCCTGTGGGGTACTGAGGAAATTTGCCGGTGTCAACTACAGGGACTATGCAACAAAAGCAGATGCCTTCACCCAGAGCGCCTTTCTCGGATGCAAATACCTTGACCTTGACATGTTTGTGGGTCTTGCTGACCTTTCAGCCACCTCCGCAGACTTCGGATGTAAAATCAAATACCCCGAAGACGATACGCCGTCCTCCGAAGGACATATTAAGGACTATGAGAAGATCGAAGTCCCTGAACTTAAGGAAGGAACCCGCGGCTATGAACTTGTCATCGCTTCAAAGATGGCAAAGGAAAAAATCAACACGGAACTCAACACTCCCTTCATAGGCTTCCACGAAGGCCCATTGCTCACTCTCACCCAGCTTATGGGTGCAGACCGCGTGCTTATGGACATGAAGACTCAGCCGGATGTTGTCCTTGAAGCTGTTCAGAAGTGTTCCGACTATATCTGCCAGCTTTCTGAGCTCTTCTTCAACGAAGGGGCTTGTGATGCTCTCTGTATCGACAACCTCTGGTCCAACAACGTCATCATGAGCGAACAGGACTACTGGAAATTCGACGGAAAGTTCGTCTACGACCAGCACATCCCGATCTTCAAGCAGTATAACCAGCCCTACATCATCCACAACTGTGCTGACGCCGTGCACTTCGAGACTCAGATCAGGAAGTTCGGCACCGCTCTTTACAGCTATGCCTACTACGAAAAATCCAGGGAAAAGGGATCCCAGAACTATGCAGACCTGATTCCCAAATACGGTGACATCTGCTGTATGATGGGAGAAGTTAACCCTGTTGATTTCATGGACGGCTCTGCAACCGGCGTGCAGAAGGTAAAGGACGATACAAAGTCTCTGCTTGAAAATGTGATACCTGTGCTGAAGGAGAACGGCTTCCAGTCCAAGTACGTCATGTCCACTGGCTGTGAAATTCCGCCCAGCGGCCCGCTGACAACCGTGCAGGCAATGGTGAACACCGTAAAGGAACTGGGTCCGGAACTCCAGAAGAAAATAATGGGATGAGACTACCTCAACCCCATTTCGATTTAAAGCCGGGACAAAGCATTCGAAGTAAAATAAAAATCAGATTTTAACCTCCATATAGAAGTCAATTTGGCTCCTGAATTTCAGAACATTTAGCATAAAACCGCGTGCGTTATCTGTAAAGAACTGCACGCGGAAAACCTCCATTTTAAAAAAACACATACATCTTTTATGAATGGAATCGGGAAAAAGAAGATCATCCATGTGATTCGTTACGGAGCACAACAGCAAATGTGTTATTTTTTTTGAATACATTTATGAATTATGTTCGGAATTCGCGATACATGGTATCCGAAGTTGTGCATAAAAGTAGTTAACAGATGACCAATGGAAGATCATCCATAGAAACTGCAGAGGAGGAATATGATGTGCCTGGGACTGGGTATTGATACGGGAGGAACATATACCGATGCCGCTATTATGGATATGGCAAACGGGACTGTAATCGAGTCGAATAAAGCACTTACAACTTATCCTGACCTTATCAGGGGAATAAAGAATTCTATTGAAGGTTTAAGCCCGGAATACCTGAAAAGCATAAAATTCGTTTCTGTTTCTACCACTCTTGCCACCAATACGACGCTTGAAGGTAAAGGCTACCCTGCAGGGCTGATCCTGATCGGGCATACCATCCCCAAAAAACTTGCCAGCAGGTATGTAATATCAATCCGGGGAGGGCATGACTCCGGTGGAAATGAAATCGCTCCCCTTGAGGACCTGGAAACCGTCAGGGAGTTCGTGCGGCAGATGAAAGATAAAGTGACCGCATTTGCAGTTTCCGGTTATTTCGGAGTGAGGAACCCCGAACACGAACTTAAGGTCAAAGAAATAATTCAGGAAACCATAGACATGCCGGTTGTCTGCGGGCATGAACTCTCCATGAGCCTTGGGGCTTACGAAAGGGCTGTGACGGCTCTCCTGAACGCCGAATTGATTCCCATAAGCAAGCAGTTCATCAAATCCGTCCAGACCGCGATGGAAGAAAAGAAGATAAAGGCAACCCTGATGATGATGAAGTGTGACGGGTCTCTTGTTCGAATAGAAGAAGCTTTGAAAAAACCTGTCGAATCAATTTTTTCCGGACCTGCGGCAAGCCTGGTTGGGGCTGCCCACCTTACAGGCCTGCATACCTGCGTGACTGTGGACATTGGAGGCACAAGCACGGATATAGCCATGATTTCCAGAGGCATTCCAGAGATAAGTGACTCTGGATCTAAGGTTGGAAGCTGGAAAACAATGGTGAAAGCAATAAGGATGGATACCTCGGCTCTTGGGGGGGACAGTCTTGTCTGGATTAAGAGGAAAACTCATCTTGGACCATCAAGGGTAATTCCTCTCTGCCTTGCAGCATCGGAATTTCCGGGCCTTCTGGAGAAACTCGAAAAAAATGACGTGCCGAACGAACGCATAATGGATGAAATTATACAGCCAACCTCTTTTTTCATAAGGAACGGAGTGGACTCCTCTGAACTTCTTAGCGGAGAGCTTGAAGGAGACGAAAGGGCAATTCTCGAACAGCTGGGGACAGAACCCCTTACCGTATTTGAAATCTCTGAGAGGACAGGAAAACACCCTCTGATGTTTGCAGGAATCCTGAAAAACCTGATCAGGAAAAGGCACGCAAGTCAGATAGGGTTTACCCCGACCGATGCCCTCCATGTGCTTGGGGAATACATCAGATGGGATGAGAGAGCCTCTCTTATAGGAGCAAGGATTCTCGGGAAGGTTCTCAAGCAAAGCCCGGAGGAATTCTCGGCGCAGATTAAAACCGAAGTAGTGAGAAGACTTACCCTGGAGCTTATTTCTTTCTTTGCGGCTGACATGAAGAAGGAAGACCTTGAAAAGCTGCTGGGAAATGAGACTTTCCTTAAATTTCATATAAAAGTCCCTGTTGTGCTTGTAGGAGCCCCGGTAAGAGCTTACCTGAAAGAGCTTAATGAGGCTGTGGATGCGGAGATCCGGATTCCTGCTTTCCATGAGGTGGGAAATGCCGTGGGCGCCCTTGCAGGAAAGGTAATCCACAGGACAGAGGTACTTATACGCCCTTCTTCGGCAGGAAATACAGAATATTCTGTGTTTTCCGAGCTTGGAAAAGAAGTTTTTGAGGATTACGGAGAAGCCCGGAATTACGGTGTTAAACTAAGTCACAGGCTGGTCTCGGAGTACATGGACGGGTACGGGCTTGATATGGTAAATGTGGAATTCGACCTCAGACAAAAAGATGTAGGAAACCGGGGAAAAGCCCCACTGGAGACTCGCCTTGTCGGAATAGGCACAGGAACAACCTGGAAACTGGCATAAAAGCGAGTTTTCGCAATCAAGATGTGACAGCAAGGAGCAGCACTCCTGGAAAATTGCGGGTAAAATTCAGAACTACAAGCACAAAACATAGAAAAACGGCAGACTTCAGCAGGTCATAAACGGCAAGAACCTGACCGCATTAATCGGGGAAAAAACATGGCAAGCGAATTAAAAACACCGAATCTGGAAAGCCAGGACGGAATGGCAAAACTGGCCCGGACTATAAGGGACAAGATCCTCATTGACGAACCGGTAAAAGAAGACGGGTTGATAGACCAGCTTGAGCGGGCAGCAACCGAAATTGAAGAGCTTCTTGGGACTTCTTTGGGGCCGAAGGGGTATGAACAAGATAATAGTAAACCCTGTCGGGGACATTTTTGTTACGAGTGACGGGAAGGTAATCTTAAAGGAAATGGATGTGCTCCACCCGATAGTGAATACACTCAAAAAGCTTGCCGAATCGATGGATAAAGCCTGTGGAGACGGCACAAAGACAGCTGTGATTTTTGCAAGCAACCTGATAAAAAACGCAATCAAGCTTATAAGGGCAGGAATACACCCGACAACGGTTATAGAAGGATACGAACTTGCTTTGCAGAAAGCGTACGAAATGCTCCAGTACAGCATAAAGCAGGCAGGGGAAGAAGATGTGCGCACGACAATCCTGTGCTCTGCGACTGGAAAAGGCGTAGAAAGGTATCAGGCAGAGGCAATAACTGAAATTGTCACCAGAGTTGTCGGGCACCTGAATGAAACGCAGGCTGAGAGGCTGGACCTCAACAGGAACGTGAAAATTCTCAAGAAAACAGGCGGACCTGAAATAATTGCTCTCGATGGCTTAATTCTGGATGAAAGCCCGGCAAGAGCGGATATGCCGGGGGCGTTTGAGAATCCGGCAGTCCTGATTACGAATTATGAACTGAAGATTAAAAGCGGATATTTAAACCCGCAGCACAACCTCAAAATGGATTCGGTACAGACGGCACTCCTTTTTGAAGAGAGAAAGAAGGAGATATGCGGGGAAATTGCCCGAAAGATTATTGATTCGGGTGCAAACGTCCTCTTTTCGGAAGGAGATATTGACCCGTACATAGAAACCCTTCTCCGGGACAGTAATATACTGGCTTTCAAGAAGCTGAAGATGAAAGACCTCGAAAAGCTTGCGGAGGCAACCGGTACAACCCTGATGGCCATGCAGGATGAGATCTGCCCCAAAGACCTGGGTAGGGCAGACAGTATAAGGGTTGAAAAAAGGAACGGGGAAAATTTTGTGTTTATTGCTGTCAGGGAAAGGGCAATTGCTACGATCCTTATATGGGAACCTGTGAAATACGGGCTTGACAAGGTGGAAGAGGCGGTTGATGATGCTTTGAATAATGCGGCATTCCTCCTGAAAAATAAAGAAATCGTGAACGGAGGGGGAGCAATAGAGTTTGAACTGGCACATATGCTCAGGCTGTTTGCGGCAACGCGGAATGGAAAGAAACAGCTTGCAGTCCTGGCGTATGCGGAAGCCCTTGAAAAGATCCCAACCATCCTTGCAAGAAATATGGGAATGAATCGCAATTGATGCAATGGCGCAGATGAGAAACTCATACGCAAGAGGGAAAGAAGCAAGGATAGACATTTCAGGAAAAGTCACGGATAAGGGGCAAAAGGCTTACGATTCGGCAACAGTAAAGAAATTAGCAATTATTGCAGGGACGGAAACTGCAAGAAATGTACTCAGGATAGACGAAATAATCCCAAAAAGATGAATTATGCTGAAGACAGTGACTTCATTCTCAAAGGCATTGTAATCATATTCCAAGAAAGTAAGTTAGACCTGTAGCACATTTTCAGGAAGGCAGTGATTTGCCATTTTAATGTGCTTCCAGGAAGCACAGATGTTTTTAACTCAAAAATATAAAAATGATCCAGCCTGTAATAATGATCCAGCCTGTAATAGATCTCCAGAAAAGCTAGCTATAGAGGCTTAATGTAACAAAACGATTTTTAATGGCAGATTTAAATGGCAGATCCAGACCTGAAAGACCGTTTTCTGAATACCCTGACGGGAAAAGCTGTGGATAAAGTGCCGGCTCTTTCGGTTACCCAGACCGGGACCTTGGAACTCATGAAAGAGAGTGGAGCAGCCTGGCCTGAGGCTCACTTTGATGCGGAGAAAATGGCTGCTCTTGCCCTTTCAGCCCATACCTTTGCAGGCCTGGAAGCCGTACGCTACCCTTTCTGCCTCACCGTACTCTCGGAAGCCATGGGATGCAGGATTAATCAGGGAAGGCACGATATCCAGCCTTCTCCAGAGTCTCACCCTTTTGCAGAGGAGCCGGAAAAGCTGGAGCTCCTGCCCGACCTTACGGAAAGGGGAAGAATACCAATGATTCTTGATGTGACTTCCATCCTGAGGAAAAAAGTAGGAGAAGAAGTTCCACTTATAGCAGGTATGGAAGGCCCCGCCTCCCTTGCTTCAAGATTGATTGGTACATACAATTTTCTTACCTGGACACTTAGAAGGCCCGAAACATTAAAAGAATGCCTTGAAGTCACAGGAGCAGTCTGTTCCAGATACACAGAAATGCTTTACGAAGCCGGAGCCGATGCTGTCTGCATAGTTGATGGGATCTCAGGACCTGATATGCTCGATCCGAAAGACTTTGATATCTTTATGAAGCTTGAATATGAAAAGCTCTGCAGAGCCGGAAAAGGAATAAAGCTCATACATATCTGTGGGAACTCGACCCCTATCCTCAAATCTATTTCAGAGTGTGGTTTTCAAGGAATAAGCATAGAAGAAAAAGTAACTGACCTGCAGGCTGCAAAAAAACTTGTCAGGAGAAAAACGAGCCTTATAGGAAACCTTTCCTCTTCAGGGGTAATGCTAACCGGAACCTGCGAAGAGATAAAAGCTGAGGCAAGGAAATGCCTGGAAAGAGGAATTGACATTCTTGCCCCAGGCTGTGGGATTGCCCCAAAGACCCCTATCAAAAACTTAAGGGCACTTGTTGAAGCAAGAGACGCGTATTATAAATGACATTACCAAAAAGTCAGAATTTTTTATTTTCATATTCTTTTTTTATACAGGTTACTGAGAAATACTATTTATATGTCGGAAAGAAGGGACTAAGGAAATCACCCCTCGGAAAAAATCAAGGCCCTCTCAAAAATCAGTACCCCTACTAAAATCAAGACCCTTCACGATAAGCCCAGAATTATGTTATATACATTTAAGACTAAAATATAGTTAAAAACGAATTAAATAATCGTGAAAACGCTGTGCAGCTCATTTCACTGTTTGGATTATATCCAGTTTATTACAGCCTGATATAACGGATAGGCTCCAATTATTTTTTTCAATTTTTAATTGCGGCATGTGGAGTGAGAAAAATGTACGGGATTGCACTTGACTTAGGAACCAGCGGCTTTAGAGCGCAGCTTATAGACCTTGAAACAAAAAAAGTATTAAGAACCGCAATGACGGTGAGACATCCCCTTCCCGGGGGCAATGTAATCGACCACCTGGACTTTGCCCTTGAAGTAGGGGAAGATATTGCAAACGATATCATACTGGACGCGGTAAAGAAAATAATAGAAACCCTTGATGTAGAACCTGCCTGCATCCGGAAACTGGTGGTATGCGGAAACCCTATCCAGCTTTCCCTTTTCCAGAACTCGGAAATCAGGGACCTTGCCTTTGCCGGAAAGAACATGCAAAAAAGGCTTGGAGTAGAAAACGTGGACAGGAGCGCAAGGGTCTTTCCGGCATCTGAACTTTTCAACGGCATTCTGGACCTTCTAACTGTGAGATCACCTTACCCCCTGCAATTGCCCACGAGATAGGAGCAGATGCCCTGGCAATGATGATAGAAACCGATTTCCTGAACCAGGAAGAAGTCTCTATTGTCACGGATTATGGCACGAATGCAGAAATTGCAGTAAAGGTTGGAGACAGGATTATTACGGGAAGTGCAGCTGCAGGGCCCGCCATTGAGGGACAGGGAATAAGCTGCGGAATGATTGCAAGTCCGGGTGCTATTTCGGACGTAAACCCCGAAGGGGAATACTGGCGGCTTGCGGTACTGAACGAAAATATGGAAAGCAAAGTAGGAGCCCTTGTAAACCCGATTACAGGAGAAATAATTGAGAAAGGGGAAATAGAAGCCGTAGGGATTACAGGCACAGGTGTAATTGCAATTATTGCCGTTTCCATGGAAACGGGCTTGATGGAACAGCCCCCTAAACTGCCCAATGGAAGGTTAATCCTGGGAAGGAACATAGAAATCACTGAAGAAGATATTTCCGAAGCAGGAAAAGCCATAGGGGCAATACGTGCGGCACAGCTGACTCTTCTTCTGGAAGCAGGGGTCTCCTTCGAAGCTCTCGAAAATGTATACATGTCCGGAGCCTCAGGGACATACGTAGATTGCAGAAAAGCCAGGAAAATCGGCTCCTGTCCTGATTTCTCAAGAAAAACCGTACAGTTTGGAAACACTTCCATGGCCCTTGCGAAGGAAATTGTCCTGGATCAGTCCAGGCTTGAAGAAGTTATTGCCCTTGCAGGGACTATAAAAGCCGACCATCTGATGATGGCAACCAGCGAGACCTTTAAGAACATCTATACCTGCGAACTTTCCTACTGGACTGAGGGCATGAACATGAAATTGTACAAAAAGTTCATGAAAATGTACAAATATCCGCCTCTCCCGGAGCCGGTAGAGAATGCTGTTATGGAAAAAAGGGCAGCCAGAGATATAGAGGAAACAGGCAATGTTCCTGTGGAGATCGTAGAAGATATAGGAATCGCCCTTGAAGTCCCTGTGGAACACTGCCTTGACTGCAGGCGATGCAACGAGGAGTGTCCGGAAAATGCCCTTGTGATCGTTGAGAAAGAAGGGAGCTATTTTGTAAGCTGCAGTACCCAGGACTGCCTCGGAACTAGCTGCAGACGCTGTGCCCGGGCGTGTCCGATAAAGGCAATAGACTTCAAGAACATTGCAGCTCGGAGTATAAACGGACTTCAGAGAGATAGCATGACAGGCGGAATTTACTGAGAGAAAATAATTAAAACCACATACCAACTAGCAGGGTCTTCGAAAATGACAAAAATAAGCGTATCTTCCAACTTCTGCGGTTTAATCCATACGGTAATGGGGAGGATTGAAGGAGACAGGATCATCATAGAAATTGACACCCCATGTGAAAAATTCAGAGAATTCACCTGCCTGGAATTTCCCCTTCGGGAACTGCCAGATAATCAGAAAAATATAACTCTGGAGATGGAAAAACAAATTAACTGTTCCTTTGAGTGCACCAGGGAATGTGCTCTGGACTGTACTAGAAAATGCCTGATTCCTCCTGCAGTGTTCAATGTGTGCAGTACAGAAAAGAGGCTGGCAGAAGCAAAGCTCGTAAATACCCCTGTTCTTGAAGTTACTGAGTATACGGTTTCAGAGTTCCAGTGACTGCTGATGAGGAGGTTCCCACATGACCCTCCATCGTTTCTTATTTAAATTCGGCCCTCATTTAATTTTGTGACTGATATTATTAAAATAAGTTGTTTACTTTTTTATTTTCCTCAAAATCCTTTTCTTTACCTTCGGTAAGAAGGTCATTAGAAAACAAAGTGATGGGAGTGAGTTATCGAAAACTGTATGCACAAGAATCTCTCTACATTTTCCTCAAATACGGGGGATATACTCGTTTTTTCAGAACTGATCAATAACCCACGGACAAAATCCAAGATTACTTACACAAGGGCTAATTCAGATTTAATCGAACAATTACAAGATAGACTAAGAGCTAAAAGTTTCAGACTTCAGGAAAAGGGCAGTATAAAGCTTGCATATATTCAAACTTGCATATAATCGGGTCTTTATTTAAGTATTATAAGTTCAAACCCCATACTTAAGGATTTGGAACTTGACGAAATAAAGGAGAGACTTGAGGCGCCGGAAAGCATACAAGCTGGAAACCTGGAATCCATAATGGTTTATAACCCGAATTTTGAAGATCAATACAAGTATGAAGAGGAAACAGGGAGCCTGTGAGATGGTAACAGCAGCAACTCTTCTTAGAAGGATTGAAGCTCTTGAGCAGAGCCCAGGAGTTCAGAATATTCTATTTAACCGAAGACGGAGATTCTGAGGAAACCGTTAGAGCCTGGCAGCAGGCACACCCGTGGAGGCGGGCACATGTTATAGTCTTCCGAGAAATTTAAGGAAGATTGAATATATATAGACCGGCGGCGTCCAGAATGTATAGAGGTTTTAACATATCCGAAATTATTAAAACCGGCATGAGTGAAGCACAGAAGAAGTGGCGGCACGAATTTGACCCGAAATGGGTCGACCCGGATAACATGACCGAGGAAGAGTATAGCGCGGCAATGGATAAAATGTGGCCCAGGCTTGCAGAGCCGGACGATGAAGGTTTTGATTTAAACCCGGAGGACCCACGGCGGCGGTTTTGCGCGACATCCGAAGGCGTAATATTTAGCAAGGCGTCACCTGTAACGGAGGAGGAAAAGGCCCTGGTCGAGCGTATGTGGGAGGCCATAACCGGCGGGGATTACAGCCCGGCAATTCAAGAAGAAAAAAGGAAGCAAAAAAAGGCAGGAAAAAAAAGGAATTTGGACAGCACAGTTTAAAAAAATAGATAGAATGTCACCCAAATTTCTACCAGAGCTTTTTATTTTTCGTATTCTCGGGAAGCAGCTTAATGTTTAGCCTGCCGTTCTTCTGGATCAGGCTTTGAAATAGACCGCCTGCTTACGAATATAATTAAACCTATCTTTTCGATATCTTTAAGAATGGACTCAATTTTACAAGTAAAAGTAAAGTTATAGTCAAACCATTGTAGAAATTAGAAAAAATAATTGAATAAATTGGTAATACCAGACACCATAAACAATAAAATGTGCCTAAAAGCAAAGACATTATTAAAAAACAGAACTGGACAAAATAAAGAACGAAGTATTCTCATCTATAATCTTTGACCGGAGCCGGGGGAATGCAATTAAAAGAAGTATTACTAAGACTGCAAATAATACAAATTGACGTACTGGATCAACTGGAAAAAAAGGTAATAATTCAAATGGGTCTGAGATTTCAGCATCTCCTTAATATTCATCAATATGTTATCCTCAAAAATAGTGCAAATACTTTTCTATTTCTGTTAGAATCTTAGTAAGTTATTATTAGTGATTTT
Organism: uncultured Methanosarcinaceae archaeon; assembly: GCA_963721455.1. GTDB lineage: Archaea > Halobacteriota > Methanosarcinia > Methanosarcinales > Methanosarcinaceae > Methanosarcina. Next base: position 117,143 of record CAVRJG010000019.1, read on the forward strand.
TCAGGTTATATATTATTTCTTAGAAGAAAGGCCGCCAGCCCAGACGTGGTGCCGAATCCAGCACCACGATAACCGACCATATTTCGGATATTATGTGCTAAGCCGCTTCTAGCATATCCCCTTCTCGCATGGGGTATCTTATCTGCGCTACCTGTATGCGAGCTGTCTTTTTGTGATTATGTTTTTATAGTACTCTGTACTATTTTTTAGTGTGTTTCTGAATGATTTAATTGGTATGTCCTGGACTGAGTTCTTTATTTTGCTTATCATCGCTGCTATTTTTACTGTTGTTTGTTGGCTTGCTATGCGTAAGTTGATTAATTGATAAGAAATTTTAATTTGTAATTGTGTTTTTTGTTGTTGTGCAGGTTTTACGTTATAATCAAATTTTTGTGTTTAGGCAATACATAGGTTTTGTAATAAAACTACTGTATTTTCTCTGTTTCAGCTGGAATTTTATAATATTTTTGACTTAAATTCAGGAAAAAAGCAGAGGTTTTATTAAAGTCAATATAGCAACAAAATTCTAAAATGTAGCTATTCACCTGGGCGACAATAAATCTCTCTCATTGCTTTACTGATAGAGCTGATCCCAAAACTCAAAATTGGTCTCTCAAAGCTTAAATTCTGAATAATCAATAGAGTTTCTGCTCATGAAAAAACTCTGAAAATCCTTATTGATATAAGGATAAAATCGGTTTTGGATGAACTATACGAAACATATTCTTATAATTATATATGCAAATTATTATATTACTAGATTAAGATACTGTATAAGGGGGGAATTGTAAGTAGTGGTTTAAAATGAAGATATGGCTACTGCAGGTTTTTCCCTCATCAATAACGGCATAAAAAAGATAGTGAAAAACCGGAGAGTGTAGATATATGAAAAGCAAAATCAAAAGAACAATAGGTATTTTGATGGCATTTTGTTTCGTACTGTCAATCACAGCTGCAGTAGTAAGCGCGGATCAAGCAGCATACGATCAAGGATACAAAGACGGCTACAGTGCCGGCTACAAAGAAGGCTTTGAACAGTGTAAAAAAGACCAGCCAGCAACACCGAGTCATAATGTGTACCATAAATTGACTACAAGCGACTATGATGAAGGCTACAGTGCCGGCTACAATACCGGCTTCCAGAACGGCTACAACGCCTGCGGACCTAATCCTGTAGCTGATTTTTCTGCATCGCCTACCTCTGGGAAAGCTCCACTGAAGGTAACGTTTGTTGACCAGAGTACAGAAAATCCAGTTAAATGGAGTTGGGATTTTGGTGACGGACAAACTTCAATAGACCAGAATCCAACACATACATATGTATCAGCCGGAACTTATACAGTCAAATTAACAGTAAAGAATAAGACTGGCAGTGACACTGTTACCCACTATGACTATATTAAAGTGAAACCCTAAAATCATTTCGACCTACTGTCTCAAATTGTGCCATCAGTTGTGACGGAATCCGGAAAGTTGGGGATGACGGATATCTCGGCGATATTGTGTATCAAGCTAAAGAAGAGAACTAAAACAGTCGTTAGAAATTGAGATATCTTTTTTATTTCCTCGATTCTTCAACAATTTTATTTTTTTTCGGTTTTTTTACACTGTAACTTTTCTAAACTCGGTAATTCCTGTGACTATAGGATGCATGGTATTTGACCGATTATCCCACGAGTAAATGCAAAAACATTTTTACTAGCCATACAGTGGGCACAGAAAAAGCGCCTTGTGGTATCGCTTTTTTACTGATTGCGAAAACATGGAAAAAGACCTGAAAAAGGGCTCACTTAACACATGTTCTTTAGTGAGTTAATAAAATGGGGAAGATTTACAAAATATAGACGGAATGAACACAGAAACAAGAAAGAAACATGCAAAAATGAGCCATGAACAGGAAAGCTTTAATTAATTAAAGGGATTCCGAACTGCAATACCGAAAAAGTTAGCATAGTTACTCAAAACTGTAGGGTTAACTGTATTCTTGTATTTTAGAGGCTTAAAAATTCTTAACTCGCTATTCATAGAAAGGGGAACACAGAAGAGAATAGAGATTAATTCTCGGGCTCTCTGTTGAACGTTTAGGATATGGCTAGTAAATCATAAGAGGCATTTTAAAAGCATCTTAAACTGTCTTAAAATAAGAGAAAAAAATAGAACCTGTAGATGTATGAGAGCTTGAAGTTCCAGATACCAAGTATTTAGGACAAAATAGAGTTAAAAGTGCTTTGAAAAAAGAATCAAGTGCCCGGAGCGTGACTCGAACACGCGACCTCCAGATGTCTCAGGAGATTAACGACGCCTCATATAAAAGTCCCTATGAGTCTGGCGCCCCAACCGACTAGGCTATCCGGGCTTGCAACACACAAATGTACAAAGATATATTAAAGGGTAACGATCGGAAGATGGAAAAACCGGGGTTTTTCGTAAATATTTACATGAAGTATACGACCTGAAAATGAGAGAGGCGAATGTACCGGGAATCTGAAGATATGAAAGACATCAGTAAACACGTTATGTTACCTCTAACATAATAGGGTAATATATAATAAAAGGAAATTATTGGGATATAGTCCATATAGCAAACATATATATAATATCGAATAAATATAAATAAGCTTTAAGACTGATTTTTAAAAACAGGAAACGCAGGAAACCACATCAATAGAAGCTTCGACCAGTAACATACGACAGTGAAATATGGTATCGAAGACCGAAAATAAAAATACGTCTGAATAAATATATAAACCAAGGAATTATAATATAAGCGAAATAGATCTCCAGTTAAAAGAGCTTATGGAGTGTCCATTTTCATACAAGCCAGCCCCTTCAGGCTTAAAGCATTCTTAACAGAGATGCTTCTGATTGCATTCCAGATAAATCAAGTCGATTGCATTCCTGATAAATCAAGTCTTCACATGTCAACTCCCGTATTCCATTCATACATAATCATAACCCCAGGTTTTCTAAATTAATAATACCTCTCAAAACAGCTAGTGGCCTCAGATTAACAAAATGCCCTGGGCAGGACACATACATTTCCTGACTCAGAGGGCGTTGGAGAGCGGAAATCTGATAATAATATTCACAAAAATGATCCAGCTTACTGAGATACCTGGATTAGATCCCAGATGAGGAATTCCAATGAAAATAAAAGCAAATCTCATATCCGGAAGGACCGCTGACCAGGGCGCACATCTGGAAGCAAAGACGCATAAAGGCTATTTTGATGCCTGTGCTTACTGCGAACTTAGCCCCGCAGACCTTGAGATGGTCGGTGCCTCCGAGGGGGATAGCCTGAAGGTTACCACCGAATTTGGGGAAGTGGTGGTATTTGCAAAAGCAAACGAAGGAAACCCTGACGGCCTTGCCTTTATCCCGATGGGACCCTGGGCAAATGCAGTGCTTAGTCCTGACACACACGGCTGCGGAATGCCTGGATTCAAAGGCGTTCCTGCAGAAATTGAGGTCACGGATGAAAAGCCGCTGGACATGAAGTCCCTGATGAAGAAGTACAGGGAAGATTAAAGTCCAGTAAAGCAAAAGATTCACATTTTCACTCAGATCCGGGGAAATTTGAAAAATTCGGAGGAAAAAATATGCCAGTAATTAAAGACGCAGTGTGTTCCTTTTGCGGGTCCCTCTGCGACGATATCACAGTCACTGTTGAGGACAATAAGATCACAAAAATAGAAAATGCCTGCATCCTCGGGCACAGCAAGTTTGTCGGCATGTTTGAGCATGACAGGATAGAAACCCCCATGATCAGGAAGGAAGGGGAACTTGTGCCGGTCTCTTACGAGGAAGCGATTGAAGCTGCCGCAAAAATTCTTGTAAATTCCAGGAGAACTCTTTCTTACGGCTGGTGCTCTACTTCCTGTGAAGCGGTCAGCGGAGCTATCCAGCTTGCTGAAGAAACAGGCTCAGTTATTGATTCTACAGCAAATGTCTGCCATGGGCCAACAGCCCTTGCTGCCCAGGAGAAAGGGTCTCCTTCAGCCACTCTTGGAGAGATAAAGAACAGGGCAGACGTAATCATATTCTGGGGCTGCAATCCGGTGCATGCCCATCCAAGGCATATGGTCCGTTACTCAAGCTTTTCAAAAGGCCTCTTTACCGAGAAGGGACGGAAAGGCAGAAAGATGGTAGTTGTTGATGTCAGAAAAACTGACACTGCAAAATTGGCTGACAAGTATGTGGAGATTGAACAGGGCTCAGATCTGCTCCTTGTTACTGCGCTTCGTTCAATTATAAACGGGCACGAAGATGTTGTTCCGGAAACAGTTGCAGGCGTCCCTAAGATTGAAGTTATTGAGCTTGCAGAGACTCTAAAAAATGCAAAATTCGTCTGCATTTTCTTCGGTATGGGAGTCACCCAATCCCGCTCTAAATACAAGAACGGAGACGCTATGTCTTCCCTGATCTCAGATCTTAACCAGCATACAAAAGCTGTTATGATCGGAATGCGCGGGCACTATAACGTTACCGGTTTCGGACAGGTGGCAACCTGGGAGACCGGCTTCCCTATGGCAATCGACTTTGCCAGAGGATACCCATATTATAATCCAGGGGAAACCGGGGCAAACGACCTGCTTGTGCGTGAAGAACCGGATGCTGCAATTATATCCGCAGCTGATCCGGGAGCTCATTTTCCGCAAAAAGCTGTCAGGCATCTTGCAAGAATTCCTGTAATTCAGATTGACCCGTATGCCAACCCCACAACCGAAATTGCAGATGTGGTTATTCCGGCAGCTGTTGTAGGAATAGAAGCCGAGGGAACGGCTTACCGTATGGACGCAATTTCTCTGCGCATGAAGAAGTTGATCGATTCGAAATTCAAGACCGACGAAGAAATCGTAAAAGACCTGGCTGCAAAGGTCAGGGAACTGAAGAGAGGTGCATGAATATGTCGGAAATCCTGATTAAAAACGCAAGTGTCTGTGACCCGGCACAGGGAATTAACTGCGAGACCATGGACATCTGCATTAAGGATGGCAAGATCGTAGAAAGCGTCTCCGGAAACGCAACAGTTATCGATGCCGGGGGCAGGCTCACAATGGCAGGGGGCTTTGACGGGCACACCCACAGCGCCGGGAAAATTAACGTCGGGCGCTTCATGAATCCAAACGATGCAAGGAAAAACCTTGTGCCAGGGCTTTCGGGTCAGGTTGCGCGTACCGAAAAGACAAGAGCACAGGTAGGGTACAATACCCCGAATACTTACGCAATAGGCTACAGGTATGCAAAACTCGGTTACACAACTATCTGTGAGGCCGCAATCCCCCTTCTTGCCGCAAGGCATACCCATGAGGAATTCAAAGAAATCCCAATCCTGGATAAAATGGGGCTTTCCCTCTTCGGAAGCAACTGGCAGGTTATGGAATATATCCGGGACAAGGAACCTGAAAAACTGGCAGCGTATGTTTCCTGGGGCCTCAGAGCTTCAAGAGGCTACGGAGTAAAAATAGTAAATCCTGGAGGAGGAGAAGCCTGGGGCTGGGGAAGGAACGTAAGCGGACTTTACGACCCTGTCCCGAACTTTGATGTAACCCCTGCAGAAATTCTGATGGGCCTTGCAGAAGCTAACGAGCGCCTGCAGCTCCCCCATTCCGTACATGTGCACTGTAACAACCTCGGAAAGCCCGGTAACTATGCAACTACCATAGAGACCATGAAGCTTTTTGAGAAAGTTATGCCAGGTAGGGACAGGCAGGCTCTCCATGTAACTCACGTACAGTTCAATGCCTATGCAGGCACTTCCTGGAGGGACTTTGAGACAGGAGCTCCCATGGTTGCGGATTACGTGAACGGAGCAGATCACCTGACTTTTGATTTGGGGCAGGTTATCTTTGGTCCTGCAGTGACAATGACCGCAGACGGACCTGTAGAATATGCAAATGCAAGAATGCTGCACGAAAAATGGAGCAACCAGGACATTGAACTGGAAGATGCGTCCGGAGTCGTACCCTTATTTTATTCTCCAAAGAGTTTCGTAAATGCAGTCCAGTGGGCAATCGGGCTTGAGCTTGCGCTGCTAGTAAAGGATCCCTGGAAAGTCATGTTTACAACTGACAGTCCCAATGGCGGTTCTTTTGTGAACTATCCTGAAGCTTTCACCTACCTTATGAGTGCAAAAAGAAGGGAAGAGGTTATTTCCGGATTTTCAAAGATGGCCATTGACAGGATGGTGCTGCCAGGAATCGACAGGGAACTTGATTTCTACGAGCTTGCAGTCATGACCAGGAGCATTCAGTCAAAGATGTACAGCAGGCCCGAAAAAGGAAACCTTAAAGCGGGTTCCGATGCTGATATTGCAATTTATGATATCCTGCCCGGGCAGATTGACCCCTCGACAGAGTACGCGAAGGTTAAGAAAGCTTTCTCAGGTGCGACATACACACTGAAGGACGGAGAGATTGTCGTAAAAGACGGAGAGATTGAAGCCACTCCTAAAGGTAGGATTTACTGGGTAAACGCGAAAGTTCCCTCAAATATCGACAGCGCAATGCAGAAAGATATAGATGTCAAATTCAGGAAGTACTACACAGTGAGCAAAGCCAACTATATGGTTGAGGATATGTACCTCCAGAAGCCTGTTGAAATTGTCACGGAAGGGGTGTTCTAAATGCAGATTGTGAAGCTTTCCCTGAAAAAAGCCAATAAAATCCCCATAGAGGCCGATAACGTAAACCCGGACAACTTTGCAGGCAAGACTGAAGAAGAAATAAAGGCAATTCTGGTCTGGTATGGGAACGGCCAGTACCCTCTTGGTGACTTCTTCAATGTAGAGGTAGAAGGCAGCGACTCTGTGGAAAATACGAAGATTGTTTTCGAAGGTGACGTCTCCAGAGTAAAGCGCATTGGGCAGAACATGAGTGCAGGAGAAATAGAGATCAACGGCAACGTGGACATGCACTGCGGCTTCAATATGAGAGGCGGGAAGATAGTAATTAATGGAGACGCTGACAGCTGGCTCGGCTGTGAGATGACAGGTGGAGAAATAATTCTCAATGGAAACGCCTCTTATTATGTAGGGTCAGGTTATAGGGGAGAGTCCTGCGGTATGCGCGGAGGGAAAATTACTGTCAATGGCAATACCAGAGACTACCTCGGAGAGCATATGTGCGGAGGAGAAATTCTTGTAAAAGGCAATACAGGGCTTCTTCCTGCAGTCTCAAACAACGGCGGGAAGATTATCATTGAAGGCAACGCCACAATGCCTGCAAGCGAAATGAAGAACGGTACGGTCATCATTAAAGGTGAGGTATCTGATCTCCTGCCATCCTATAAGGAAGAAGGGACCGAAGAGGTTGAAGGAGTTATCTACCGGAAGTTCGTGGGTGACGTTAACGTCAGCGGAAAAGGGGTATTGCTGATAAAGTAAAAATTGTATTTCTGAGAGATAAATCAGTAAAATCTTCAGAAATCAATTGAGTCGGCGGATAAGAATTATAAACGGGATGAATTTCCAGTATAAACGGAATGAATTCCCGGGATGAATTCCCAGAAATTCTTCATCTTATCCGCTTTATTATCTTTTTTAAAGTTAACATTTAACTCTAATCCTGTTTCACCCCATCAACTTTTTTAAATCAGTTTCATATTGAGCTGTTTCATATTGAGCTTATCCTAACCCATTTTGTTCTTAATCATCAAAAGTTTTTAGAACTGTTTTTAGGAGAATATGAGCAGAAACTCCATTGGTTGCTGAAAAAGCTAGATTCAAAGAAGTAAATTTCGAGTTATGCGAGAGGCTCATTCGGTAGGCTCCATTTGACTTCGGTTCTTCATAAGGCCAGAAGAGAGAAAATGAATGTGAAAAAGTAATTAAAAATCAACAATAAATTGAAAAATAAGCTGAAAAAAATTAAAAGAAAAAAATTAAAAGAAAAAAGAGGATAAAGGGCTTTACCCTCTCTTGGAAATATATCAGTATCCTGTTGCTTCTGCGAGCTGCCGGATCAGAGAACTATCAGCAGTATTTCCGGTAACTACCAATACATAGTTTCCATTGCTCCAGATATAGGAATACCTGGGGACCTCTGTTCCTGCGTTTACGACGTGGTCTGTAATTCTCACAGATGAATGCCCATTAAATGACTCTTCGACAAAACGGGAGCCTTCTGCTAATGGTACAAAGGAAGACTTGTATGCATCGATCAGATTATTTGCAGCCTCATTATTTTTAAGCTCGATTACATCCACATAGAGGTCAGACTCATTGTGTTTGTACAGCCCTTCGGACCCTCCGACAACTTCAGAAATATTCTCTGCATTGTAATCGATTTTGATATCAGTTTCATTAAGAAGAGAAGATCCAAGGTATTCAAAACCTGCAGGAAGGTTTTCAATCTCGCTAATGTCAGCCGCACTTTCATCAGGATTTACATTTGCTTCCGAGTTGTTCGGCTCTGTTCCGTTAACTGCGGGCTTATTATCACCCACGCAGCCTGAAAACGCGATCATTAAAACTGCAAGTGCAGATATTAAAGCCATCATTTTTTTCATAGTCTTCACCTTATCTGTAAATCCTAAAAAATAACCATAAGGTTTAAAGAATCAGGATTTCAGAGTAGAAAGAATCGCTTGAATTAAGAAATCCACAAATAAAAAACTATCTGCAAAAAGAAATTTAAAAAAGAATTGAAAGAGAAAAGGGTTAGGAAAACCCTTCACTCAGAAATTTAGTTGTTTCTCCTGACGAGGTAGACAACTGCAAGGAGTCCAACAAGTCCGAAGACAAATCCGAAGCCAGGACCTTCTTTAGGGGTTTCGGTTTCGTTTGCAGCCGGAGTTTCTCCTTCAGCAGGAGTGGTTACATTGCCTTCAGTAGGAGTTTCGGTTACATTGCCTTCGGTTGGGGTTTCGGTTACGTTACCTACAGTGACGTTACCTGGAGTGGTGACGTTACCGGTGACGTTACCTCCGACCGGAGTGGTGACGTTGCCTTCGCCAACAGTCATCTCAACGAATGGGTAGTACCTGAGTTCATTGGCACTAGTGTCAGCAATCTTGAAGGACATTCCCTGACCAATTGCCTCTTCTGAGTCCCTGGTCAGAGTAAAGGTATCATCATTGCTGATCTTCAGGGAAGGGCCGCTGATTGAGACCTTGTTGAGTTCGCCGAATTCATCGTCAGACTCTATGGTCATGGCATTTGCGTAGTCAATGAGCCAGAGACCTTCGATCTGAGCAATGCTGTCGACTGCACCCTGGAAGACCTGGTTGACGTGGAGTTTCAGGACAGTAACATCGTCTTCGCCCTGAATGTCATCAAGCTCAACATTCCAGGTGTTGGAGGCAGATTCACCGCTTCCGACTTCAATGATTTCGTCGTCAATGAATTCTCCGTCCTTGCTGAACGCGAGCCAGACCTTCTTACCATCGACATCTACCTGCTTGGCTTCAATAGCATAGCCCTGACCGAGGTCGAGTTTTTCTCCGGTCCTGACTGTGTACTTGTCATTGCTGTCAAGGATGAGCTTTGCGAGCTTGTCAGCTTTGGCAGGTTTAATCGGGATGTACTGTTCTGCAAAGAACCCTATGACAGGGTATGTGTCCCAGCCTGCGGTTGGCTTGTCATATTCGTATGAGACCTTCTTGATCTCGGTATTGTAAACGAGACCGCCAACTGGAATCACGTTTCCGTTAAGGCTAGAAACACTAAGGGATTCTGTGGAGACATCGTCTTTAATATCATAGTAGAAGCCTGCAAAGTTAGCTGCATTCCAGACGAAATTACCGGAGGCAACCTGTCCTCTGATCTGATAGGTACCAGGCTCTGTGATTTCCTTCATTGGGTAGAACCTGAGCACATTGGAGCTGGTGTCAGCGACCTTGAAAGCTATGCCCTGAGCGACCTCATTTGTGGAGTCCCTGGTCAGGGTAAAGGTGTCTTCATTGGTGATGTTAAGGGTAGGGCCGTTGATTGAGACCTTGTTGAGTTCGCCGAATTCATCGTCAGACTCTATGGTCATGGCATTTGCGTAGTCAATGAGCCAGACACCTTCGATCTGAGCAATGCTGTCGACTGCACCCTGGAAGACCTGGTTGACGTGGAGTTTCAGGACAGTAACATCGTCTTCGCCCTGAATGTCATCAAGCTCAACATTCCAGGTGTTGGAGGCAGAGTCACCGGTTCCGACTTCGATGATTTCATCGTCAACGAATTCTCCGTCCTTGCTGAACGCGAGCCAGACTTTCTTACCATCAACATCTACCTGCTTGGCTTCAATAGCATAGCCCTGGCCGAGGTCGAGTTTCTCTCCGGTCCTGACTGTGTACTTGTCATTGCTGTCAAGGACGAGCTTTGCGAGCTTGTCAGCTTTGGTAGGTTTGATCGGGATGTACTTGTCTGCGAAGAAACCAATCAAGCTGTAGTTGTCCCAGCCAGCGGCTGGCTTGTCATACTTGTATGAGACCTGCTTGATTGTGGTGGAATAAACAATACCGCCCTCTCCTATGACATTGCCTTTAGTTCCGGCAACATTTTTGATAGAAAGAGTTTCGGTTGTAACATTGTCGTTAATGTCGTAATAGAATGCTGCAAATTGAGAAGCATCGATTGTAATGCTACCGCCTTGCTTGGCGATAATGTCGTTGATATCAGAGCCGTTGTACACAGGGCCGCGGATCTCAGATGCGACTGCTGCATTTGCGGCGGATGCAAATACAGTCAGAAGCATGAGAGCAGCCAGTGTTACTGCTGCAAATCTCTTCATTTTATTGTTTCCTCCATGTTTGTTAAGATAGGTCGTATGTAAGAAGAAGTGTCGGGATCAACACTTTAAGGGTTTCACCATTCTTCACCAAATCAGACATCTAGATTTCGTCGATTGCCGAAGAGGATTTCATTCCCTCCTTATCCCTCTAAATTGGATTACAAGTGTTCTATAAAATAATTGCCTTATTAAATCTTTTGTGGTCTATTTCAGGGAAATTAAAGAGGAAAAGCGCAAAACAACGATACAAATGACGGTAAATGTCGAAAGAACTCAGGCAGGATATTCGAAAGGAGTTAATTTAAAAGATAAATTCGAAATATTTATAAAATACAATGGAAAAAAGATAGTAGAATTATAAAGTTTTGATTTAAATAATTTCAGACAATACTAAGTTCAAAAATACATCAAGTAAAATTCCCATTTATCGCATTTATACAATTTATTTGAACCAGAAAGCTTCCACTATTCTGCATAAGACTTCAAATTATTCAGGCTAATTCTGTTAATTTGTATTTAAAGAAGTGGGGAAATATAAAGTTGCGTGCATGCTATATGATAGAAGGGCACATATAGAGATGCAGGTTTTGAAAGGGGCGACAAAAAAATTATAGTGTGCTTTCAAAACATTTTAAGTAATTCTCGCGAGTACTTTTACTATTTTTATAATAATAACGTTCGAAAATGGGCTATTTTACATTATTTGCAGGAGATACCTTATGATATTAGAAATTGACGATATAAAAAGAGAAATATAAAAATGGATATTATATAATCGAGGCGAGAAATTAGAGAAAGGCAGAAAGGCATGACACATTACGAATATACTGAGGAATTAGATCAGATCATATTTTATATCTTAATAATATAATATAGGTCTAAAAACACGAAGGGGAATTCGCTTTGGAATGTAAAAATGTTATTCAGGATGTCGTGTGCAGGATAAAAGCTATCAAAGGCGTGGAAGAGACATATATTTTGAGTGAAGAAGACAAAGAAAAAGTATTAGAGCTTGAAAAAAAAGCAGAGGGTGCAGTCCTTATGGGCCTTGGTGTAGGAGATAATCAGGGAATTAAGGAGGTCTTCAAACGCCAGATAGTAATAGCCTTTACGACCAGCATGAACTATGTCTGGCCTGAAGGGCCCAATGTAGTGCTCATGCAGTTTGGGGAAAAGATCGGTGAAGATGTTTACGATCCCGAGAAACTCGAAGAGTGTAAAAAATGCAAGGACATGATGGTCATGGGAAACTTTGTAATTTACAGGAACGCAGTACCCAAGCCAAAGGAAGCAAAGAAAGAACCCATCACTGTAGTTCTCCCTCCCCAGAAATGTCCTGAAGTAGAATGTGCAAACGGTGTGACCAATGTTGTGCTCGCATCACCTTCTACCCCCTCGGATGAGTACATCAGGTCTGTAATGGACCTTAAGCCGGAAATAGGACTCGGAACTTTTATAATTGGATTCGATCTTTGCTAAGCAGCTCAGACCTGTGAAAACTTGTAGATGTAAAATAAAGCAGATTCTGTATGATGTGTACTGCGGCTGCTATTATACCGGTATTATATTGTATATTACCGATAAGATTGAAGTAAACGGCTTTTAAAAAAGCCGAAAACAATCTTTTTTAAAATAGTCTCGAAAATTGATTTTTATTTAAGGACTGCCGTAAAAAGAAAAAGCCGGGTGTCCAGAACCCGGAAAGACGGAACTTGAGATGAAAGAAGATAATTATAATAGGGCCTGCCGGGAAGTCCTTGAAAAAGTACTGGCAAGCGAAATAGAAAACGAAGACCAGTTAAATAAAGCAAAAAAAAACGTAAGTAAGCATTATCATCTGGCCAGCCTACCCAGGAACGGGGATATCATAGTACAGGGCACACCCGAAGAGCAAACCATAGTTAAAGAGTTTTTGAGGCGGAAACCCGTAAGAACGATTTCAGGAGTTGCAGTAATTGCTGTAATGACCTCTCCCGCTCCATGCCCGCATGGAGTTTGTCTGCCCTGTCCTGGAGGCCCTAACTCCAATTTCAAGTCGCCTCAGAGTTACATGGGAAGAGAACCTGCAGCTATGAGAGCTATCCAGCATGATTTCGACCCCTACGCCCAGGTTAGATCCAGGCTTTCCCAGCTTAAAGAAATCGGCCACGACATCGAGAAAGTGGAACTGATAGTTATGGGGGGCACATTTTCCGCACGCTGTCTAGATTATCAAGAATGGTTTATCAAACGTTGTCTTGAGGCAATGAACGATTTCACTGGTAAGGAGTGGAGGGAAAGCGCCTGGAGAATCGGGAAATCTTTACCTTATATTCCTCTTGAAGAGGTACAAAAAGCCAACGAAAAAACTGAGATCCGCAATGTAGGAATTACGTTCGAAACACGTCCAGATTGGGCAGGAGAAAGACATGTGGATGAATTCCTCAGGCTGGGAGGAACAAAAGTAGAGCTTGGGGTCCAGAGTGTCTATGACTTTGTGCTCACCCGTATGCAAAGAGGACATGGCGTTGCAGAAATTGTAAGGGCTAACCATGTATTAAGAGACAGCGCATTCAAGGTTGGATTCCATATGATGCCTCATCTGCCCGGGGCTGATTCGAAACTGGACCTTAAAGGTTTCAAAAAGCTCTTTGAAGATCCCCGCTTCATGCCCGATTATCTCAAGATTTATCCTACCCTTGTAACTGAAGGGACACCTCTATACAGGCTCTGGGAAGCAGGAAAATATGAGGCTCTTTCTGACGAAGAGGCATCAGAACTTGTTGCAGACATAAAGGCAGTCCTGCCTAAATGGGTAAGGCTCCAGCGTATCCAGCGCGATATTCCCGCTCACCAGATATTTGCAGGGGTCCGAAAGAGTAATCTTAGACAGCTTGCAGAAGAAAAGCTGAGAGAAAAGGGAGGAAAGTGCCGCTGTATACGCTGCAGGGAAGTAGGACATGCTAGCCTCAAAGGGAGAGAAATAAATGAAAATGAAATCGAGCTGACTGTAGAGACATATGAAGCCTGCGGAGGCACAGAATATTTCATTGCATTTGAAGACCTTGCTGCAGATGTCCTGATTGGATTTACCCGCCTGCGTTTCCCCGCCGCCCCTCACCGTCCGGAACTTCAGGACGCAGCCCTGATAAGAGAGCTGCATATTTATGGCTCCATAGTGCCCATAGGAAAAGGGGCGAAGCAAAAGGAATGGCAGCATAGAGGATACGGAAAGGAACTTCTGGAATATGCAGAGAAAATAGCACATGAAGAGGGCTACCGCAAACTTGCCGTTATTAGCGGAATAGGAGCCAGAGAATATTATCGGAAATTCGGGTATGATCTTGATAATGTGTATATGTCAAAAGTTTTGAAAGATTAAGACTTATGACTTTGATTCAGGTCACTAACTTTAATTTAAAATTTTCTAAAACCAGTACAGTATAATGCACGCGGAGGAATGCATCGAATTCAGAGAAAATAAAAAAGTCCGTAAGTGGCTTCATTTGTATTCAGTTAACGAATTTTATGCACAACTTCGAGTACCACGTATAGCGATTTTCCAACATAATTCATAGATATATTACATAAAAAATAACACTTTTTGGCGTTTTGCACCTTAACCGAATCCACATGAAAAGCAGTTAAATATTTATTCAACTGCGAGATTCACGAGAAATAGAATACCATAGACCGTACAGAACACTCACAATAAAAAAGACACTTGCAATGATAAAAAATCCACGAAAGCCAAAAATGAAATAGGATGTTCCAAAAATAATATAAAATATTCCAGAAAGAATGATAAGAGTTAACCCGTATGAACAATACTTATTATCCATAATTAGTAATTAGGAGAACATTAATATATAGTTTATTATGTGTGGATAAAGAAAACTATCAAGAACCTTTAAGCTTGGATCGTTAACGCTTCGCGCTCATTTCAATCCAATCAAATCTTTTTAGGATACCCTTTCAATCTCTTCTGTTTCCTCCGAACTCAGAATCCATGCCTTCCCTGAAAAAAGTTAAAGGAAGCTCCGGGCCCTCGGGAGTTCTCCCGCCTGCAGGCCAGATCTGAAGATGAGAAAAGCACAATTCCACACTAAAGGAAGAACTTGATAAAGCAGGCCAGAGAGAAGAGGACCTTAAGAACATGCATAATAATTACATGTTGCAGGTTCAGAGCTTGATTAATCAGAAGGCAATTGAAGCGCCGGGAGAAAAAAGAGATGGTGGAAATTTTGGTAATGTATTGGAGGCCTGTTTCTGTCACAACAGAGGAAACAAAATGTGGGACAAAAGCAGATCTCATGTACTCGTTACCCTCTGGCTATAACCTTTTTTACGGTTTTTTAATTAAGATGTTCACTTACTTAACTGTTATAGGACTTACGAGGTTGAGCTAAGAAATCAATAGCACTAAACCTTTAACCGGTTAAAATATGAATTTAACTACAATGGCTATTGTACTTGATTTTGGATCTCAAGTGCGTAAGTCCTATGTTATATAACTGGTTTTTTTCGCTGTGTTACTGCCTGCAGCATTCTTTACCGTTAAGCTAACAGTGTAATTTCCTGCTGTTGTGTATTTATGAACAGGACTCAGGAATGTTGAAATCCTACTTTTATCTCCAAAGTTCCAAGAATAATAATATGCATCTGTACTCTTATCAGTAAACTGAACATTCAAAGGATGATTTCCAGTGGTTGGAGATGCTGAAAAAGCAGCAACTGGGAGGTAACTGAGAGTACCCAGGTAAATATCGACTTTGTCGTCATAGCCATTAGAATTTAGCCATACTACTTTGTTATAAATAGGACTTACGCGGTTGAATCTTTTTTCCGCAAATTATATTAAAAATGATCATTACTACCCTAATTTGACAGATTCTACTAATTAGTATAGTATTTTCACACAAAAAACGCGTTGCATCGGCACAGTACATTTAGGAAAAATGAAAAACGTCAAAAATCAAAAAAAGTATGAAATAACTTTGAATTGTATAAAGAAAACAGAGGCATGAAGCCCATTTATACATTATAACATGTATGCTTCTGTCAAATTAGGGTTACTATATTATAAGAAATATAATCGCCGGCCGGCGTGGCCCCGGGCTCGCGGATGACCGAGCCCGGCGCGGACGCCGGCCCGACCGGCAGACCACAGGCGGCCAGGCGCTCGCACAGCAGGGCCGCCTGGGTGCTCTTGCCGCACCCGTCGCAGCCCTCCAGACTGATGAGGACGCCGCGCCGCTCGCCGGACAAGCCTCGCTCAGACATGAGCCTCTCTCCCGCCGTCCCGCCGCCGCTCGTAGGTCAACCGGCTTTCTTCCGCGCCTTGTACTTCTCTTTGCTCGGACAGTCGATGTCGATGCAGAGGACCCACGGACGGCCGCGACCGCCGCCGCCCACCACCTTGATCTCGGGCCAGCCGCACTCGGCGCACACCTTGCCGGTGGGCACGATGGTGCCCCGCTGCGGCAGCGGGAACGTCTGGCCGCAGCCGCGCCGCGGACGCTCGCCCTCGACGGCAGGCTGCTGCGGCTCCTCGCCTTCCTTGCCGACGCAGGCGGCGAACCGCTTGCCGGTCTTGCCGCGCAGCACGCGCAGCTGCCCGCCGCAGTTCTTGCAGGTGCCGAGCGTGAGGTCCTCGCGCACGCCGCTCTTGATGCGGTCGCGGATGTCGCCGACGTGGGCGTCGAGCGTCTTCCAGGCCTGCTCGAGCATCTCCTGGCTCTCGTGGACGACCTCGTCGCGGCGCAGCTCGCCCTCGCTGATGCGGTCCATCTTCTGCTCGAGAGTGGCCGTCATCTCACTCGACGAGATGTCGACCGGCGCCTTCTCCATGGCCGCGTCGAAGGCGGCGATGAGCGCCATGCCGAGCTCGGTGGGCTCGACCGGGTTGTCGCGCACGTCGTTGCGGTCGTAGAGGTGCTGGATGATGTCGGCGCGCGTGGCTTTGGTGCCCAGGCCGAGGTCTTCCATCTTCTCGATGAGCTTGCCCTGGCCGTAGCGGCCGCGGCGGCTGGGTCTCCTTGGCCTCCGAGCGGAGGTCGAGGACCTTGAGCATGTCGCCCGGCTGCAGCGGCGGCAGCGGCCGGTCGCGCTTGGCCGCGTACTTCTCGTACACCTCGAGGTAGCCCAGCGACGCGACCCGCGCGCCGTAAGCCAGGAACGGCTCCGGGCCGAGGCTGATGTCGACGCGCTGCCGCTCGATGACCGCTGCCGGCAGCAGCGTGGCGAGGAAGCGCCGCGCGACCAGGTCGTAGACCTTGGCCTGGTCGCCGCTCAGTTCCTTCTTCGGCGCGCCCACCGGGTAGATCGGCGGGTGGTCGGTGGTGCGCTTCTTGCCGCGCGTCGCCGTGAGCTTGTCCTGCCCGGCCAGCCGGGAAGCGGTGGCGGCGACGGGGTGCCAGCTCGAGAGCTCGCGCAGGCTGCCGTGCAGGTCCAGCGACGGCGGGTAGACCGTGTTGTCGGTGCGCGGGTAGCTGATGAGCCCGTCGAGGTACAGCGACTCGGCGGCGCGCATGGCCCGCGCCGGAGTCATGCCCGCGCCGGAGGCGGCGCTCATCAGCGCCGTCGTGTTGAACGGCGCCGGCGGCTTGTCCTGACGTGGCTCGGCCTTGTACGCGGTGACCTCGGCGGTATCCACCTGGGCGCCGGCGTAGGCCGCCTCCATCGCCTCCTGCGTGTCGAAGCGCCCCTTGGCGTGCGCGACCTCGAACGGGTCGCCGTCGTGCTCGAGCGTGGCCTTGAGCTCCCAGTAAGGGACGGGCACGAACGCACGGCGCTCGAGCTCGCGATCGACGACCAGGCGCAGGGTGGGCGACTGCACGCGCCCCACGGACAGGTAGTCGGAGCCGTAGCGGTAGGACGCCAGCGACATGAAGCGCGTGAGCACCGCGCCCCAGATGAGGTCGATATCCTGCCGCGAGTGCGCCGCCTCGGCGAGGTTGAAGTCGACGGTCGAGGGCTTGTCGAACGCGGCCTTGACCTCCTCCGGCGTGAGCGCGGAGTAGCGGACGCGGATGTGCCGGTCGACGACGGCCGCCGGCAGCATGGGCTTGACGTGCGGATCGCCGCCGTTGACCGGCTCCGGCGCCGGCGCCTTGGCGCGCGCCTCGGCGCCGTCCTTGGCCGCGGCGGCCTTGCGCTTCTTCTTCTCCGGCTTGTCGCCCGGATTGTGCTTGAGCGCGTCGCCGCGCAGGATCTCGATGGCCTCGTGGCCGATGAGCTCGCCCTCGCGGTCGTAGTCGGTGGCGATGACGAGCTCGGTGGCGCCCTTGGCGACGGCGCGCAGCGCCGCGAGCGTGCCGGCGGCGCCGCTGTCGACCACCCACGCGAGATCCGGCTTCTCGATCATGTCGCCGAGGTACTTGAGACTCCAGCGCTTGTAGGTGTTGGGGAACACGGTCTCCATGACGTGGCCGCGCAGGCCGACGGCGACGGCGTCGTCGCCGTCCATGGTGAAGTGGTACGACCGCACCTTCTGGCGGCCGCGGCCGTGCTCCTTGACGGCGACCTTGCCGCCGAGGATCTCGGCGATCTTCTTGGCCGCCGAATCCTTCTCTGTGACGATGAGCTTCACTGCTACCTCATGGGGACGTGAGAGGAACGACCAGGACTGCGGGAGTTAATCCCACCCGCAAACCTGGCCGTCGAGATGCGTTGGAGATGACCGCTCAGCCGAGCACCGCGATCACCTCGTCCCGCGTGGCATGCATCGAGAACACGCGGTCGAGGCCGGTGACGCTGAGCACCCGCTCCACCGGCCGCGTGGTGACGACGATCGTCATCGCCCCGCCGCTCCGTCACGCGGCGGACCCCGCCGATGAGCACGCCGAGCGCTGTGGAATCGATGAACGTCACCTCGCTGAGATCGACGACGAGACGCTTCACCCCGAGTCGAGCAGCTCGAGAAGGCACTCCTTGAACTGCGGCGCGGTGAAGATGTCGACCTCACCGGTGAGGACGACCACGCCGAGGTCGTCGCCCTGACGCTCACTGGATAGCTCGACGTCGCTCATTACCGTTTCCTTACTTGGTCGGCGATGGAGTGGGTGTGGGAGTCGTCTTCGGCGAGTTGGCGGTGATCCAGTCCTTCACCTCGGACGCGTAGGGCGACTTGGGGTCGAGCTCGAGGAACCTCGTGAACGCGAGCATCGCGGTCGTCGTATCGCCGGCGGAGCTCGCGGCGGCGCCCAGGTTGAAGAAGGCTTCGGAGTCCTTGGGCGTGAGCCCCGTGATGTCGCCGTACACACCCGCCGCCGCCTGCGAATCGCCGAGCTGGCTGTAGACGCCGGCGAGACTGGTGAGCAGGTCCAGCCGCTGCTTCTTGATGGCCGCGCCCTTCCGCTTGGCGAGCAGGTTGTCGGCCTTGACGTACGCCGCGGCGGCGTTGGTCAGATCGGAGGTGAGCGCCTGAGACGCCTCCTTCTGCACGGCCGACCGGGAGAGGTACGCCTCGGCGAGGCTGGTCCAGGCCGCGGGGTCCTTGGGGTCGGTCGTGGTCGCGGTCTGGTACTTGGTGATCTGCTGGTCGAGCGTCTTCGTGACGTCCTCCTGGGCGCTGTTGAACCACGTGCACCCGTTGAGCACGCCGGAGTACCCGACGACCAGGAACGCGGCCATGAGGAACGCCATGAAGCCGAAGACGATCTTCTGCCAGAACTTGACCCTGCGGCGATCGAGCAGCACTTAGATGGTCTCCTCTCGATGAACGGGCGTCTGCCACCAGCCGGATTCGGCGCCGCCGATCTCGACGGCCCCGGTACGGACGCGGTCCTGCAGCTTCTCGCGGACGGCGATGGCGGTGGAGCGGATCGCGTCCGCGTCCGCGCCCAGGTGGGCACGGTCGCGGTAGAGCTCGCGTCCGCCGACGACGGTGAGTGTGATGTCGTCCTGGTTGGCGCCGTAGACGAGCGCCGAGTAGGGGTCGGCGATCGGCGCGAAGTGCGAAGCCGGAGCGTCGACGGCGATGAGGTCGGCGCATTTGCCCGGCTCCAGGCTGCCGACCTCGGCCTCCATGCCCAGCGCTTCGGCGCCTCCAAGCGTGGCGATACGCACGCACTTCTGCGCGTCGAGCACGGTCACGTCGCGCTCCACCGCGCGGTGCAGGAACAGCATGGTGCGCATCTCGTCGAACATGTCCATGATGTTGCTCGACGCCGGGCTGTCGGTGCCGAGGCCCACACGCACGCCCTCGTGCATGAGATCGGCGAGCGGCGCGACGCCGCAACCGAGCTTGGCGTTGCTCTTGGGGCAGTGCGCCACCGCGACGCCGGTGTTGGCGAGATTCGGATGTCGTCGCGCGTGAGGTTGACGCAGTGGACGGCGAGGAAGTCCCGATCGAACACCCGCCACTGCTGCAGATACTTGATGGGAGTGACGCCGTAGGCTGGACAGCGTGCGCTCCCCCAGCCCATCTTCTCGCGGTAGTCGTGGGCGAACTTGCCCGAGCCGGAACGGATGTACGTGAGCTCGTCCTGGCTCTCGGCGACGTGGCTCATGACCTTGAGGCCGCGCTCGCGGGCCAGGTCGCACACGGCCTGGTAGAGGCGGCTGGACACGGTGTACGGCGCGTGCGGCGCCAGCCCGATGTCGAAGCGGTCGGGGGCGGCGGCCTGCGCGTGGTCGAGCCGCCGCACCACGTCCGCCATGGTCTCGTCGAAGTGCGGATCGTCGACCCCGAAGACCTCCAGCGTACAGGCGGCCGCGCAGGCCGGCCGTCCCGGCTGCCTCCAGCGTCGCCGCCCCGTAGCTGGTGTCGGCGATGGTGGTGATGCCGGATGAGATGGCCTCCATGGCGCCCAGGCGGGCGCTCACGAGGTACTCGTCCGGTGTCAGGGACGCCTTGACGTCCACCAGGCTGATGATCCAGTCGCCGAACTCGGCGTCGTCGAGGATGCCGCGGAACGACGTGTACTCGACGTGGCTGTGACAATTGACGAAGCCGGGCATGATGATCGCTCGCCCCAGGGTCGGAGAACGCCGCGCCCGGATACTGCGCCACGAGGCGCGGCGCGGAATCGACCGCGAGGATGCGTCCGCCGAACGGCGACGCCACCGTCCGGCAGGACGGGCGCGGCCACCGGGAGGACCCAGTCGGCACGATAGATCGTGATGTCGTGGTCGGTTTCGGGCAACGTGGCAACTTTGCAGCGCGAGAGGAGTCAGAGAGGCCCCCGCCGTGGGAGTATAGGGGAGCGTTCCGCACAGTGGCAAACAGGCCCCGCTGCTCACCGGGCCGCTCGCGGGGGTATACTCCCGGCACCAGCGACGGGAGGGCCGCAGCGTGCAGCAGGGACAGGGACCAAGCATCTCCCCGGACGTCGTCACGAGCGCCGTCTGGGACGCCGTGAAGGGACTGCCCGGGGGTCTGTGCCTCTCCGCAACCCCTTGCAGAGCCTCGGTGAGAAGGTCCACCTGGAGCGCCACGGCCCGGTGCGCCTGGAGAACGACGAGGAAGGCCAGGCGCACCGGGCCGTGGCGCTTCAGGTGGACCTTCTCACCGAGGCTCAAGGGGTTGCGGTAGAGGTCACAGACCCCCGGCAGTTCCTCACAGGCGTCCCAGACGGCGCTCGTGACGACGTCCGGGGGAGATGCTTGGTCCCTGTCCCTGCTGCACGCTGCGGCCCTCCCGTCGCTGGTGCCGCGCCGAAGCGGGCCCGGTGAGCAGCGGGGCCTGTTTGCCACTGTGCGGAACGCTCCCCTATACTCCCACCGCGGGGGCCTCTCTAATTACTCCTCTCGCGCTGCAAAGTTGGGTCTTGCCCGAAACCGACCACGACATCACGATCTATCGTGCCGACTGGGTCTCCCGGTGGCCGCGCCCGTCTGCCGGACGGTGGCGTCGCCGTGTCCGGCGGACGCATCCTCGCGGTCGATTCGCGCCGCGCCTCGTGGCGCAGTATCCGGGCGCGGCGTTCTCCGACCTGGGGCGAGCGATCATCATGCCCCAGCTTTCGTCAATTGTCACAGCCACGTCGAGTACACGTCGTTCCCGCACATGCTCGACGACGCCGAGTTCGGCGACTGGATCGTCGGCCTGGTGGACGTCAAGGCGTCCCTGACACCGGACGAGTCCTCGTGAGCGCCCACCTGGGCGCCATGGAGGCCATCTCATCCGGCATCACCACCATCGCCGACACCAGCTACGGGGCGGCGAGACGCTGGAGCCAGGCAGCCGGGACGGCCGGCCTGCGCGGCCGCCTGTACCTGGAGGGTCGACGACTCGCACTTCGACGAGACCATGGCGGACGTGGTGCGGCGGCTCGACCACGCGCAGGCCGCCGCCCCCGACCGCTTCGACCATCGGGCTGGCGCCGCACGCGCCGTACACCGTGTCCAGCCGCCTCTACCAGTGCGACCTGGCCCGCGAGCGCGGCCTCAAGGTCACGAGCCACGTCGCCGAGAGCCAGGACGAGCTCACGTACATCCGTTCCCGGCTCGGGCAAGTTCGCCCACGACTACCGCGAGAAGATGGGCTGGGAGCGCATGCTCGTCCAGCCCTACGGCGTCACTCCCATCAAGTATCTGCAGCAGTGGCGGGTGTTCGATCGGGACTTCCTCGCCGTCCACTGCGTCAACCTCACGCGCGACGACATCGCCGTCCTCGCCAACACCGGCGTCGCGGTGGCGCGTGCCGAGAGCAACGCCAACTCGGTTGCGGCGTCGCGCCGCTGGCCGATCTCATGCACGAGGGCGTGCGTGTGGGCCAGTTCCAGGCGTCGAGCAACATCATGGACATGTTCGACGAGATGCGCGCCGTGCTGTTCCTGCACCGCGCGGTGGAGCAACATCACCGTGCTCAACGCGCAGAAGTGCGTGCGTATCACCACGCTTGGAACAGCGCTGGGCGGCCGAGGTCGGCAGCCTGGAGCCGGGCAAATGCGCGAGCCTCATCATCGACGTCTCGCGCTCCGCACTCGCGCCGATCGCCGACCCCTACTCGGCGCTCGTCTACGGCGCCAACCAGGACGACATCACACTCACCGTCGTCGGCGGACGCGACTTCTACCGCGACCGTGCCCACCTGGGCGCGGACGCCGGACGCGATCCGCTCCACCGCCATCGCCGTCCGCGAGAAGCTGCAGGACCACGTCCCCGTACCCGGGGCCGCGAGATCGGCGGCGCCGAATCCGGCTGGTGGACGACGCCGTTCATCGAGAGGAGACCATCTAAGTGCTGTTCGATCGCCGCAGGGTCAAGTTCTGGCAGAAGATCGTCTTCGGCTTCATGGCGTTCCTCATGGCCGCGTTCCTGGTCGTCGGGGTCCTCGGCGTGCTCAACGGGTGCATATCCGCGACGGCGCCCAGGACGCTCGACCAGCAGATCACCAAGTACCGGACCGCGACCACGACGGACCCAAGGACCCGCGGCCTGGACCAGCCTCGGCCGAGGCGTCTACTCTCCCCGTCGGCCGTGCAGGAAGGGAGCGTCTGGCGCTCACCTCCGATCTGACCAACGCCGCCGCGGCGTTCCTCAAGGCCGACAACCTGCTCGCCAAGCGGAAGAGCACGGCCGTCGAGCAGCGGCTGGACCTGCTCACCAGTCTCGCCGGCGTCTACAGCCAGCTCGGCGATTCGCAGGCGGCGGCGGGTGTGTACGGCGACATCACGGGGCTCACGCCCAAGGACTCCGAAGCCTCTGGGGCGCCGCCCGCGACTCCACCGCGATGCGGACGACCGCGATGCTCGCGTTCACGAGGTTCCTCGAACTCGACCCCAAGTCGCCCTACGCGTCCGAGGTGAACGGATCACCGCCAACTCGCCGAAGACGACTCCCACACCCGCTCATCGCCGACCAAGTAAGGAAACGGTAATGAGCGACATGTTCAGCGTCTCCAGTGAGCGTCAGGGCGACGACCTCGGCGTGGTGGGCGTCCCTCGCCGGTGGGGTCGACATCTTCACCGCGCCGCAGTTCAAGGAGTGCCTTCTCGAGCTGCTCGACTCCGGGGTGAAGCGTCTCGTCGTCGATCTCAGCGAGGTGACGTTGCATCGATTCCACCGCGCTCGGCGTGCTCATCGGCGGGGTTCGGCGCGTGCACGGAGCAGGCGGTGCGATGACGATCGTCGTCACCACGCGGCCGGTGGAACGGGTGCTCAGCGTCACCGGCCTCGACCGCGTGTTCTCGATGCATGCCACGCGGGACGAGGCGATCGCGGCGCTCGGCTGAGCGGTCGTCTCCAACGTCATCTCGACGGCCAGGTTTGCGGGGTGGTATTAAACTCCCGCAGTCCTGGTCGTTAGCCTCAGCGTACCGTCCAGGTAGCAGTGAAGCTCATCGTCACAGAGAAGGATTCGGCGGCCAAGAAGATCGCCGAGTCCCTCGGCGGCAAGGTCGCCGTCAAGGAGCACGGCCGCGGCCGCCAGAAGGTGCGGTCGTACCACTTCACCATGGACGGCGACGACGCCGTCGCCGTCGGCGCGGCCACGTCATGGAGGAGTTCGTGTTCCCCAACACCTACAAGCGCTGGAGTCTCGTACCTCGGCGACATGATCGAGAAGCCGGATCTCGCGTGGGTGGTCGACAGCGGCGCCGCCGGCACGCTCGCGGCGCTCGGCGCCCATCGCCGAGGGCGCCACCGAGCTCGTCATCGCCACCGACTACGAAGGCGAGCTCATCGGCCACGAGGCCATCGAGATCCTGCGAGGCGACGCGCTCAAGCACAATCCGGGCGACAAGCCGGAGAAGAAGAAGCGCAAGGCCGCCGCGGCCAAGGAGGCGCGCGCCAAGGCGCCGGCGCCGGACACGGCGGCGATCCTCACGTCAAGCCCATGCTGCCGGCGGCCGTCGTCGACCGGCACATCCGCGTCCGCTACTCCGCGCTCACGCCGGAGAAATCGCCAGGCCACGTCGACAAGCCCTCCACCGTCGACTTCGATCTCGCCGAGGCGGCGTTCGCACGGATGTGCGACCTCATCTGGGGTGCGGTGCTCACTCGCTTCATGTCGCTCGCGTCCTACATTTACGCTCCGACTACCTGTCCGTTGGGCACGTGCATCGCCCACCCTGCGCCTGGTCGTCGATCGCGAGTTCGACGCGCCGTGCGTTCGTGCCCGTCCCTTACTGGGAGCTCAAGGCCACGCTCGAGTACGACGGCGACCCGTTCGAGGTCGGTTCACGCCAAGGGTCGCTTCGACACGCAGGAGGCGATGGAGGCGGCCTACGCCGGGGCCCAGGTGGATACCGCCCGCGTACAAGGCCGAGCCACGTCAGGACAAGCCTCGGCGCCGTTCGCAGGCACAACAGCACTCATGAGCGCGCCCTCCGGCGCGGCATGACGCCGCGCGGGCCATGCGCGCCGCCGAGTCGCTGTCCCTCAACAGGGCTGATGAGCTACCCGCGCACCGACAACACGTGCACCATCGTGCACGGAAGCCTGCGCGAGCTCTCGACTGGCGCCCCGTCGCCGCCACCGCTTCCCGGCTGGCCGGGCAGGACAAGCTCACGGCGACGCGCGGCAAGAAGCGCACCACCGACCACCCGCCGATCTACCCCTGTGGGCGCGCCGGAAGAAGGAACGCGACAGCGGTTCGGCCAAGGTCTACGACCTGGTCGCGCGGCGCTTCCTCGCCACGCTGCTCGGCCACGGTGCCATCGAGCGTCAGCGCGTCGACGTCGGCCTCGGCCCGGAGCCGTTCCTGGCTTACGGCGCGCGGGTCGCGTCGCTGGGCTACCTCGAGGTGTACGAGAAGTACGCGGCCAAGCGCGACCGGCCGCTGCCGCCGCTGCAGCCGGGCGACATGCTCAAGGTCCTCGACCTCCGCTGGAGGCCAAGGAGACCCAGCCGCCCGGCCGCTACGGCCAGGGCAAGCTCATCGAGAAGATGGAAGACCTCGGCCTGGGCACCAAAGCCACGCGCGCCGACATCATCCAGCACCTCTACGACCGCAACTACGTGCGCGACAACCCGGTCGAGCCGAGCTCGGCATGGCGCTCATCGCCGCCTTCGACGCGGCCATGGAGAAGGCGCCGGTCGACATCTCGTCGAGTGAGATGACGGCCACTCTCGAGCAGAAGATGGACCGCATCAGCGAGGGCGAGCTGCGCCGCGACGAGGTCGGGAGAGCCAGGAGATGCTCGAGCAGGCCTGGAAGGACCACATCGGCGACATCCGCGACCGCATCGAGAGCGGCGTGCGCGAGGACCTCACGCTCGGCACCTGCAAGAACTGCGGCGGCTGCGCGTGCTGCGCGGCAAGACCGGCAAGCGGTTCCGCCGCCTGCGTCGCAAGGAAGGCGAGGAGCCGCCACGGCCCTCCATCGAGGGCGAGCGTCCGCGGCGCGGCTGCGGCCAGACGTTCCCGCTGCCGCAGCGGGGCCACGTGCCCACCGGCAAGGTGTGCGCGCCGAGTGCGGCTGGCCCGAGGATGAAGGTGGTGGGCGGCGGCGGTCGCGGCCGTGCGTCGGGTCCTCTGCATCGACATCGACTGTCCGAGCAAAGAGAAGTACGAGGCGCGGAAGAAAGCCGGTTGACCTAGAGCGGCGGCGGACGGCGGGAGAGAGGCTCATGTCTGAGCGAGGCTTGTCCGGCGAGCGGCGCGGCGTATTCTGGAGGGCTGCAACAGGGTCGCAGAGCACCCAGGCGGCCCTGCTGCAAGCACTGGCCGCCTGTGGTCTGCCGGTCGGGCCGGCGTCCGCGCCGGGCTCGGTCATCCGCGAGCCCCGGGCCCACGCCGAGCCACGATATTTCTTATAATATAGTAACCCTAATTTGACAGAAGCATACATGTTATAATGTATAAATGGGCTTCATGCCTCTGTTTTTCTTATACAATTCAAAGTTATTTCATACTTTTTTTGATTTTTAACATTTTTCATTTTTCCTAAATGTACTGTGCCGATGCAACGCGTTTTTTGTGTGAAAATACTATACTAATTAGTAGAATCTGTCAAATTAGGGTAGTAATGATCATTTTTAATATAATTTGCGGAAAAAAGATTCGACCGCGTAAGTCCTATTTATAACAAAGTAGTATGGCTAAATTCTAATGGCTATAACAACGGAGTATATTTACCTGGGTACTCTCAGTTACCTTCCAGCTGCTGCTTTTTCAGCATCTCCAACCACTGGAAATCATCCTTTGAATGTTTGAGTTTACTGATAAGAGTACAGATGCATATTATTATTCTTGGAACTTTGGAGATAAAAGTAGGATTTCAACATTCCAGAGTCCTGTTCATAAATACACAACAGCAGGAAATTACACTGTTAGCTTAACGGTAAAGGGGTCCAAATTCCAGGCAGTAACACAGCGAAAAAAACCAGTTATATAACATAGGACTTACCGCACTTCAATCCAAAATCAAGTACAATAGCCATTGTAGTTAATTTCATATTTAACCGGTTAAAGGTTTAGTGCTATTGATTTCTTAGCTCAACCTCGTAAGTCCTATAACAGTTAAGTAAGTGAACATCTTAATTAAAAAACCGTAAAAAAGGTTATAGCCAGAGGGTAACGAGTACATGAGATCTGCTTTTGTCCCACATTTTGTGACAGAAACAGGCCTCCAATACATTACCAAAATTTCCACCATCTCTTTTTACCTCCCGGCCCTTCAACATATTGTCATTAATCAAGCTCTGAACCTGCAACATGTAATTATTATGCATGTTCTAAGGTCCTCTTCTCTCTGGCCTGCTTTATCAAGTTCTTCCTTTAGTGTGGAATTGTGCTTTTCTCATCTTCAGATCTGGCCTAGCGGCTACGTCCGAGGGCCCGGAGCTTCCCTTTAAAATTTTTTCAGGGAAGGCATGGATTCTGAGTTCAGAAGGAGAACAGAAGAGATTGAAAGGGTATCCTAAAAAGATTTGATTGGATTGAAATGAGCGCGAAGCGTAACAATACAGAGCTTAAAGGTTCTTGATAGTTTTCTTTATCCACACATAATAAACTATATATTAATGTTCTCCTAATTACTAATTATGGATAATAAGTATTGTTCATACGGGTTAACTCTTATCATTCTTTCTGGAATATTTTATATTATTTTTGGAACATATATTTCATTTTTGGCTTTCGTGGATTTTTTATCATTGCAAGTGTCTTTTATTGTCGTGTTCTGTACGGTCTATGGTATTCTATTTCTCGTGAATCTCGCAGTTGAATAAAAATATTTAACTGCTTTTAGGTTGTGTCGATACTCCGGTTTAAGTTGCAAAACGCCAAAAAGTGTTATTTTTTATGTAATATATCTATGAATTATGTTGGAAAATCGCTATACGTGGTACTCGAAGTTGTCGTAAAATTCGTTAACTGAATACAAATGAAGCCACTTACGGACTTTTTTATTTTCTTCTGATTCCAATACATTGCTCACAGTCATACTGTACTGGTTTTAGAAAATTTTAAATTAAAGTTAGTGACCTGAATCAAAGTCATAAGTCTTAATCTTTGACACGAAAACTTTTGACATATACACATTATCAAGATCATACCCAAATTACCAATAATATTCTCTGGCTCCTATTCCGCTCATAACAGGCAGTACTACAGTAGCCCTCTTATGTGCTATTTTCTCTGCATATTCCAGAAGTTTCCTTTCCCTATCCTCTATGTGCCCATTCCTTTTGCTTCGCCCCTTTTCCTATGGGCACTATGGAGCCATAAATATGCAGCTCTTATCAGGGCTGCGTCCTGAAGTTCCGGACGGTGAGGGGCGGCGGGAAACGCGGGGCCGTAATTCCAATCGGGACATTGTCCACAAGGTCTTCAAATGCAATAGCTGTATTCCGCAGGCTTCATATGTCTCTACAGTCAGCTCGATTTCATTTTCATTTATTTCTCTCCCCTTTGAGGCTAGCATGTCCTACTTCCCTGCCACGTTATTGGCGCGCTTTTCCTCCCTTTCTCCGTTTCTTCGAGCTGTCTAAGATTACTCTTTCGGACCCCTGCAAACCTGGTAGACGGGAATATCGCGCTGGATACGCTGGAGCCTTACCCATTTTAGGCGGGACTACCTTCGAGTTTCTGATGCCTCTTCAGCCTAATATTTCCTGCTTCCCAGAGCCTTCTCAAGGTGTCCAGGGTAGGATAAATCTTCAGATGAATCGGGCATGAAGCGGGGATCTTCAAAGAGCTTTTTGAAACCTTTAAGGTCCAGTTTCAAATCAGCCCCGGGCAGATGAGGCATCATATGGAATCCAACCTGATGGTGTCTCTTAATACATGGTTAGCCCTTACAATTTCTGCAACGCCATGTCCTCTTTGCATACGGGTGAGCGCGAAAGTCATAGACACTCTGGACCCCAAGCTGCTCTTTTTGTTCCTCCCAGCCTGAGGAATTCATCCACATGTCTTTCTCCTGCCCAATCTGGACGTGTTTCGAACGTAATTACTACATTGCGGATCTCAGTTTTTTCGTTGGCTTTTTGTACCTCTTCAAGAGGAATATAAGGTAAAGATTTCCCGATTCTCCAGGCGTTTCCTCCACTCCTACCAGTGAAATCGTTCATTGCCTCAAGACAACGTTTGATAAACCATTCTTGATAATCTGGACAGACGTGGAAAATGTGCCCCCCATAACTATCGGTTTCCACTTTCTCGATGTCGTGGCCGATTTTCTTTAAGCTGGGAAAGCCTCAAATAACCTGGGCGTAGGGGTCGAAATCATGCTGGATAGCTCTCATAACTGCAGGTTCTCTTTCCATGTAACTCTGAGGCGACTTGAAATTGGATTGGCCTCCAGGACAGGGCAGACAAACTCCATGCGGGCATGGAGCGGGAGAGGTCATTACAGCAATTACTGCAACTCCTGAAATCGTTCTTACGGTTTGCCGCCTCAAAAACTCTTTAACTATGCTCTTCGGGTGTCCTGTACTATGACTGCCCGTTCCTGGGTCTGGCCAGATGATAATGCTTACTTACGTTTTTTTTTGCTTTATTTAACTGGTCTTCGTTTTCTATTTCGCTTGCCAGTACTTTTTCAAAAGAACTTTTTTGCCGGCAGGCCCTTATTATAACTATCTTCTTTCATCTCAAGTTCCGTCTTTCCCGGGTTCTGGAACATGCAGCTTTTCTTTTTACGGCAGTCCTTAAATAAAAATCAATTTTCGAGACTATTTTAAAAAAGATTGTTTTCGCTTTTTTAAAAGCCGTTTACTTCAATCTTATCGGTAATATACGATATAATACCGGTCCTAATAGCAGCCGCAGTACACATCATACAGAATCTGCCTTTATTTTACATCTACAAGTTTTCACAGGTCTGACTGCTTGCAAAGATCAAATCCAATTATAAAAGTTCCGAGTCCTATTTTCCGGCTTAAGGTCCATTACAGACCTGATGTACTCATCCAAGGGGGTGGAGACGTCAGAGCACAACATTGGTCACACCGTTTGCACATTCTACTTCAGGACATTTCTGGGGAGGGAGAACTACAGTGATGGGTTCTTTCTTTGCTTCCTTTGGCTTCGGGTACTGCGTTCCTGTAAATTACAAAGTTTCCCATGACCATCATGTCCTTGCATTTTTTACACTCTTCGAGTTTCTCGGGAGTTGTAACGGCGATGATTATCTGGCGTTTGAAGACCTCCTTAATTCCCTGATTATCTCCTACACCAATGCCCATAAGGACTGCACCCTCTGCTTTTTTTTCAAGCTCTAATACTTTTTCTTTGTCTTCTTCAACACCCCCCAAAATATATGTCTCTTCCACGCCTTTGATAGCTTTTATCCTGCACACGACATCCTGAATAACATTTTTACATTCCAAAGCGAATTCCCCTTCGTGTTTTTAGACCTATATTAAATCACTAAGATATAAAATATGATCTGATCTAATTCCTCAGTATATTCGTAATGTGTCATGCCTTTCTGCCTTTCTCTAATTTCCCGACTCGATTATATGATATTCATTTTTATATTTCTTCTTTTTATATCGTCAATTTCTAATATCATAAGGTATCTCCTGCAAATAATGTAAAATAGCCTGATTTTTGAACGTTATTATTATAAAAATAGTAAAAGTACTCGCGAGAATTACTTAAAATGTTTTGAAAGCACACTATAATTTTTTTGTCGCCCCTTTGAAAACCTGCATCTCGAGCAACGCCTTCTATCATATAGCATGCACGCAACTTTATATTTTCCACTTTAAATACAAATTACAGAATTAGCCTGAATAATTTGAAGTCTTATGATAACAGTGGGAGCTTTCTGGTTCAAATAAATTGTATAAATGCGATAAATGGGAATTTTACTTGATGCATTTTTGCAACGAGCAATCGCTTGAAATTATTTAAATCAAAACTTTATAATTCTACTATCTTTTTTCCATTGTATTTTATAAATATTTCGAATTTATCTTTTAAATTAACTCCTTTCGAATATCCTGCCTGAGTTCTTTCGACATTTACCGTCATTTGTATCGTTGTTTTGCGCTTTTCCTCTTTAATTTCCCTGAAATAGACCACAAAAGATTTAATAAGAAAATTATTTTATAGAACACTTGTAATCCAATTTAGAGGGATAAGGAGGGAATGAAATCCTCTTCGGCAATCGACGAAATCTAGATGTCTGATTTGGTGAAGAATGGTGAAACCCTTAAAGTGTTGATCCCGACACTTCTTCTTACATACGACCTATCTTAACAACATGGAGGAAACAATAAAATGAAGAGATTTCTCAGCAGAACACTGGCTGCTCAGGGCTTCTGACTGTATTTGCATCCGCCGCAAATGCAGCAGTCGCATCGTGAGATCCGCGGCCCTGTGTACAACGGCTCCGATATCAACGACATTATCGCCAAGCAAGGCGGTAGCATTACAATCGATGCTTCTCAATTTGCAGCATTCTATTACGACATTAACGACGTTATAACTGAAACTCTTTGATCGAAAAATGTTGCTGGACGAAAGGCAATGTCATAGGAGAGGGCGGTATTGTTTATTCCACCCACAATCAAGCAGGTCTCATACAAGTATGACAAGCCAGCCGCTGGCTGGGACAACTACAGCTTGATTGGTTTCTTCGGCAGAAGAGTACATCCCGATCAAACCTACCAAAGCTGACAAGCTCGCAAAGCTCGTCCTTGACAGCAATGACAAGTACACAGTCAGGACCGGAAGAGAAACTCGACCTCGGCCAGGGCTATGCTATTGAAGCCAAGCAGGTAGATGTCGATGGTAAGAAAGTCTGGCTCGCGTTCAGCAAGGACGAGAATTCGTTGACGATGAAATCATTGAAGTCGGAACCGGTGAACCTGCTCCGACACCTGGAATCTTGAGCTTGATGACATTCAGGGCGAAGACGATGTTATTGTCCTGAAACTCGACGTCAACCAGGTCTTCCAGGGTGCAGTCGACAGCATTGCTCAGATCGAAGGTGTCTGGCTCATTGACTACGCAAATGCCATGACCATAGAGTCTGACGATGAATTCGGCGAACTCAACAAGGTCTTCCGATCAATCGGCCCTTCCTTAACATCACCAATGAAGACACCTTTACCCTGACCAGGGACTCCACAAATGAGGTCGCTCAGGGCATAGCTTTCAAGGTCGCTGACACCAGCTCCAATGTGCTCAGGTTCTACCCAATGAAGGAAATCACAAGAAGCCTGGTACCTATCAGATCAGAGGACAGGTTGCCTCCGGTAATTTCGTCTGGAATGCAGCTAACTTTGCAGGCTTCTACTATGATATTAAAGACGATGTCTCCACAGAATCCCTTAGTGTTTCTAGCCTTAACGGAAACGTGATTCCAGTTGGCGGTCTCGTTTACAATACCGAGATCAAGAAGGTCTCATACGAATATGACAAGCCAACCGCAGGCTGGGACACATACCCTGTCATAGGGTTCTTTGCAGAACAGTACATCCCGATTAAACCTGCCAAAGCTGACAAGCTCGCAAAGCTCATCCTTGACAGCAATGACAAGTATGCAGTCAGGACCGGAGAGAAACTCGACCTCGGTCAGGGCTATGCTATTGAAGCCAAGCAGGTAGATGTCGATGGTAAGAAGGTCTGGCTCGCGTTCAGCAAGGACGGAGAATTCATTGACGACGAAATCATTGAAGTCGGAAGCGGTGGTTGCGTCCAACACCTGGAATGTTGAGCTTGATGACATTCAGGGCGAAGACGATGTTACTGTCCTGAAACTCCACGTCAACCAGGTCTTCCAGGGTGCAGTCGACAGCATTGCTCAGATCGAAGGTCTCTGGCTCATTGACTACGCAAATGCCATGACCATAGAGTCTGACGATGAATTCGGCGAACTGAACAAGGTCTCAATCACTTTCCCTGAAAGATCAGCAACGACTATACCTTTACTCTGACCAGGGACTCAGAAGAGGCAATTGGTCAGGGAATGTCCTTCAAGATTGCTGACACTAGTGCCAATGAACTCAGGTACTACCCATTCGTTGAGATGACTGTTGGCGAAGGCAACGTCACCACTCCGGTCGGAGGTAACGTCACCGGTAACGTCACCACTCCAGGTAACGTCACTGTAGGTAACGTAACCGAAACCCGCATTCACAGCTGACCGTAACCCGAAACTCCTACTGAAGGCAATGTAACCACTCCTGCTGAAGGAGAAACTCCGGCTGCAAACGAAACCGAAACCCCTAAAAAGCAAGCTGCCCTGGCTTCGAATTTCGTCTTCGACTTGTTGGACTCCTTGCAGTTGTCTACCTCGTCAGGAGAAACAACTAAATTTCTGAGTGAAGGGTTTTCCTAACCCTTTTCTCTTTCATTTTTTTAAATTTCTTTTTGCAGATAGTTTTTTATTTGTGGATTTCTTAATTCAAGCGATTCTTTCTACTCTGAAATCCTGATTCTTTAAACCTTATGGGTCATTTTTTAGGATTTACAGATAAGGTGAAGACTATGAAAAAAATGATGGCTTTAATATCTGCACTTGCAGTTTTAATGATCGCGTTTTCAGGCTGCGTGGGTGATAATAAGCCCGCAGTTAACGGAACAGAGCCGAACAACTCGGAAGCAAATGTAAATCCTGATGAAAGTGCGGCTGACATTAGCGAGATTGAAAGCCTTGGAGGTTTTGAATACCTTGGATCTTCTCTTCTTAATGAAACTGATATCAAAATCGATTACAATGCAGAGAATATTTCTCTAGTTGTCGGAGGGTCCGAAGGGCTGTACAAACACAATGAGTCTGACCTCTATGTGGATGTAATCGAGCTTAAAAATAATGAGGCTGCAAATAATCTGATCGATGCATACAAGTCTTCCTTTGTACCATTAGCAGAAGGCTCCCGTTTTGTCGAAGAGTCATTTAATGGGCATTCATCTGTGGAAGATTATATGACGTCGTAAACGCAGGAACAGAGGTCCCCAGGTATTCCTATATCTGGAGCAATGGAAACTATGATTGGAGAGAGTTACCGGAAATACTGCTGATAGTTCGTATCCTGGCAGCTCGCAGAAGCAACAGGATACTGATATATTTCCAAGAGAGGGTAAAGCCCTTTATCCTCTTTTTTCTTTTAATTTTTTTTCTTTTAATTTTTTTCAGCTTATTTTTCAATTTATTGTTGATTTTTAATTACTTTTTCACATTCATTTTCTCTCTGGGTGTGACGAAGAACCGAAGTCAAATGGAGCCTACCGAATGAGCCTCTCGCATAACTCGAAATTTACTTCTTTGAATCTAGCTTTTTCAGCAACCAATAAAGTTTCTGCTCATATTCTCCTAAAAACAGTTCTAAAAACTTTTGATGATTAAGAACAAAATGGGGTTAGGATAAGCTCAATATGAAACAGCTCAATATGAAACTGATTTAAAAAAGTTGATGGGGTGAAACAGGATTAGAGTTAAATGTTAACTTTAAAAAAGATAATAAAGCGGATAAGATGAAGAATTTCTGGAAATTCATCCTGTTTATAATTCTTATCGCTGACTCAATTGATTTCTGAAGATTTTACTGATTTATCTCTCAGAAATACAATTTTTACTTTATCAGCAATACCCCTTTTCCGCTGACGTTAACGTCACCCACGAACTTCCGGTAGATAACTCCTTCAACCTCTTCGGTCCCTCTTCGTAATAGGATGGCAGGAGATCAATACCTCACCTTTAATGATGACCGTACCGTTCTTCATTTCGCTTGCAGGCATTGTGGCGTTGCCTTCAATGAGACCTTCTCCCGCCGTTGTTTGAGAGACCTGCAGGAAGAAGCCCTGTATTGCCTTTTACAAGAATTTCTCTCCTTCTACATGCTTCTCCGAGGTAGTCTCTGGTATTGCCATTCTCCAATAGTACTTTCCCTCCGCGTATATCCGCAGGACTTTCCCCATAACCTGACCCGAACATAATAAGAGGCGTTTCCATCTCGAGAATTATTTCTCCAACCTGTCATCTCACAGCCGAGCCAGCTGTCAGCGTCTCCATTCAATCACTACTTCCTGCCTCCTCCATATTGAAGCCGCAGTGCATGTCCACGTTGCCGTTGATCTCTATTTCTCCTGAACTCCACGTTCTGCCCAATGCGCTTTACTCTGGAGACGTCACCTTCGAAAACAATCTTCGTATTTTCCACAGAGTCGCTGCCTTCTACCTCTACATTGAAGAAGTCACCGACAGGCAACTTCCGTTCCCGTACCAGACCGGAATTGCCTTTATTTCTTCTTCAGTCTTGCCTGCAAAGTTGTCCGGGTTTACGTTATCTGGCCTCGATGGGGATTTTATTGGCTTTTTTCAGCGAGAGCTTCACAATCTGCATTTAAAACACCCCTTCTGTGACGATTTCAACAGGCTTCTGGAGGTACATATCCTCAACCATATAGTTGGCTTTGCTCACTGTGTAGTACTTTCTGAATTTGACATCTATATCTTTTTGCATTGCGCTGTCTATGTCGAGGGAACTTTTGCGTTTACCCAGTAAGTCTTGCCTTTCGGAGTGGCTTCTATCTCTCCGTCTTTTACGACAATCTTCTCCGTCCTTCAGTGTGTATGTCGCACCTGAGAAAGCTTTCTTAACCTTCGCGTACTCTGTCGAGGGGTCGATCTGCCCAGGCAGGATATCATAAATTGCAATATCAGCATCGGAACCCGCTTTAAGGTTTCCTTTTTCGGGCCTGCTGTACATCTTTGACTGAATGCTCCTGGTCATAACGGCAAGCTCATAGAAATCAAGTTCCCTGTCGATTCCTGGCAGCACCATCCTGTCAATGGCCATCTTTGAAAATCCGGAAATAACCTCTTCCCTTCTTTTTGCACTCATAAGGTAGGTGAAAGCTTCAGGATAGTTCACAAAAGAACCGCCATTGGGACTGTCAGTTGTAAACATGACTTTCCAGGGATCCTTTACTAGCAGCGCAAGCTCAAGCCCGATTGCCCACTGGACTGCATTTACGAAACTCTTTGGAGAATAAAATAAGGGTACGACTCCGGACGCATCTTCCAGTTCAATGTCCTGGTTGCTCCATTTCTCGTGCAGCATTCTTGCATTTGCATATTCTACAGGTCCGTCTGCGGTCATTGTCACTGCAGGACCAAAGATAACCTGTCCCAAGTCAAAAGTCAGGTGGTCTGCCCCGTTTATGTAATCCGCAACCATGGGAGCTCCGTGTCTCAAAGTCCCTCCAGGAGGTGCCTGCATAGGCATTGAACTGTACGTGAGTTACATGAAGAGCCTGCCTGTCTCTGCTTGGTTTTAGCTTTCTCTAAAAAGTTTCATGGTCTCTATGGTGGTTGCATAGTTTCCGGGCTTTCCGAGATTGTTGCAGTGCAACATGTACGGTATGTGGAAGCCTGCAGGCTCTTGTTGGCTTCAGCAAGTCCCATAAGAATTTCTGCGGAGGGTAACATCAAAGTTCGGGACAGGGTCGTAGAGTCCGCTTACGTTCTTTCCCCAGCCCCAGGCTTCTCCTCCTCCAGGATTTACTATTTTTACTCCGTAGCCTCTTGAAGCTCTGAGGGCCCAGGAAACATACGCTGCCAGTTTTTCAGGTTCCTTGTCCCGGATATATTCCATAACCTGCCAGTTGTTCCGAAGAGGGAAAGCCCCATTTTATCCAGGATTGGGATTTCTTTGAATTCCTCATGGGTATGCCTTGCGGCAAGAAGGGGGATTGCGGCCTCACAGATAGTTGTGTAACCGAGTTTTGCATACCTGTAGCCTATTGCGTAGATATTCGGGGTATTGTACGCCGCCGTTCTGCTCCTTTTCGGTACGCGCAACCTGACCCGAAAGCCCTGGCACAAGGTTTTTCCTTGCATCGTTTGGATTCATGAAGCGCCCGACGTTAATTTTCCCGGCGCTATGGGTGTGCCCGT
>CAVRJG010000020.1:0-14171 GCA_963721455.1 uncultured Methanosarcinaceae archaeon
CTCTGGCCCTAGAGAGGGTCATTCTAAGGTCTTCCTCTGAGCAGGGGGCTCCTTTCCCTTATCCTCTACCGGATCGCCTCTCATAGAGCTTCATGGAAGCCCGCCTCTCCAGGTACTGTGGCTTCTCCTTGGTCTAGGGAATTTCTCCAGGTTCTCAGATTTCGAGACCGCTATTAAAAAGGGCCTACGGATGTCCAAAGGCAACCCGATAAAAGTATGGGATAGCAACGAGGATGGGGGAAAAAGTTGAAAAGAGATTCCGTGAAAATAGGAGATAAAAGAAGGAATTCGAACACTATGAAAAAGCAGAAGCATGAAGATCATTTACACATTATAAAATATATGCTTCTATCAAATAGGGTATCCAAACCAAAAAATATGGATAGTTAATGAATTTATTTTGTAATGAGCTCCTTGTACGATATGTAAATAGGAATAAAAAAGTAGCATTGCTTAGAGACTGTTTAAAATAATTTAATGGCCCCTTCAGGTCTACTGAGAAATTTATGAAATCCATTATTTTTTACCTCTTTCGTTTTTTCTCATCGCTAACTAAATTACCATCTTCGAGAGTAATTACTCTGTCAACATACTCAGTATGCCACGGTTCATGTGTTACCATTACAATTGTTTGGCCATATTTTTCATTCAATTCTCTGAACACATCCAGTACTTGTTTTGAGTTGTCAGTGTCCAGATTTGCACACGGCTCGTCAGCAAACAATATGTCAGGCTTTTTTGCTATGGCTCTTGCGATTGCCACTCTTTGCTTTTCTCCACCGGATAATTCATCAGGAATCCTGTTATGTTTTCCTTTTAGACCAACCTTATCTAGTGCTTCAAGAGCAGTCTCATAAGATTCCTTTCTTGATTTTCCTTCCATCATGGAAAGGATATAAACATTTTCTGCAGCACTCATTTCATTAATGAGTGCATAGTCCTGAAAGACATAACCTACTTGCGTTAGCCTATAATAACTTCTTTCTGCTTCAGGCAAGCTAGAAACCTGTAATCCCCGAATGGTATATTCCCCATCTGTTGCATCGTCTAATAATGCCAATATCCTTAACAGAGTCGTCTTTCCACTTCCAGAAGCACCCATTATCGCTACAAATTCCCCTTTTTTTATTTCGAACGAAACGCCCTTGAGAGCCTTGACAGCAGTTCTCCCTGTCCCATAATACCTTTTCAGGTCCTTTACTATGATCATTTTTTATCGTCCCCATATGGATTTGAGTATGCTCTCTCTTGATACACTCCAGGCAGGGAGTGTCCCGGCTATCACTGATAGTGTAAGCATGGTAAATATGCTTTGAATAAGCAGCATAGGATCGATCCTGGGTCTTATTTCCATGGTTTCGTAGAATATTACTGGATTCGCCTGGAAGTAAAGCATAAGTGAAAAGTATAAAGTCAATCCTGCGAGTATTCCTAAAGAAACATAGAACATGCTAAGGAACGCATAAGACAATACTATTGATCTTGGAGTAATGCCTACTGCTTTTAAAATACCGATCTCTTTTTTCCTATTAAGTACGTTGATATAGATGATGATAAGAACCAGTGCTGCACCTACGATCAAACTCACAAACTTTGACATAATATTTATAGCACCCATGCTTTGCATTGCTTGCTTTATGAGAGTTTCGGACTTATCAGCCCATGTGAAGATTTGCTCATTCACCCCAGCTTCTCTGATTTTATCCTGTACTTGTTCTTCACTTCCTTGCTTGTCAATCCTTACGACTACACTGGTAGCTTTACTCTCTTCTAAACCATAAACTTCTTCAATTTCTTTGTAATGAACCAGAGCATTAAGATCAACAAGTTCAAATGAGCCTTCCATGATGCCTTTGACTTTATAGGTCCTCTTTACGCCATTGCTGTATGTTACGTCAACAAGCGATCCTGGTCTTACTTCACCCAGGTTATCATATATTTCTGATCCAAAACCTGTACCTGCGATCATAGCACCAATGATAATCTCATCCCGGGAAAGCTCTCCTAAGAAATCTCCTTCACTGATAATGTAGGGGTATCGTGAAATTTCATGCTCTTCTGTAGGAAGCAACCCTGTTACAGTTACTCCTACAACTTTCTGTTTATGCTCAATAGATGCTCCAGCGTCCAGTCGTTTTGTTGCAGCTCTCACACCTTCTACTGCTCTGACTTTCTGCAAGACGTTATCAGCATTGTTAATGTAGGTGTTGTCGCCTGATGGTTCAATGACAATATCCCCGTAAGGGTAGTCTTGCATAAATCCAGTAAATAGAACAGTCATCCCTCCTATCATTGATGGAAGGAATACCAAGTTCATAAAAATGAGTGAGAGAACAAATACTATGAAAATTAGTGTTTTTTTGTTTCCTCTTTTTACACTACAATATGCAATGAGGCTTCCCACTCTGATATCGTTGATCATGTTGGAGACCTCTCGTTATTTTTTGTTGTTAGCAGAGTTACCGCTGTCTTCCATTAACTGCTTAATTATCTCATCTTTTGACTTTTTTGTTCTATAATTATTGTAAATTAGTCCTCCAATAACTGCCAGGATAAGCAATACAATTGCAGCTGTTCCTGCTCCACCACTACTTTCCAGGACTATAAGATTAATTTTTGTTTCAATTTGTTCTTCTCCAAAATCATCAGTATACGTTACGGTTACAGGGATTTCGTATTCTCCTGCTTGATCAACTATAAAAGTAATTACTGCGGGCCCGTCTTCATTTGGATCAAGAGTTCCTATAAAGGATTCTTTTAATCCTTTGAATGGATGGTCAGCATAGACTCTTATTGAATTTATTGTTCTGTCACCAGAGTTTTCAATTCTCATAGTCAATTCTACAGTATCACCCATGTAAGGAAGAACAGGATCAACCTTTACAGACGCGAGATTCAAACTTCCTTTTTTGTCAAGCACAGTTATTTTAATGTCATATTCATCTTTTTGCTTGCCAAAATCATCTTCATACGCTATAATGACAGGGATTTCAAACTCTCCTGACTTGTTTGCCTTAAACTTGAATAATGCAGTTTGACTTTCATTTAAGCCGAGAGTTCCAATTGTAGAAGTTTTAATTCCTTTAAACTCATGATCTAAACTAACTGATACGGATTTTGCTATTGTCTCACCAAAGTTTTCTATGCCTAATCTTAAGTCAACTGTATCTCCCTCATAGATATATTCAGGATTGGTTTTGACAGAAGAGATTCTTGGTTCTGCATCTTCACCTATCACTCTTATTTCAACTTCATAATATTTTACTGTTTCAACGGGTTTATTTGCATATGTTAATTTCATTTTTATAAGATGAGGACCAGATTTAGCATCAGTGGTTGTTCTCATATGATATGTCAGGTGCCTTTCACTTGTACTATAAAATAATTTAGGAACTTTTGTAACTAAATTTTCTGTAACTATTATATCTGAAGGGATACTGATAATTTCAAAGGTAACATCTTCAGGAGTTTTAGTACCGCAGCTCTCAAGATTAACTCCCAGGATGAATTCTTCATCGATACCTATTGAACTGGGACTTATTTCTTGTAACTCTGCGTTTACACACACATTACCAGAAGATATTGTTTCAGCTGTAGAGATTCCTGTTAAGCTAATTGCAAAAATTAATAAGAGCAAATATGTTAGTTTTGTATTCGGATTCATTTTTTATTCACCCCATTTCGAACTTCCTCTGTAAATTTAATAAGATTTTTTAAAATTAAATCTAATGAAATCATTTGCTGGTAATAATCTTCGATTATTTTGAGCAGTTCTTCGGAATCCTCTGCTTTACTATTTTTACATCTTTCAATTATTGCTGGAAGATCTTTAATCGCAGGGCTGACCATGAGTTCATTCTTGGATTTTACTGCATTAATTGTCATTGTCAGCATATCTCTTTGAACTGAGAAGTACAATTTTTTTGAACCGGCTTTCTTTGTTTTTCCCACTAATTTTATTCCACTAAGCATTTTCATTGCTGCACTAACTGCTGAAAAACTATACCCAGTCATTGTAGAAAGATCTTCTAAAGTTAGCAGGTTCGGTTCCGAGTAAAGTATTGCTAACAATTTAGAGTAAAGTTCATCGAGTCCCTGGGATTTTATCCCTTGATACACAAGATTCTCAAATTCTTTTTTTGCTGTTTCCATTTCGACGCCATATTTACACAATTTCCAGTAATTACTGGATATTACAGTAATAGTAAATATATCCTATATTCCGCAGTATTTTTTTGAGAATCAATATTTTTTCCGATAGCATTTTTAAGACATATTCAAATAATAGGGAATCGGAATGAAACCTGGTGAAAATTGAATTCCCAGTCTCACTAAACTTAATTAAAACCTCGTCTCATGAGATAATTACAGTCTATTTTGGGCAAGCTTCGGAAGGGAACTCATAGTCAGGTATATACATTATTTAACCAGTTTTAAACGAAAAAAGAACCGACTTCTGCACGAAATCCCGGATTGCGCATCAAGATAACAGAAAATTGGAGATTCTCTGAGCAAAGCATAATTGGAAGATTTAAAATAGGATCAAAATAGAATCAGGCTAATTACTTTTGAGAAATGTCTGCAAAAGTTTATTCCCCATTTTATCCTGCAACCCGGAGGCCTGCCCCTGAAAGAAAACCTTCTTGAGATCAAATCCGCATTTATGAAC
This sequence comes from uncultured Methanosarcinaceae archaeon, assembly GCA_963721455.1. Lineage (GTDB taxonomy): Archaea > Halobacteriota > Methanosarcinia > Methanosarcinales > Methanosarcinaceae > Methanosarcina. The sequence continues at coordinate 4,670 of CAVRJG010000020.1, forward strand.
TATTTCAAAGAGCGGGAATCCGAGATCAACGGCTCTCTCCTTGCAGTGTTGTCCGGGGAAAACCTTCTCTTTATCGGGCCTCCGGGAACGGCAAAAACTCAGCTTGCGAAAAATATCTGCCAGTTGATCGAAGGCGGAAATTTTTTCAATTATCTCCTGACAAGCTTCTCGACCCCTGAAGAGATCTTTGGCCCGCTCTCCTTAAAAGCCCTGGAAGAAGACGAGTTCCGCCGAAAAATAGACGGCTGCCTCCCGACTGCCCATATTGCTTTACTGGACGAGATTTTTAAGGCGAGCAGCGCAATCCTGAACAGTCTCCTGACAATCCTGAATGAGCGCAAATACCATAACGGGAGAGATATTGTAGATGTACCTCTGCTCTCGGTTTTCGGGGCATCCAATGAACTTCCTGACGAAAACGAGAGCCTTGAAGCCCTTTATGACCGTTTTCTGTTCAGGTACAGGCTTGCCTATATCCAGGACGAGGAGAACTTCAGAAATCTTCTTTTCAGGAGCCCTGAAGAGTTCGAACCGTCTGCAAGAATTCAGGTGTATTCAATATACGAACTTCGGGAAAGTGCAAAGAACCTTCCTGTTGACCCTGACGTTGAGGATATCATTACTGAACTTCGAAAGAGCCTTCAGCTGCAGGAAATTGAAATTTCGGACAGGCGCTGGAAAAAAGTCATCCAGGTTCTCAAGGTTGCAGCCTGCAGCAGCGGATGCCCGGCAGTGGACAGAACAATGGTGCTCCTGCTTCAGCACATGCTCTGGAACCTGCCCGAAGAGAGGGAATTCATAAAGAAAACTGTCTTTGAGCTCGCAGTATCAGGCGGCATCAGTACGGAAAAACTGCGACAGGAAGCCGAAGACCTGCAGGCTGCAATAAGTATTGCCCTGAAAAACGAACTTCCTGTAAAGGTTGCCTGTGATAGCTGCGGGGAAGAATTCATGTTGAGACAGGAAATAGAAGCTCACCATATTTCCTATCCGAACCACAGCTATACTCTGAAAATGGAAGGGTCCTCAAAGATCTATCCCTACGAGAACCTTGTCAGGGAAATTGATTCTCTTCATGAAGCGGCGGGAAAAACAAACACACTGCTCCGGATTCAGAAAGAAGTTTTTGAAAAGGAATTTGAAACCCTGGCAGACAGAGTCAAACGCGTAAAATACAGGCTTGAAGAAGAAAGGGGACTTTTAAAAAACCTGATGGAGGCAAATATCTGGCTCTCAACTCTTGACAGAAACGAAGCTCTCCTCCTTCACGACATCCGAAGTATCGAGTTATCCGCGTTAGATGACCTTATATCGAAAGGCCAGTCAATGCTCGGATTGCAGAGCAGGCAGGTACAGCCCGGACCGCAACCTGCAAAAGGAGCAGAGAAAAAAGAAATCGAAGAAGTTCCCGTGCCCGATTCGGGCAGCAGTGTCAACAGTTTTATGAAAGGGATTGGATCCAGATTAAAGCTCAGATGAATAACTCAAGCCAGTAACTTTATGAGGTTTTGATATGGAAGGTTCCGAGGGTTTCTTGAATAATCCGTACTCGGCTTTATCTGAAGCTTACTCCTTATTTTCAAGAAATAAAATCTTGCGTGATTCTCTTATTCTCCAGAAACAGGCTGCTTCTATACTGGAAAGGGATCTCAGGAGCACGATAGCTTTTCCCCGGACTATTCCCCGCCCTACGCGAGAAAAAATTGCCGAGATCATTACCCTTGAAATCCTTTTTGGGCAACCTTACGAGATAAAGGACCCTGAAAGGTTTATAGGGACTTTCGGGGCTTTTTATCCGATCTTCCTTACCCTGAGAAATTCAAAACCCTGGCCCAGGCTGCGGAAAATCTCAAAAAAAAGCAGGGGAGCCGGAATTGCAGGCTTGAAAATTCTCCTTCCCCTAATTTATGATATACTGGAACGCCTTTCAGAACCCTCAACAGGCTTTTCAGGTGCAGAATATCTTAAGGAACTCGATGCCGGGATGGAGGATATCCTCAGGCAATTTGAAAGAATCCTGAAAGAAACCCTCCTCGTGTGGGGAAATAGCATGTCTGAGGGATTGTATGGCAGGAATGTTCAGGGAATAAGGAATTCCGGAGACCCTGCCCTTCAGGAAGCTGTCCTGGATTTCATGCAGAAGGACGGCTACCAGATATTTCTGGAAAGATTAATGGAAGGGCTGTACCGGAAAATGAGCGAATTCATCTCGGAAATGGAAGAAAACCTGGACCTTTTCGATACTCTCGCTCTCCTCTTCCCCCAACGCAACTGGAGCTATTCTGTAAAAGAGCTCAAAAAAGAGCCTTTCTACCTGCAGCTTAAAATGCTGAAAAGTTATTCGACCTTTTTTGAAAAAAGCCCTGACCTTAGGAGAATCATAGATTTCATAGGTAGAAGGGAGTTTGACCCCCCCTCTGACCGCATACGCCTCTCTCCTTTCGGGAAAAACCGAATCCAGACCGTGCGTTTCTCCGATTCTATCAATAATCTGCTGCCCATGGAAGCCGCAAAGCTCCTGAACCCGTCCCTGAAGCGGAAATTTTATGCGGACATGCTTGAAGGGAAACTCCTGAGCTACCAGCTGCTCGGAAAGCACTACACAGGCCCTCCCCGCATAAAGCCCAGGGGCCCGATGGTCGTGCTTGTGGATACTTCCGGGTCCATGCACGGAGCTCCCCAGACCCTTGCCAAGTCTGCGGTGCTGGCTATGGCAAAACGGATGCTTTCCCAGCAGCGGGATATGAAAGTTATCCTTTTTGCCTCTACCAGCCAGCACCTGGAAATAGAACTCAGCAACAGGAAAAAGATGTCCGAGAAGTTTCTGAATTTTCTTCTCTATACCTTCGGAGGGGGAACGGACTTCAATACCGCACTTGCCTCAGGCCTTAAATCCCTTAAAGAAAAGGACTTTCAGGGTGCAGACCTGCTTTTTATAACAGACGGCAAGTCCGAAGTCTCTGATGAGCTGGTACTGGCCCGCTGGGAAGAAGCAAAAAAGAAGTATAACGCGAAAGTCTACTCGCTGATAGTTGGAGGCAGCGGAGCTGGCGGGCTATCGCATATCTCGGATTACACATATATCGTGGAGATGGAGCAGGATTCTGAAGGCAGCGGCGGGTTTGTAAGATTAACAGAGTCTAAATAAAACTCAGGTTCTAAATGAGAAATAACTTTTTTTCTAAAGGAGAAATGTCCATTTAAAGGCACTTTTCAGAAAATGACTACTTTCAGGTGAAATAATGGGAACTCAGAAAATCATCCATGACCTGCAGCAGATCGAGGAAATCCTCTCAAAAGCGAAATTTATCCGCCTTGCCCTTTCAGATGAAGACATTCCCTATATTGTCCCGATGGCCTTCGGCTATAAAGGAAACGCTATCTACCTCCACAGCTCCCTGGAAGGAAAGAAAATCTGCATTCTTGAAAAGAACTCCAGGGTTTGTTTCGAAGCCGACGTAGAAACTGAAGTAATGACTTCCGATGACCCCTGCAAATACAATGTCCGCTATAGGAGCGTTATCGGGTACGGACAGGCAAAGTTTCTGGAAGATAACGCTGAGAAAGTTGAGGGGCTTACTATCCTGTCCGAACATTATGGAAAGAAGGGACCTTTTGAGTTTGAAGAATGGAAGGTTAACAGGTTGTGTGTGATTAAGATCGAGATTGAGATGATGATGGGGAAAGAGAATGGATTTTGATATCCGTCTTTAACTGTAAGTTATTAAGAAACAGGGACGAGCTATTTACTGTAAAGTATTGTGAAGGCTAAAATTTAACAGTAAACCTTTTGTTGCCTTCCTTTTGTTGCCTTATCTGATTATTGGCATATCTCTTCGGGGCTAGATCGAGAATATCTCAGTTTTTTCTCCCTGTGCCGCACCGGGCCTGAGCCGGCCTTTCACCCAGATAAAAAACAACCGACAAAAAGACCCCGTAACAACGAGAAACAATAAGCTTAAAAAATGTTCACGGGCTGAGAGAATACTTTCCTTAAGTTCGGAAGCCACTTTTTAATTTATAAGTAAATATAAGCGCCTCCGCCAGCTTGTCTGGCGGCTCTTCTCAAAATGAAAGAAAATTGAGACTAAAGAAGAAAATTGAAAAGAAGTGTTTTTCAGAGAGTTTTAATTCCATCCGCATCCTGACAGGGTATTTGACTTTTTCACTTTTTGGCTTTGCTTTTTCACCTTCTTGCTGTGCTTCTTTCGTTTCTTTTTCCTTTGAAAGCCGCTCTCCTTCGTCGAGCGTGACAAGAACGACCCAGGATGGCGAATATGGTTGTTAGGGTCAAAATTAATTCAAAACCACTTACAAACCCACAACCGGTAGCCCCGCACGTGTAAGCGCATCGAGCATCAGATGTGAAGCATACCCTGCTCCTGCAAAAAAGAGCCCTACAGTAACTTCATCTGCCGGACCTGTAGTTAGCAAACTTAAATAGGTAACCAAAAGCACTTAAAACAAGCAATGAATACTGAAAAGCACATTTTGTTGGAAATTACGATGAGAAATGACGAGGAAAAACATGAGGCTTGATAAATTAATGCTGAAATAATGGTCAATCTTTGAAAATATTATGACAAATAAAGATATAATCAGATTGTATTGAGTGATTGGGAATTCGATATCTACTTTCAAAATTCCCATCCGCACCAATAATGGCCGCAAATTTTTCATAATGATTGCAACCTTCTCTATCTATAGACATTTTGAATGCATTATACAAATGATCGAATGATATTTCTTTTTCTTCACAGATACAGCAGCTTATTATGTGGTGGACAAGCACATCTGATCTGAACTGTTTCCATCTTTTGTATTCTAGCACTGACTTTTTCCATTCAGTGATTAACTGATTCCATTCAGAAGATTTGAAATATTGATCAATTGAGGAATCAAGATCAAATTCAGGCATATAGGAACCAACAACGCCTTTTTCAAGAATACCATCATCAATAACCCCTTTTTCCCTAAAAATTAAGATGGGCATATCTATTTGAAAAGCCATGGAAGGTTCAATTTGACAGTAGGGACTTGTAATCCATTTTTGGGAAATATCATACTGTATATGTCCTGCCAAATTAGTATTGGGTTTACCGACTCCTTTTTCGATAAAGCCTCGTCTAAATGCAACTGATAATAGCCCATGACATTCATTCATTATCTCTCGTATTTTCATTAAAGGTGCTGAAGGACTATAGTCGGTAATTCCTAAAGTTCTCGGCTTGAAACCATTTTCTACTAAATGCTCCTCCACTTTATTAATAAATTTTTTTTGTTTCCGATTAAATGGTTTTGCGTAACTAAAAAACACTGGAATTTCCATAGAACCACTTTAAAAATTATTTCTTGTTACTATGCTTAATTTTAAAAATTAGATTTTAATCCTATCATCTTTTAATCAGAAACCATCACTTCACAAACGATTAAAAGTTTTTCGTTTTGATATAGAGCTGATCCCAAAACTCAAAAATTCATCTCTGAATTATTCCTAATAATCAATCGAGTTTCAGATCATGGGAAATAGTACTGAAACTTTACTGATTTTTCAGAATAAAATTGGTTTTGGGATGGGCTCAAATAGTAAAACATTCTGCACATGCTTCAGGCCACGCATCAGGTAGTGAAATAATAGAAATGATAAATAAGATAAATTGCCGCCTGCTGCAAATCAGATGACTCTGGACACAAGAGTATAAACAAAAGCGCTTAAAACCAGCCTGATTGAAGAAAAAACAATCGAAATCATTGAAAACGCCAGCAAGTAGACGTTGAGAGCCAGGATACCCGTGAAAAAGCCGGAAAAATCGGCACTGAGGATCAGGGCAACCACATTTACCAGTAAAATAAAAAAGAATATCGTTATCAAACCCCTGCCTGCCCCTTTAAGATCTTCCCGGCTCAGGGCTATATGGGAAGAGATGCCGATTGCCAGGGCAAAATAAATCCAGAAATTAATTGAAGTTACGTTTTCTGCCGAAAAAATGCTTTTAAAAAGTTCAGCGGTCAATGTGAAGATTTTCGTCAATATGTATTGGTCCGGCTTGCCGGGTTCAAGGGTCAAATAGTTTGCAACTATGGCAAAGGAATCCGGCAGAAGCAAGTGCATCCCCAAGATAAGGGCCGCTGTCCCGCTGAATATGGGGCCCATGCCTATGAAAAAATTTCCTAAATTCTGGTAGAGGCTTTTTGGGTTCCAGCTGTGGGTAACGTATCCCAGGACTCCGTTTCTGGCTTTCAGGTCAAACAGTTTGAATCCGCTTATTCTGTGCTTGAAGAGGTAGCACATCAGCAGGTGGCCGAGTTCATGGATCGGGGTGCCTATCCAGGCTGTAACCATGATTCCTTTCCTGCCAAAGGTTCCCTGGACATAAAAGTTGGCTCTGCTCTCAATAATGCCGAGTATCATGCCGATAAGGATCAGAGAGCCTGTGACGCAGAAGGTTTCGAACAGGCTTAATCGAAAAACAGTGAAAAATATATTTTCCATTTTTAACTCCTTTTATTATGGTTTCAGGAGAAACTTCAGCTCCGAACAGATCCAGAATTTAATTTTACAGGAGCCAGCTTTTTACTATAATGTGATTAAAGAAGTATAACCTTCTTTCGTTCCCGGAGAATTCAAAAAGGTATGAAAGAAGGAACTGCTTCTTTTCGAAAACAGTCAATATATCAATATACATATTTCAACGAATACCGGGATTATTTCTGGCTTGCAAGATCAAACCAGACAGGACTTTTGTCCTCAGGGTCCCAGTTATAGCTTATTGTGATTTCTTCGTCTTTCTGGACATCTGTGATACAAACGTATTTTATAAGGCTGTTATCGAAGTCTTTGTAGTACCTTGCGTTAGGGGTATACGAGTGGTTATAAAGGGAGCCGTAGCCCAGTGCAATAGCTGCGTCTTTTGATTCGGGACCCCAGGCGAAGTAATAACTGTAGAGCTGGGTAAGCTCAAGCGCATCTATTTCCTCAGCAGGTAAGACTATGACAGGACAGGTTTCTATTACCTCGCCTTCTTTAAAATTTCTCTGTGCAAATACGCCTCTACCTTTTCCAGGTGAGTCTTTAACAGTTATCAACGACATATAATCAGAATCCTGTAGGATAGTAAAAATTACCTGTAAGACTATCTGTAAACTATTTTACTATTTTGAGAAGGCAAATAACTTATAAGTTTCCCTTCAAAAATTTCTCCAAAAGATCCGCAGGAGATTTTACAAATATTACAGATCCGGCAGGATTTAAAGGTCCGAGTAAGCCCGATTTCCCGTTTTTTCCCCCTGTTCTTCTGCTTTGCAGTTTTCCTTACAAATCCATAATACCCTATTCCTATAAGGGCAACTGAGTAGATAATTTTCCATGTGAACCCTGAAATCAGGAAGGAAAGTGACAGGAGGGAAAGGCCTGAGTAGATCCAGCGCCTCCAGCCTGTTTCGGTCTTCCAGTAAGAAAGCAGGATAAAACCGTAGAGAAAAAGAAAGTTCTGGTTTACGAGCATGATCAGGAAAGAAACCGGGACTTTAAATACATAAGTTACCAGGAGCACCAGTACGAAAGCCGTATACATACTCAAAATGCTTGCCATTGGCTGTCCGCGTTTTGAAAGTTTGCCAAGGTAAGCCGGAAGCACATTCTCTTTTCCGGATGCGTAGACAAGGCGGCTTGAGGCGAAGTTCCAGCAAGTTACATTAGCCACGATGACTACTGCCATCAGCCAGATGAGCAAATTCCCAGGAGGTGTAAATTTAACGAGTTCCACGAGGCCCGATGCCCCACCTAAAGGGACTCCGGCTGCATCAGCCCCGATACTTGTAATTGCAAGCATCAGATAAATGAAGATTATCAGACCAAAACTGATCCAGTAAACCCTCCGGACATTCTTTTCCGGGTTCTGGAGTTCTCCCAGGCCAAAGGACATATTCTCCCAGCCCAGAAAAGCCCAGAAAAGAAGGGCAGAAATTTTCCAGATGTTATGAAGATCAGGATAAAGGCCAGGACTTCCGGAGTTCAGTCCTGCAATGCCTGATAAGCCTGCGTATAGGGCCTGTATTGAAAATCCGAGCCCTGAGGAAAAGAAATTGAAGTTATAAAAGGTAAGGGCTGCAATCAGGAACAGCAATACGATTACGGCTGCATAGTTGAAGAAAGAGACAAACCTGACCCCTGCAATCGTGATTAAAGTCATGATCGTGATGATAAGAAGAGCCAGCAGATGAACCCCAAAATCAGGCAGATCCAAGAGGTGCTGAAGATATTCGCCGCCAATGAGAGAAACTGCCGATACTCCCAGAATAAAAGAGCCGCAGACAAGGGCTGTCACTGCAAACCCTCCCCACTCTCCTACAGCTTCCCGGGAATAATGGAAAAGGCCACCTGAGCAGGGGAACTTCTTTCCGAGCCCGGCGCATATCTGAATAAGGGGCATTGCTGCTATGATAATCAGGAGCCAGCCAAAAACCACTTCCTGTACTGTCCCAACATCCGCGACTAACCCTGGCAGGCCCAGAAGTCCGGAGCCTATGACCATGAGAATAGCCAGAACAATTCCACGCCCCAGAGTAACTGTTTTTTCAAGCTCTGCCATAATTTGATCCGGTTATAATTTCAGAAAACAAAAAAGAAAGCACAAAAGAGATATAATTGAATAACAGGGCATTTAGAGAGCCCTGTTCAGATAACCTGGTTTTAATTTTTACTTTTCAATTCTTAACTTCATTTTTTTCCAGGCAGATGAGCTCTTCTGCGTATGGCAGAGTTTCTTTCATCCATGTGCAGAAATTCCTCCATTCATCGAGCTTGTGGTTACGCCGCTGGAAGTATATATTCCGGAGTTCTGCATAGTTGGTTATAACTGTCCGTTTTTGAAGGTAAGCACTCGGCAGGTCCTGGATAAGTTCCCTGAAAACCGCTTTCCGATATGCATTATCTTCTTCACTGTCCCCTTCGCGGGATTTGTAGGCTTTGATAAGGTCATTCAGATGCCGGATCTGGTCATTCCTGTAATCTGTCAGCGTATCAAAAGAAAAGTCGTGGGGAGCAAGCTCCTTGCTGGTCAGCTTATGCATTGTGGAACAGGAGTTTTTTTCTGCGAACTTGTAGGTGTCGAACTCCTTCCACCAGTAGAAAGGAGCTGTGAGATCAAAACAGACCGTAATAAACCTTAAAAACTTGCCGTGCTCGTTCCCTGCAAGGGTCAGGCGCTGGGCCAGATTCAGGTCCTTTTCTCCAAGTTTGCAGTTCCCTGCCTGATCAGGCTCACTGCTGTCCATAAGGTGCCAGGAATTCAAAGGATTCCGCATGCCAAGGATAGCATAATAGATGTTGTATGTACCGTGTAACTTCATTTCAATCATAAAAGCGCCTCTTAAACCCATTACGATAAGCAGGTTATAAATCTGTTTGTGACAAACATGTTGTAAACCTGTCTATGGTAGATAACTTAACTCATTTTAAATATTTGCTGCGCAGGATACTTACTTTTTTAATACGATACTG
>CAVRJG010000021.1:0-72630 GCA_963721455.1 uncultured Methanosarcinaceae archaeon
GGCTGTCCGACAATTACCTTAGGTAATTGAAGTTTCTGCTTTGAATATATCAATTATTATATAATATTCTACTAATTTTTTGGTTTATGGTTTTTATTAAATCTTTAAAGAATCAAGTTTGGACTTTACCTCCAGATATCCGAGATCTTATTCCTTCAGATCATATCTGCTATTTGGTTGAGTCTTTTGTGGATGAGATGGATTTTAGTGAATTTGAAACCAGGTATGACGGTTCCGGACACCCTGCTTATCATCCTTGCATAATGTGTAAGATTTTGATTCAATCTATGCTTGATAGAGTTCGATCATCGCGAGCGATAGCTCGCAATGTTCGAGAAAATATAGTTTACATGTATTTAGCTGAAAACCTACAACCTGATTTTAGAACAATCAGTGATTTCAGAAAAGAGAATGAAAAATTGATTACTGCAATGTTCAAAAGCACAGTTAAGGCAGCCAAAGATCTAGGAGTAATAGGTCTTGAACAATTAAGCATTGATGGATCCAAAGTAAAAGCCTCTGCGTCAAGAAAAAGTGCAGTTATGAAAAATGCCTTGGAAGTAATTGAAGAATATGTCAAGAATGAATTAAAAAAAGGTGTTGAAATAGACAAAGTTGAGGATGAGCATTTTGGAAAATGCCGTGGTTATGATCAGTTGAATGAAAGTGAAAAACATAAAGTAAAAGCGGTAGTCGTGAAGTACGTAAAGCAAGTCAATAAGGATGAATCTGGCGATAGAAAAGGGAATATTGAAAATACGATTAAGAAAGCGCTTAATGAATTTGAAAAAGACAGTATTGATAATGTGAGCTTGACTGATCAAGAATCTCGGTTTATGATTAACAAAAAAGGAACGATTGAACTTGCATATAATACTCAAATAACGGTCGATCATAAACAAGGAATTATAGTTGCAAACGATGTATGTCAAGACAGAAACGACATGTATCAATTGAAGCCTCAAATTGAAATGGTGGAAGAAAATTGTGGTTTATTAAAAGTAGGCACTAAACTATGTGCAGACACTGGATACTATAGCGGAAACAACATACATTATTTGAATGATAAAAAATTGGATCCATATATTCCAGAGCAAGAAGTAACTAAAACAATAACAGAAAACGTAGAAGATGTTAGGTTCGATATTAGTAATTTTGACTATAATGAAGAAATTGATGAATTTATTTGCCCTGAAAATCAAAGATTGAAGTTTTTGCGTGAAGGTTATGAGAAAGAAAGGATGAGAAAGTACAGAATTTACAAGGGAACCGAATGTCAAAAATGTGAATTTACCAAAAATTGTACAAAAAGAAAGGATGGAATTAGACAGTTAAAAATAGCTGAATTTTCGTATCCTCTTCAAATTGAGTGGAAAGCTTTCAATTTCAACTCAATGAGCTTTTTTCTCTAATGAGTTGAGCCAAAGATGGCATCTCAAATGTATTGCTCACTCTATCACATATGTACTGATATGCACTTATACTCAGTTTCTTTGCAGTCTGAACAATCGTCATAAATGTGTCGTTTGCCTTTGTCCCTTCATCTGTTATGGTTTGAAGGCTCACATCTCTTTTTCTAACCTTTGCTCTCGCCGCTAGTTCCGCTGCATTGTTATGCAGTGGAACTTCTGGTAAAACCAGTACTTTTAACAGATGTCCCTTGTTCTCTTTCGTCTTACCTATTCTTTCATCCAACTGTTCATATCCTGTTATAGTCGAAAACAATTGATCAAACTTAATGGATAATTGCTCCGCTACCTCTGAATCTGGTTTTATTCTAAACTCACAAAGTTCCCCATAAAAGTCCCAGTACCTGTCCAGAAAAGCTTCCAGCTTTTCTTTAAAATAAGGTACTATTGGCCTCAATTTCTTGTAGTTTCTCCCATCATGAATCCAACAAAGAGCATGATGTGATGCAATCTGCTTGAATTGACGTGCATCATCACTCAGAAGTGTGGTAACCACAGGTATGTCTGTACTTTGATGATATGCCGCAATTGCACAGGCTTCAAGAACTTTCTTCTTAGTAGTTTTATACCCTTTGAGTGAGAAAACACAATCCAGTTTTCGACGCATTTCTTCATCACTGAATATTTTGTTTTTAAAAGAAGAGAGCTTTTCCATCCAGATTTGGGAAACATTAAACGTTTCCATCAGATCAAATGCTTCATCATTAAAGCAGTACGTTTTTTCTTTTCCACATAGAAGTATATCTAAAATGGTTTCCCTATTCTTATTGGGAACTGTAAAATAAGCAGCATAATAAGGATTACAAAGAATTTGAGTATAGTGATTGACACCATTGACTCTTGCACCTGTATCATCAATCTGCTGATAAGGCGTAGCCTTAAGACCCTCAAGAAAAATCTCAGCTTTTTCCTGATGGAAGATATCAGTATCTTTTGTCAAAATTCGAGAAATAGTGGCTCTGGATATATGAACACCAATATTTTCCAGAAATTCATGTATTTTGGGCTCTGAAACATTAGCAACATGGTTAAGAGTGATTATAAGAGATTTGATTCCAGGGCCAAATTCACCTTTGATACCATGTGGCAATTCTCCTGAATATGTTTTATGCTCAGAAGGAGAATAAAATATCTCTATCCTGTAGTTGGTGTTCACAGGCTTTATGGATATATCCTGAATTATTACGTCCCTATAACCTTTAGGATACACATCACTGGGTAAAACGGATCTATCAACTTTACATGTTTCAGTTCGGTGAACCTCTATTTTATCAAGTTTTGATTTAGATTCTGTGTCCTATGGAAGCCTTTGTTTTTGTCTCTCTTTTTCAGAAGAGATGTCTTCATTTTTTTTAGAGCCACGAATCTTAGGTTTGGTTTGTTCACCTTTGAGTAAGTTAATTTCGTCTCGAAGCTTTTGGTTCTCTGCTTTGAGGAATTCAATCTCTTCGTTCTGCTTTTCAATGATAGCAAACAAAATGCGAAAAGCTGTAGCATACCTTTTATCCTCAATTTCATCAGGATTGATATCCAAAGATGCCAGCAATTGTTTTAAAGCTTCGAGTTCCATCTTTTTACTCCAAAATATGATAAGGGTAAATGGAGCAACTATTATATTTTTCCTGTGATTGAAAACCCATCTAATTTGAAGAGGATACAATTTGTCTGATAATTAGAATCTTAAACAAGTATCAGGACTTCTAGAGCGCCAAAATTTGAAGCCTGGCTGTACCTGAGTACGTATAAAGACATGATCTATATAGTACATAGTGAAAAGCTATATATAGCTGGCAGGCAACTATAGTATGTCGAAGAGAACTCGGACAGAAAATAAAATAATAAAAAACTAAATACACGCTTTAAAAGAGGTGATAAAAAATGGAACAACTCAGGAGTTTGATTATCGAAAACGTAGCAATGTTCAATGAAGCGTTCCCTAACAGATTCTGCCATAGCCCGGATGTCATTTTCGCAATCTCGCACGACTATCAGTTCACTTACGGACAGATTGAAAACGAGATCGGGAAGATGGTTCATGAAGGAGTTCTTGATGCAGAACTTTCCGATTGGGATGGAATAAAGATCTTATAAGAATATTGCTGCTCAGCAAGAAGATAAAGGAAATAAATTGGAAATCACAAAACACTGCAAGACGACATAAAGAATTAAATTGATACATCAAAAATCAATTGAGAAATACTGGATTAGACTGAGTATTTAAGAATTTAACTGAATGTCCAGTCCTTTGATTAAGTATTCGGCCATGAGCCGAGTGTCCAAGCAGGATAAAGAGATATACAGCGAGAAATCCACCTAAAATTTCGCCAGTAGCTAACTTCTTTTTCCCCTTAAAATCTTTTAATCCTGAACAATTTCAAGAAGCGAGCATTTTGCATAGCTGCCCTTTTTCGGATAAATATCTTTTAGCATGTTCCACGAACAGGACATGGTACTCCTGATGCAGTTCCGAATCTTGAGAAAAATATTCTTCAAAGAGCGCCTTGATATGGTCGTAATCTGCCTTGTCATCAGTAAGTTCCAAGTTTGTTAATATTCTTCTCATGGATGCATCGACTACAAAAAGGATGATTTTTTGGAGACGTACAGCATAATAGAATCTGCAGTCTCCGGGCCTACACCCTTTAAAGACAGAAGTTCTTTCCTCTCAGGCGTTCTGCCTTTGAGCTCCATAAACCAACTGGCAAGGTTTTTGAGGCGCATTGCTTTCTGGTTATAATAGTCCGCTGGCTTGATAGATTCTTTTAAAACCTCCGGGCAAAGGGAAATTACGGCTTCAGGGCAAAGGGCATTTAGCCGTTTAAGGTTGAGAAGAGCCTTTTCAACCTGCATCCAGCTTATTGTTCGGGTAAGCACGGTTCTACTGATAACCTTAAAATGCTGATTTCTGACTTGAGAGTAGATATAGTCGGCAGGATGGTAGTATGTAGGACAGAATCCATTTCTGTAGAATCTGTTCCAGTAGTTCTGGGAGAAGCATGCGGCAGGATGGCAGTAAAAGCCAAGAAAGAACAAGCACAAGGTTCCTGGATGTTACCGACAAAGAAACTCTTTCAGAAACTCTTGAGGAAGTTATTGAATCCAGGAAAATAAAGGGTTGAAAGATGTTTTCCAATTTTTCCATAGCTGTGGTTGCGGGTCATCTGGCCAATTTGATGACACTGTGGAAGCTGTCATAGAAAATCAGGAATGATGCCAGGCAGATAGACACTGAACCTGGTGTCATTTCTCAAATGTCTGCAAGATCCAGTCTTTTATCTCATCTCTGACTCGCCGGAAGACTCTGAGCCGCTCTTCTTCCGATCCCACCGTCGCGGCAGGATCCTCAAAACTTTTGTGAATTACTTCTCTTGCTTTGGGAGATTTGGTCGGGAGCTCCAGATTCGTGCTGCAGATAGGGCAGGCCACTTTAGCCCGATCGCAGACCGTGACCGCCAGGTCAAATATGGTACCCTGAAATTCTTGGGGAGTTTTGGAGCGCTGACTGGAGATATCGATGCCGATTTCCTTCATGACTATAACAGCGTGAGGATTAACAGTTGTGGCCTTAACGCCGGCGCTGTAAGCCTCGTATCGATCTCCATAAATAGCCCTTAAAAGACCTTCGGCCATTTGTGACCTAGCTGAGTTATGGGTACACAGAAAAAGAATTTTCTTCTTTTCCTGTGGTCTCGTATTTGTTACCATCTTATTATTATTGCGCATGATGATAGATCAGAATTGTGATTGTTCCTGTATCCGGATTTCGGGAGGGTCGGGATGCCAGAAGATTTCGTTGGTTTTAGTTCTCATCTTTTAGCTGCATTCTGTGTCTCTTTTGCAATCGGTCCTAAATTACATATTATATTATACTATCAACAACCCTCTCTTTTTCTCCTCTAGAGAAAACTCTGTAAACTTGCAGATGCCAGCGCTTGCAATCGGACTCTGGCGCATCAATCTCAATCAAGTTGTAACACTGAGACATTTTTCCACGAACTTTGGAAGAACAGACAGTTCCCGCACTGATTACAAGCATATTGTTTAATCTCCAGACCCAGGGGATGTGCCAGTGCCCGCAGAGTACAAGGTTCACACCTGAGCGGTCCAGGAGTTCCAGAACATCTCCCGCGTCTACAAGCACATTATTTCCTCTTCCAGTCCTGGGAATAGGAATAAGGTGGTGGTGCAGGGCAAAAACCTTGAAACTGCCTCCCGAGAAAGTACTCTCTATCCAGCCGTAATTCTCCCTTCCGATGTGCCCTTCATCAAGTTCCGGCTGGGAAGAATCAAGTCCTACCACAGTAACCTCGCCAAAGTGCCCAAAGGAAGATCTGGTCTTGAAAAGGTCCTCAAAAAAGAGGTAACCTGCGTTTCTGGAGTCATGGTTTCCTGGAACTATTACCTTGTTTTTGCATTCGATCCTGTCGATGAAGTTTTTTGCTCCATCATACTCGGCTACAAGTCCGTTTTCCGTCAGGTCGCCGGTGATTATTACAATATCCGGAGAATTCTGGTTTATGTTTTCAAGCATCGAGTCTGCAATCTCAGGCATATAGTATGCCTCTGAGAAATGGATATCTGAAAGATGTATCATTCTTATAATATCTAATTCCTCTGTCCTGCTCATTTACTATTCTGACTTTTCTCAGAATTCAGATTTGCCGAGCCCTATATATAGTTATTCGATTTAGTCTATATGCATGCAATATAATAAATGATTAACAAATGATCTAAATTTTCTATATATTAATGGTTGCTTAAAACGAAAAACTCAAAAATCAGGTCGTGGGTGTGAGTTGTTGAAAACCATAATCGCTAGAAACTCTCCATATTTTTCTTCAAACACGGGGGACGTGCCCGTTTTTCAGAATTGATTAATGACTCGTGTACACGACCTAATGCTGAAAATAATGTCAAATTTTACATTCCTGAAGATATTACAAATTTCCAGATAAATAACAAGTATATACAGGCAAGGGAGGCCTGTAATTCGTAACTTAGTTCCTTAAGTCTCATTCTGACAAAAAGGAGTAATGGGTCTATGAAAAAGATTCGAATAGGAATGTTTTCCTGGGAAAGTTTGTATTCGATACGTATAGGAGGGATTTCTCCCCATATATCTGAACTCTCTGATGCTCTTGCGGCAGAGGGACACGAGGTTCACCTGTTTACACGAGACCGTGAAAATAAAGATGAGTTAATCAATTGGGTCCATTATCATAAGATTGCCTGTGATCAGAACGGGGGAATCGTAGAACAGATGAACCGGATGTGCGATGCTATGTACTGCCGATTTCTGGATGTGAGAAAATGTGCAGGAGAATTTGATATTCTTCACGGGCATGACTGGCACCCTGTAAACGTTCTGTGCAGGATTAAAGCCCA
Organism: uncultured Methanosarcinaceae archaeon; assembly: GCA_963721455.1. Classification (GTDB taxonomy): domain Archaea; phylum Halobacteriota; class Methanosarcinia; order Methanosarcinales; family Methanosarcinaceae; genus Methanosarcina. The sequence goes on from CAVRJG010000021.1 coordinate 6,855, forward strand.
GTTTGGACTGCCCTTTGTGTTGACCTTCCACAGTACGGAATGGGGACGTCACGGAAATCGTCACGGAGACTGGTGGGAAGCAAAGGAAATCTCACACCGAGAGTGGCTAGGAGGATATGAGTCTTCGGCTGTTATCATGACCTCGGCAGTACTGAAGAAAGAAGTCAAGCATATCTACAAAATTCCCGATTACAAGTTATGGGAAATTCCTAACGGTATAAACGTGGGAAAAATAAAAAGACAGATCGACCCTGGAGATGTGAAAAAGCACTTTGGTATTCATCCACATCTTCCAGTGGTACTTTTCACGGGAAGAATGGAATATCAGAAAGGACCTGACCTGCTGGTTGAAGCTGCGGCAAAAGTCCTGAAAAAAAGAAATGCCCGGTTTGTATTTATTGGAAAAGGAAAAATGCGTTCTCAGTGTGAATATCGGGCTCAAAAACTTGGCATTGGAAATTCCTGTAACTTCCTTGGGTATGCTCCGGATAATATTGTAATCGACTGGTTCAATGCCTGCGACCTTGTGTGCGTGCCAAGCAGGAACGAGCCTTTCGGAATTGTGGTGCTTGAAGCCTGGGATGCAAAAAAACCTGTAGTTGCAAGCGATGCAGTCGCCCTCGTGGAGAATTTCAGAACAGGGGTTATTGTTCATAGAGAACCTTCTTCTATTGCCTGGGGCCTCAATTACGTCCTTGAAGGGCTTGGCCACAACAGAATGGGGAAAAAAGGACACGATATTCTCAAAAAGAAGTATAACTGGAATACAATAGCTGAAAAAACCCTTGAAGTATATGAAAAAGTGATTGATAAAAATAAGGTCGTGGGAGTGAGTTCTTGAAAATGATAAGCCAGAGAATCTCTTTTCATTTTCCACAAATACGGAGGTATCAGGCTATCTCAAAACTACATTTTATTCGACATTTAAGGTAATATATTCAATTTAAGATTAATTTGTACCTGAATTTTGGAATAATTTCGGTCTAATTTTAAAGTCAACAATGCCCGTTATCCAATTATAGAAATTGGTTGAGTTTTGAGACAGCCTATAAGAGACAAGCTAGAAAATCCCGCCTGATAAACTGTTACCCTGCATGCAGTTAATACCTGCAGGAAAACAGGACATGAGAGTCTCAGTTTTACGGTTTTTGGGTAAAACGGTCTCCAATAAAGGTTAGTACGGTTTACAGAAGAATATTTGATATTGAATCGTCACACAGGATGAAGAATATAATTAAGCCAATGACCTCATCTAAAAATGATAATATCAGGTACTTTTAACGCTGACATCTTTCCTGTTTATTTTTAGCCAAGTACTGAGACTTCGATTTTTATCTATATAGTTAAGCCCAAAAATCCCATTAACAATGATTTATATAGTGGTACTAGTTAAAAAACGAAGTATACACTGATATTTAGACATAATAAACTAAATACGAAAGATCTATATAATTTAAGCTTATCTCACTATATTAATGGAAGAATATGAGGCTTTTTATTATTTTATAGGGGCGTCAAAATATAGCACTAATTCCGTTAGCATTTGGCAGCCCTCAATTAAAACCCAGAAAATAACAAAAGGTCTCAAAATTCTGTTCATTATAGATGCAATTGTTTGAAAGAAGATAAGCATTCTAAAAGTAATACTTAACTGCATACCGATTCGGAGAGTAGAAAAATGGACAAAAAAACATTTGACAAAATAAAAAAGACACTATGTATTTTCATGGTAATCTTTTTTGTAACTTCTGTGACAGCTGGAGCAGCAAGCGCAAGCAGCGGCGACTATGTAAAAGGCTACAAAGATGGCCATAAAGATGGACTTAAAAACGGCTACAAAGACGGCTATAAAGGCAACGACAAAAAAGACGATAAAGACAGCGATTCCGGCAACAAACACTACAAAAAAGGCTACAAAGACGGATATAAAGACGGCTACGATAAAGGCTACGATATAGGCAAGAGCGACAAGAAATTCGATGACGATATGAAGAAAGCCGAAGACGATATGAAGAAAGCCGAAGACGATAAGAAAAAAGCCGAAGACGATAAGAAAAAAGCCGACGATGATCACAAGAAATTCGACGACGATCACAAAAAAGCCGACAGCGATAAAGAATCAGACAGTGACAAAAAAGCAGACAGTGAGGACAAACCCTCATTTGAACACCCCCAAGATAGCGACGACAAATCCGCACCTGAACACCTCCAAGGTAACGACTACAAGCCCTCATTTGAACACTCTCAAGACAGCGACGACAAATCCGCACCTGAACACCTCCAAGGTAACGACTACAAGCCCTCATTTGAACACTCTCAAGACAGCGACGACAAATCCGCACCTGAACACCTTCAAAGTAACGACTACAAGCCCTCATTTGAACACTCTCAAGACAGCACCGACAAACCCTCATTTGAACACTACCAAAATAGCAACTACAACCCCAAAGGATATCACCACTGATACCCTTGTGGCTTTGTATTGAACATAAGTTGGGGAAGTAGACAAATGGGAAAAACATTTGACAGAATAAAAAAGGCGCTTGCTGTTTTGCTGTTAAATGTAAAACCGGTGACGACTCATCTCCTGATAGGACTCACGCACTAAGGACAAAACAACGTACGAGTATATTCTTCAGAATATTATTGGATATTTGAAGGTTTAATGCTATCGGATTTACATAGTTGAGTTGAGAAATCATAGCATTAAACCATAAACTCTTTAAAATACAGGTTTTAACCAACAACGTCTATTGTGCTTGATTTTGTACACAAAATGCGTATAGTCCTAGTACATCGATTCCATACATCCTCAATAAACCACGGATAAACACAGATTAACACAGTTGGTTTCAATTCGTGTTTATCCGTTTCCGTCTATGGTTTTTTATGGGATACTCATTTACCAGTGTTGATTTCAAAGTCTAGTTTTAGTTCCATAATTTGGAATCGATGCACTAGCTTGTATCATATGCATCCCTTGTCACACTATATGCACACGTCGCATATAAAACTATATCTTATCAATGAGATTATGCCAACTGTAACATATTCCATGCAGTAAGTTGTTCCTTAATATCCCTTCGGATCCCCCGCGAAATAACATAGGCAACTTTTTAAGCTGTACTCAACCATTTTCACAAGCAATCTCATCGATTTAATTCCAAAATAATTACGTTTTGCATAGGTTATTTCGTAACGAGTCCTAAGATAACCCTCTAAATTGCAGTTCGCCTGTGATTTCCATTTTCTAGCTTCTTTCCCTGTCATTTGAGAGGATTTTCATGGGAAAAACAGTTGTATATTTCCTTATTTCCGACACTTGTTTTTCAGGAAAGCAGCTACTTTTGTTCCTCTTCACTCAACAAATATATATCACTGCTAAAAGTATCTTTTACCCATGACTCTTGAGCCCGTGCATATGCATAAGATCTCGGAGCTTGCAAAGAGGATTGACCGGTCATTTGAGCTTGAGGAGCCGAAGACGGCGGCGGATATTTATTCGCTGCTTGAGGAGTTGAAGCTCGATGGGAAGGTCATCCTTAAGGCCATCGGCAGACTCTTCCGGGGGATTGTAAGGACTGAGCTTATGGCACAGGGCGAAGACCCGTATCCGGTAACTTATGCCTGTGACAGCGGGAGTACTAATCCCCTGACTTATGACAGCGGGCTTTTTGTGGACTTCTGCCACTGCGGGATGGCTGCAACACCTACTAACCTCGATATCCACAGATGCAGGACAATAGTATGTGCTGCTTATTCTTCTTCCCAGAGGGTAGCTATGCAGGCTACATCAGGCTGGGAAACCTTCGATGAAGGGCTCGGAAGGGCAAAACTGGTTACAATTGCTCCTGACGAGCTGAAAAGAAAGGCTCCTGACATGGTGCACAGTTTTGCCATGTACCTGGCAGAATCCGAGCATATTCTTTTCATGAAAGACATGATGGAGCCGGAGAGCTTTTTCATAATGGACGGGCCGATTTACCCAAAACAGCTCATGTACTGGATGGTGCTGGATGACGAGGACGTAAAAGTCCGGCAGAACAATGATGCCCGGAAAATCCTCCAGAATTACATCGATATCATGGACCATTTTCTGGAAAAGCGGACGCCTGTGATCGGGTTTGTAAAAAATCCTACTGACGTGCAGATTATGGACAGCGTCCGGAAGAAAAAGGAAGCCTTCGACCTGCCCTGGATGCTTGATTCCCAGTTTTTCCGGAATCTTCTCTCTCCCGAAAAAATTGATAGCATGTCCGGGCACGGTGGAAGTAATTCGAAAAATAACGGGAAGAACGGCAAGAATACCGGTTCCGGGAATGCTTACATTACTTACACTAACTGGTTCTTGCAACCCAACAGGTTTTATGAGAGGCTGCTGAATGGGACTTCACCCCTCGCAGCCGCCGATATGCTCCAGCAGAAACTCAGGCACAGTTTTTCACCTGAGGATTATGCCCTTTGTTTTTTCATGCTTTATGTGCCCTCTAAGGATGTGGTCTTCAAGGTCGAAGCCCCTTACGGGCTTGTTAAGGATGATTTCCTCCGCATGCAAATTACCAAAAAAGTGCTCTTTGACCTTTCTCTGCATGGTTTTCCCCTTGCCCTCACAAAGGCAGACCATCTCGCAAAAATCAGAAAAGTAGAGAGGCAAGAGATCAATAAATTCTTTGAAAACATGAATCCCGATATCGCTTATAATGACACTCGGTGGGGTAAGATCAATGAAATATGAAGATGCCGATATTCTGGCTTTTGTCTCCGACCGGCCTAAAAAGGATCTGGCTCCTCAAATGAATTCAGGAGCAGAAGGAAATGCAGGCTTGAAAGATAGCCCTGAAGAAGGAAATCCTGAAAATAAGACGAGAGATAGCGCCGTGAATTCCCCTGAAGGTGCTCCTGATCTGGTTTCAATGCTCACACCTGACACACCTGAAAAATTGCAGGCCTCTTTACCCGAAGCTCTGAGGAAAGATTCTCCGGAAAACGTATCTGAAATTATTTCAAAAACCGCATCAGACGCTCTTTCTGGCTCTTCGGAAGCCGTTTTCGAAACTGCGTCGCTGTCTTTTCCAGAAACCTCTCCTGAATCTCATGCTTTCAGGCATTCCGAAAAAGAAAGCCTTCCCTTCGAAGCCTTTGCCGGTTACGATGACGGCGTCTTGAAAGTTTCCTCATCTTCAGAAGCCTTCGGGATTGTCACCGCAGGGATAGACCCTCTCGAAATCACCCCTTCAGGAGCAGTAATCACTGGCTATATCACATCTGCCAGGCGGAATGAGATCAGGCTCGGGACGTATGTTGTCGTACCCTATGAGAGTGGAGAAAAGCTCTTTGCCAGGGTAGGAAAACTCCAGTACAGGCAGGAGTTTGTGGTAGATGATGCAACTGAGATTCATTCGAGGCGTATGCTCAGTGCCCGTGCAAGCCCTGTAAATGAAGAAGATTACAAGTTCCTTGCCTGCCTTGATCCGCTCTGCATCCTGTACCGGAAGAACGAAGGCGCACTCACCCGGCGGATGGCAGACAGAATTCCCCGCCCTAACACTCCTATCCTGCCTGTCACTGACAGGCTTGAGGTCCAAACAGGGCTTAATATTCCTGAAGAGGGTATTTTTCTCGGGCACCTCAGTGTTGGGGGAGAACTTTTAAAAACCCATTCCGAGCCCGAAACGGTTGCATATTACCTCCGAAATGACTATTCAATGGGTGATCCCCTTATTTTCAGGCACATGCTGATCTGCGGGAGCACAGGGACAGGAAAGACCTTCCTCTCAAAAAATATCCTCCGCCAGTTCATGGCAGAAAATAACAGGTACAGGCTGCGGAGTTCTCCTGATAAGGCCTGGAAAAATCCCTGCCTGGTGATTATGGACCCTCAGGATGAATATTCCCAGCTTTTTGAGGACAACGAGACCCTTAATGAGGACGATAAATTCGGGTTCGAATCCGAAAATGTGACTTACGGCCGGGTCCGGTCTACGAAAGCTTTTGTAGCAAAGGTCGGTGGGCAGAAATATCCGGGAGACAAATCAAGAGCCGAGCAGATCGAGTTTACTATTCCTTTTTCCCTTGTGGAGCATAACTCATGGCTTATTGCAGCAGCCGGGATGTCCGAACTCCAGTACATAGGGCTTGAAGTGCTTCTTGGGGATTTCTTCAAGTCAAGCGTGCCCCATACATACCTGAATTTCCTTGACCATATTGAGAATGAAGGTACCCGTTCCTACTACGTTGACAGCGGGAAGCTGCATGAGTCCTCGTATGATGGGATTGCCAGGAGAGTAAAGAGCAAATTCTTCTCGAAGGTCTTTGATCAGGATGCAACCTCAATTACCGATATTCTGGGCAGGATATTCAAGCCAGGGCAGATTTCGGTTTTTCCTACGGAATACATAAGCGCTCCGAGAATCCGGGACCTTATAGTGCTTACAATCATGAGCCTGACCGTGGACAACAAGCTCAGCACATCGGGAGAGGATGCAATAAAGGAAACCCCAATCATTCTTGCGCTGGATGAAGCTCACCGCTACCTCTCGAGGGCAAGCGGGGAACATGCCCGCCTTATCATCTCCCGTTTTGCAGATGCAGCCCGCCAGGGCAGAAAAGAAGGGTTGGGGCTCTTTTTGATCACCCAGGATCCCCAGGATATAGATGACACTGTTTTCAAACAGATCAATACAAAACTGATCCTTAACCTCAATAATGACGCAGCTATTACATCTCTAAAAGTTCCGAAAGAATATGAGCGGAGAATTCCCTATCTTAAGAAAGGACAAATGATAATTCATTCCCCGGATAACAGTGATATTGTAGAAATAGTCGGGCTTTCAAATTGTGTAGTCAGGCACCGTTGATCTCCTTCAGGCACGAAATTTAGACCTGTCTCCGAAGAATCCGTTTGCCTGATGTATTTTTATAAATTTGTATTGTGATGGAATTGATAGCGGAAAAAATGTGAAAATCGAGAAAATCCAGTGCGGAAAATGAGGTTAAATATCACCGGAATAAATCCCGGATGGTTTACGTTCCATCACCTGAAGGGAAATTACCTTTCATTCGTATTTGAATTCCAGGCAAGTTCCCCAGCAGCCGGGATTCGAAAAAAAATTCTTATTTTTCTTCTATTTCTTCCGCTCCGGTATTTCTTTTTGTTTTTCAATTTAAGATGTTCATTTATTTTTCACTGTTATGTATCCACACATAGTTTTAGTGTTACTGCCCTTAGCATTTTTTGCCGTCAGGGTAACAGTGTATTTTCCGGCTTTACCGTATGTGTGTGCAGGATTCTTCTGGGTTGAATATGTTTTATCTCCAAAACTCCATCTCCATGAAGTTGGGGAGCCTGTGCTTTTGTCAGTAAACTGAACCTTCAACGGCGCCTTTCCTGAAGTTCCGGATGCAGACAAAGCGGCAACAGGAGCTTTCAAAGCGGCTGCAATATTTATATAACTTGATTTTTTTACTGCATTACTTCCTGCTGAATTCTTTACTGTTAAAGTGACGGTATATTTTCCAGCTTTTGAATATTTATGCTTCGGATTTTTGGCTGTTGAATATGTCCCATCTCCGAAACTCCAGTTCCGTGCAGCAGGAATCCCTGTGCTTTTGTCAGTAAAACCAACAACCAGGGGTACGTTTCCTGAAGTAACATTACTGCTGAAATTTGCAACGGGTTTTTGCGGAACTGCTTCAACCTTTACATAACTGGACTTTGTTTTCGTACCTGTGCCAGCCAGATTGGTTGCTGTGAGTGTTACTGTATAATTTCCAGCTTTTGAATATTTATGCTTCGGATTTTTGGCTGTTGAATATGTCCCATCTCCGAAACTCCAGTTCCGTGCAGCAGGAATCCCTGTGCTTTTGTCAGTAAAACCAACAACCAGGGGTACGTTTCCTGAGGTAATATTACTGCTGAAATTTGCAACGGGTTTTTGCGGAACTGCTTCAACCTTTATATAACTGGACTTTGTTTTCGTACCTGTGCCAGCCAGATTGGTTGCTGTGAGTGTTACTGTATAATTTCCAGCTTTTGAATATTTATGCTTCGGATTTTTGGCTGTTGAATATGTCCCATCTCCGAAACTCCAGTTCCGTGCAGCTGGAATCCCTGTGCTTTTGTCAGTAAAACTGACATTAAGGGGCGCCTTTCCTGAGGTTGGGGATGCAGAAAACTCCAAAACCGGTTTTTGAGGAGTTATATTAAGAGTGTAGATCCCATAGTTTTCCCCCCTATTAGAACGAAAAGCGATTTTTGTACCATCAGGGCTCCACACCGGACTCGAATCAGATGCCGGATCTGTTGTTAATTGCAATTTGTTTTTCCCGTTTGCATCCATAACCCATATATCCTTATTTCCGGCTGTGTCAGACTCAAATACAATTTTGCTTCCATCAGGTGAGAAAACAGGAGAGAGGTAATTTGCCGCATCTGAGGTAAGCTGAGTTTTTCCGGTCCCATTGATATTTATAGTGTATATGCTCCAGTTTCCATTTTCCTGGGAATAATATACTATTTGCGAACCGTTTGGAGACCATGCCTGCGACTGCCAGGATTGAGTCTGATGAACTAAATTTCCCGGAGACAGTTCAGTACTATTTTTTTGATCTAAATTTAGGACCCTGATGTAATACTCTTGATCAATATATGCTATCTTTGATGCATCAGGTGAGAAAGCAATACAGCCAATAATGCCTTTAGTACCAAATTCATGTTTATCGGACCCGTCTGGATCAATTACTCCATAATTAATCCCCATATCATCATAAACAGTAGCATAAGCTATTTTCGAGCCTGAAGGAAACCAGGTGCATGAGTACCGTATTTTCAATTCCGAATTCATTAATTGTGTTTTTCCCGACCCATTTGCATTCATTACCCATACTTCGCCAGAAGTTTCCATTTCAGGTCCACCGACAGTATATAAAATCTTACTTCCATCTGGGGACCATGAATAATCTACCGGCTCTGCCGGGGTCAACTTTGTTTCTCCTGTACCATTTGAAAGTGCCTTATATAACCCCCCATCTCTTACGAAAAGGATTTCATTCCCGGCTGGAGACCAAACCGGGTTCGAATCGGACGTAACGTTAGATGTAATCTTTGTTAACGTGTCAACTTGCAGTGCACCAGCCACTGTTACATTCGATGCAATAACCACCAGGAAAGTAAAAAATATTGACAGGCAAATTGCTTTTGGATTCATTTTCACGATATTCCCTCACTCTCATCAAGTACAGGTATTCTTATTTTCATGAACTACCGGGTAGCCGGAGAATTTATCATGCCAGCGAAAAAATTGTCTCTATCCCTTTACTAAGATCCATGAAAATAATTTAACAGAACCTGCTGTTTTTCTAGATTATTTGTCAGGTTAAAACCCATTGAAGAGATTAGCTTTCATTTGCTTTCGGTTATACAAATTGCTAAAAATGTGCAATTTTTTATAGCACTTTGTGTAAACCAGAAGTTAGAAACGTGTATGTATTATCGTTTTGAGTAGTCGCTTCAGGCCAGATAAATTCTTTACCTGAATACAAATTAATGAGTTTTACCCCCGTTTCACTCTTTTTCAGCCTTCATAGAATGCTGTAAAATGTAAAGCTTTAATTTACTTTATGTGTCAAAATGATATATAACTCTTACTAAATTTTATAATGGAGTGAATATGGCCCGGTTTTCTCATATTTTCTTTCACATATGTCCTGAAGTGTAATTTTTTAATTATAAATCATGCTTCCCAAACTTGTGAAAAAAAGGTTGAGGGGGGTGATTATTAAAAAACAGCAGGTAAAAAAATAGCTCTTAAAGCTGACCAGATGAAGAAAACATATCCGTCTTGCCAGATTTAATCAATAACTCCCCCACTCCCCTTTAGCCAGGTCCTTTATTAATTTTTCAGTCTAATTTACTCGTTTATTTTTTAGAGACTGTGATATGTTCACGAATGGTTTTAGTGCTACTGCCTTTAGCATTCTTTACTGTTAAGCTGACAGTATATTTTCCGGCTTTACTGTATGTGTGTGCAGGACTCTTTTGTGTTGAAGTTGTGCCGTCTCCAAAAGTCCATTTCCATGATGTGGGTACTCCAGTGCTTTTGTCAGTAAAACTGACTTTCAGCGGCTTATTTCCTGAAGTTGGGGATGTGGAGAAGGCCGCAACAGGTATTTTTTCGTTTTCTAGAGTAAGAGTGTATATGCTATTGTTTCCCCCTCTATCAGACCAAAAAGCAATTTTTTTACCATCTGGACTCCACACCGGAAATGAATCAGATGCCGAATCTGATGTTACCTGCACTTTGTTTTTTCCATCGGCATCCATAACCCATATATCTTCACTTCCGGTCTTATCCGATAAAAATACAATTTTACTCCCATCAGGTGAAAAAATAGGTGAATCATCATTTGCCGAATCTGAGGTAAGCTGAGTTTTTCCGGTACCATCGGCTTTTACAGTATATATTTCTGATTTTCCATCTTCAGAATAGAATTCATCTCCAGCATAGTATACTATTTTTGAACCATCTGGAGACCAGATCTGTGACTGCCAGGATTGAGTTTGATGAACAATTAATCCGGGCCGAAATTTAGTCAAATCTTGACCTAACCTCCCGATGTCGATAGAATAGTCACTGGCAGCCGCTCCATGCGCACAAATTGCTATATTTGATGCATCAGGTGACAAGGCAATACCGCTAGCAATGCCCATGTAACCGAGTTCATGTTTATCGGATCCATCCGGATCAATTTCCCAATAAGGGCCCCCAATCTCTTCATAAATATCAGCGTAGAGTATTTTTGAACCTGTGGGAAACCATGTGTATATATAATAATATCTGTACCACACTGTATCGAGCAATTGGGTTTTTCCTGTCCCATCTGCATTCATTACCCATAAATCACTCCGGGGCCCATCAATGCCATCATATCTGTTTTTAATGTATGAAATTTTGCTCCCATCAGGGGACCATGCATAACCGGATGTAAAATTACCTCCCTCTGCAGAGGTAAGCCTGGTTTCTCCTGAACCATCTGAAAATACTTTGTACAGCCCATCTCCCCTTGAGAAAAGAATTTCCTTCCCATCCGGAGACCAAACCGGATTTGAATCGTGCGCAACATTGGATGCCACTTTTGTTAATTTCCCAGCTTCTAAGGCATCAGCTACTGCTACGTTTGATGCCACAACCACCATAAAAGTAAAAACGATTGATAGAAAAATTACTTTTGGATTGGTTTTCACTAAATACCTCCATTTCAACAAATCCAGATATTCTTATTTTCATAAACCCCGGGAGGAGAATTTTGTCCTGCCAGCGAAAGATTATTTGCCTTTCCCTAACTCAAATTCATAAAAAATAACTAAGAGAACCTGCTGTTTTTCCAGATTATTTGCCAGGCTAAAAATTATGAAAGACATGAATTTTTATTTGTGTTAGGTTAAAATACACAATGCCAGGAATGTATTATTTTTTATAGCAATTTGTGTAAACCAAAAGTTAGAAACTTGTATGTAATGTTATTTTGAGTATTTATTTTGGGTAACTAAATTTTTCACCCGAATACAAATTAATGAATTTTATCCTCGTTTTGCCATTTTTTAGTGTTTATGTGATGTTGCAGGATATGGAACTTTAACTTATCTAATATGCTAAAAAGCATATAAATTTTCCTTAATTATATTAAAATTAGGCATAATATGACTCAGTTCCACTTTCTTTTTTACATCTCTGGAGATATGTTATGATTATAATTCATACATTTCCGGTTAAGTGAGGAATCACGATAAACTCCACTAATTCTTCAAAAAAGAAATTTACTGAAAATAAAATAAGGATGCCTCATTTTTTATTTGATAAATCTCACAGTCCATCGAACAATGAAGTAAAAAATGGGGAAAATAGATGAACCGGAAAGAGATTAAGAGATTCCAGGATTGAATAAAAACGAGATTGACCGGATAAGAGTAAAAAGAGGTAGAAGTTAAAAAGGATATAACTAAAAAGAGATAAAAGCTAAAAAATGCATAATCTCGGACATAATAGTTCTGTAGAGATAAACTATGAGGAAAAATAAACTATGAGGAAAAACAAACTATGTGGAAAAAATACGTAGATGGGATAGCGCGGATTTGAACCGCGGTCCAAGCGTCCCAAACGCTCGAGGATGGACCAAGCTACCCTACTATCCCAGGGGGTACCTCCTCTCAAAGGATATTATCCTTTATATAGCTTTCGTTAGAACATGGGTCAGTTATTCTCTCTGCGAATCAAAATTTCTGTTTTTGCTCTGTTTTCCCGATTTCAGGTTTTTTTCCTGAGCTTATTTTCCTTCACTCCCAGCGCCGATAAATCTCGTTTTCTATCCCGAGCAGGTCAAGAGCTCTTCCCACCATGGTATCTATCAGGTCTTCAAGGGTTTTAGGCCTCGAATAAAAACCAGGGCAGGCTGGAAGGATACTTGCCCCTGCTCTTTTAGCCCGAAGCATGTTTTCTATATGTATCAGGTTAAGAGGAGTTTCCCGGGTCATTAAGATAAGTTTTCTCTCCTCTTTGAGGCAGACGTCTGCAGCCCTTGTAATGAGGGTATCGGATATCCCGTTTGCCACCGCCGCGAGAGTTTTCATGCTGCAGGGAGCGATAACCATTCCCGCTGTCCTGTAAGAGCCGCTGGATATTGGCGCTGAAAAGTCTTTCTGGGAATAACTCCAGGTTGCAAGTTTTTCCACTGCCTCCGGTGTATAATCAGTTTCGATTTCGATTATCTGCTTTGCAGCATCAGTCAAAATCAGATGGGTTTTAATCCCTTTTTCCGCCAGTACTTCAAGAAGGTGGATTCCGTACTGGACCCCTGAGGCTCCGCTGATCCCTACCGTTATTTCCATTATTCATTTCTCCCTGCCAGTCGGTCTCTTTTTTCATAAAAGGCGATGAAGCTTTCTACCATTTCCCCTGCGGCTGAGACTATATCCCTTATCTCCTCAGGGCTGATATTATCCTGATGTATGCCGGCAACAAATACCGATGTCTTCCCCGTGGCCCTGCTTACCTGCCTTGCCCCATTCAGGGCGAGCTGTTCTTCCCGGTGTCCGGGCATTGTTATTACCGACGAGCTTGTTCTCTGGCTTTTCTCGTCAAAAAGCCCTATGGCGACAGCTCCCACATGTTCCCTTCCGCCTGTAAGGGTCAGCAGGTAGTCTTCTCCTATTTTCTTTGCCTCAAGTATTACTTCGGTTCTGCCGACTTTCCGTTTAATCTGAAACAAAATTCTTACCTCAGCGCTTCAAGCTTTTCCAGATTTTTACTTTAAGTCTTATTATGCCTTTTATAAGCCTTATTATGCTTTTTATATATCTGGTACCAGGCCTATTAAGTTCAGGCCCTTAAAACCTTAAACTATGAGCGAAAATCCCCTTTTTCCTTTCTATCTGAGAGATCACTCAGTTTAAACTGTTTTGTGGATTTTTTAACATCAAAATAATCTCTAGCAGCCTTTCCCACGGCTTCGCAGTGTTCTCTCAGGCTGTATACCCCCATTCTCCAGTTATCCATATGGGCCTCCTGCAGGATGGATACGAAATGGGAAGCCTCGTTAAGAGGGATCATTTTGTGATCCGTCTTTATCATGGCCCGCATTTCTAACATTTCAGGTGTCTTTGGGATGTCCACAAGCACATACCGAGGATCAACCCCGGCGAGTTCTGCAATTTCTTTTTCTGCTCTCCGGATCCTGTCACGATGCCTGAGTACGGCTTTTCCGACATCTTCAAGTCCCACGTATAGTGCCCGCTTATACAGTTTACGGGCATCCAGCCGCCGCGAAAGTTCCTCTGCATATCCTGACCCGGTTGCGTTCCGCATTGCTGCCACAAGGTCTATGTCATCCATCTGTCTGAGCCTTAACGGGTCAAGCTCCTTGTTTTCGATCATGTATTCCACTGCTCTGGAACACATGGCTTCCGAGATCCTGGTTACATGATGATAATAGACGGATGTGTTCATCCAGAAGCGTGAGACCAGAAGGGATTCGGCAGCTTTTAACCCTCCATAGTCGACAACGAGCCGGTCTTCGTAAAAATTCATTTGATTTATCAGGCGGTTATAATCTACAACTCCAAAGGCAACCCCTGTGTAATGTGCGTCCCGGACAAGATAATCCATTCTGTCCACATCAATCTCGCTGCTAAGGATCTGCCCTATAGAGGTTTCTCCTTTGATGTGTTTTGCAAGGTTTCCGGGGGAAATTCCATATTTGTTCAAGACTTCCCTTATTTCGCCTTTCCCCAGTATTTCCTTTACATCGTCATGCCTGCGCCTCGTGTACCTGTCAATTATATTCTCGGTAACATGGGAAAAAGGTCCGTGCCCCACGTCATGCAGAAGGGATGCGGCTCTTATCTCAGTTTTTTTGTCCCCTTCAATCGAGTCGAGATTCCGGGTTAGCATGGAGGTAAGGTGCATTGTTCCAAGGGAGTGTTCAAAGCGGGTGTGATTCGCTCCCGGGTAAACAAGGTTTGAAAAGCCAAGCTGTCTGACCCTTCTGAGGCGCTGCATCTGGGGAGTGGCAAGAAGTTCCTGAATCAAATCGTCCAGCTCGATGTAACCGTGTACGGGGTCAAGGACAACTTTCATTATTCTTTAGACAGATTTCATTATATATTGCTGTTACTATTACTCTGATACTGTGAATTTTGCAGGAAACCCGCTACCCGAAAGCTGGAAAAGGATCGGAAGGTATTATCATGATTATATTTTCAGGCGGCACCGGAACTCCAAAGCTCCTTGACGGACTCAAGGAAATCCTCCCGCCGGAGGAACTGACCGTTGTTGTAAATACTGCCGAAGACCTCTGGGTTTCGGGAAATCTGATTTGTCCCGATCTGGATACGGTGCTCTATCTGTTCTCAGACCAGATCGACAGGAAGAAATGGTGGGGAATACAAAACGACACCTTTCAGACTCATGAGCGCATGCAGGAACTGGGCTTCAGGGAAAGCATGAAACTTGGGGACAGGGACAGGGCAACCCACATTATGCGCTCGAATCTAATCCGGAGTGGAGTATCCCTTACAGACGCGACTTTAAAACTTGCGTCCATTTTCGGTATTGGTGCAAAGATTTTGCCCATGTCTGATGATCCTGTCTCCACTTATATAGAAACTCCCGAAGAGGTCATGCATTTTCAGGACTTCTGGATCGGGAAACATGGAGAACCCGAAGTACTGGGAGTTGACCTAAGGGGAGTTTCCGAAACTTCAATTTCTCCAAAGGTACTCGAAGCCCTGGAAAATGACGACAATGTCCTTATAGGGCCGAGTAATCCGATCACGAGTATAGGTCCTATTATTTCCTTGCCGGGCATGAAGAGCCTGCTGGGAAAGAAGAAGGTCGTGGCAGTCAGCCCAATCATTGGCAATGCTCCTATCAGCGGACCTGCCGGAAAGCTGATGCAGGCATGCGGGCTTGAGGTCTCTTCCATGGGAGTTGCGGAATATTATCAGGACTTTCTGGATGTTTTTGTTTTCGATGAAAGGGATCTGGCAGATGAATTCGCGTTTGAGAAGCTAGGATGCCGTGCCGCCCGTGTCGACACCCTCATGACCTCAACTGAAAAAAGCAGGGAACTGGCAGAGTTCGTAACAGGGCTGTTTGATACTATTGTCTGATCTTCATTTCCATTTCACTTTTTTTGCCCGGACTTTTTCGGATATTATCTGATTTTTAAAGAGTTTCCCGCCCTCAAACATCCTTTAATTTATTGATACTAAAATAATTATTTATTATACCCTTGCAAGGATATGATGTATTTAAATACCAAAATTATATCAAGTACTTTGGTGTTTCCCTAAAGTTGATCTATCTTCTCTATGTAGTTCCTTCGTTTTTGCGTTTTTTGGCTCGCTGCCAGGAAGCGATTTGCTTGAAGCACGATAGGATAATATTATCTGGAATACTACTTACAGGAATATCGCAACAGCCAAAAAGAGTTAATACCATGCTTGAAATGTTAAAAAGCTCTCTCATTAATTCTCCTGTGATCAAGCGAGGAGAATACAATTACTTTATCCATCCTATCTCTGATGGTGTACCATCCATAGACCCCCATATGGTTGAAGAGATCGCCGAATATATTCTCCAGATTACTGATATTAAAAAAGTTGACACTATTCTCACGGTAGAGGCTATGGGTATTCCTGTAGCAAATGCTCTTTCCCTGAAAACAGGAATTCCATTGACTATTGTTCGGAAGCGCCCTTATTTCCTTGAAGGAGAAGTGGAACTTTCTCAGAGCACAGGGTATTCTAAAGGTGTGCTCTACATAAATGGGCTCAAAAGAGGAGACAGAGTAATTATCGTGGATGATGTAATCAGTACTGGCGGAACGCTGCTCGCACTCGTAAAAGCGCTAAAAACTATGGGTGTGGAGGTTCTGGATGTAATTTCCGTTATCGGGCGTGGGTACGGCTATTTAAAATTAAAGGAACTCGGGGTTGAACCCAAAATTCTCGTTACAATTGATGTAAGCGAGAAAGGTGTGGAGATTAAGAATGTCTTTGGGGATCAGTGAAGCGTTTGACTTAAGGCCTGACTATATTATCAGTGTGATAAGGAACCTGGGTGCAAAAACCGTAGGTTTCCAGTTCCCTGAAGGGCTCAAAAGGAAAGGTCCGAATCTCGCAAAAAAGGTTGAAGAAGCTACCGGCGCTGAGGTTCTTATCTCCGGAGACCCCTGCTTTGGAGCATGTGACCTGGACAGGATCTTGCTGGAGCATGTGGACATTCTTTTCCATTTCGGGCATGCAGAACTTGAGGACACGAAACTTTCAGAGAAAGTCTATTTCATAGAAACGCGCTCTTCAGTTGATGTCAGGCCTGTTGTTGAAAAAGCCGTGCCTGAACTTAAAGGCCAGAGGATAGGGCTGATCACTACTGTTCAGCACGTCCACAAACTCCCTGATGCCTGCGATGTTCTCGAAACCGGTGGAAAGACCTGCGTGATCGGGCGCGGGGATTCCAGGATCGCCTATCCCGGGCAGGTACTGGGCTGTAATTTTTCGGCAGCCAGGGACGAAGTCTGTGATGAATACCTGTATATAGGAAGCGGGGATTTCCATCCTTTAGGTGTGGCTCTTTCCACAAAAAAGCGTGTTCTTGCAGCCGACCCTTTTTCCGGGGAAGTCCGGGAGGTCGATCCTTCAAGAGTTCTTCGCCAGCGGAGTGCGGTAATTGCAAAGTCCCTGGATGCAAGGGTTTTCGGGATCATCGTCTCAAGCAAAAACGGGCAGGAAAGGATGGAATTGGCTGCGTCTTTAAAAGAGCTTGCGAAGAAGCATGGAAAAGAGGCATATATGATCCTGATTGATCTTGTAACTCCTGACCAGCTGCTCCAGTTCAAGGCTGACGCTTTCGTAAATACTGCCTGCCCAAGGCTTGCCGTTGATGAGGTGGGGCGTTTTCCCTCCCCTATGCTTACGCCTCAGGAGTTTGAGATCGTACTTGGAGAAAGGGAATGGGAAAAGCTTGTGCTTGATGAAATTACCGAGGAACCGGTGTGATTTTTTACTTTCAGATTACATCAGTTAAAAAAAGTTAAAGGGTGTAATAGAAGAATCTGTGAAGGGCTTTTTACAGGAAATTTTAAAACATATATAAATTCTAAATACAAATAAATAGGGAACTAAAGTAGATGAAATGAAACAAAGAAAACTTGAGATGCTACTTGAAGAAGTGGAAGATTTTTCCGATCCTGAACTTGAGCTGGAGCAGTACCAGACTCCTCCTCCCCTGGCTGCGGAAATCCTGCATTTTGCTTACATGCAAGGTGACCTTGATGATTCTGTCCAGGATCTGGGCTGTGGTACCGGAATCCTTGCAATCGGGGCAAAGCTTCTGGGAGCCAGAAAGGTTGTGGGGTATGATACGGATCCGAAAGCACTTGAAATTGCAAAAACAAATGCCAGAAAACTTGGAGTCGAAGTCGAGTTCGTATTCACGGATATTGCCGACGTTACAGGGCATGTAAAAACCACGCTTATGAATCCTCCTTTCGGGGCAAGAGTGAAGGGCAGGGACAGGCCTTTTCTTTCGTCAGCATTAAGAACAAGTGAAGTGATATACTCAATTCACAACCGCGGAAGCCTTGCTTTTATCCAAAAGTTCATTAAGCCTGCGGTCATTACACATTCTTACGTTGCGAAACTCCCTCTAAAACGAACCTTCGACTTTCATAAAAAAGAAAGAGAGGTTATTGAGGTAGAGATTTACAGACTTACAATCTCTAAATAAATTCCAAATTCAGTACCGTTTACGGCATCACTTTTTATAGTGCTATGTCTTCAGGGCTTTATTTCAAAAAGGCGAATAATAAACACATGCTTAAACAAGTATGCCTATGTATATCCAACTGTACGGTGCGTCTATAGGGACAAATTTGGCAGATAATATGAACGTGATAATCTATTCCCCTCCTGAGGTTGATTATCTGTCGATTGGAAACTGCCAGCATTCTATAATATTTTGATAGTTACTGAGATTATGATTTATATTGATTACTAATGATAATTAGAATGAGGGATCATGATTAGAATCCGAAAAAATAAAACTACGAGAAAGAAATTGACTGGTCCGAGCGAAGGAAAGCCACTTGCCGAAAAGGCGGCTCAAATCGCTTCAGAAAGCAGAGAGCAGTCAAGGGACCAGTTTAAAAGTCAGCCCAGGGATCAGTCCAGAGACCAGTTTAAAAGTCAGCCCAGGGATCAGTCCAGAGACCAGTTTAAAAGTCAGCCCAGGGAACAATCCAGGGAGCAGTTTAAAAGCCAGCCCAGGGAGCAACCCAGGGAGCAGCCCAGGGATCAGTTTAAAAGTCAGCCCAGGGACCAGTCGAAGGACCAGTTCAGGGGAGACCAGAGTAAAAAAAGAAGGTTCCCTTACCCAAAAAAAGCTCCACGGGAAAGAACGGATATGCCTGGCTCCAGGGTCCCCCGCGAAGTAGAAACACCGGAAGAAGATCTTGAAAAAGGAGGCTTTGTTCTCCCTGGAGAACTCGTTGGAACCACAGAGGAGTTCAAGCCGGGAGCAGGAACAGCCATGTCTGCCGGAGATATTTACTCTACAGCTACCGGGAACGTAATTATTGATAGGAAAACCAGAATAGTCTCGGTCAAGCCAAACACGCTCACTCCGAATATCCTTAAAATAGGAGATATCTTGTATGGCAAGATAACTGACGTGCGCGAATCCGGGGCAATGGTAGAAGTTGGAGGAATTGAAGGCAAAGAAGGCAGGGAAGTCGTCAATTCACGGCTTGGGGATATCCATGTGTCAAATGTGAGGGACTCTTACGTTAAGAGACTTGCAGACGAGTTCAGGCCCTCTGATATAATCAGGGCCAGAGTCATCGACACTGAGAGAATCCGCCTGACAACAGCTGAGGAATCCCTCGGAGTTGTGAAAGCTTACTGCTCAAATTGCAGAGGGGAACTGGTGCTGGAAGGGAAAAAGCTTAAATGCCCGGCATGCAATATGACTGAAACCCGCAAGATCTCCACCGAGTACGGGAAAGGGATACAGTAAATTTCTTTCTCCCTATAGGTATGGGTTTCTGCACAATCGACTATATTACTCACCATTTACAGGTGATCACCAATGGAACTGAACATTCTTTCTAAAACAGATAACGAGCTTGAAGTTGAGCTCAAAGGCGAGACACATACCCTTCTCAATATGCTTAAGGACCTCCTGATCAGAGACGAAAGGGTTGAGATTGCCTTTTATGATATGAAGCACGTGAGCATTAGTGACCCGATCCTTTACATCAAAACCGATGGTACAAACCCTATTGAGGTCTTAAAGGACGCTGCTTCGATAATTATTGCTCAGTGTGACGAATTTACTGATGTATTTAGCAAGGCAGTAAACGCCTGAAATTCCTTGAAATGACTGCATAACGTCTTCTTAAAGGCGTTCTGCTCTCTTTTCCGGCAATCCGGAACTTTTCCCAGTTGAGGGTTTCTGGTAGTTTTTCCAATGAGCTTTTGCTATCCTCGAATCTCGGGGATTTCTGGAATACTTTTTTATGAATTCTATGCGTATCCTGCGTAAATAAGGAATCTCAAATGCGGGAATCTGGCTAGAAGCATTAAACCGGGCAGGGTATGCCGGCTCTTGTCAGCCTGATGAACCCTAAACTAGCATTTGTAACTTAATAATCATAAACTAAACCTACAGTTAACATCGAGGTATGAAATAAAATGAAACTTGACGACTCATCCCTTCAGAAGTTCGGTTTTATAAAGAGAGAAACCCTGGGCAGCATAAATATCGACCCTCTTCAGACGGGCGGGCTTTTGACAGATGCCGCAAAACAGGCTCTCGTAGAATGGGGAGACGGATATTCAGTCTGTGATTTCTGCGGAGGAGTTCTCGACCAGATAAAAAAGCCTCCGATTCATGACTTCGTACACCAGGCCCTCCCTGAATTCCTTGGCTGCGATGAGGCAAGGGTTACAAACGGGGCACGGGAATCCAAGTTTGCTATCATGCATTCTATTGGAAAGCCAGGAGACTGGATTGTGCTTGACGGGCTTGCCCATTACTCTTCTTATGTTGCAGCCGAAAGGGCAGGCTTGAATATCAAAGTCACACCTCATTCAGGCAGCCCCGATTATTACCTTGATCCTGAAGGATATGGAAAGGCAATCGAAGAGGTTACAAGGGAAAGCGGAAAACCGCCTGTTCTTGCGCTTGTAACGTACCCGGACGGAAGCTACGGGAATCTGCCCGATGCTAGAAAGATAGCATCTGTCTGCCATGAATACGATGTTCCCCTTCTACTGAATGGGGCATACGCAGTCGGAAGAATGCCAGTGTCCGCAAAAGAAATCGGTGCCGACTTTATCGTAGGCAGCGGGCACAAGTCAATGGCTGCATCCGGGCCGGTCGGAGTGCTCGGGGTAAGTGAAGAATACGCCCCGGTCGTATTAAGAAAATCCGTACACAGCAAGGTAAAAGAAGTCGAGCTTCTCGGGTGCACTGCAAGGGGTGCTACAGTTATGACCCTTATTGCCTCTTTCCCTGAAGTAGTAAGACGTGTCCGGAACTGGGACCAGGAGGTCGAAAACGCCCGCTGGTTCTCTTCAAGGCTTGAGGATATGGGCTTTATCCAGCGCGGGCAGAAACCCCATTCCCATGACCTTGTGTTTTTCGAAGCTCCGCGTTTCTATGAGATCTCAGAGAAGGCCAAGAACGGCAGGTACTTCCTTTACAGGGAACTCAAAGAACGCAATATACACGGTATAAAGTCCGGGCTCACCAAATATTTTAAACTCAGCACTTTCGGGCTCGGAAAGGAAAAGATGGAAGCTGTTGCTAATGCCTTTGAGGATATTCTGAAAAAGTATGAGGACATTTAAGTTCGTTTAAACCGGATCGTATTTGATGCTCAGGAGAATTACGGCCTCTAGTTCTGAATCTCTGGCATCTCTCATATTTTTTTGAAGCAGATAAATTCAGGAATTCCAGAGCAAAAAATGCATGTTTTCGGAATCTATCTGCTGAATCTATCTGCTTTTATTTTTTTAACTCAACGTTTTCCACGTATCCTTCTCCTCTGGGAGTCAGGACATAATATGTAATCCCTTCGCTTTCCTCCTTTTCAATACAGAGGGTACTTTCTAGCATATTGAGGTTGTAACTTGCCTGGGAGTCCGTGAGCTTGAATTCGGCTTTTATCTCTTCCAGGGATTTTTTCTCTACCAGGGCTTTAAGGATGCTTCTCCGGACAGGGTTTTGCAGGGCATTAAGGCAAGACTTATGGTCTTCGGTCATGTCCTCTTTCATCCTGCCTTCCTTTTTCATCTTTGCAACCCATTCTTTTTTTCTTTTTGCGGCTTCCTCGGGGGTCATGGCTGATCATTATTATATTGACATGAATGTCTAAATAAGTTTGTGAAAAGCGAGAATAGTGAGAACTGCAAAACAGCCCTTCCGGGCTCAGTATATAAATAATCCCACTTCCAATATTTTGCCATGAAACAGAACCCAGAGCTTGAATCCCTCGAACTGCTTGCAAAAATAATCCTCACTGCCGCGCGGACAGCCCCAAAAGGAAAAGGCATTGACGATATCATAACCTGCCTCCTTTCTCAGGAAGAAAAATCTGAGCTTGCCGATAATATGGAAAAGCTAAGCGAAATCAAAGGTATCAAATTCCTGTTTCGGGACGCCAAAAATGTCAGGGACGCCGATGCCATTGTCCTTATAGGGCTGAAGGCTTCCGGCGTGAGCAATCTGGACTGCGGAGCCTGCGGGTTTGGAACTTGCAAAGAAATGCTTGAACACGGAGAAGTGCAGAAAGAGTTTCTCGGCCCCCAGTGCATGATCAAGTACCTTGACCTCGGAATTGCCGTGGGATCGGCAGCAGCAAAGGCAAAGGACCTCTGTATCGATAACCGTATCCTTTATTCTGCAGGGGCTGCAGCCTGTTACTTCAAAATGATAGAGGCAGACGTGGCAATGGGGCTTCCGCTGAGCGTTAAAGGAAAGAACCTGCTTTCGGCAGGTAACTTGTTTTTTTCGTAACATTTTTACTGATAACGTTTTTGCTGGGAAACACATTATCCCTTATACAAAACATTATTGCAAAAATGGTTCATTGTTTATATATGTCGTGAGATTTTGGTTATATGTTAACCAGTTTCAAACACGTCACATATTTATATTATGTTTGAAAAACACTATCAGTAAAAATCCTCCTACTTTAATGTCGACCTGCCGAATATAGGAAAGAATATCTTTTTTGACCGGGAATCCACAAGAAAAGTTCAGGAATAAAATCTATTTTTCTCTTTTTATACATAAATTCCGTATAAAGAAAAGGTTAATTCAGGCGCAGCAGTGACATTTTTTCTGCTGCTTACCTGTCTTTATTGAGATCCCTTTCTGAATGTTTTTCTTGTTTTCACTGGAGCATTTCTCTCACCTGAAGTTTTTCAGGGCTTCGAAGTCAAGAGTTGCAAAGTAATCCTCAATGGTTTCGGCTCTCCTTATCTGCACAACGCTTCCGTCCTTCCTGAGAAGAAGTTCGGCAGAACGGAGTTTTCCATTATAATTGAAACCCATTGCATGCCCGTGAGCTCCGGTGTCATGGATTGCAAGGATATCCCCTATTTCTATTTCAGGAAGGGGCCTGTCAATTGCGAACTTATCGTTGTTTTCGCAAAGGGAGCCGGTTACGTCATAATTGCGGACAGGAGCTTCCTTTTCTTTTCCAAGCACGGTTATGTGGTGGTAGGCTCCGTATACTCCGGGACGCATTAAGTTGGCCATACAGGAATCCATCCCCACATAGTCTTTGTAGGTATGTTTTAGGTGCCTTACCTGGGAAATAAGGTATCCATAGGGGCCTGTGATCACACGGCCGCATTCCAGGAAGACTTTGAGCGGATAAAGCCCGTTAGCTGTAATCGTGGCTTCGTAGGCTTCTCTGGCACCTTTTGCCACGGCTTCGAAGGAGACAGGTTCCTGTTCGGGCCTGTAGGGGATTCCTATGCCTCCGCCGAGGTTCACAAATTCAAACCTTATATCCAGTTCTTTTGTGATTTCAATTATTAGTTCGAAAAGGATTCTTGCGGTTTCCACAAAGTAATCAGGGTTCAATTCGTTCGAGGCAACCATTGTGTGCATTCCGAAACGCTTCACTCCCTTATCCCTCAGTATACGGTAGCCTTCAAAAAGCTGGTCTCTCGTAAAGCCGTACTTTGCCTCTTCCGGTTTTCCTATGATGGAATTTCCCCCTTTAAGGGGGCCCGGATTGTACCTGAAGCAAACAATTTCCGGAAGCCCTGCATATTTCTCAAGGTAGTCAATATGGCTTATGTCATCAAGGTTTATGTAAGCCCCAAGTTCCTTTGCCTTTATGAACTCGTCAGAGGGAGTATCATTTGAGCTGAACATAATGTCTTCACCAGTCATTCCCGCTTTTTCGGCAAGAATTAGTTCCGGCAGGGAACTGCAATCCGCACCGAAACCCTCGTCTTTGAGGATTTTGAGAATAAATGGGTTTGGAAGGGCTTTTACGGCAAAAAACTCTTTAAAACCGGGAACTTCCCTGAAAGCTGCTTTCATTCTCCGCGCATTTTCCAGAATGGCTTTTTCATCGTAAATGTGAAACGGGGTGGGGTACTTTTTCATTATTTCCAGAATATCTTCTTTGGTGAAGGGAAGGTCCTTTGAAAACATATTATTACCTTTTACCTGTTTTTTGTTTAATGGATTTTGTACTAATTTGAACTTTTACTCCTTTATTAGTTTTTCTCCCCGAATTGCGCCTCGGGATCACAGGAAATCGGAGATTTTCTGGGAGTTGCGATGTAATCGCAACAGTAACGGTCCTTCTCGCTTCGCTCGAGAGGACTAATTTATGGAAAAGTAAAATTACTTTTCAACTTGCTCAAGCGGACTAATTTCTGGGACAGAAATTTTCCGGTCTGCAGGTGTTTTCCATGGTTGAAGAGCTTGAAGTTAATATTATAAATTTTTACATTCGAAAGTGCAAATGGTCAGGGCATGAGTTTCTTGAAAAATTCTTTAAGCCTGGAGTATGGATACGTGTTCACAACGTCTTCTTTTTCAAGCCAGCCCCTACGAGCCTGCCCGAGGCCGTACCGTATGGATGCAAGGTCGGAAATAGCATGGCTGTCCGTAGAGATACAGAACTTCAAGCCGAAATTCTTTGCTCGCAGGATAAGCTCGTCGTTAAGGTCAAGCCTCGACGGCTGGCTGTTGATTTCCATCACCTTTCCGTTTGCAGCCGCAGCTTCAAAGACCTTTTCAAAGTTGACGGCATAGGCTTCTCTTTTCCCAAGCAGCCTGCCTGATGGATGGGCGAGAATATCAAGATACCTGTTTTTCAGAGCGGAAACGATTCTTTTGGTCATCTTTTTTTCAGGAGCTGAAAAGCCTGAGTGCACAGCTCCTACCACAATATCGAGTTCTTTGAGGATTTCATCCGGATAGTCCAGGCTTCCATCTTTCAGGATCTCAACCTCAGAACCTTTGAGGATTTTTATCTTGAAGCGTTTTGAGAGTTTATCAATCTCATCCCATTGGACCTTTAATCTTTCTATTTTCATGCCGCTGGCAATCCTCTGGGAACGGGAATGGTCGGTGACTGCGATATACTCATAACCAAGAGCTTCCGCTTCCCCTATCATGGTTTCAAGGCTTTCTTTTCCTTCGCTATAGTTTGTATGCATATGGAGATCTCCCCTGAGATCACCTGCCTCTATAAGTTCAGGAAGGGCATTTTTTGCGGCGGCTTTAATTTCTCCCCGGCTTTCCCTAAGTTCGGGTGGGATATAGACAAGGCCCAGTTTTTCATAAATTTCCTCTTCGCTTTTGCCTGCAATCTGTTTTTCTGACTCTTTTGAATACAGTCCATATTCGGAGAGCTTGTAACCCTTTTTGATTGCAATATTTCTAAGTTCTATATTATGCTCCTTTGAGCCCGTAAAATATTGAAGCGCTGCTCCGTAACTTTCAGGTGCGACTACCCTCAGGTCAATAGCTGTTCCTTCTCTCAGGATTATACTGCTTTTTGTGCTGCCTTTTAAGACGACCTGTTCGACGTCCGGAAGGGAGACAAAGGCATCCATTACCTTCAATGCCTCTTCTTTTTCTGCTTCGGCAAGGATATCAATATCCCCGATTGTTTCCTTCAACCTGCGAAGCGAGCCTGTGTAGATTATCTTCGAGAGATCTACTTTACATGTAGCGCTCTTACACCCGGCTTTTAAGGCTGATATGAGTTCGTCTGCAAGTGGAAGCGCCTTTCCGAGAGCTATCCGGGAATGGCTTTTTTCATACTGTTCAATTGCCCTTGCGAGGTTTTCTTCGCTTTTTTCTCCGAAGTCTTCCAGTTTCCTGAGTTTGTGTGCATTGATCGCGTTCTTGAGGTCTGAAATATTCATTATTCCAAGGGCATCGGCAAGTTTTTTCATTCTCTTCGCCCCAAGCCCTCTGATTTCCATCAGTTCCGCAGTGCCTGGAGGGGCTTTCCCTTTAAGCTTTTCAAACTTCTCCACCTTGCCTGTTTCCAGATATTCAGCAATGTGATCGGCAATGGATTCCCCGATACCCGGAATTTCGGTCAGCCCTTCTTTCCCTTTTCTCGCATAGATTTTTTCGATATCTTCCCCAAGATTCTCTATCATCTGAGCTGCTTTCCGGTAAGCTCCTGGTTTCCACTCAACCTGCTGGTATTCAAGAATGTCAGCAGCTTCATAAAGTAACTTGGCAATCTCGCGATTTTTCAATGGCTTCCCCCTTCCCTTTTACTCTCTTTTTCTAATCTTTTTTCTCCCTTCTTCTTCCCACGTAAATCTTCAAATTCCTTCCTTCAAATTCCTTCCTTCAAATTCCTGATATCTTTAACTGTAGTAACGTCAGAGGGCCCTTTATCGTATCTTATGCGTAAAAAGCGGGGAAAGCGCAAAGCAAGCCCTTTCTCCCCTTCCCCCTCTCCGGCGGTATGCCCCGGGCTTTCTGTTATTTCCATGCCAAGAGCTTCAATAACCACAGTGGGCTCCACGAAAGTATCAGGGAGCATTCTACTTTTTATGAATACATCTTTTGGGGCGTCAGCTATGATATGCTCTGAAAGCAGGCTGTCGATCTCTTTTGCATCCGCGTCGGTGAAACCTGTCCCCACTTTTGTGAAGGTTTCAAAACGCTGTTTATCTTCGTTGAGGACTGCACAGAGGAGAGCCCCAAATGAGCCTTTCCTTTTTCCTCGCCCGTAATATTTTCCTACAATTACAAGGTCAAAGGTCTCCCTCATTCCTTCTGCATATTCTTCTTTCCATTTGAGCCAGAACCAGCTCCTTTTCCCGGCTTCGTAAACAGAATTGCTGCCCATAGCTTTAATTACGATTCCTTCAAGCTTCTTTTCCAGGGTTTCGTTAAAAAAGTCCTCAATTTCTTCCAGATTATCAGTAACAATTCTTCTGGCCAGGCGAATAATCCCCGATTCCTTTACATGCTCTTCAAGGAGCGTTCTTCTTTTCGGGTAGGGCTCTTTCAGGAGGGATCTTCCTTCCAGGTACAGGACATCAAAGAAAAAGATAGCTACAGGGCATATTTCAGTATATTTTCCAACCTCATACTTCCTGCGCCTCTGCATAAGTTTCTGGAATGGATAAAATTCTTCTGTGGAGTCATTTCCTTTCCTGTCTTCGATGTATGCGACAATTTCCCCGTCAAGCACTATTTTATCCGCAAGAACGCTTTTCCTGGCAGCTTCGACGAGATCGGGATACTGGGCAGTTATATTCTCAAGCCTTCGAGAGAAGGCTTTAATCTCATTCCCGTCTTTATGGATCTGCACCCTCTCTCCATCATATTTTTCTTCGGCTGCTTTTTTTCCGGAAATCCTTTCTTCAAGCTCTTCGAAAGTTTCCACGCGCTGGGCAAGCATCGACCTGACAGGCCTGCCCAGTTTTATGGAAAAATGCCCGGATGCCCCGGACCCGTATTCTGCAAGGGATTCTGCAAGCTCTCCAATGTCAGTGCAGACGCTGTAGCTCTCCTTGATTTTTCCGGTGTATTTTTTGTCCCCTGTAAAAGCAATAGAAAATGCTTCGAGCAAAAACTGGTCCCCGACTCCCAGCCTGAGCCTCCCGAGGACAATCCTGATTATATATTTCCCTTCTTCAGGGCTGGCCCGTTGCAGGATGTCGGACAGGAGCCCGGTCTTTTCCTCCTGGCTTCCTTTTCCTGAGGCTTCTTTTATCTCTCTGAGCCTTCCGAAGACCTCTCCAATTGTCAGGGAATTCCGTTCTCTCTCGTTTAACTCAAATGCCACATCCCCAAGGTCCCCTGTCCTTGAATATCTTTGTTTAACTTCCTTTTCGGAAACTCCGTATGCCCCTGCAATAGCTTTTAAAGCAAGCTTTTCCCCGATTCCAAGTGTCGTGTTCTCAAAGGCAGGCCCTATGCTCCCGAGAAAAAGATATGCACTGTCCTTTACTTCCTTTCCTTCCAGCTCCTAAAAAAAATTAGCTATTTTCCTGACTATCTCTTTATAAGATGTTATCTTTTCAAGTTCCTCAAAAAGTTCTGCAAGCTCCATGAACCGAGCCATTGCCCTCTCCCCGAAAAAACGCCTTGAAATTTTTCTTTACCTATTATTCCATCCCCAGGTCTTTATCGTTTTGCACCCTCAAATTTCAGAAATAGAATCTTTCCTCTTTCTCCCACTAAAACAGCTACCCTCGCCATCCTCCCCTCATTACCGAAACCTTTAATATCTAAAAGATGCATGAGAAGAATAACACAGCACTTCTTTATATCCGTATGCGACTGTGGTTTAGTGGCTATGACCTGAGCTTCCCAAGCTTAGAACCCGGGTTCGAATCCCGGCAGTCGCATTGAAAACT
The DNA here is from genome assembly GCA_963721455.1 of uncultured Methanosarcinaceae archaeon. Lineage (GTDB taxonomy): Archaea > Halobacteriota > Methanosarcinia > Methanosarcinales > Methanosarcinaceae > Methanosarcina. The sequence continues at coordinate 35,287 of CAVRJG010000021.1, forward strand.
CTTTTAGCTATTTTTAAAAATATCGCATATTTTGTCTTCGTTCTTGAAATTTAAAAAAGTATTTTTGCAGAAAACCTTCTGAAAATACTCTTTTCCAGCTAGACTTTCTACTGAGATATTTTCTACTGAGATATTTCTACTGAGATATTTTCTACTGAGATATTTCCTGCTGAATTTAAATGCAGGAAAGATCATCAAGTGAAGTTTTTTTCCTGTAGCCCATTCCCTGAAATATTGCCACAAGTTCTCCTTTATCATCAGTTATATTTACCGTATATGTTGAAATTTTAGGGTTTATTGACGTTTCTTTCGCCTCGGCTGTGAGGGTCTTGCCTGTTGCGGCTTTTACGAAAGAGATATTTGCATTGATAGCAACAGCAACAGTGCCGTACGCATTTGATGCTGCAGCAAAAGTAATATCTGCAAGGGTAAATAATGCGCCTCCCTGAACGGTCTTCAGGGCGTTAAGGTGTTTTTCTTGTATATTCATCGTGGCTTTTGCATATCCGGGAGAAACTTCAAGCAGTTCTATCCCTGAGTTTGCAGCGAAATTATCTTTCTTAAAAAACTCTTTAATATTTTCCATGTAATAACTCCGGTTATTGTCTTAAAGTCATGGTTCATTCACCACCTTTCTAATTAAAATTATGCATACTGAACTGCATTGGGAGACGACCAGCTCCATTCTTTTTCCCCTCCCTGTATAAATTACCTCCAAAATTTTCCGTTTCAGGAATTTATATTCCTGCCAAGCCCCGGAGTTGACCGTCCCAATCTTCTTGAGCACCAAAAACAATTCCTTCTTTGGAAGAATATGGTGGAAAAGGATGCAGTATTTTGGAAGGCGGTTGCCAGGAGGGCCGCACAGGTTATAGGAGGCCTACTCTTGATTATGGCATTGTTCTTTCTTTCTGCCGGTAGGCTTGACTTGTCAAGGGCATGGATTTTCTTCGGCCTTTATTTCGTCTCTTTATTTTTCAATATGATTCTTTTTCTCAAGTTCAATCCGGAGGTTATCAGTTCCCGTAGTGAAATGATCCGAGGAGACATGAAGTGGTGGGATAGGCTTTTTGGGGTGTTCTACACCATGTTTCTTTTCATCATGTTTATTGTGTGCGGGCTCGATGTGGGAAGATTCCAGCTTTCAAGCCCCGGGATGGAGTTTTTGGCTGTTGGCCTGGTATTTTTCTTTGTGGGCTGGGTATTTGTAGCGTGGGCAATGGTCGAAAACAAGTTTTTTGAAACGACAGTCCGCGTCCAAAAGGAGAGGAATCACAGGGTTGTTTCCACAGGGCCTTATGCCATTGTCCGGCATCCGGGCTATACCGGCATGATTCTGTTTTACGGTTGCACTCCGTTCATCATTGGCTCTCTTTACGGGCTGATCCCTGCACTGTTACTTGCTGTTGCTTTTGTTTTCCGCACATACTTTGAAGACAGGATGCTCTACGAGGAGCTTCCGGGATATAAGGAATATACGAAGAAGGTAAAGTACCGGCTTGTGCCGTTTATTTGGTGAGGGCACGGTGAAGAAAAACAGCCTGCAGAAACGGAAGGAAAGCTTGCCTTCATTGAGAGGCAGGCAGTTATTGGCATTACATAATATATGGTATATATGGAGTCAGAAGGCTGCGGAATAAAGTAAGAGGAAGGTATTCTGTGGATCTGGCTGAAGCTCTAATGCTTTCGTGTGGGATTGTTTGTTATCTGCATATAATCTGGCGCACAACCCTAAAAGAATCGAAATTCAGGTTATTTCCATACAATATTCTTTAATGAGGCGTAACAGATCTGTAACAGATAATCACTTTCAAAATGTCTGCAAATTCTGAAAACCAGACTAACCCCTATAGTTAATAGAGATTAATTACTTATAAACGATCATCTATTAATTTAATTGATTTATATTAAATCATTTTTTATTTAATTGGGTACATTTATGCAGTTGGTCCAAATGGTCTAATTCGCATACGGGGGTAAAGAATGAAAATGAAATTAATAGTTTATCTGCTAGCGTTATGCCTAACGTTGTCTGTTGCGTCTGTGCAAGCAAATACTGGCGAAGTTGAAATGGATAACATGACCGGAATGCATACTTCTGATTTTACCGGCGTGATGACATGTATGCCTGGAACCATGGACAACATGACAGGCGTGGACAATATGACAGGCATGGACAACATGACTGGAATGTATATCTGTGATTTTTCCGGCGTAATGACATCTATGCCTAGAACCATGGACAACATGACAGACATGGATAACATGACAGACATGGACAATATGACCGGTATGGATAACATGACCGGAATGCGTACTTCTGATTTTTCCGGCGTGATGACATGTATGCCTAGAACCATGGATAACATGACCGGTATGGATAACATGACCGGTATGGATAACATGACCGGAATGCATACTTGTGATTTTTCCGGCGTGATGACATCTATGCCTAGAACCATGGACAACATGACAGACATGGACAACATGACAGGCATGGACAACATGACCGGTATGGATAACATGACCGGAATGCGTACTTCTGATTTTTCCGGCGTAATGACCTGTATGCCTAGAACCATGGACAACATGACAGACATGGACAACATGACCGGCACGGACAACATGACCGGAATGTATATCTGTGATTTTTCCGGCGTGATGACATCTATGCCTAGAACCATGGACAACATGACAGGCATGGACAACATGACAGGCATGGACAACATGACCGGCACGGACAACATGACAGACATGGACAACATGACAGACATGGACAACGTGACCGGAATGTATATCTGTGATTTTTCCGGTGTGATGACATTTATGCCTAGAGCCATGGACAACATGACAGGCATGGATAACGTGACAGGCATGGACAACATGACTGGCATGGACAACATGACCGGAACGCGTACTTATGATTTTTCCGGCGTAATGACCTGTATGCCTAGAACCATGGACAACATGACAGACATGGACAACATGACTGGCATGGATAATGTGACAGGCATGGATAACGTGACAGGCATGGATAACATGACCGGAAATGCAACCGGTGCAGGTGCGGACGGCAAGATTGTTGAAGTGTCAATCAAGGATTCTGCCTTTAATCCCAAATCAGTTACAGTATTAAAAGGTGATACTGTAAGATGGACGAACCTTGATTCAACTGCCCACACAATTACAGGTTCGACTTTCGATTCCGGCACACTTCAAGAAGGAGAATCATATGATTTCCCGTGTGCCGACGCAGGCACCTATGAGTATCATTGCTCGATTCACCCTTCCATGAAGGGGACTGTAATAGTTGAGGAGAAATAAAGGTTTAGTTGAGGAGAAGTAAAGGTTTGGTTTTAGAGTGGACTGAATGAAGGAAATACCAGTCTGCTCAAAACTCTTTATTTATCTTTATTTTATAATTGAAGAGCTTTAAAACGATTATCCTTTTTTTGAGTTACTTTATATGACATTTCTTACTGAAATAAATTTAACAAAGATATCTATAAATGCTCCGAAAATTAATAGCATTTATCCAATTTTTCTTTTAAAAGCAGGGCTGCACTCACCTGGCAATCTCAATAAATTTCGGTGACAAGTAAACAAATGGATAAAGAGCGATTAAATGAAGAAAGAATAGAGTTACTTTCCCAAATTAATGCTCTTTTTGATTTTCCTCTAATGCTCTTGTCGGTTGTATGGTTAATTCTAATTCTTGTCGATTTTGTCTACGGGCTTTCTCCATTTTTGCAAACATTAAATCTGGTTATCTGGGGTATATTTATAATTGATTTTTTTATCGAACTGGATATTTCCCCGAAAAAAAAGGATTACTTAAAGAAGAACTGGCTTGTAGCTCTTTCACTGTTTTTGCCCGCATTGAGGATTTTAAGCTTATTTCGCGGATTCAGGATAGCCAGATTTGCTAATTTTGTCCGATCCCTTAATCTGGCCCGGATTCTCTCTTCTTTTAATAGAAGCTTAAGAACGGTCCGGCAGGTAATGAGGCAGCGAGGCTTGAAATATATCCTCCTTCTTACGACTTTGATAACTTTTCTTGGAGCAGCAGGCATGTACGATTTTGAGCGTTCAGGGCTTACTTCTTATTGGGACGCCCTCTGGTGGACAGCAATGATTATGACGACAATAGGAAGCGATTACTGGCCAAAAACTGCCGAAGGAAGGGTACTGGCTTTTCTTTTATCGGTTTATGCTTTTGCAATTTTCGGATACATTACCGCAGCCATTGCAAGTCTACTTGTCGGAAAAGATAAAGAGTCATCTTCAAAAGAGATTGCAGAGCTCCGCAGTGAAGTACAGCGCCTTTCCAGTGAAATTAACGAGGTTCCCAAAAGAGAAAAAAAGTAGGTTTACTAAAGTTTTCGATAGTTTTTGCTGCCTGCCTGTTACCGGCTCTTAACTTCGTTCTGGAATTTTAAGCAGCCGGATTAAACCTGCAAAGGCTACAAGTGCCCATGTTCCTTCCAGAATTACAAAGGGCGTATAATTAATCAGAACTGACGCATAGCATGAGAGCCCTGCTCCCACCACATTAAGGATTGTATACGTTTTCGTATCCGGCATCAGTATTTTGAAGAGATTGAGGAAAAAGGCAAGTAATAACAGGAGTACACCTGTTGAGCCCACTATTACCGAAAGTTCAATCATATACGGGCAATATAATTTTTATCTTTATATATATTTTCCTACTTTCGGTTCTGTAGAAATCCTCAGAATAAGGAATCTTCATTAATTTGAACTGAATTATCGGATATATTTTTTCGTATTTATTTTCAGCCTCTTGCGTCTGATTTAGATAGGTTTTCTACAAAGCCCTACTTTCGTTCATTTAAATATGTGACTTCTGCCCTGAAATTAATTTTTTCAGCTCTTTTTTTGTTTTGGTGCCGATCTCTTATCTATAAATATAGCTATTACAGTGACCGCCATCGCAAGTGCAAGTACTCTCATCATATTAAATCTGAAGTCAGTGCCAATCATGAGGGCATGTATTGAAACAAGTAAAAAGGCCAGGTAACTGAGGTAGTGAACTTTCCGCCAGTTCCTGTATTTTTTCCTGTATATCGCAATTCCGGCAGCCAGGAGGAACAGGTAAAAAGCCGGACGACCTGCCAGTGCGATGAAAATATTTGCCTGAGAAATTGGAGAAAAAATCTGGACGCCCCGTCCCTGTAAAACAAAAGTCAACGGGTGAATGAGAATAAACAGAATCCCGATTCTTGCCAGATTATGGTGAGCTTTCATAAAAGGCAATCCTGATATTTTTTTAATTTTAACCATATACTCAGATGTGACTATTGCAAGAAAGAGCGTCAGGTAACCGAATGTCCCTGCAAATCTCCGGAGCATTTCAATAGGCTCCTCAGGAGTTTGCAGAATTATATATATCATAAACGCGATTATAAACAGAATTATGCCGTAAATTGAATAAAAAGGTTTATTCGAGACTCCTTTGCCTGGACTTTCTCCGCCTGATCTACGACCCATATCTTTTCCCGCCTCATCCCTATCCAGAATTCCCCCCCCGAAAGCAACTTTGCTACTCTTTTCTCACTAATAAATGCTACTACAGGCTTTTATTCTTAAAAAAGCAACCATAGCCCATTATCTTACTCTTATCTCTGGTAAGAGTGGCTTTTTTACTATTTATTAGATTACTTTAATCGCATTAAAATTAATTCTTATTAATAAAATTGTCTTTCTCTCCTGTCTTCTCAGGCAAATACCCGAATGTACTTGCAGTTATTCCAGAACTTAATATTCGTTTTTTGAATCTCGTCTCTGGAATTATAAGTCGAATTTCAGGCCATAGAGCAATCCTGAGGGCTCTTTAGATTAAGTCTTAAATGGGTTTTGGCATAAGTTTCTTATTAAAAAGTATTACTTTCATATGAAATAGTACGTATAATAATATTTATCTGAAATGCGTTTATATAATATATATTATATAATATATTCTTTTCATTAACTATTGTTTCGTATTTATATTTCCATATCTATTATATTCTTCGAGTATAATCTTCTGTTGGTAAATACAATTTGTTGGTGCAACCTGAGATCATTTTCGTCGGAATATAATTTTTCAGCACGTAAATGGGGGTAAAATTTGCCAGTGATACATCTTCCGGAAATAATACGGATGATTAACTGGTAAAATCATATTTTACGTGCTGTATCTGCCGATGGAAATAGTCGAAAAGCCAACATTCTTAAAATCGTATCAAATCGAGGAGTGTATACAAATGGGAATATTTAGAAAGACAATGAGCATTTTAGTAATGGTATGTTTCGTACTGTCACTGACAGCTGCGTCAGCAAGTGCATGGAATGGTGGCTGTGGGAACGACTGTAACTGGGGCTGTGGGAACGACTGTAACTGGGGCTGTGGGAACAACTGTAACTGGGGCTGTGGGAACAACTGTAACTGGGGCTGTGGGAACGACTGTAATTGGGGCTGTGGGAACGACTGTAACTGGGGCTGTGGGAACGACTGTAACCGGGGCTGTGGGAACGGCTTTGGGTTCTTTGGGTTCAGCTTCTTTAACTCTTTTGGGTTGGGCTGCTGTTGCTAACGACTAAACCAGTTTAAATATAACCGAATGACGACCCGTTCGTACAGCCTTACATAGGATTGCAGGGGGAGTAAGCCCCTCAACCTCTCAAAATAAATATATTGAAAAATATTCAATAGGATTTACGCGCTTGAGGAGTGAAAAAAGCATGAGCACATCTGCGACAAATCTCATGAATTATAAAAGTTTGAAGTCTCATGCGACTGGTTTTTTAGTTAAACTGCGTAAATCCTTTCCTTTTACTGGTCTGCAATCATCGAAGCGGGCTTACGAATGAGTCTTATTTAATATTTTTTATAATTATGTAATCTGGAGAATAAAGCTCCATTTTCTATCTGCCTTTCTTATGCATCATATTTTTATATAGGAGACTGATCCAGAAACTCGATTGCCTTGCTTATAAGGTATTCCCTGTGTGCGGATCTCTTTTCTCGCCAGGCGACTCTGAGCAAGCCGTAGCTCATATAAAGTGGAAGAACCCGCTTTATCCGGCGATATTCCTTTTCGTCTCTGCTGTAATTGTGGAGAAATCGCTTGATATGATAGAAGGAGGCATATGCCATACCTTTTCGTGCGAAATGATGGAATACTTCAGCGCACATTATCCCCAGGTCGTTCGCAGCATTCCCGTGCTCTGTGGAGAGCTCCAGGTCTATTGCATAGGTTTTGCCCCTGTAAAAGAGGTAATTTGCAGGAGTCGCATCACGGTGTATTGTACATCCCTGGTTTTCGTCCAGAAAGGGGCTTTTCTGCCATCCTTCAAGTTTTTGTTCATATATTTTTCTGGTCGAACTGCGGAGTGGCATATACTGCAGGTTACTGCGGATCTTTTCAAAATCCTTATCTTTATCGTAGTAGCTCTTTGTAGCCCGATGAAGTTTGCTCAGCAGGCAGGCTATTGCTTCTAGCTTTTCATCCAGGTTCTTTTCGTTTTTCAGGTACCAGGAAAAAGGTTTTCCAGGGATGTATTCGGTCACAAGGACGCAGTTAAAATGGCTGCTCAGGTCAATAGGTTCAGGGACATGGATTATTTTTTCAAGCCTCTTTAATTTATAATATTCATTCAGCATGGCTTCTCTAGCATCGTACTTTTTTATTTTCCCTGTGGGTTGTGCTAAAAATTTCGCCATAACACTGAGCCCTTCTCCCTCAAACTCATATCTATATACTATGTGGGATGCCGGTCTTACTCTGAATTCCCTGACACTGCAATTTTCGTTTTTTATCCTGCGCCCCAGAGCGTGGACTATCCAGTGTCTGAATGGATCTCCCGGCTTGAGTTTTCTAACATACTCCTGTGAAATACAGAACCCCCATTTATTCGAAATCGGAGATTGATATCTTTTCCCATCTAAGATCAAGGTATTGGAAACCCTTGACAGGCAGCGGAATATTCAATCTTCCTTTCCATACCAATCTGAGCGGCGGGATATAAAAGCACTGGATATTTCCTTAACTCTCTAAATTTATAGCAGTTATTTTTGAATTATATACAGGATCGCGTGACCATGAAAGTCTCAAAAAAGATGTGAGGAGAACTGAAAGCTAAGAATGGATCAGAGGCTTATCATTCATGCAAAAACCTCTGGGTAAGATAGAAAGTTAATATGGATTTATTATGGACAGGATTCGATGTCTTTTAGGTTTATCTTATGAAAACGGTTTTCAGGTTTACCCTAAAAGTTACCACAGTTATAATTAATATGGATAGTTGTTGCCCTGAATCGGGCAGTTCATTCGATAGTGAAATGGAATTTAAGAACGAGACAATTAACTGTTCATCCTACCAAAAAAAGCCGATTGGCACTGGTTTTTATGTGGTGGATTTTTTTGGAGCACACATTAAAGTGGGCCTTTTTTCTGGTGAAATTAATTAAATGAGTAAACATGGAAATGAATTCTAAGATGAAAACTTAAATTGCAATCTATATTAAATTAAAGAAAAGACTACACTTTTGATGAAGGCATGTTGTGATAAATACTACTTTGAGAAGACATCTCCAGAAACAGGGCTAGATAATGTCAATTTTTCTTTAATATTGGTTTCTGATTTTTATTTCTATCTATATTATATTATCTGGCGAATAATCACCTACTGATACGATTTGGGGGTCACTGTCATCGGCATATAAATCCTCAACACACAAAATGAGGATATGGGAGTAAGATTTTACCAGTACTATGCTTTTCCAGGATAGATCTGGATGACTGATTGGTAAAATAAAATTAAAAATAAAATTATTCAGTAATTTGCCGATGAAAAATTGACTTAATAATTAACCTTAGATTGTATCAGATGAATAAAAACTTAAATTGTATCATATTAAGCAAAAAAATCTGGAGTGTAGGTATATGGGGAAATTTGGAATAAAAAAGACACTGAGCATTTTCATGCTAGTGCTTTTCATAGCTTCGGTAACAGCCGCTTCAGTAAGCGCATGTAATTCCGCAGACTGCAAGCATAAAGAAGTCAAGAAAGAAGTCTGCAAGGGTGATGTCTGCAAGAATGTCAATAAGAATGTCAATGTCATACTAAACAGGGTCGTAGACAGAGACAAAGTCATTGACAGAGATATAGACTTTGACAGAGACAGAGTCATGGACAAAGACAGAGTCATGGACAGAGTTGAGGACAGAGTTGAGGACAGAGACAAAGTCATGGACAGAGACAGAGTCATGGACAGAGACAGAGTCATGGACAGAGACAGAGTCATGGACAGAGACAGAGTCATGGACAGAGTTGAGGACAGAGTTGAGGACAGAGACAAAGTCATGGACAGAGACAGAGTCATGGACAGAGACAGAGTCATGGACAGAGACAGAGTCATGGACAGAGACAGAGTCATGGACAGAGACAGAGTCATGGACAGAGACAGAGTCATGGACAGAGACAAAGTCATGGACTGAGACAAAGTCATGGACAGAGACAGAGTCATGGACAGAGACAGAGTCATGGACAGAGACAGAGTCATGGACAGAGACAGAGTCATGGACAGAGACAGAGTCATGGACAGAGACAAAGTCATGGACAGCAAAGTCATGACCTACTGTAAAGAAGTCAAGAATAAAGAAATCTGCAAGGGTGATGTCTGCAAGAATGTTAATAAGAATGTCAATGTCATAATAAACAGGGTCGTAGACAGAGACAAAGTCATTGACAGAGATATAGACTTTGACAGAGACAAAGTCATGGACAAATACTGATACGATTTGGGGTTCACTGTCATCGGCATATAAATCCTCGAATGTCAATGTCTAGTAAACAAGGTCGCGACAGAGACAAAGTCATTGACAGAGACAGGTGCTTTGACAAGGAAAGAGTCAGATGTGACAAGAAATAAGTCAATTTCTCTGACAAGGACCGCGGCTACTGCTGACCGAGATTTTGGCAAAGACTAAACTGGCCTGGCTATAAGCCCTGGTTATATAATAATACAAGACGTATGGTGACTCGTTCGTACAAGTCCTGCGTCAGATTACAGGAGCAGAAGACCCCGATCCATATAAAATCTAAAAATTGGGGTTCTTCCCTCCTGATATTGACCTGCAATCAACAAAGTGGGTCTACGAATATGTTTTATTTACTGTTTTTTATGTGATCTGGAGACTAAAATTTGAATATTTCTGAAGCTTTACAAATTTCTAACTTTTCGGTTATACTTTTATCTATGGAAAAATGATGAGGTTCTCATTGTTCATTTCCACTTTATCCACTGCAGTTTTTACATCCGGAATACCAGGAAATTTTTTACTTGATCCTGTACATTCGGTATAATCTTATTATCCTTAATGTCTCCTAAGATTGGCTTTATTTTCTTCCGTCTTCTATCTGCCTTTCTTATGCATCATATTTTTATATAGGAAACTGATCCAGAAATTCGATTGCCTGGCTTATAAGGTATTTTCTGTGAGTGGATTTCTTTTCTCGCCAGGCGACTCTGAGCAAGCCGTAGCTCATATAAAGTGGAAGAACCCGCTTTATCCGGCGATATTCCTTTTCGTCTCTGCTGTAATTGTGGAGAAATCGCTTGATATGGGGGAAGGAGGCATATGCCATACCTCTCGTGCGAAATGATAGAATACTTCAGCGCACATGATCCCCAGGTCATTTGCAGCATTCCCGTGCTCTGTGAAGAGCTCCAGGTCTATTGCATAGGTTTTTGCCCCTGTAAAAGAGGTAATTTGCAGGAGTAGCATCACGGTGTAATATGCAGCCCTCATTTTCGTCCAGTCCAGTTCCTGAATGAATTCCCTTGTTTAATTTCTAATATGCTCCTTTGAGCACAGAACCCCATTTATACAAAATCGGAAATTGATATCCTTCCCATCTCGATTAAGATATTGAAATCCTTGACAGTCAACGGAATACTCAACCTTTCTTTTAATATTCAACCTCAGTGCAGGGGGATTTACAACTTCCAATAATGACCTGAAGCTTGATGCAAAAAGATACTTGTGAAATACAAAAGCCAAATAGTAAGGTAGAAAGCGGATCTAGATTTATAGAGGACAAGATTTAACGGTTTTTAGGTTTACCTTAAGGAAACGGTTTTAGGTTTACCTTAAAGGCCATCAGATTCTTAATTAATATGGATAGTTATTGCCCTGAATCCGGCAGTTCATTCGATAGTGGAATGGAATTTAAGAACGAGCCAATTAACTGTTCAGCCTGCCAAAACAAGCCTATTGACACTGTTTTTTATATGATGGATTTGCTTGGAGCACACATTAAAGTGGGCCTTTTTCCTGGTGAAATTAATTAAATGAGTAAACCTGAAAATGAATTCTAAGATGGAAACTTAAATTGCAATTGATATAACCTTAAAGAAAAGACAACACTTTTGATAGGGGCATGTTGTGATAAATACTACTTTGAGAAGACATCTACAGAAACAGGGCTAGATAATGTCAATTCTTCTTTAATATTGGTTTCTGATTTTTATTTCCATATATATTATATTCTCTGGATAATAATTACCTACTGATACGATTTGGGGGTCTTTCATCGGCTTATAATTCCTCAGCACACAAAATGAGGATATGGGGGTAAAATTTTACCAGTACTATGCTTTTTCAGGATAGATCTGGATGACGTGTTGGTAAAATAAAATTAAAAATAAAATTATTCAGTTATTTGCCGATGAAAAATTGACTTAAAAATTAACCTTAGATTGTATCAGATAAATAAAAACTTAAATTGTATCATATTAAGCAAAAAAATCTGGAGTGTAGGTATATGGGAAAATTTGGAATAAAAAAGACACTGAGCATTTTCATGCTAGTGCTTTTCATAGCTTCGGTAACAGCCGCTTCAGTAAGCGCATGTAATTCCGCAGACTGCAAGCATAAGGATAAGGTCTGCAAGGGTGGTGTCTGCAAGAATGTCAATAAGAATGTCAATGTCATAATAAACAGGGTCGTAGACAGAGATATAGACGTTGACAGAGATATAGACGTTGACAGAGATATAGACGTTGGAAGAGCCAGAGTCATGGGCAGAGCCAGAGTCATGGACAGAGTTGATGGACAGATTTGACAGATTTGACGGATTCGACAGATTCGACAGATTTGACAGATTCGACGGATGCGGTGACAGAGGCTGTGGCGGAGGCTGTGGCGGAGGCAGAATCGGTTTCGTTGGAAAGTTCTTTGGTTGTGTTGATGTAAACCGCGGCTGTGGCTTTGGCTGCTGACCGATTTTGTTAAAGACTAAACTGGCCTGGCTATAAAGCCTGGCTATAAAATACAAGATATATGTTGACTCGTTCTCACAGTCCTGCGTCAGATTACAGGAGCAGAAGACCCCGATCCACATAAAATCTAAAAATTGGGGTTCTTCCCTCCTGATATTGACCTGCAATCAACAAAGTGGGTCTACGAATATGTTTTATTTACTGTTTTTTATGTGATCTGGAGACTAAAATTTGAATATTTCTGAAGCTTTACAAATTTCTAACTTTTCGGTTATACTTTTATCTATGGAAAAATGATGAGGTTCTCATTGTTCATTTCCACTTTATCCACTGCAGTTTTTACATCCGGAATACCAGGAAATTTTTTACTTGATCCTGTACATTCGGTATAATCTTATTATCCTTAATGTCTCCTAAGATTGGCTTTATTTTCTTCCGTCTTTTATCTGCCTTTTTATGCATCATATTTTTATATGGGAGACTGATCCAGAAATTCGATTACCTGGCTTATAAGGTATTTTCTGTGAGTGGATTTCTTTTCTCGCCAGGCGACTCTGAGCAAGCCCTAGCTCATATAAAGTGGAAGAACCCGCTTTATCCGGCGATATTCCTTCTCGTCTCTGCTGTAGTTGCGGAGAAATCGCTTGATATGGGGGAAGGAGGCATATACCATACCTTTTCGTGCGAAATGATAGAATACTTCAGCGCACATTGATCCCCAGGTCATTTGCAGCATTCCCGTGCTCTGTGAAGAGCTCCAGGTCTATTGCATAGGTTTTTGCCCCTGTAAAAGAGGTAATTTGCAGGAGTAGCATCACGGTGTAATATGCAGCCCTCATTTTCGTCCAGTCCAGTTCCTGAATGAATTCCCTTGTTTAATTTCTAATATGCTCCTTTGAGCACAGAACCCCATTTATACAAAATCGGAAATTGATATCCTTCCCATCTCGATTAAGATATTGAAATCCTTGACAGTCAACGGAATACTCAACCTTTCTTTTAATATTCAACCTCAGTGCAGGGGGATTTACAACTTCCAATAATGACCTGAAGCTTGATGCAAAAAGATACTTGTGAAATACAAAAGCCAAATAGTAAGGTAGAAAGCGGATCTAGATTTATAGAGGACAAGATTTAACGGTTTTTAGGTTTACCTTAAGGAAACGGTTTTAGGTTTACCTTAAAGGCCATCAGATTTTTAATTAATATGGATAGTTATTGCCCTGAATCCGGCAGTTCATTCGATAGTGGAATGGAATTTAAGAACGAGCCAATTAACTGTTCAGCCTGCCAAAACAAGCCAATGGGCACTGTTTTTTATATGATGGATTTGCTTGGAGCACACATTAAAGTGGGCCTTTTTCCTGGTGAAATTAATTAAATGAGTAAACCTGAAAATGAATTCTAAGATGGAAACTTAAATTGCAATCGATGTGAACCTTAAAGAAAAGACAACACTTTTGATGAGGATGTGTTGTGATAAATACTACTTTGAGAAGACATCTCCAGAAACAGGGCTAGATAATGTCAATTTTTCTTTAATATTGGTTTCTGATTTTTATTTCCATATATATTATATTCTCTGGAGAATAATCAACTACTGATACGATTTGGGGGTCACTTTCATCGGCTTATAATTCCTCAGCACACAAAATGAGGATATGGGAGTAAAATTTTACCAGTACTATGCTTTTCCAGGATAGATCTGGATGACGTGTTGGTAAAATAAAATTAAAAATAAAATTATTCAGTAATTTGCCGATGAAAAATTGACTTAATAATTAACCTTAGATTGTATCAGATGAATAAAAACTTAAATTGTATCATATTAAGCAAAAAATCTGGAGTGTAGGTATATGGGAAAATTTGGAATAAAAAAGACACTGAGCATTTTCATGCTAGTGCTTTTCATAGCTTCGGTAACAGCCGCTTCAGTAAGCGCATGTAATTCCGCAGACTGCAAGCATAAAGAAGTCAAGAATATAGAAGTCTGCAAGGGTGATGCCTGCAAGAATGTCAATAAGAATGTCAATATCATAATAAACAGGGTCGTAGACAGAGACAGAGTCGTTGAAAGAGATACAGTCATTGAAAGAGACAGAGTCATTGACAGATTCGACGGATGTGGCGGCTTTGGAGGTTGTGGCGGCTTTGGCGGCGGTTGTGGCTTTGGCTGCTTTAACCGCGGATGCGGCTTTGGCTGCTGACCGATTTTGTTAAAGACTAAACTGGCCTGGCTATAAGCCTGGCTAATTAATACGTAAAAACGATGACGACTCGTTCTACAGTCCTGCGTCAGATTACAGGAGCGAAAGGCCCTAATCCAATAAAACCTAAATATTGGAGGGTCTTTCCTCCTGATACTGATCGGCAACCTCAAAATGGGTCGGTGAATGAGCCTTATTTCACATTTTTGACGAGTATAAAATCCGTGGGTGGATTTTAAAAATTTCTAACAGTTCCTTCTTTTCTTTTCTGTTTCAGTCCATGAAACAATCATAAGGTCCACATTACTCTTTTCCATCCTGTACGCGGCGGTTGGCGTTACTTTTTGACCGAATTGGAATTATACAGAGGAAGCAATTTCTACAGAAATATTTACATACTGCCAAAGAACTAAATGTATCCAGTTACTTTTCCGGATGTCAAATACAATACTGGAGGAACCTGATTGAACAAAAAAAGTTTGATGTATCCCGGTGCTCTTCTTTTCCTGTTTCTTATAGCATTTTTAATCTTCAAAGGGCAAAAAAAGGAGGCCCCTTCTGGATTTGTGAATGTAAGTGTCGAAGAGGCCAGGGGAATGATTGAAAAAGCCGACGTATTCGTGCTTGATGTTCGCACGCCTGCTGAGTTTAACTCATCACATATCAAAGGGGCAAACCTGATCCCTGTAAGAAATGCCTCTGGATCAAATCTGAATCCGGACCTCCTGCTTGAGGCTCGCATAAATGAAGTCCCTAAAAATAAAAAAGTACTGGTTTACTGCAGAACAGGACGCCGAAGTGATGCAGCAAGCACGATCCTTGCAAATGCAGGATATTCTCAGGTATATAATATGGCAGGAGGTATCACTTCCTGGATAGATACAGGTTATCCGGTTGTAAGTTCACAGGATCAGGAGAACAAGAGCCCATAACATTCAAGCCTGTGGCCGAGCCCCTCTAATCTCAAAGCACAATTGGTCATTCTTCCTACCGAAAGATGCGAACAATATGAACGGCTTTTCCTTAATTAAATTTTATTTTTTAACAGTATTAGGGTATATATTACGGAATATGATACACTTTCACAGTTCTGGCAGTCCTTTCGGACAACGCACTGAAAAGCCACAATTTTACTGGCGCAGCTCTGCTGTCTCAACTCAGGCGGGTTTCATTTCTATTTGAAACCAGTTAAGTTGACTGCAATCATTTTTTTGAATTCCGGTGCAGTAGCCTCTGCAACTATTCTCTATTCGTCCTATAATTGAAAAGCCTTTTATGCTCTAAAGCCAAAATCTAAAATGGAATCCTATTTGGAGTACCAACATGGGGGATAATATGGAGAAAGGTAAAGGCACAACAGGTGAAGAAAACCGCTCAACAGCGACGGGCAGAGGTACAGACTTTAAAGTCCCTTATTCACGGGCAAACGTTAACAGGTGCAGATGCCCGCAGTGTCCGGTCCAGGCAGACAGTAAGTGTGCACAGGACAAAATTCAGAACTTAAAAACGGTAATGGAAAATGTTTCTGGAGAAGGAGTCCCGAATCCCGAGGACGTTCCGGGAGTCTATTGCTCAACAGGCAAAGCCACCTGCAAGGATCTTAACCCTGACAGATCATGCATTTGTAACACATGTGATGTCTGGAAAGAGTACGCTCTCGGAAAAGGAAAACCAGTGATGTATTTCTGCAAGAACGGCAAGGCAGCCTGATTTTTTTCAGGGTAGTAGTAGCTTTTTTATACCATACTATCATCTTTTTAGAAAATAGCTCAAAACTTCTCTAAAATTCTTTTTTTTCAATAAGATCCCTATTTAATACTTATTTTCTTACCTCAACCTTTACATTTTGACAGTTTACTCTAAGCGTATTTTAAATGATTTGATTTGACGGTTTATTTTTATGATTTATTTTAACGATCTGTTTGATAATTTATTTTGCCTGTTCTTTGAAATTCTAAGCCTCTTCTGATAGTTCCTGCTCTTGAATTCAGTCTTTACCCGCGATACGACTTTGAAGTTACAGTCGCAGGAGCATTCCTGACATTACCTGGCACAGGACTAAGAGCCTGGAGCATGTGGACACCGGGTAAATACTTCTCTGTCCATATCGAGATTAAAAATAACCATCAGCTAATTGAAAGCGGCTCCTATAAATTCACAAGGCACCCGGCTTATGCAGGAAACATATGGCAGGCTGTAGGTATTCCTCTCATCCTGAACGCTTACTTTTCCCTGGGTACATCGGCAGTGCTTATTTTCCTGTTTTTATACAGATTGATGTTCGAAGAAGAGATCCTTATCCGGAAAACCAAAGGTTATGGGGATTATGTAAAGAGGACAAAAAGGCTAATTCCTAAAGTATGGTAAGCGCAAAGTACGGTAAACCCGGATGCGGCGTAGAAACCGAAAAATGGTATTAGTTTGCATCACGGAGGGCAAAACCCTGAAAACCGTAAGTTCCTCCTGGCAATCCCTCTTGAATATTTTATCTCAATTCTACACCTTCTACATAATAAATTTATTTATCTTAAATTTTTCAGTCCTTATATTTAATAATTTATTTTATCCTCTTATTTTCATTTAGCTCTAAGAACATTACTCAAATTTATAAACCTGGGATTTCTACCGAAAATTCTATATCTCTTAATAAATATTTATTGACATACAGTCACTTAATAGGTTTGGAGCGGGTGAGTATAAGTGTTTACATATCATGCTCAGGTTTATCGTTACCTCTTTAAGATTTCAGGAAACCTAAAAATCTTTATTCTGACTTCTGGAGGGGCGAAATAAATGGTATCTTCTTTACTGGCAAACGTTGATGTAATTCTTGGCTTTGCCGTTTTAATTCTTACTATCTTCTACAGATTTGAAGTCCCTCCTGTACTGGGCTTTCTTGTAACCGGAATGTTGATCGGGCCATATGGGCTCGAGATTCTTAACGGAGGGCAGAATGTGGAACTGAATGCCGAGCTCGGTATAATCTTTCTGCTTTTTACGATAGGGGTTGACCTTTCCTTAAAAGAACTCTGGAAAATGAAAAAAGCCGTCATGCTGGGGGGAACTCTCCAAATCCTCTTAACGACAGTGCTGGTTCTCATCGCATGCTCATTTCTAGGTTTCAGCTCCGCTACTTCTGCCTTTCTCGGTTTCTTGATTTCACTTAGCAGTACTGCAATAGTACTCAAAGTCCTTCAGGAAAGAAACGAAGTCTATACCCCGCATGGGAAAACCTCGCTTGCAATTCTTATATTTCAGGACCTCGCTATCGTGCCTCTTATCCTGATCACCCCGCTGCTGGCCGGGAGTTCTGTGAATTTCGAAGGTTCTCTTTCAACCATTTTTCTCAAAGGCTCGCTGATTATTCTGGTTTTCATCCTGAGTGCCAAATTCCTGGTTCCCTGGATATTCTACCATGTGGGCAGGACAGGCAACAAAGAACTATTCCTTGTCAGCGTTGTTTTCATCTGCCTGTCTACCGCTCTCTTTACCTCGAGTATCGGGCTGTCTCTCGCCCTGGGCGCCTTTTTAGCCGGGATTGTCATATCAGGTTCCCAGTACAGCCAGCAGGCGATGGGCAATATAATACCTTTAAGAGACATGTTCATGAGTTTCTTTTTTGTGTCAATAGGCATGCTCCTGGACACCGGGTATTTACTTGATCATCTTCCTGTTCTGATTCTTGCATCAATTGCCCTCATTCTCGTAAAAGCGATAGCCGGGGTAGCTATAACCTTCGGTCTCGGGTATCCCCTCCGTACTGCTATACTAACAGGGCTTGCACTTTCGCAGGTGGGGGAATTCTCTTTTGTGCTTTCCAGGCTAGGGGTGGAGTATTTAATCCTGACAGAGGAGACTTACCAGGCATTTCTTGCAGTCTCTATCATCACTATGGGAGTTACGCCCTTTTTGATTAACGCTTCCTACAAGCCTGCCGATTTCCTTGTTAAAAAGGTTTCAGGCACGGCTTACGGCATGAAACTGGTACACGGCCTCTACTCGGAACCCATCGAAGAAGAGAAAGAAGCCGAGCCCGAGATAAAAGACCACCTTATCATCGCGGGGTTCGGTTTTTCCGGAAGGACAGTCTCGAAGGCTGCAAAAACCGCAGGCATCCCTTACATTATCGTAGACGTAAACCCTGAAACTGTTAAGCAGGAAAAAATGAAAGGGGAAAAAATACACTATGGAGATGCGACATTTGGGGCTGTACTGGAACATGCAGGCATCAAGAATGCAAGAGTTCTTATTATCGGGATCTCTGATGCTGCCGCCACAGGGAAAATAGTAGAGACTGCAAAGCAGGTGAATCCGAACATCTGCATCATCGCAAAGGTGCGGGATTTGCAGGAAATGAGACGCCTCAATGCCCTGGGTGCGGATGAAATTATCCCCGAAGAATACGAAACGTCAGTAGAAATCTTTGTCCGCTTGCTGGAAAAGTATCTGGTTCCGAGAGACGATATCGAAAAACTGGTAAATGATGTGCGGGCTAATGGATACAAGATGCTGCGGAAATTGTCCGTTAATACAAGTATTGATAGCGGATTCAGCATAAAGGACGGGCTTCAGGGAGTCGATATCCAGGTCCTTAAAGTAGGAAGCGGCTCAAGTTTCGACGGAAAAACCCTTGCAGACCTGGATTTCAGGAAAAAGCACGGAGTGACAGTACTTTCTATTCGGAGGGGCTCGGATATAGTCTACACTCCAGAAGGCACTTTCCTCCTTCAGGCAAAAGATGCCTGCATCCTCCTGGGAAAACCCGAAGACCTTTACGGTGTCAGAAGGTTCTTTGAAAGTGTCCACGGATAAACGCCACTTCCCCTTAATTTTTTATTTATGCCTGTCTATGCAATACAAATATATCCCATCCATCCTGACTTTTTTCCATGCGTCAGATTATTCTCGCGTCTGCATCCCCAAGGCGAAAAGAACTGCTTGAACAGTTGATAGGAAATAACTTCCTTGTCTATGCCAGTTCCTACGGGGAGGCTCCTCATCCTGGCCTGAGCCCTGAAGAGCTTCTCATTAAGCATTCCGTTGAAAAAGCAAGGGATGTGGCTAAACATTTCGATTCAGGGCTTGTAATTTCTGCTGATACGTCTGTGCTTTTCAACGGAGAGCTTCTGGGAAAGCCGCACTCTCCCGAAAAGGCAGAAGAAATGCTGGAAAAGCTAAGCGGACAGAGATTCAGGGTTGTAACCGGGCTTACAGTTCTTGACCTTGACAGCGGGAAGGAAATCAGCGAACTGGAGTCCACTACTGTCTGGATGGCTGAAATAAGCAAAGAACAGATTTCAGCTTATGTCAGGACAGGAGAGCCTCTTGATAAAGCAGGGGCTTTTGCTGCTCAGGGGAAAGGGGCAGTGCTTGTGGAAAGAATCGAGGGAGATTTCTTTAATGCTGTAGGCCTTCCTCTTTTCCGGCTGGGAAAGATACTGCAGAGAGTTGGAGTGTCTGTATTTGAGGAAGGTTAATCCTGAATTCTACTGATCTTTTAGTTTTTCCGGCCTGCTGATCTTTTAGTTTTTCCGGCCTGCTTGCCTTTTTACTAATTTCCTTTGCTTTCAATTTGCTTCCGTATAAATATCTCCGGAGAGGCGGCGAAAGTAATAAAGAGTCTCTGACCAATTAGGTAACAATAAGCGAATTCAAGTGACTCTAAATGAATTGAGTTTCATTTTAGCAGGTATTTCAGGCATTTTAATGTCCAGAGGCGTTCCGGAGATGCTCCAGGTTTACAATACTCTCACAAGAAAGAAAGAGGTTTTCAAATCCTTGAAGGAAGGCGAAGTCTCGATTTACGCCTGCGGGCCTACAGTCTACAATATGCCGCATATAGGTAATTATCGAACCTTCCTGATGACGGACAATATTGTGAGAACCCTCGAATACCTGGGGTATAAAGTAAAGCTTGTAATGAATATTACTGACATAGATGACAAAACTATCAGGGATTCAAAAGCAGCCGGAATGTCTCTTAAGGATTTTACGGACAAATACACGGCAGAATTCTTAAAAGGCCTTGATATGCTGAATATAAAAAGAGCTTCAGCATACCCGAAGGCTACGGAAAATGTTGACGGCATGATCGAACTTGCGCAGAAGCTCATAGATAAGGGGCTGGCTTACGAAAAAGGGGGTTCGGTCTATTACAGGATTTCAGGGTTCCCGGACTACGGCAAGCTTTCAAAGATCGATTTTGACAACATTATAATTGGCGCATCGGTGGATGTGGACGAATATGATAAAGACAATCCCCGTGATTTCGCACTTCTAAAAGCTTCAACCCCTGAGGAAATCAAAAGGGGAATTTTTTATGAAAGCCAGTGGGGAAAAATCCGTCCGGGCTGGCATATTGAGTGTTCGGTAATGGCTATGAACAGCTTTGGGCCGACCCTGGACATTCATACAGGAGGCGTGGACCTTATCTTCCCTCACCATGAAAACGAAATAGCCCAGTCCGAAGGGGCAACCGGAAAACCCTTTGTATGTAATTGGGTTCATGGAGAACACCTGATAGTCGAAGGGGAGAAGATGAGCAAGTCCAAAGGAAACGTCTTCACGCTGCCCGAGATTGTCGGGAAGTACGGCGGGGAGGTTGTCCGCTTTATGT
Source organism: uncultured Methanosarcinaceae archaeon (assembly GCA_963721455.1). Lineage (GTDB taxonomy): Archaea > Halobacteriota > Methanosarcinia > Methanosarcinales > Methanosarcinaceae > Methanosarcina. The sequence goes on from CAVRJG010000021.1 coordinate 56,396, forward strand.
TTCTTTCAGTCCACTACCGGAAAAAGCTGGACTATTCCGATGCCTTTGCAGAAAACGCAAAAAATAATTATCTGCGGTTTAAAGAGACTCTCGATAACCTTGAGTTTGCCCTGGAAAGCGCAGAAGATGCATCTTATTCCGAAGACGGTGAAGCCCTTAAAGCCCTTCCTGAACTTGAAACTCAGTTCAGGGGAGCTCTGGAGGACGATTTTAATACCCCTAAAGCCATAACGGTTTTCAGGGACCTTTCCCGCACAGCCAACAGGTACCTTGAAAGCGGGAAAAATAGACCGGTTCTAGGAAAGCTCCATTCCCTTTACAGGCAGTTTTCGGATGTTCTGGGTCTCTTTGCAGAAACCGGAGAAGAGAAACTCCCTGAAGAAGTAATGATATTTGTCGAAGAACGTGAAGCTGCCCGAAAAAAGAAAGAATGGGCAATTTCAGATGCTCTCAGGGAGAAAATAAAGTCGCTTGGTTATATCGTACAGGATACAAAAGAAGGACAGAATGTGAAAAAAATCGAGGGGAGTTAAGAAGCGCGTTTCGTTGAAACAGGCATAGCGTATAAATCAGGAATCACAACTACCCATGAGTATCAGGTTTTTGTACTTATCTGACCCTATTTCCGGGTTAAAGTTTCAGATCCGGATTTTCTTCTTTTCTTGAGGTTTTCCCATAAGTTTCCTGCATTGGGGAATATTGAAGTGAAGAATATATTTCGTTCAAACCCTGCAGGATTTTAAATCCTTTTTCAGTAATCATATAGTCTCCTCTTTCGTGCTGCTGCAGGATCAGTCCGCTGTCCGTGAGTTTCTGGAGATGGAAAAGCAGGTTTCCCCCTCTGAGGCCTGTAAGTTCGGAAAAGCCCGAGAAACTTTTTGTTTCGAAGGCTACTGCTCTAAGAATTTCAAGACGCTGATTGTTTAAAATCGGCTCAAGGATCTCGCTCATAATCACACCGGTTTTAAGGGCTGAAATATCGGATTTATGTTCCTGATTATCTGCGTAAATTCTCATAGAACGCATGAGGTTGACCTGTTTAATAAATAAGCTTGAAACTTCGGAAAAGCACTGCTCACATTTTCCGTAAGGCGCTTCGCATCTCAGTTCCTCCATCTTTTTCCTGTTGTTCGAAATTAGTGTCTCCTCTACTTTGCTTTGTTTTATAAGCCCTGCATTCTGCTGCAGGAGAGCTGTAAATCCAGAAATGCAATTTTTCTTTTCAGGACATTTTTTCACCATATTTCGTTCAAGTCCTGTCTCAATATCTCCGAAAAGGTGATTGAGTAGGACGTTTAAGTACTCCTGCCTTGAACTTTCAAGAGCAGCTTCGAAACGCAGTTTATTGGAGTATTCCATAACTTTTTTAATATCGATGTGCATTTCGGAAAGTTTTTCCCGGATAGCCTTTATTTCCGTCATCTCCTGAGCTTCAGACGTTCCAGAACTTTCAGGAGCATTTCCCTTTTCTTTGCTTACATCTTTCATACTTTCATATCTTCCGGCTTTATTTTTAAAGTTTCTGTCATAACTTTAAAGGTCATTCAGATGTATATTTTTATAAAGACACTGCAATTCATTTAGTATATTTTTATGCCGATTAATTATAAATCAATGATTAATATATTAATAATGGGCTAGGGGCCCGGGATTAGAAAAGAAGAGGTGAAATGATATGGTAAAATGTGGAATTTGCGGAGGAGAAGCTCCCAAGCAGCCCGGCATTACCGAAGAGGGTAAATGCGACATTTGCGGGAAGAAGGTCACTCTCGCAGAAGAAAAGAAGCAGGAAAGATGAATAAATAACTGAAATGTACCTTAATTAACTGGCACATCGCCTTGAAAAAGAACTTTACAGCAATTCTTACCTTTGAAAAGGGGGGTGATGATTGCTTTTTCTTTTCAGGTTCTCTTTTCATAATATAAAGACCTTGTTTTTAAGCCACTCACATTTTTAAAAATCTTTATTTGATTTTTTATTTTAACTGTTTTCCTGCGCGGCTACAGAAGGAATAAATAAGTACCATCGGAGGCAAATTAACAATGGTCGGTGGTATGAAATCCAAACTTCTTGTCTTTCTACTGGTTCTTTCGCTTGTTGCAAACGCTTATTTTGTCTTGTTTGAAGAACAGCCTTCCTTTGAGGGAGGACAGGTCAAGGAAATGCAGGCCCGTATAAATATTCTTCAAACGGAAAACGAAAACCTTCAGGCGCAAATAAATCAGAATAATGAGTCGCTTAAGTCTTATGCTTCTCAGCTGGACTCTTATCGCCAAAAGGTCTTTGAACTTCAGAATAGCACTCAAATGTGTCCAGCGGGCGTGGAAGGGTTTGCTACCCTTCAGGGACCTGCAGTCTTCCAGACTGTCCAGACAGATCAGTCAGGCCCCTTCATCCGGCAATCAACTTCTAAAAAAGGCGCCCTGCTCAATATTTCGGTTGAGACCAGGCCAGGAAAAGGCCGAGTGCTCGTCCAGACAACGCCTCTGATGGGCGTGATCTTCCAGGATGCTGCAAACACCGCAGCTTTTGTGGCTGAAAACAAAACCGGGAAGCAACTGTCAAGCAGTGATATTATCTTCAGTATTACCGCCCCGTATCAAATCCCGGGGGTCGATGGTCCCAGTGCAGGGGCTCTCATGACCCTGCTTACAATTTCTGCCATTGATAACAATACAGAATTGAATAACAGTATAACCCTTACAGGCACGATTGACAATGAAGGCAATATCGGCCCCGTAGGGGGAGTTTTCGAAAAAGCCAGAGCAGCAGAAGCCGGGGGCAAAACTCTCTTCCTTATCCCTGGGGAAAACCGCGAGCTTGTCACATACAGGTATGTAGATAGGAAGTTCGGCGGCTTTACTGTTACTGAAAGAGTGGCGGAAATAGTAGATGCTAAAGAGTATATCGAGAAAAATGTGGGAATCAAGATCGAATACGTGGATACAATTGAAGACGTACTGAGGTATGAGAAGTAAGATCGAGAAATCTGAATTTCGACTGAACGTATACTGCGATGCTAATAGTTTTTTCGGGGATCCTTTTTTCCCCGGAGCTGGCATTTTTTTGTACGGCTGCATGGAACTTTTGCAAATCAGACCGGGAAATCTTCTATTTTCTCAAAAAAATGAATTTCAGGCTTACCGCAGACCCCTACTTCTTGCATTCTCTTTTTCAGATCCTCGGATTCTACGAATTTGGTTCCTTTTTCTTTTGTATCCCATTCAAAAAGGATAAAGATGTCATTTGGGTTGTCCAGGCTGTGGAATAGCTGTCCGTCTTTGCAGCCGGCTTTCCCTCTCGTGGATCCGTGTTCATTAAAAAAGGTTTCCATCTGGAATAATCTTCGACTCGGTGCTTTATAGCGACATGTACTATAATTATACCCCCATTTTTTGATATAGGGGCTTTAAGAAGACCCTTCTGGCGTTTGAACCAATGAGAATGCCTGTCCCTATGAGCTTCTTTCCGCATGTCAGGATCAGGCAATGCCCTTCGAATATGTTGTTATGGATATTTGTCCTGCCGTGACAGTCCTTGAAGTAGCCAATTGCTTCACAGAATTTAAAATTTTTTGAATTGAGCAATTCTTTGTGATCTGGAGTTTTATTGCACAGGAATACCTGGGGCATTGAAGCTGCCCATAAGCTTTAAGGCCAGCTATTTTCTACGATCTCCATTTTATATCACCGATTTTATTTATATTGCGTAAAGTATATCTCCGCAGGCGTTGAAGATTGAGACTATCTGATAGCTGCCTGCCTGGCGTGCATTTTTAAATCCTGAAAAACAACCCTTTGTCGATTATGCTACCCGAAATCATACCTATTATTGAAGAGCCTGCTCTCATGGTGACTAACACCGAAACTTCGCTGGTAGTTGCCGACATCCATCTCGGGATCGAGTGGGATCTGTACAGGAGCGGGATCAATTTGCCCAGCCAGATGAAAGAACGGCTGGACAGGATTCTGGGCTATATCCAGGCAAATTGTCCTGACAGGATAATACTTCTGGGGGATGTAAAGCATAATGTTCCTCAGGTTTCCTTGCAGGAGAAAGATGAAATTCCTCGTTTTCTTGAAACGCTTGCTGAATATGCACATGTGGATATTTTTCCGGGAAACCATGACGGAGGAATCGAGCTTCTTTTCAACAGGCAAAAGGACATCAGGGTTCACTCTGCACGCGGAGCGGTTCTTGATGGGGTAGGGTATTTCCACGGACATACCTGGCCTGCGCCTGAACTGCTGGCTGCATCTCATATAGTCGTCGCCCATAACCATCCTGCTGTCCGTTTTACAGACGCCTTCGGCTATTCAATAGTTGAGCCTTCCTGGATCAGGACAAAGTTCAATGCAGATATCCTGAAAGCTCGTTTCGGAAACCTTGATTTTGAAAACCCTGCACAGTGGGCTGATCCTGAAATCTTCGTTATGCCTGCTTTTAACGAGCTTTGTGGAGGCGTACCTTTCAACGAATCCACTCAGAAAGATCTCCTGGGCCCGACTTTTTCTTCAGGGGGGATTGAACTTGAGGATGCCGAGGTGTACCTGCTTGACGGGACGAGGCTCGGGCTGCTCAGGAATATACGGAAGCTGCAGCATACAAGGGCTAGAAACAGGACTGCAGGCAGGAGATATAAAAGCTCTGAAAGTTCCGGCGCATGAAGTCTTTTATATTTTGGTTCTTTTTCTCAATGTTTATATAAAATGCATGGTGTATGGAAAAAAATAAATGTCAGGAATCAGGCTTATAAACAGTCATCGTTCCTGATAATTCGGACCTTCAGCATTCAGCCGCCAGAGCAAGCATAGAATCCATAACTTTCAGGGAGATTCCCCTCTGTTGTGGGTGCCGGGGCTGATTTGTTGATTATTGATTTATTTATGGCTAATTTATCGATTGATTACTGATTGATTACTGATTGATTGCCGATTGATTACTGATCGGTTACTGATTGATTACTGATTGATTTACTGATTAATTTATTCGCATTCACCTGAAAAGGATGTACTGATTCGATGAGCATGGAAATCAATAATACCGAAATGGCGGAAGAAATGTCGGAAGAACGGTCGGATAATTCTCCACTGTCTGACAATAATGTTACTCTGTCTGACAATAATAACTTCTCAGAAAACAGAGTTTTTGATGACTCAAAAATTGCAAAATTAAACGGCATCCGAAGCCAGGGAATTAACCCATACCCCTATAAGTTCGAGAAGAATGGAGATATCCGTGATATACTGGAAAAATTTGAAGATTTCGAGAAGAATGAGGGTTTAACTGTCCGAACCGCAGGAAGGCTTTACAATATCCGCAAGCATGGAAAAATGATATTTGCCGACCTCGGGGACCAGGCAGGCAGGATTCAGTTCCTTTTAAGGAAAGGGAACCTTCCTGATGAGGACTTCGAAACTTTTAAAAACCTGGTTGATTCGGGAGATATCATAGGCATTCAGGGCGAGCTTTTCAGGACAAAAAGGGGTGAAAACTCTATCAGCGTGTCTGAGTTTTCCCTGCTCTCAAAATCCCTCTGCGCCCTTCCCGAAAAATTCCACGGCTTAAAAGACATTGAAACCAGGTACAGGAAGAGATACCTTGACCTCATAGTCAATGCTGAAAAAAGGGATATTTTCGTCATGAGGAGCAAACTCGTCTCAGAAATCAGGAGATTCCTTACTGAAAGGGAGTTTCTGGAGTTTGAAACTCCTGTGCTCCAGACCGTGTACGGAGGCGCAAATGCAAGGCCTTTCATGACTTTCCACAACTGCCTCGGGCAGAACCTCTTCCTGAGAATAGCCCCCGAACTCTACCTTAAAAGGCTTGTCGTTGGCGGGTATGAGAAGGTCTTTGAGATCGCCAAGAATTTCAGGAACGAAGACATCGACACGACCCATAACCCTGAGTTCACTATGATCGAGGTCTACGAGGCTTACAGGGACTACAATGACATGATGGACTTAACCGAAGGCCTGATCTCGGAACTCGCGCTCAAGCTCACCGGCGGCTACGAAGTCAAAATAGGCGAAAACACGATTAACCTCCGTTCTCCCTGGAAGAGGATTTCTATGGAAGACGCCTTAAAAGAGTATGCCGGGCTTGATATCTTTGCCCACTCACTTGAAGAACTGAGGCAAATCGCAATCGAAAACAGGATTGAGGATTACGAAAAGGCAAAGAGCTACGGAGAGTTCCTTGCCCTGCTCTTTGAGGGCCTGGTAGAAGACAAGCTGATAAATCCGACTTTCATATACGACTTCCCTGTGGAAAATTCCCCGCTTGCCAAGAACCACAGGTCAAAAGAAGGGTTTGTAGAGAGATTCGAACTCTTCCTTAACGGGTGGGAACTGGCAAACGGCTATTCAGAGTTAAATGATCCTCTTGAGCAGGAAAAGAGGTTCGAAGAACAGGATAAGAAAAGGAAGCTGGGAGACCTTGAAGCCCAGACAGTTGATTACGACTTCATAAACGCCCTCGGATACGGACTGCCCCCGACCGGTGGCATGGGGCTTGGAATCGACCGTCTTACCATGATCCTTGCGGGCCTGGAATCCATCAAGGAAGTAATCCTCTTCCCGCAGATGAAAAGAGAGGATTGATTGAGATAAGGCTTAAGATTTCCCGCCAGACTGCCGGGTTTTACAGGGGGATTTGTTCCCCCTTTCTTTTTATGGCTCAACGCTGTGTTTCTATGATTTAATTTGATTTTTTATTCTTTACCTGCATCAATTATTTTTCCCTGTTTCTATCCCTTTGCCATGCTTGATACAAGCATTTATATTGATGCTCACTAACACAACAATTGAGTACATCTAACCAAAAACCGCTTACAGGAAACATGACCTTTCATAACATCTTCAACTCTTTTCACCCGAAAATTCAGGATGCCCTTAAAACCCTTGGTTTTACAAAACCCACAGAACCTCAGGAAAGGGCATTTCCTCATATAATGGACGGAAAACACACCCTTTTAATAGCTCCTACAGGCTCCGGCAAGACCGAATCAGCCGTGCTGCCTGTTTTTAACAGTATCCTGAAAAAGAAACCCGAAGCCAGAAGGGGAATTTCCGCCCTTTATATAACTCCCCTGAGGGCACTTAACAGGGATATGCTTTCTCGCATTGAGATTTTGGGCAAGCTGCTCGACATCAAAGTCCAGGTCAGGCATGGGGATACCCCGCAAAGCGAAAGGCAGCGCCAATCCAGAAACCCTCCTGATGTCCTGATTACAACACCTGAGACCCTGCAGGCAATGTTTACCGGTTCCCGCCTGCGGAAGAACCTTGAAACCGTAACCCATGTGGTTGTAGACGAAATTCACGAACTTGCCGGCTCAAAACGAGGAGCCCAGCTGGCTGTGGGGCTCGAGAGGCTTGTGGAAATTTCAGGGGAGTTTCAGAGAATCGGGCTTTCTGCAACAGTCGGGAACCCGTGGGAAATTGCAAAGTTTCTGGCTGGCACGGGAAGGGATTTTACTGTAATTGAAGTAGCCCTGCTGAAACTGCTTGAGTTCGATGTGGTCAACCCTGAAGCTTCCGGAGGGGGCGAGATACGGGACAGAGAAATCCTGAAAATTGCAAACATTGTAGGCTGCGAGCCCGAATTTGCTTCTCACCTCCTCTGCATCAGGAAAATCGTTGAAGAGAGCCAGTCAACCCTTATTTTTGTAAATACGCGGCAGAGTGCAGAGGCTCTGGCTGCCGGTTTCCGTAAGCTTGGAGCATCCATAGGTGTGCACCACGGCTCTCTTTCTTTTGAAGCCCGTGTAGAAGCTGAGGAGGCATTCAAATCCGGAACTCTGAGAGGCCTTATCTGCACCTCGTCAATGGAGCTCGGGATCGATATCGGAAATGTCGACCGGGTGGTCCAGTACGGGTCTCCGCGCCAGGTCTCAAGGCTGCTCCAGAGGGTCGGCAGAGCAGGGCACAGGCTGCATGAGGTTTCGAGGGGGACCATCCTTTCGATGGAAGTGGACGATACTGCAGAGAGCATGGCAATTACGAAAGCTGCACTGGAAGGCAGGGTTGAAGAGGTTTCTCCGCACGTTAAATCCCTGGATGTCGTGGCAAACCAGATCGCAGGCATGGTTATGGATTTCGGGGAGGTCGGAATCGATAAGGTTCTCAGGATTCTCCGGCGGACGTACCCTTTCAGAGACCTGCGGGTTGAAGAGCTGCAAAGGGTTGTGGATCAGATAGGGGATTACAGGCTGGTCTGGCACGAGAAAGGCTCAAACATGCTGAAAAAGCGCAGGAAAAGCTGGGAATATTATTATGAAAACCTCTCCATGATCCCGGACGAAAAGAAGTACGAGATCTACGATATTGTGAGCGGAAAATCGGTCGGCGTGCTGGACGAAGCCTTTGTTGTGAATTTTGCAGAACCGGGCGCAGTTTTCATAACGAAAGGCTACATGTGGCGGGTCGTTGAGATGCCTGACCGCGAGCGCGAGCAGGGAAAGGACAGGATCAAAGTCGAGCCCGTCGAAGGCATGGGCGAGGTTCCGAGCTGGACCGGAGAAGAAATCCCTGTGCCTTTTGAGGTGGCTCAGGGCGTCGGAAAGCTCAGGGCAGAAATTGCAGCCTTTATCCGCGAAGGACTTGATGACGAAGCCGTTGCAGAGAAGCTCCGGGCAAAATATCCTGTAACAAGGAATGCTGCGCTTGAACTGATCAGGCTCATTCGGGACCACGTGGAAGGAGGCTTTCCCCTGCCTGACGCGGACACAATCGTGATCGAAGGCAAAGGGGACACTGTGACCCTGAACGCCTGTTTCGGCCACAATACGAACGGCACCCTTGCCAGAGTCCTGACTTCGCTCCTGTCAGCCCGCTTCGGAGGCAGCGTAGCCCAGGAAGTGGACCCGTACAGGATCAGGCTGACTCTCCCGCGCAGGGTAGGCCCTGTCCAGATCCGGGACATGCTGCTTTCCCTCCGCCCTGAACATGTTGAGCCAATCATCGAAATGACCCTGAAGAACACAACCCTGATGAAATGGAAAATGGTCCACGTTGCCAGGAAATTCGGAGCCCTTTCGCGGGACGTTGACTACGACAGGATCAGTATGAAAAAGCTCCTTGAAATCTACCAGGGCTCCTCAATGTACGACGAAGTTATCCGCGAAATCTTCCACGACCTGCTCGACGTCCCCAGGGCAAAAGAAGTCCTTACAAAACTTGCAGCCGGCGAAATCTCAATCGAGGTCTCACCCCCTACCCCTATCGGCTCAGCCGGCTTTTCCATGAAAAAAGACCTTGTAGCCCCGGAAAAAGCCGACCGTTCAATCGTCCTTGCCCTTAAGGAACGCATCATGAACGACAAAATCGTTCTATTCTGTACGAACTGCAAGAAATGGACCTCCCGCCGCCAGGTCAAAAGCGTCCCTGAAGAAATCGTCTGCCCTGTCTGCAACTCCCCGATGATTGCAGCCCTCAAACCCTGGGAAGAAGAGGAAATCAACCTTGTCAAAAAACAGGCAAAAAACGTCAAAGTCTCCGCCGAAGAAAAGAAACGGATCCAGCGCGTCTACAGAAACGCAAGCATAGTCCGCTCCCAGGGGAAAAAGGCGGTTATTGCACTTGCCAGCCGGGGAATCGGGCCTGAAACGGCGTCAAGGGTGATTGAAAAGATGAGGGTGGATGAAGAGGCGTTTTACAGGGATATTTTGATTGCGGAGAGGAATTACGTGAAGACGAAGAAGTTCTGGGAATGAATGTGATGTTTTCTGGTTATAATAGCTTATTTGATTGGGGGATCAATTTTAATTTATTACGGACATTACCTCTTATATATTGCATTCTCCTAGTTTTTATAATCAATTTTGAAAGAAATAATTTTATTTTGTATTGTATCATCTTGAAAGTATATGAACAAAAGAACTACTGAAGCAATAAAAATTGCAGAAGAAATAATCTCGAATATAGAAATAGAGCCATTTACAATTACAAACGTTAGAAAATTTTTCAGGCTAGTTTCCGTTCTAAAAATGGAAAATGAAATTAAGTGGATTCAAAGAGAACTATATGGATATAAAAATTTAAATGATTTCCCGTCTTATCGAAAAGTAAGGGACAGCCAAAATAAAAATAAATTTGTTTTTGTTAGAGATAACTATGCTATGTTGAGAACTTACACTGAAAATGGAGATACACTCAATTTTGATCCTCTTCCTGATGATGGTTTTTATACTCACTATAAGATTCGCGTGGGTCCTGAAAAATTTTATTACATACTAAATTTTGTAGATAACGAAATATATAGAAAGACAAGTGGAATTTTATCAAAACTGAAATTTGAGAAAATAGAGTATGATATATTTGAAGAAACACGAAAATCAGTTAATGAGGAGCTCAATGCTCGATGTCCGAATGCGTTCGAAAAACTGACGGAAATTTATACCGACATGATTGAAAGTAAGAGTAAGCTAGATCTACAGCAGGTAGCTCACGGATGTAGAGTTGTATTAAAAGATTTTGCTGATTCAGTGTTTCCTCCAACGGATAAGAAAATTAAAGATCTTTATGGAAATGAACATGATTTGAAAGATAACAATTATGTAAACAGAATTATCGCTTTCGTCCAAGAGAACATGGATTCAAAATCAAATAAAGAATTCATGAGTTCTCACCTTGCTTATCTTGCGAGTTTTCTCGATAATGTAAATGACTTAGCTAGTACCGGAACGCATACTGAAATATCTAAAGAACAAGCAAAAAGATGTCTCATTTATACATATTTGATGTTAGGTGACATTATAAATCTCTCGGGTTTAAATTCCAACAAATATCAATGAAGCTGCTCTAATATTCCAAAAATTCTATCTAATTTTCTCTCCAAGAATTAGTTTTCTTCAGTGAGAAGAAAAATGATGCTCGTTGCTGTGTACTTTCAAAATGGCGTGAGATATAGTTTTTAGTGTCGGTTCTCTCGACTTGATGATTTGAGGGTGGGTGGTCGTCTAAACAAATATACTAAAATTTTTATTCTCAATCAACTCGGCCAGCAGACAGAAAGCCCTTCAATGACCAAAAACTTCAACATGGCGGCGCAATCGGAGGATTTTTGGTCGAAAGATTTGAGGGGGGCTGGGGCGGAAATATAATAAAAAAGTTATACTGTTTCAGATTCTGCTGGTTTTCATTTAACTTTTCTTCAGTTCTGCCGGTAACAACTTTAAATACTCACAGACAAAATGGTATTCCGGTAAAGATGGAAGGCAAGAACTTAAATTTACAGAAAATCCAAAAGAGTGGTTTCGTATACAGTTTCCTCTTCAGTTATATTTAAGTTTCCACAGTAATTGCATTTGTAATATTTAGTCGTGGTTTCAACCACAGTTGTTCCAAATGGGTCTTCTTTTACATCAGGATTCTTATACTCAAAGTTAAACTCTGTTCTCCCGCATTTTTCACATTTTACTTCTCTGGTTACCCTTTTTATCTCTTTTAGCCTTTTATATGTTTTTATCTTTTCGGGGCTTTTACTGCTGTCAATATGTCCACAATATTTGCATCTCCAGTGTCGAGTTACTGTGACTACATATGAATCTTCTGTACTTATTTCTTTGATGTCAGGTTCTTCTCTTTCTTCGTAAGCATAGTTCTTGTGACATCTTTTACATCTAGTAGCTTTTACATATCTTACTTTCCAAAGCAAAGAGTTTCCAATTGAGCAAATGCCTATCCCTGCGAAAACTCCAATGTAGCCTACTGGAAAATAGATCCCTTCCTCAAAATTGTGATTTATTAAGTAATCTAAAATTATAACAGTTCCAATAATAGTCGCAATCCCTAAAAACATACCGAACCATCCGGTAATTTGAATGGCTTTCTCCCCATAATTTTTAATAAAAGGGACTTGGTTGAGATTTTTACAATCTCTCTTTTCTCCTTTGTATGTGCATATAATTACCCAGGTTCCCTGAACAAACTCTATCGAGTAGGTTTTGTTTTTCCCATTGATATTTTTTATCTGGGTTTCTTCGGCAATTTGGATCAATAAAGTACCTTCTAAATCTTCATCACATCAACTTAATATTTATTAAGTTTCCTTGCCATATATATTTCTTGCTTTCTATTTGAGATTCGTTAGTTGTAAATTTTCCAAAAGTTGAAATCTTAAAAAAGGCGCAATCGAAGAATTTCCAATCGAGGATTTTGAGGGGTCTGGGGCGGAAATATAATAAAAAAGTTATATCGCTCCGGCTTCTGTTGGTTTTCAGGTAGTTTTGGGGATGCGTTGACAGGTTTAGGTTACTAAATATCTTTTCCATGCATTCTGGAAAAGCCGCGCTTCAGCGCGGAAAAGGACCGTATGAGGACGGCTAATAAGGCTGCTCCGATTTTGTGCTTTTTATTTTTCTGAACTGGCTGCTCTTTCAATCAGGATATGTTTAAATGATAACAAAAGAAATTATACCGACATGGAGACTGTTTTCCGGCACAAAGAGTTATTCGAAAAAATCTCTTCATTCCTCAAGGAGGAAGGAGCAAAGAAAATAGCGGTTTTTGGCTCTTATGCAAGAGGAGAAGAAAAGCCGGAAAGCGATATCGACATTCTTGTAGAGTTTTCAGAAACGAAAAGTCTGCTCACTCTCGTCAGGATTGAGAGAGAATTGTCAGAGTTTCTTGGGGTAAAGGTCGATTTGCTTACCGAGGGGTCAATAAGCCCATATCTTATTGACGGAATTAAAAAGGAGGCAAAAGTGATCTCTACATGAAAAAAAATGACTCGGTTTACCTCAGCCATATCCTCAATTCAATCGAACGGATTGAAGAATATACTGAAGGTATGGAAAAAGATGATTTTCTATCCAGCAACCTGGTCCAGGACGGGACGATCAGGCAAATTGAGATCATAGGTGAAGCTACCAAGAATTTATCTCAGAATCTCCGGGATAAATATCCTCAGATTCCCTGGAGCGATATTGCAGGTATGCGAGATAGATTAATTCACCACTATTTTGGAGTCGACCTTAAGGCAGTCTGGAATACTGTGAGAGTCGATATCCCGACTTTGAAATATGAGATTCTGGCTATACTCGATGTTCTGAATAATGAAAAATAATCACGGATTTGACTGATTTGCTACTTCTGTTTATACGACTCCAGTTTTCGGTTTCATATAAAATCACGGTGCCTTTTAATTTGTACTGATTAATAAAGTTCCAATGCTGTGCCTTTCAAAAACTAAAAAACTTCAAAAAAGGCGGCGCAATCGGAGGATTTGAGGGGGGGCCGGGGCGGAAATATAATAAAAAAGTGATTTAAGACAGGTTGACTTTAGATTTAGAATTCTATTTTTTTGCTATAAAAAGAAAGACAGGAAATAGGCTGAATTTATGGAAGTTTTGATATCTGCATTGGAAAACAAAATGAAAAAATATATAAGGACTAATTACAGTAAAAAATGCAAACGATGAGTCCTGGGTTGAATATTTATGTCAGGTAGCTCTGAGAGAGCTAAAGCTCTGCGATATGAAAATGATAAGGATTTCTCTGCAGCTTGAAGAAAAATAACTTCTAACAGCTCAATAATAGCTTTATTATATTAAGTATGCGTTGAAAAAAAACGGCAAAAGAAGAAATTCTCTTTAAAAATGACTATGTCAAGAGCTAAATCCACAAGAGAGAAAATTATTACTACTCTCCGTCTTAAACGCGCACTTTCTCTTGTTTGGCAAAGTGCACCTGGATGGACAATTGTAAGCGCTTTTCTGGTATTGTTGCAAGGTATTCTGCCACTTGCTTCTCTCTACCTGATGAAGCTGATAGTTGATTCTGTCACTGCTGGCATTAATTCCGTAAACAAGGAGGCTGCCTTTGAGAACATACTGTTTTTTATTTTTCTTGCTGCTGGGGTGACTTTTCTTACTACCATGAGCCGCTCAGTCTCAGGTATAGTCAGCGAGGCTCAGGCAGCCCTGGTCTCAGATCATATTCTCGATATACTTCATGCTAAATCTATAGAAGCAGACCTGGAATACTATGAGAATCCCAAGTATTTTGACACTCTCCATAGAGCCCAAAATGATGCTCCTTTCAGGCCGGCCCGTATAGTAAATAGTCTCGTTCAAATAGGCCAGAGTAGCTTGTCTATGATTGTCGTATTTGGATTAATAGCCTCTTTTAGTTGGATTGTAGCCGTAGCCCTCACTATCACGGCGGTACCAACAGCCTTTGTCCGCCTAATATACTCAGACAAAGTCTATCGCTGGCAGCTTGCCTGCACAGCAAAAGAGCGAAAATCGTGGTACTTTCACTGGCTTCTCACCAGTGATAGCCACGCCAAAGAAATCCGGCTATTTGAACAAGGGCCTCTATTTATCAATAGGTATCATAACCTCCGTAAAGAGCTCAGAAATGAGCGCTTATCTATTACAAGTAAACGAGCTGCTGCAGATCTGGCGGCCCAAACTATTGCTATTGTAACTACTTTTGGCAGTCTTGCTTTCATTGCCTTAAATGCTTATCAGGGCAAGATAACTCTTGGTGACCTTGTCATGTATTTTGGGGCTCTACAACAGGGACAGTCATTCCTCTCAAGTCTCATGAACAGCCTTACAGGACTTTACGAGGATAACCTCTTCCTGACGACTCTTTATGAGTTTCTCGATCTTAAGCCCACTGTGAAAGAACCATCAAGTCCGGTGTCAGTACCTGAGCCGATGAAAGAAGGAATTTCCTTCGAGAATGTGGGATTTTGTTATCCTGGTCATGCAATAAAAGTACTCGAAGGTATCAACCTGCACATAAATCCTGGCCAGATAATAGCTCTGGTTGGAGAAAATGGGTCAGGAAAGACCACACTTATTAAACTTCTCTGCAGGCTCTATGATCCGTCAGATGGAAGGATTACATTGGACGGGATCGACCTTCGTGATCTAAAGATATCTGATCTGCGAAAGGAGATTAGTGTCGTCTTCCAGGATTATACACATTACAACCTGACTGCCAGAGAAAACATCTGGCTTAGTAACGTGGATGCGCCCATTGATACATGTAATATCCCGCGGGCAGCGGAATGTTCTGGAGCAGACCGTATTATCAACAGCCTGGATAATGGTTATGAAACAATCCTGGGAAAATGGTTCGAAGATGGTACGGAGTTAAGTATAGGAGAATGGCAAAAAATAGCCTTAGCAAGGGCTTTTTTCCGTGAATTCCAGATAATAGTTATGGACGAACCAACAAGTTCTCTTGATCCTAAAGCAGAAGATGAAGTCTTCAAAAAGTTCCGTCAACTTGCTGCAGGCAGGACTGCAATAGTAATTAGTCACAGGCTTTCTACAATCAGAATGGCTGATTGTATATGTTTCTTGAAGAACGGAGAGATCTTGGAGAAAGGAAATCATAATGAATTGATAGCTCTTAATGGTGAATACGCACAATTATTCCGAATTCAATCGCAATATTATAAGTGAAGAATGCAGTGTATGAAGATTGAATTAAAATGGTTCAATTTAATCTTGTCATCTGAAGACAAACTCCTTTTATATTGCTCAAAATTAAACATGAATGAGGATATGAAGTCCAAAATTGGAGAAATCTTGAACGACGTTTTGAATTGGGATTATATTGTAGAATGCTCTATATAATAGGGAATCTCACAGTTATTTACTTTTTACATGGTGAAAAATTCGAAAAATTAGTAACAGGAAATAGAGATTATATTCCTGATGAAGATATTTATCAAAGTGTCCGGCTGAGTTTTTCAATCCCGTTTTTTGACATATCACGGCACTTTGATTAAATCCAAAATATTATAAACTTTAATTTTTGCGGCCACAGCGACGGCCATTGCGACCGGGGTGTGTACAATTAGGACCTAGATTTAATGGCATAAAACAGCGACGGCCATTGCGACCGGGGTGTGTACAATTAGGACCTAGATTTAATGGCGCAAAAGACATGTTATTTTCACCTCCGCTTTTCCAATTTTTCATTACATGTACTACTTTTTAGATTTTAAGTGTTGCGATGTTAGTCTGTTAAACAACGTCTTAAGATATTGATTAATTTGTTCTACAATTAAAAATCCTGAACTTATTCTTAAATTCCTGAATCAAAGAACTTTTGAAACAATAATGAGTGTATATGAAAGTCAAGCATTGGATCCACATGTAAACAGAGAAAGGTGTATAGATGAATGGTTTGAATAACAAATAAATGAGTTGAATCCAAAAAAGAGTCAGAGAAGGAGGTAATTAATTCTTAACCGATGACCAATGAAG
>CAVRJG010000022.1:0-13534 GCA_963721455.1 uncultured Methanosarcinaceae archaeon
TTAACTTGAATAAACTCGCAATTCCATGTAGAAAACAGCCAGAACCCTGTCCTTAAATTTGGCTGTTCTTAAATTCGGAAACCAAAATGAAAAAACTCTAAACTGAGATGACTCCTGCAGAACCTCTTTATCTTGCAATTCTGATTTTCACAGGCGCATTTATAGGCATTGTTTCAGGCCTGCTGGGTATAGGGGAGGCTTTAATGTCTGTGTCCAGTACTGACTCTTGCAGGAAACCGGACTGCAGCCTTACATGGAGATAAGGATGGCTCTCGGGACAAACCTTTTTGTAGTCATTGTTCAACGAAAAACTCTATTTGTAATTTCATAAAATTTTAAAAGCATATTTGGAGTATGTGGTTTTATGAACGATTTAATAATCTATTTAACAATTGGTATTGCCGCGGGTATTTTAAGTGGATTATTTGGAATTGGTGGTGGGGTTATAATTATTCCTGCATTAATGTTTTTAGAAGGATTTCCTCAATTAAAAGCACAGGGAACTTCTCTAATTGCATTGCTCCCGCCTGTTGGTATACTTGCATTTCTTGAATATTATAAAAGAGGAAATACTGATTTATATGCGGGTATAATTATTTGTATGGCTATGGTTATTAGTGCAAAGTTTGGAGCGCAATTCGCACATATGCTCCCAATGGATGTAATGAGAAAGACTTTTGGAATATTTATTATTTTAATAGGAATAAAAACGTTTTTTGGAAAATAAGCAATTATTAAACTTTCCCTTAATTTATAGTTTCCAACGCAACTTTAGGACTTACGTACTTGAGATGAAAAATCAAGTACAATAGACGTTACAGATAAATGCATAATTTAGACGGTTGATGGTTCAATGCCATTGATTTCTCAGTTCAACCGCGTAAGTCCTAAACTTATTACACATATTAATGTTTATATTTTTTTATGGTGGGGGAGGAACAAATTCCTATTGATCGAAAGGTAACTCTTGATGAGATCAACGTTTTAATCAAACACGAAAACAATTCAAGAGTGCTGAAAATGCCCGATTTTGTCAAATTTAGGTGTTTGGGAGATTCCGTTGAAGAAGCTGCTAATAAAGTTGGAGTGACTAAGAAAACAGGATATTACTGGCAGGATTATTGGAATAAAGGCGGCTATGCCGCCTTAATACCAAATTTTAGTGGGGCAAGAAAAGTCCAAGCTTTCCGATGAGCAAATAAAAGAATTAAGAACCTTGTTGGAAAATAAGGATTATTGGACTACCAGAGAAGTTTTGGAGCTAGTAAAGGAAAAATATGGTATAGAGTATTCACAGAAACAAATCGGAGTTATACTGCATCGATTCTCTAATTTATCTGGAAAAGAGATGGGAAGAATCGTCTTAATATCATCTCCTTTCTATTCCCCATCTCATTTTTGTCAAGCATCCAGAACTGTCAAAGATTAAGCTTCAGTACTGTTACCAGTGCTGTTGTCCTGCATTCTGCCAGGGCCCATAGGGCCACAGCCTCTATGCCGCATCGGATCTTCTATATACATTCCTCTTTCCCTGGAAGAATGCATAATCTCCCTCAAATCTTCAAAAGATTTTGCTCCTTTGAGATCTTCCATCAGAGCCGTGAGTTCCGTAATCCTGCTGCTGAACTGCTCGTCACTCGTGTTTCCACTCTCATTCACTCTTGCCTTAATAAGCTCAATTTTCTTTTCAAGGGAATTAAGGGCCTGTGCGTGCTCATAGGTGAATATAACTTCCTGCAGTTCTGCTGCAGTCGAAGCCTCACTCACGTTAGTGGATAAGTTTTGAAGGTCAGAGATTCTTTCACTGAGCTCTTCAGTCCTGTCCTCATCACCGGCTTCCGTAAGGTTGGTCTGCTCAGCTTCCAGCCTTTCAGTCATATTTTCAAGGGAAGCAACTATTTCCGTCTGAACATCAGTGAAATTGTCATCGGTCACGTTCTCAATCTGGTCGAGGCCAAATAATCCAGGCATTCTACCGGGTCCCATGTGCATTTCGCCAGGACTCCTGTTCATTCCATCAGGCCCCATACATTCATTTGCCTGCCTGTGACTGGACAAAACCTTCTGGAGGTCGGATGCATTCGAAACCTCGCTTACCTCACTATAGAAGCTTTGAAGCTCGGCAATTTTTTTACTAATCGAGTCAAGGATGTTTGCCTGAACATCAGTGAAATTTTCTTCGGTTATATTCCCTGCCGGACCAGATCTTAGATTATACATCGGATCAGTCGAATTTGTTTGAGTTCCGTTTTCTGAAGCAAAAGCTCCCGAAGGGATGATACTTAATACAATCAGCACCACCGCAAGACGGGAAATTGATTTTAATGCTTTTATTGTCATAACGTACCTCCGTTAATTACCGTGTTTTCTTTTTTCCGTTTGTCTAGCCGGCTGTTCGCCTGTTGACAGTCCTGAAATTAACTGGCTTAAATATAAGCATACTTTCAGGAATAAGGGGATTAAAGAAATTTAATTTAAGAAATAAGCTTTTTTGGACTTTAGATTCAATAAAAAACCTTAAATATCCTGTTTAATACTTATTAGGCCCCTTAAGCGCCGTATCTTTGAAAAGAAGAAATGTATTCATTTATAAGGACTTGCGCAGTTGAACTGAGAAAAAGTAGCATGAAACTTCAAATAGTCTAATTCATAATATTTATGATAGACCTGCTAACACAGTTGGTTAAGGATCTTACTGCTTTTATAATCCAATACGGGATTATACGAATCAGTCGTAATCAGTTTTTTACAGCCAGTTCTCATCGTCTGTTTCCGGGGAATTTTTTATTATAATCATTTTCCCATTTCTTATGGTTGTTTTCCCATTTTTTATGGTTGTTTTCCCATTTTTATGGTTGTTTTCCCATTTTTATGGTTGTTTCCCCATTTCTTATAATTGCTTTCCTATTTCCTGTAGTCGTCGCCATGTTTCTTATTGTTGTCCCATTTCTTTTTCTCGTTGTTCCATTTCTTCTGTTCGTTATCCCAGTTTCTCTTCTCATTGTCCCACTTTTTCTGTTCGTCATCCCACTTCTTCTTCTCGGCGCCCCATTGCTTCTCAGTTTTTTCCGTAGACGCTGCGCTTACTGACGCAACAGTCACTGACAGTACAAAACAAACTGCCAGCAAAATACCGAGTGTCTTTTTTATTCTGTCAAATGTTTTCTTTCCCACTATGCCTACTCCTTAATTTTGTCTAATTGATGTATTTTAAACGGTCTATTTTTCAATTCCCTCTCCGCCGCAGAATCGATGAGATTGCTTGTGAAAATGGTTGAGTACAGTCTAAAAAGTTGCCTATGTTATTTCGCGGGGGGTCCTAAGTGCCCTTTTGTCCGTTATATGACCTGAGAGCAAGGACACGTTTTCTAATTTAAAAAGATCGCCTGATGTAAGAAAAAATCCATTAAAGGCTTTTAAAGGGAAGTGAACCCTCAATACGGAAAAAATACGATGCATAAAGGATTAAATTTAAAAATAGCGCCTTTTAAAGCGTAAATGGTAAATTTAATCCTTTAATATAACTGAAAAAGTAAGTATGCTTTTATCATTAAATCCATATATGGTATCTTCTGTCAGGAACACATCGAGCAGTACTATCTCCCCCTAAAAATCCGAAAATATTCTATGGCAGCACAGCTTTGTACGTGCATGTAGAAACGGTTAAAACATCGAGGAAACCATATGTAGAATAGGCCTGCAATATCAGCTAGGTGTATTCCTGACTATACTTTTCAACTCTTTAAAGAGCTCTTAAGAAGCGTTAAGAAAATGTAACAGGGATAAAAATGCCTGATAACCCGGAGGAAAAATTGCTGATTCTGCAGCTTTCCGAAGATTCCAGAAAAATTGCCCGGCTTCTTTCGAATGAGACTTCAATCAGAATCCTTAAACTGCTTAATAAGAAGTCGATGTCGGCAGGCGACCTTGCAGATGAGCTGGAGGTGCGCCTGAACACTCTTAAATATAATCTGGACTCGCTACTCGAGGCTGAAATGATCAGAGTAAGGCACGTAAAATGGAGCCGGAAAGGGAGGGAAATAAAGGTTTATGAGGCAGTGGAAAAGGTAATCATTCTTCTGCCTGCAAAAAAGAACCTGGAAACTTCTTTTACGTCAATGAAGTTCTGGCAAAACATCCCTGAAAGTTTAGAGGGGCGGAAAATCCCCGAATTGTCGTGAAATTTATTATAAGCCAGACTTTTATGCGGTGATTATATCCTTTTCGATAAAAAATTTCAAAATTTAACCAAATATTAAAATACATGAATCCAGAGAAAAAGTACAGTCCAGCATTAAGTTCTTTCAATAGGACGTGTCCCGGTATGAAAATCAAATATCTGTCCCTGCTCCTTATACTTGCAGGAATTATCCTGATCTCAGGCTGTGTTGATACGGAAGCTCAGCCCCATACTTATAAGTCTCCAGGAGATCTGTACAGGAGTATCTTTTATCCTTATACAGAACTTCCGGATCATGGAGGCCATGAGACGCCAGGTGTGCATCCTCACCGTCCGCTTCATAAAGGACATCATCCAGACTCTGAGTCCATCCAGACTCTGAGAGAAGCAACCTCCCTTCTCGACAGCAATATAGAGAAGGCAGAAATTATTTCCACGCGGCTTGAAGAAGGAATTCAGCGTTTCAAAGCCGAGGGTGAGGATGTTAGCAGACTTGAAGCCTTAATTGAGGAATATAACCGCCTTTTAGAGGAAGCAAAAGAATACAGAGCCCTCGCAGATACAGTTGCCGATGAAGGAAACAACAGCTCAACTACAGATTCAGGAAACGGTTCATCCGAAAGTACTGAAAGAGAAAATTTGATCAGGTCTCAAAAGCGTATGATTCAAGCTAATCACGTCCTGAAAGAGATTTTCGAAGAATTAAAGTACACGATGTCTGGGAGCGAAGAGCTCAACAGCACATCCCGACTCAGTGCGGCAGGAGACGGAAAAGCTCTTCTGGCAGGCAGTTTTGCCCTTAACATTCACCTGGAAAATGGATTGATGGCAATACCGGAGATATCTCCCGATTCCGAAATATATATAAAAGGGGATTATACGTTTGAAGAAAAAACCGGTATGCAGGATAAGGTACTCGTGTACCATATACAGTCTGCTGACGTGAACATCTCCGATTCTTTTAAGGCAGTAATGATCAGCGGCACAAACATTACCCTTACTGCAGATGGAGAAGGATATTTGGCTTTCATGGGAAACGGCACATACAGGATTGAGGATGCAGGCAAAATAATAAAAGAAGAAAACTGGGGGGTCCCTTTCTTTGAAGAAGAAAGGAATCCCGATGAGTTAGGACCTGATGAAGAGGATCATGACACAGTAACCGGGCATAAAACAGAGAGTAATATTACCGAAGAGAACAGAGTTGATCCGGAAGCACGGGATAAAAGAAGCTTTATTAAAGAAAACCCATAGCTTTCTAGAAAAAAATATAAGAATAAAAATTACCTGAAAGAATGAAAAAATCCAAATTGCAACTCTGGATTTACTGATGAAAATGAATCTGAGGTTCTACATTATTTGCATTGCGGCTGTACTAGCTTTAGTTGGACCTGCCGCAGCAAACAGCAACAACACCGCCACAATCCATGGAGAAGTATACGGCTGGGATACCTTCGAACCTCTTGAAAATGCGGTGGTTGATGTAAATTCCACGCCCTCTCAATCAATGGTGGCAAAATACGGCCTTTATTCCTTTAAACTGGCTCCCGGAGATTATTCTATTAAAGCCAGGTATTATCAAAACAGCACTCTTATTTATTCGGCAGAAGAAACTGTCCGGATTAAAGATGAAGGAGATTACGTGCGCGATCTCCTGCTTCTTCCCGTTTATTCCGAAGAGCTCATGGACGGCTCCGAAGTAAACGGATCCTCTGCAAACCTGAACGAAAGTGCAGAAAACTCTTCCTCGAATACAGTAAATCCGCTAGCAGAAACAGCTATAGATAAAGTAAATAATTCCAATAGCGTGAATCTCACCGAAGAAAGCGTAGCTGATTCTTCAACTGTAAGTTACCTTTTAATATCCCTTGCGCTTTTTATCCTGCTCGCAGGCGGGTACCAGCTTTCCAGAAAGAATAAAAAGATAGAGAAAAATGCGCTTCAGGAATTAAAAATGGAACATATGACCGGATCTTTCTCCGGATCTGGAAATGTGCCCGAGCTTTCGGTAGAAGCCCCTTATAAAAATACTGAACCGGAATCGAAACAGGAATCTCAGGAAAAGACTGTAGAAACCGGATTTGCAACAGAGCCGGTAAAAGAGCAAGTAAAAGAGCAAGTAAAAGAGCTAGAACCCGAAATACCGGAAAAGAAGGTGCAGGCAGAGCTAGCAGAAAGTAAAGTGGAATATCCGGTACAGGAAAAAGAACTTGCGGAATCCGGGCCAGAAGAAGAGAACGAAATTATTTCCCTTGAAGAACCTGAAGATAGTCCCGAAATTGAAACCCCTGCTCCCAAAAAGAAGCTCCCGCTTCCCGCAGACCTCCAGGTGGTCATGGACATAATTCGAGGCCAGGGAGGCCGGATTACCCAGAAAGACCTCCGCAGCAAGCTGAAATATTCCGAAGGAAAAGTCAGCCTCATGCTTGCCGACCTTGAAAGGAGAGAACTGATTGAGAAGTTCAAGCGGGGGCGCGGGAATGTTGTGATCCTGAGAGATGAGGAGCACTAAAACTCAGAACCTTCCATTCCTCACTTTTTCATCTCACTTTTTTCATATTTGCATATTTTGAGAACTCTGCTCATCCGGATAATTTAATTATGTACTCGATAACTATGATTTTTATATACTCGATAACTCTGATTTTTATATACTCGATAACTCTGATTTTTCCTGCTTTTTACCGACCTTAATCCAGAGGCACATAGTTTGCCTCGATAACTTCACCCTCTTTCATTTCCCTTTCTCTTCTGAAAAAGTTCTTTGTTGTAAATACTATCCATCTCCAGTGGAGTGCAATGTGGACAACAAAGAAGACCAGCATCAGGATTCCAACTTTATCGTGGATCAACCTCAAGATCGGGCCTGTAGCACGGTGGTTAAAATACATTACAAGACCTGAATAACCTACTAAGGCAAATTGAACGAAGAGTGCTAAATCCACGAGATAATTGAGTTTTATTCTTTTCATTTCTTCACTCCATTTTAACATTTACATCTATATTTTTGTAACATTATCAATTTCAGTTCATTTGATTGAGTTTCATTTGATTGAGTTCTGCTTTATGAGCCATTTACCATCGCAGTTATGCTGTTCTCCAGTTGACTGCTGTACATCCCCTTAATTGCCAGAAAAAGAAATAAAGATACTTGCAAAAAAAGTGACAAATATAGATTTATTTTAAATTTAAAGTTATTTTAAAGCTTTTTTTTCAGAAATAATGTTTTATAAATGCATTTAATACTTAATCGGGCTGTTTTTGTGCCTTAGTTTCACGAGAATTTATAAAAACCGAATTTTCAAGATCATATCCACAACATTACTCCGTTTTTTCTTAAAAACGAAATTAAATACCAAAGGGTAGTAAGAAGTGATCGGACGATATTGGAGCAGAAACTGCGTCAACTGTAATCGCAAATAGGCTGAATGTAGACATATTTCACAAAGCGAGAATTTCTGCCAGTTAAAGATTCTAAACTCGGTAGAAGCCGGAAACAGTAGATACGGATGCCCAAAGATCAGCAGCATCCCTTTTTTTCTTTCATACTTCTGGCAGATTCAGAATAGAATAAAATGGCCGGTTTATTACACAAACAGTACTAAGTTTGAATGGCGGGACTAAAACAGGGATATAAGTCTGGTTTTGTCGAAGGAAACAGCTCTTATGGAAGGCCTGAAGACCCTTTTGAGAAAACACCAAAGTGAATAATACTTTACCGGGATTCCATTTACCTTTTAGAGAGCGATTAAAGAGTGAATTATCTAAATAACGTATAGAAAAGCTTCATTGGTAAATTAATTCCTTAGATTTCCTGTTTTTAGCTAAGTATGCTTTTATTATTAAATGCCAATGAAGGGGATGACTGCCTACTCCTGAGAAGCTGGCAGATAAGGCATCCTCAGATAAGGCGTCCTGCATCTGACAGGTGCCTTAATTCTGTATGGCTCGATGGGAATGGAATATGTAGAAACAGGATTCCTCGCCACTTTATAGGGATCCTTTAATCGATACTCAGGTTTTCCCATTTGAAGAACGAAAGAAGGAAGCAGTCAAAATCTACACTCCAGAAAACGAGGCACTGTGCATCTTGCAGGTGCCTCAAAAAACGCGGATCAGCTATCAACCTGATCAACTATCAACCTGTTATCAATCCCGTAATTCAATGAAGACAATCAAATAACAGTAAGTCAAATGACAGTAATAAAAAATTTAGATTTAATCTTTAGATTAGATGTTTCAGACAGAGTACGAACAAAAAGCAAACTTATTCAGGCAACCCTGAAGAGGCGCTGACATGATTTAGAGGGTATGTATGACATTTACCGAGATTATAGAGACATTTAAAACGAAATTAAATCCCTCATATATTCTGAATTCGCTCGAGAAAGCAGCAGATTTCTACAGTGACTCGGAAGACGATTCCGAGAAGAATGATCTAGGGGAGAATCTAAAAAACAATCCATACAGCAGTTCAGTCAGTGATTTCGTTAAAAGTTCTGACGCAGAAAATATCTCCAGGAACGGAAAAGTTCCATTTATCAAACTGACCGATGTATGGAAAACCTACCAGATGGGGGAGGTAGAATTTGCAGCCCTCAAGGGGATAAATCTTGAGATTTATGAAGGGGAGTTCCTTGTAGTCCTTGGACCCAGCGGAAGCGGAAAAAGTACACTTATGAACCTGCTCGGCTGCCTTGATTTGCCCTCAAAAGGCACAGTCTTCCTGAACTCAAGCGATATCTCAGAACTTGACGAGTCCGAGCTTGCCAGGATCCGGGGCCAGATGATAGGATTCATTTTCCAGAGCTTCAATCTTATTCCAACCCTGAACACCCAGGAAAACGTTCTGTTGCCCCTGGAATTTCAGGAAGAAGATGCACAAAAAGCCCGAAAAAAAGCTGCATACCTGCTTGATATAGTAGGACTCTCGGACAAGAGACATAACCTTCCTTCCCAGCTCTCAGGCGGGCAGAGGCAGAGAGTTGCAATAGCCCGCTCTCTTGCAGTGAACCCGCCTATAATCCTTGCAGACGAGCCTACCGGAAACCTGGACAGCAAGACCGGGAATTATATTCTGGATTTTCTGGACGGATTGAACAAAAAAGAAGGCAAAACAATCATTATTGTGACCCATGACCTCGAAATTGTAAAGTATGCGACAAGAATTGTGTACATCAGGGATGGGCAAATAGAAAAAATCGAAGAAAGCAAGAAAAACAAACCGGAGGAATAAAATGAAAAAATTTTCCTTGCTAACGCTCTTGCTCATATTTTCATCAGTTATGGTGCTGGGAGCAGGAACAGCTTATGCTGCAAGCGGATTGATAGACTCCTCGTCTGTTCAGGTAAACATGACTAACCAGAATCCCGATGCTGCACGTCCAGGGGAACCGGTTGAACTTACTGTCAGCGTGCAGAATGTAGGAAACAATGACCTGAAAGATATTAAGGTCGCAATCGAACCCGGATACCCTTTCAGTGAAGTTTCCGGAGAAACTCTTGAAAAGCAGGTATCTTACCTGAATGCACGGCAGGATGATAATGATGCAGCTGTCCTTAAATTCAAGCTCATGACTGATTCCAATGCTTCCGAAGGCACATATGACGTCAACATCGTCACAACCGCCAGAGAGGACGGCTCATCATCAAAGACAGTAACTACAACAAAAACCATCCAGCTCGAAATAAGGGGTAAAGAGTACGCGCAGATTGTTACCATAAACAAAGCAAATATTGACGTGGTGACGGAAGAGTCTCTGGAATTTATCATAACGAACACAGGAAATTCACCCCTGAAAAATATGGTTATTTCCTGGAAAGATCCCAAAGGTGTTATCCTCCCGGTCTACTCGGACAATACAAAGTACATTAAGTACCTGGAAGCCGGTCAATCCGTGACAGTTGCTTACTCTGTCATGGCAGATGTAAACGCCAATCCCGGGCTCTATACTCTTGATATAAACCTTAGCTTTGAAGACTATGAATCAAATACAAAAAATATCCAGACAACAGCAGGACTTTTCGTAGGTGGGGCAACTGACTTCGATGTTTCCTTTTCTGAAAGCTCCGCAGGAGCGACCTCTCTTTCAGTCGCAAACGTGGGCAATAACATGGCATATTCGGTAAAAGTATCGGTTCCGGATCAAGATGATTACAAGGTATCAGGAAGTTCTTCGACTATTGTGGGAAATCTTGAGAAAGGAGACTATACAATCGCTTCTTTTGATGTTGCGAGCACACAGGCTGCAGGAGGGAGTGCAGGAGAAGTGTCAGGTACCGCAAAAGCCAGTGCTGTAGCCGGAGACAATGCAAGTTCTGTTTCAAAGGATACCAATCCACTAAAAGTCCAGATCGAATATACGGATGCGAGAGGAGAAAGAATAACAGTCGATAAGGATGTGGCAGTCCAGATGTCCGCACCTGCAGGAACTGGCACTGAAAGCGGATCAAGAGCAACAGGTAACAGCAGTGGTCTCAGTTCATACCTGCTGTATATTGTGGTATTAGTGCTTGCCGGAGCAGGAGTATTCGTGTACCGCAAGAAAAAACAGGCAAGGAACGAGAAACAATTCGGAGATAAAAAGCCTGAAGACCAGAAGCACGGCTCCGGGACAATAAGAGACTGAAAAGAGCAATTTCCATAGAGAACGGAAGGATGCAAGATGAGAAACTCAACCTACCTGAAAATGGCCCTTAACATGCTTCTTCACAGCAAACTCCGAAGCTGGTTGACCATTATCGGGATAGTTATAGGGGTCGGATCTGTTGTTGGCATCCTCTCCCTCGGGGACGCCATGCAGGAACAGGTTCAGAGCAGGCTTGCCGAGATGGACCTGACAAAAATAGCCATAACTCCAGGGTATACTAAGGCAATGTCAAGTATGCACGGGCCCGGAGAAGGAAGAGGCGGTACGACTACGGATGTCGAATTGACAGATGATGATATTGATGCACTCCAGGGCATAGAAGGTATACAGTATATATCCGGTGAGATTTCCGGCAGTGAAGAAGTGGATTATGCAGGGGAAAATGCGACTCTTTCAATTACAGGTGTAGACCCTCAGGTCTGGAAATACATGACTACTCTGGAGACGCAATCCGGAAGATTGCTCGAGCCTGCTGACAAAAACGTCGCTGTCATAGGGAGCGGCGTTGCCAGTGAAATTTATGACCAGGACATAGGGATCAACCAGGTAGTAACAATAAACGGTAAATCGGTGCGCATTGTCGGAATCCTCGCAGAAGAAGGCGGGCATGGTGACAGAAGCATCTACATGCCGATAAATGTGGCAGTGAACCTGATTACAGATGCAAAAAAAGATGTCTTTGATACTATCACAGTAAAAGCCAAGAGTGAGGATCTGGTGGACACAGTGATGGAAGATATCACAGATAAGCTCATGATATCCAGGCACATTGTCCGGGAAGATGACGTGGACTTTTCCGTGACAGCTTCAAAGTCCATGGCTGAGTCAGTTACCGAAATGACCTCTTCGATGACCCTTTTCCTGGGAGCCATTGCAGCCGTGTCCCTGCTGGTAGGAGCTGTGGGTATTGCAAACACTATGTTTACCTCGGTCCTTGAAAAGACGAAGGAAATAGGCACTATGAAAGCCATAGGAGCAAAAAACAGGGATATTCTTATGATCTTCCTCTTTAATTCCGCAATGGTCGGTTTTGTTGGCGGTATCTTTGGAGTCATGCTGGGAGCTCTTGTTTCAGCTCTGTTCCCAATGCTTGGCGTGACTCTGATGAGATCAGGGGGTGGAACAAGCATATCACTTTCTCCTCACCTGATGGTCCTGGGGCTTGGCCTGGCAGTTATGATAGGCGTGATCTCAGGAGTGGTCCCTGCATACAGGGCATCGAAACTGAAGCCTGTAGATGCCTTGAGGTACGAATAACCGAGAAGTTACCCTCAAGTTTGATTAAAATATTTCAACTTTAAGAGACCTGTAAATCACAAGGGGAAAAAGCACACTCAGAAGTTCTCGTTCCGGCTTTTCAGAGGGATCGAAAACTCGAAGGTGCTCCTCTCCATGTTTTATTTTTGAATTGGACATTACCTCTGTGGAGCCGCACAATTTCTTTTACCGGAGCCAGGCCAAAAGTGATGTGATCCGGTTCAAACTTTCCGGTTTTACTTTTAACTCGACCGCAGACCTGATTAGATGTCTCTATTTTTTTGTGGTTGTGTGTGAAAAAATGGGCGAGTTCAGAGCAAAATTTATTTCGCATCTTTCCTATAAAAATGTGAATTATATCTGGCAATTAGAAGTGTTATTTATCCCGTGCTGCGGCTTAAATCCTGGAAAATCAGGCCATCTTATGGAATTTTTATAGTATTTATTTTTTTTGGGAGACGCCCGCACCAAAATTGATATTTTATATATAACCTCCTTTTTATTTTTTAGGCTAGGCAAAGGAAGCATAAATGGGGCATACATGTAAATATGACTTATAAAAAATATATCCAATATACATATCGTAGGCAGGGGTTTTCGGGTTGATTTATAAGAAAATACCAATGCAAATGTATGAAGGCTTCCACAGGATGTTCAGTGGAAGCAATCAAAATACTTTTAACATCTGCAGGGAATGCGGGGGAGCGTGCGAGCATAATAAGATAGGAACTCTGCTTCCTGGGGAAGAAGAGTATATGGCAGAGAAAATGGGTATAAGCGTTTCGGATTTCAAAGTTCGCTACCTGGATGTTCTGAAAATGGATGACGGAACTCTAATACACGTATTAAAATTAGGAAAGTTGTGCCCCTTTTTAAATGAAGAAAATGACGAATGTAAGTGTCGGGATTTTAAGCCGATATTTTGTAAGATCTATCCTGTTATTTTTACGCTTGAAGATGAAAAAATAAATTTCATAATAGATGACTGGTGTAAGTTATCGAGAAAGAAAGCGTGCAGGATGTATTTTGAGACCGCTATACCTCTTTTATCAAGCCTTTCAATTCCGATAGAATGGTTAAGGTATGTAGTTAGCTACGATAACCTCTGCTTTGACTACGACCAGCTGGAAAGACACAGGAACGGAAAAAACAGGTATGCGGTTTTTTCGCTTGAAGAACTGCTGAGTTTACAGAAAGCCGAGATGGAAACTGCCATCTTATGTATCGATTTCGGTCAGAGGGTTGAAGAGCCCGCCTTTTAACTTCACACAGAAAAAAAGATCTTATTTCGAGTGCCAGCAGGGATCTGAATTTACTTGCTGGCAGAACAATAAATGACTTCAACTGCAGTGGAATATCTTGAAAAAATATTTTGGGAATAACACTTTTTACTATCTGAAGTTTCGAATGCTCTTCCCCTGTTTGACTCACCTGAAGATTTTAATTC
>CAVRJG010000023.1:0-18099 GCA_963721455.1 uncultured Methanosarcinaceae archaeon
TCGACGTTTAATTTTTGATAATTTTACTGATGGCGATTTTGAAATAATGCTCCTTACTTGTGTGTAATTGATAGGTTTACATATGACCAATTATTAATTTCTCATACTAAACTTTAATGAAAAAATGATTTAGTATTTATATATGCTGTGGGAGTTGAGCCACCTGTTAACCAGCTTTAAACCTAATCTATAGTTAGTGAATGTTCAAAAACGGCATCAAGAAAAATATTCTAATTTTTAATGTCGACCTGCCGAAAGTAGGAAATAACCATCAAGAGAAAGAGAATCATCTGTCAAATAGAATCATAAAAAATGGGTCAAAAATTTGTTGACCATAATATTACTTCTTCATTCCTATCAGATATGAAAACATTCTTCCTCATTCCTATCAGATATGAAAACATTCTTCCAAGAAAAAAATCAAACTGTCAAATTCGGGTTATTATATAAACAATAATTCAACTAAAATGTTTGTTAGCAGATGATTTTTTGTCATACTATCTTTTTGTTTTCTGGCCCGGATGAAGAGGACAACTGCAAGTGGAAAGAGCATCAGCAGGATAAGGGACTTAGCTATGTCCCAGAGGTTGATAGTAACCCCATAGATCAAAAGAGGCAAGACTTCGGTACGTAAAGAATGGTCATCACCATCAGGAGCACCATTAGCCCTACGGCAAACGCAGCGTCCCCTTTTGCCACCTGTGCGAGCTTCGGCAAAAAAGGAGCCCCGCAGCAGTCCCAAGAAGAAAAGCCAGATGGACAATCCTTCAGAAAGTGGGAAGACCATCAGTACCCCAATTGCAAGAAAAGGGACGAGTATAAAGTTTGCCGCCAGCGAGAGAATTACAAGCCTTAAATTGTGCAGCGGGGAGAGGATCTTCGGAACTGTAAGGGAAAAGCCCATGCCAAGCATACTGGTGAGCACAAAGACCAGTGCAGCAAGGACACCGATGGTTTCACGGAAGTTCAAAAAGGGAACAGTCTCAACCATTCTTCTCCCCTGATTCCTATCAATTTTATGCCATCTGATCTATTGCTGCCGTAATTATAAGAATTAGAGCAACATCCTGTCCGGGCTCAATTTCCACTCCATATGTATCCCTTATGCGGAACCACTTTTTGGAGACCTCCACAACTTTTTCCCTTCCGGCCTCAATCTCGTACTCGTGGTCCAAGATATTGCCCTGGACATTCATTTCGGGCCCATTTGCTACTTCAACTTTCCAGCGACCTCGGAGTGGTGCGATCAGGGCTTTTTTGATAGTCGCACCGTTTCGCCATTCGCATCCTGGATGTCCATCGTATCCTTGATCCGGAGAAGCTTCTCTTTGAGTTTATAGAGCTCGTTTCCCTGCACATCCTTGATAACCAGGGTTTCACGCAAGCGGAGTGCTTTGCCGTCCACATAGAATTCCCGCTTTCCTTCTTCGTTTTCAATCCAAAAGTCGTCTCCTATGGAAACGAGTTTTTCATGCATCTCGCAGGTATGTTTGCTTTCTGCTCCATGGCCCCTGAGGCTTCCAATTCGTTCTCTCATTAAAAATCACTTCCTTTGTTTATCACAGCCTCGATACCGTACCTGTGGCCACCTATTTATCCTGTCAAGAACGGGGAATAATAATACGACCATAGAATGGGGAATAATAATACGATAATACGGGTTAGCTTTCTCTCTCAGGAAACTGCAGTAACGCTCTAATTTGTCCCCAATGATGGATCTGGACAGATGATTCTTCGAATTGTTCCAGATATTCCCCACATGAGCACATAAATGTATATAATATATATTCAAATTTGATTATAATATTATCTCATGTATGTATGAGAGTTAAGGGAGAGTAAATTATGGGCTAAGAGCCTATCCGAAAAATGTTGTTACTTACTCTAACTTTTCGGATAGGCTCTTAATATAATAATTTATTCATAACTTGACTTTGTCACATTTCCTTTTCACGTCTACCGTGAAGTATAATTTTTCCCCTATAAATTTGGTTTAGTGAAACAAATAACAGCTGACTTCATCAAGTCAAATAATATCTCTGTAGAAAAATACATTTCAGAGAAGCATCTTGAATTCTATTTTCAAACGAAAACTCGTTGTATGGTTTTAACCTGTATTGATTACCTTAATGGTTTGCTTCTCCTCCCCTATAGGAAAAATATGAGAAAAATGGCAATTTACTGTTGTAAATGCTCTAACAACCAATCACTAAGCCATTTCCTCTCAACTTCTCCTTGGCGTTCTGCAGATCTCCTCAAATCTGTTCGAACAAAAGCCATTCAAACTATAGGTAAAAATGGTGTTCTTATACTTGACGAATCAAGCATAAAAAAATCTGGAAATAGTTCTGTCGGAGTTTCTCATCAGTATTGCGGCAACCTTGGAAAAAAGGATAATTGTCAGGTTGGCGTATTCCTTGCTTATTTTAAGAAAAATAAGAGAATGTTGATTGATGAGAGATTATATCTCCCACAAAAATGGATTGATGACAAGGCACGTTGTTTAAAGGCTAAAATTCCTCGTGAGGAGATAAAGTTCCGAACCAAGTATGAACTTGGTCTTGAAATGATTGATAATGCAATAGAAGAAGGTATTCCTTTCTCCTATGTCACAATGGATGGATTCTACGGTGAAAATCCTGAGTTATTGACAGAACTTGAAAGTAGAGGCTTAACTTTTGTTGCAGACATAGCTGTTGATACTCTCGTCTATATTGAGAAACCATTAGTTGGGATTCCTGAGAAAAAGGGAATCAGAGGAAGGAAACCTATTATTCCCAGAGTTTTGAATACATTATCAACAAGGGTTGATTTTCTTT
Organism: uncultured Methanosarcinaceae archaeon; assembly: GCA_963721455.1. GTDB lineage: Archaea > Halobacteriota > Methanosarcinia > Methanosarcinales > Methanosarcinaceae > Methanosarcina. Next base: position 2,820 of record CAVRJG010000023.1, read on the forward strand.
CCAGTTTAATTGAAGGATGGAAACTTATCAAAGTTAGAAAAACGGAAAGAGGGTACAAAAAAGTCTATTTTAAGGCCATAAAGGTTTGGAGACGTCAGAATAACTTGCCTTGTGAGAAGCCACTATGGCTTCTCATAAGTAAAGATTCAGAATCAAATGAAATAAAATACTCTAGGAGTTACGCAGTTGGCTCTTAGCATATCGTTTTTCACAACTTCCCATCCATACAAATTAATTTAATGTGTACAGTGGATTATTTAAATATGCTGTCACTGCCACTCTTCTAATTTTCATGGCACTTTCAAACCAGGATATTCCACTTTTGATTCTTTGTAATTCCAGTCTGAGAAAAGCTCTTAATGAGAACATTATATGTGCTCTTTGTGACTCTTCCTTTCTTGCCTGACATTTTTCGACACCACAGAACTGCTTTATCCCTCTATGATATTCCTCAATTTTCCATGATTTCTTTGCCAAATCCTCACGTTTTGATTCATCCATATCCTGCACATCTGTAACCCAGTGTTGCGTGTCTCCATCTTTTGAAACAATCCGAAACACCTTTACAAATCCATATGCTTTGAGATGAACCACAAGTCCTTCTGGAGGAATATCTACTGTTTCAAGTGGTACGTTTCCCTTGTTGTTAGGATTTACCAAACGATTATTTTTTAACCTCGTAAGGAAATGCCATTCTTTCTTCCTTATGGCTTTAAGGTTTTTCACACTTGCATACCATGTATCAAACAAAACAAATTCGGGATTAAAACCACGTTCTTCAGCTTTGTCAAGCATATCAAGGAAATGGTCATTTTTCGTTTTGTCGTCTTCATCGATGTTATAAATTCGAAAATCGAGAGGTATGACGGTTGTACCGTCTGTCCAAACTAAGGTAACCAGGCCTATCCCTTTTACAGTACGATGATGTTTTCCACTCCACTGGTACCGAACAAAGCCCATCTTTTCAGAATAAGGTTTATCCAATACTGTATCGTCGACTATTAGATAACCTTCTTTGGGAGTAACAAATTTCCTTACTTCAGTCCATAAAGATTCTGTATCTGAAGATTGATTTTGAAGAAGGCGAGTAAAACAATCATGAGAAGGAGCATTGACTAAAGATGAATAACAGCGAGCAGCTTCGGTACAACTATAAACGGTAGATGCTGCAATAAGAAAATTGATGTAATCAAGGACAGTACATTTGGGTGGATTTATAGGCATAACTCCAACCATTTTCAGATTATATAAAAAAGGAATTATATTTTAAATGATTTTAAGTTTGCGGTGATTCAAGTGCGTAAGTCCTATATTCATCAGAAAGAATGAGACTTTTTATTAAAAATTCTTTATAATTATAAATGTTTTTTTGTTATTTTAGTTAGGGCAACTTTAAAAAACTATGGTTGTGCATCATCTCTCCAAAAGCGTACACTTTTTTAGCGTTGTATATCCCATAATCTTAGTGCAAGGGGTGGGATTCGAACCCGCGAAAACTTTCGTAAACGTATCTTCAGTCCATCGCCTTTGACCTGGCTGGACAATCCTTGCATATTGAAGGACATATTCAGTTTGCTCTTTGAGGACTATGCACGCCACAATAATATGCCATAATTCAAATTATTTCCCAGCTACCACATTGATAGTCCACCGAAAGACTGACTTTTACAACGTGCCATTTTTAACTTTTCGGATAGACTCTTAATCATTGTAACATGCGCCTGTAATTATATATATCATTTAAATTTATAATAATCACTGGATAACTCAAATACACGTCCAGATAGGAGATGGAAATGGGGGATGGAGATAAATGAAAAATAAGGATAGTTTATACTTAACATTTTTTACTTCAGCAGTCCTGGTTTGTTTTTTAATTATCGGCTCCTCGGCTGCACTGGCATCTAACGGACAAAATGCTTCGTATAATGACTCGTCGACGAATAATGGATTTCCTTATCCGCGTGGTACAGCCCCGGCATATGGGATGATGGGATGGGAAACTGGGACTCAATTTTTAACCGATAAGGCTACGCTTGTTCATTTAGGATGGAAAACTTCTATAACTCCACAACAGTTTGTTGATAACGTTAATAGAGGTAAACAGCTGGGAATTTCAAAATATTTAGTAGCTACTAGCGGCCCACAAATGACCTCTGAAAGTTTCTGGAAATCAGTCAAGGATATGGGTGTTACTGATAATGATTTCTATGGTGTCTATTTCCCTGACGAGGAAGGAAGTCCTTCAACACTTATCACCATGCGCACAGCTATGAAGAAATACTTCCCCAATGCTGTTGCTGGCGATTATTTAGGTGATATGCAGACTGGACCTGATGATGACGAATTTATTCCAGGGCTGGATGTTTGTTATTTCACTACCTACACGAAATTTCATCCTGAACGTCCACACGCCTGGGTATATGGTAATCTTATTGCCAATGCCCCGGATTGGAAAAATGCAGGAAAAACAGTATATGTAACAACAGAAGCATTTGGTCAGGCTATTGAGGTGAATGCTTCCGATCCGGATTTGAATACTGCGCAAAAAGTGGCTGATCGTCATGAAAGTCAGATCGTTATGGGAATTTTAGGAGGAGCCCAGGGTGTTTTCTCATATGCTTATAAATATGCAGCAGATACTCCATCCTATACTGGATGGGAAAACTTTAGGCCGAGATATGAACAGATCTGGCCCTGGATTATGAACGGCAACCGGAGACTTCTGACAACAAACGTAACTAGCGGAAGGACAAGTATAACTTCAGATCCAGGTGGCACAATTTCTGCGGTTACAGCCTACATATTTACTGATGCAGACGGTAGAAAATTAGTTGCGTCATCAAGCATGCTTGATTTTACTGAAGCAAATGGTATGGCAAATAATGCAACAATTACCGGTGTGCCAAACGGAACGTATGATGTCTTATGGGAGAACAGAACCGTGACTGTTACTGATGGAACCATCAAAGATACCTGGCAACCATACGCGTACCATTTCTACCAATTAAAGACGAATGATACTGGTACCAAATAAGCTCTTACTGTTACCAACGGTTCCGGTTCGGGTTTTTCACCAAGGGTTAGCAGGTTACTATCTCTGCTAACTCTCCCGTTTCCGGCAAAATGTTTGACAAATGGACGGGGATGGACGGGGATGGACGGGGAGAAATCATTATATTTATAGAGAAATATCGGATATTTTTGCCGCAAAATTAGGAAAAACAGGATTTCCATGTCAATTATTGCTGAAGTGTGAGCGTATAAATCGGATTTGTTTGTTTATGCGTATGGTAATGAAATGACAAAGCACGAAACATCGCAATCTATGGAAAAGGCGGAATCGGAAAATCGACTACTTCATCAAATCTTTCAGCGGCTCTTTCGGACCTGGGCCTTACAGTAATGCAGATTGGCTGTGATCCTAAAAGTGACTCGACAAATAACCTGAGGGGAGGAAAGTCAATTCCTTCAGTCCTTGATGCTTTAAGGAGTGGAAGAGAGTTGAAACCAGTGACATTGTCTATGAGGGCTTCAATGGAATCCTTTGTGTGGAAGCAGGAGGTTCGGAGCCTGGAGTGGGATGTGCCGGCAGAGGAATTATTACTGCGATAGAGCTCTTAAGGCAAAAAAATGTCTTTGAAGAATTCAAACCGGATGTTGTAATCTATGAAGTTCTCGGAGATGTTGTCTGTGGAGGATTTTCAATCCCTATCCGTGAAGGTGTTGCAGAACAGGTCTACACTAACACGTTTAGAATGTCCTGACATTCATAATTTGCAGATTCTGGCAAAGTTATTAGATCATATTTGAGAAACAATTCAGAGGATACCGCCAGCAAGCTGGCTGTATCTATGGTCATGAAGTCGTTTTTGGTTGGCATCACAAACGAATTCCATGGTTCATTAGATCTTTTTTTCGGTAAATCATAAATATTTGATGACTGTCAAATTGAGCATTCGGAACTTGGGTTATTCGGAACTACTGTTGAAGGAAGAACATTAATAAGCTCGGAAGCATGAAACACTTAAAGTTCGTCTATTAAACTTCTGTTGTAAACCTTCCTACAGCAGGAGTTTTTGAACTTAAAGTTATAACTCCATGAACTATAAATTTTATATGTGCATGAGGCATTTCATCCACTTCTTTGCTAATAATAGTAATTGTCTTGTTCCAGATAGTTTCTTTTTGGAACCTTTTTTCTTCAGTAATTTTTCTATTCAGGGGTATGCGGGTCATTATTGATCCGCAAGTGATGCAGCATTAAACTTTATTTTTTTCTAAAGATATGCAGCCAGATTCTGGTATTATCCCTTATTTGTTGCAAATAGCTTTTCGTATTGAATCTTACAACAGATGTCAAGATATCCGCGGAAATCGCCAGTGATAGGGTGGGCACCCTCCGTCCGGCAGTAAGCTACCGCGAGTCGAAACCCTCCAGGCACGGGTCTCCAGGGGGCTGCACCGCTGGGTGCAAACAGTACATTTATTTATTAAGAGCTAAACATTAATAAACATTTAAGGATGTCTTACTAATACATTTGAAATGAGGAGGTTATTAAATTGAATACAGAACAAAACACCGAAAAACAAGGACACACCAGAAAGACCGACGAAGAAGAATTTGAAAAAATAAGAGCAGAGCTCGAGATAGCAACTGAAAAAATCATATATTTCGAGGATATAATAAAATCCGCAGACAACCTGAGGAAATTAGCAGAAGTTAAGATTATAGAAACCGAATCCAAAAGACTGGATACACTCACCAATAAATTAGATTCACAGATCCAGAGTATCGGAGAACTGGTAAGAAAAGCAGAGACCAAAAGAGAAGAAGCAATAAATAAACTGCTGGATGCAGAGGTCAGGCTAATAGTGGTAGAAAATAGAATATTACACGCAAAAGTCGCAAATTTTTAAAGATAGTATAAAAACCAGAGATTATAAGATTTTCACATTTTATTTTTCAGGATTCAATCCCACAGACTTTGCAGGAATCTTTTGCAAATAATATAGATTAAAATCTATTTAAATTAAATTAAATTAAATTAAATTAAATTCATTGGTCATCGGTTAAGGAATTTTCTTGCCTGTATGCTATCGATTTCGAAGCAAAATTAGTCCCAAATTTCAAGCACTAAAACTGAAATCGATATCCTGTTCCAATTTCACATTAATGAATATTTTGGAGAAATGTTGTGGAAATGGGGCAATTTATCATGATTCATCACTTAACCGAAGACGCATGAAATTAAATTAAATTAAATCAAATCTGAGTTTCGGATAAATCTGTGTAAGAGAACAAAAGTTTTGTGTAAGAGATCAACATAAAACTTATTCTCTACACAAAGCCTATTTTCCAGTTTATATCCTTCTCAACCTAAATTTTACAGGCTGTTCTCAGGTAGTCATCAATCGATAATTTCACAGAATCTGGAAACACAACATTTTTATAACTTAAGATCGAAGGATGTTCACAATTGTGAATTGAAGGTTTGTATTGTTCACAATTGTGAAGATTCATGTGGTGAAATATTGAAAATCATACATTGCGGTAAAAATAGTGGGATTAAGTAACCAAAATCTGAAGCAAAACAACAGTTACCAAACTATGATCGATTCGGAGGGAACGGACCATATCAGAATAATCAGACGTATTAGCCTGAAACTCTGATTGAAGTTTTTAAGGACCTTTATCTTGAACTTAAAAAAAATCCTGACAAAAAACCACATATAACCATATGTCTCCCATTCGATCTACGAGGAGATGTCGGATAATATGAAACATTTCCATGAATTTGCGGTCTCGTGCATGGATGAGACATTTGATCTGATCGTATTAACGAACTAACTCATCTCAGGCTTTTACTTACTAAATCAGAGGGAAAACACATATAACGGTCTTCCGGGCATTTCTCCATTTGGGATACTGGAAGGCACAATTGTGCTAATTTATCTTTATTAATAAGATCATTTTTGCATTATTGGGTAATAAATCAATCTTTTTGTGCTTGTTTGCGGAATTTGAACCAATAGGTTTAAAAATAAAGAATTCTTCTAGGGTAATGGTGATTCACTATGAGGGATCGTTTTTGTTGAAAATGAATCTTTGAATGGCATAAACTACGAAAAACTTGAAAAGCTGCCTCCTTCGGCAAAGCTTGTATTTAAAACCCTTGAGGCAAAAGGGCAGATGACACAAAAAGAGATAATCCGTGAAACGATACTTCCTTCACGCACAGTCAGATATGCACTAAACAGGCTAAAGGAAGAAAAGATCTTAATGGAACGTTTTTATTTCATTGATTCACGTCAGAGTCTTTATGAAATAAATAGATCTGTAATCAGCGTTCTTGCCTTATGAATTAAAAATGCTCTTTTGTGTAATTGGATCAAACTTTATTATAGATCCAAATTTTTAATTTTTGAGGTGTATAAAACCTCAAATTTTTTAAAAATTGTCGTTAATGTTTTCAACTCTTCTGCTGTTTAAATCTTTTCTGTTGTTTAAATACTATGAGTCCCGAATATGTTTTTTAATCAGAGTTATTCTTATTATTTTTATTTTTATTCTTATAACCTGACTTTGACAGTTAGATAAAAATAAGTGCTCTTTGTTTTGTGTTATTCGGTCAAATGAATCTAAACACAAAACAGAGAGCATTTCCTACAATTCCGAACAAGAATATATGTGTTCCTATCGGATCAATTCTTGCTGTCCAATCTTACTATGAAAAGCTTCATTTTTGTGATATTTTTGGCAAACATAAAAGCAAGGGTCTTGATCTCAATAGTTTATTGGTAGGATTGATTAGCTATAAGCTCACCGATAATTTCAGCATCAAGGAAGCTGGCAAATGGTTAAATCAGGAAGAAATTCTCGACATCTTAAACCTTGAAAGATTCCATGAAAGAGTTCTTTACAGAACCCTTGAAATCCTGGGGCGTAACAAAGAGGAAATCCTTTCGGATATTCTAAACAGTCTATTTTCGATTTATGATTTTGAAGAGACGGATATAAACCTTGACTGGACGAGTATAGTTCTTCACGGCACTAAATCTACACTTGGAAAATACGGATACAGTAGAGATCATAGACCTGATAAGTTGCAGATAACAGTTGGAGTTAGTGAACTCAAGAAGCCCATAAACATACCTGTTGGAATCACAGTGAATAGAGGAAACGTTCTTGATCTGCAGCATTTTCCCGATACTTATAATCAGGTAAAAAGTAAACTTAAAGAAGGCTCTCTTATTGTTTTTGACAAAGGGGCTAATACAGCAGACAATATTAAGCTAATACAAGAAGATGAGATGAAGTATCTCACTTCCATGAAACTGAATACAAGTGACGAAAAAATTATTGAGAATTTCGATCCAAAAACAGCTGAACTGGTAGATTCCGAAAAAAGTATATATGGGATAAAAATCGTCAAGCCAAGTAGCATCAAGTATTTTTATTACTCTGAATCTTTACAGAAGAAACAGCTGGAATCTAAAGCAAGAACTGTTCTAAAGAAGTTACAAGAAGCAAAAGAGATCCAGGAAGTAATCATAAAGAATAAAAAGCTTCCCAAAAAATTCAGAGTCAACAATGAGTTGATTGAGATTGATTACTCTTTCAGGACTAAGCTCGAAGAGCTTAGTGATGAGGAAGCAATAGAACTCCTAAAAAGTTCGATAATTAATGGAAGAGAAGGATTTTTTTGTCTCAAATCGAACAAAGATTTGACACTTGAGAAAGCATTGGAAACATATCGAGAAAAGGATTCTATTGAGAAAATATTCAACTCGTTAAAAAACGAAATTCAGATTAAGCCATTGAGAGTGTGGTCAGACGATAGCATTTATGGAGCTATTCTACTGGGATTTATTGCTCAGTTATTCATATCGCTAATGCGATATGAATTTGAGGAGATTAAACATAGGTCCACAAAATTCATCAAAAAAAGTTTGATGAATTTGACACTTACAATAAAATTCCTGAAAAATGGGGTCAAAAAGTATATTTTTGCTAATTTTGATAAGATCAATAGCTTAATTGTAACAAAAATGGGAACGATTCCGTAGAATATATAATAAAATTTTATATATTCATAAGTTTTGTCAAATCCATGTAAGCTAAAAATAGGATCGATTTTCACTATGAATTAGTAGATACTGTCAAACTTAGGATGTATAAGATTAAAGAAGCACAGAACAAGCCTAATAAAAACCAAGATGGAACGCTTAATGAATTTGTAAATATTGTAGATGGATTTAAGGGCGCTCCATTTCCATAAAAAACTCCAATTAAATATTTTACTGGAGAATTGCCATTAAAAGAATTTAATTTAAAGAAAGATAGTAGAGTGAATGTACATAGGATAATAAAATTTGTTACAAAATATGGTAACAAGTCTTTTAAATTTCTGAAATATAAAGTAATTTGGATTAGGTTTGTATTTTTTATAATGGAATAAATAGCCAGTGATAAAAAAGAATAAGGGCATATTAAATGTATGAATTACTGTTAAAAAAGATTGATCAAAATTATTATGTCCAAGTATAACCAATAGAATACCTATACCTTTTGTAACGTCAATCCATTTTTCATATGTCATAGCTTATACTCAATTTCCTTTCTTCAAATTATATTAGGACTTACGCAATTGAACTGAGTAATCAATAGCATTAAACCTTCAACTATATAAAATACTAAGCCAGTCACAAGCCGAAAGTGCTTGATTTTGTATTTCAAGTGCGTAAGTCCTATATCATTAGAAAAGATTTTTTGCAACGGAACCTTAATTGTTACATCCTTTGAAGCTGCATTGGTACTTTGCGGTTCTGGTGCAAAAAATCTGGCTTTGTTGAAAAATCAGTGAAAAACTTCACAATTAGGAAAATTAATTAATAGTATCAAGGGAAAAATGACACACAAAGGTAAAAATTATAGTATCAAATTGTGGAAATATTATTTTTGCACCAGAACCTAAAAAATCGATAAATTTATATTGGTTTCTGTAGATTGTTATATACGCGAATAAGATCAATTAAAACAAGTGTTGAAACATTAGAAGAAGGATCCTACACTACTTTTGTATTATAAAAATTCGCGAGCAAGACCCCCAAAACAAGAATTGAAACATTACTGCAAGCATTGCAGCCATAATTGTTTGTCGATACGGATGCCAGAGAGCATTCAGTATTTGAGCTGAGAGAATAGAGCCACCTGTGTTTTTACTTCTGATTTTTTGGGTGGTTGTATGGAAGCGGCATATTGTATCATGGAATTGTAGAGGTGATGGACATGAACATAGAAAAAAAGAGCTTTCTAAGGTCATTAGGATTTGGGCGAGAAGTTTCGATAGTTGAAGAGTGTAGATGTCCGTTATGTGCGGAGAGAGTAGAAGAAGACGAATTCAGAAACGAAGTGTTTATGAGGGAATTCGAGAGTTCTGGGCTGTGTCAAGGATGTCAGGACACGGTTTTCGGATATAGGGTAGTATGGTGACAGATCAATTGCGCGATTATTGATTTTAAAGATAGATTCCTCTATCCTTAAAATACTTCTTTTATTTTCAATGTTCTCAATTGATGGAGATTTCTCAATTGATGATGAGCCTATCCCAAAACTTCATTTAATCTAATTATTGCTGCTAACATCACGACTCCTAAATATGATGTCTCTTTAATTTCATATCTTGGAAATACTTTCTTGCATGACTCTATCCAGCTAAAAAACCTTTCTACTATGCTTTTCCTTTTGTATTCTTCCTGATCTACCTTTATTGGTCTTCCTCTCTTCTTTTTCTTCCGATTTCTTTTATTTACTGGTATGTTGGATTTTATTCCTCTTCTCCTGTTATATTTTCTAATTTTAGCTGTATCATACATTCCATCAGCTGTTACTTTGGAAGGCCTGTTAACAGGCCTTCCTACAGGTCTCTTTATATTAAAATTTTTAAGTGTAGGTATATAAAGTGTTGAATCATTCATATTTGCAGGAACAACGATAATAGAGAGAGGTAGACCCTGTAAGTCTACTAAAACGCTTAATTTTATTCCTTTTACTTTTTTGTGTCCATCGTATCCGATATTCCCCCTTTTTTAGCCGGAATATCCTTTGTATCAGTAAAACAATGAGAGATATCTATTTTCTTCAAGTCGTAACCTTTGTTTAAAAGTTCATTGAAAATCTTCTGATAAGTACCATGTTCACACAAATAAAGATGAAATCTATGAACCGTTGACTTAGATCCATAGTGACGAGGAACGTCTTTCCACGTACAACCTGTCATAACGACGTACAAAATACCGTTCATTAGCTTCCTCATATTTGCACGTGGCCTTCCTGTATATGGTTTCTGTGGAGGAAGATAAGGTTCTATGGATTTCCATAGAATGTCATCGATTTCACGGAATGACATAAAAGTAGATTTATAATTTCAACATAATATTACTTTTGGGATAGGCTCGATTATAAATAGGACTTACGCGGTTGAACTGAGAAATCAATAGCATTAAACCTTTAACTGTCTAAAGCACAAGTTTCACTACAATGTCCATTGTAGTTGATTTTGTACCTTAAGTACGTAAGCTCTATATTATTCAAATATATAAATGAAGTGAATGGTTCTGTTACAAAAAATCTGGCTGTTTTACCAAATCAGTGGAAAACATCACAATTGGGATATTAATATGTCATAAGCAGGTCAATAATAACACAAAACGAAATTATTATAGCCCAAAAGGGTAGAAAAATTATTTTTGCAACAGAACCGAAAATACTACCTAAAAACATAGGCATTAGACAAATCAAGTATTTGAATAACATTATAGAGTAAGATCATAGATCTATAAAGCGAATCGTTAATCCAATGGTAGGATTTCAGTCTTTTCGATCTGCTAATAAGACTTTAAAAGGAATTGAAGCTATGAATATCATTAAAAAAAGACAAGTAAATGATCCAAATTACTCTGTTCTTAATAAAGTCAAATACATTAATCAACTGTTTGGTATAGTTTTATAATGTTGGTACATTTTCCTTAAATATTTTGATTTTTATTCATTACTTATAGATTTACATATTTTTTAGAATTTTTTGCAACTGAACCCAAATTAGTATATAATATATATGAGTTATTTTATATAAACAAAGAGATCGAGATTACATATTGGTAACTGATTTTTGACGAGTCCGGCGTCGAATATCCTAGAAGCAATGAACTTTTTTGCCTTTACACTCTACAAAGTAGGAAAAGATGTGGAATGAAAAAGAGCCTGAGAAAGTCTGGTATTGATATTATTGGAGATGTGCGATGGGGAACGCACTTTTGCCAGTTCTATCAAACAAAAGAAGATCTAGTGGACGTACTGATTCCCTACTTTAAAGCAGGGTTGGAGAACAACGAGTTTTGCCTCTGGATTACCTCATATCCTCTGGAAATAGAAGAGGCAAAAGAAGCCTTGAGAAAGGCTGTTCCTGATATCGATGCTTATCTGGAGAAAGGACAAATCGAAATTATCTCTTACACTTCCTTGCACGTAACTGGGAGCATTTACGATTCGGAAAGGGTTATAAATGGCTGGATTGAAAAACTCAATCATGCTCTGGAAAGTGGCTATGAGGGGCTGAGGTTGAGTGGAAACACTTTCTGGCTGGAAAAAAAGGATTGGAGCTATTTTGTAGATTACATGGGGAAATTTGATGATATTATCTATAAAAACCGAATGATAGTTCTGGGCTCATACTTTGTCGGCAAGTATAGCACAACCGAGATTATTGAAATAGTCTCCAACCATCAATTTTCTTTGAGCAAAAAGGAAGAAAAATGGGAAAGGATAGATAATATTGGACGGAAGAAAGCTGAAGATGCAGTTTTTCAAGCCACAAAAAATTGGGAACATACCTTTGATGCAGTGCCAGACCTGATATCCATAATCGACGGTAATTATCGAATTGTTCGTGCAAACAAGTCAATGGCGGCAAGATTGGGAGTAACACCAGAAGAGTGTATAGGGTTAACCTGTTATCATGTTGTCCATGGGACGGACGAACCGCCCTCTTTTTGTCCGCACAGGCAGGTGCTTGAGGACGGACTGGAATACTAAAGAAGTTCGCGAAGAGGTTCTGGGTGGGGATTTCGTAGTAAGTGTCTCGCCATTACATGATCCGGATGGAAAAGTCACTGGGTGTATTCATGTTGCTCGTGACATCAAGAACGCAAGCGTGCGGAGGAAGCACTGCGCCAGAGCGAAGAGCGTGAGCGAGCTCGCTCGAATGAACTGGCAGTAGTATTGGATGCAGTTCCTGTCGCCGTGTGGATAACACACGATCCCCAGGCACTTCAGATAATTGGGAATCGTCTCTCCTATGAATGGCTCCGAATTCCTGAGGGTGCAAACGTGTCCAAATCCGCTCCTGAGGGGGAGAGACCCGAGACGTTTAGAATGTTCAAGGACGGGGTAGAGCTCCAACCTGAAGAGATGCCGGTGCAGATGTCGGCTGCAGGCACAGAGATACGCAACTACGAGTTCGATATTGTCTATACTGACGGTACGGTGCGACACGTATTGGGTAACGCCAGACCCTTGCATGACGAGCAGGAGAACCCATACAGGGTCTGTTTCTGCATTCATAGACATCACCGAGCGCAAAAGAGCAGAAGAAGCTCTAAAAAAAGCACATGAAAGTTTAGAAGAAAAAGTTAAAGTGCGTACGTCTGAGCTTGAAGAAGCTTATCAGGCATTAATGGAAAGTGAAAAAAGTCTTGCTGAAGCTCAAAGAATGGCACACCTTGGAAATTGGGATTGGAATATTGTAACCGATAGATTATACTGGTCTGATGAAAGTTATCGTATTTTTGGGCTTGAACCTTCAAGAATTCGGCGCAACTTACGATTCATTTTTAAGTTATGTGCATCCAGACGATCGAGACTATGTGGATAATGCCGTTAAAGAAGCTTTAAGCGGAAAGCCCTATGACATTGATTATAGGATTATCTCAGCCAATGGAGAAGAACGCATAGTCCATGCACATGGAGAAGTCATTTTTGATGAGGAAAATATTCCTGTTCGAATGAGAGGAACAGTTCAGGATATTACTGAGCGTAAGAAGGCTGAAGAAGCTCTGGAAAAAATAGATAGAAGCCCACATAAAAGAAATCCACCATAGAATCAAGAATAACCTGCAAGTAATTTCATCTCTGCTTAGCCTAGAGGCTGAAAGATCCAGTGATGCAAAAATGCTTGAATCTTTCAGGGAGAGCCAAGATCGTGTAGCTTCAATGGCTCTGATTCACGAAGAACTCTACAAAGGAAATGAATTGGACACCCTTGATTTTGCAGCTTATCTTCAGAAGCTGGCTGCAGATCTTTTCGGTTCATATAATCTTAGTAATAATATTAGCCTGAAACTGGACCTCGAGCAAATTTATCTTGGAATGGATACTGCAATACCTCTAGGAATTATTGTGAACGAACTGGTCTCAAATTCCCTGAAGCATGCTTTCCCCGCTGGAAGATCAGGCGAAATCTACATAAACCTCTGCAAAAAAGAGAGTTTTGCCGCAAACTATGATATTCCCGGTCCGTGTCCGTCCTGTATGGAAAAAAATGGATTCCATTACGTACTCATCGTAGCGGATAACGGAAAAGGCATCCCGGAAAAAATAGAGTTCAAAAATGCGGATTCTCTTGGACTCCAGCTTGTAAACATTCTTGTTGAACAGGTAGACGGCTGTATGGAACTAAAAAGGAATCATGGAACAGAATTCACTATTTGGTTTAATAATATAGATAAATGAAAATTTAAACACTTCAGATTTGATATCAAAAACTTCTTTCCAAAACTTTCACCAAGGCTTATTATTTCCATGTTTTCCGATAGGAACTTAATATTTAACCTGCTGTTGTCCTGGATCAAGGTTTGAATATGAACCGCTTGCTTATGCATATTCTCATTTAGCTTTTCTTTCTTGTCATCCTTGGCGTGCAGCTGGTCATAAAGTGCCTATAGTCGCATAATCAATTAACATACAGTTGACGATTTTTAATTTTTGAATGCCATATAAAGGATTAACTTCATTCTTCTTTTATTTTCTAGATAAGTCGCATGTTGTCGAAAGGTTGCCTTTTTTGCCTGGATATCGGCCCAATCTGAGGGCATGCTTTCCTCCTTTGATGTCACAAATAGGAAAATGCATACCATAGAGTGCAGGAACTTTGTAAAATATTTATACTTTATACAGTTTGATGCGGGGCAGTGGGCAGTGCAAAAAATCTAGCTTTGTTGCAAAATCAGTGTAAACCTTCACAATTAGGAAAGTTAATCATTCCTATCACCGGAAAATGGTACACAAAGGTAAGAATTATAGTATCAAACTGCGGAAATATTATTTTTGCACCGGAACCAAAATTCCTTGTAATAATTGAAGAGCAGCAAGCCGAAGGAAATGCAATCCGGACTGACGAGTGGAAGGCCATTCTGGAAGAACTTCAGATAGGTCGTGCTTCATTTTATGCAATGCACAATAAATTGCTTGGAGCAGGGCTTATCTCGATAAAGAACAAAGAATACAGGCTTTCAGGCTAGTTTTCAAAGGATCTTCTGGGTATGGCTCGCTGGTGGTGGACTGCAATTCTCAATCATCCAGAGGAAAACCTGTAATGGAAGTATAACTTCTTTGTTGTTAAATTAGAAATCCAGATATAATTCTGAACTAATCGGTCTCTTCGTTTAACGTCTTGTTCCAACAACTTCTCAGCCATTCAAATGGAAATTTTCTGTAAAAATGATTTTTTGCACTGCCCACGCCTTTATACCAAACTCTTTAAAAAATAGGAGTAGCTTAGAAAGTGAATTCATGACTTTATATACTTGATTCATGAGGGGATATTCATAATAAATAGCTTACCTAAGGCTCCACAAGCCGTTTTTTCATTTTCTACAGAGAATTATAACAGGAACTTATAAAGCATTTTTTATTGACTAAATGATCAATTTCCAGTGGAGAATGATAACAGGAGTTTACAAAGTAAATTTTCTTGATTATATTACGAGTTTCCGGTGGAGAACAATAACAGGAGCTTACAAGTTTTATCTCCAATAATTTTTGTTCTTTTACTTTTCCAGTGGAAGTCACACCCGAAGCTTTGTTTCTTAAAATAGTTCCTCAATAACAAAAAATTAGAAAAATAAAGAAAGTTGCCTCGTTTTTTGTTTACTTTATTAAAAATAGTGAAATTCGGAATTTTTATTTTTTGTAGAAGTCCTAATATAGAGTGCAACTTTC
>CAVRJG010000024.1:0-14530 GCA_963721455.1 uncultured Methanosarcinaceae archaeon
TCGTAAGTGACTGGATAGGAGCCGGAATTCTTCCCCCCCGTTTCACAAAAACTTCCGAACTGAAATTGCTTACCGGCATAATAGGGGCACTTCCAAGCAGCCCGCCGAATTCCACCGAGTCCCCAACTCTTTTACCAGGCGCGGGGATGATCCTGACTGCCGTGGTCTTTTTATTGATTACCCCTATCGCCATCTCGTCAGCTATGATTGCAGAAAGGGTGGAGGCAGGCGTATCTCCAGGCACTGCGATCATATCCAGGCCGACTGAGCAGACGCTGGTCATGGCTTCAAGTTTTTCCAGGCTGAGGGCTCCGTCTTTAACGGCTTTGATCATGCCTGCGTCCTCACTGACAGGGATAAAAGCCCCGCTCAGGCCGCCTACTGAGGATGAAGCCATTGCCCCGCCTTTTTTCACTGCATCGTTCAGGAGGGCAAGGGCTGCAGTCGTGCCGTGGGTTCCGCAGCGCTCAAGCCCCATTGCCTCCAGAATTGCAGCAACACTATCCCCGATTTCCGGAGTCGGAGCCAGAGAAAGGTCAAGGATCCCGAATTCGACTCCAAGCCTCCGTGAAACTTCTCTTCCTACCATTTCTCCCATACGGGTTATTTTGAAAGCTGTCTTTTTGATAGTCTCCGAAATTTCCGTGAGATTGGGGTTTTCAAGTTCGCGGATAGCAGCATTCACAACGCCCGGCCCGCTAACGCCCACGTTGATAACGCACTCGGGTTCACCTATTCCGTGAAAGGCTCCTGCCATAAAGGGATTGTCTTCCGGGGCATTTGCAAAGACCACAAGTTTGGCACAGCCTATTCCATCCCTATCAGCAGTCAATGCTGCAGTCCTTTTGATGATCCCGCCCATCAGGCCAACGGCATCCATGTTAATTCCGGCTCTTGTGGTAGCAACATTTACCGACGAGCAGACCTTTTCCGTGCATGCGAGGGCTTCAGGGATCGAATTTATAAGCTTCAGGTCTCCTGAAGTTGCGCCTTTATGGACAAGAGCAGTGAAGCCTCCGATAAAATCCACGTCGGATTCTTTTGCAGCCTCATCCATAGTTTTTGCAACCGAAACAAAATCAGAAGACCTGCAACTTTCGGCTGCTATGGCTATCGGAGTTACTGAAATCCGTTTATTGATTATGGGGATTCCGTAGAGGCTCTGGATTTCATTCGTTGTGCAGACAAGCTCTTTTGCACGGGCGGTTATTTTTTCGTAAATATTTTCATTGAAAACTTCAATATCAGGATGGCAGCAGTCCCTGAGGCTGACCCCCATTGTAACGGTCCTTATGTCCAGGTGTTCCATCCTGACCATCTGGATTGTTTCCAGGATTTCATTCGGGTTTATAAGCATGAAGATTCCTCTTGTTCTTTCGATCAGACCCTGTGCATGAAGCGAAAGACGTCTTCGTGCTGTACCTTGACCTCGACTCCAAGGTTCTTTCCTTCGGCATCCATGGCTCTCTGGAAAGCCGCAAGGTCAAAATTCTCCTGTGGAGCTTCTGCAAGCATGATCATGGTGAAGATTCCCTGCATAATAGTCTGACTGATATCGACAATATTTACGTTGAAATTCGCCATCACAGTAGTGATCCTGGCAACAATCCCTACCCGGTCGCTGCCTATAACCGTAATAATGAAACGACTTGATGCCATTATATGTCTCCTGCCGCTCGGACCTTTTTCTGCAGGCCGATGCTGATTAAAGATTGAACTCAGAGATTTTGTTCAGATTGAAGACCTGATAGCTAATAAAGTAAACCATTCTTAAAGTAAACTGTTCTTAAAGTAAATTTAAAGTAAACTGTTCTGAAAGTAAACTGTTCTTAAAGAAAGTTCAATATAATATGAATCTAAAAAAGCTAAACCAAAAAAGCGCAAATTTTTAAAAACGCAGCTTGAGACCTCAAATAAACAAATTTAAGTCCTATAAATATCAGGCATCTTCTTTAAAACAGAGCCCAATAATTTTTTCAACGAGACCCTGAATATTCTCCTTTCCTTTAAGTTTTATTGAAAAGTCAGCATATTTCTGGTACAGGACTACCCTCTCTTCAAAAAGTTCTTTCAGGCTTCGATCCCTGAGTCCTACTATGCCTCTTTTTCTTGCATTGGGAAGCCTTTTCACAATGCTCCTGAAAGGAACGTCCAGAAAGATTATTCTGGATATACTTTTTAAGTGTCCCATGGCCTTTTCGGAATAAATCACACTTCCGCCAGGGGAAATAATGCACCCGTCCATCTGCCCGAGCCTGAGAATGGCTTCTTCTTCAAACCTGATAAGAGCGGAGTCTCCATGTTTATCAATCAGGGCCTGAAGAGACATTCCGGTTTTTCCCGTGATCAAGCTATCAACATCGATAAAAGCATAGCCAAGTCTCTTTGCAAGTACTCTCCCTATAGTACTTTTCCCCGCTCCTGCCATGCCAATCAATGTTATATTCATTGCCACACCCTCATTCATTGCCGCATCCTCCCCAGCTCTGAAGATCAGGGACCCGTTGCCTGAAGTTTCCCGGCATGAGGGTCCGTGGACGAGAAATCATCCGGATAAAATATATTCCCCAGCTATATAAAACGTACAACGTTACCATTCCTTTGGAAAGAGCTAATAAATATAATCTAGGGCTTAAAATTGCCGTCAGGGACGAAAGTTTCCAGCCAGCGGTTACTATTATTATATAAAGTGAGGAGGAATTTCGTAAAATCCGAAAACCTGCCAGATGGACAAAGAACAAAAATGTATAATTACTCCAAAAAATTGGGACTTATGATAAAGCTGGATTACAAATTTAAAAAAGATTGAAGGGTTTATAAAAGGGCTGAATTTAAAGCTTATTTCCCTGGATCCTGATCTTTTATATCTATGTGCCTGGAATTAGAGCTGAGAATTAACCTTTCAACCTGTTCTGAGGAGTGAAGGAAAGCAAAAATGTACTCAGACAGGACAAATCTGGTACCTGATGTGTAACGCTTCAAAATGCCCCAGGCAGTCAGCTTGTCAACCTGTTCGAGGGAAACAATAGCAAGGTACATCAGCAGCCGGATGGAGAATACAAGATGAAGCACGAACATCTTAACCCAGGGGCTGTCCGAACTGATTGCCATCCCGCAAATCCAGCTGCACAGTTTAAGAGAATGGGAGAGAAGCCTGCTTTTGTAAAGATTAAGAAATAGGAGTACGAATAGAAGAAAAAAGGCACATCCGGCCATAAAATATATATCCTTCACTATTGAATCCATAAGGGTCACAGACTCTTACTTTCTATTACTATTTTAATTTATGCACTTATATTCGTTTTTTGGAATGTCTGATCATGTTAAAAAATCGGGACTGAAGTTTACGCAGTTAAGAACTAAAGTTTACTCATTAACGACATATGAAAAAGCATAAAAAGATATGAAAAAGCATAAAAAGAATCGGATGGGATGCTCGGAAATGTGAAAGATCTGACCTAAAAAAATATTTCTGCCCCTGCACTTCTGACCGGGCCTTACCTCAATTTTCCGGAAACCGTTATGGTTCACACCTGTTGTCTCCTTCTGGCGGAACGAAAACGGAAAAATCCGGATGCTGCTTTAGCAGGAGGAATTGGTCTGTCTGTAGACGTTTTATTCTATGTGAAACTCATATTTAACACTTTTCTTATAAATCGTAATAATAAATCAGATAACAGTCAATCGTATTATTAGAAGTGATCGGCTATTAAAAATACAAACTAAAAAGATAAGGGAGTGAAAAATTAACAAATTCGCCGCAAAAAAGCATACTGAAGAATTAAAGGACTCGCATTATAACGAAATCTAAAAGGGATTTGGCTTATTCCCTGATATTCTCGATAACCTGTTTGCCCCTTTCTGCGGGGATAATCGTCAGCTCAGCACCGGAAAACTCTTTTTCAAGTGGCTCGCCATCTGCAATCCTGTCCATGGTAATTGCAACCGCCGCAACTTCGGAATGTGGCTGACTTCCGACTGCAACATTCCAGTCAGCGAGCTGGTAAATCTCAGGAGGGACTTTCTCTGCGCCTACAACGATCATAAGCCGGTTGCATTTTTTAAGCTCATCAGTAACACCGGGCAGATTGACCCCATACATAGAAAGGTGGCAGACTTTTCCGCCTTCAGCTTTCCATTCCCTGATTTCCTGCTTAAAATTGACATTATTTTTAATATAGAAGTCTCCGCCCCAGCGCCTGACAACATCCTCAAGACTCTGCACTATTCCCGGGTCATCCGAAGCAAGGAGCATACCCTCTGCACCTAGAAGCCTGGCAGTTAAGCCCACGTGGGTGGTAATTCTTTTATCCCTTTCGGGGCGGTGCCCCAGGCGCAACAAAACAATCCTCTTCATGCTCTTGCTAAAACCCGGACAAGGTATTAAAGGATTTCACTAAAAAAGAAAATGGGAGAAAATTACTGGAACCCATAAGTTCCGGGGATTCTCCTCAGAAGCATGCCTTCAACAATTATCGGGTTTGTCCTCTGGGCTGTTGTCAATGCGATCTCGAGCTTGAACTCTTTTTCGGTATAGATTGTGAGAATCGAGTCTCCCTTTTTAACTGATTCCCCCATCTTTTTATGGATGGCAACCCCGGCTCCCTTGTCGTTAGGAGCCCCTGCAAGCCTGGCAATTTCAATAATCCACTTATTGTCAAACTCGATAACATATCCGTCTGTAGAAGCAAAAATATCGGCAGTATATTGCCCTACCTGAATATCATTCGATGTAATATTCGGATCTCCGCCCTGAGCTTCAATAATCTGTTTCATCTTTTCGAGGGCTTTCCCGCTCCTTAGTGTTTCCAGTGCAACTTCCTTTCCACGGTCTCTTGGCGCTGCACCCCCCATTTCAAGCAGGATACCCGCAAGAGCAGCACTCTTTTCAATAAGGCTGTTTGGGCCTTCCATGCTTTCCAGCACTTTCAGAGCTTCCCTGACCTCCAGCGAGGGCCCCACTTTTCTTCCAATGGGAGACGAACCGTATGTTATGGCACACTCGACATTCATTCCGAGCCTGTGCCCCAGGTTAATCAGGTCTCTTGCCAGTTTCTGCCCTTCCTGGACAGTTGGAACTTTTGTACTTGGCCCGACAGGGATATCCATTACCACATTGTCGGCCCCTATAGCCCCCTTTTTTGCCATAATTGAGGCAAGCATCTGGTAGTAAGGATCAATGGAAAGAGGGTACTCGATTCTTATAAGTTTGTCATCGGCAGGTGCAATATTGGTAGCTCCGCCCCACACAAGAGCACCTCCTACTTTCTCGGTTATCTCCTTGACCTCCTGGGCGCTGAACTCTACGGGACAAAGCACTTCCATGAGGTCTGCAGTCCCACCTGCACCTGTTATTGCCCTGGAACTTGTCTTTGGGATAAGAAGCCCGTTTGCGGCAATAATGGGGACAACCAGGAGAGAGATCTTGTTTCCGGGCACTCCTCCTATCGAGTGCTTGTCCATTATAGGATGAGTATCAAACTCGATCCTATCCCCACTGTCGATCATAGCCCTTGTCAGCCATTCGACCTCGTCATCGGTCATTCCGTGAATATAAGAAGATGTTATATAAGCTGAGAGTTCGATGTCACTGAGGTTTTCTTCCACTATATCGTTTACGAGCGTTTTGAGATCATCCTGCACAACCGGCATTTTATCCATAATTTTCTTGATCACGGTTGCAGATTTTGAGCGGAATGCCGGGACAACTTCGACCGGCTTGTCCCAGTCCTGAAAGTGCTTGTAAACTTCGGAAAAGACTCCCAGTGTACCCGGAGGAACCATATCATCCGTCGTGTCCACAATAGCGGAAAGGCTTTCGTGTCCGCGGATGCGGACCCTATCCCCCGGATTAACCCCCAGTTCCTTCGCATCGGCAATATTAAACAACACTTTGTGCTGCCCTATTTTTATGTTAAAATGTTCCAGCTTCAACTGCATGAGTAAACTCCTTCCGTTTAGTTCTCATATGATTGTAAGTTTGTCATTATAATTTATTTTCCCTGAATCCAGACTCTCTGTTTGTTTTCCGGGTGCGGAAACCTACAGCACAGCCTGAAGAAAAGCTTGGAAGATTAAGAGCAAATGTTAAACTGAGGTAACATATTAACCTTCATATTATTTTAAGTAATTCCGTAAAAACTACCTTTAGAAAGGAAAATAAAGACACTAAGAAAAAAGATGTTTTTATCAAGAGAAAAATCGCAATTATGCCCATAACCGGCTCTACCGTTGTCTGTACAATAGCTACCATAAAATTTCAAAAGCTTGAGAAGAGAGTAACCTCAAGGCCTTAAATCGAGCCTTAAATGAGGAAAGGATGGAAATTAAACGGAATAAAGAACAGAAGTTAGACGGGAATAATACTTTTATTTCTCTTAATATGTTAGTTGTCCTCATTTCAATCATTTTTCAATCATTATTCAGTCATTATTCAGTCATTATTCAGTCATTATTCAGTCATTATTCAGTCACACTTAGTCAGTCATTATTCAGTCACACTTACTCACACTTATTCAATATCATTTACTATAACTACGCCTGGATATAGAAATAAGGCCTTTGGCAATCCCCATTGCAATAATTCCTATCAACACTGCAGTTAAGAGAACCATAAACAGGTTTTTCTCGTCAGCATATTTAAACATAAAGTAGAATAAAATAACATTTAGTACTGCTCCAATGCCCACCAAGATCATTGCCGGGCCTCCTAAAGCTTTTTCAATATCCCTGCTCATCGTCCAATCCATCCTGAGATAGTTACCAGCAAATTAAGATTTAATATTTACAAGAAACCCAAAATTTAATAAATTATTAAATATTAAATTAAAAGCTAAGCGTAGCGGTTCCTGAGATTTATCAAAGAATTGGGGTAATTCCATATAAACTTTCGGTAATTACTATCCCGCAAGTACCGGATAAACCGGTAATCTCTGGTTTTGAAAATCGGTTATCTTAAAAAACAGGAAGAAATAATACGGCATTATTTTTCAGCAGAGCTACATCTTTTTCAAAAGACGTCCTGCGAAATCTGACCTTTCAAAAAATGAATGTTCAGAGAAATTCGAGGCACAGAGATACGTAATACTCTCTTGCAATCCTTTTGAGCCAATCAGGCACCAGACAATATCTGTCAACTACAATCTCATTAAGGTAGTATAGAGACTCCTCGGTTCTACAGTCGCAGAGCCGTTTTATGGCAGTTCTCCTTCCCCATGCAGATCTCTCGTTGTCCAGGGCTTCAAGGTAAAGCTGGTATTCTATACTGTTGTCCATTACATTATAAATATCTACTAATCAATATAAATATTTGTATTGGGCGCCATAAATAAAAATATGTTATAAATAGATTCTGCCGGATACGGTTTAATGCAGGTTTTTTAAGAAATTAAAGAGAATAAATAAATTACAAAATTATCCGAGATAAAAGTAAATTATGGCGAGAATCACAATATAAAAAGATTATTCCGATTATATATAGAATATATAAAAAGATTATTCGGATCTTATAGAATAGAAAAAATAAGAAAATAGAATTCTCATACAGTGATCAGTTGATGAGAATTCCTGCACAAGGTTTTTTGTTCGCTCTTATTCGCTATGCTGAAGTATGTAAACATTAGTCAAAAACGATATATAATTAACGGGAATGAAATTTTAAGCCTGGAGAGATATTGGTTGACGTTGAAATGTTTAATGAAATCAATTATTTTAACCGCGTTGCTAATTTTTTTGCTGGAGTAAATTATTTAGAATGAATGAGCGAAAACGGAAAAATGAAAGAAAAAGAATCTGCCCATAGTTTACAAGATATCTCTAAAGTATTTTTAAATTTCACTTACCCTCATTATTAGATGAACTGTTATCGTCTTTTTCCACGATTAGATTATCAAAAAGATTGCTTTGATCTTATTTAAAAGAAATGTAACCGGATGAAAGTGCGGTTTTTTCCGATTTAAAGGAAAGAAATGAATAAAATAAAATCCGGACAGGGGTAGAGAGTAGAAAAATACGTAAAGTAGATAGCAGCAAGAAAACAAAGCTTGAGAAGACTAAAAATCTGAAAAACAGCTATTTCTTCAAGGTAAATAAACAAAACCAGAAGTGAATCCGAAAGTATTTATTCTTTAGTTGAAGTATAAGAGGATAAATATTAAAAGTAAACAAGTTTACTTGATTTGCATTATCATGAAAAAAATCACTGTCAATTTATTGAAAATTATATAAAAATGAGTGTCCGAGCAGAAGGTGTGGTAAAAATGGAAAAGAAAAGCGTCTTGATCCTGGGAACCGCCTCCCATGTTGGGAAAAGTTCAGTCGTGACTGCCATATGCAGGATCCTATCAAGAAAGTACAGGGTTGCCCCCTTCAAGGCCCAGAACATGAGCCTGAATTCCTGGATCACAAAGGACGGAAAGGAGATAGGAATTGCCCAGGCAATCCAGGCAAAAGCCGCAGGCACCGAGCCCACTGCCGACATGAACCCTGTTCTTCTAAAACCCAAAGGAGACTGCGTTTCCCAGATAATCCTGCTAGGAGAACCTTATGCTGACAGGAGCGCAGGCCAGTACTACGATTCCATTGAAGAGATGAATGAGGTCCTTGAAGGGGCTCTCGAAAGGCTTTCCAGGGAACATGATATCATTGTCATGGAAGGGGCTGGTGGGGCTGCCGAAATCAATCTCTACGAAAGAGATATTGTAAATGTCGGCACTGCAAGGCTTACGCAGGCTCCGATAATCCTTGTCGGGGATATAGAAAGGGGAGGCGTTTTTGCAAGCCTCTACGGCACAATTGCACTTCTGCCTGACGATGTACGGAAAAACGTCAAAGGGTTTATTATCAATAAGTTCAGGGGCGACCTGGAAATCTTGAAACCCGGCCTGAAACAGCTTGAAGAAAAGACCGGAATTCCGGTACTTGGAGTTCTTCCTTACTTCAAGCTTAATATCCCCTCTGAAGATTCGGTCTCGCTTGAAGATAAAGAAGGCATGAAAAACGAAAAGGATATCGAGATCGCAGTCATCCGCCTACCCAGGATTTCTAACTTCACGGACTTCGAGCCTCTGGAAGGGCTTGCTAAAATTCGCTATGTGGATCTTGACGAAGAACTCGGAACCCCGGACGCGATCATGATCCCGGGCACAAAAAATACGGTTAACGACCTGCTTGACCTTAAGGCAAGCGGCATGGCCGGGAAAATCCAGGCTTTTAAAGGAAAAATTCCGATTTTCGGGATCTGCGGCGGCTACCAGATGCTGGGCAGGACAATTTTTGATTCTGGAATTGAAAACGGAGTCGAAGCAGAATTCGAAGGCCTCGGGCTTCTGGATATAGGGACAAAGTTCGGAGCATACAAAAAGAAAACAATCCAGGTCACGAAAAAAGTGAATGCATACGGCCCGATACTGGCTCCCATAGACGGGGAGGAGATAAAAGGGTATGAAATCCATATGGGCGTCACCGATTCCCGGCGCAACGTATTCGGGGACGACGGTGCAATTGACGAGGACGGCCTGGTAATTGGCACTTACCTGCACGGGCTTTTTGACAACAGAAATGTAAGAGATGCCCTTATGCAGTACCTCTTCGAGAAAAAAGGGCTTGAGTACAGGCCTGAAAATGTCATGACCGAAAACGACGCCTACGAAGAACTCGCAAATATGGTCGAGCGGAATCTTGACATGAAAAAAATCTACGGGATAATAGGGGTCTGAAAAATACAGGCATCGGGATGTTCAGATGCTGCAAGGCAGAACACCTGATTAAACTTATTTTTAAAAAAGTATTGAGCGTAAAAAGAGGTATTGAGCGGTTTCAGGAGAACATTGGGAATAGTCGGAACTAAAAACCTATATTATTGGGGGTAAAGTACAGTATTCGCGGAGGGTATAATCGGCCTCCAGAAACCACTCAATAATAAATGATTTATTGCTAATTATTTATGCATTGTGAATTTGTTCTATTATAGTTTCGAATTTAAATATTTATGTTCAACTCCCCTTGGACCTCTAAGCGAAAAGGATACCTGCACCCTGTTTATTTCCTGTTTTCCTCACTTCAATGATTCTAACTAACTATACTTTATAGACCATCGCGCACGAGAAATTCCCAATTCTAGTACCACAATCAAGAAAAAGACTTAAATACGGGAAAAGCAGCACCCGAGTTTCCTTTGTACCATTACTTATGAAAAGCGCCGGCTCTGGTTTTAGCCCACCGCAACTTCTGTAGTGACGAGAAACACCGAAGACAAGGAAAGATTTAACCCTGTAAATCAATCCGCTTTGCCGGGTGAAAAGCAGTTTCACTTACCTATAAATTACCCCTCTTGAGCGAATAAAAAAAGATATCTTGCCCGTAAATTCAGCCCTTTTGAGCTCAAGTGGCGCAACGCTTGACCAAAACCATTGCGCCGTTTTATCACGCCATAATACATCGTTTTCGCTCAAGCCTTTTTTGAAAAGGCTTGCGTTTCAGAACATACGGACTTGCCTGCCAAGCTTCTTGCTGACAGCCCTCTCATAAACCAGATGCGCGCTTGCAACGTCCTGAATGGCAAGGCCAGTTGAGTCGAAGATCGTAATTTCCTCCTCACTTGTCCTGCCTGGTTTCAGGCCGGTGATCACTTCGCCGAGCTGGGCATGAATATCATTCTCCGAAATGTAGTGCTTGGAGAGAGGAACGTTTACTTCTCCTGAATGGAGTGCCTGGACAATATCGTCCACAACGATCTTTGAGCGGATTAAAAGTTCGGGGTCAAGTTCTTCTTTTCCCACAGCATCGGCCCCTATTGCGTTTATGTGAGTGCCTTCTTTGATCCACTGGGCCTTTACGATCGGTTTTCTGGTCGGAGTGGTCGTGACAAGGATATCGCAGTTGCAGACCTTCTCAATGCTTTCTTCGTAACGTATTTCGCAGGGGGTAACACCTGCCATCTCCAGGATAAACCGTTCACAGCTCTCTTTTGTCCTTGAAGTGATTCTTACCAGTTCAGGCTCAAAAACCTCGACGAGAGCTTCGAGCTGTGTCTTTGCCTGGTTTCCGACCCCGATAATACCGATAACCTTTGAGTCCTTTCTTGCCAGGTATTTTGCGGCAATCCCTCCTGCGGCCCCGGTCCGGATATCGGTCAGGTAGGTTCCGTCCATAATTGCTACAGGAGCGCCTGTTTCCGGGGAAATGAGGATGATCAGCGCCATTACAGTGGGAAGCCCGCGGTCCGGGTTCCCGGGGTGGACGTTTACGATCTTCACGCCAGTGATATTCTCTTCTTCAAGATATGCAGGCATTGTCCGCAGGTCTCCGTTGTAAGCCGTATAGTAAAGATAGGATTTGGGAGGCATCTGCACCCTTCCAAGCCCGTGCTGCCTGAAAGCTCTTTCCACTACCTGCATATCAGAATGCATATCCATAACACTTTTTACTTCGTCCTGAGCCAGCCACAATAATTCCATAATATAAACCTCCAGCCGGAGCCATAAGCTAGCCCACGGCTGAAAACAACCTTATATTGAATAGAACCGGAACAAAAATCGCCAGAGGCAAATAGACTGCCGGATATCACGCATTGTTATTTTTATTTGCGCAAATATGTATATATAACATATATCTCCACTCATTTAAAGAACTTCCTTCCTAAAAGGAGACAACTATGCATGAGAAGTATGCATGATAATTCGGTTGATTTTTCCGGCCTTTATCTAAAAGAAAAATTGCTCAAGCCTGCCCGGGATATCCGGAGCATACTCCGATGGGGCTACCCTAAATTTGCAACTATCCGTTTCGTCGCTGACCATTTCCAGCTCAGGGTAGAAGAGCGGCATATCCTCACAAGGGTAATTATGCCCCCGGACAGAGTAGTTTCCAGGATTAATAAAAAAGTGGCCTGTACAGGCATAAAGGATAGGAACCTTCTCCTTGATGGATATAATGTCCTCCTGAGTGTGGATAGCCTGCTAAAAAAGGAACCCATGTGGTCCTGTGATGACGGGTACATAAGAGATACCCGCTACTATTTCAGCAAAGCAAAACAGGCCGAAGACATCGAAGAAGCCCTTGATACTATACTTAAATTTCTTTCCGAAGCCGGCCCAAAATCAGCCGTTTTTCTCTTTGACGCCCAGATCAGCAAGAGTGGGGAGCTTGCAGGTTTCATCCGCCGCAAACTGAAAGAACACGGGATTTCAGGAGAGGCTAAAACTTCAAAAACCACTGATTTCGAACTGAAAACAGGCGGCGGAAATCCGGAAAATAACATGATCGTAGCAACTTCCGATGGAATTGTTATAGATTCAGTCCTGCAGGTACTGGACATCCCTGCCTGCCTGATGGAAAAAATGGGAATTGAGCCGGTCAGGCTGTATTAATTTGTTACCAGGCACTCCGCTTAAAGAATTCTGCCTGCCTGTAGATTTCTTCGGCTTCTGCATACTGCCCTTTTTCTTTTAACAACTCCCCATATCCATGCAGGGTTCCGAAGTGCCCTGGGTCAAGCTCAAGAGCTTTTTTGTACTGGACTTCGGCTTCGTGCCTGTGCCCAAACCTGGCAAGCAGCCTGGCATACTCGCAATGGGCTTCAACGTCTTCAGGGTTCAGTTTAAGAGCATACCTGAAGTGCACTCTTGCTCCATGGATGAAACCGTGGTCTGCAAGCAAACGGGCATAGAACAGATGAGGTTTTGGATTTTCAGGGTCTGCCTTGAGGGCTGTTATGTAATATCTTTCGGCTTCAAGAGGCTCTCCTTTTTCTTCAAGAAAACGGGCATAACGGAAATTGGATTCCACGTGGTCAGGGTCAAGTTCAAGAGCCCGAATGTAGTGATAATTTGCTTCGGTTTTTTGCTCGCGTTTGGAAAGCAGAATCCCATACCTGCAGTGGGTGCTCACATGCATGGGGTCAAGCATCAGGACTCTATGGTATGCTTCTTCGGCTTCATCCATTCTTTTGAGCCTGTAAAGCAGGCAGCCGTAATTGCAGAGCGTATCGACATGGGAAGGATGAAGTTTCAGGGCTTTCTCGTACTGAATCCGAGCAGCATCCAGTTTTCCTGTTCTGGCCAGAACAGTCCCATATCCACAGAGGGCTTCGATATTTACAGGGTTTTCTTCGAGCAACTCTTCGAATTCCCGCGCAGCAAGTTCCTCAAATCCAAGCAGAAAAGCTGTTTTTCCTGCCTCCATAAGGGCGTCTTCCCGCACCTTTCCTGAGAACAGTGAAGTGCAAGCCCTGGAAATTACATATTTCTCTCTGTACATCCGATCTTTATCAAAAATAATAGAGAGTTTCAGCAGGATATCCCGGGAAAGCAAATGCTCATTTGAGAAGGAAACGACAAACTCTATGACCTTATCGAGATCACAGTTATCTGTTGCAACCTGTTCGATTACACGAAAAACCAGCTTGTCTACAGCATCAATCTCCATGCATAAAAACCTCCTGAAATTTGCCTCTAAAGTGAATCTATTCGACTGGATATAAAAATTAGCCATATCAAATTGAATCAAAGAAATTCAAAAAGGTAGAACCTCGTACAGGGTGAAAAAACCGATAAAAATTAAAAATTGGAGGTAAAAAATCGAGAAAACCTGAAAATAAGGAGGAATTTAAAAATAAAACCCAAAAGAGAGAAAAATGGAAAAAACAAACCCGAAAGACATTCTAGAAAATTGTATCCGGTTTCAAGGCTTCTTTCTATCGTCAACAGTTTTCATTTCTATCGTCAACAGTTTATTCCGGCATCAGTTGTTACGGAATCTCTCCCGGAATTACTCTTAAGCCCTGGTTTCCACTCTTTCAGACTCTACCCACATGTAAACTGTACCTTGTCTCCACATCATAAGTACCCTTAAGTTCCTCTTCGGTCAGGATTCCTTTTTCTATCAGTTTACTGAGAGTTCTCCTGTCAACTGATTCGACTATGTCCCAGAGTTTCCTCTTCACAAGATAGGATTTTAGCCTGTTAACCCGCCAGAGCTTCCATTCAACTTTCTGCCGCCTGAGCTCCACATTTCCAATTCTGAGCACATTGATATCTTTTTCCATCAGGGTATTGAGAATATGAGTTCTCAACTCCTCCCGCCGCTTTTCCAGAATGGATATCGCAGAAACAAGCTCATCGTATTCAAGCACAACATCGGTCAGGTCCATGTCTTCAGGGTCCTGCTCACTGATATCAAGTTCCACTATCCCACACTCCCATTGATATCCCATTGATATCCCATTGATATATATGTTGTAAACAAAGGTTTTATAATTCCGCTTTTATTGCCTGGACTTTTAATTTGATCCTACATTCGGCAGCAAGCACATTCTAACATCTAAATATCCTTAATTGTTATTTTTTGTAGGTTCACTTAAAAACCAATATCATACGGACTATATATCCAACACGATTTGACATTTACCTCATTTATCACAAATATATATTAATTATGTTATGGTTAACATTTAGTAATTTTTGATTCAAATTGAATTTCAAAAGTTCTGAAAAAAACGATATGAACAGAAAAATTGAATGGATTTTTATGT
>CAVRJG010000025.1:0-14628 GCA_963721455.1 uncultured Methanosarcinaceae archaeon
CATCCATTATGAATCCGGATCCGGTTTAGCTTCCAAGTAGGGTAATTGTTATTTCAGCGCCGGTCTCGTCCATGGGATACTCGCCATAAGGACGGAACATCAGCATTCTGGACCCTGCATCCAGTAATCCGTTCACAGGCTCTTTTGATGCAGAACTTCTGACTATTACGGTTTCTTCCGTAATGGTTGCATTATTCATAGGCATATCGAATTCGATCCAGATAGGAGAATCATGCCTGAAAGCAAAGGTCTGCCTGTCAGGAAAATGGACTTTACCTTCGGAGGAGCCTGCCCGTATTTGAAAGGAACGGAAAAAGATTTTAAAGCTTCAGGGAGGCACTTACTGCAGCAGCACATTTTTTTTAACAGCATATATAATGGCAGCTCCTGCAAATGCACCCAGCAGGAATTTACACCATTTATTCATTTTATGCAGTTTATCCTCTCCTCAATCTTATTCCACTTCGATTTTATGCCCACTCTTTTTAGCAGCATGTTTTTTAAAAGCGTATATGATTGTAGCTCCTGCAAGCACACCGAGAATAATTTTACCGAATTTCATAATTGAAGACCCCTTACCGGCTTCACGTGATTCTATTTCTTCTTCTGGTTCCGCTTCTACTTTTTTATGAGATTTTTCTGACTTGAGTTTCTTAAGGAGATATGCCCCAAGAGCCAGCTTAGCATATCTATGCATTGTCCCTTTGCTCTTTTGAGATCCCCCTGCCTTAATTTTCTTCATTAAATATGCGCTCAGCAACAGCTTACCATATCTCTTCATATTTATCAATCTTGTACCCCCTTAAGATTTCCCTGACCGGAGAGTCCCTTATTTCTTCATTTCGTCCGGAAAGGAGAGTAATATTAACTTAATACTCCTGTATTTATCCTATAGCTCACATATTATATAACGGCAACTATATAAGATATCTAATAATTTTTAACTGAAAACTGTCTCCAGATGCTGTCAAATACCCGGTGAAAATACCGGAGATTATAGTAAACTCACAAATTAATTTCACTTATAAAAACCAATTATAGTTTAAAAAGTAAATATTTACACTTAAATCACTATAGGTTTTGAATCATTATAAGTTTTATAACTACGAAAAACACAGGCGTGCAGAAAAAATCCCGATCAAGACACCGTAACCACGGAAAACACGGGAACCACGGAAAACACGGAAAAACTGTAATCTCGTAAAAGTCTTTCAATTAGTCCTCTCGAGCGCAGCGAGAATGACAGCGCACTGCAGAGCCGTAACTCTGCCGAGAAGGACAGCGCACTGCAGAGCCGCAACTCTGCTGGCGCAACTCGGGAGGTTTATCATTTTGTTTGGGATTACAGGCAACTCAACAATTAACTGCAATTTCAAGCGTCGTTTACAGTTATTGTTCTTGTTTATATGTTTAAATATTTACTGCGTTGACTATAATTAAGTACTTTTATTAAGCACCTTTTTACAGGTTTTTCTTTCAGTTTTCACAAATAATAAATATAATGCAATAATATTTGTATAATTATATGTGTTAAGCTAATACTGTGTTTTGAATAACGTTTTTCTTGTTCCTAATGAAAAGTGTCTGGAACAAAGTGTCTGAAACCTAACAGAGAAAAATAAATATATTAGTAAAGTTACAACTTATTGATTAAATTATGCCAGTTGACAACCTACATGAAGTTGTGTGCCCAAACCCTGAATGTGAATATTATCTCAAGGTGGAAGGAAACGCGATCATAAAACGCGGAAAATATAAGACCGGACACCAGAGGTATTATTGTAAACATTGTGGGAAATTTTTCATGGACACGATAGGTACCGCTGTTTATCGCAAACATCTGTCTGGAGATGAAATAAAGCTGATATATCGGCTTTTTCTTGAAAAAAATGGGATACGCAGTATTGAACGGATAACAGGGCACCATAGGGATACAATAAGCCATCTGATAAGAGACACGGTAAAAAACCAAAAAACGGAAGAATATCTGGTCAAACAGATAGGGCTGACAGATGATGAATGCGAAAAGTTATGGATACTTCTAGAAAAAAAAAGAGAAACTTCCCGAAAATTACCCTGAAAAAAACAGGTGCAAAATTATGTATCTAAACTTGAGTAAGCCGGTGTAGTATCGGAATTATATTTCCCATTATCCACAAAAGGACATTATCTCACAAAAGGACATTATAATACACTGGCAGTAAACAAGTATTGTACATAGGGGCATCTATCTCATACTCCAGTACCCATTGAAGGTACCTGAAGATATTCGGCAGGATAGTTCCAAAGGTTGTTTTTCGGACTGTAAATCCAGAAGTTTGATAATATATAACGAATTGATTGCCGAGTAGCAAAAGCCATCTAAACCGATGGGTGTCCAGCCTTCGGCTTACAGTTTTATAGCTTGAGCTATAAAGAATGCCTGAATTACATTACTTTTTTAAGATTATTAAATGAAATTTTAATAGGTTGATTTTACTTTGAGAAATAATTTTTCAGAGCTGATTTGAGATCTTTACAAATATTTGAAAGATCCACAAGTATTTTATAGAAGGACATTTAATAGAACTTATGCACTTTATAAAGAAATCTACTCCCTTGCAGTCAGTTGAAGAATTATGATTCGTATAGCCAATAATCTTACGCTGTTGATGTTGCAGGGGCCTGGAACCTTGAGTGCTTCAGTTAAAAAATTATAATTCTTGATAAAAAGAAAGGAGCCAGACATATGAGTAAAAGTACAGCATTGAAGGCAATATTCCAGCTTTTATGTGTGTTGCTTTGCCTGGTACCAATACCAGCTGCATTTGCTCAACCGGAAGAGCTTAACGGAAATGTAATTTACGAAAACGGGACTTACGAAAATGTGACTCCTTATTCAGGAGTAATAATTACTGAGGGTCCCATAGTACATGAGATAAATCCGTATTACTATGATGATTACATACAGCAGGGGAAAAGCAACAACTTCAATGTGAGTTTCAGAAACAATGGTAATGAAGCTCTCGATATAAAACCGAAAATTGTACCCGCGCCTTACACTAATAGCAACCTTAGCGAAAGCTGGGTCACTATCTCCCCAACAAACATAACTGTAAATGCGGGTGAAGAACAGAACTTTGCCGTCGGAATAACCATCCCGGAAGATGAGGATGGCGGGAGATATGAAGCCTCTATAGCTTTCACAGATGATATTGATCCGAATACCTCCCAATACGTCAATGTAATGTACCTTTCTGTAGGAGTTCCTATTATTCCGAAGCTGGAGGTTCAGACGAGTTATCTCTCTGATACCATTGAACCTGGAAAGGAATATGAATACGCGATAAAAATCAAAAATGTGGCAGACAAGGATGTAACTATTGATCCGAAAGCTACCACCTACGGTATGTATGATGGTTCATTTAATACATTTGCTCTAAGCGATGATGCGATAGTGATCTCTGCACCTTCAATCATAAAAGCAGGTGAAATCACTAACATGAGCATCTTTACTTCGGTTCCGGAAAATGCGACAGGAGCTTACAACGGGTACATCGAAATGAACCCTGATGGGAAAGAGAATGACGGATCCGCCCCGCAAATAGGTCTGAGCTTTGTGGTTGAACGGCCGCCTGCAGTTCCTTACGTAAAAACCTTTAACACCATGACCGCCGACCCGATAACGATTGAAGTTTCGACTGATGCTTATGGCCTGGATATGTTGCCGCGTATCTCACCGAAAAAGGAAGAACCATCTTTGGAATTAAACCTGAAATACAATTCCAGCCCTGTTAATATGACCCTTGTAAAAACAACTCAAAGCAGCAATGTAAATAATGAAGGGTACAACTTCCCCATCTGGGCAATGGACGATAGCATGACCTATCAGAGTTATAACAACCACTATGTCGAAACCTATACAATACCCGGAGCAATCGGAGATTGGGAACTTTCAATTCTCCCGAAAAATACGAATAGTTTTGACTATTCGATAACTGTCGGGAATTCAAAATAAAAAGCATGAGTGCATATTAAAGCGGAAAAATTATGAGAAGTTGGCAGGATTGGTTTAAGTTATTCCTGGGTCCTGTTATCTATATTCTTTAATTTTTCCATTTTTTGTATTTTCTTTTTTACTTACTTTTTTCATTTTCCAATTATCCTTTTTTACC
Organism: uncultured Methanosarcinaceae archaeon; assembly: GCA_963721455.1. Taxonomy (GTDB): domain Archaea; phylum Halobacteriota; class Methanosarcinia; order Methanosarcinales; family Methanosarcinaceae; genus Methanosarcina. Next base: position 4,155 of record CAVRJG010000025.1, read on the forward strand.
AGTGAAAAAGAAACCTCAGATTACAGTTTTTATTTTTTGTAATGAGAGTTTTGATGCAATACAAAGAATCCATGTGGATTCGGTTAAGGTACAAAACGCCAAAAAGTGTTATTTTTTGTGTAATATATCTAAGAATTATGTTGGAAAATCGCTATACGTGGTATTCGAAGTTGTGCATAAAATTCGTTAACCGATGACCAATGACAAAGAGTCAAACATTTTTCCGACCCCAAAACACGTGCCGAAAAAAGTGCCCAAGCCTCCGTTATTCAGTATCTTTCCGTGCTGTCGGTGGTTTACCTGCTGGTCTAAAATGGTTGAGGAACTTTGACACCTGAATATAGAAATCTTTATATCCTCTTTCTTTTTTTAACTAACTATGATTTTACATGTTCCTTGTATTCTTCTTCCAAAGGACAATTGGGAAGAATGGGCAGTGATTGCCTGTGACCAGCATACTCAGGATATGGAGTACTGGAAAAGAGTTGAAGAATTTATTGGAAATACTCCTTCGACTTTTAATCTTATTTATCCGGAAATATATCTTCCTTTAGATGAAAAAAGAGTAAATAAGATTCATAAAGCTATAAGCAATTACAAAAAAATTCTTGTTGATCATGGCCCCTGCTTTATTCTTGTAAAGCGTTCTGTCGAAGGTAAGGAAAGAACCGGGCTTGTAGCTGCAATCGACCTGGAAAAATATGAATTCAACGGGTCTGATTCCTTTATCAAACCAACGGAAGGGACTATTAAAGAAAGGCTTCCCGCAAGAGTCAGGATCAGAGAAAATGCGGAATTGGAGCTTTCGCATATTTTAGTATTGTATGATGATCCTGACTTTTCTGTAATTCCCAGAATTACGGATGATCCGGTTTATGAAGGCAATCAGGTCTATGATTTTGATTTGATGGAAAAGGGCGGCCATATCACTGGCTATAAGATCAGTGATGAAAAAACAATTAAGGAAATCTCGGATAAAATTCTAAGCCTGGGAACCCTTCTTGTTGGCGATGGAAATCACAGCCTTGCTGCGGCAAAGAGTTTCTGGGAGAAAATAAAAGGAACCGTGCCGGACAACCATCCTGCAAGATATGCAATGGTTGAACTTGTAAATATTCATGACCCGGGGCTTACCTTTGAGCCAATTCACAGGGTTGTAAGCGGGGTTGAGCCTGAAGAGCTGCTCAAAAAGTTCAATGCAAGGATTGAAGAATCCCGGGCCTGTCATTCAACTGCTGATCTTTCAGCTGCAGGGCATTCAATCGGGTTTATTACAAAAGACAGGTGCGGTGTACTTGTTTTTGATAATCCAGCAAACGACCTTGAGGTCGAAACCCTTGATGAGGTCATTGATAATTATTCAGTCGAATATGAGCACGACCCTGAAATAGTAGAGAAGCTCGGAAAAGAGCAGGGTAATACCGGTTTTTTTCTTCCTCCCTTAAAAAAGAGCGAATTCTTTTCTCTCATAAAAAAGAAAGGTGTTCTTCCGAGAAAATCATTTTCTCTTGGAAAAGAAAATGAAAAGAGATATTATATCGAGGCTAGAAAGATTACTCCATAACCTTTTTCCTTATCCTGTTATCTCTTTCAATTTTTCTTTATATCAGAATGATAAATGCAATCTATAGTCTCCCGAATGGCGCAAAGAGTAGAAAGAGGTATTCGAGCTAACCCGGAACGAGGAAAAAACACTTCTGAAGACTTTTCCCTTATTCTACCCGATTTGAAGCCCTATCGTTCCAGTTTTCGGGTGAAATGTGTACTTTAATTTTACTAAGTTTAACTTGCCCGTTTATCCGATCGCTTATGCTTAATTAGTATATATCTTTTAAATGTAGAATTAGCCGTGCTTTGATTGTGATAAGTGGGAAGAACTTAGAAGAGTTATCTGTAATTTTAAAAAGGACGATCCCAATTAAAAACGAATGTCTATTCATGAGAAAGCGACTTACTTTGACAGTCAAATTATAAATACCTTTAATCTAATAATTGATTTATCGGTTAAATAACCACTGGGGGAGTGAAGCATACCGGATTTGATAGGGCTTGCTGTATTATTTCTAATACTAGCACTGGTTGCATATATAATGGGCGCACGGGGGATTGCCGGTTTCTCTATGGAGATTGCAAGGTGGCTCGTCATAATCTTTATTATACTAGCCATTCTCTCGATTTTCTTATGACGGCAATCTCTGACGAAATGAATGTTAAGTTCGAAATTCATAACGCAAATCGGGGTGATAGACAGACATCATCGAAGACGGTTTACTCTTTAAAGTGTAGCGATTCCTGACAATTAACCTCTCAGGCACATTGAAGTTTAATTTATTTCCTTTCCTTTATCAATTTTTTTAGAAAATTCTAAAAAATATAGGACTTCTTCCGCATTTTCAATGAACTTAATTTCTCTGGTTAAACTATTTGCCAGTTGAGCCAGAGATAAAGGCAATTAAAACTTTTTTATAAGTTAAACGATGTTTATTACGGAAGAAGATATGCGCATTCAATAAATGCGTGAACTGTCAAATTAGCCTTAATTGAGTTAATTTAACTTAAATCGGCTTCGATAAAGGACAGCTTATCAGTTCACTACCCTTTAAGTGTACTAATTATTATCCTTGTACTAATCTATAATATTAGTTTATACCAATATATTTATATTGTTTGTAGGAATCCCCCGCTTAACTAATCGAAGTATCATCCATACTTTGAATGTACTGGGGAATCAAAGTGAACAGATTAATCATTTTATTGGCAACTTTTCTTATCTTAACATTAGGCTCGGGTATCGGAACTGCAGCTGAGATTTATGTCCAGCCCGGAGATTCGATACAAACGGCAGTGGACAATGCAATTTCAGGCGATGTGATTATCTTAAAACCCGGAACCTATACCGAAAATGTCAAAATAAACAAGGATGATCTCGTAATAAGGTCGGAGTCCGGGAATCCTGATGATACAATAATCACGGCTAAAAGCTCAAGCAATCATGTGCTTGCCCTGCAAGCAGATAACGTGAAAATTAGCGGGCTTGAGATTACAGGAACAAAAGAAAGCTATACAGGAATCTACCTGTCCGGCTGTAATAACTGCATCATTGATAACAACAAAATTTTGAACAACGGTTATGGAATTTATCTTCTGAATTCTAAAGGCAACACGCTCTCAAATAATAAGGTTACGAATAACGGAGAATACGGGATCTTATTCTCAATAGCCAGCAACAATACCCTCTCCGGAAATACGGCTTCTGACAATAAAGGCCGTGGCATCCATATAGGTACTTCTGACGGCAACACGCTCTCAGGCAATACCATGTCTTCAAATGGCGTTTACGGCCTGTTTGTCTGTTCCAAGAGCGATAATAACCTTGTTTTTAACAACTATTTCAATAATACCGTCAATGCAGAAATTAAAAACGGAATCGGAAATTCGTACAATACCACAAAAACCGAAGGTACGAATATTGTCGGCGGTTCCTACTTTGGAGGTAATTTCTGGGCAGAACCTGATGGTTCAGGTTTTTCTGAAACCGCAATAGATACGGATGGAGATGGCATTGCGGATTCTGCATATAGACTCGCTAACAGTATCTATTCTGACCAGTTGCCTCTTGTATCTGCATCCATGCCTCAGCAGCCAGTATTTCCGGTAGCAGATTTCAAAATGGACAATAGTAGCGGTCCTGCTCCTCTTTCCGTCCAGTTTACCGACCTGTCAGAAAATGCAGTTTCGTGGAGCTGGGATTTTGAAAACGACGGAAATATTGACTCTATAGACGAAAATCCGGTTTATACGTTTACAACGCCGGGAACTTATACCGTCACCCTCACTGTCACCAATGAAAATGGAGCGGCTTCCAAAACTGCCACGGTAACTGTTACGCAAGCCATGGAAAATAATTCCGCAAACAACGTAACCGGGGATAATGTAACTGAAAACACCGGAACCGGAGATAATATTACTGAAAATATTACTGAAAATAGCGGGACTGAAAGCAGCAGCGGAGATAATGTAGCCGGAGACAGTCAAGCGAGTGGCGGTGGAACCGATTACAGTCAAACTGAGGACAGCGGAACTGAAGATGATGGAAGCAGCAGTGGTGGAAGCAGCCACAGCAGCGGTGGCGGCGGCGGTGCAGGCGGTTCCCCTGAACCTGCAAAAAATGTTGAGGTAAAGGAAATTTCACAGACATTTATCTCAAACGACAAAAATATAAAGTTTGATTTCGCAAAGAACGCAACCTGTGTTGTGTATGTGAACTTTGACGCAAAAAAGACAGTTGGTAAGACAACAGCCATAGTCGAGATGTTAAAAGAAAAATCCTCACTTGTCTCCGAGCTGCCTTCAGGCGAGGTCTACAGGTCTTTTAATATCTGGGTCGGAAACGGCGGGTATGCAACCTCTGAGAATATCGAAAATTCGACCATATATTTCAAGGTTGAAAAATCCTGGATACAGGAAAAGAACATCAATAAATCTTTTATCACCTTCAACAGGTACGACGACGGGAAATGGGAGCAATTGCCAGTAAGCCTGTCAGAGGAAGATGACAGATTCCTGTATTTCACAGCACAAACCCCCGGCTTCTCATTCTTTGCAATAACAGGTAAGAATGAGGAGGAAGAAACTGCAGTAACTGATTCACCGCCTGGTCCACAGCCTGGATCGAAAGCTAACGACCTTAACGGAGAGAATACTGACGTTATAAACAGGTCAAATGTTGAACAGGCACTTGAAAAAAGAGCAAGCGCACGCTCTCCTGGATTTGAAACGGTTTACGGAGTTATTTCCCTTCTTGCCTTATTCCTGTACAAAAAAGTAAAACCAGGAAATTAATTAGAGACAGAGACAAAAGGATTAAATAAAAACAACAAAACGATTAAATAAAAGCAACAGAATGAGGGTTTTAGACCTTCATTTTCTTTTTTGCAGTTTTTTACCTGGGTAAACTGAGAGAGTATCTGAACTCTTGTTTGCCCGGTATTGATAAACAATTTTTTAGATAATATTTTTATCCTGCATTCGGCAGATTCGACAAGAGGCTATACTATGAATTGCGGAAACGCCACCCCCTCCATTTGAGGTAATCCTAATGTGACATGCATAAATGGTAACGTTTGTGTGTGAAGCTCACAGGACAATATCAAGAAATCAAGGAGCCTGACTTTGATAATTGGTTAGGATAAGAATACTATGAAGAACATAAAGTGAACCATCGTAAAAATCGTGAAGTAGAATGAGCGAAAACAGGTTGACACGTTCAAACCAAAAGGTATAGAATCAGGCCATAATGGGTCTGCCGACATTATGGCAAATGGACAAACGGTTCTCGGTTTACAGATGGCTTCTAAGGTATTCACATTATTCGTGGTATGGAACCTGCTAAACCCTAAATGCTCCCATAATGGGTAGGATTCTCGCGAAGGATGACGAAGGCATTGAGGGTAGAGGATTCAGTAAAAAGCGAATGCCAGCCTGTAATGGGCTGGATAGAGGTTCAAACTTTGCCTTGATCCGAAAGGATGCAGACTTACTGATGGTGTTTTCTTGTGTGAACGGAAACAAACTCACGAATGTAAGATACTCAAAGACACCTACAGGTGAGAGGCTTACAGACAGTTATGTTAGTGGACTGTTATCCGGAATCACAAAATCAGTTATGCACAATAACTGATGCCTGATACAGAAAAGGTTTGAAAACACTCGAGCCGTATGAAGGGAAACTTTCAAGTACGGTTCCTGGGGGAGAAAGGAGGAGTAATCCTCCCAACTTATCCGACGTTAACGTACTTATAGGTAGATATTTTCATATTTCTTTCCCATGAGACTCAATATTTTCCAGTGAATCTCCTCCATATTCAATATTTCTGACTCAATTTCCTCTTCTTTCTGAGTTAAGTGGCTCTTCGCTGTTTCGAGTGGGTAATTTACATCCATTTCTAACTATGGAAGTAGCATGCATAAAATTTAGAAACGTTTGTTGTTGAAAATCACAGTCAAGCTCGATGTTTTTCATTTTGGCCGGACAACTGTCTAACTAAGCAATTATTTTCAACCCATACAAAACAGCGAAGAGCCTGATATCATTACTTGCAAGAAGGAAAAGCCCCATTTTCTCCATTTCTTTCAAAATACAAGCATCATTAACCTTTATGTTGCCTTCAATCCTGCAATATGTCTTTAATTTCTCATCTTTTGAAGGTCTGCCTCTTTTACCCGGTTCACGTTTATTAATGGCTTTTAAATCTACTTTATCAAACATGACAGAAGAGAATTCTTGAATCCATTTATCTGCAGCTTTTAATGCATCTTCTTCACAGAAGAAGTCCTCACCTTTCAGCTTTTTAAAAGACGTCTCTGCTTTTTCAAGCTTCTTTCTTAGAGTTTCCCCTTTCTTCTCTTTCATCTTATGAGAAAGCAACAAAGCCCACTTTTGTTTGACTCCGCCATGAACGACCGGAAGATACTATGCATGTTGCCTTGGAATAGTACCAATCGATTAAGCACGGAATATCTATTAGCGTTGAAATAATTCTTATTTCCGCCAGCTCCTCTCCATTTTCTCGTACAGGCCAATTAAATTATTCCTTGTGATCTTGAAATAGGGGTGGTCGGGACCGTATTCTTTTTCGATTATGTCGAGGGCTTTTTCGTAGAGGTCGATTGCGGTTTCGTATTCGTCCATGCTTTCATGGAGGCCTGCGAGGTTGTTCAGGGTAGTGCCGACATCGGGATGGGTCGAGCCGAGGGTCGTTTCGTAGATCTTGAGGGCGCGGGTGTAGAAGGGGAGGGCTTTTTTGTGCTGGCCGAGGATTCTGTGGAGTTCGCCAAGGTTGTTCAGGGTCTTGGCAACGTCAGGATTGTCAGGGCCGAGGATACGCTCGCGGATTTCAAGGGCTCGCGTGTAGAGTTCAAGGGCTTTTTCGTGACGACCTTTCTGGACGTAGACGCCTGCCAGGTTGTTCAGGGTTGTGGCAAAACCCGTGTGTTCGGTTTTTCCGAGTTTTTCCATGATTTCCAGAGACCGGGTATAGAGGATCTGGGCTTTCTCATACCGTGTGGTCTGGAAATAGAGAAGGGCGAGATTGTTCAGGGTTTGCGCTACCTGCGGGTGCTCCGGGCCATACACCTTTTCCTGAAGCTTTAAAGCCTGCCCGTACCTGTCTTCAGCCTCCTCAAGTTTGCCCATTTCCGAGAGCAGGACACCCAGGTTATTCAGGGTCCCGGCTTTATATGACATAACCCCGTGATTGTCAGGCTCCTGCTCCTGAAGCTTATCAAGAAATTCGAGAGCCCTGGTGAAGAGTTCCTCAGCCTTTTCGGGTTTTTCCATTCCCTTGTAAAAAAAAGCCATCCTGTTTAGGGTTCTGACAGCAGCAGGATTTTCCGGACTCAGAAATTTTTCCTGAATTTCCAGCGCCCGGCTATAGAATGAAAGGGCTTCTTCATGCCTGTTCATTAAATAGTAGAGAGTGCCCAGTTCACTGAGCGTATCCCCGGTCTCATGCCGTTTTTGTCCAGGGATATTTTCACGGGTCTTAAGTGCCCTGGAAAAAAGCCTGAGGGCCTCTTCATAGTTTCCCATATAGCGGTAAATTCCTGCAAGCCCATTCAGCGCAGTTGCAGTTTCCGGACTTTCAGGCCCGAGGTTCTTTTCCGCAATATCAAGCAGCTCTTCATACAGAGGCAACAGCATTTTCCAGGACCCTGACCTATAGAAAGGCTCGGCTTTGACGGTGAACCAGCTTACCAGTTCCCCAGGCTCGATAACCTCTTTTGCATGCATAAAAGCCTCCTTTAAGGCTATCTCATCTCCCTCGGTAACGAGTTCCGGGTCCAGATCTTTCAGCCGTTGTCCATACCTTTCAAGCATAACCCTGTGTTTTTCCGCTTTTTCTTCCACTTTTTTTTCTGCGTTTTTATCTTCCATCTCAACAGAGCTGCTTTCGGCAGGAACTCCTTCTTTTCCTGAAATTTCTTCTTTCTCTGAGTTTTTCCTGGAATTGATCGTAATTCACCCCTCCTTAATGAAAAGCAGGATAATGAAGGTTTTTATTTGGAGATCTAACTGGATCTAACTCTAAATATTCCAGAGTGCTCCTATATTAAGTATTATAAGTTAGTAGTTATAATCCTGCAGATTTGTAGTCTTAAACCTGCATGATTTTGTATGAATGTTATATGTCTTACATATCAGTAGTCAGGGTTGTGCAGGTTTGCAGGTTTAGAACTAAGCTTTGTTGTTTGTAGTTCTGGACATGGGGTCTGTTCGCGTGTCCTCTATGTTACATGAAGAAGCATAAAACCCGTGGGCCTTTAGCTCAGGGGTAGTTCACCAGTTCAGTAATCTGCACGTCTGCTCTTTGCAAATCACTATTTAAATCCTCGTTTCGTCTGTGGCTTCACCCGATCTTCCAGGCAGGGGTCACAGATAAAAAGTATGGGGCTTATTTGCTTGTGACCGCTTCCCGAACTCCTGGGGCATTGGACTCGTCACCCTGGAGCCAATCGGCATACCACCTTTCTCAAACTGTCAAAAACAACAGTATGGAACAAAAACAAATTTGAAACTAAACAAGAAAGAGTGGGGAAGAAGCTAAGAATACTTACTGCCAGGACATCTTATCGAGAATCTTGATTAAATTACTTGCCTCATCAAAGGATAATTCAGGCCAGCTCTTTTCGTATTCACCACAATACTTACTAATTTTTTTATGCCTCTCCATGTACCGAAGAGACTTTACTACTAAATTTTTTTGCCTAATAGTCATCGAAGAATCTCTAAACTCCATAAAATACTCCTTAGATCATGCCTTCATTTTTCAGTATTCTGTAGCTGTAATCAATCAAAAATCCGGAAACATTAAAAACGTTATACTTTTTGATTGTGATCTATATATATAGCTCACACTATATATACATACCTTACGAGGATATATTTATTGGATATAAATACCAATATATTCCTGTATTTTTATATGAAATACTCCTGACATTATAACCTAATTTGACAGATTCTGCTAATTAATACAGTATTTTCTTACAAAAAACACATTTCATCGACACATTACCTCTATGTAATATGAAAAATATCAAAAATCAATAAACATGAGATATATATTTGAATTGTATGAAGAAAACAGAGGTAAGAAGCCCATTTATATATTATAAAATATATGCTTCTGTTAAATTAGGTTAAAAAAATAGAACGGGAGGAATAAACAGAGCTTGCAGAGTGGAGATCAAAGAGAAGATTAATTGGTCATCGGTTAACGAATTTTATGCACAACTTCGAATACCACGTATAGCGATTTTCCAACATAATTCTTAGATATATTACATAGAAAATAAGACTTATTGGGGGTTTGCACCTTAACTGGATCCATATGAATTTTTATTAATATTATAAAAATAGAGAAGAGATTATCTAATGGTTAACCGATGACGAATTATAACTCTTTTAGTTGTCTTTCTGGATTATCTGCGAAGCCTTTCAGAGCCTCAGTTCCGCGGGAATACACAACCACCGACTTATCCTGAAAGTCGAGCTTTGATCTATTGTATAGATCTTGACAACTCAAATAAGGGCAAGCCGGCAGAGAGACGTTGGTGTATGGGAAGATTAATATGCTGTGCAAGGAAGCAGGTATATATAAAAAGAAGGCAGGTACACTTGCAAACGTATCAAACTATCTTCGGCACAAAAATTTTGCAATGACTATGCTTTATGTGAAGATATCGACTGTAGATATACAAAAATAGATGGATGAAGTAGGCGGTCCTATACTGGATAAATAACGAGTGTTACATGATATTGTTTTTTATATCGCTTTATATCCTTAAGATGATTGTGTTTTATTGGATTGCGAAAAGAATACTTAGGTGGAGAAAAAAGAGGCGAGGGTAGAATTGGATTTTGAAGCTGACATAATGCTAACAGTGAGGCGCAAAGATCCAACGTTGAAACTGTGTCGAAAGTAAAAGATTCCTACATCCATGTGACTAGTCTGAGCTTGCGAACTGCGCCTATCAGCACTGAAGGTCCTGTCAGCCTGGCAACAGGCACACCCTGGAGGAAAAGCAATTATTTTTGTCATTGCAGACTGTGGAGAATGTCCAGGCAATCATCCTTTTTGAATATACATAATATGAATAACCTTTTTGTCTAAAAAATGTCAATATCCAGCGGGAGATTAACACAATTCTCTTTCTACAGATGGGATTTTCATGCACATTCTGGACACTTTTTTGATCCTGAGAGAAAGGGCAAGACCAGGCCAATTTATAGGCTTGAATTGGAAGAAAAGAGAGATTTAAGCCCGGTGGCACCGGAATTTTTAGCTCTTTTGAGGCAGCTGAAAGACAGTCAGGAAATTTCAGAGAGATTGGCGGAATAGCGAGAGGGCGAAGGCCTTAACCCTATTACCAGAATCCCACCATGTTTTTAGCTCCGGGTGATTCAATTGCT
>CAVRJG010000026.1:0-20980 GCA_963721455.1 uncultured Methanosarcinaceae archaeon
GAACAGCGGCAGTAGTGTACAGAAAAATGTGGACAAGAACCTTATCCGTGGCTGGAGCATTGAAGGTGTAGCCGCAGCCGCTCTTGTGCTGCCTGCCACCAGTGCAGTGTCCCCGAGGTTCTGCTCCGGACTTAACTGAATGGAGAGGCACAGTCAAAAAGCGTTGAGATTCTCAGGCAGGCTTCCAGCGGCCCCCTACAAGCGGAAGGGGTCCTACAGGAGTTGCTGCGGCTGCAATCTATATCGCGTCCCTTCCCTGTGGTGAGCGGAGAACTCAGCGGGAAGTCGCGGATGTTGCCGGGGTTACGGAAGTTACTGTTAGAAGCAGGTATAAAGTCTAACCCTAGTGTCTAGGAAATTTAGTTCTGACCGGAGTTTCTAAGATTTTAAAAAATAAAGGCTTCTGGCTACGATAAATTGAAGTCTAATAAAAAATTAATTAAGTTGCATACATCACTTTTTCAAGGCCTGTTGTCGCCCAATATTGAATTGTTTATTGTAGGCATTGATCACTACTAATGTGATTTGTCACTTTTCTATAGGGAATAGGAGTTACGCAGTTGGCTCTCTGCACATTGTTTTCTAACTAACTTCCCTCACATACGAATTAATTTAATGTGTATAGTGGGTTATTTAAATATGCTGTCACTGCCACTCTTCTAATTTTCATGGCACTTTCAAACCAGGATATTCCACTTTTGATTCTTTGTAATTCCAGTCTGAGAAAAGCTCTTAATGAGAACATTATATGTGCTCTTTGTGACTCTTCCTTTCTTGCCTGACATTTTTCGACACCACAGAACTGCTTTATTCCTCTGTGGTATTCCTCAATTTTCCATGACTTCTTTGCCAAATCTTCACGTTTTGATTCATCCATATCCTGTACATCTGTAACCCAGTGTTGCGTGTCTCCATCTTTTGAAACAATCCGAAACACCTTTACAAATCCATATGCTTTGAGATGAACCACAAGTCCTTTTGGAGGAATATCTACTGTTTCAAGTGGCACATTTCCCTTCTTGTCAGGATTTACCAAACGATTTTTCTTTAACCTTGTAAGGAAATGCCATTCTTTCTTCCTTATTGCTTTAAGGTTTTTCACACTTGCATACCATGTATCAAACAAAACAAATTCGGGATTAAAACCACGTTCTTCGGCTTTGTCAAGCATATCGAGGAAATGGTCATTCTTTGTTTTGTCGTCTTCATCGATGTTATAAATTCGAAAATCGATAGGTATAACGGTTGTACCGTCTGTCCAAACTAAGGTGACCAGACCTATCCCCTTTACAGTACGATGATGTTTTCCCACATACGACGAACAAAAGCCATTTCTTTTGCGTATGGTTTATCTAATGTTGAATCGTCAACAATTAGAAAGCCTTCCTTTTGTCATCGGTTAACGAATTTTATGCACAACTTCGAATACCACGTATAGCGATTTTCCGGCATAATTAGTGGATATATTACATAAAAAATAACACTTTTTGGCTTTTTGCACCTTAACCGAATCCACATGGAAAGCCTTCTTCAGGCTTGACATGACTTTTTACTTCTTCCCATAGCGCTTCTGTGTCTGGAGGTTGCCTTTGAAGGCAACGAGTGAAAGCATCATGAGAAGGAGCATTAGCTACGATTGGATAACATCTAGCAGCTTCAGTACAGCTATAGACGTTAGATGCCGCAATGAGAAAATTAATGAAATCAATGTCACTACACTTGGGTGGGTTTATGTCCATAACTCCGTACGTTTTTGGGGAACTATGGAGATATAATTATATTTTAAATGATATTACTTTTTCGGCATTTCAAATGCGTAAGTCCTATATGTATTAGATGTAAAGGAGAAATTTCCAAAAAATGCAGTATCCTTTTTCCCGCTAAACTACTGCATTTTTGCTCACATAAGCGGTAATTTCTCCCGATTCCAACGCCATGACCCCAAAAATACAGTTGTTTTAGGAAAACAACCCAGAGTCTGGTTGATCAGAAAAGCATACCCGGAGTAAAACTGAAAAACTAATAAGCAAGAAAACGAAAACGTCGAAATCAATTTTTAAAATAAATGGCTGGGAATCAGTTCAAAGCTTTATTCCTTTAGCCATTTCTTGAAAAACCCTTCCTTTGTCAGTGGTAACGAAAAGTCCGTTTTCGTACCTGATAAGTTCTTTTTCGCTTAACATTTGCAGATATTTCTTAGCAACACCAAAATTTATCTTTACCTCATGTACAATCCGATTTTTATTTGCCCCATCCATTGCTACTCTTAAAATATCTACAATAATATCAATTCTACTCCTGTTCCTAATATTGGCTCCTCCTTCCTTGGATTCAAAAAGAATATTTGCGAGGATATATTATGCTTTAAATATATCTAAAAGAATATCTGGTCGTGGGTATGAGTTATTGAAAACCATAATCACTAGGAACTCTCTATCCTTTACTTAAACACCGTGATAGTGCCCGTTTTTTAGAATTGATCAATGACTCGTGTACACGACCGAATATCTTTTAGCAGGAAATTAATTTTCTTAGTTTCAAACTATGAGCTGATCCCAAAATCCATTTTCAATCCAAATCAACGAGATTTTTAGGACTCCTTTCACGATCTGAAGCTCGATTGGTCACTTAAAATACTGGAACCGAATAAGCAAATTTTGAGATTTGATCTATGAATAAATTTGAGAATTTATCGATTCACTGCACCAGATTACCTTGAATAGAAACTCTTTGCCTTCAAACACACGAGGATTGTAATTGTTACTGATAAGTAATAAAAATAAAATATATAGCCATCAATTCAAGACAATTAATCAGAAGTTATCTTCCTTGAATTGATAGCTATTATTATTTCATCCTTTTCAATATTTCATAGGCTCAGCGATCGGCCTGGCAACTGTTCTTAACAGCCCCAGCCGCCCCAGCCGCCGCAGCCGCAGCCGCCACCGCAGCCGCCAGCCGCCACCGCAGCCGCCCCAGCCGCCCCAGCCGCCAAGCCGCCAAAGCCGCGTCCAAATCCGAATCCCATATATTTACCTCCGGTTTTGCTATGTTATTTTATACATTTAAGATACGATACTATACAGGTGGGCTTTTTAGATTAGAGAATTACATGCTCTAATCAAACATTTTCACCCACCCCCAATCATACTCTCATGGCAACTTTTTTGAAATTATTAGAGTTACTCTCTTCCGTTTGGAGAGTAACAATTCTGTCATGAAGGTATAATTAAAAATAAAGGGGCTATTATATAAAAAGCAAAGAATAATAGTTTCTTAATATAAATGATTTTTATAAAATTGAATAAACCTTCTACCAATAAAACAAGTTTACTTTTATTTTTTTTACAACTCATAATCCGGTTCCGTTGCAAAAAATCAGAGCATTTTACAAAATCGTTGAAAACTTTCACAATAAGGTAATTTGAGTGATCAAATTGGGGTTAAAATAACATTTAAAGGAAATAATAGCCTCAAAGTACAAAAAAATTATTTTTGCAACGGAACCCAATAGAATATATGATCATGGAAAATGATCCTGAAAACTCCTGATGATTTAGAATAAAACAGGTTTTGGGATAGGCTTATAGACAAAAAGGTTCCAGAAATAATTTGTACTAAATTGAGGATTTCTACAGAGCCTTTATTTTATACATCGAGTGTGTAAGTCCTAACTATTGTTGAAGATACGTTTACGACAATTTGGCGAAATAATTTAGACTTTTTATTTTTATTGGATTCTTAACTATATTTCTTCAGATAATATATTCTTTTAATACATTTCTTGATTAGGACTTACGCACTTGAAGTACAAAATCAAGTATATTGGAAGTTGTAGAGCCTATCCCAAAAGCCATTTGATTCTTAATCATCAAGAATTTTAGGATTGTTTTCATGATTAGAAACTCGATTGATTATTCGGAATACAGGATTCAGAGAAGCAATTTTGAGTTTTGGGATAGGCTCGTAGTTAAACTTGTGATTTAGACGGTTAAAGGTTTAATGCTATTGATTTCTCAGTTCAACCGCGTAAGTCCTATTGATAATATGCAATTTAAAATATAGAATTTTTATATTTTTTTCTGGATTTTTGATGGATTGTAGTCAAAAATTTTCCAGTTGAAGATTACAAAACGAAAGTTACAATAAAGTTCCGTCTTGATCGACAGTCTTGCACGATAAACCGAGGAATAAATCTGAAAGCAGAAAAGGAGCTTGATTAATGGCAACTTTAACAGTTCTGAAGTTTGAAAATGCTTTAGGTGCAGAAAATGCACTTGAAGTTCTTGAGGATTTAAGCAAGAAAAACCTGATTAACCTGCATGACGCAGCCATAGTCACCTGGCCTGAAGGAAAAAAGAAGCCAAAAACAAAGCAATTGCACAATTTAGCAGGTGCAGGTGCACTGAGTGGTGCTTTTTGGGGCATGCTATTTGGTCTCCTCTTCTTTATTCCAATATTTGGTCTGGTCGTTGGGGCCGCAATGGGTTCACTGACCGGTTCCATGGCTGATGTTGGAATTAATGATGATTTTATCAAGTCTGTCCGCAGCAAAGTAACTGAAGGTACGTCAGCACTCTTTTTGCTGACCACTGATGCAGTGAAGGATAAGGTCTTCGAAGCCATGAAACCGTTCAAGTTTGAACTCATTGCTTCCAATCTGTCCAAGGAAGAAGAAGATAAGTTGCGTACAGCTTTTGCAGAAGAATAAACGCTGTAGATAAAATCAGGTTTCACCAGAGATGGGACTTTCTGGAAACCACTTTAGCTTTTTAGGAATTGATAATCAGGCAAAAAAAATACGAATTTCAAATAAATGCCTGATACCTGTCAGGCCTTTGTTACAATAATCTGAAGAATATGCTGAACACCTCTGGTAAAGGGAGTGAAAATGGCACAAGACCACCCGTCTTCACGCATCCACGTGCTAGCAAAGCCAACAGGGGCAATATGCAACTTGGCCTGTTCCTACTGCTTTTTTCTGGACAAGGAACGACTCTATCCTGGCAGTAAGTTCCGCATGTCAAACGAGGTGCTGGAGAGTTACATCAGGCAGCTTATTAAGGCCCACCGCTGCTCGCAGGTGACCGTTGGCTGGCAGGGGGGTGAACCCACGCTTATGGGCATTGACTTTTACAGGCACGCAATCGAACTGCAGGAAAAGTACAGAAAGCCAGGTATGAAGTTTGAAAATACAATGCAAACCAACGGTACATTGTTGGACGATGAGTGGTGCCGATTCTTCAAGGAAAATGACTTTCTTATCGGAATAAGCATCGATGGCCCACGAGAGCTTCACGACTTCTACCGGGTGGACAAAAGAGGACAGGGAACATTCGACAGGGTCATGCAGGGGCTTCGCCTCCTGCAAAAGCACGGTGTGGATTACAATGTCCTGACCACAGTTAACCGCACGAATGCCGAATATCCGCTTGAGGTCTACCGCTTCCTGCGGGATGAAGCAAGGACAAGTTGGATCCAGTTTATTCCGGTTGTAGAGCGAATCAATGAGAAGGGACGTACCCTCTGTCAGGAAGGGACCGGGGTTTCAAATCGCTCAGTACTGCCTGAACAGCTTGGCAGTTTCCTGACCTGTATTTTCGACGAATGGGTGAGAAATGACGTCGGAAAGGTCTTCGTGCAGACATTTGAGGCTTCTGCACGCAGATGGCTGAACATGCCCTCAGGAATGTGCGTTTTTGAGGAAACATGCGGTATTGGGCTTGCTCTGGAGCACAATGGGGATCTCTACTCGTGTGATCATTTTGTGGAGCCGGACTACCTGCTGGGAAATATTATGGAAAAAGAGATAAGCGAGCTTGCCGCTTCTGAAAAGCAATACCGATTCGGGCAGGACAAACGCGATACTCTGCCGCAGGTTTGCCGGGAATGCAGTGTGCTTTTTGCCTGCAGGGGGGAATGTCCTAAAAACCGCTTCCTGAGTACTCCGGCAGGTGAACCAGGCCTGAACTATCTTTGTGAAGGTTGGAAAGCTTTTTTCCATCACATCGACTTTCCGATGCAGATTCTTGCCGGGTTGATACGTAGGGGTTACCCGGCTTCGGAAGTAATGAAGATCCTGTCTCTGGAAGATGCTTTTGTTAGGGCAGGACGCAATGATCCCTGCCCCTGCGGCAGCGGTAAAAAGTTCAAACGCTGTCACGGCCAGCAGAAAGGCGTACCAGAAGGGCGAGATCAAAAACGAATAAGGCACAGGGCTAAGTTACTTCCTGAACCTGCTGTGCGTTTCTAAAAGAAATAGAGTGTGGAGTAGGGGCGAAAAATCAAAATTTCTACCATCCGGCTCCTGAATCTACTTAAATGCGTTACGTAAGATATCAACAAATCCCAGGGAGGTAAAGAAATGGCAGAAAAGAAACCAAATATACTGGTCATCTGGGGAGATGACATTGGTATCAGCAACCTCAGTTGTTATAGCGACGGCCTGATGGGCTACAGAACACCTAACATCGATAGGATCGCTAACGAAGGCATCAGATTTACGGACTCTTATGGGGAGCAGAGTTGCACCGCCGGCAGGGCATCTTTTATCACCGGGCAGAGTGCCTTCCGTACCGGGCTGAGCAAGGTGGGTATGCCCGGAGCCAAAGTAGGAATCCAGCCTGAGGACCCAACAATTGCCGAACTGCTGAAACCGTTGGGTTATGCAACAGGCCAGTTTGGAAAGAACCATTTGGGAGACCGTGACGAATACCTGCCTACTAATCACGGTTTTGACGAGTTCTTTGGTAACCTTTATCATTTGAATGCTGAGGAGGAACCTGAAGATCGCGACTATCCACCTGAAAAAGACTTTCCTAATTTCCGGAAGAACTATGGTCCCAGGGGCGTAATCCACAGCTACGCCGACGGCCGCATCGAAGACACCGGCCCGTTGACCAGAAAACGTATGGAAGACGTAGATCAAGAGTTTCTGGATGCGGCCATCGATTTTATTAAACGTCAGCATAAGGCGGTAAAGCCATTCTTTGTCTGGTTCAATACCACAAGAATGCATTTCAGGACTCACATCCCGGACAGGATACGAGGACAGTCGGGGCGCTGGCAATCCGAGTATCATGATGCCATGATTGAGCATGACAGACAGATAGGCGTGCTGCTTGACTTGCTGGACGAAATAGGCATTGCCGACGATACCATCGTTATTTACAGCACAGACAACGGACCACACATGAACTCCTGGCCCGATGCAGCCATGACGCCGTTCCGCAACGAGAAAAACTCCTGCTGGGAGGGAGCTTTCCGAGTTCCTGAGGTCATCAGATGGCCTGGCAAGATCCCGGCAGGCATGACTTCCAACGAGATTGTGAGCCACATTGACTGGCTACCCACTTTGCTTGCAGCAGCAGGAGAGCCGGATATTAAGGAAAGGCTCAAAAAAGGTCACAAAGCAGGAGACAAAACTTATAAAGTGCATCTTGATGGCTATAACCTGCTTCCCTACCTGACCGGGAAGGAGAAGAAATCTCCCCGGAATGAGTTCTTCTACTTCTCCGATGACGGAGACCTGGTAGCTCTACGGTACGACAACTGGAAAATGATCTTTATGGAGCAGCGCGCCATCGGCACGCTCCTAGTCTGGGCTGAGCCTTTTATCCCTCTGCGCGTACCAAAAATGTTTAACCTGCGCACCGACCCTTATGAAAGGGCAGATCAGACCTCTAATACGTACTATGACTGGCTTCTCGACCATGCTTTCCTGCTCGTGCCTGCCCAGAGTGTAGTGGGGGACTTTCTGGCAACGTTTAAAGAGTTTCCTCCGCGTCAGAAAGCGGCAAGCTTTACCGTCGACCAGGTAATGGAAAAACTCTTGCAGGGGATCGGCAGCACATAAAGGTTAAAGTTCCGTATCAGAAAAATTCCACTTCTTGCATATGAAGATGCTCTGTACTATAGGGTAAACGCTCTGCAGGTGGAACCAAAAACAGACTTTCTGGCTTAGAATGCCATGCAAGATGCCCGAAGGCTCACAAACCCCATATAACTCTCAAAAGAAGATGTTATTTTATATTTACGGGAAATCATGTGAGCTGAAGGCTAACCAGTATGATTCTATTCTATAAAGGATAACTGGATGATCCGAAAGGGGAAGGGACAGTAATTCAATAAACAAAGGAGTGATTATTGATGCGACGAATCTTGGGCGGTCTTAGGGGCCATGGAGCAGAAAGCATACAACGTTACAAAATGAACGAAAAACTCATTTCCATAGGAGATGACTACTGGATAGAAAACGAAGCTGGAGAGAGATCATTCTATGTTGATGGCAAAGCTCTCCGCATTCGGAACACCCTGATTATCAAGGATGTACAGGGAAACGAGCTGTATAAACTCAAAGAAAAGCTTCTCCGGGTCAGGGATACGATGGACATCTTGGATGCGGAAGGCGAAACAGTCGCAACGATCAAAAAAGCCCTGATCACTCCTCTCCGCGACCGCTGGAAAGTTGAAGTGGCAAATGGGCCTGAAATGGATATCCAGGGTAATATCCTGGACCACGAGTATAAGATTGAAGCAGGAAGGGAAAAAGTTGCAGAAGTCTCAAAAAAGTGGTTTCGGATAAGGGATACCTATGGAGTGGAAATTGAACCCGGACAGGATGCTGCTCTAATCCTGGCAATTACGGCAGCAATGGATCAGATGGCACACGATTGATAGGAAGCAGGGAGAAGAACTTAATGGTTGAGACTGTTCCCTTTCCGAACTTCCTTAAAACCATAGGTGTCCTTGCTACATTGGTCTTTGTACTCACTAGCATGCTTGGCATGGGCTTCTCCCTTACAGTGCCGCAGATACTCTCCCCGCTGCACAATGGAAACTGGTAATTCTCTCACTGACAGCCAATTTTATCTTGGTCCCACTGCTAACTCTCGGAGTACTGTTGATCTTTCCGCTTTCAGAAGGGCTTTCAATCGGGCTATTTCTTCTTGGTACTTCCGCAGGAGCCCCTTTCCTGCCGAAGCTTGCACAGGTAGCGAAAGGGGACACTGGGTTTTCCGTAGGATTGATGGTGCTCCTGATGGTAGTGACGATTGTTTACGTGCCGATAGTCCTTCCGCTATTGCTCTCAGGGGTTACAATAAACCCCTGGGACATAGCAAAGTCCCTCATTCTACTGATGCTCTTTCCACTTGCAATTGCCCTGTTCATCCGGGCCAGGTACGAGGAAGTGGCTAATGGGCTCCGGCCTCTGATGACCCAGGCTACCAATCTTTCCCTCCTTGTTCTTTTCGTGGCTTTCTTTGTGGTCTACTCCTCTGACCTCGTCAACGTTATCGGGACCACCGCGATTATGGCGGCAGTAGTCTTTCTGCTTATTTCGTTTCTGATCGGCTACTTCTTAGGGGGGTCCACAGGATCTATCAGGAGAGTGCTTGCCCTCGGGACCGCCCAGCGCAACCTTTCGGCAGCCCTAGCAATTTCCGCGCTTAATTTCACAAACCCGGACGTGATGGTCATGATCATGGTAGTGGGAATAGCAGGTCTTATTCTGCTGATGTTTATAGGGGGAGAGCTGGGCAAACGTGCCTGAAAAGCCAGCAGAAACTGTCTTGGGGCAGGGAAAAACTTTCAAGGAACCGGTAAGGTTAAGGGAAGATTAAAAACAGCTGATAATGTAAAAAGCAGCCGATGGCAAAAAATAGCTGATTACTCAAAACAAGCTGATGAAGCAGAGGCGACAGTCGGCACAAGAAAGCAGAAGGAGTTTCCATGACATCAGAAATTGCGGCGTTTGTAATAGCCTTTGCAGTGCTTCTCTTTGTCTTTAGCCTTGTCTCCCGAAGGATCTCAGGCACTGTAATCACAGCTCCTATGATTTTCGTGGCAGCAGGAATGCTTCTTAGCCCTGAGGGGCTCGACCTTGTGAAAATCTCCTCAAGTAGCAGTCTCGTTCTCTTGGTAGCTGAACTGGCACTTGTCCTGACTTTATTCTCGGATGCCTCAAAGATTGATCTGCGGGCACTTTTGCGTGAAGAGAAACTTCCAAGTCGTCTTCTCTTTCTTGGCCTACCGCTTACAATTGCCTTTGGGGCTATTGTTGCTGCTTTCATTTTAAAGGATGTAACACTTGCAGAAGCGGGCTTGATAGGGGCCATGCTTTCCCCTACCGATGCAGGGCTTGGTCAGGCGATAGTGAACAATACAAAATTGCCTGCCAGAATCAGGGAAGGACTCAACGTAGAGAGCGGGCTCAATGACGGTGGTTCTATTCCGGTCTTTCTCTTTTTCCTGATGCTGGCAAGCGGAGAGATACTTGAACGGCCGATTGGTATCCTTATTTCTTTAGCCCTTGAACAGATAGGGTTAGGGATACTTGTGGGTGCAGCTATAGGGCTTGCAGGAGGGTGGATTTCAAGCAGGTCTGTCCGGGCTGGATGGATGTCGGGGCTTTATCACAAAGTCGGGTTTATGTCCCTAGCTGTTACCGCCTGGCTTGTGGCAGACTCAGTGGGAGGCAGTGGATTCATTGCAGCTTTTACAGGAGGACTCTTTACCCGGGTTGCAAACAACGTAAAACTCACAGAAGAAGAGATTATCCTCACGGAAGCTGAAGGGAGTATACTGAGTCTTGCAGTTTTTTTCATATTCGGAATTACAGTAGCTGCAAAAGTTTTCACAATTAGCTGGCCCATATTCATATATGCGGTACTAAGCCTCACGGTTATCCGTATGATACCTGTGGCAGTCTCCCTTATAGGTGTGAAGCTGCGCACTGAAACTGTGCTTTTCCTTGGCTGGTTTGGCCCGAGAGGGCTTGCGTCGGTTGTCCTGCTATTGATTGCCATGGAAGAGATGAAGGGAATTGGAGGAATCAAAACTGTAAGTCTTGCAGTGATCACTACAGTCTTTCTCAGTATCTTTATCCATGGTGCCACAGCAGGCCCGGGAAGTGAGTGGTATATAAGGTTAGTAGCGGGGCTATCCTCTGATGCGCCTGAGAAGGAGAAAGTAGAATGACTTCCTGCAGGCCTCGGAGGCGTCGCTGCCAAAAATTTGTCGGCTAGCTCTGAAATAAGTACAAACAAATCGATACTGGATACTATTACTTATCTGGAGGCGTGAATCAGTTAAATCCGAATCTCCGGGTTATAATGGAAAAGGGTCGGCCTGTTGTAAACCGACATGGGGGAGATGTAAGATATGGAAATAAATAGCGGTTAAGTACAATCCAGGATTCTATTATAGAGCTCATCCCAAAACCAGGTTTACTTTTAGATCAATAAAAAATTAAGAACCATTTTTCATGATCGGAAACTCGATTGATTATTAAGAATTTTATAATTCATAGCTGTTATTTTGGGTTTTGGGATCAGCTCATACAGTACTTTTGCTGTCATCCTGACAATCGGAATGAGGGAGATAGCTCCGATACTAACAATCGTCTTTTTCTCTGTATTCGCCGCACTGATCTTTAGTCCTTTTGCCCCTGGTTCAAGCGAAAAAGGGTTCCTGGGGGACTGAGCGTTCTCGTAGTGGTTTTTTACTCGCTCTAATTATCTCGGTTCTCAGAGTAGTGGTCTTACTTGCTTTCGGCAGGTAACTTGTTTTTTTAGTAATATTTTTACTGATAGCGTTTTTGCTGGAAAACACATTCTCCCTGATACTGAACATTATTGCAAAAATGGTCCATTGCTTATATACGCCGTGTGATTTGGGGCAGATGTTAACCAATTTCAAATCCACTATGTGTTTACATAATGTTTGAAAACACCATCATTAAAAATTCTCAAAATCTAATGTCGACCGCCGAGCAGGTCTTAGGAGCTGCAGTCCAGATTGGAAGCCAGCTTTCGAACTATCAAAATCAGTTAACAGAGATTCTGGACAAACTTTCACCATATCTTCCATCTACTAAAGAATTATCCCTGCAGTTCGTTCTTCTTGGAATCTCATCACTTGCAATCAGCATTGCGGTAAGCGTCCTTAACGGACTTATAAATGCCAGGACAACGGTTGGGAATCATCGTAATCACAGCTGCATTTTTGCTGCTTAGCGTGCCGGATCTCAGGAAGGGGGTAGAACAAAAAGCTGAATACAGTCCGTACTCGAATCACGGCTTAGTAAATTTGGCAAGGGTCTGGTGGGGTTTATCGTTATTAGAACGGAAGATGACGTTTTCTGGGGCTTCATGGCATTTTTTCTCGTTTATATTCCAGACATGGGCCTGGCTTTAACTACTGTTCCACCTGCGTTCTTCGGACTGCTCCAGTATGGGATTATAGGCACTCTGGCTGTGATCATCGCTATCTCGAAATGCGCTCACAGAAAACGTCATCTTCCCTTCACTCGCAGGAAAGGGCCTGAAACTATCTCCAGCCATTGTATTTCTGTCCCTGTTTCACTGGAATTATGTACTCGGAGCCGCAGGAACGCTGCTTGCCACGTTCTTTGCCATGATTTTGAAGATTATCCTGGAGAGTTTTGAGGAAACGAAATGGATGGCCATATTGATGGGTCAGGTGGGAAATGGAGAGAAGGTGAAGAAAGCGGCAGGCAGGAAGAAGGAATTTGAAAACCCTGAAAGATGAGGAGGCATTTTGAGGGATTAGAAGACACCATGGGATATGAGAAGGCACTCTGGAGTTACATGTCTGGTAAAGAGCTGATTAATTCGTATTTTTGTTTTTTTGCAGGCTTAATCTTAATTTTAATTTTTATACATGCCTACTTATATATATTCTGAATTTTATACATCTTTTGTGCTAATACTGCTGTGACTGTTTTTTGATTGCAGAGTATAGGTGTGGGAAAGGCTACCGGAAGTATACGGAAATTCTATACATCATTCATACGACCATTAGCCACCTATGAAGAACAGTTAAACGGAAATGAAACAACGAAAGCAAAATTTTGAAGAGGGGGAATAAATAAATGGATGAAGTAATGTACGGACCAATGCAGCTCTTAGTAATCGGATTCGAAAATCCAGAATTTCACGGCCAGATCCGCCGCGAACTTGGATCAGTCATGGATAAAGGAATTATCAGGCTCATTGACCTGCTGTTCGTATGGAAAGACAATAAGGGGAATCTCAAGTCTCTGGAAGCTACTCAGTTGGACGAAGAGGAGAGAATGCGTTTCGGTGCTGTTGTAGGAGGACTCATCGGGTATGGAGCCGGAGGCGAAGAGGGAGCTAGGAAAGGTATTGAAGAAGGAACCCTAGCAGCAGCCCAGGAAGACTATGGAATCACTGAAGAAGATATTCTGGAGATTGCCGAGGCTATTCCTGAAAACACCGCTGCTGCCATAATTATTATCGAGCACATCTGGGCAAAGAGCCTGAAACGGGCGATCCGCGATGCAGGAGGAGTGCTGGTCTCCCAGGGTATGCTCACACCCGAGTTGCTCGCTGTAGTTGGAGAAGAACTGGCAGAAGCGGTTAGAGCCGCGGAGGAGAAATCGGGATTTAAGGCAGCAGTGGCACCCTGAAAGGCTACTTCTGGGATTCCGCTATTACGGACGGTCAGACACCGAGACTGGCTCCAGATTGAGATGGAAAAGACGTGAATCTAAGCCAGACAATTCAGAACATTATACCTCAATTTAACAACATTAGACTTAGTACCCTTAGCGAAATAACTTAGGCACGTTTTTATACTGACTAATGTATTTTCGCAAACAAGCTCAACGATTCAGTTCGAACATAATTGTATGTTGCATAGGTTATTTCGTTGTGGGCACTTAGTTGATACCCTGGCAAGCAAAGAGAAAAAAATGAAAACGCAAGTTGAAATTTATATCAAAATACTGGAATTTTTAAAAAGTAAATTGTTCATGCCTATTCAAAGACTTTCCAAATTTCCCAAATATATAATTAAAACATGGAAAAGATAAAGTTTTTATTTTTTATCCTTAAACTGCAAAGGATGTGCCAAATTGAAAGTTAAATTATTTTTTCATTTTGATCAGCCTGAATTCAGGGGAATTAGGCAGCAGGATAGGGGATTTGGACTTATAAAAGACGGGTAAGAGGAATACACCTGACTATTCTCTTGCATTACAAATTTGGAATTGGGAGGGACATGAGTGGTTGAGATCGAACAGGTGCTGCCACTCGGCGGAATCCTCTTGAGGTTGGCAGTTATTCTAGTATTGACAATAGGAGCTATAATAATAAGCCGATTAATTCTGAAGCGCTTGCTCTGGCCGAAAATCAAAAAGACAAAAACAACAGCTGACGACAGAATCCTCCGCCTTCTAGAAAATCTCCTGCTATTTTTCATCGTTCTGTGGGGTTTACATGCCTTAGTAAGGTTGTTCGGTAAGTCTACCGGTCTCTATGCAGGATCCGCAGATGATCTCTTCTTTCTTCTCTACTGGAGTATAGGAGTCTATATTACTATTCGCCTGATATCCATAGTTTCAAACTGGTACCTATCCCGGATACCCTTGAGAGATCGGGAAGCAATCGACCAGCGAGTTGTTCGCTCCATACAATACATATTTCTACTGGTTTTCGGTTTTCTAGCCATAATTACATTTTTGAAACATTTCGGAATCACAGGAACTGCACTTACCGCATCACTTACTGCTCTTGGCATCAGTGGAATAATCGTGGGACTCGCAGCCCAGACAACGCTTGCTGATATCATTACCGGAATTGTGCTTCTCATTGACCGCCCTTTCCGGATCGGGGACCGTATTCTAATAGAAAAAATCGACACGTGGGGAGATGTGCTTGAGATTGGATGGAGGTCAACTCGCATTCTTACCAGAGATAACCGCCTGGTTGTAATCCCTAACTCGGTTATTGGCATGGGTATGGTCACAAATTATTCCATACCTGACAAAATGTTCCGTGTCGAGACTGATGTTTTCATATCTTATGGCCCTGATATCGAATATGTACGAAATCTGATTCTTGAGTCTCTGGCGCATGAAGACTGGATAATGCATGACAAACCGATACAGGTGCTTTTGCTCGAATTTACGGAATCAGGAGTTAAGTTCAAAGTCCGATGCTGGATAGAAAACTTCGTGGAAACCAGGATTTCAGAGGATCAGCTCAACACGGCAATATATAAAGCCCTGATAAATGCAGATATTGCAATGCCGTCTTCAGACGTCATTGTTCATTTCGCCGACTTCAAAACCGATTTGACATTTTCCAGACGGGATAATGATTTAAAGAATAGATAATGTGTATTTTTGCATGTCCCGCCAAAACAGGCTATTAGCGCTTTTTAGACTAACATAACTATTTATTTATAGATAGGGCTAATTCTAGCTACATCTGCAGCTGAGCCAATTCTTGGACGATTTCATTCATGTTAATAAACACTGAGCGCTTATTGAATTCGTAACGTCCATAAAGATTTATATGCTGCCACGCAATAGGGGAAACAGGTTCCGTTGCAAAAATAATTTTTCTGTACTTTGAGGCTATTATTATTTCCTTTAAATGTTATTTTAACCCCAATTTGATCACTCAAATTGCCTTATTGTGAAGGTTTTCAACGATTTTGTAAAATGCTCTGATTTTTTGCAACGGAACCGGATTATGAGTTGTAAAAAATATTTGTTTTATTGGTAGAAGGTTTATTCAATTTTATAAAACTCATTTATATTAAGAAACTATTATTCTTTGCTTTTTATATAATCGCACCTTTATTTTTAATTATACCTTCATGGCAGAATTGTTACTCTCCAAACGGAAGAAAGTAACTCTAATAATTTCAAAAAAGTTGCCATACCTTCATGGCAGAATTGTTACTCTCCAAACGGAAGAAAGTAACTCTAATAATTTCAAAAAAGTTGCCATGAGAGTATGATTGGGGGTGGGTGAAAATGTTTGATTAGAGCATGTAATTCTCTAATCTAAAATTTAGATATATTTAAAGCACAATATATCCCGCAAAGTAGATCACTTATTCAAAGGAGAAATTTTTAAATCAATATCTAGAGGATTAAATATCATCAACATTTAGAAGTTATCAGTATCAATTTAATTTTAAAATTTTGAGAAAATGCTATAGGAAAAAGAAAAAAAGGATTCTTACATTTGTCAGTCGAAAGAATAAACACTATGAAAAGACGGGTAGCATGAAGAATTCTCAGTATAAGCTAATTACTTTGCGTCTGGTGACAGCTTCGCTGGCATTACCCCTAAAAAGGCGGTAAAATTATTTTTGCAACGGAACCGTTTTTAGCAACTGATCCATTACGTTACATTTAAAGTGTAAATAAGGAGTAAGGGGGAAAATAAGTGAAAAATAAAAAAATGTTACTCTCTATGGTTTTAACTTTAGTAATCACTGTTCTGATCTTAAATCTCATTTCATCTGTGACATTGGCATCTAACGCACAAAGTGTTTCACCTACTGCACCACCTGCACATATGGGTATAAATAAAACCAATGTCCCTGATTTGAGAGAATTAAATAATATAGTTACAGCTACTGTGTCTGTAGGAGATCATCCTTATGGAGTTGCAGTAAACTCAAACGGAACAAAGGTATATGTGACAAATTCCAACGACAACACTGTCTCTGTGATTGATACTGCCACAAACAATGTTACAGCCACTGTAAATACAGGAATTGATCCTGACGGAATTGCAGTCAATCCAAATGGAACCAGGGTATATGTGGCAAACGGGGGCAGCAATAATGTATCCGTAATCGACACATCAACAAAAAATGTTACAGCTGCGGTAAATGTAGAAACCAGTCCTTATACAGTTGCAGTAAGCCCTGATGGAAAAAAGGCATATGTGACTAATTGGGGAAGCAGCAGTACTTCTGTAATTGACACAGCAACTAATGCTGTTATAGCCAGAATACCTGTAGAAAATAGTCCATATGGAGTTGCGGCAAGC
Organism: uncultured Methanosarcinaceae archaeon; assembly: GCA_963721455.1. Lineage (GTDB taxonomy): Archaea > Halobacteriota > Methanosarcinia > Methanosarcinales > Methanosarcinaceae > Methanosarcina. The sequence continues at coordinate 16,842 of CAVRJG010000026.1, forward strand.
CCTGACGGAAAAAGGATATATGTGGTAAACTATTGGAGCAACAGTATCTCAGTATTTGACACAGTAAACAACACGGTTACAACTGCGGTAAAAGGATTAAACAATCCTTATGGAGTTGCAATAAGCCCTGATGGGAAAAAGGCATATGTAACGAACTATGGCAGCGATAATGTATCGATAATTGATACAGTTAGTAATACTATCACAGCCAGAGTGAAAGTAGGATACTATCCCATTGGGGTTGCAGTCAATCCTTCGGGAACAAACGTATATGTAGCAAATTACGGTAGCAACACTGTTTCTATAATTGACACCGCAACAAACACTGTTACAACTGCAGTGGGAGTAGGTCTCCATCCTTACGGAATTGCAGTCAACCCTTCGGGAACGAAGGTCTATGTAACGAATTCAGATAGCAACACTGTCTCTGTAATTAATATAATTTGATTATCAGGAAATCATGGTGAGTAAAGAACATAAACATATAATCCATAAGCGGGGTCAACTAACTATTAAAAATTCAAAATAAGCCTGAGAATAAAAAGATACTATTCTCAAGGCTCAACATTTGGAACTTAAAATTCTGGGTTCCGTTGCAAAAATAATTTTACCGCCTTTTTAGGCTATAACTATTGCTTTTTGTACCATTATTGACATGTTTATGGCATATAAATATCCCATTTGTGATGTTTTTCACTGATTTTGTAAAATAGCCAGATTTTTTGCAACGGAACCACTTGCTATTTGTGAAGCTAAGCCTGTTGCAGCTATTATGACGAATGTGCATGCTTCGAAGTATGCTGTTGATTTGTCTTTTGTTATTTTTGGGACTATATAGTAGAGTAATATGCCTACTAAAAACTGTGAATCCTATGTCTCCTCATGTGTAGCCGGTGTTTGGTGTGCCTGTTAATAATAACCCGCTTATTATGAGGTATGTTTGAATGAAATTCTCTTTTATTTCAAGTTCTGTTTGGTCGACACATTGTTATAATTTACACTGTTGGTAGAAAAGGTTATTCTGTGAATGAAAGGTATAATCACCTTGGGCTCCTTGAGTTTTTGATCCTATAGCCTCTCATGAAGTCGATTTTTTCTAGACCATTTTGCGTAACAATCGAGTAAAACAGAAAATGTTTAATATTGGTGTCAACCTATCACCAATATGGCACCGGAAGGAGACAAGATTAGAGTTACTGCTCGAATCAGCAAAGAGCTTGACACCAAAGTACACCGGTATTACACCAACTTGGCACCGGCAATACTAGAAGGCCTTGAGCTACTGGTGTCGATGAAAGAAGATAGGCTGACACCAAATGACACCGACAACGGCACGAATGGCACCGGTGACTTAATGGCACGTATTGGTGATATGGGAGAGGCAAATTGAGTTTTTGAAAAGACAGATTGAGATTAAGGATTCTCAACTTGAGAAGCAGGCCTATTCACTTCAATCTTTAATTCAGGTGAACAGCGCATTAAATCTTAAGCTCCTGCCTGAGAGTACCCCTATCCAGAAAGCAGAACCTGCTCCGACGGTAAAGGCAAAAGAGTCTGTTCTCCATGCCGAAAAGGAGATAACCACTTTAGATTCTGTTATTCAGGAAGAAACGGAGCAACCCATAAAACCTATGAACGTGGAGAAGCCGACGCATGGGCCGGCAGAAAAGGTTTGTGAGAACTGCAATACCACTTTTACCGCCGACAGTTCAAGAGCAAAGTTCTGTTCGGGAGAATGTAGACGGCATATTACCGAAAATTAAAAGAATCGAGAATTACTATTGGTGACCACAGGCGAGAAATAAATGAGAAAAGTAAACCGGATATTCAATATAAACAGTATGAAAAATTTACCATGTTTGAATGCATATAAATCGCTATGGGTAGACATGTCCGAAAAGTACCTATGCGTTTTTCACTATTTTTTTGCATTTGATAGGGGCGGTAGTCGGAGTAAACAATTATATTCCTATATACTGTGGAACAATTTGATATAGAGACACATAGGCAAAAATCTCGAAATTTTCATTTTTGCAATGGAATTTCAGGTAGTTTCGAAAATTTGCTATAAATTCAAAGTAAATTTTTTGTGTACTGAGTATACTTCTGTTCTCTCAATATTGGATTTCCAAACTACCAACTTCTTAAGATTTATGATTTTACATAACTTTTGGTACACTGCCAATAATACACAAAGGTAATCATAGTATCAAATTGTGGAAATATTATTCTTGCACCAGAACCCGAAAAAGCGGTTTACTGCATTTTTGATGCTCTTGGCAAGGTTCCGAAAAGTTCATGGCATCAAGAAGATTGTTTATCAACTGTTGAATGATTTTTAGTTTACCGTAATTTCCCCTTCTTGTTGGAAAATAGGCTCTTTCAAGAACTAATTTTTTGAATCAATTCATCAGGCTCGGAATTCGCTCATTATCTTTTTTAGTTGTACATCGGTTTTTAAAATATACAGGTAATAAATGCCGATAATCACGCCTGAAAAGATAACAAGAAGAGTCTGGTTTATTTCTGCAGTTTTGAGGGCAACAAGGACAATTCCTGCAGGGACGAAGAGGATAAAATTGGAGAATACTATTTTCAGGGCTGTTGAAGCTTTTACTCCGGAATAGGACATCATCTTCAGGCACAGGTAACCGTATACCAGAATTCCTGATATCGAGAAAAGGATCAATGCCAGACGTGCGCTTCCAAGCAGGCCGCCGATAACAAGTGAAAGAAGCCGGGTGGCCAGGTTGAAAAAATTGTAGTGAAAGCCGAAATGGGGCTTTTCGACTACTACGTATATCGTGGTTAATGGGGACGAGATAAACCATACAAAAGCCCACAGACTCAGGATCTGGGCGTAAACACCTGCTTCTGCCCAGGCTTTTCCGAAAATAATTAAAGACGTCACTGCCTACAATTGTCAAGATCAGTATCGGAAACATGCCTATGATCACAAGTGTTTTGAAAACGTTTTCAACAAGGGAAGGGAGGGTACCTTCGGATAAGGCTCTTGATGCTCTCTGAAAGAATACCTGTGAGATTGATCTACCAATGAAACTCATTGGAAGCTTAAAAGGCGAAAGCCAAGGGAGTAAAAACCTACTACTGCAGGTGTGAAGAAAGCCGCAAGAAGAAAGGCAGGAAGCTGCCAGGAGACTGAGTTCATAAGGGCAGACCAGGTATCTATAAGCGAAAACTTGCGGTACTTCTTAAACCCCTCATATATTTTCTTCCAGTGCAGGTTTTCCATAATCAGCTTCCTATCATCTTTCCAGATCTGCCCTCCAAGCACAAATGTTGCAATAGACTGTCCGGCAAGACTTCCAGCTACTAATCCGCCTGCACCGACTTTTTCTGCAAGCCCGAAACCGATCTGCGTTGCAGTAACCGAGACCGAACTGAAGACTCTTGAAAGGGAAAGCCTTTTGAAAAGTTTTGTTCTTGAATTCCAGTTATTCAGTGCAAGAAATAACCGATTTACAAAAATAAATGGAGGCACGAGCCAAGATAGTCTCCTATCTGCTGAGAATTCATAATATTAACTATGGGTTCTTTCAGAATCACTATTGGAAAGGTTAAACCACTTAACAAACAGCACTGCCAGAAAAACTCAGCCCTAACAGGTTTACAGCCTCTTCATCCGATTCAGGCAGCATTATGGAGTATTCGTACCTCATGCAGGCAATGACACTGATAATGCTGGTGATAGAAATGTACAGAGCCCACACTCCAAAATCTTCAGGCCCGTACAGGCGGGTCAACACAGGAGCAGATAGAATTGTAAGGATTTGAGCAAAGGTTGTCCCGCCTGCAAGTGTCAGCACATCGAATGCAAAGCTTTCCTTCGTTATTTTGAGATCTATTTTCTGTCGCGCCTGATGTAATCTCATCCATAGCCTGTACCTTAAACGAAATGGTTCTGGTGCAAAAAATCTGACTTTGTTACAAAATCAGGTGAAAACCTTCACGATTAGGAAAGTTAATCATTTTCATCCCTAGTTTGACAGAAGCATACATTTTGTAATGTATAAATAGGCTTCATGCTTCTGTTTTCTTCCTAAAATTCAAATTTATATCGTGTGTTTATTGATTTTTGACATTTATTATTTTACCAAACTGTAATGCGTCGATGCAAT
>CAVRJG010000027.1:0-4390 GCA_963721455.1 uncultured Methanosarcinaceae archaeon
CGCTGCGAGAATACCCTGTATAGTTACTTTAAAATATTTCTTTTAATTAAATCTTTAACTCAAAAATCCATTAAGTATATATCTCGTTATAGTGAGTTCAGGAATCTGAATTTCTTTCTCATACTTCATTATTCTTGATTATCAGACAGGAGACTTACTTTTGGGAACAATTAGCGAAAAGATTTTATCTCGGGCAGCGGGAACAGAGGCAAAAGCAAACGATTTTGTCATGGCAGATGTCGATTATGCAATGGCGCATGACGGCACGTCGATACTTGCAGTAAATGCTTTTAAGGAAATGGGGATAGAAAAGGTCTGGGACCCGTCAAGGATCATAATTCCCTTCGACCATATTGCGCCTGCAAATAATGAGACCTCAGCTACCCTGCAAAAGGAAATCAGGGAGTGGGTAAAGGAGCAGGGCATTCCGAACTTTTATGAATTGGGAGAAGGAATCTGCCATCAGGTGCTTCCGGAAAACGGGTTTGCCCTGCCTGGAAAACTGGTTGTGGGAGCTGATTCTGATTCGTGTACTTATGGGGCTTTCGGGGCTTTTGCAACAGGGGTGGGAGCTACTGACATGGCTGAGATTTTCGCCACAGGCAAGCTCTGGTTCAAGGTGCCGGAAAGCTTCAGGTTTACTGTTGAAGGAAGGCTTGGAGAAGGGGTTTATGCAAAAGATCTGACCCTTTACCTGATCGGAAAGACCGGAATTGACGGTGCCACTTATAAAGCCGTCGAATTTTACGGGCAGGCTATTAGCGAACTGTCTGTCGCCGGTAGGATGACTCTCTGCAATATGGCAATCGAAATGGGAGCAAAAACAGGGATTGTTCCGCCGGACGAAAAGACCTTCGATTTCCTGAATAAAAGAGCGGCTGCTCCTTATGAGCCGGTTTATGCCGATCCGGGATGCTATGTACGTAAAAGAATTAACCTACTATGCTGACGATATCGAGCCTCAGGTAGCCTGCCCGCATCAGGTGGACAATGTAAAGCCTGTGGGAGAAGTTGAAGGCACCCATATCGACCAGGTTTTTATCGGGACATGCACTAATGGGAGGCTTGAAGACCTTGAGGTCGCAGCAGCGGTTTTGAAAGGAAAGAAGGTTGCAGTCAGGACTATCGTAATTCCTGCATCCCGCACGACTCTCCTTGCAGCAATTGAAAACGGGACAATGGAAACTCTGCTGAAGGCAGGCGTGACTCTTGTAACCCCTGGTTGCGGACCCTGTCTTGGCGCCCATCAGGGAGTGCTCGGGGAAGGAGAAGTCTGCATCTCAACTGCAAACAGGAATTTCAAAGGCAGGATGGGAAAAGACGGTTTTATTTATCTTGCATCCCCTGCAACCGCAGCAGCCTCGGCACTAACAGGCGAGATTACTGATCCAAGGTCAGTTTGAATCTAAGCAGTTAGGCCGAATTATAGTTCCTGACTCAGCAAATTACACTTTTTATTTGTGGGCTGAATGTTTCCATCCAATTCTTTGCAAATGATAATGACTTTTCCACTTTCATAAATTCATTTTTGATAATATTTCTCAAATGTTCTTTTGATTGAATAAATTTGACCGACACTTCTCTCTTGATCGTTTTCCATACAAATTCTACAGGGTTTAGATCTGGTGAATAAGGAGGAAGAAACACAAGTATTATTTTTAATTTTCTTGCTTTTCTTATCGTTTTATCAGCATGATGTGACCTTGAATTATCCAGAACAAGAATTATTCTCTTCTCTGGATTCTGTTTCACAATTTTTTCCAGGAATTCACATACATTTTCTGCTTTTGAACTTTCCATAAAATCGATGAGATTGCTACCGTTAATTGAATAAAATGCAAATGCATTTGCTTTTATATAATCCATATTTTTTATCATCACAGGTTTTTTGAATGACCATAACCGTTGAGTATTTGCCTTTGTTTGTGGTGAAGATTCATCCAGAAAACCTATGATATATTGCTCATCTGGACCAATATATGCTGGAATTGCTTCGGTTAACTTTTTTTAAAATTTCTTCGGCGTTTTCAGGCCTTCTGTAGTCAAGAGTATATGGTTTAGAGTGATACATTTTAAAATTATGCAGTATAACTCCGATTTGTTTCTGTGAATACTCTACACCATATTTTTCCTTTATTAGCTCCAAAACTTCTCTGGTAGTCCAATAATCCTTATTTTCCAACAAGGCTCTTAATTCTTCTATTTGCTCATCTGTCAGCTTGGACTTTCTTCCCCCACTAAAATTTGGTATTAAGGCGGCGTAGCCGCCTTTATTCCAATCATCCTGCCAGTAATATCCTGTTTTCTTAGTCACTCCAACTTTAATAGCAGCTTCTTCAACAGAGTCTCCCAAATACCTAAATTTGACAAAATAGAGCCTTTTCAGCACTCTTGAATTGTTTTCGTGTTTGATTAAAACGTTGATCTCAGCGAGAGTTACATTTCGATCAATCGGAATTTGTTCCTTCCCCACCATAAAAGAATATAAGCATTAATATGTGTAATAAGTTGTGTTGGAAACTATAGTTTAATAGGAACCATTTTGAGCAGGATAGTTTGAAACCTGATAGGTAAAAATCAGGTTTTTAAACTGTTTTATTTCGTTCCATCTATTCTCTTTTTACCGGTTTTATTTAACAGTATGAAATTTTGACTCAAATCCAGCGAGAATTTATACAATGAATTTCATATATTTGAAGAGGAGGGAATAACTATCACTGAAGAACTTAATCATGAAAATCTTGCGCATTTGATTGAACACTGGATCGAGCATAACGAAAGCCATCTGCAGAGCTTTAGGGAATGGGCTCAGAAAGCCAAAAAAGATGGTTTTCTCGAGCTTCTGAAGATATTCTTGAAGCTGCCAGTAAAATTGAGGAAGCAAACGAGTACCTTAACAAGGCAAAAGAAGGGCTTTTTCACCTCCATCGAAAAGTGTAAGAGCCAGATCTCAAGAATTAATCTTCTAATATCACTGTGCCGGGCTTTTTCCCGTCACCATCTTATGTTTTTCTTTTTGTATACAGTTTAAATATTGAGACCTTATTCCAGCCAGGAACTCTGTTACCTCTTTTAGATCTACAATGCTAACCATGCTTTCCCCTCGATGTTCTTCAATGGGAAAGGAAAAATACCCACTTAACGCCTTGAGGGTTACTCCAGGTTCATGACAGTATTAATCTGCGGGGGAATAATTCTCGACACAGGCATGATTGTACCGATCTTCGGTTTTACTTCAAGCCTGAACTCACTGTTAGCCACGTCACTTACTTCAGTGCTCTGTAATGTTGAGCCGGCTGGCACGGTAACGTTAATTTCTACGATTTTCATACTGTTCCAGCAGCCCATCCCCGTCATGATCTCCGACAAAACTCCTGGTCCAGTTTGTACTTGCTAAATAAATAGCATTATCCGAGTAGGATACAACCATCCTTCCCAGACTGCTGTCAGCACCTATATCTACTGGTGGCCGGCCTGTTGCAAGTTGAAGGGTAAGGATGATATTGTTTACCTTACCGTCACTCGCTTTTGCTATCACGCCGCCCGCAAGTTCAATAGGAGAAGTTATCTGCATTACATCCTCGTTAACTGTTGTCCTGGCAGTGTCGGAAGTGGCGAATTCCTCGTTAACTGTTATCCTGGCAAGGTCGGAAGTGGCGAGTTCGACCCCAAGAACCACATAAGCGAATATTGCTGCTACCATTACAAAAGCGGTCAGCATGATTGCAGATTCAAGCGCAGTAAAGGCTATTTCGCCTTTTTTAAAAATGCTGAAAAGTCCTTTCATTCTATCTCACTCCGTTTATCATTCTGAATGAAAGTATATGGAAAGTAAAAAGCCGCATCGCCGATACCTCTTCTTACTCAACTCTGGACAGGAAATTTGCTGATGGGAAATAATATGTGCAGGAGCTTATTTGCACAGGCCCATTAATTGCTCCGGCACACGCTGAATTGCCCCGCGACACAATAACAATTTTAAAACAGATATTAACCTCTTCTAATTTATTAACTTTTCCTGATGAAATCTTACTTATGTGAGAGCAATTCTCGATTTAAAGCCATTTTGAGCGAAGCTATTTAAGGAAATTGATTTTAGATCAAATTGCCGTGCGGCCACCCCACCCTAAACAGGCTGTCCGACAATTACTGATAGTAATAAATAACAATCGCCATTGTTAAACTGGAACTTTATAGCCTTATGAAATATGAATTCAATTCTTTATTCCTTTTTTCAACAGGAAAAATTCTATTTATTCCTATTTCCCTTTCAGGTCGTGGGTGTGAGTTATTGAAAATCGTAAACACGAGAATCTCTCTACATTTTCCTCAAATACAGGAGATGTACTCGCTTTTTCGGAATTGATCAATAACTCGTGTACACGACCAA
>CAVRJG010000028.1:0-25124 GCA_963721455.1 uncultured Methanosarcinaceae archaeon
GTTTTCAACTTGTTTTGAGGCGTTAGTTTCGAGCATTGGATTTTAAATGTTGTGCTTTGTTGTGGATTTTAGGTAGCGGTACTGCTAAAAAATAAGTTTATAGTCATTGCTTTTTTATACTATTACTTACATATATACAATTGGTCCATAGGGTCAGTCCCGATGTATGAAGAAGACGTACAAAGAAGATATGTGACTTAAATAAGTAATAACTTGACTAAGTAACTTAAATGGGTAATAACTTAAATAAGTAGTAACTTGACTAAGTAATAACTTGACTAAGTAACTTAAATGAGTAATAACTTAAATAAGTAGTAAATTGACTGAGTACAGAACTAAATTACATAAAATTGGACCAGACCTTATGGATCACTTTAAAAGATTCTAAAAGGCTTTTCTAGTAAATTAATTCCTTATTTTAACTCAATTTTGGTTTTGGATTCTAATTCTTCCAGGTTCCGATTTCATGCTTGTTTTAGCCCGCAGATGCTGTCAGGTATTTCAAGTTTTCAGCACCCCGCACCCTCACCGGTCGCATGCGACCGGCTTCCGAAAAAGCCCTTAAAAAGAACCTTGAAGCCTGAATGACGAGTTTTTAAACCTTTCAAATCCCAATTTATTCATTAAATCATTTCTTATCTGGTTTTATTCTGTCAATCTTAGTTTGTAAGCTGCTTTGTGGCTCTTTTTTTTTCTCTTCGTCTTTTTTTTCTTTTTGGGAAAGGCCGCTCTCCTGCGTCGAGCGTGACAAAAACGACCCGAAATGGCTAATACGGTTGTATGGGTCAGAATATGGAATTTAGGATTTCGAGCCAGTCGTTTATGATTTAGTTTCTTAAGATTTCACTTTTATGAGACCAGTTCTCCTGTGAAGGCTTTCTGTATGAGGACATCGAAGAGATTATTGATTTCGAGGGTGGATTGCATCTGGGATTCTTTGTTTTTTTCGACTAAGTGTACCATTCAGGCAAATTTGTGTTGAAGTTCAAAAGGTGCAACAGGGATATTTCAATTGGTCAAAATTTTATGGTCAATATTTTTTTGAGCTGATTTGGGGCAGAATTTTCTAGCACTTCCTGTAAGCATGACTCCAATGTTGTAGACATTCGGTCTTTACTTTTTCATGTGGTGTAAACCCTACAACACTGCAGGGAAATTAGTCTCCAAGGTTACAACTTCCAGTTTTAGGGGTATTGGCGCCTACGGTTAGTAAAATGTACCATCTTGCCATATTTTTCTCTGCTTTAGCCCAAACTCGGAATAAGTCTGATTATATTCTGTTATGTAACCTCCTGAATTTGCAACATTACCTGTTTGAAATAGGGGGTATTTCCCCCCACCAAAACGGGTGCATTTCCAGGTCAATGTTTAGATTTTCCCTTTGTAAAGTTCCAACGTCTTTAAGCTTTAGAGTTTCCCAATTTTTCGGGTTTTAGCAGGATCTCCAAACATCTCCAAAAACACACTCTGAAGAAGTTTCTGCGTCAACTCATCCGCTTGTGCCCGAAGTTTTTTCGTTTCTTCGGCTTTTTCGAGGATGGAGACGATTTTTTGCTGGATTTCGAGTGGGGGAAAGGTACTTTAATGTTCTTAACGTCAGAGTGTGACTATGTCCTTTCATTGTTGACCCGTAGTCGAAGCTGACCAATTTTGCTTCAGCTTGGGAGAGTGTAAATATTTAACGACAAAGCCGGCAAAATAAGGGATCTTTAAATATCACCTGTCAAATTTTGGCTCTTCTGGAATTGCTGTTAAGTTAATGCTGATTTCGTAATGCATCTACTCCTTGTCAACGATTACGCCCAAAGTTGTTTTGACGACGAAATTAAAGTATGCGCTGTTTATTAACTGTATTCGTCGGTGCATATTTCCGTCAAGAGCAATAAAACGAGTGGTAATTCTGGCGACTCGTTGTCCAGGGAATTGTTCGATTCTAACTATTGGATTACCAGTTTCTGCCCATTCGGAGGAGTTTGAACCACTTACAATTTATGTAGTCTCCAGTTAATCTCCCAGCTTCTTCCATTCCCATCCTTCAGGTAGTTTATTTTCCATTTTTCAACCCTTCACATAAAAATATCTTTTTCAACGCCTTTGCAGATGTCGATGAAGGAATTTAATTCTTCCTGAGTGAACATCGGTAAGGGGGCGGTTGTGCCGAAGTTGGTGAAAGGAGGCTGCCAGAGGGTGAAGTATTCGATGTGTTTCTTTTTCAGGAAGACGGTCTGGAGAGTGAGGATGAAGTTGAGCTGGTCTGAAGAATAGTGTTTATTGTTTCCGATTATGTAGGTCTGGAAGGCATCTTTGATCAGGGCGTCAGGGGATTGTGAAGAGTAAAGGCCCAGCACCTGGCGGATGAAGTCCACAAGCGAGGCTTTCCGGCTGGGGTAAAGTTTGTCGAGCCCGGAATTGCCGGAATTCTCAGGGGTGAGGTTTGCGTTCAGGAGGGTTTCTTCGAGCTGTTCAAGGTCGTATTCGGTAAGAGGTTCGTTATTTTTGATTTTCCGGACCGCGGGGTGGGTTTCTGCAAGCTCTTTGATGCGGGCTTCGACTTCGCGGCGGTAGGCTTCCACATAGGAGGGGTCTTTTCCGTCCAGATCTGCCACTCTTTTCGTTCGGCAATGATGTCGCTCATATCGATTACTATCGTTTCCCGCGGCTCTTTTGCCATGTAGGGCATGAGCGGGGCGAGGTCGGAAAGGAGGAGCTGCACGTCTTCAAAACTCACGGTTTCCCAGAAGGAGCGGGAAAGGACGTTGTCCATCAGGGCTTCTTTTGCACGGACTGAATCAAGGGTGCGGGGGAGGCGGTCAACCATCTCGGCAATTGAGGTCTTCAGGCGGTCGACTTCTGCTTTGTCATTTTCCAGAAGCGCGTAAGCCAGTTTTTCGCAGCGCAGGGTGAAGGACGCTTCCTTGAGGTTCACATCAGGCTTGAACTTCATGAGGGGCGTGATTTTCTTTTGCAGGAACTCGACCGGGTCAACCGCTACGTTGTCCCAAAGCCGTGGCGAAAGCGCCTTTTCCACATCGTGAAGGCGCTCTCGCACGCTTACGGAGTCGTGGGGAAGGGATTTGATATCGGCCATTACCTTCGCTTTTACCTGCTCGGCGGCTTTTACCGATGCCGGGTCTCTGCGCTGCATCAGTTCTCCGAGCTGCTTGAGCCTGACCATGAAGATGCGGTTTGTTATCGCTTCCGTAGGCTCGTCCTTCACACCGTCCGGGTTCATGTTCCAGTACTCGAAATTGTTCCAGAAATCAAAGACCTTGAAGTACTCCTTTTTCCCGTCCGGCAGCCATTCCCGGTGCTCGCAGGCCCCGTCTGCCCGCGTGCCTCTGCCAAGCATCTGCCAGAACTTGATCTTCGAGAATACCGGCTTTGCAAAGACCAGGTTGCAGACCTCTGGAACATCGATGCCGGTGTCCAGCATGTCCACGGAAATGGCAACTCTCGGACAGGACTTCGTCTCGAAATCCTTAATAAGCTGCTCTGCTCGCGGTTCTCGGATACTATTATCCTCGCAAGCAGCCCCTTGTACTCGGGATAAAGCTTCTCGAAAGCCTCGTAGAGCCTCTTTGCATGCATTTTTGAGATCGCAAAGAAGATCGTCTTTGCAGGCAGGGTTCCTGTCTTGTCCATCAGGCAGTTATCCATAAACTCCCGGACAATGGCTTCTGACGTGCCTTTGACTGCAACCTTCTTCTCAAGTTCCGTGCCTTCGAAGTTGATCTCGTCAGGATCAATGCCTTTTTTCAGCAGTTCTTCCCGCTCGCCTTCGGTAAGGTCTCCGGGTTTGATGCCCTCAATCTGAAAATGTGTCCTTGCTCCTGAGATATTTTTCCTGAAATCGCAAAGTACGCCGTCTCGAACAGCATCCTCATAAGAATAAAGTGCAGTCGGAATCCCATCTTCACACTCGAAAAAGCGGAATGTATCCCTTTCCACCATATCTGCTGGCGTTGCAGTCAGCCCTATCTGGATTGCATCAAGGTAGGTAAAAATTCCTTTCCACTTTGAATAAATGGACCTGTGGGATTCGTCCGAAAAAATAAGGTCAAAAGCGCCGGGTGAAATAATGTACCTGCCTTTTCTGTCCTTCTGGGTATAAATTTCCTGAAAAGTCTGGATTGTAGAAGCGTAAAGCCTTTTGTTTGGGTCATAGTTTCCTGAAAGAATTACCTCTTTTCCCTCTTCCTGGAAAAACTTCATGAAACCCTTGTCATACGCCTGTTTTCGGAGCGCCTTTCGGTCCGTCAAAAACAGGACTCTCTGGACTCTTCGTTCCCTGATCAACTGGTCGATAATAGCCATGGCAACCCGGGTCTTTCCGGTGCCTGTTGCCATTACAATAAGAGCCTTCCGGTGCCCTTTGTGTAGATGCTCGACAACTCTTGTAGCCACTTCAATACTTTTTGCCCGGTCAACAATACTGCCGTCAATGTCGATTTCCGGTTCAGGTTTTGAGTTTTCCCTCTGATAAAACAGCCTCTCAAGATCTTTCAGAGAATAAAAACCTTTAACTTGCCTTACTCCATACCGTTCCCGGTCCCAGAGCCAGATCTCATACCCGTTGGAGAGAAAAATGAAAACGTCCTTTCCGGTCTGGGCTTTTATATCGTCAGCATACTCTTCAGCCTGTTTCTGCCCCAGAATCGGATCTTTTGTGGTGCGCTTTGCTTCGATAATCGCAATCGGCTCTCCGTTACCATCGAGCAGAAGATAATCCGCATATTTGCTTTCAGCATCGTTCTTGCGGGTTTCATTAACTTGCTTATAGTCCTGTTTTTTAAAATCCGACTGCTTTGTATCAACTTCAAGGACAACTTTTGACCTGTTACCGACATCCCATCCCTGCTCCTGAAGTAAAATATCTATCTTCTGTTTTCTTGTTTGGAACTCATTCAGGTCGAGCATTTTCACCCTCTAAATGTTTAAATTACTAAAAATCTTTAATCAATTCTATCCGCTTATATAAAAAGATTAGGAATTAAATCCGAATGTTCGTTAATTCGTATTCAAACACTCAGATTATTTTTCATAGTATTCAAAAAAAATTAAAAAATTTAAAATAACTTTACTGTTCTAATGTTATAAAAATTTTAAAATTGGAGTTAAAAAATATCTATCTTCTGTTTTCTTGTCTGGAACTCATTCAGGTCGAGCATTTTCACCCTCTAAGAGCGTGTCTTAATATTCCTTTATCATCCGCTTGATGTTTTTATACGAGCCAGTCTTCTAATCATTATATGGATCATCGCAGCATATATGAATGCTTGACTGGATTCTGTCATCCAAATCTTGCAACGCGATCGACCCAGCCATCCAAATGTACGCTCTACTACCCATCTATGAGGAAGTACCTTAAAACCTTTGATGTCATCGCTGCGCTTTACGATTTCCAACATCCAACCACAAACTACTTTGACCCAATCAACCAGTTGACCGGAATAAGCAGCATCAGCCCAAATAAGCTGCAATCGAGAAAATGTCCCCTTAATTTGTTCCAGAACAAGTTTAGCCCTATCTCGATCCTGGATATTCGCTGTATGAACTACAACTATCAACAGTAGCCCTATTGTATCCACTAGAATGTGGCGCTTTCTCCCTTTTACTTTCTTGGCAGCATCATAGCCGCGTACTCCTGGCGTTTCTGTAGTTTTAACTGACTGGCTATCTAAAATTGCAGCACTCGGTTCTGGTTTTCTTCCATATGCAATTCTCAGTTCAGTTCTCAGTGCAGCATTTATAAGTTCCCAAAATCCAGTAAGTCTCCAAAGACGGAAATAATGGTAGACAGTTTTCCACGGTGGGAATTCGTGGGGTAACATTCGCCATGCACAACCCCAACGTAGCAAATAAAAGATGGCGTTCAATATTTCTCGATAGGAATGAACGCGCTTTCTACCTCGATTCGTGCTAGTGCATCGATTCCATACTTTTTGAATAAAAATTAATATAATACTTTAATTATAATAATATTTATGGGTCGTATAAGCCGCCGTTCCAAGTTATCACTTACTAGAGAAGAAGAAGATTACTTGATTAAGTTAAGTAATTCCAGAAGTCAATCAGCAAGCCTTGTTGAACGAGCTAAAATTGTGCTTTTAAGTGTTCAGGGAATAAACGATACTGAAATCTCTCTGGAATTAAACGTTGCTTACAATACCGTAAGAACTCGAATACAAAGAGTTTTGGATTTTGGAGTTAGAGAAAGCCTGAAGGACAAAAAAGGCGGTGGAAGACCAAGAACTATTACAGACGAATCTCGTGCATGGATGATCAAGATTGCATGTATGAAACCAAAAGATTTTGGGTATCCACATGAAATATGGACACAGAGACTCTTAACTAAATATGTGCAGAAAAACTGTGTCAAGGAAGGACATCCTGAATTATCAAAGATAAGTCAGGGAACGATTTCAAAAATCTTGAACGCAAGTAGCATAAAACCACATAAAATCAAGTATTACACCGCCAAAGTGGACCCAGATTTTGATGAAAAGGCAACGAAAGTTTTGGGCACATATAAAGAAGTTAAAAAACTAAAAAAAAAATTAAAAAAAAGAAAACGTTAGATAGAGCAATATTTTCATGTGATGAAAAAACAGGTATTCAAGCTATTGGGAATAAGTATCCAGATCTGATGCCAGTAGAAGGAAAATATCCTAAGATGGCAAGGGATCATGAGTATATTAGACATGGTACTCTTTCATTATTTGCTTGTACTGATCTGATTACTGGGAAAGTTCATCACAAAGTTTTTGAAAAAAATAGAAGTCGTGAGTTTATTGAGATTTTGAAAGAAATAATTTCAGATTACCAGGATACAAAAATAGTCGTGATTCTTGATAACTACATAATACACATATCAGAAGAAACTAAAAAATATCTAAGTACCTTGAAAAAGGGAAAGTTAAAGTTCGTATTCACACCAATACATGGAAGCTGGTTGAATATTATTGAAAGTTTCTTCAGCAAAATGATTAGAAGCTTTTTAAGGGCAATAAGAGTAGAATCTGTAGAGGAATTGAAGGATAGGATTGCTCAATACATAAATTTACTTAATGAGGAACCTGTGATATTTATGTGGAAATATAAAGTTGAAGAAAAAGATAAGATTCCTGGTGGAATTGCGATATGAAAAAAATATGCAATTAATTTGGAATCGATGCACTAGGTGCATTGAGCATCCTTATAGTAATTCTTTTATTCGCTTTCAGTCGTGATTCGGGTAGTAGTTGTCAGAGCAGCAATCCAGTTTGGAAGCCAGATCCCGAGTTATCAAATTCAATTATAGTTCCTGACTCAGCAAATTACACTTTTTATTTGTGGGCTGAATGTTTCCATCCAGATTCTTTGCAAATGATAATGACTTTTCCACTTTCATAAATTCATTTTGATGAATATTTCTCAAATGTTCTTTTGATTGAATAAATTTGACCGACACTTCTCTCTCGATCGTTTTCCATACAAATTCTACAGGGTTTAGATCTGGTGAATAAGGAGGAAGAAACACAAGTATTATTTTTAATTTTCTTGCTTTTCTTATCGTTTTATCAGCATGATGTGACCTTGAATTATCCAGAACAAGAATTATTCTCTTCTCTGGATTCTGTTTCACAATTTTTTCCAGGAATTCACATACATTTTCTGCTTTTGAACTTTCCATAAAATCGATGAGATTGCTACCGTTAATTGAATAAAATGCAAATGCATTTGCTTTTATATAATCCATATTTTTTATCATCACAGGTTTTTTGAATGACCATAACCGTTGAGTATTTGCCTTTGTTTGTGGTGAAGATTCATCCAGAAAACCTATGATATATTGCTCATCTGGACCAATATATGCTGGAATTGCTTCGGTTAACTTTTTTTAAAATTTCTTCGGCGTTTTCAGGCCTTCTGTAGTCAAGAGTATATGGTTTAGAGTGATACATTTTAAAATTATGCAGTATAACTCCGATTTGTTTCTGTGAATACTCTACACCATATTTTTCCTTTATTAGCTCCAAAACTTCTCTGGTAGTCCAATAATCCTTATTTTCCAACAAGGCTCTTAATTCTTCTATTTGCTCATCTGTCAGCTTGGACTTTCTTCCCCCACTAAAATTTGGTATTAAGGCGGCGTAGCCGCCTTTATTCCAATCATCCTGCCAGTAATATCCTGTTTTCTTAGTCACTCCAACTTTAATAGCAGCTTCTTCAACAGAGTCTCCCAAATACCTAAATTTGACAAAATAGAGCCTTTTCAGCACTCTTGAATTGTTTTCGTGTTTGATTAAAACGTTGATCTCAGCGAGAGTTACATTTCGATCAATCGGAATTTGTTCCTTCCCCACCATAAAAGAATATAAGCATTAATATGTGTAATAAGTTGTGTTGGAAACTATAACTGCGTTCGTGGACAGTTTTGCAAAACATATTCCTTCATACGAAGGTTTTTCCGTGCAATCAATTGTTCGCGGTATCGTGACGATCACGATTTCTCTCATGGTGAGCATCGTTAATGGGATTGTAAACGCCGGGACAACAGCCGGAATCGTTATAGTCACAGCAGCATTTTTGCTAATAGATGCCGCCAATGCTCCTGAGAAAATAAATCAGGAAATTGGAAATCAATCCGAACTCAGATTGAGGCTGAGTAAATTTAGCAGGAAGCTGGTAAAATTCATTGTTATAAGAGCGGAGATAAACATTATCACAGCCTTCGTAATTGCTCTCCTTCTCTTTATCGGAGGCATTGACTTTGCTATTCTCTGGGGGGTCCTTATATTCCTGTTAAGTTATATCCCCTATATTGGTCTGGTTATAGCTTCTATTCCTCCCATAGTGCTTGCGCTTTTTAAATATGGGCCTTTAGGTGCTCTCGCAGTCATTGTCATTATCTTTGCTGTCGACGCGCTTGCAGAAAATGTTCTTTTCCCGTCACTTATGGGAAAAGGCCTGCAATTGTCTCCTGCTTTTTTGTTTCTTGCTCTTATCTACTGGAATTTCGTATTTGGACTCGGAGGTGTGCTGCTTTCCATACCTCTTACGATCATTTTGAAGATTTTACTTGAGAGTTTTGAGGAAACAAAATGGATAGCCAGATTGATGGGACCAGCGGAACACATCGACGACAGTTAAAAACCAGTCAAATTGCGTTTTCTTCTTTGTCAAATCTTAATTTTAATATTATATATGATAATTCATATATATTTTAAATTTTATATATCATTTAGACCACAGTGCTGCAACTGTTTTTTTGACTGGAGAGTTCTCGATAAGGGAAGAAAGATACCGGGGGCATATGGGAGATCGCGTGGATGATTCATATGACACCTGCCGCCCTGGAACAGTGTAACGAGAACTGGACAGCAGAGCAGAATTGTTAATGGGGGAATAAATTGGATGAAATAATTTTTGAACCGGTGCAGCTCTTAGTCATCGTATTCGATAATCCGAGTTTCGAAGCTATCCCTGAAGGTACTGCTGCTGCTATTCTTATTATCGAACACCTCTGGGCAAAGAGCCTGAAACAGGCAATCCGGGGTGCAGGTGGAGTACTTGTGTCCCAGGGTATGTTCACGATTGGGGGATGTAAACATAAATGCAAATACTAGTTCAATACCAGCCAAAATTCTACTTTACAGCACTGCTGCAGTTTTTCTTACACTTGGTATGAAGGCGATTTCAACTATACTGTTGCCGGTTTTTTTCGCTCTTTTTGCCTATTTAATCTTTGCCCCTCTGGTTCACTTGCTGCAGAGGAAAGGGGTTCCGGGAACGGTTAGTGTTCTTCTGGTGATCCTTTTTTTCATTTTTGTATTTATTGGAACCGCAATTCTGTTTGCAAGCTCTTTACTCCAGCTCAGTGGGCGAATTCCAAGCTATGAAAATCAGTTGACGAGTATTCTGAACAGTATTTCAACATATTTGCCTGCAGCTGGAGTTTCCGTGGAATCAGTCCTGCGAGATATTGCGACATTTGCTTTCAGCGTGTCTGGGGATATTATTTCAGGAACCTTAAATGCCGGATCAACAATTGTGCTCATTGTTATCACGACAACGTTTTTACTTCTGGATGCTGCAGGTGTGCCAGAAAAGGTGCAAAAAGAAGTTGAAGAGCAACCAGTCCATCTTCCGCGGTTTACCGAATTAAGCAGAACCGTCATAAATTACATGCTCCTGAGGACTGAGACCAATTTGTTTGGAGGCATTGGAACTGCCATACTTCTCTTTATTGGGGGTATAGATTTTCCTATTCTCTGGGGCCTTCTGTTCTTCCTGTTCGGTTATATCCCTTATCTGGGTTTTTATCTTGCCGCTATTCCACCTATGTTACTTGGCCTGTTCAAATACGGGCCTATAGGGGCACTGGGTGTCCTTGCCGCCATCACTATTGTCAATGCGCTCGTAGAAAATGTTATTTTTCCATCTCTTGCGGGAAAAGGCCTTAAATTATCTCCGACGATTGTATTTCTTTCTTTATTTTACTGGTCTTATGTGCTTGGGACTGCAGGCGCACTGGTTGCCGTACCCCTTACAATGGTCGTGAAGATGATCCTGGAAAGTTCCGAAGATACGCGCTGGATGGCTAAACTGATGGAATCAAGTGAAAGTAAAGAGTAAAGTGAAGAAGGATAGGCAAGAATGTTTTTTGAAATTATGAAGATAACGATCTCAAAAAGGTAGTAAAGCTTTAATTCATCCAGGGAATCTTAATCGGAATACTCGATAAAGTATGTAAATCCGTATAAAATAATATACATAAAAGTCGCAGTATATTAGTAGCCTGCTGAATCCTATCGGCTTGCTTAATCCGGGCCTGCGAATTGGGATCACAGGCTCTGCAAAGAATGAAAGGGGAAATAATATTAAAATTGGCCGAATGCAAAGCTTGCGTGTCGTTTTCCGATATTATTGGGTAGACAACCGGCAAGTCCTTGCCTGACTGATTTGATCCTATGCGGGCCGAAAGGGGGTGCAAAATCCTATAGTTGACGGCAAAATCTGCGGTTGAATAGCTGGTCTCTGACGGGGGTATGCTGACAGGCAGAAACTGCTTCATTCCGGTTTCCTAATACGGTAAGTCCCCTACTATCCAGTGTGGGGTAACTTTGAACTTTCCCTTTTCTTGAAGATCTTCGAAAGCCCGCAGTATCTTCTAAAATGCCGAAAAATGCCTGATACCGTATGAAAAAAATACTGTCTGCCCGGAGGCGAAGTCGTAGCCTTCGTGAGCAGGAAATAACTGGAATAGCAATTCCGCATAAATCCGAGGACATAAAAATAACGGCAAATCAAATTCGTAAATGAAGGAGGAGATTTGAGTAATGGCAACTTTAACAGTTCTAAAGTTTGAAACTACTGATGGTGCTGAAAGGGCGCTTCATATGATTCAAGATCTGAGCAAGCAGAATCTGATCAATCTGCATGATGCAGCCATAGTCACCTGGCCTGTGGATAAAAAGAAACCCAAAACCAAACAATTGTCTGATTTATCAGGTGTAGGAGCACTGAGCGGCGCTTTTTGGGGCATGCTGCTTGGTATTATCTTCTTTGTTCCCATATTTGGCATGGTTGTTGGAGCCACATTGGGTGCACTGAGCGGTTCCATGGCAGATATTGGAATCAGTGATGATTTCATCCGATCCGTCCGTAGCAAAGTAACTCCAGGTACGTCAGCACTCTTTTTGATGACCAGCGATGCCGTGCAGGATAGGGTAGCGGAAGCCGCCAAAGGAATGAAGTTTGAGCTCATTGCTTCCAACCTGTCTAAAGACGAAGAGGAAAAGCTGCGTGCAGCCTTTGCCGAAGAATAATCCATGCAATAAAATAAGGTTTCACCAGGGGGTCTACTCTCTGGAAACCACTTTTGCTTTTTTGAAATTGATAAGCAGGCAAGCGAATTAAGAATTTTAACTAAAATATTTGATACCTTTCGGGCCTTTGTCACAAAAATCTAAAGAATGTATTGACACCAATCCTGATAAAAGGGAGTGGAAATGACAAAAAACTATCTGCCACCCAGAATTCATGTGCTGGCAAAACCCACAGGGGCTATCTGCAACCTGGCCTGTTCCTACTGTTTTTTTCTGGACAAGGAACTGCTCTATCCAGGCAGCAAGTTTCGCATGTCAGACGAAGTGCTCGAGAGTTACATCCGGCAGCTTGTCAAAGCTCACCGCAGCCCGCAGGTAACCGTTGCCTGGCAGGGGGGCGAACCCACGCTTATGGACATTGACTTTTATCGACATGCAATCGAACTGCAGGAAAAGTACAGAAAGCCGGACATGACGTTCGAAAACACGATGCAAACCAACGGCACACTCCTTAACGACGAATGGTGCCGGTTCTTTAAGGAAAACAACTTTCTTATCGGGATCAGCATCGACGGCCCGCGTGAACTGCATGATGCCTACCGGGTGGACAAAAAGGGAGAGGGGACCTTCGACCGGGTCATGAAGGGACTGCGCCTCCTGCAAAAACATGGTGTGGAATATAATATCCTGACCACAGTCAACCGGATCAATGCCGATTATCCGCTGGAAGTCTACCACTTCCTGCGGGATGAAGCAAGGACAGACTGGATTCAGTTTATTCCGGTTGTAGAGCGAATCGATGAAAAGGGACATACCCTTTGCCAGAAGGGAGACAGGGTTTCAAATCGTTCAGTACTTCCTGAACAGTTTGGCAGTTTCCTGAGCCGCATCTTCGACGAGTGGGTGAAAAATGATGTGGGGAAGGTATTCGTGCAGACTTTTGAAGCTTCCGCACGCAGATGGCTGGGGTTGCCTTCAGGCATGTGCGTTTTTGAGGAAACGTGCGGAATGGGACTTGCTCTGGAGCACAACGGGGATCTCTACTCATGCGACCATTTTGTGGAGCCTGACTATCTGCTCGGGAATATTATGGAAAAAGAGATTCTCGAGCTTGCATCCTCAGAAAGGCAGTACAGGTTCGGGCAGAATAAACGTGATTTGCTGCCGCAGGTGTGTCGTGAATGTGACGTGCTCTTCGCCTGTAGAGGGGAATGCCCAAAAAATCGATTCCTGACCACCACTGACTGCGCACAGGGACTGAACTACCTCTGTGAGGGCTGGAAAGTTTTCTTTCACCACATTGACTTTCCGATGCAGATTATGGCAGGGTTGATACGTAGAGGTTATCCGGCAGCAGAGGTGATGCGAGTCCTGGCCCTGGAAGAAGCTTTTGAACATGCCGGACGCAATGATCCCTGCCCCTGCGGTAGCGGTCGAAAGTTCAAACGCTGTCACAGCCATCATAAAGGAGGACAGGAAGGGAGAAATCAGAAGTAGAGAACACACAGGGCTCAGCCACGGCCCAGATCTGTTTTATGAAAGAAATAAAGTGGGTAGTGGATAAAAAAATCCATATTTTTGTTCTATCCAACATCGGAAGTCTGCTTAAAAGTGTTGACTTGAGATATCAACAAATATATTATAGGGGGTTAAGAATGACAGAAAAGAAACCAAACATACTGGTCATCTGGGGGGATGACATTGGCATTAGCAACCTCAGTTGCTACAGCGACGGGCTGATGGGCTACAGAACGCCCAACATTGACAGGATAGCTGCCGAAGGTATCAGATTTACAGACTCTTACGGGGAGCAGAGCTGTACTGCCGGCAGGGCATCTTTTATCACCGGGCAAAGTGCCTTCCGTACCGGGCTGAGCAAGGTGGGTATGCCCGGGGCCAGGCTGGGGATCAGGCCAGAGGACCCAACAATTGCCGAACTGCTGAAACCGTTGGGCTACGCCACGGGCCAGTTTGGAAAAAACCATCTTGGTGACCGGAATGAACACCTGCCCACAAATCACGGTTTTGATGAGTTCTATGGCAACCTTTATCACCTGAATGCTGAGGAAGAACCGGAAAACCCCGACTATCCATCTGAAGAGGATTTTCCTAATTTTAAGAAGAACTATGGTCCCAGAGGCGTAATCCACAGCTACGCCGACGGCCGCATCGAAGACACCGGCCCGTTGACCAGAAAACGTATGGAAGACGTAGACCAAGAGTTTCTAGATGCTGCCATCGATTTCATCAAGCGCCAGCATGCGGCTGGCAAGCCGTTCTTTGTCTGGTTCAATACAACCTGGATGCACTTCCGGGTTCATATCCCGGACAGGATAAGGGGCCAGTCGGGACGCTGGCAGTCGGAATACCACGACGGTATGATCGAACACGACCGGCAGGTGGGAATGCTGCTGAATTTGCTGGACGAAATTGGGATCGCAGAAGACACCATCGTTGTCTACAGCACGGACAACGGACCCCATATGAATACCTGGCCCGATGCGGCCATGACTCCATTCCGCAATGAGAAAAACTCCTGCTGGGAAGGAGCTTTCCGTGTTCCTGAGGTAATGCGCTGGCCTGGCAAGATCCAGGCAGGAATGGTTTCTAACGAGATTGTTAGTCACCTTGACTGGCTGCCCACTTTACTTGCAGTAGCAGGAGAGCCGGATATTAAGGAAAAACTCAAAAAAGGCTACAAAGCAGGAGACAAAAATTTTAAGGTACACCTTGACGGCTATAACCTGCTCCCCTACCTGACCGGGAAGGAAAAGAAATCCCCACGGATCGAATTCTTTTATTTCTCCGATGATGGAGACCTGGTAGCTCTCAGGTACGATAACTGGAAAATGATCTTTATGGAGCAGCGTGCCATTGGTACGTTACAGGTCTGGGCTGAACCTTTTGTCCCGCTGCGCGTACCGAAAATCTTCAACCTGCGTACGGATCCTTATGAAAGGGCCGATCAGACCTCAAATACTTACTATGACTGGCTTCTCGACCATGCCTTCCTGCTGGTGCCTTCCCAGAGAGTAGTGGGAGACTTTTTGGCAACATTTGAAGAGTATCCTCCACGTCAGAGAGCGGCCAGTTTTACAGTTGATCAGGCAATGGATAAGCTCTTGCAGGGAATTGGCAGCACCTGACGGTTAAAGTTCCGTATCTGAAACATACCACTTCTTGCATATATGAAAGCTCTGTATTACAGAGTAAACTATCTGCATGTGGAATCAAAACAGACTTTCTGGCTGAAAATGCCATCAGGTGCCCGAAGGCTCAAAAATCCCAGAGAGCTCTCAAAAGAAGATGTTACTGATATTACGGGAAATCATATGAGCTGAAAGGGTACCTTAAATTGAGAACTCAAAAACCTGCTGGAAACGGTGATGCAATAAATCAACAACGAGCAACTTAACTGCAGTCTGCTAAACGAAGTTCCTTTATATTATAAATATTAAAATTATAAAAACGTTTTATTACTGCATATTTATCCATTCATTTATTCATGAACATGTCTGGACAGTCTGAAGAGTCATAGCTTAGACTATAATCGGAAGCAGGTTCCAGTGTCACTAAGTTGCCGGGGCTGGAAGGCTAACCAGTATAATCTTCCCCAATTCCATAACAGGATAAATATGCGATCCTAAGGAATAGACAACCCGCAAGGGAAGGTAAGCCAAATGCAGTAACAAAAGGACAAAAGGAGTGATTTTATGAGACGAATCTTGGGCGGTCTCAGGGGCCGTGGGGCAGAAAGCATACAACGCTACAAAATGCACGAAAAACTTGTTTCTATAGGAGACGACTACTGGATAGAAAACGAAGCTGGGGAGAGGGCATTCTATGTTGACGGCAAAGCTCTCCGCCTGCGCAACACCCTGATTATCAAGGATGTGCAGGGTAATGAGATATATAAACTCCAGGAGAAGCTTCTCAGGATAAAGGATACGATGGACGTCCTGGACGCTAACGGAAAAACAGCTGCAACGATCAAAAAAGCTCTGATCGCACCTCTCCGCGACCGCTGGAAAGTTGAAGTCGCAAATGGACCTGAAATGGATGTCCAGGGCAATATTTTGGACCATGAATACAAGATTGAGGCTGGGAGGGAAAAAGTCGCAGAGGTCTCGAAAAGATGGTTCCGGATAAGAGATACTTATGGAGTGGAGATTGAGCCCGGACAGGACAATGCTCTTATCCTGGCGATTGCAGCTGCGCTCGATCAGATGGTACATGACTGATAAAATCCGTACTTAAATATCTCCGTGGTTACAGATTTTGATTTTGTCTTTCCTTGCCCTCCATATTGTGGAGACTCAAATCTTCTGGCAGTTGTAATTTTTTCGCAGGCTTAGTGCCTATCCGAAAAGTAAAGAGTACATGTTTGTAGTTATAATCGATCCATAATATCCCAGTATCCGCTCCAATTGTGCATACTTCCACTTTAAGGTACCACTTAGTTACAATACTTCTCTGATATCTAATGCGATCAGAATAATATATGTATTATTATCCAGATAATATTATACAAACTTTTAGATCAATGGAATCGATGACCTCGATCGATTCTACTCTTTAAACGTAAAGGGGGGAATAGAGTTAAATCTGGATTAAGTAGCTTGTCTGTTTTAACGATTTTCCTGTTACTAAGTGTATCTACCTATATCACTTTGGATCGGGAACGATTACTGTTCAGTGACATTCCTAATGACAAGATTATGCACTGATAAAGGCAAGCATACAGGGAGGCATATGGAGGAATTATGGACGATGAGATGAAAACCCAGCCTATGGACAGCGAGATGAAAATTCAGCCGCCCGTGCCGGTGGTCAGGCGAAATTTCTGGCTAAAAGTTTTATCGACTGCAGCAGTTTTCTATGTTCTCTTACTGGTGATCTTGCTGCTGACAGGCAATCCCGTCTGTTCCCCACCGTGGTGATGGTCGGCAGCTTTATGGTTCCTGTTGCCTATGTGGCGTTCTTTATACGAGCGCAGGTATCTCAGTCACCTGACAGTGCCTACAGTCTCCCTGGCTTTCCTGTATGGCGGGTTACTGGGTTCATTGCTGCTTCCTTTTTAGGGCCATTTTTTATCGGCAAGGTGGATCTCGTCGCGATTCTAAAAATAGGTCTGATTGAAGAATTTGCCAAAATTCTGGGGGTAGTGGTGATTGCACGCCTCAGATGGCATGACTCGGAAATGGACGGGTTGATCCTGGGCGCAGCGGCGGGGATGGGGTTTGCGGCCCTGGAAAGCACCGGTTACGCCTTTACTGCCTTCCTGAAGAGCAATGGGAGCATTTCGGCAACCGTGGAAGTTACCTTGCTCCGGGGTCTGCTTTCTCCGCTGGGGCACGGGACCTGGACGGCGATTTTAGCCAGCGTGCTTTTCCGTGAAAGCAGGAATGGTCGCTTCCGCATCAATCTGCAGGTGATTGGCGCTTATATATTCGTTTCCATCCTGCACTCAATGTGGGACGGACTGCCCCTGGTCATTACTTACATCTTTGGCCCGGGGTTAGACGTGTTAATCGCCTGGAGCGTGATCGGCTTTATTGGATTGTATGTTCTCAGGCTTCGCTGGCGAGAAGCGGTCAGGTTACAAACGGTTTTGCCACCGGAAACCGAGGACAATAGTACCTGAAAGGAGGAGTAGGCATCAAACAGTAGAATGGTGATGCGATTATCACAACGCGGTTCTGTGATTATCCACCTGAAAAAGACTTTCCTAATTTCCGGAAGAATTATGGTCCAAGGGGTGTACTCCACAGCTACGCCGACGGTCGCATCGAGGACACCGGCCCGTTGACCAGGAAACGAATGGAAACCGTAGATCTGGAGTTTCTAGAGGCAGCCATTGATTTCATCAAACGCCAGCATGCAGGCTGGCAAGCCGTTCTTTATCTGGTTCAATACCAACCATGGATGCACTTCCGGGTTCACATCCCGGACAGGATAAGGGGCCAGTCGAGACGCTGGCAGTCGGAATACCACGACGGTATGATCGAACACGACCGGCAGGTGGGAATGCTGCTGAATTTGCTGGATGAACTTGGAATTGCAGAAGACACCATTGTTGTCTACAGCACGGACAACGGACCCCATATGAATACCTGGCTCGATGCGGCCATGACTCCGTTCCGCAACGAGAAAAACTCCTGCTGGGAGGGAGCTTTCCGTGTTCCTGAGGTAATGCGCTGGCCTGGCAAGATCCCTGCAGGTACAATTTCTAACGAGATTGTTAGTCACCTTGACTGGCTGCCCACTTTACTTGCGGTAGCAGGAGAGCCGGATATTAAGGAAAAGCTCAAAAAAGGCTATAGAGCAGGGGACAAGATTTTTACCGTGCATCTTGACGGCTATAACCTGCTCCCCTACCTGACCGGGAAGGAAGAAAATCCCCACGGATAGAATTCTTTTATTTCTCCGATGATGGAGACCTGGTAGCTCTCAGGTACGACAACTGGAAAATGATCTTTATGGAGCAGCGTGCCATTGGTACGTTACAGGTATGGGCTGAACCTTTTGTCCCGCTGCGCGTACCGAAAATCTTCAACCTGCGCACCGATCCTTATGAAAGGGCCGATCAGACCTCAAATACTTACTATGACTGGCTTCTCGACCATGCCTTCCTGCTGGTGCCTGCCCAGAGTGTAGTGGGAGACTTTTTGGCAACATTTGAAGAGTATCCTCCACGCCAGAGAGCGGCCAGTTTTACAGTTGACAGGGTAATGGAAAAGCTTTTGCAGGGAATCGGGAGCACCTGATGGTGGGAGTTATCGGAAGTACATTCTTATCCGGGCACCTTTGTCTCTGATTCCGGTGTAGAAGGTGCTATTTTTCCAGGAGTCTTGCCGGCGGTTAGCATCTTTATTTAAAGAGCAGTAAACTGGGTACTGATACCATTTCAAATTACTGTTGCAGTTTTACCGGCTTAGAAGATAGTTCTGTGCAATACAGGCTGGCGATAAGTAAAAACAAAAAGACAAAGAAAGGAGGAGTCTGCTAATGAAAGTCGTGAGATTTATTGCAGCAATACGCTTCTTCGTATTGATTCCGGTGATAGGGTTGGCGATCGCCGCCTGCGCTTTGTTTATTAAAGGCGGAATCGATATTGTTCACTTCATGGGAGAACTGATTACAGGAATAACAGAGACAGATCCAGAGGCGAGTATCATCGTTGAAATTGTGGAAACTGTCCATCTCTTCTTAGTCGGTACAGTGCTCTTCCTTACTTCTTTCGGGCTCTACCAGTTGTTTATCCAGCCGCTCCCTTTACCGGCATGGGTGAAAATAACTGATATTGAGGAACTGGAGTTAAACCTTGTTGGGCTCACCATTGTTGTGCTGGGAGTCAACTTCTTGAGCGTGATCTTTGAACCACAAGAAATAAACCTGGCTTTTTATGGAATAGGTTATGCCTTACCCATCGCAGCGCTTGCTTACTTTATGAAGGTGCGTTCACATATGACCAGGCGGGGTAATGAGGAGGAGTGCCTGACAGCCATCGGAGAGGTGGCCTCTGTAGACAGTAAATCGAGCTGGCTATCAAACGAAAAGAGAGATTGAAGTCAGATTAATTGTCTCACTTCTTCTTTGGAGATTGCTCTTCACGGGCTGCTACGTTAAATCCTTGATAGCTCTTCAATAGATTTTCCCGGAAGATATAGACCTTCTCAACTGAAGAAATGAAAACCTTTTTTGTCGGAAATAGCTCGATTCTCTTCTTTGCAGTACAGCAGCTTGAAAAGAACAGCAAGTCGCAAATGCAGGCAGGCTGAAACAACAATTATCGAAACAAGATAAAATATATAAAAGTAAATTTATAAATATAGGCAAGTAAATAGATTAAAGATCGAACCGTTGAACTGCGAACCAGGGAGTGGTCTTGCGGGTTCTGAAAGAGTGGGAGGGGGAATAATACCCGAATTGATCGGATACGAGCCTGGAATATCTTTTCCGGGCGTCATCGGGAGAACACTTGACAGGTCCTCACCTGCCTAGCCCAAACCGTCAAGGGCCGGAGAGGTTGCACCGAACTTGATACATTTCATTCTAAACGATATCGCTATGTTCAGCTGTCAGTCTTTGGGAGGCTGTGCGAAACACCCAACCTTGAACGGCTGGCGAAGAGGGGACTGCGCCATGCAAACATGCAGACCATGGCGTTCTGCTCCCCTACGCGGGGCTGTGCACTGAAGGACAGAAAACGCCATACCCTGAGACTCTTTGCTATCACCGAACTTTTCATAGGCTATCCTGCATATTTTACGTTTAAGGGAACTAATCAAAGTGATAAAGTTGAACTGAAACGGATCATGACAGAACAGTAAATTTGTGATATTATTCCAGACTGCTGGTTCCGCCGGAGATTGCAACAGCTTTAGAGCCGCCGACATCAAGGTGCTCAAGACGGCAAAGGAGGTTCAAAGCGTTTATCGCCTGGAGCCAGTTGACTGAAATATACATAAGCAGACAGCTATTGGCATTCAGAATCAAAGAAAGGAGATTCTCATGAACTTAACTCGTCGACTCTTAGCAGAGTTTATAGGCACCTTCTGGCTGGTTCTTGGCGGCTGCGGCAGCGCAGTTCTGGCGGCTGGCTTCCCCGAGCTGGGCATCGGCTTTGCAGGTGTCGCCCTGGCATTCGGACTGACCGTTCTGACGATGGCTTACGCGATTGGTCACATCTCGGGCTGCCACCTCAACCCCGCTGTCACTATCGGCCTGTTTATAGGCGGCCGCTTCTCCGCAAAGGACATCCTCCCGTACGTCGTTGTACAGTTGGCAGGAGCGATCACAGCCGCTTTCGTGCTATGGCAGATCGCCAGCGGTAAGCCTGGCTTCGATCTGGTTGAAAGCGGTTTCGCGGCCAATGGATTCGGGGAACACTCACCCGGAGGGTACTCGTTATTCGCAGCGCTGGTCTGTGAGCTCGTGATGACCTTCATGTTTCTCTTCATCATTCTTGGCTCAACTGATTACCGCGCCCCATCGCATTTCGCGCCGATCGCCATCGGGCTGGGACTGACTCTAATTCACCTGATCAGCATTCCGGTGACAAATACTTCAGTGAATCCGGCCCGCAGCACATCGCAGGCACTATTCGTCGGCGGCTGGGCAATTCAACAGCTGTGGTTGTTCTGGATAGCGCCAATCGTTGGAGCGATTCTGGCTGGCATCGTTTATCGTGCTGTTGGCCGTGACACCGAATCGGATTTGCCAGAACGTCTTAGCTCTCAGTGAGGGCTGCAGAAAATACTTATTATAATTCGGGGTAGCGGTGGTGTCGGCGGGATCAAGCATCGTATGCTGTCCCTGACTAACCTGAAATCGATCATACTGTGGGAATCCTCGACCAATTCTATAATTCGACCTAAGTGGAAGACAGATAAAAAAGGACGAAACTTAACTAAAACGATTAATAATAAAACAGCAATTAGCGTTATTTGGGGCGGTAGCTCTATGAGTTTCCGCCCGGAAAAACTTGAGAGAGGCAAATGTTCCACTTAACAGCAACTTTTAATCAGCGATAACTCTTCAGCAGGTTTTCCAGGAAAATCCAGATTTTTTCAATCGAAGGAATGAAAATTCTTTCTGAAGGAGCAATGCGGGTCTTTGATCGTCGGCCCGAAAGAGATCATTTCCATACCCTCATACACCGAGCCGATTATCCCGCACTCAAGCCCTGCATGCACGACTTTAATCTCAGGCTCTTTCCCGAAAGTTTTGTTATAGACCTGCCTGCATTTTAAGAGCAACCCTGACTTCAGGTCAGGTTCCCAGGCAGGGTACCCCGGTTCATGTTCAATCCGCGCTCCTGCCAGCTTTGCCACAGCTTCCACCTTTCCGGTTATTTTAGCCAGCATGAAAGTACTGGAACTGCGCTGGCTTGATACAGCCGTTACTTCATTTTCCTTCGTCCGTACGGTCGCCAGGTTATTTGAGGTTTCCACAAGCCCCGGTATAGTATCCGACATCCTGTAAACCCCATGCGGCAGCCCCAGGAGCAGCCCTATCAGCCTCTCTTCGGTCCCTGACGAAAAGACCCGGCAGGGCACTTCCTTTCTGGCGATCCCGTCTCCGGCAGTTTCAAAGGCTGTTTTCCTGTCAACCTCTTTGAAATCCAGAACCAGGCCAGGGTCGGTTTTTGTATATTCAGCCTGAAACGCCTTCCTGAGGCCTGAAACGGCTTCTTCGGCCTTATCGGCCTTTTCCCTGTGAAGTGCGACAAATGCCTCTGCGGTATTGGGGATTGCATTATGGACGCTGCCCCCGTTTAGCAGGATAAGCCTTAGATTTTCTGCCCCGATCTTCTCCCTGAGCCCGGCCAGCGCAAGGGAGAGAAGCTGTATTCCATTTGCACGCTGCTTATCGATTTCAACCCCGGAATGCCCGCCTTCCAGCCCCTCAACCGAGAGCCTGAAAAACCCGAATAAACTTTCTTTTTCGCAGCCAAATAGTTCCCACTCAACAGGCAGTGTAATCAGCGAATTCTGCCCGCCAGCGCACCCGACTACGAAAACCCCTTCATCTTCGGAGTCCAGATTCAGGAGCACTTTCCCTTCAAAGAAACCAGCCTCAAGCCCCAGTGCTCCCGTCAAACCTGTTTCCTCATCTACCGTAAAAAGAAGTTCAAGTGGCGGATGCCCGATTTCTCCTTTCTGTCCGGCTTCTGCCAGCACCAGCCCGACTGCAAGTGCAATCCCATTATCCGCCCCTATGGAAGTCCCATCTCCCCGCATCCAGTTCCCGTCACAAACGCATCTTACAGGGTCTCTGGAAAAGTCGTGCTTGGAGTCCTTGCATTTCTCGCAGACCATGTCCATGTGCCCCTGCAGAACGAGTGTGGGAGAACTTTCATAGCCGGCTGTTGCAGGGGTTTTGATAAGGACGTTATTTAAGGAATCGGCTTTTACCTCAAAACCTCTGGACCTGCCCCATTCCTGCAGCCAGATAGAAATTTTTTCTTCGTGCTTTGAAAGCCGCGGGATTTTGTTGATTTCTTCGAAGACTTCAAGGATCTGCTGGGTTTTCGGGTGCATAGGGATCAATTTATAATTTTCTTTATGGATTGGTTTTGAACTGACTGTACTGTAATCAGGTAATTTTATAATTTATTGAAAACCGTCATGTGCTTTGAATAATATCTCAAATGTGCTTTGAATAATATCTCAAATGCTATAAAAATCAATCATATATTAAGTTTGGAGTGAGTATATTAGTTTCAATATAAAAATAGTAGTCGAAGCAATCGAAAGCTGTAAAATTAATAAAGATAATTTAATAAATAAAGATATGATAATATTAATTTCAGCTTATAATACTTATTTCCGGCCTTATGGTTTGATCGCGAAAGCCTTTCCAGGCCAGGAAATAGACCACGAAAAGTTCTGAGGGGCAGGGGGCAGATTTAGCGTGCCGGACACATCGGACATGTTGATTTTCTGGGCTGTAGTTATGTCACGTTTCTTTATACCGCTAGCTATTCCCAGATATCCTCTTCCGGCGATAATAGCTTCTCTAATCCTCGATACCGTAGACCAGACGATCTTCCAGCAATTTACCAGCCTGCCTCTGGAAGGCTATCAGGGCTACGACAAAGCTCTTGACATTTATTACCTGACCATCACGTACCTTTCGACCCTGCGCAACTGGTCGAACCTTTACGCCTTCAAACTTGACCGCTTTCTTTTCTATTACAGGCTGGTCGGCGTGACCCTTTTCGAACTAACACACATGCGGCCACTGTTGCTGATTTTTCCCAACACTTTTGAGTACTTCTTTATCTTCTACGAAGCCGTCCGCCTGAAATGGGATCCGCTGGTGCTTACAAAAGAGAAATTGATTACCGCTGTAGCTCTGATATGGATCTTTATTAAGCTTCCGCAGGAATACTGGATACATATCGCCAAACTGGACACAACCGACTGGATAAGAGCCAATCCGTCAAACGCATTGATTCTGATTGGCTGGGCTTTATTCCTGCTGGCAATGGCATGGTGGCTGCTCCGGGACCTGCCTCCCATGAGACCTCGCTTCTCAATTGCTGCCGATCCTGTCCCTGTAGTCCAGAAGGAAAGACCCGGACAGGGAATTGAAACCAGTTTTCAGGTGCTTAATTCTCCGGAACGTTTCTTCAATAACGCCCTGCTCGAGAAGACAGTGCTGGTATCTCTCCTCAGCATAATTTTTGCCCAGGTGCTCCCCGAGGTGAGGTCAAGTAACCTCCAGCTTGCAATAGGTATGGCTATCCTCATTGTGATAAACACCGCATTGAGCCACTGGCTTGCCAGGCGTGGGACTCACTGGAAGTCTATAATCCGGGAATTCATAGTGATGACAATAGTGAACTTCGGCATGGTTCTTGCATTTGATTTCTTGCTGCCCAGATACAACGGTTCAATCAACCTTTTTAACACGCTCTTTTTCGTCCTTCTCCTGACCCTGAACGTCACCCTGTACGACAGATATCGGACGTTGCACATCAGGAATAATGTCGATGGAGAGGGGTTCTGGCAGAGAGGGGAAAAAGAGTGACTTATTCATAACAATCAATGCATAAATTTTTATTCGACCCCTGAAGGTTAATTTAGACCCGTATTTGTAGCCGCAGAAAATAGGTGGAATCACTAAATATGCGCCTAAAAAAGAAAGTATGGGAAAAACTGCAAAGAATGACTCTGAATTAAAATATAGCCTCTTATTTACTCTCCTTTTCTTTCAGCTCATAATAAATATCCAGTAATTTGAGCGTGTTTTCAGAAACCCGCACCTCCATATCCTTGCCCGGCCTAAAAAACGCAAAATGGTGGATTTCACTTTCCGGCTTTGGCTCTCCTTTTGCCTTAATCTTGAAGACCTTGGACGCATGAAACTTGAAAAGGTATCTTACATCGTATGCCCGAAGCCCTTTCTCTTCCCGAAGCTCCCGAATCGCAGCTTCGATACTCGCCTCCCCTTTTTTCGGTTTTCCTCCGGGAAGCCGGTAGTAAGACCCGGAACTGCTCACCAGCAGGATTCCATCATCTGTTTCAACTATTACCGAGCCTCTTCGATTGTCGTATGCGCTTGGAATATTTTTACCCTCTTTGAAAAGGTTGTGTTTTAAAGGTTGTATTTTACTGATTTGCTACTTGTTGATAGGAGTTTATTTTTGGAAATACTTATAACTTCCACAGGCCGGTTGCTTCCTTTCTTCGGTCCCGACTAATGGAAATTTTTATTTTCTCATTAATTTATTCATGAGTATTGATAAAACTCGTAACTGTTCAGGATTATGGTTAGCGGCGTTCCTTGGAGCGCTGCTATAAC
>CAVRJG010000029.1:0-10805 GCA_963721455.1 uncultured Methanosarcinaceae archaeon
TTTATGTCAAACCACAAGTATAAAAAAGAAATTTAGATTGTAATCTTAAAAAGGCAGTGCTTGTGTCCTGTTCCATAACACTCAGTCTCAAGAACCCTGTACTCTTTTTCCAGCTTTCCTCTAAGTATTCCCTCGATTATGCCTTCTCTTAAGGTGCAGAAAGGTTTTCCAATGACAGGCATTAATCTGGCTTTGAAACTGTCTTCAACCTGAAGAGCAGTGCTGTCTGTCAGGAGCACAGAAACCCGGCAGTTGCCGTGAAATTCCAGAAAACCTGCAATTTCCGTCAGGAGTCCTTCGGAGGTCTCTGATTCAAAACTGGGGGAAAGATGCTTTCCAATATCGTTCCCTATCATTTTTACAACCGGGGCATTATCAATCCCATACGCTTCAAAGCCAAAGTGAAGGGCATGAAATAGAGTTTCGGTAAAGCAAAACCGGTCATTTCCGTTTGCGGCAACCATTTCCAGCAAATTGTTATAATGCTCGATGAAAGGTTCCTGAGAGCAGCCCATGTAGCGAGAAGTGAGGGAGTAAATTTTTCGGCGGCGGTCTTCGGGGTTATGATTTTCTTCCACAAGCTCGCAAGACCTGAGATTGTTGAGGTGCACGGAAATAGTTGATTTGGCTTTTGCTGTAGATTTTACGATTTCGTCAAATGACCTGGGCTCTTCCCTGAGCAAATTAAGAATCTGGAGTTTAACAGGACTGCCTATTGCTATCAGTCCTTTTTCATTATAAAAGAATTCTGTTTTGCTCTCAGGTTTTGCCATAATATCTTTAGATAAGTTGCATTTTGAATATATAAATCGTTCGCATGTCAGCGAAGAATGCCCCGATATATATAATAATGTACTTATAAAATTTGATTGATTTAAGAAAGCTGCGGAATTCGAAAGGAGAGAATTTTATAGGATAAAAATACAGATAAACTAAAAATATAACTCCAACCAAAACAAATAGACAGCAAAGGTACCAAAAACGCCGGATAAAGTACCAGAAAGAATCCAGCAAGAATATTAAAGAAAAAAATAAAAAAAATAAAAATTCAGATCTACTGCTTGATGACTTTTAAAAAGCAAAGGGGTAAATATATGGGATTATTCGCAAGGATGGAGACAGTATTCAAATCAAAGATGAATAAAGTGCTTAACAGGATGGAAGACCCGCGGGAAACGCTGGATTATTCCTACGAGAAGCAGCTGGAATTGCTCCAGAACGTGAAGAGGGGAGTTGCAGAGGTAACAACTTCTAAAAAGCGCCTCCAGCTCCAGCGTGCAAAACTGGTGCAAAGCACGGACAAGCTTGATAGGCAGGCAAAAGAAGCAATTGCCGCTAATCGGGAAGACCTTGCAAGACTCGCCCTCGAGAGAAAAGCTGCCCTTACGCAGCAGGTGAGCGGGATCGACAGTGAAATTGCAGAACTCGAAAAGCAGGAAGAAAAGCTGATAGCCTCCGAAAAGCGCCTTTCAACCAAAGTGGAAATCTTCAGGACAAGGAAAGAGTCCATTAAGGCCCAGTATTCAGCGGCTGACGCCCAGGTGAAAATAAACGAGTCTGTTACGGGAATCAGCGAGGAAATGGCAGATGTGGGCCTTGCCCTTGAAAGGGCCGAAAACAAGACCGAAGAGATGAAAGCCAGGGCAGATGCAATTGACGAGCTTATGGAAACCGGCACACTTGAAGACCTCACAGGCAGCAGGGACGAGATAGAACGGGAACTTGCAAAAATCAGTACCCAGACTAATGTTGACTCTGAGCTTGCAAGGCTTAAAGCCGAAGCCTTAAAGGGGCCTGAAAAAGAGAAAAGTGGAGACGAAGGCAAAGGTGCAGAAGAAAGAAAGGAGGTCTGAAAATGATAATCAGGATTATGGGTGAAGGCCAGTATCGGGCGCCTGAAGCTCTCTGCGATGAACTGAACCGGATCGATAACCTGATCGTGGATCTGGTTACGGAAGGAAAAGCCGAAGAATTCCGAAAAGAACTTGCTAAACTGATCTCGGAAATAAAGGAAAAAGGAGAGGCGATTGAAGCGGAAGAAATCCTGGAATCCGACGTTATCGTGCCCCCTGGAGATCTGAGTTTTGAAGAAGCAAAAGCCGTGTTTAAAGGCTCAGGAATCATTGAGGATTGAAGAGACGTAATTTAAGAAAAATTCCCGGCAGTGAAAACAGAAAATTGGCAGACCTTCAGGCCTGCATTCATCGAATAATCATAACAGGAACTTTTGAGTGCCTTACAACATTTTCTGCCACACTGCCGATAAGGAACCTTTTGATGCCTGTCAGGCCCTGTGTGCCCATTACTATGAGGTCGATATTGCTTTCCTCTGCATATTCAAGGATTTTCTCAGCCGGAACGCCTTTCAGAAATACGGGCTCAACTTTAACCCCTGCTTCTTCCCCGAGTTTTTTTACATAGGCAGTTGCAACTCCCCCCTTATTGGCAAGATACTCTTCAAATGCCTCGCTCCAGCCCATAACCTTTCGTGTAGTTACCGCATGTTCAGTAGAAATAACATAAAGGGTATACACGTCAGCTCCTACTGCTTTTGCGATGTTCACTCCATAAGAAGCCGCTTTTGCGGCATTTTCCGAGCCATCTGTCGCGACCAGGATTTTCTTGAAAAGATTCCCTTCCGTCCTATCCACTCCCTTTTATGATATGATAAGGCACATCCTTTTTTCTTAGTTTAAAATATATACTTTATTTTATTTATTAATTTAAAAGATATGGCTATTATATTAAAACTCCATCCAGGACGCATGAAACAGAAAACTTTTCAGTTACTGTCCTGAGTTTCACCCTTGAATTTAATCGTGAATTTTGTGCCTCTGCCTTTTTCCAGGTCAATACTTCCTTCGATCTGGTCGACAAGAGCGTTTACAAGCTGCAAACCCAGAGTAGCCGATTTCCTGAAATCGATTTCCTCAGGAAAACCTTTTCCGTTATCTTCAAAGATAAGCGTAAAACGCTCATATGTTCTGAAGCCGGGAAGGGGACTTTCGGAACCCGCATCTTTCATGGAAGAAATTTCGTATCCTCTTCAAATTGAGTGGAAAGCTTTGACTTTCAACTCCATGAGCTTTTTTCTCTAATGAGTTGAGCCAGAGATGGCATCTCAAATGTATTGCTCACTCTATCACATATGTACTGATACGCACTTATACTCAGTTTCTTTGCAGTCTGAACAATCGTCATAAATGTGTCGTTTGCCTTTGTCCCTTCATCTGTTATGGTTTGAAGGCTCACATCTCTTTTTCTGACCTTTGCTCTCGCCGCTAGTTCCGCTGCATTGTTATGCAGCGGAACCTCTGGCAAAACCAGTACCTTTAATAGATGTTCCTTTTTCTCTTTCGTCTTACTGATTCTTTCATCCAACTGTTCGTATCCTGTTATAATCGAAAACAACTGATCAAACTTAATGGATAATTGCTTCGCTACCTCTGAATCTGGTTTTTCTCGAAACTTAACGAGTTCCCCATAAAAGTCCCAGTACCTATCCAGAAAAGCTTTCAGCTTTTCCTTATAATATGGTACTATTGGCCTCAATTTCTTGTAGTTTCTCCCATCATGAATCCAACAAAGAGCATGATGTGATGCAACTTGCCTGAATTGAGGTGCATCATCACTTAGAAGTATGGTAACCACAGGTATGTCTGTACTTTGATGATATGCCGCAATTGCACCGGCTTCAAGAACTTTCTTCTTAGTAGTTTTATACCCTTTGAGTGAAAAAACACAATCCAGTTTTCGACGCATTTCTTCATCACTGAATATTTTGTTTTTAAAAGAAGAGAGCTTTTCCATCCAGATTTGGGAAACATTAAACGTTTTCATCAGATCAAATGCTTCATCATTAAAGCAGTACGTTTTTTCTTTTCCACATAGAAGTACATCTAAAATATTTTCTCGACTCTTGTTGGGAACTGTAAAATAAGCAGCACAATAAGGATTACAAAGAATTTGAGTATAGTGATTTTTACCATTGACTCTTGCACCTGTATCATCAATCTGCTGATAAGGCGAAGCCTTAAGACCTTCCAGAAAAATCTCAGCTTTCTCCTGATGGAAGATATCAGTATCTTTTGTCAAAATTCGAGAAATTGTGGCTTTGGATATATAAACACCAATATTTTCCAGAAATTCATGTATTTTGGGCTCTGAAACATTAGCAACATGGTTAAGTGTGATTATCAGAGATTTGATTCCAGGACCAAATTCACCTTTGATACCTGTGG
The DNA here is from genome assembly GCA_963721455.1 of uncultured Methanosarcinaceae archaeon. Taxonomy (GTDB): domain Archaea; phylum Halobacteriota; class Methanosarcinia; order Methanosarcinales; family Methanosarcinaceae; genus Methanosarcina. The sequence continues at coordinate 4,242 of CAVRJG010000029.1, forward strand.
TAATTCTCCTGAATATGTTTTATGCTCAGAAGGAGAATAAAATATCTCTATCCTGTAGTTGGTGTTCACAGGCTTTATGGATATATCCTGAATTATTACGTCCCTATAACCTTTAGGATATGCGTCACTGGGTAAAACGGATCTATCAACTTTACATGTTTCAATTCGATGAACCTCTATTTTGTCCAGTTTTGATTTAGATTCTTTGTCCTATGGATGCTCTCTTTTTCGTCTCTCTTTCTCAGAAGAAATATCTTCATTCTTTTTAGAGCCACGAATCTTAGGTTTGGTTTGTTCACCTTTGAGTAAATTGATTTCATTTCGAAGCTTTTGGTTCTCTGCCTTGAGAAATTCTATCTCCTCGTTCTGTTTTTCAATGATAGCAAACAAAATGCGAAAAGCTGTAGCATACCTTTTATCCTCAATTTCATCAGGATTGATATCCAAAGATGCCAGCAATTGTTTTAAAGCTTCGAGTTCCATCTTTTTACTCCAAAATATGATAAGGGTAAATGGAGCAACTATTATATTTTTCCTGTGATTGAAAATCCATCAAATTTGAAGAGGATACGAAATTTCGCTTGAGGAATCATTCCTGTTTTCTTCATTATCTCCCTCTCTGAAAAGTGCAATATGGATCTCTCCGCAGGTTCCTGCTGGAAAAGCGTATTTGAAAGAGTTTGTAAACAGTTCATTTATTATGATACCCAGAGAAATTGCAGTATCAACCCCGAGGAAAACGCTGCTGACATCGAGATTTACCCGGACTTTGCCGCTCTCAGTCGTGTATGACCCGAGAAGATCTGCTATCAGTTTGCGGAGATAGAACGAAAAATCAAGGGAATCCAGTTTTCCGGATTCGTAAAGTTCCTGGTGTATAAGAGACATTGATAAAATGCGGCTTTCACTTTCCTTAAAAGCTTCAATTACTTTTCTGTCACTGAACTTTCCGGCCTGAAGATCGAGCAAAGACGAAACTATCTGCAGGTTGTTTTTAATTCTATGGTTGATCTCTTTCTTCCGCAGCTGCTCGGCTTTCTCAAAAGCTTCTTCGGCAACTTTCCTTTCGGTAATATCAATGATCACACCTTGAAAATAAGTGGCTTTTCCAGCTTTGTTCCGCTGGATGAAAGTCCTCTCATCAACCCAGCGCAGTGACCTGTCCTTTGTATATATCCTGTACTCGGTCCTGAAACCCCCGCGCCCTTCTTTAATGCAATTATCCAGCTCTGCCCGTACCCTGCCTATGTCTTCCCTGTGGATAATGTCTCCGTAAAGGAATTTGCCGGATGTAAAATCCTCAATTGTGTACCCGAACTGAGAGACATTTTCAGAAACGAAATCCGCAGGCCAATTATCTTCATTTCTCCATAAAAAGACTACTGCAGGGCTGTTATTTATCACTGTCCAGAGGACTTTCTGCACTTCAAAGGCTATTTTTAAAGTTTCTTCACTCTCTTTGAATGCATTTACATCTTGCATTGCACCTATAAGCCATCCAGTACCTTTTGAAATATCCTCATGTTTAATTTTTTCAGTGAGAAATATTTTCTTTTTCAGTTTCAGGGAACTAAGGTCAAGCCCGTAAATATTTACATATCCGTCCCCAGAAGACTCAAAAGTAAGTAAATAATCTTTATCGCCGCCTTTTACCTCAATATCCCGGGCTCCTTCTCCCAGGATAACTTTCCTGACAAAAAATAGGATGTTTGAGGGGAGTTTCTCTCCTTTTTGGATTCCCCACGTATCAAGCAGAGGATAGCACGCTTCATTTGCATAGACTAAAGTCCCGTCTTTTTCCACCTTGAGTATGGGGTACGGGCTTGTAGAGAGAAGATTCTCCATCCAGGCAAAATCATTCTTTTTATTTTTTATAATATTAACATCTATACCAAACGCCTCCGTTTGATACAAAAATAGCTATTGTTATGCTAGGATATTGAGAGTTCTGTGTAAAAAAGATTGTTGTCATATATAGTTATTAATAATAATATAAAAAGAGACTTCTTTAAAATCGGAGGAAATACTTCTGATTGATATCCCTAATTTGACGGATTCTACTAATTAGTATAGTATTTTCACACAAAAAACGCGTTGCATCGGCACAGTACCTTTAGGAAAAATGAAAAACGTCAAAAATCAAAAAACGTATGAAATAACTTTGAATTGTATGAAGAAAACAGAAACATGAAGCCCATTTATACATTTTAACATGTATGCTTCTGTCAAATTAGGGTGATATAGTAAAATGATTTTTCGGGACCAGCTTTATCTGCAGTTGGAATGAAAATTCAAATAAATTAAGGTGGTAGAACCTGTCGAAAAAAACTACAAATAATTCTACTTCTCGCAGCAATTCTTCTTACTTCCGGCTGCACCGGAGGACATAGAACAAATCTTTCGATCTCAAATAATGACACTGAAATAAATGTCAGTCTCCCGGAGACAGCTGATGACAACTGGTGCCCTGCAGGCTCACAAATTCAGGTCAAAAACCCTGCCACAGGTGAAGAACTTGATATGACAATTGTCGGCAACGAAAAGTTTGAAGGCAAAACCCTCTGCAAAGCCCTTGTAGAAACAGGTACCGAAGAAAATATCTCCGGATTTGAATACATATGGTCCGAAGACAAGAATACCACAGTCTGGACTAAATACGGCGCGCGTGGCAACATCTCAGTGAGGTACATCTACCGGGACGGAAAAAAGACGATTATGGACGGAGCCGGGAGAACGCTGGAGTTCGGCGAAAAGGCATGATGAAGCACATGAATTCACAGTGCCAAAGGTCAAATGGTCAGGCAGATTCCTGATGACATGTTTGATGTAAGTAAGAGTCGTGCCAATATGTAGCATGGTAACATCAAACATAATTTTAAATACCTCAAGATCCTATTTAGTGTCGTACATAAGCGAACAAGCTAGACCTTTTAAAACGGATTTTAAAACCGGCAATCAACACTCCTACTGATTCCGGTTGAGATAAAGAGCCGACAATGGAAATCGGCTATCTTCACTCAAAAAAGAACGGGGTTCCACAATCCTTCCCCCGTTCCTCTTTTTACATCCTGTTTTTCAACCCTAATTTTCCTTTTAATCTGTGACTTTTGCTTAAGGACCGGTAAAGCAAGAGGCATTCACACTCCAATAGCATATCATTGGAACAAATCTATGCAGACAGGAAAAATAAAATTATGGGCGGAGCTGGGAGAAATATAGCTTGAAACAATGCGTATTTTATACAAACCAAACATTTCAAGCGGCTCTTGTTGAAGTATGGAAAGTTAATTTGCTGGCATTTATTTTCTCGATGTGAATGTTATTCATCCCTGCACCGGATGCCAGTTTAAGAGTCGTTCCTGCTCTTATTTGATTTTTTGTTTTGATTCATGGAATCTCCTCGCAAGCTCACAGATCTGTTCTGCAACCTCTAGCGGGTCTCTACCAACAAAAATACTCACTGGCTCTTTTCCGACTGCACCTGTCTCGCAGAAGACTTTAGGGACTCTTTCCCCGGCAGCTCGAATAGCTTCCGCGACCTCCCACGGTACGGAAGCTTCATCCACATATTTAATAGCTTCAGGTTCAAAACGCTTGTCTATACCTGAAAATACCCACCCTTTTTCTTTACAGTAATCTTTTAAAAAACCGGCTATCTCCGGGGTATTTGCAAAATCTATTGCAGAGCTTATTTCAGGGTTTCCTTTTCGGATTTCCAGAATAAGATGTGCCATATAGCTCGAAGCCCCGAATTTTATTTTTCCTGAAGCTCGTGGAAGTCCATCAACTACGGTAATCCTACCGTCAACTGCAAGAACATCCTCGGGAGTGGTTGATTCTCTTGATGCATAGACAAAATTCGTTCTAACTTCGGGAATCAAGAATGAGAATTCTTTACAACTTTCGATTTGTTCAAGAGCGAGATATAAACGCCCCATCATGTCTATCTTTTCATTGAGATCCATAACTATCACGGCCCCCCATGGCAGCAGTTAATCTTATGAATATTTTTGTTATTCCGCCTCTGCGAGGTTGAACTGTCGCCGGTCAGACAACAGCATGTAAAGCAACTTACGGGAAACTAGCAGTTATGAATTTGTATTTTGTTAAATATATAATTATCGAGCAGCTCTGCATCCAAAATACTACAAAATAATAAGAATAAGAATAAAAATAAAAATAATAAGAATAACTCTGATTAAAAAACATATTCGGGACTCATAGTATCTAAACAACAGAAAATATTTAAACAGCAGAAGAGTTGAAAACATTAACGACAATTTTTAAAAAATTTGAGGTTTTATACACCTCAAAAATTAAAAATTTGGATCTATAATAAAGTTTGATCCAATTACACAAAAGAGCATTTTTAATTCATAAGGCAAGAACGCTGATTACAGATCTATTTATTTCATAAAGACTCTGACGTGAATCAATGAAATAAAAACGTTCCATTAAGATCTTTTCTTCCTTTAGCCTGTTTAGTGCATATCTGACTGTGCGTGAAGGAAGTATCGTTTCACGGATTATCTCTTTTTGTGTCATCTGCCCTTTTGCCTCAAGGGTTTTAAATACAAGCTTTGCCGAAGGAGGCAGCTTTTCAAGTTTTTCGTAGTTTATGTCATTCAAAGATTCATTTTCAACAAAAACGATCCCTCATAGTGAATCACCATTACCCTAGAAGAATTCTTTATTTTTAAACCTATTGGTTCAAATTCCGCAAACAAGCACAAAAAGATTGATTTATTACCCAATAATGCAAAAATGATCTTATTAATAAAGATAAATTAGCATAATTGTGCCTTCAAGTATCCCAAATGGAGAAATACCCGGAAGGCCGTTATATGGGTTTTCCCTCTGATTTAGTAAGTAAAAGCCTGAGATGAGTTAGTTCGTTAATACGATCAGATCAAATGTCTCATCCATGCACGAGACCGCAAATTCATGGAAATGTTTCATATTATCCGACATCTCCTCGTAGATCGAATGGGAGACATATGGTTATATGTGGTTTTTTGTCAGGATTTTTTTTAAGTTCAAGATAAAGGTCCTTAAAAACTTCAATCAGAGTTTCAGGCTAATACGTCTGATTATTCTGATATGGCCCGTTCCCTCCGAATCGATCATAGTTTGGTAACTGTTGTTTTGCTTCAGATTTTGGTTACTTAATCCCACTATTTTTACCGCAATGTATGATTTTCAATATTTCACCACATGAATCTTCACAATTGTGAACAATACAAACATTCAATTCACAATTGTGAACATCCTTCGATCTTAAGTTATAAAAATGTTGTGTTTCCAGATTCTGTGAAAGAAGGATATAAACTGGAAAATAGGCTTTGTGTAGAGAATAAGTTTTATGTTGATCTCTTACACAAAACTTTTGTTCTCTTACACAGATTTATCCGAAACTCAGATTTGATTTAATTTAATTTAATTTAATTTAATTTAATTTAATTTAAATAGATTTCATTGGTCATCGGTTAAGAACTTACTTCCATCTTCCAATAGTGTTTTTCATTTCACCGTTTCATTCAAACCATTCTTCTCTGAACCTTTCTCTGTTTACATGTGGATCCAATGCTTGACTTTCGTATACACTCATTATCGTTTCAAAAGTCCTTTCAATTCCACATCTATGTAGAATCACTGTCAATAAATTTGATGCGTTTTCAGCAAATATTATGCTCCATCTCTCTTGAGTATATCGAACCATTTTCTCAGGATGAGCAGCATTGCTCTTTACAAGAGAATAAATTCTTCTGCTAACGATTAATGTCAACATTGCTGTCCAGATTAGAGCTTCAATTACCTGTTCATTCTTTGTATCCAGAACGTCAAGCGCGTATTTGCTTTTTAACTCCTTGAAAAGCAGCTCTATGTCCCATCTTGCTCCATATAATTTTGCAATGTCTTTTGCATTCAAAACATCTTACTGAATATTTGTGATGTATATGTGGTGCTTTTCATCTTCATCATTATATACCGCAACAAGACGTACACACATCTCATCCTGTTTTTGCTTGCCTTTGTATGCTCTTCTTTTAAACTTTATTTTCACAACAGCATCAAGATCTTTTCCTGAAAGTTGCTTAATACACTCACTAACAGGTTTTCCAGCGAACTCTTTGCTTTTTGTCTTAGAAAGTCCCTCTTCAACAGAAACAAGAATAGGATCCATATTCTTCCTAATTCTTGAAACAAAATATCCTCCGTTTTCCTCAACTCTTGTAAACATTTGAGTTTTATAAAAACCAAGATCAACAAGAAGAATACGGTCTTTGATCCAGGAACCAATTTTCAATGTTTTGATCTCAGCTGTTTTTTCAGAGTACAGAGCAACTGTTTTAGGTCCATTAGCAACTGCACTTACCATAACTCCCACTTTTACTCCAGCAGCTACTGTTCTTGCTCTTGCTGCTGGAAACTTGTCTAATAAAGAGGAGTGAAGACGAACAATTGTGCTGTCCTGAATGAGAACATCCTGGAAGTTTTCGAGTTTTTTGCTAAGTTTTCTACCAGGTTCTTTTGCAAGCTCTTCTATGCCGTGAATAACACACT
>CAVRJG010000030.1:0-37906 GCA_963721455.1 uncultured Methanosarcinaceae archaeon
ATCCCAAAACTTCATTTAATCTAATTATTGCTGCTACCATTACAACTCCTAAATATGATGTCTCTTTAATTTCATATCTTGGAAATACTTTCTTGCATGACTCTATCCAGCTAAAGAACCTTTCTACTATGCTTTTCTTTTTATATTCTTCCTGATCAACCTTTATTGGTCTTCCTCTCTTCTTTTTCTTCCGATTTCTTTTATTTACTGGTATATTGGACTTTATTCCTCTTCTCCTGTTATATTTTCTAATTTTAGCTGTATCATACATTCCATCAGCTGTTACTTTGGAAGGCCTGTTAACAGGCCTTCCTACAGGTCTCTTTATGTTGAAATTTTTAAGTGTAGGTATATAAAGTGTTGAATCATTTTTATTTGCAGGAACAATGATAATCGAGAGAGGTAAACCCTGTAAGTTTACTAAAACGCTTAATTTTATTCCTTTTATCTTTTTGTGACCATCGTAGCCGATATTCCCCCTTTTTTAGCCGGAATATCCTTTGTATCAGTAAAGCAATGAGAAAGATCTATTTTCTTCAAGTCGTAGCCTTTGTTTAAAAGCTCATTGAAAATCTTCTGATAAGTACCATGCTCACACAGATATAGATGGAATCTATGCACTGTTGACTTAGATCCATATTTCCTGGGAACGTCTTTCCACGTACAACCTGTCATAACAACGTACAAAATACCGTTCATTAACTTCCTCATATGTGCACGCGGCCTTCCTGTATGTGGTTTCTGTGGAGGAAGATAAGGTTCTATGAATTTCCATAGAACGTCATCGATTTCATGGAATGACATAAATGTAAATTTATAATTTCAACATAATATTACTTTTGGGATAGGCTCATAGTTTTAATTGAGTGTCCGTAACATGCTTCTCTTTGTAGGGAAATTGCTTTTCAAAATCCTCCAGCTCCTCATTTTCTATTTTAAAAACCTCGTCCTCATTAAATTTTCCTGAAATGCCCCTCAAGCTACCATCGTAGAGTTCCAACGCCATAAATGCATCAAAATCATCACCCCAGGATGTCTGGATATTATATTCTTTAGCATTGACAAAACCAAAACGATGATAATAGTCAGGGTTTCCAAAAATAATAATACCCTTATATCCCAACTGCCTTGCTTTTTCGATAGAATGATTCATTAATAAAGAACCAATCCCCTGCTTTTGGTATGATGGCAATACTGCAAATGGGCCCATACATAAAACTTCGAATTCTTTATTTTCCTCATTTAGGACCTTAGCTCTTGAATTGATTAGGAGTTACGCAGTTGGCTCTTAGCATATCGTTTTTCACAACTTCCCATCCATACAAATTAATTTAATGTGTACAGTGGATTATTTAAATATGCTGTCACTGCCACTCTTCTAATTTTCATGGCACTTTCAAACCAGGATATTCCACTTTTGATTCTTTGTAATTCCAGTCTGAAAAAAGCTCTTAATGAAAACATTATATGTGCTCTTTGTGACTCTTCCTTCCTTGCCTGACATTTTTCGACACCACAGAACTGCTTTATCCCTCTATGATATTCCTCAATTTTCCATGATTTCTTTGCCAAATCCTCACGTTTTGATTCATCCATATCCTGCACATCTGTAACCCAGTGTTGCGTGTCTCCATCTTTTGAAACAATCCGAAACACATTTACAAATCCATATGCTTTGAGATGAACCACAAGTCCTTCTGGAGGAATATCTACTGTTTCAAGTGGTACGTTTCCCTTGTTGTCAGGATTTACCAAACGATTATTTTTTAACCTCGTAAGGAAATGCCATTCTTTCTTCCTTATGGCTTTAAGGTTTTTCACACTTGCATACCATGTATCAAACAAAACAAATTCGGGATTAAAACCACGTTCTTCAGCTTTGTCAAGCATATCAAGGAAATGGTCATTTTTCGTTTTGTCGTCTTCATCGATGTTATAAATTCGAAAATCGAGAGGTATGACGGTTGTACCGTCTGTCCAAACTAAGGTGACCAGGCCTATCCCTTTTACAGTACGATGATGTTTTCCACTCCACTGGTACCGAACAAAGCCCATCTTTTCAGAATAAGGTTTATCCAATACTGTATCGTCGACAATCATGTAGCCTTCTTTGGGAGTAACAAATTTCCTTACTTCAGTCCATAAAGATTCTGTATCTGAAGATTGATTTTGAAGAAGGCGAGTAAAACAATCATGAGAAGGAGCATTGACTAAAGATGAATAACAGCGAGCAGCTTCGGTACAACTATAAACGGTAGATGCTGCAATAAGAAAATTGATGTAATCAAGGACAGTACATTTGGGTGGATTTATAGGCATAACTCCAACCATTTTCATATTATATAAAAAAGGAATTATATTTTAAATGATTTTAAGTTTGCGGTGATTCAAGTGCGTAAGTCCTAAAAGTAATAAAAAACCTCTCTGTCAGAGAGGTTCCAGCATCTTCGTTGGTACGAACTCCTGCTTCAGAATCCGGTTCTTAAGCAGTGTACAGAGTATTTCTGCCCGTACCCTGTTACACTGTCTCCCTGTGCAAGATTTCAACATCATTAATTAAAGCTGATTTTCCCGAGCCTGTCGGGCCTACGATTGAAAGGGTATCCCCTTGCCTTATTTCTATGCTTTCAAATCCTTCCTGTCCTCCAAATCTATTTTCTCCAGATTGAATGGTAAGGGTGAATTGTTGTGTCATATGGTCAACTGTTTAGATCTGGCTTTTATATAACTTTCCGTATTATGGAAAATATTATCCTTTCAAGCCCAAAAAAAAACAAGTAAATGCCCATATTGGGCTAAAAATAAAAGAAAAACGGAAAGAATCGACTAATTCAAAGCTTTGATTTTTCCTCAGTAACTGCCTTAGGAATTACCATTACAACAGCACGGATAGAAAATGGCTGATGGCTTCAAGGTTAAACTGAACTTAACCACATGATCAAATATCTATATGAGGTGTAAGGTCGCATCCAGTGCAGAGCATGCACATTGTGCGCGATTCAGCTACACAGAGCGACTGGCAGTCGAGCATATCCTTCAGCATACCTCCCAAGTTTTAAAAGCCGTGCAGCGTCTGGCCTGGTGATCTTCACATCTTTTCTCAGAGGATGTGGAGATATAGGTCTGAGAATTGGAATTATACATCGGTCCGTAAGGCGCTTGATACCCTTCTGGACGGTCTCGTCACTTTCCCCAAGGCCAATTATAAAGTTTGAAGATACCCGGTTTCTGCCGAAAATATTCACTGCAGTGTCGAGCGCATCAAGAACTGTATAGAGCGAGAGATCCGGACAGAAGCGGCGGAAAAGCTCAGGGTCCATAGTCTCAACATTGTATTTTACCTCGCATGCGCCTGCAGAATAAAGTTCTTCTGACGAACCTGTTGTGGGATAGACAGAGACACCTATTGGGAGATCGTACTCACGTGTAAGCTGTTTTATGATACGTGCCGCCCTCTGGACTTCTTTCTTTGGCGAAACAGCTACACCGCTGGTAAGGGAAATTGCCTTCAGCTCACCCGTTGCATAAGCTTCCTCAACCATCTGGAGGACCTTTGTACTGTCCTTTATCCCGCCCTGCATTTTCGGTACCGGGCAAAACTGGCAATCGTATACACATTTTTCGGATAACGTAATGTATGCCTGTTCCGGACAATGGCAGAGCGGCCGTTCAAGTACTCCCCTGGCAATCACATCATCGTCTTTAAGACTACCACATTTTCATCTTCCGGCACTACACGCAAAGGAGACGTATCATTGATTGTAAGCCTCACCCGCCGGTTTCCTGACTTCAGAAAGATCGAGGCGCCACCTGCTCCGGGTCCGGCTGTAGCCTTGCTCTTAAGCTGATCAGGAAGAAGGGATTTGTCGACCTGAGCACTTCCTATGCTTAGGAATAACAAATATATAATTTAAAGTATTTTTATTGTCATATAATATTGTTGATTAAAATCTGTTAGAAATGACAAGGAATTTACTTTAATGCTGCGCACAAAATATTCTGAGGAAATTGAAAAACAAATGAAAGTGTTTTATAACACTTTAAATGAGAAAGATCGAAGAAGATATGCAGCCATAGAAGCAATGAAATTAGGTCATGGGGGACAAAACTACATAAGTAGTGTTCTAGGCTGTCATTTTCAAACTGTTATGGCTGGAATTAGTGAAATCACTAATGGTATAGAAAAACCAGATAACAGGATTCGAAAGCCTGGTGGAGGTAAAAAGAAAATCATCGATACAGTCGAGAATATTGATGAAGTTTTCTTTGAGATTTTAAAAGATCATACGGCTGGAAGCCCTATGGATAACGAAATAAAATGGACAAATCTGAGTCTTAAGGAGATTTCAAAGGCTTTTGAAGCAAAAGGCATGAACATAAGTCCCCATGTAGTAAAGCAGCTCTTAAAGAAACATGGTTTTGCAAAGAGAAAGATGCAAAAAACCGTCACAATGAAAGATTGTAAAGATAGGAATGAGCAATTTGAGAGGATTCGTGAGTTAAAAGAAGAGTACTCAAAAAGCAAGAATCCGATTATCAGTATAGATGTCAAAAAAAAGAATTCATAGGCAACTTCTACCGTGACGGAAAAGTTTATTGTACTCAGCCAGTTAAGGTTTATGACCACGATTTCAATACATTTTCAGATGGCATTGTAATTCCACATGGCATTTACGACTTAAAACGTAACGAAGGATACATCACTTTAGGAACCAGTAAGGATACAAGCGAGTTTTGTTGTGATGGCATTAAAGACTGGTGGAAAAACTACGGTAAGCAAAATTATCCAGAAGCAAATAGCGTTTTAACCTTAGCCGATAGCGGTGGAAGCAACTCAAGTAGACATTTTATATTTAAAGAAGACTTACAAAAACTAGTAGACGAAATTGGGATTGAAATCAGAATGGCTCATTATCCATCATATACTTCGAAATACAATCCAATAGAACACAGGTTATTCTGTCATGTTACAAGTGCCTGCAAAGGTGTTGTCTTTAGCAGTATTGATGTGGTCAAAAGCCTTATTGATAAGACTTCTACATCAACAGGATTAAAAGTGTTTTCGACTATCAAAAATAAAGTTTATGCAAAGGCAAGAAAAGTAAGTGAAAACTTCAAGGAAAACATGAAAATTGTATTTGACGATTATTTGGGGAAATGGAATTATAAAGTAATTCCCGAAGTAGAAATGTGAAGTTATTTTTTAGCTATTCCTTAGTATCTGTCTTCTCTGGGTTTCCTGTGCTTAGGAAGACATTCTCTGCAGTAAACGGGTCTTTCCGGGTCAGGTTTGAAAGGTACTTCGGTTTCAACACCACAATCAGAACATTTTGTCTTGTGCATTTCCTTTGGAGCTCCGAAACCCCCGCGGCTGCTGTCTCTTCCCCTGTTTCCTCTGTCATTAAAGGCCATTTTGTTTCACCTTAGTTTTAGTTGTTAGTTATTGCTGAAAAATAAGATTGTATACGACTCTTTGGTTAAAAACAAAAATTGGTTTTTAACAACAGATTGTTATACATCTCTTTATTTTCAATACACATACATTGCATTTAAAATATATAAATGTTTCTATAGTTATAAAAATAGATTTTTTTTAAATGAAAGAAAACTTTGTGAACAGGGTTTATGGGGCAGATAAAATATCTGAAATTCCAATTCCGGCTGATTATCCGATAAAGCAAAACTTATCGACTCTGCAAAGTGCTCCTTCTAAATCTGCAAAAATCACGGATTTTTAGTTATCTTTTCTTCACAAACTTATTCGGGGAAGATTGAAGCAGACCGCCGGCAGGAAAAATATATTTTAACTGAATTGGAATAAACTAAGAAAAGAAAACATACCTTGACAAATGAGGCTTATCCGATAAAATGGCTAAAGCCACAGAAATCTTACTTCAAAAGAGCCTCGAATTCTTCCACAGTAAGTCCTGAAGCTTTTATTAAATTTCTTAAAAGGCCCGGTTTAAGTTCTTTGTGCTTCGGGACAGTCAGCGTAACTTTAGAGCCTTCTTTTCTCAGAACAACGTGACTTCCTACCTGCCGATGAGAGAGCCAGCCAGCTTTGGAAAAGGCTTTAATTGCCTGCGTCCAGGAAATTACAGGAAGTCCACATTCAAGCGACCACATCAACCACTCTGCAGGAAGACTTTCCAATGCATTCCTGCAGTTCGTCTTCTGCGAGGGACTCCAGGCAGACCTGAATCGCTTCTTTAATATTTTCAATAGCTTCTTCTACCGTATCTCCCTGTGAAAAGCAGCCCGGAAAGCCGGGGCAGCTGGCAACAAATCCCCTGGTTTCCTCGTCTTCCTCAAGGATAATTTTGAACCGCATAAGGTCGATTATAAGGCTTTTTGCTTAAATTTCTATGGGTGAAAGGATTTAACATTCGAATATATTCCATGAAAAACAGAATTCAGTTGACAGGTTTTCACTTTAATCTGAAAACTTCCCCCCAGCAAAGAAGATCGCTTGATCTAAAGAAACCCTGCAAAGTGCTCCTTTAAATCTGCAATTTAACTGAATAAATAGTCTCCTAAAGTTTTAAGTTCATGATATTGTATAGCGATGTTTTTATGCAAAAAAGGAAAATCTAAAGTATGGACTTTACAGGAACATGGCACATTTATGAGATGGAACTATGGGATGAGGACTATTTCAATATGGAAGTTCAGGCTTATATTATGATAGAGCCAGACAACCTGGGGTATTTTCAATTTGGTTTAGTTTCTGGTGATATAGACGGAAGGATCGTTGATTATGCTGATGGCAAAAGATTTGAATTCACGTGGGAAGGAAATGATGAGTGCGACCATGTCTTTGGTAGTGGTTGGGTCCAGATAAAAGAAAAAGACGTACTGGAAGGCGAGTTTAGATTTCATCTAGGAGACAGTTCTACCTTTTTAGCAAGGAGAGCATGACGGCTTTCCTTGATTCATAATTCACCTGAAAAACATACCTTTAATCTGAAAACTTCCCCCAGCATAGAAGATCACTTCGAGCAAAAAAGCCCTGCAAAGTGCTCCTTCTAAATCTGCAAAAATCACGGGTTTTCGAGTTTTCTTATTTCTACAGACAGATTCGGGGAAGATTTCAGCAGACCGCCGGCAGGAAAAATATAAGCTTATCCCATAACTCAAACTTCTTCTCCAAATCTCGAATTCGGAATAATCAATGAGTTTCTAATAATGGAAAATAATTCTGAAACTCTTATTGATTTTGAGGATAAGACTGGGTTTGGTATAAGCTCCGTAAATAGTCATGTTTGAAGTATTATTCCTACTTTCGGCAGGTAAACATATAGATTAATATAATTAATTTTATATCTCTTTCCTGGTCTTCCCATGGCAGAGAAAAACAGCAGTAGAAGAATTGAATCCTCCTTAAAACGCACAAGGTTCTTAGGTCACCTTGGCCTTATCGCTGGAGTTTTCAGAGAACTTGAAGTTGACAAACTGATCGACGAGAAACTCCCAAAGGAAAGGGATCATAATGTCCCTCACTCAGTCTGCATCCTTGCCATGGTAATCAATGGTCTTGGTTTCATAGGGCAACGTTTGTACCTGTTTCCTGATTTTTTCAAAAACGTTTCTACGGAAAGGCTCTTTGGAGACAGTGTAACAAGAGAAGACCTGAATCAATATGCTATCGGAGAGACTCTTGATAGAATCGTAAAATACGGCCCTACAAAACTGTTTACGGAAATTACTCTTCACATTATGAATCGTCTACCTATTCCTGTCCATTGTTTACACGCTGACACTACAAGTGTCAGCGTTTATGGGGATTATGATGACGAAGAAACTGAGTCTATTGATATTACTTTTGGAGTTCCCAAAAACGGAAGATGGGATCTCAAACAATTTGTACTAAGCTTGATTGTTAATCAGCATGGGATACCTCTTTTTATGAATACTCATTCAGGAAATGCTTCAGACAAAAACACAATTCTGGAAGCAATCAAGTCTCTCAAATCGGTTTTAAGACCTGAAAGCAAAGTGTACTATGTCGCTGATAGTTCCTTTTACACAGATAATAATCTCAAGAACATGGGAAAGGCATTCTGGATCAGTCGCGTTCCTGCAACAATTAATGAGGCAAAGGAGTTGCTAACTGCAAATTTGAACCTGAAAATGCTGAAAAGCGATGAGAGATACTCATTTTATCAAACTTTTGTGGAATATGGTGGAGTCAAACAAAAGTGGGTTTTGTTGCTTTCTCACAAGATGAAAGAGAAGAAAGAGGGAACTCTCGGAAAAAAGATTGAAAAAGAGATTGAAAAAGCAGAAAAGGCTTTTAAAAAGCTGAAAGGAGAGGACTTTTTCTGCGAAGAGGATGCATTAAAAGCTGCGGAGAAATGGATTCAAGAATTCCCGTCTATTGTGTTTGAAAAAGTAGATTTGAAAGCCATTAAGAAACGTGAAGAAGGTAAAAGAGGCAGAACTTCAAAAGATGAGAAATTAAATACTTATTACAGGATTGATGGCAGCATAAAGGTTAATAACGCTTTTGTTTTGAAAGAAATGGAGAAAATGGGACTTTTCATTCTTGCAAGTAATGATATCAGTATTTCTCCTGAAGAGATGCTAAAGTATTACAAAGGACAGGATAACGTAGAAAAAGGATTCAGATTCTTGAAAAGTCATACATTTAGCATATCAAAAGTTTACCTCAAGAATAAAGCAAGAATCGAAGCAGTGACCATGATAATGGTTCTCTGCTTAATGATTTATTCAATAGCAGAATGGAAGCTGAGGACAAAATTAGAGGAACAAAATGAAACGGTTCCAGATCAAAAAGGGAAACCAACAAAAAGACCTACAATGAGATGGATATTTTTCAATTTCCAGGGGATTACAGAACTTATAACTCAGAAAGAAGAGAAAATAGAGTCAGAAATATTGAATATGGAAGAGATTCACTGGAAGATATTGAGTCTCATGGGGGAGAAATATGAAAATATATATCTCTAATTACGTTAACCTGCCGAATGTAGGTTATTTCCTTAATTTTTAATCAAATTTTTGGTATTGAATTTGACAGATCGTATAGATAACGGACAAAATATAGATACTGTACAAAAAATTATATGCCAAAAAGGCTAAAATGGAACAAAAAATCTTCACTCCTTCATTTTTTAGAGGCTTTGGGGCTGAAAAACCAGCAAATCAGAGGTAAGTTTGATATAATTTTTGTATTCTGTCAAATGATTTTTGACGAAAAATGAGGTTTCTAACTAAATGGAATTTATACTGTCTAACTAAGGTAATAATTAATATAATGCTCAAAGGAGGGCAGGCAACTTAATTGGGGAAGTTAATAGCTACCTGAATCGGGGGAGGTGAATCTATAAAAAGAGGCCCGTGCGAGGCTAAAGAGTTTATAAGCGTTAGGGGTCTCGGTCATCCTGCAAACAGGAAAGATCTTATTAGGTTTGCTGAAGGAAAACAGGCAGAGAGTGATTTCCTGGATCTTCTAGGGATACCTGAAATAGAATATAATCGCCTGATGAAGTTACCAGAGAAATCGAACATTTGGAAAGCGATAGTATCAAATCACTAAAACCAAAAGAAGACTGAATTTTCGGGCTTTTAGTTTAGATTATAGAGTTATTATAAATTTAGTAATATTTAAGAGATCACGTCTGCAAAAAGGGCGGTCTCTTAAAAGTAGTATCATGAATACGCCAGAATATAGTACCAGTTAAGGTAAGATAAATATTGGGAAATATTCCAATAGAAAATATACATCAACTCTGAAATAAACAACAAATAATAAAGATAAGGGGAAAAATTTATGGAAACAAGTCCTATTGAGGTTCAGAAGGCTTTAAAGGGTATGGATTATCCAGCAAAAAAGAAGGATCTTATTGAGAAAGCTAGAGAAAACGATGCTCCTGAGGAAGTAATGCAAGTTCTTGAGAATCTTCCAGACAAAAAATTTGAGAATGCTGTGGATGTCAGCAAAGAATTCGGAGAAGGAGGAGGTAGCAGAGGTGGCCGTCACGGAGGAGGTAGCAGAGGCGGCCAGGAAGAAAAAGGCCAGAGAATAAGCGGTCAGAAACAAGGCGGCAGAGGCCACAAAAAAGAAGAGTAAGTTGAAGATAGAATATGCCAGCAAACTTGATGGAATATTTCAACAAAGCGCCTAGGCTTGGCATTCGTCTTCGGTTCACCTCATATGATCGATGAAAAAACCGTCGTAGCTTCAACAGCTAAGAACCGAACCTTCGAAAACCTTTTGGAGAGTCCAGATGCCGTGTACATAATCATGGAGCGGTGTTTTGAGAATCCAAACGCAGCGAAGATGAATATGGAATCAGGAAGTCCAGTCATTGACTGGAAAGGGATCCGGGTTTATATGAGGATGAAGGAATATCAGACGTCTAGGCAAATGCTCGAAATGATCCGGAGCCAGGCTGCCAGCTTTGTTGGCGAGGAAGCCGCAAAGATGCTGCACGCTGCAGTGACCTTCGAAATATACGAGGTTAGACCATTGGTAGATTTTGGGCAGAGTTGGGAGAAATCTATCTAAACTTCTAATTTGCAGAAGTTGTACCATTGAAAGTGCAATAGACTATCTGACTTCTGTAATCTGTTACCCTGCCCCCTTACTTTTCACTCTTTACGTTCCTTTTTTATTAATGAGCCTGTCCCGAAACTCAAAACTGCTTCTTTGAATCTCTAATTCAGAATAATTAATCGATCTTCTAATCATGGAAAATCGTTCTGAAATTCTTATCTATTTGAGGAGAAAACTGGTTTTGGGATGAGCTCATTAATTATATTAGGACTTACGCGGTTGAACTGAGAAGTCAATAGCATTAAACCTTAAAATGTATAAAACACTAAACCAGTCACAACGCCGAAAGTGCTTGATTTTGTACTTCAAGTGCGTAAGTCCTATATATAATTCGAGAACAAGATCAATTAAAAAAGGATTGTAACTGTCTATTGGGAATAAAAAGAGGTTATAGTAGATAATTTGTGAGCAAGACTCATTAAAACCAGGCTTTATAAACACCATTTTCTAATTTCTGTTTCAGCAATTCTGTAAAAATCAGGTATTAGAGGCACAATTTATCATTATTTTTGTCTGTTGTGGTTTTAAATGTTATAATGATTATAAAAATAGGAAGTATTATATATTTGAAATAAAACAACATTACACGCAAAACCCTATGCATGAAATAAAAAAATAAATCATGCAACTATTTAATATATTGAAACCCGTGATCCAATATGCCCAGGAAATATACTAACAAAACAACCCACTTCATCCTCCATGATGATGGTACATTCGACGTTTACATGAATAAAAAATTCAAAGAATGTGGACTCTATGAGGAAACCCCAGACACTGTGGAGTTAAATTATTTTAAACATTCTTCAACATTTCAAAAAGAGGAAGGATGTTTAATTTCTGAGAACTGTAGAATTTGGATAGAGGACGGAATAATTAATGTTCCAGGTGGTACCCTTAATAATGGGGTGTTCATAGCCAATTGTGATAATGGGGGTACTATGCTGAAAGATTGAAATTCATGTCAACCTAAAGAAAATGAGATTCTAGAAAACATCAAAGTAGAAGAACCAAGAAAAGTACCAGAGAAGTTTGCACTTCCTTACTGATATTGGGGTTCCGGAAGTGTTTTAGGCTACAAAAGAAGGAATTGATATTATAAGGACGTTTATTGGAGGAGAGAAGAAAGATAACTGAAAGTTAAAATCAGACCGTAGAGGTTTGAACTATAGAAAATCATGATTCCTCCAAATAATATGGTGATTATATTAGACCATATAGGAAAGCACTGCATAGGTAAATTTCAATTCTTTCTATTGATGAAAAAAGTTACTTTTGAATATTTTTCTCTTTTTTGAAATATTTTTTCTTTTGTAAAGGTGAAGATTTCTGAAAACGTGAGTGTAAAATGAGCCCGAGCTTTCTTTATACATTTACTGGGAATCCTTTTGTGGATACTGGAATGTGGGTTATGTGCGAATGGTCAGGTAGAAAAAAATATTTCCCAGGTTTCAAAGCAAAATTGTTCCTTTCATATATGAAAAATAAGTTCAGGAAGAGTTCTACAACTTATATCAATCAATTGAAATTGTTCCAGCTTAGTTTATACACATAACAGCAATCGAATGAGTTTTTTCTAATGAGCCTGTCCCGAAACTCAAAACTGCTTCTTTGAATCTCCAATTCGGAATAATTAATCGATCTTCTAATCATGGAAAATCGTTCTGAAATTCTTATCTATTTGAGGAGAAAACTGGTTTTGGGATGAGCTCGATATAAAAACACGGGTTGTGGTGCAAAAATAATATTTCCGCAGTTTGAGACTATAATTCTTATCTTTATGTACCATTTTTCCCGGTGATGAGATTGATTAACTTTCCTAATTGTGAAGGTTTACACTGATTTTGTAACAAAGCCAGATTTTTTGCACTACAACCGAGATCTCCAGCATAAAGATAAACGGCACTTCTATCAATCCGAGCAACCTTTACCGCGTAACAGTTAACAATCGCATGGCTGATGGAAGCTATAATCTCTTTGTTTTTAAGGAAGGGGTCAATAGGACAGAAGGTCCTCTGTGTAGAGATGCCCTCGTCAATTACTTCACAGCTTTCTCTCCGGTGACTCCAGGACCTATGACCGCATTGCTTTGGTGAAATAAGAGAACAGGGAGCTATCTACATTTTCGGTAGGGAGAACTACCGGGATATTTTTTTACTCGGTAACTTCCTCCCGACCCTGAATTTTGAACACAGTTGCGTACAAAAAATTTGAGTTACCTATAACCCGCCTGTTTAGAGGCTGTCCGACAATTACCTTAGGTAATTGAAGTTTCTGCTTTGAATATATCAATTATTATATCCTGAGTTTGACAGATAAATAAAAATAAGTGCTCTTTATTTTGTTTTATTCGGTCCAATGAATATAAAAACAAAAATAAGAGCATTCCCAACTATTCCTAACAAGAATAAATGTGTTTCTATCGGATCGATGCTTGCTGTTCAATACTTTTATGAAAAACTTAATTTTTCTGATGTTTTTAGCAAGCATAAAAGTAAGGGTTTAGATCTCAATAGTTTATTAATTGGCTTGGTGAGCTATAAGCTCACCGAGAATTTTAGCATCAAGGAAGCTAGTAAATGGTTAAATCAGAAAGAAATTCTCGAGATTTTGAACCTCAAGAGTTTTCATGAAAAAGTTCTTTACAGGACTCTTGAGATCCTCGGACGTAATAAGGAGATAATTCTCTCGGAGATCTTAGATAATCTGTTTTCTGTTTATGGTTTTGGAGAGACTGATATAAACCTTGACTGGACTAGTGTCGAGTCAACAATAAAATGTCGTAAATTTTATATTGTATATTGTTCATAATGAATCCTGGAGGATTACTTATGAATAGATACACTGTGACACTTACCAAAGATGAACGTGAAGCTCTTTGTGAACTTACCTCAAAGGGCAAACATAGCTCACAAAAAATCCTCAATGCTCTGATCTTACTTAATTGTGATAAAAGTGAATGGAATGTTAACCATTCAACCAATGAAGAAATCTCACGTATCCTGAATATTAGTATGAGAAAAATTGACCGTGTTAAGAAACGATTTGTTGAAGAAGGTCTTGAAGTTGCTCTCAACGGGGAAAAAAGAGATCGTATTTATGCTAAAAAAGTTGATGGTGATTTTGAAGCCCATTTAGTTGCATTGAGTTGCAGTGAACCCCCTGAAGGTTTTGCAAGGTGGTCTTTGAGATTGTTGGCTGATCAGGCTGTAGAGCTTGGCTATATCGAGAATATATCTCATGAAACAGTTCGCCGTACTTTAAAAAAACGAAGTCAAACCCTGGCAAAGGAAAGGATGGGTAATTCCCCCAGAACAAAACAGTAGCTTTGTTGCAAATATGGAAATGGTTCTGGATGTTTATAAGCGTCCATTTGATCCACGAAATCCTGTTATATGTATGGATGAATCCCCAAAACAACTGATTGCAGAAACCAGGGTTCCTGTCCCCTGTTCACCTGGAAAACCAGCCAGGTATGATTACGAATACAAACGTTGTGGAATGTGCAATATATTCCTTGCCTGTGAACCATTGGCAGGAAAACGAATGGTGAAAATTACTGAAAGAAAAACCAAGCGAGATTGGGCTTGGTTTCTGGAAGAAATTGCACTTCAACAGGAAAATTCAGATAAAATTACGCTGGTAATGGACAATCTAAACACGCATATTCCAGGATCTCTCTATGAAATATTTCCACCAGAAAAGGCGAAGGCTCTATGGGACAGGTTTGAGTTTGTGTACACACCAAAACATGGAAGCTGGTTGAATATGGCAGAGATTGAATTGAACCTACTTTCCGCAGGTGCGACAAGAAGCTATACTATGAATTGCACCATTCGCTACCTCTTCCATTTGAGGTAATCCTACTGTGACATGCATAAATGGTAACATTTGTGTGTGAAGCTCACAGGACACTATCGAGAAATCAAGGAACCTGACTTTGGTAATCGGTTAGGATACGAATACTATGAAGAACATAAAGTGAACCATCGTAAGAATCGTGAAGTGGAATAAGCGAAAGCAGGCTGATACGCTTAACCAAAAGGTACAGAATCAGGCTGTAATGGGTCTGCGGACATTATGGCAAATGGACAAATGATTCTCGGTTTATAGATGGCTTCTAAGGTATTCACATTATTCGTAGTATGGAACTTGGTAAGCCCTAAATGCTCCCATTATGGGTAGGACTCCCGCGAGGGATAACGATGGCATTGAGGGTAGAGGATTCAGTAAAAAGCGAATGCCAATCTGTAATGGATTGGATAGAGGTTCAAACTTTGCCTCAATCCGAAAGGATGCAGACTTACTGATGGTGTTTTCTTGTGTGAATGGAAACAAACCTACAAATGTAAGATACTCAACGACACCAATAGGTGAGAGGCTTACAGACAATTATGTTAGTGGGCTGTTATCCGGAACACAAAATCAGTTATGCAAATAACTGGTGCCTGATACAGAAAGGGTTTGAAAACACTCGAGCCGTATGAAGGGAAACTTTCAAGTACGGTTCCTAGGGGAGAAAGGAGGAGTAATCCTCCCTACTTACCCGACATGTCTTCAAAAAACTGATATTTTTCTTCCGTCATAAAAACCCACATACAAAACTGATAAACTAGTCAACAAAAATGATACAAAAGTGAAATTTAGTGATATTTAGAGCCTATCCCTTAGTGATACTTAGAGCCTATCCGAAAAGTGTTGTTATCTACTTTAATATTTATTGTAACTTTTACAACATGCTATTATTGACTTTTCGGATAGGCTCTTAATCAGGTAAATTATTGGTGTAAAAATATCAAAATTACAGGAACTGCAAGGATAATGCTCTCTTTCATTTGGATTTGTCCTTCCCCTCTTGAGTAAGGGAAAGATTCAGAACTTTTTCAAATAACTTTTCATCATCATCACGGAATCCAACAACTCTGGCCTGGGATCTGTCCGTGCAGACTTCCCCGTTCTCCCGCATGTAGATGTATGTTCCATTTCCAACACCCACAATCACAAAGGAGTCAGGAATGGTTTCTACTTCGAAATATTCTGCAATTTCGGGATTCTTGTTTGCATCTACGGACGCGATTGTGGCTTTTCCTCCGTATTCGGCTGCCAGTTTTTCAATGGTGGGCTTCATAGACCGGCACGTTGGACACCACCAGGTTCCTATTTTCACAAAGACTGGGCCATTCTGGAGGGATGCGTTTATCTGTTCCAGCTGGGTTACCTTTATAGCAGTGTTATTCTCCAAACTTCCATCAGAGTTTGTAGAATTTTCCTGAGCTTTATCGGTACAGCCAGCCGTAAAAAACACAGCTGCAAGCAGGATCAATAATATTACTAATTTTTTCATGTTGGTCTTCCATCCCCATACGATTAATGTTTCAAAATTCGTAAATGCGAATATATTTGTGATATTCAGAGCAATTAATTTTTAAGATTATTTGGATTAAACATCCTCAGTTTTAGACTAATGAATCTAAATTTAGATCACTCTTGAGCATTATACATAGACCACCGGGAAATAGATAAATTCCGTCGAATAAATTTTCCTTACAATTAATACTTTGGTGGTTAGTGGTCCATCAATAATGAGTTGATGTTTGTCCAGAAAATTCACATACTTGCACTCTGCATCTCATTTTCCTTGCTGTGCAGGTTTTGGTTCTCGGTATGCAGGTAAGCTTAGAAAACGAATGCAGTTAAACAAAGTGCATTATAAGATGAAACCTCAGCCAGCTAATGGAGCACGACCCTGAAATTGGTAAAAATAGAAAAAGCCTGCGTCTTACAGGTTTCATGAGATGTAAAACACAGGAGGTTGCAATTAAGGTATTAACATATAGCAATACGCAGACTCCGAATTGGTGCAGCGGTAAGCAGTGTTCAAACTGCTGTAGCAGCTATCCACATTTAAAAGAATAAAAAGTAAAAGGATACAAATAACCAATTCAATAGCCGTTGATTTGTCCATACTTCCCCCTATATACTTGTTTTCTATAGTTTTCCCCCTAACTCTCCCCTTAGAATCTTCCTATCTTACTACACACTTCAACTATTAAAAAATATACATTTTATAATTACTTATATAGTTTTTGACAAATATAAAAACCGCAAAAAGACATCAAGAATGCTAAAAAAGATTTTTATTGTCTTTTTTGAAGTTGGTGGCGGAATAGGTGTATTTGATTCTAATTTTCAAATAAAGCATATTCTGCTCTTTCCCGGGCTCTTCAAAAAAGAGTTCTCAGGAATGTTCCAAAGGCTTTCATAAGCCTCAGGGAGTTTCCTGAAAACATGAGTTTCTTCATAAGGATAGAAGGGTGGTCCATGTCTCCATACTCAGTGATGGTGTTGAGAATAGATGGGGAATTTAGAGAGCCTATAAGGTCGTTCAACTGCCTGTCTTCCAGCTTCCCCATGTAGTCATGAATTTTCATGCCTATTTCAAGCTCTTTTCCAAGCCCTTTCCGCCAGAGTTGATCGTATTCGGAAAGCCGTTTTGCAGAAGTATCCCCCTCAAGGGCAGCGTCTGCTGCAACTTTCCCAGCTATTTTTGCCGCAAAAGCCCCTGTATATACTCCGCCCCCTGACGTCGGTTTCGCCTGCCCGGCAGCGTCCCCTACCAGCATAACGCTGTCAGAAACCGTTTTTTCCGGAGGGCCAATCGGGATTCCCCCGACTACAAAGTCAAGCATACCTCCTGAATACCTGGATTTTACGTGAGGGTTGGAGTGAAGGAATTTTTCGAGGTAAGAAAGGGGAGAACTTTCTTCCTGACCGTTTTTCCAGGCAAGCCCAGGTTCGAGGGCAAGCCCAATTCTTGAGATTTTTTCGTCAACTGGCACGGCCCAGGCAAAAAAACCAGGAGCGGAAGAGCCAGGAAATAGTTCAACAAAGTCACTGTCGTCCGAGGCATAAGGAGCTTCGATCTGGATGCCTGGAAGCACACGGGCAGGCTTTTCAAGGCCTGCATAGCTGGCTATCCGGCTTTTTACCCCATCTGCCCCTATCACGACGGATGCACATATCGTTTCAAGCCGGCCGTTTTTGATTACCCTGAGTTTTGCAGGAGAACTTTTCTTTCCTCCCTTACCGGCTTCCGGATTCTCTTTTTCAAATCCTACAGCCCTTGTCCTGAGAGAGAGTTCAACGCCTTCCTCCACAGCCATTACTGCAAGGGCGCGGTCAAAGTTTTTCCGCGAGACCACATATGCTTTTGTCTGCCTCCCGTCTATTGGCAGATGCTGCCCGTCAGGAGCGTGTACAAAAGCCCCGCGCACCGAATTGAATACAAATTCATCCGAAGGCTTGAGTTCGCACTCTGCAACAGCTCTCGTGCTCAAAAGCCCGGTACAGCCTACAGGTGACCCTATGGAAGGATGCTCTTCGAGCAGGAGGACCTTTGCCCCATTCAGGGCTGCATGGCGAGCAGCAGTGGAACCCACAGGGCCGGCTCCAACCACAACAACATCGTACTTCATACCGTATCACCTTCGAGGATAGCGTTTGCCTTAGCAGGAAGCTTAATATATTCATAATTCATAA
The DNA here is from genome assembly GCA_963721455.1 of uncultured Methanosarcinaceae archaeon. GTDB lineage: Archaea > Halobacteriota > Methanosarcinia > Methanosarcinales > Methanosarcinaceae > Methanosarcina. The sequence goes on from CAVRJG010000030.1 coordinate 18,119, forward strand.
ATATAATTACAATTACATATTAAATATATTACTAAAGTGGGGTTTTAATCAAAGAAATTGCCTTTCAAGTGACCTCTAAATGATGTTTCAAATCATCTTTAAACTGGTCTTTAAAGTGACCTTTTAAATGAAATTTAAATTGTCTCTAAATCGGTCATTGGGGTAATCTTTTGAGTGCTTGCCTGGTTTTTATATCGCGTAAAATATCAGGCGAGATTTTCAGGCCCCAACGTCTTCTTAACTTTCCGTACTTTCACAATCTTGATATATCGATAAACGTATCCATGCTGAGACTGAAGGTAAAAACTGAACGATCAAATACTTAACCATTTCTTCGAATCACTGACCAGGGTTTCCATGCAGCAGAAAAAAGACAAGTCCCGGACTTCGGGTCAACAGAAACAAAAAAGAAACAGTGAAGAGAGAAAAGCTCCCCAAATTCCGGACAGAAAAGTTTCCCGGACACCGGGTAGAGAGGATTCTCAGACCCGTGAAAACAAGGTAGAAGACAAATCTCCGGGTTTTAAAGGAAAACCTTCTAAAGGGGAATATTCTCCCAGAAAGAGCCAGGGCTCTGAAAAAAGTCCGGACCTGGCATTATCGAAGAAAAATAACTCCCAGCGTTTCGAGTATGAGGATGACTACATTTTCTGGTGCGGAAAATGCAACCTGCCCCTGATAGGGGAAAAATGCGGAAGATGCGACAGCAAAGGAGAAGTTATTCGGCTCTCCCAGCCTGCAGATGTCCGTTTCTGTTCTCCTTACGAACGGGAAGTCCTGGCAGGGCAGTTATATTCGGCTTTCGGCTGCAATCCCCTCGGAAAAAAGCTCATTCTCCTTAATAAGATCCCTGGCGAGGATAAAACCGATGAAGTGCTTGTAGACGGCTTCATTTTCGGAATTCTCCGTTTTGAGCTTTCGGAAATGGGTTACAGTTTCGAACCTTCCCTCCAGGGAGCAAAAATTCTACTGAAACACGCTGAAGGCAGGAAAGTCGAACTCAAGAAAATAAACCGGCACCTTAACGGGAAAAATGTGGCAGCAGAACTTGTGGAATCTTTTGCCGGCAATATAAAGGCAGGGGACTTCGTTCTGGTGACTGCGGGCAGCCTGACCGGATACGGGATTTCTTACATTGACGGCGCAGATTTTCCTGGCCTGAAAACCCCGCCTGAAACCGAAACCCGGAATGAACCCGAATCCTCACCCGAAGCCGGGAAGAAAGTCCTCAGGATCAGGAAGGTTGACAGCGGTGAGGCATTCCTTCATCCTGAGACTCCGGACCTCAGGGCATGCATAGAGGCTAACAGAAAGCACCTGCAGGTTCTTGGAAAAAACGCAATCAACACTATTCGCGGGCTTGTTTCCAGAAACGAATACAGAAACCTGCCTGTCTATGTTTCCTTCAGCGGTGGAAAAGACAGCCTTGTAGTGCTGGACCTGGCACGGGCATCCCTCAAGCAAAGGGAGCTCAGAGCTTTCTTCCTGAATACCGGGATAGAATTCCCGGAAACTGTAGAGTTTGTACGGAGTTTTTGCCGCGAAAGGGAAATTCCGCTTGAAGAGGCAAGTGCAGGCTCTGCATTCCAGGATCAGGTAAAAAAATTCGGGCCTCCTGCAAAGGACTTCCGCTGGTGCTGCAAAGTCTGCAAACTTGCTTCTGCAGGAGACCTCAACGCAGGGAAAGAAGCCTGTTCCCTTACTGGAAAAGAAGCAGGTAATGGCGTGGCTTATCTGACAATCGACGGCAAGAGAAAGCATGAATCTTTTTCAAGGGCAAGGATTGCGGCAAGTGAAACCAATCCCTTCGTCCCTGCCCAGCTCAACATCTTTCCTATCAGGGACTGGAAAGCGCTTGAAGTGTGGCTCTATATCCACTGGAGAGGGCTCCCATACAATCCGCTCTATGACCTTGGCTTCGAAAGGGTAGGGTGCTGGCTTTGCCCGTCTGCCCTTGCTGCCGAGTATGCCAGGGTAAAAGAGCTGCACCCTGAAATGCATGAGAAGTGGGACACCTTCCTGCTGGAGTGGGCGAAAACAAGAGGGCTTTCGGAAAAGTTCATAGAACATGGGTTCTGGCGCTGGAAGGAGCTGCCTCCGAAAATGCTCAGGCTGGCAGAGGAGCTTGGGATTTCCGTTATTGCCAGGGAAAATATTGAAGACTTTGAAATTGAAGTCGTAGCAGGAATTTCCCCATGCAGAGCTGGAGGCTTCTCAATAGAAGCAGGAGTCAGGGGCATCAGAGAAAAAGAAGCTGCAGATTTCGTCAATGTACTCGGAAGTACGGTTTATGCAGAGGACCTGGGTATGCTGCTGGTCAAAACCGGAGCCGGGACTGTCAAGTTTTTTTCAAATGGAAACCTGCTTGTAAGTTCGGAAACAAAGGAAAAAGCTGTTTGTCTTTTTAAGGAGGCTGCAAAGCAGTTGATAAGGCTTTCACGCTGTACCGGCTGCGGCATCTGTGTAAAAGCCTGTCCGGTCGGGGCAATTTCTCTCAACGAAAAGAAACCGCGTATAAGTGAAGCCTGCATCAGATGCGGGAAATGTACGGAATCCTGTGTTGTAACCAGATATTTTGATAAGCTTGTACCTGATCTGGATCAAAAACTAAAAGTGTGAATGGTCAAAAGCCTGGATTTCCCATTTCTATGATATTTTTAAATAGTTTCTAATTATATTTAGATATTGCATTTTCTAATTTAATTGATATCGCATTTCTATCATTTTCCGCATAAATTTGATTTAAACCTGCGAATTTGATTTAAACTTGCTAACCTGCTATTATTTATCTATCCAAACGGAACTGAAAAATGAGATTGAGCCAGACCCCTGACGGAGTAAGCCAGATAATTGCCAGCCGCTGGAAAATTGGAGCAGCACTGGCAGTAGCAGTGCTTTTGTGCTTCTCTATTCTAATCCTGCTGCCCCTGGCAGACGGAATCGTACTCGGAATAGTCTTTGCTTACATTGCAAGGCCCATCCAGATAAAATTCAAAAGGCACAGAAAACTCGGTGCTCTTGTTGCCAGTCTATGTATTTTCGTTCCCGTTGTTTTCATTGTCGGAGCAGGCGTTGTTGAAATCCTCAACCAGATCTCCTGGATTCTTGACAATCAGACTGCAGTCGTGGGCGCAATTCTTGATTTCATAAGTGCTCTGGAAATTCCGGCAAAACTTCTTGAAAGTATTAATTCTGCTATCTGGGACCTTTTTACCTCCCTGCTTCCTGCAATCGGCAGCATAGGGCTTATATCATATGCCCAGAGTATCGGCCTCTTTGTCATTAATTTTATAGTTTCGATCATTTTCTGCTATTTTATACTTGCTGACGGGGACAGGCTTTACGGCGCTTTTCTTGGCGTGATGCCAAAGGAGTACAAGGGAATTGTAAACCGTTATGCGTGTCACCTGGATCTGATCCTTAAAGGAATTTTCATAGGCAATGCCTACTCTGCCCTTATAGTAAGCGTGACTTCAGTTTTAGTTTTCTACGCTTTCGGGTTTCCTCATGTACTGGCGCTTGCGACCCTCATCTTCATAGCTTCAATAATCCCTCTTTTTGCCGGGTATATGGTGCTTGTGCCTCTGTCTCTAATGCGCTACATTGAGCAAGGGTTTGAAGGTGCAGCTCTTTTCTTTGTTGTTTCTTCCCTCATAATCTATGGCCCTCCCGAACTGATTCTCAGGCCCTACCTGACCAGCTTGAAGTCCAGGATTCATCCGATGCTGCTCATGCTCGCCTTCCTTGGCGGAGCTTTTGTTGGGGGAATTGCAGGTTTTTTTGCAGCTCCTATCCTCCTGGGAGCTCTGGTTGCGGCTTACAGGGTTTATCAGGAGCAGATTCACCCTGAACTGGCAGAGACCAACATATACCTCCCGAATTTGAGACCCTCCTGCAGGACCGGATCAGAAAAGTAATTTTCAAAAAAAAGTTCCGAAAATGAGCTGAATCTCGGGGATTTGAGAGCTTTTGAGGCTATAGTAAGAAATGTCAGTCGAAAGGGATTGCTTTATATCATTGCAGGATATTAGGACTGTCATATATTCTTCTTTACTTTCTTTAATCAAGATCTACTGACGGGTACAGACCGCAGACAGTCCTGAAATAAATTGATTATTTGATTAAGAACCGAAGCTAATTCGGAACCACATTCTAGCGGGAACACAGGTGATAGAATGCAGTTATTGCTCATTCACTCTGATTATATTGAATACGAAACCAAAAAACAAACTCCAGTTGCTGAAAAAATAGAAGAGTCCTTAAAGTCCGGCAGGCTTGAGGAAGCACTTACCGTTTTCACGGCTGTGGAAAGCATAGATGAGGCAAATCCTGAGGAAGCTATAGAAAAGGCTGTTTCCGAAATCGAAAAGGTAGCAGCCCAGGTCAAAACCGACCGCATAATGCTCTATCCTTACGCCCACTTAAGCTCCGACCTTTCTTCTCCGAAAGTTGCAATACAGGTCTTAAAGGGAATAGAGACAGCTCTCTCAGGTAAATACGAGGTCAAGCGTGCTCCTTTCGGATGGTATAAGGCCTTTAACATAAGCTGTAAAGGGCATCCCCTTTCCGAACTTTCCAGAAGCATCCGTCCTGAGGGGGCTGCAAAGGCAGTGGGCAAAGCAGAAGCAGCCGGGGAAAAAGAAGAGGTTGTTTCCGAAGCCCTGAAAGCCGAAGGGACTGCAAGGTCTTACTGGCGCATCCTGACCCTTGATGGAGAACTTCATGAAGTCGAGAGTTTTGACCTTGCTCCTTACCCCAAACTTCAACAGTTTGTAAACTATGAAATTTCTAAGAGCAGGGCTGTTGAAAGGGCTCCTCCCCATGTAGAACTTATGCGGAGGCTTGAGCTTGCGGACTACGAGCCAGGGTCAGATTCCGGAAACATGCGCTATTACCCTAAAGGGAGGCTTGTAAAGTCCCTTCTTGAAAATTATGTGCTTGATGTCGCAACCGAGTTCGGGGCAATGGAAGTCGAAACTCCTATCATGTATGACATGAACCATCCGACTCTGAAGAAATACCTGGACAGGTTCCCCGCAAGGCAGTATTCTATCGAGTCTGACAAGCGGCAGATGTTCCTGCGTTTTGCAGCCTGTTTCGGCCAATTCCTCATGAACCACGACATGACGATTTCCTACAAGAACCTGCCTCTCAGGATGATCGAAATGACTCGCTACAGTTTCAGGAAGGAACAGCGGGGAGAACTTGTGGGCTTGAGAAGACTCAGGGCTTTTACCATGCCTGACATGCACACTCTCTGCGAGGACATGGACCAGGCTGTGGACCAGTTCAAAAAGCAGTATGACCTCTGCATCGATGTGCTTGAAAATATGGGAATCCATATTAATGATTATGAGGTTGCCATCCGCTTCACCAGGGACTTTTACGAGTCGAATAAAGAGCTTGTAGTCAGTATGGCAAGAACCGTCAATAAACCCGTGCTTGTGGAAATGTGGGACACCCGTTTCTTCTACTTCGTGCTCAAGTTCGAGTTTAACTTCGTAGATGCCCTTGCCAAAGCAAGCGCACTTTCAACAGTCCAGATTGATGTGGAAAACGCCGAAAGGTACGATATTTCTTATGTAAACGATGACGGTAAACTGGAACGACCTACTGTCCTTCACTGCTCTCCTAGCGGGGCAATCGAACGCTGTATCTACGCTCTCCTCGAAAAGGCTGCAATGGATACCGAAGAAGGAAAGGTTCCCATGCTGCCGGTCTGGCTTTCTCCTACCCAGGTCAGGATTGTGCCGGTTTCAGAGAAACATGTCGCCTTTGCTGAAGAGGTTTCACAGAAGCTGGACTGCAGGGTTGACATCGACGACCGCGACCTGTCCATAGGAAAGAAAGTAAGGGAAGCAGGCAGGGAATGGGTCCCTTACTTAGTGGTCATTGGAGATAAAGAAATCGAGGACGGCACCATTAACGTAACCATCCGGTCCGAATCCGGGCAGAATAAGCCGAAAAAAGTGCAAATTACTCAGGAAGAACTTAACGCACGGGTCAGAGGCGAAATATCCGATAAACCTTACAGAAAACTGCCACTTGCAAAGTATCTCTCTGCAAGGCCAAAGTTCATATAAATTTATTCAAACAGTTTTCTGAGGTGGCTAAAGGAAATAAAATTCCTTATTTGCCTCTTCCCTTTGACTTTTTGGCATAACATATATATTGACGTAATCCTTATTATTGAAAAGAGATTCCTTTTAAATAAAAGCAGTTCCAGGTTTATTCTTTTCCGCTTCTGAACGAAAAGAACCTGACTTAAATTTTCTGGACTGAAATTTTTGTGAATTATTTGTAAGTTGCGGGGAGTTACTTCTTATAATGTTTGCAGTTGCATGCAACATCTAATGTTGAGTGGCTATACCAGTTTCCCAGAAACCTCTTTGAAAGGTATTTTCTGGTTTTTGAGAAGGCATTAAAAAACTTTTACAGTGAAAAGTGTAAGGACAGCGTACTGATGATAAATTCAAATGAAACCGAAGCCGGCATGGAAACCGTCGAGCTTGAGCCCTTGAGGGAAGATAAAAAGAAAATCTTCGAGGATATTCTGGAATATTTTGAAACCCATCAGAGAGGCTATATCAAGGTCCCTACTGGCTGGGGTAAGACCTTTCTTTCAAAACATATTATGAAAAAGTACTATGACGAAGGAAAACTTGTGCTTTTCCTGGTCTCTAAAAACAATCCTCTTCTTAGCCAGACTTATTACGACAGGAAGAAAAACATGCCTCTTTTTCCCAATAGCGCTCTCCTCTCTTCTGAGCATAAAGTGGATCGAAAGGAGCTTGCTGCAGCTTTGAAATCTTTCGGGCAGGGAAAGGGTAAAGGTTTCGTGCTTTTCGCCTCTCTGCAGACAGTACTCGGAAAGCAGAGTTCTGAGATTAAAGATCTGATTCTTGAATTTACCGACCTTGCAATCGTGGATGAAATCCACAATTTCATCAATAACAGAGGAAACGATTTTCTAAACGAGCTGGGGGCAAAAATCCTGGGAATGACTGCAACCCCGTTCCAGGGTGTAGTCGGAAATGTCAAGTTCGTGGATGAAATTGCAGGGGATATGAGGGAAATCTACGCAAAAACCCTTCCTGAGTGCATCCTGGACGAAGAACTTGCACCCCTCAAATATACTATTGCCGAGAGTTCGGAAGATATCTTTGAGATCTTTGACTTTGAAAAAGGGCTGGATGAGCTTGATAAACAGGACCTTTTCCTTGACTGCAGCACTGCCGATAAGTTGAAAAAGGTAATCCGAAGAACCCAGCTTGCAAAAGATGTGTACGATTCTATGGTCAAACAGAGGAGTGCAAAAACGCTCGTCTTTTGCGCCCCTGTCCGGAAGCGTGTCTACGGAGCCGGCGCAAGCGGCCAAGAAATTAACGCTTTTCATGCAAAGCTCACTGCCTCGGTCTTCAACGGGGAAATTTCGGCCCCGGAATTAGAACAGGACCCTGACCCTGTCCTGCCTGTGGATTTTGAGAATTATACCCCTGAAGGAGAGTTCAGAGATGCAGTTTTTATGACCTCCGAACTGCCAAAAGAGGAGCAAAGTGCCCTCCTTGCAGCTTTCAGGGAGCTAGGAAAACCCCCCTATGTTCTCTGCACTGTAGGCATGCTGATTGAAGGTTTTGATTTTCCGGGGCTTGAAGCCCTTGTCCTGCTGCGGCCCACCCTGAGCATGCGGCTTTTTGAGCAGCAGGTCGGAAGGGTGACAAGGCTTTCTTCCGTGTCAGGAAAGCAGAAGGGAAACATCTTTGAGATTTCGGATAGCATTGACTCTCTCTACCAGCGCTTTGGGGAAGGGGTCTTTAACGGGGAAAAGGTCGATCAGGTTCAGATGCTCCAGCCCGAGATCCGCCTTGAAGAGCTTTTCTCAGAAGGCGATGCAGCCAGGGCGATTGAGGAAGGAAAGATAGAAATTAATAAGGTGGACTTTGGCACCCTCAGAAAAAGTAAAGGAAAAGTTACTCAGCTCAGGGAAGTGCCTGTAAGGCTTCCCCCGACTGCCATACGGGCAAAGTACTTCTCACGCCTGCTCGCGCTGACCGAGGAAAAAGATATTGGGGCTTTTGAGCGGGAAAAGCGGGAGCTCATGCGGGCTGTCCTGAGGTTCAGAATCAGGGAACTCAGGGACGCAGAAGAATTCTCAAACCTTTCAGGCCGGATAAATAAGCTCAAGCGAGAAGCCTATGAAGACCGCAGGCTAGGAGACGTTTCGAGGCAGCACAAACCCAAGGTCTTTGGGGAGGTTGAGTGGCTGCTGAAACTTCAGGCCTTAAATTCCCTCAAGTACGAATGTACACGCCTCTCGCCTCCCGAGAAAAACAGGATCTTAAAAACCCTGGGTTTCGAACCCGATTTCCGAAAGATAGAAAGCTACAGGCTTAAATGCCTGAAACTCGGTTCTGCCCAGAAGACAATCCCGGAGCTTGTAAAAGTGCTCGGGTTCGTAAGCCGCCTATCGTCATCGGAAACATACCAGTTTCTCGATAAAAAGAAGAAAGAGCAGTGGAAACGGGAGTTCCTGCCTGCGGTTTACTGGGGTTTCTGCTTCATTGACGACTCTCCCGAACTCAGGGAACTTTTTGAGTCTACTGACTGGGACAGGCGGGTCAAAAACATTATCAGGCAGAAGTAACTTCGTCACACAAAAATGATTTTTGGAGAAAACTTTGCTTTTCTCCCTTTTTCTCCTGCTTTTTCTTTGCTGCACTGACCGATCTGATAACGTTCCATGGGAAAATGTACAGAATAGCAAACGTTTCTCGGTAATGCGATTGCTGCGACTCGACAGGTTTGATGGTCGCAAACGGTTTTAAAAAAGAAAGGGGTAGATTGGTGGGGAGAAATAGACCTGCCTCTAATGAAAGGTTGTGACGCATGCAGGCAGCGTCCGATAACATAATCAACGTTAAAACAATTTTTACTTTTTAGCCGCGCTGGATGGTGGGACTTCCGGTTATTTTTTTACAGGTTCTTTAATATATTCAAAGTTCCATATCGGAATTCCTTTTATTTCTCCCTTTGCAAGATGTTCCAGCTCATGAGCTGCGCTATATGCCGGGGTACCTTTCAGTAGTATGCTTTTTTTCTTCAGCTCCCTGACTCTTATCTCCCTGAGGTTTGGATTCACCTCTGCAAGTATCACCTTTTTCGCCTGCAAGGTTATACAGTAGGGTCTTTCGACCAGCTCTCTTTCTTCTCTGGTCCCGCACTTTTCGAGCCTGCATACGACTCCTTCTTCCTTTACGATTTCAGGATCGATAAAGAAGTATATCTTTTCCAGAGTATAGCCAGTCTTGCTCTCTTCATTGTAATAAGTGATCACATCCTTTACTGCAATGCTTTTTGTTTCTTCGGAGGCGTAACTCCAGGAGCCTCCTGATTTCAGCGAAAGCAGAAAAGGAAGAAATAGATCTTCTTGAATTTCAAAACTGGAAATTATACTTTTTTCCCGGGCTGAAAACTTGAAGATCGCCCGAATTTCTTCAGCGTCCATATTCACTTCCCCTTCTTATGAATTTGAATATCGAAGTTTATTTAATTTTTCTTTCTTTTTGTGAGCCGATCCCAAAACTAATATTATAGTAAACTCACGAATTAATTACACTTTTAAAAACCAATTAGAGTTTAAAAAGTAAATATTTGCACTTAAATCACTACACGGTTTTATAAATACAAAAGACACAGACGGGCAGGGAAAAACCCAATCAAGGCACCTTAGCCACGGAAAACACGGACGGGACAGAAAAACGGTAATTTTGTAAGACACTTAAAGAATCTACTTTTTACTGGAAAAAGACATGCTTTGAAAAGAATAGTAGTTGCTAACCTCAGGAAAATGAAATACATAGTCATCAATTCAAGAAAAAAGAATTACTATAAATTTGCTCGTTATGTCTTGAAAAGATGGCTATGAATGTTATTTTTACTATTTTCTTTCAGGTTGAATAGTTATTTTTAAGCTGCGTCCCGTGCTTAATCAGCACCAATACCTAATACTGAAGCATACCCTTTCATAGTAGAAGCAGACTCTTGAATAGTAAAAACTGAAGAACATATCCATACCCTCCACTCTTTTACATTATCTTTGTTTATTCTATGTTATAGCAGGTCGTTACTTTTAAGCTATGTTCCTTGTTTAATCAGCACCAGTACCTAATACTGAAGCATACCTTTTCATAGTAGAAGCAGACTCTTGAATAGTAAAAGCTGAAGAACATTTCATTCCCTCCACTCTTTTAGTGTAGATCTGTTATCTTTATTTATCAGTCATCTTTGTGCATGTTCTGAGAAAGTAAACGTGTTTTCGAATTCATGCATGTAATCGTTCTTTCACAAACCCTTTACCAACCTCCTGGTCTGTGTCATACTCCCGGCATCATTAGGAAATAATTTTTTGATGCATTTTCCCTTTAAAAATTAAATGTTCTAAATTTTGATTGCCTGAGAGTATAAACAAATATATAACTGTAAATTATATAAGGTCAATAGAATAAATTTTCCTTACTACTAAATAGTGCCTGAAAATCTGTATGAACCTCGGAGTTATAAGGGAATCTACTTTCACGTTTAATTTACAAGCTCTAATATTTTATATCTTGAACCTAGATGAACTTTTAAACCTTATATTCATTAACTGAGCTCAAATAAGATTTATAAAGGAAAAATAAGCTAAATATTCCGGTTTAATTAAATTAAATGCCTCAATAGATGGTTTTTTTGGCGAAGAGAATATATAATTGGATAAAATATATAATCGGATATAAACTGGATGTATAACTGGACTCATAACTCTTTATATTTATAAATAATGTAACTGTAACCTTTTTCATTTTAATAGATAATTTGTTACAAAGACGAGATTTATAGTGAATAGTTCTTTAAAATCTGAAGAAATCTAATGGTAATAAAATGATCTACTTTTATATTTAATTCACAGAATCTATTTTTTTTATACTCAAAACAAAACCATTTTTTTAACCTTATATTTAAGAATAAGGGAAAAATAAAGAGCATAAAAGAGAAATAAGCTTAATTATTCAATTTATTCTAATTTGAAGCCTCGATAGATAATAATTTCTTTGAAAATAATGCATAACTCTTTTTATTTATAAACTATGTAACTTCAACCTTTTTATGCAATATATAATATTTTTCTAAATATAAGTATTCGAGGGGCAAGTTTTGAATTTATCCCATGAAAAATTTGTGACTTGCCAGCTCTTTACAGCCTACATTCTTAACGGGAATTTTCTGCCTCAAGGCACCCTGCATCCAGGTCAGTCTTTTACATTCATATTAATTTTTTCGTTTGTATAATTTTTTTCTTAGCGGGATTTACGCCCGAATCCTAAATACCAGATTGAATCCTGAAAACTAGATTTATCAGCAAAGGAGCATATCTTCCAGGAGGGAAGCAAAGCCGAGACTTTTCTCCTTTTATTTTCCATGTTTATCATAGACATTCAGAAAGGGTACTGAAAAAAGTGAAAGTTGGTTAAAATGTTAAAACCCTTCCGGAGAAGAAGGAAACTATATTATAGTTCATGACTCAACAAATTATACTTTTTATTTGTGGGTTGAATGTTTCTATCCATTTCTTTGCAAATGATAATGATTTTTCTATTTTCGTAAATTCCTTTTTGATAATATTTCTCAGATGTTCTTTTGATTGAATAAATCTGACAGATACTTTCTCTTTATCGTTTCTCTCACGGGTCGCAGAAGCGACCGGCCTTTCCAAAAAAGCCCTGAAAAAGCGCTCTGAATCCTTAATAACGATTTTATAAACCTTAGAGCTCTCAATTTATCCATAAAAAACTTTCTTTTATGAGACCTATTTGCCTATGAAGGCTTTCTGCATGAGGGCGTTTATTTTTTACTTTTTTCGGGTGGGAGTCTCATGTGATCACTTTAATTTCAGATACTTGTTTTGAGCGTTAGTTTGGGCACCGACTTTTAAATGTTGTGCTTTGTTGTAGATTTTAAATAGCAGTACTGCTAAAAAACAAATTTCTATCGTCGTTTTATTATACCTTTACTTACATAGTTATAATTGGTCCATAGGGTCAGTCCCTGATGTATGAAGAAGACGTACAAAGAAGGTATGTAACTTAAATAAGTAGTAACTTGACTAAGGTAACTTAACTGAGTAATGACTTAAATAAGCAGTAACTTAACTGAGTACAGAACTAAATTACATAAAATTGGACCAGGCCTTATGGATCACTTTCTTAAGGACTCTTAAAGGCTTTTTCTACATAGATTCCCTGTTAATTTCTATTGTTCCTGATTAACTCTTTTCTGATTTTAAATTCGAATTCTGCTATGTCCCGATTTCATGCTTATTTTAGCCAGCAGACGCTGATGATTATTTCCAGCTATCGAAACCCTGAATTCTCTTCACACTCCAGTATAAAATCCAGTCCTGGACATATCGATAAAAGATACAAAGAATATATATGGATTAACCAGGATTAACTTTATAACTATTTTCGTTGTTACTTTATGTTACTTTTATATTACTTCGCTGTTTGAAGAGGATTAAAATGGGAGTTTTAAGCGACTTTAAGGATTTTCTTTATGAATATAAGGTGATTCCACTTGCAATTGCCTTCATCATGGGTATCGCATCCACGGCTCTTATAAAATCTCTTGTGGATAACATTGTAATGCCGATCATCACACCTTTTGTCCCGGGCGGGGCCTGGGAGACTGCAACGGTTTCAGTGGGACCCGTAGTACTGAGATGGGGTGTTTTTCTGGGAGAATTGATAAACTTTATTATTATCGCATTTGTGGTCTTCATCATTGCAAAAAAGGTGCTAAAAGAGGAAAAAGTGACCAAAAAATAACTGGAAAAATAACTGGGGCACGGAAAAGCCAGTTTAATTTATTATAACCACGGAAAACATGGAAAAATTGTGCCCATTTTCCTATATTCCTTTTTTCCAGGCTTCCGATGGCTAATTTTCAGTTTTCAAACCCCTCATTCTCACCGGTCGCAAGCGACCGGCCTTTTCAAAAAAACCTGAAAAAGAACCTTGAAGCCTGAATGACGATTTTTTAAGCCTTTCAGGTTTAGTTTGTATTTGCTTTGTGTCTCTTTCTTTTGGCATGAAAATACTTTGTGTTGTTGAATTTGCAGAGCAACTAAATGAAAAAATGGATATTTTAATCCCTGAGCAAAAGAGGGTTGCAAAGCTCATTGAATTTTATGTCTTTTCGTTGAGCAGCCATTTTAATTCATCAATATTTTCAAGGATCTTCCCTTCGAGCTCCTCAATCTTTTCAATAATCATTTCCGGCTTTTCGTACCTGACCTCTTCATACTCGATTTCTTTATACCGCGAAATCGAAAGATCGTAATTGTTCGTTTTGATCTCGTCTGCTGGCACGTAGAAGCATTTTCCTTTTCTATCGGCGGGTTTTTCTTCCCTTCGTTTCCTGAACCGCTCGATAATATCAGGAATGTCCCCTTTCCGGTCTGTCGGAGTTCTTTTATCGTCCAGGGAATACCCATCGGCTTCCATATCGTAGAACCAGACTTTTTCCGTACTCCCGCCTTTTGTGAAGATGAGCACTGCGGTCGAGACGCCTGCATAGGGCTTAAATACGCCTGATGGCATGGAAACAATTCCTTCAAGCTGGCATTTTTCAAGCAGAAGCTTCCGGAGGTCCCTGTGCGCATTCGAGCTTCCGAAAAGCACGCCGTCAGGCACGATTACGCCGCACTTTCCGCCGATCTCAAGCAGCCTGTACATTTTTTCCACGAACAGGAGTTCGGTCTTTGTGGTGCCAAGGGTCAGCCTGTCGTTGATATCGTTTTTATCGATGCTCCCCTTGAAGGGCGGATTTGCAAGGATTACTGTGAACTCTTCTTCTCCGCTGTACTGATTCGAGAGCGTGTCAGTAGATTCGATATGAGGGGCTTTAATTCCGTGCAGGACCATGTTCATGAGCGCAATCCTGACCATCGTCGAGTCAAAGTCGAAACCGTAGAAGGTGTCCTGATGAAGCTTGTCCCATGCCTTCTGCTCGGTTATGTGGTTTCCGATAAGGTTGTGCCAGTCCCTTTCCTCGTCTTCAGTGACCATGTCAGGACTTGTGTATTTTCTGAGGATGTACCTGTAAGCCGTAAACAGGAAACCCGCAGTCCCACACGCTGGGTCGCAGATCCTGTCATTAACATCAGGGTCGACAAGCTCGACTATCATCCTGATTATGTGCCTGGGGGTCCTGAACTGCCCGTTCTTCCCTGCGGTTGCAAGCTGGCTTAAGAGGTATTCGTAAATGTCTCCCTGCACATCCGAAGTCTGCCCTGAAATGTCAAGCTCGTCAATAATCCCTACCGCTTCCTGCACTAGAGACGGCTTCGGGATAATGAATACAGCATCCTTCATATGCTGGGAAAAAAGAGTCTTCTCCCCATCATGAATATCTTTGATGAACGGAAACACAACGTCCCTGACGTGCTTCATCATCTCCTCAGCCGGTTTGTGCTTCCATTCCGACCACCTGCACTCCTCATGCTCCTCAAAGATAGAAACATAAGCCTGTCCGGTCGCATTCGCCCGCCTTTGCTCCAGCACGTCCATATCCTCAAGCCTTTTCATGAAAATGAGGTACGACATCTGCTCAATGGACTGCAAAGGGTTGGACAGCCCGCCGCTCCAGAACCTGTCCCAGAGGGCATCTATTTTTGACTTTTTTTCGGGTGGGAGTCTCATGTGATCACTTGTTTTCAACTTGTTTTGAGGCGTTAGTTTCGAGCATTGGATTTTAAATGTTGTGCTTTGTCAGGAAAACGATATTTATTATGCCAGAGTACCGATAGAAATTATAGACATTATAGACATTTGACTGAAATTACCGATTGAAGTGATTACTTAAATTACCAGAAAAAATGCGGTCCGGGTAGCAATGCATAAAACCTTCAGGGAATTTAACGGTAAAACCTACATGCTCGACGAGCTGAGCTATTTCGGGCTTGAAAAATCCGACGAGAAAAGAAAAGCTATGCTGAAAAAGAGTGGGCTTGGAGTCAGATGCATAAAAAAGGCAAATGGTAAGTACGTAGTATACCGCGAATATTCAGGTGACATTAATAAAGAAGACGGTTCTTCGTTTTTCGAGTAATTCGGGCGGGACTCAAAGCCAGTCATACCCCTTTTCTCGTGGAATTATTTCAAGAACAAAAATGGTATTGTTTTCCACTGTGTAAATAATCCTATAATCACCGATTCGTAAACGATAGATGTCTTCTCTTTTTTTCGTTCCTTTCAGCTTTTTTATGTCGGCATGGGATCGATTCTTGAAAGGGTCTGTTTCCAGATTCTTTATTCCTGACTTTAGCCTCTCTTTCGTCTCTGAATTCAAATCTACCAGAACTCCACTGCATCAGGATGCAGCCTTACTTTAAAACTCATCAGATTTCATCCAGGCTCACAAACTTCTCTTTCTCTTCAAGTTTTTTGTACTGGCGCTCCATGAATGCCTTATAATCAACTTCACCCATCAGACGCTTGAGAATTTCGTTGTAGGTTTCCCCTTTCATGCCATACTTCTTTAATCTGTCTCTTACGTCTTTTGTCACCGGAATTGTGGTAGCTTCACTCATAACGCTCTTTTAAATTATCAGAGTTATAAGAACTTATAAGTTATCATTAATTACTTTTAATTGGCAGTTCCTGAAAAATCTAGTTTATCGATTCCAAAATAAATCCCTTATCTAATGGGAAATTCGGTGATCGATAGATTAATCCAAAAGCCAAGATTGTGAACATACTTTGGAATCGCAGCAACCAGTTGTATAGCAAAGTTTTATCACCCAAAAAAGATTCATATAGTAATGAATAAAGTACAAAAATTTGGTGAGTACCATGGAATGGAAAAAAGTATTGAAAATGCTAACCTTGCTTTACCATATTTAGTATGTTATGCTAAGAAAGGAAAAACTTTAACATATAAAGAACTTGCTGAAAAAATAAATTCCCATCTATAGCTCTGTCATATATGTTGGGATATATTAGAGATGAAATCTGCATAAAAAGAGGTTTGCCTATGATTAGTGCAATAGTTGTCAGGACTGATACACAATTGCCTGGGGAGGATTTTCTTCCAGAAGGCGCTTCAAATTTATCTAGAAAAGAATTTAAAAAGAAATTTGAAGAACATCGAGACAAAGTTTTTACTTATACTGAATGGGATAAACTTTTGAATAAATTAAATTTAACTCCGATATCAGAGGGGACGACGCGTTGAAATCATCAATCAAGCATTGTGAAAAAATTGAATAAACAGAGAACATTTACGACCCAAAAAATTAGTCATGTTAGAGCAGCGGAGCGAAAAGGACTTCGTGCTCCCGAAGCGAAACTCGGACGAAGACGGGATATCTTGTCAGTTATGTTCAAGTTTTCAGCTCCTAAGTTACCCCGCATTCTCACCGGTCGCAGAGGCGACCGGCTTTTCCGAAAAAGCCCTTAAAAAGAATCTTAAGTTTAAATGATGGAGTTTTTAAATCTTAAAAATCGCAATTTATTCTTAACCCATCATTTTTTATCTGGTTTTATTCTGTCAATTCTCTTAGTTTGTAAGCTGCTTTGTGGCTCTTTTCTTTTCCTTTCTCTTTTTCTTCCTTTTTTGCGGGAAAGGCCGCTCTCCTGCGTCGAGCGTGACAAAAACGACCCGGTATGGCTAATACGGTTGTACGGGTCAGAATTCTGAATTCAGGATTTCGAGCCAGTCGTTTATGATTCAGTTTCTTAAAATTTCATTTTTATGAGACCAGTTCTCCTGTGAAGGCTTTCTGCATGAGGGCATCGAAGAGGTTATTAGTTTCAAGGGAGGATTGTTTTTGAGATTGTTGTGTTTTTTCTATTCCTAAGACAATTTTTTCAAACATTGATTGCAAGTCAATAGGCGGTAAAAAAATTTCTACATCTCTGACTTTGTTAGTACTTATTGTATTAAGACCACTTGTTGTTCGACTTTTAGAGTAAAAATATCCTTTATTACCGTACATATTCAAAAAATAAGATACAAAATATGGTCTCACATAATTTTCATTGAGCCGAACTTTGATTATATGATTTTGATGAACACAATTAGCAATTTCTTCGTTCCATACAGCAGCTCTGCCTATCTCTTCAATATTTCCATGTCCTTCAACAATGAGGACATCATCTTTTTTCAGCATATATCTATCAATTTCAGAACCAGAGATGTGAATATTCTTTATCTCACTCAAATCCAATCTATTACGATAAACATTAGCTACACGAAGATATGGGAATAAGCTTTCCTTTTTGCTGCTTCTTTGGCTGTTTAACGTCAACCCGCTGCTTACTTCACTAACATCGCTTAATTTTACAATAGTGAAGTTTTTTGGGTTTTCCACTCGGATCTCCAAACATCTCCAAAAACACACTCTGAAGAAGCTTCTGCGTCAATTCATCCGCCTGTGCCCGAAGTTTTTTCGTTTCTTCGGCTTTTTCGAGGATGGAGACGATTTTTTGCTGGGTTTCATAGAGATGGCAATTTTATTTTGATGTCGGAGAAATCAGTTTTATTCAATAATGGTACTACGGCAGAAGAACCACTATTTTCAAGATAAGGACGTATTTTTTTGATTGTATAGTACAAAAAATCGGAGACAACTATGTTTTCATCAGGAATTATGCTATTTATTTGCTGATTCGTACATAATTCTGTATCTGCAACGGCAACTTTACCAATATTTCCAATGCAAGATACCAAAACTGAGCCTTTAGGTAATAACCTTACTTTTTTACTGCCTGTTTCTGAAATTGTTTCCTCCGAAGTCGAAACAAATTTATCTTTGTCCAGATCAGGAGGTTTTATCCAAGGTAAAGTCCCACCATAATTTTCGGGATCTTTTTTTGGAGGAGTATTTCCTGTTACTACATCCCCAATATCTTTTATTTTATATTCTTTCCATCCTTCGGCAGTTTATTTTCCATTTTTCAACCCTTCACATAAAAAGATCTTTTTCAACGCCTTTGCAGATGTCGATGAAGGAATTTAATTCTTCCTGAGTGAACATCGGTAAGGGAGCGGTTGTGCCAAAGTTGGTGAAGGGAGGCTGCCAGAGGGTGAAGTATTCGATGTGTTTCTTTTTCAGGAAGACGGTCTGGAGAGTGAGGATGAAGTTGAGCTGGTCTGAAGAATAGTGTTTGTTGTTTCCGATTATGTAGGTCTGGAAGGCATCTTTGATCAGGGCGTCAGGGGATTGTGAAGAGTAAAGGCCCAGCACCTGACGGATGAAGTCCACAAGGGAGGCTTTCCGGCTGGGGTAAAGTTTATCGAGCCCGGAGGTGTCGGAATTCTCAGGGGTGAGGTCTGCGTTCAGGAGGGTTTCTTCAAGCTGTTCGAGGTCGTATTCGGTAAGAGGCTCGTTATTTTTGATTTTCCGAACCGCGGGGTGGGTTTCTGCAAGCTCTTTGATGCGGGCTTCGACTTCGCGGCGGTAGGCTTCCATATAGGAGGGGTCTTTTCCGTCCGAGATCTGCCACTCTTTTCTTTCGGCAATGATGTCGCTCATATCGATTACTATCGTTTCACGCGGCTCTTTTGCCATGTAAGGCATGAGCGGGGCAAGGTCGGAAAGGAGGAGCTGCACGTCTTCAAAACTCACGGTTTCCCAGAAGGAGCGGGAAAGGACGTTGTCCATCAGGGCTTCTTTTGCACGGACTGAATCAAGGGTGCGGGGGAGGCGGTCAACCATCTCGGCAATTGAGGTCTTCAGGCGGTCTACTTCTGCTTTGTCATTTTCCAGAAGCGCGTAAGCCAGTTTTTCGCAGCGCAGGGTGAAGGTTGCTTCCTTAAGGTTCACGTCCGGCTTGAACTTCATCAGGGGCATGATTTTCTTTTGCAGGAAATTGACCGGGTCAACCGCTATGTTGTCCCACAGTTTTGGAGAAAGCGCCTTTTCCACCTCCTGAAGGTGCTCGCGAACACTTACGGAATCGCGGGGAAGGGATTCGATATCGGAAATTACCTTCGCTTTTACCTGCTCGGCGGCTTTTACAGATGCCGGGTCTCTGTGCTGCATCAGTTCTCCGAGCTGTTTGAGCCGGGTCAGGAAGATGCGGTTTGTAATCGCTTCCGTAGGCTCGTCCTTCACGCCGTCCGGGTTCATGTGCCAGTACTCGAAATTGTTCCAGAAATCAAAGACCTTGAAGTACTCCTTTTTCCCTTCAGGCAGCCATTCCCTGTGCTCGCACGCCCCGTCAGCCCGCGTGCCTCTGCCAAGCATCTGCCAGAACTTGATTTTCGAAAATATCGGTTTTGCAAAGACCAGGTTGCAGACCTCAGGAACATCGATTCCTGTGTCCATCATATCGACTGAAATTGCAATTCTCGGAAAGGACTTTGTCTCGAAATCATTAATAAGGTGCTGGGCTCTCGGATCTTCCGAAACTATTCTCCTTGCAAGCTGTCCCCTGTATTCCGGATAAAGCTTCTCGAAAGCTTCCCAGAGCCTCTTTGAATGCATTTTTGAAATCGCAAAAAAGATCGTCTTTGCAGGCAGGGTTCCTGTCTGGTCCATGAGACAGTTATCCATAAACTCACGGACAATGGCTTCTGAAGTGCCTTTCACTGCAACCTTCTTCTCAAGTTCAGTGCCTTCAAAGTTCATCTCTTCAGGATCAAAGCCTTTTTTCAGCAGTTCTTCCCGCTCGCCTTCGGTAAGGTCTCCGGGTTTAATGCCCTCAATCTGAAAATGTGTCCTTGCTCCTGAGATATTTTTCCTGA
>CAVRJG010000031.1:0-5899 GCA_963721455.1 uncultured Methanosarcinaceae archaeon
GGGAACCGCAGCCAGGAAAACCGCATCTGTTAGCCAGCAGTTCTTTTTGATTCAGACTGCGTCGAATGTTGATGTTTTGAAGGTTGTGGAAGAGGACAGACAAGGCTGAAAAAATAGAAAAGACAATCCGTTTTCTAAAGTTTTTTCGTTTTTTACTGTCTTTCAATTAATACCATTCTCTGTGAAATTTAAGTTTAAATGCCTAATTTATGGATCTTAAAAAAGTAAAAGTAAATAAAATATATTCTATTTAATATTTGACCGGATTAGAACCATACCTTGAACCAGTTCTTTTTTCTTCTACTTTTATTTTATGCCAATCAGAACGCTGTTCCTTCTTATGCATAATCTGTTTTACAGCATAAGCAAGCCCTGTTGCTGCTAAGACTAAACCCACTATTTTCATGCTTTTATACACAATAATTCACCCCAATTTATTATTGCACCTTATCATTTATTAATATGAGCAAACAGTCAATAGAAAAATCAGTTTAATGTTAAGGTGATGTTTAGTAAGTCTTAAAGGACAACTGGACGAAAAAGAGAATTTTTCAGGATGCCGTAAAGATTCTCAGGCTCCGTATGGAAACCGCAGCGAGGAAAACTGCGTCTGTGAGCAAGCAGTTCTTTTTAATTCAGACTACTTCGAATGTTGATGTTTTGAAAGTCGTGGAAGAGGACAAACAAGGCTAAAAAAATAGGAATGAATTAGTTCAAGTTTCATTTTTTAGGTTCGTCAAAAAGGCAGGATACTCTGATAAAAGATTTTACATTAAACCAAAACAGTCTGTTAAAGTTTGTATATTAATTATTGGAGTTAATATTATATTGAGTTCGTCCCAAAACCAAGTTTCTTCTTAAACCAATAAAAGTTTCAGAACTATATTCCATGACAAGAAACTCGATTGATCTTTCAAAATTTGAGATTTAGGGAATCAATATTGAGTTTAGGGATGAGCTTATTTATTAAGTTAACACCCAAATCTATTATACAATCCAATGTAAAATTTCAGGTACTCTTCATATTCTGTTTGCTCGGCTGTTAGTTCCTCAGTTACTTGTCGTTTAGGGTAGACAAAAATAAGTTTTCCGTTTTTCCAATCTAATTTTATTGTAATGAAAGAACGTTCTTCATCATTATGGGACAATTCGAATTCGTCAACTGCCTGAAACAGATATTTATTTGTGTAATTTACAAAGAGTTCGGCTACATCTAATGCATCTTCAACATCTTCTTTATTTGGGTTCTTGTACTCATGTTCTAAAAGATTTCTTTTTTTGTTGATTTTATTCAAAATTCTTGGTGAAATTATCCCAACACTATTTAAAAAATTAATTTTTGTTGGAAAATTCCATTTTTTGGATCTTTCGGATAAACCAAATCCAATTAATAAAAAATCTAATTGGGAATCAATTGCTCTTTTGGTGTTTGATAAAGAATTAACTAAGTGATGGTCATATTTAGCTGTTAAATCATATTCTGCAAATTTAAGAAACTCATTTGGTGATATATCAAAGCCAGTTTTAACATTGTCATGAGTACAACTATCAACGTTACCATTCTCAATAAAAGAATTGAGGAACTCTAAACTAAATTCTTTCACGCAGGTCACTCTCAAAGATGAATCAATGAATAACTAGTGCATCGATTCCAAAATAGATTCATTATTTAAAAAAATTCGTAGTTGATGAATAGATTCCAAAGCCAAGTTTTGTGAACCTACTTGGGAATCGCAGTACTAGTAAATAAATACAATTGTTTTTTATTTCAGAAATGATATTTAAAAGTATTCTAAAGGGAATTTAGAAAGCACTATATTACATTCAACAATCTTGATTTTCAGATTTTATATAATACAGGATGTGCTCGAATGCTTGCATGAGGGAAAATAGATAATGATACATTTTCTGTCCCTGAATAGCCTTTATTTACACCTTTATTATCGGGAAGCAGGAGACTTAATATAAAAATTAAAATTCTAGATTTCCCGATTAATAATTAATACAACTTATACAATTATTCCCTTCATGTCCCCCAAAACCCGATGGCAGTTCTGGATAGACCGCGGAGGCACGTTTACTGATATCGTAGCCCGCAGCCCTGATGGAAAACTGATCACGCACAAGCTTCTTTCCGAAGACCCGTGCCATTATAAAGATGCAGCCATGCACGGGATCCGCCAGATTCTCGGGCTGCCCGGAAATTCACCCCTGCCTGCTGAACTTATAGAATCCGTGAAGATGGGAACAACAGTCGGCACAAATGCTCTCCTTGAGCGGAAAGGGGAACGCACTGTTCTTGTTATAAACAGGGGATTCGGGGATGCTTTGAAGATAGGGTACCAGAACCGCCCTGATATTTTTGCTCAGAAAATAGAACTTCCTGACCAGCTTTATGAAAGGGTTATCGAAGTGACCGGAAGGGTCGGAGCAGATGGAAAAGAGCTTGTACCGCTTGACATAGAAAACGCAAAAAAAGAGCTTGAAGAGTCTTTCAAAGCCGGAATCCGCTCGGCTGCAATCGTCCTTATGCATGCATACGGCTATCCCGAGCATGAACTTAAACTCGGAAGGCTTGCCCACGAAATAGGTTTTACACAGGTTTCCCTGTCCCATCAGGCAAGCCCGCTAATAAAACTCGTGAGCAGAGGGGAAACGACAGTAGTGGATGCATATCTCTCTCCGGTGCTTCGCAGGTATGTCGATATAGTCCAGAAAACTCTGGAAGAGGGAGAAGAAGAAAAACGAAGAGAAAGAAAAAAAAGAAGTCCCAGGCTTATGTTCATGCAGTCCAGCGGAGGGCTTACAGATGCAGAGGCGTTTCAGGGTAAGGACTGCATCCTGTCGGGGCCAGCCGGGGGAATTGTGGGGGCGGTTGCAACCTCGGAAATGGCAGGGGCAGGAAAAATAATTACTTTCGATATGGGGGGCACATCTACGGATGTAGCCCAGTACAGCGGGGAATACGAGCGCAGTCTTGAAACCGAGATTGCAGGTGTGCGCCTGCGCTCTCCTATGATGCGCATCCATACTGTTGCAGCAGGCGGAGGTTCCGTACTTCACTACGAAGGAGGCAGGTTCCGGGCAGGTCCGGATTCTGCAGGTTCGGACCCTGGGCCGGCATGTTACCGAAAAGGCGGGCCTCTTACGGTTACCGATTGCAACGTCATGCTTGGAAAATTAAATCCCGACTTTTTCCCGAAAATCTTTGGGTCCGATGCAGACCAATCTCTCGACTCCGAGCTTGTGCGCAGGAAATTCACAGAGCTTGCAGAAAAAGTCTCAAGCGGAGGCAGCCACCGGACACCTGAGCAGGTAGCAGAGGGTTTCCTTTCCGTCGCAGTTGAGAATATGGCCAATGCCGTCAAGAAAATCTCGGTCCAGCGGGGATATAACATAAAAGAATATACACTCTGCTGTTTTGGAGGAGCTGGCGCCCAGCACGCCTGCAGGGTTGCAGACAGCCTCGGAATCAAAAGCATATTCATTCATCCTTATGCAGGCGTGCTCTCGGCATACGGCATGGGACTTGCAGACCAGAGGCTGATAAAAGAGCGCTATATAGGCGCTGAACTTTCAGACACGTTAATAGAGGACTTGAAAACAGTATTTTCAGGCCTTGAGAACGAAGGCCGCCTCTTGATGCAGGAACAGGGTGCGCAGGAGGACTGCATTGCCGCGCTTTTTAAGGTGTATATGCGTTATGCAGGCTCAGATACGCAGCTAGTTGTGGATTTTGCGGATAAGACCGCTCTCAGGAACGGCTTTGAGGAAGCTCACAAAAAACGCTTCGGGTTTGTAATGGAGGGCAAAGCCGTGGTTGTTGAAGCCGTCTCCGTGGAAACCATCGGAATTAATGAAAGAGTTTCTGATCCTGTGTTGAAAACTGAAACAAACCCTGTTTTTTCTCCCGTATCTGCGGTCCAGATGTACAGCTATGGAGAGTTCCATGAGACATCGGTTTTCCAGAGGGGCGAACTCAAACCCGGAGCCTGTATAAGCGGGCCTGCGGTTCTTATCGAGAAAAATACTACGATTATTATTGAACCCGGCTGGGAAGGAGAGATCACTGAACGCAACCACCTTTTCCTTAAACGGAAGATCCCGCTTCCGGCTCGCACAGCCATAGGAACGGATGCTGACCCTGTAATGCTTGAGATCTTTAATAACCGGTTTATGTCAGTTGCCGAGCAGATGGGTTATACCCTGCAGAACACAGCCTACTCGGTAAACATAAAGGAGCGGCTGGACTTCTCCTGTGCTATTTTCGACTGGCAGGGAAACCTGATAGCAAATGCTCCTCATATCCCTGTGCACCTGGGTTCAATGGGAGAATGCGTAAAATCCCTTATCCGGACACAGTTAAAGAAAATGCGTGCAGGGGACGTATACCTCATTAATTCTCCGTACAACGGAGGAACTCATTTGCCTGATATCACAGTTGTTACCCCGATGTTTGGAAGTTCCGGAGAAATTTTGTTCTACCTGGCTTCCAGAGGCCACCATGCCGATGTTGGAGGTATCAGCCCGGGGTCCGTGCCTCCGAGCAGCAGGACCATTGAGGAAGAAGGGGTGTTGAGCGAGGGCATGAAAATAGTCAAACAGGGCCGTTTCTGTGAAGAAAGGTTAAGGGCATGGCTGGGTTCGGGAAAATACCCTGCAAGAAACCCTGACCAGAATATAGCTGATATCCGTGCACAGATAGCAGCAAATGAAAAGGGCCTTTCCGAACTGCGCAGGATGGTCGAAGAATTTTCCCTTGAAACGGTTGAAGCGTATATGTGCCATGTGCAGGACAATGCCGAGGAGGCTGTCAGAAGAGTCATTGACAGGCTTGCGGATGGGGAATTCACATATCTGCTCGATGACGGAAACGCAATTAAAGTGAAGGTTACAATTGACCGCAAAAACAGGCGTGCCAGAATCGATTTTACGGGTACCGCTCCCCAGCTTCCAAACAATTTCAATGCTCCCGCCTCGGTTTGTATGGCTGCTGTCCTCTATGCTTTCAGGGCTCTTGTAAAAAGCGATATTCCTCTGAATGCGGGCTGTCTGAGGCCGCTAGAAATTATTATCCCGGAAGGATCTATGCTCAGGCCGGAGCCTCCTGCAGCAGTTGTCGCAGGCAATGTTGAGACCTCGCAGTACATTGTTGATGCCCTTTTCGGAGCCCTTGGCACGCTGGCGGCTTCCCAGGGTACAATGAATAATTTCACCTTCGGGAATGCCGACTTCCAGTACTATGAAACCATCTGCGGAGGTGCAGGTGCAGGCCCCGGATTTTCAGGGGCTGACGCTGTCCACACTCATATGACCAACTCCAGAATTACCGACCCTGAAATCCTTGAAACAAGGTTTCCGGTTTTACTTGAAGAATTTTCCATCCGGAAAGAAAGCGGCGGAGACGGCAAATGTGTGGGGGGAAACGGGGTTGTCCGAAAGTTAAGGTTCCTGAAAGACATGAATGCTGCAATTCTCTCAAGCCACAGGAAACTCCCGCCTTTCGGGCTCAAAGGCGGCATGCCCGGAAAATGCGGAAAGAATACGCTCATCCGCAGCGATGGAAGTGTTATCGAAGTTGGGGGGCAGGCTGAGGTTGAGCTTAAGAGCGGAGACGTTTTTGTGATCGAAACCCCAGGCGGTGGTGGATACGGCTAGAAGGAAAGCCCGGAAAACCGGCAGAAGAATAAAATAAAAATATAATAGAAGTGAAACGGGAATTAATGAAATCAAAATAATAAAAAAATAAAAGAGAAAAAATAAATTTATAAAGTATACAGGTTAAAAAGAAATCGGATTGCCCTGGAAGGCAGGACGTTTTCACTTTATAATTCTATAAGTGTATTCAAAGTCTCCGCCAGCTTTTCCGTCGTTATCGCCGTCCAGGGGATTCCCTTCT
>CAVRJG010000032.1:0-13947 GCA_963721455.1 uncultured Methanosarcinaceae archaeon
TTCTTCCATAAGCTCTTTCGAGTATTCGGGCACCGAACCTGGCTTTGATGCCACATAAGTCCCAAGGATACAGGCGATTGACGCGGCTTTTGAGACTCCGTACCCTGAGAGGCAGGCGTAAAGGAAACCTGCGGAAAAGGCATCGCCTGCTCCTACCGTATCTGCCACTTCGACGGGTGTGGTTTTTATTTCCTCGTAAATCCCTTTATGGTAAACAGCAGCTCCTTCAGGCCCTTTTGTTATGCAGATTACGGATATGCCGGGGTACCTGTCCGTAAGGATTCGGCAGAGAGCTTTGCATGAGTATGTGGTGCCAGAAAGCAGGCTGGAAACAATAGCAGCTTCTTCCTCGTTCATCTTGAGAATTGTGGAGCGTTCGAGAGAAGATAATATCCATTCCTTTTTGTAGAACCCGGCTCTGAGGTTCATGTCGTAGAAAAAATTTTTTGCCTTTATTTCCGAAAGCAGCCTTTTCAAAGTCCTCCTGTTTTCTTCCGACCTCTGGGCAAGCGTCCCAAAACAGAAAACGTCCCATTCTTCCCCTGAAATAACCTTAAATTTCTTTTCATCCGGCGTAATCGCGTCCCAGGCCACACCTTCATTGATCGTGAAAATAGGGATTCCTTCATCCTCCAGTTCGACAGTAACAGTTCCGGTTGGCCTCTTTTCATCGATTAAGATGTATGAAGTATCAATTCCCAGTTCTTTGGCTCTGGCAAGG
The DNA here is from genome assembly GCA_963721455.1 of uncultured Methanosarcinaceae archaeon. Lineage (GTDB taxonomy): Archaea > Halobacteriota > Methanosarcinia > Methanosarcinales > Methanosarcinaceae > Methanosarcina. Next base: position 722 of record CAVRJG010000032.1, read on the forward strand.
AGGTTTTTTCCGAGTTCATCCCTCCCGACTGCTGTGATTACAGCCGGCTTTGTTCCCAGCTTTGCAAGATGAGCTGCAAGATTAAAGGGAGCTCCTCCGAGGTGGGCTGAGCCTTTAATAATATCAAAAAGGGCTTCCCCGAATGTGAGGGCTTTAATTTTCTTGAAACGCTCTTTTTTCACCTTTCCACTCCAATTTACCGGTTCGTACTCAGGTTATATGCTTTCATTTTATATTCCGGTTTACCTTTATATTCCAATTTACTTTTACATCCCGATTTTGTGCTTAAGGTCCTTACTTTTGCTGGATGGCTGCGGGGTTGATGGTGAGAGAATACAGGAAATTTAAGAGGAGGAAGGAAAGGAAGAGAGAAAAGTTGCAGACTGGGTTGGGAGATTGGGAAGTCTGTATTGAGAGGGTAATCTACAGTTTCATAATATCTTTTTAACGGCTACGTCTGTTCGGTTTTGAAAATGAGGGCCTGCAGAGGGTGATTTTGCGCGTCAGATCGGGTAGATAGGATATAAAGGGATAAAAGACAGGGGTTGAGTAAGAAAAAAGATAAAGAAAAGGTTATCTGGCATTCATGTCAGGCTGCATTATCCCGAATATATTTTTTTCTGTGTCGAGGCAATATGCAAACCAGCCTACGCCGCCTATGGGACTCTTTTCCATAGTCACTTTGCCGCCGTGATTCTGTATCTTATTCAGGTATTCATCGATGTTCGGGACTTCTATTGTGCAGATATAGGTACTTATCGGAGTGTCCGCTTTCGGTTTTCCTCCCTGCCTTTTCATCAAGCCACCATCGATTCCTGGCTCGTCTTGCTTGCCGGTTGTTATGTTCCAGTATCCCATGGGACCTTTCCACCTCTCTATCTTCCAGCCGAAAACATCCTCGTAGAACTTTTTTGCCCTTGAGATATCTTCTGCGTATATATCAAAATGAATTACTCTTGGCGTGATAACTACCCCCAGTTTTAATTAGATAGTTTGGCTGGCATTTTATATATTAATTTAGGCTTGCTTTTTTAGACATTTAATTCTTCAACCAGATAGAATACAAAGAGATCAGGCAATATGAAAATCCAGGCCCGCTTTCATCCGGTCGATTATAAGGCACTGATTTTCCTGCTACCGATTGTTCTGGTTTTGCCGAAGGTTTACGGGTTAGAAGGGGTCTGGGCAGCGTTTTCGGTTTTGAATTTTCTGGTTTTTGTACCTGCTGCGGGGTTAATGGTAAGGAAGTAGAGGAGGTTTAGAAGGGGAAAAGAGAACAGTAAAAGAACTCATCCCAAAACCAATTTTATTCTCAAATTATAAGAGTTTCAGAACTATTTTCGTATCCTCTTCAAATTAGATGGGTTTTCAATCACAGGAAAAATATAATAGTTGCTCCATTTACCCTTATCATATTTTGGAGTAAAAAGATGGAACTCGAAGCTTTAAAACAATTGCTGGCATCTTTGGATATCAATCCTGATGAAATTGAGGATAAAAGGTATGCTACAGCTTTTCGCATTTTGTTTGCTATCATTGAAAAGCAGAACGAAGAGATTGAATTCCTCAAAGCAGAGAACCAAAAGCTTCGAGACGAAATTAACTTACTCAAAGGTGAACAAACCAAACCTAAGATTCGTGGCTCTAAAAAAAATGAAGACATCTCTTCTGAAAAAGAGAGACAAAAACAAAGGCTTCCATAGGACACAGAATCTAAATCAAAACTTGATAAAATAGAGGTTCACCGAACTGAAACATGTAAAGTTGATAGATCCGTTTTACCCAGTGATGTGTATCCTAAAGGTTATAGGGACGTAATAATTCAGGATATATCCATAAAGCCTGTGAACACCAACTACAGGATAGAGATATTTTATTCTCCTTCTGAGCATAAAACATATTCAGGAGAATTGCCACATGGTATCAAAGGTGAATTTGGCCCTGGAATCAAATCTCTTATAATCACTCTTAACCATGTTGCTAATGTTTCAGAGCCCAAAATACATGAATTTCTGGAAAATATTGGTGTTCATATATCCAGAGCCACTATTTCTCGAATTTTGACAAAAGATACTGATATCTTCCATCAGGAAAAAGCTGAGATTTTTCTTGAGGGTCTTAAGGCTACGCCTTATCAGCAGATTGATGATACAGGTGCAAGAGTCAATGGTGTCAATCACTATACTCAAATTCTTTGTAATCCTTATTATGCTGCTTATTTTACAGTTCCCAATAAGAATAGGGAAACCATTTTAGATATACTTCTATGTGGAAAAGAAAAAACGTACTGCTTTAATGATGAAGCATTTGATCTGATGGAAACGTTTAATGTTTCCCAAATCTGGATGGAAAAGCTCTCTTCTTTTAAAAACAAAATATTCAGTGATGAAGAAATGCGTCGAAAACTGGATTGTGTTTTCTCACTCAAAGGGTATAAAACTACTAAGAAGAAAGTTCTTGAAGCCTGTGCAATTGCGGCATATCATCAAAGTACAGACATACCTGTGGTTACCACACTTCTGAGTGATGATGCACGTCAATTCAAGCAGATTGCATCACATCATGCTCTTTGTTGGATTCATGATGGGAGAAACTACAAGAAATTGAGGCCAATAGTACCTTATTTTAAAGAAAAGCTGGAAGCTTTTCTGGACAGGTACTGGGACTTTTATGGGGAACTTTGTGAGTTTAGAATAAAACCAGATTCAGAGGTAGCGGAGCAATTATCCATTAAGTTTGATCAATTGTTTTCGACTATAACAGGATATGAACAGTTGGATGAAAGAATAGGTAAGACGAAAGAGAACAAGGGACATCTGTTAAAAGTACTGGTTTTACCAGAAGTTCCACTGCATAACAATGCAGCGGAACTAGCGGCGAGAGCAAAGGTTAGAAAAAGAGATGTGAGCCTTCAAACCATAACAGATGAAGGGACAAAGGCAAACGACACATTTATGACGATTGTTCAGACTGCAAAGAAACTGAGTATAAGTGCATATCAGTACATATGTGATAGAGTGAGCAATACATTTGAGATGCCATCTTTGGCTCAACTCATTAGAGAAAAAAGCTCATTGAGTTGAAATTGAAAGCTTTCCACTCAATTTGAAGAGGATACCTTTCATTCTGAACTATTTTTTTTGAGTATAATTCATAAATCGTCCATTTCTACCTTTGACACAACCATGTTACTGTCAGTCAGGTATCATTTACTTTATCGCATTGTTCAGCTGCACAAGCTAACCATTGTTTTACAATAAATGCTACCGTTCAGTTCAAATGCGTAAGCCCGATGATCAATTAATTTTAAGACAGCTCTTAGATGTAGCTATTTAATGAGTATTCCCGCAATCCTTGGGGAATTGTATTGCAGATTAAGCATATAGTAAATATAGATTTTTCTTCGATTCTTGCAGTAGTAGTTTCTTTTATATTTGGATTACTCACGGTAAATCTCTTATTAAAAGTTGCTCGAAAAGTTAATTTTTCCAACATATGCATAATTCTAGGTTTAATGACTGCTTTATTTGGACTCGCACAGTTGAGCTGAAAATTCGATGGCGTTAGATCGGCTCTGTCAAGTCTCGGTGGTTAAAATAATATAATTCATTATCATTAGTAGTCGCCTTCTCGAAAAGACACCATCAATTATAACCTAAGTTTGACGTATCACTCAATTTGAAGAGGATAAAATTTTATTATATATTCTACGGAATCGTCCCCATTTTTGTTACAATTAAGCTATTGATCTTATCAAAATTAGCAAAAATATACTTTTTGACCCCATTTTTCAGGAATTTTATTGTAAGTGTCAAATTCATCAAGCTTTTTTTGATGAATTTTGTGGACCTATGTTTAATCTCCTTGAATTCATATCGCATTAGCGATATGAATAACTGAGCAATAAATCCCAGTAGAATAGCTCCATAAATGCTATCGTCTGACCACACTCTCAATGGCTTAATCTGAATTTCGTTTTTTAACGAGTTGAATATTTTCTCAATAGAATCCTTTTCTCGATATGTTTCCAATGCTTTCTCAAGTGTCAAATCTTTGTTCGATTTGAGACAAAAAAATCCTTCTCTTCCATTAATTATCGAACTTTTTAGGAGTTCTATTGCTTCCTCATCACTAAGCTCTTCGAGCTTAGTCCTGAAAGAGTAATCAATTTCAATCAACTCATTGTTGACTCTGAATTTTTTGGGAAGCTTTTTATTCTTTACGATTACTTCCTGGATCTCTTTCGCTTCTTGTAACTTCTTTAGAACAGTTCTTGCTTTAGATTCCAGCTGTTTCTTCTGTAAAGATTCAGAGTAATAAAAATACTTGATGCTACTTGGCTTGACGATTTTTATCCCATATATACTTTTTTCGGAATCTACCAGTTCAGCTGTTTTTGGATCGAAATTCTCAATAATTTTTTCGTCACTTGTATTCAGTTTCATGGAAGTGAGATACTTCATCTCATCTTCTTGTATCAACTTAATATTGTCTGCTGTATTAGCCCCTTTATCAAAAACAATAAGAGAACCTTCTTTAAGTTTACTTTTTACCTGATTATAAGTATCGGGAAAATGCTGCAGATCAAGAACGTTTCCTCTATTCACTGTAATTCCAGTAGGTATGTTTATGGGTTTTTTGAGTTCACTAACTCCAACTGTTATCTGTAGCTTATCAGGTCTATGATCTCTACTGTATCCATACTTGCCAAGTTTGGATTTAGTGCCGTGAAGAACTATACTTGTCCAGTCAAGGTTTATATCCGTCTCTTCAAAATCATAAATCGAAAACAGACTGTTTAGAATATCCGAGAGGATTTCTTCTTTGTTACGCCCCAGGATTTCAAGGGTTCTGTAAAGAACTCTTTCATGGAATCTTTCAAGGTTTAAGATGTCGAGAATTTCTTCCTGATTTAACCATTTGCCAGCTTCCTTGATGCTGAAATTATCGGTGAGCTTATAGCTTATCAATCCTACCAATAAACTATTGAGATCAAGACCCTTGCTTTTATGCTTGCCAAAAATATCACAAAAATGAAGCTTTTCATAGTAAGATTGGACAGCAAGAATTGATCCTCAGTAGTTCCGAATAACCCAAGTTCCGAATGCTTAATTTGACAGGCATCAAATATTTATGATTTACCGAAAAAAAGATCTAATGAACCATGGAATTCGTTTGTGATGCCAACCAAAAACGACTCCATGGCCATAGATACAGCCAGCTTGCTGGCGGTATCCTCTGAATTGTTTCGCAAATATGATATATAATAACTTTGCCAGAATCTGCAAATTATGAATGTCAGGACATTCTAAACGTGTTGTTACATGCCTCAACATCTTCTACAAACTCTCTTGAATCCGCAAAAAGTAATGACCTCAGAAGCAAACTGACTTAAGAATTCCCTCAGCAGATACTATTTTCAATTACATCAAAGACAATAATATTGAAGACGCTCTTTCCGCTTTCAGAAAAATGAATTTTGAGATTTTCAAGATGATGAAACTTGAAAACACTGTTCATGACATAGCTATTGATTTTCATGACGTTCCATTTTATGGAGACAAAAATACTCCCGGAATTAGGGGGAATAAAACCAAAGAATGGCAGTTCATGGGTAAATCGTTCTGTACCCTGGATATAATTGGAATTTCTCACTTGACACTTGACGTAATTGACATTAATAGTTTTAATAAGAATTATTCTTTATTCATTGAATCTTTATTCGAAAGACTTAAGACAATAGGTGTAAAAACAGGGACCGCATACCTTGATAAAGAATTTTGTAACAGAGCTGTGATTTCAAAATTAGATGAACTTAAAGTCAATTTTGTTATAGCAGCTAAATCAAATCAGGTTATCAATAGAGAACTTAAAAATCATCAAAAAGAGTGGGGAATACTTCAACTATTTTTGAATATCAATTTAAGCAAGGAGGACCTTCCTTCAATATTGTGGCAATATATGATGATAAAAGGGAAAGGTACATCCTGTTTGCTACAAACAAAGAGGCAGAATCAACTGAGAAATTTGAAAAGACAATTCCTGAAGAATACAGAAAAAGATGGAACATAGAAACTGGCTATAGAGTGAAAAACGACTTCAAGATACGAACATGTACAAAATCTCCAGTAGCAAGAGTATTATTCTTTGTTATTCAATGCATCATGTACAATGTTCTAAATATGCTAAAGTCAGTTATTGAAATTACGGCTTATGAGCTAAAATCATTAATAAATGAAGACATAAACAAAGCTTTTAGATATGGGCTAAAGTCGTTGAATTTTATTCCGGTTAAGGTATTACTGGAATGTTTAAGATGGTTTAATGAAGAAGAAATCGAGTGCTACGCACTCGATTAACTACAATATAACTTGCATTGAATAAAAAATTACTAACTTAATAGCTTATGCTATAAAATCACTCGATAAAAAATTATTTTTTGAGAAATGTTAGTGGGAATTATAAGCTTAAGAATTTTAAACTCTAATCAATAATATAAAATATTTTGAAAATGAATGGGTAAAAAGTAAAATCAATATGTTTTGTCATTCGGAAGTAAGTCTGTTCGGAACTACTGATCCTATAGGAACACATATATTCTTGTTCGGAATTGTAGGAAATGCTCTCTGTTTTGTGTTTAGATTCATTTGACCGAATAACACAAAACAAAGAGCACTTATTTTTATCTAACTGTCAAAGTCAGGTTATAACCTCCGAAGACTTGACAAACCTTAATAACTAAAAATATATTTTTAAAGTAGAAAAGTTTACTAGCTTTAAAAGCGTACTATCTTGTAACCTTATTATTTTTTTATATAATAATCTAAACTGAGATTAAACATGAAAGAAATAAATAGCAATAAAGTACAAAATAGCAATAAAGTACATAGAGGACATAATCTTTTAAAAGTTTTAGGAATAACAGTGCTGGCACTTGTTATACTTGTGAGTATCGTAGGTGCGGCGCCATTTTCAAATATTACGTTTGTAACTACTGGTTCATCATTTTCACCTATTATTACAGTTACAGGTAATCCTACAATTCAATGGATATTAGGTGATGGTTCAACATCTAATTCTAAGTCTCCTATTGTAAATTTTGGTTCAGCGGGGACAAGAGTAAACACTTTGGTAGTAACACCGTGGAGTGCAGTAACTAAAATCAATATAGGTTATGATGGTTCAGATGGTGGAGCAACTCCAAGTTCTAGTACAATAGCAAATTTAGCACAACAGAATGTAATAGCTGTTAGCGGTTTAGAAAATGTTGCACCATACCTCCAGGTGTGGGCTTCAAATTATAATCCAATAACTGCGCTGGATTTCAGTAATTTCACGGCACTGAATACGATTGAGTGTTTTTCTTGTAGATCATTGGCTACTATCAGGCTCCGTAACGTTCCATCTCTGACTAGGCTTTGCATCGAACAATCCAATATTTCTTATCTTGATCTATCAGAAGCTCCTTCTCTTGCTGACCTTCGTGGAGCATCTCAGAGAAGCTCAACATATACTATAAATTGGGGTACTACAGGGGCTAATATATGGCATATATGTGTCAGAGATAACCCGCAGATAACGAGCACATTCTCATTCAGTCAGTTTCCACTTTTGAGAGATTTTTTTAACTGGAATGACAATCAAAGCGGTACTCTGCACCTAACTTCAACAAATTTAAAGAATGTTCTATCGTCCAATAATCATTATAATGCTGCTGTTTTTTCTGGTTGTTTCCCCGCAGGTAGAAATGGTACTGTGTATATTAATGATAATAACCTCATAAGTTTAGATATTTCCAATGATCCTGGTTTACTCTATTTAAATGCTAGTCTTAATTTATTAAATCAAGAAGCAGTAGATGGGATACTCCAAACACTGGATTCTTATAATACTAACGGCGGGCATTTAGATTTAACTGGAAACGCTGCACCATCAATTATAGGAATAGAACATGCAAATAATTTATCAACTCGAAGATGGAAGGTTCAAATTTCATCAAAAAATAATCCACCGATTGCAAATTTCACAAGCACTGTTACTTTTGGAATGATTCCATTAGTAGTTCAATTTAATGATACAAGCATAAACAATCCTAGGACATGGTTATGGGATTTTGGGGACCGAACTTATTCAACTGAGAAATTCCCAAAGCACATTTATACCTCTCCGGGAAATTACAATGTAACGCTTGATGTAAGGAATGCAAATGGTTCAGATTTTAAAGTTGTCGTAATAACTGTTTTGGAACAACCAGGTCTCCCTGTAGCAAATTTCAGTAGCAACATCACTGAGGGCTATGTTCCACTAGATGTGCAGTTTAACGACTTCTCGGAAAATATAGTGGAGAGACGCTGGAACTTTGGAGATGGAACTAATTCAACCGAGATCGAACCAATACATACATATTCAGCAGCAGGAAACTATAGTGTTAACCTGACTGTAAACAATGAAAATGGAACTGCCTCAAAAACTGCTGCAATAACTGTACTTACAGCAAGCAATTCAAGCGGTGGCAGTAGTGGAGGAAGTAGCCACAGTAGTTCCAGTGGTGGTGGAGGTGCAGGAGGTTCTCCTGAGCCTGCAATAAATGTCCAGGTCAAGGAAATTTCACAGGCGTTTATTACAAACGGCAAACCTGTAAAGTTTGATTTCGCAAAGAATGTCACGTGTGTTGTATTTGTAAGCTTCGATGCAAAGAGGACTTTTGGCAAAACCACAACTATTGCTGAAATGCTCAAAGGAAAATCCGCTCTTAGTTTCCGAACTGCCTTCTGGCGAGATCTACAAGTCATTTAATATCTGGGTTGGAAACGGAGGAGTTTCAACCTCAAAGAACATCGAAAATCCGGTAGTATCTTTCAAGGTTGAGAAATCCTGGATAAAGGACAAAAAGATCGATCCGGCTTCCATTACCTTAAACAGGTACGTCGATAAAAAATGGGAAAAATTTCAAGTTAATTTTTCAAGGGAAGATGCAAAATATCTGTACTTCACAGCAAAGACCCCAGGGTTCTCTTCCTTTGCAATAACAGGTACGGAGAAAATCGCCTCTGAAGAAACTGTAGCAGAAGTACAGTCAAAATTAGAGACTGGAGCAATTAGCAAAAATGATACAAAGAATAAAGGACTGGAAGCTGAACAAAAAGAAATCCCGAGTACATCAGGCTTTGAAATATGTTGTGGAGTAGCTGGTCTGCTTGCAGTGTTCTTGTATAAAAGAAAGTAAAATCCAAAGTTCGACGTAAAAATGAGGGGTTAATCCTCTCATCTTATTTCAGTCGAATACCCCGCAGCTTGCTGCAGGGATGGAAAACTTCCCCGAGAACCGTTGTTAACTAAACGATTTATAATTTTAGCTACATTTTTAATATCTTCTGGGATCACCAACATTTACCATGAATTCCACTGGCAATTGACTGCAATCAATCAAAAACCCCAGAAAATAATAAAAAGTCTCATAAAAACAGAAGCTTTGTCAGATAAACCATTGACTCTGCATCCTGTTCCTTTGTAGTTAAAGAAAAGGATACAGAATCAATTATATTTTAAAGAACTTTCGGTAAATTGCCAAATTATCTGTTCACTTGTTTTAAAAATCAATATCACTGGGAGACTGTAACTGTATATTGTCACCATCTTCTGAACGAGATAAAGGAAGTTTTAAAGGAATGAATTGCCATTGGGAGAATTTTTTCAACAATCGAATTCTTTCAATATTCTGAGCATTTTCGTATTGATATATTTCTCTTTGTTACATGACACTCGTCTGGAGGACAAAGGCAATAGACCTGGATCAGTTTTCGAAGGCATTGTGAATATGCTGCTGTTTATTCGCCGTTTATAACTCCCCGGCTTTCAATTCTGCGATATAAGGATCATAAGCTGCAGTTGAACCGCCTGAACTGTGTGCAATATAATAGTCCGCAACAATCGAAGCTTGCTGCTCGCGATTATAATCACGCAAATGCTTTTTTGCACCAAGTCCTTAATGCATACCCCAAGCTTGCTTGCGCATGAATTGCTTCAATAAGATATTGCGAACCAACATACTTCATTTGCGCAACATGGGTTAACTCATGAATAAGCCACTTCATTTCGGAGTTACCTGCTGCCGTGTTAATCTTTCGATTGAAATTGATAGTATGGAAGGTTGTAATACCCATACCCGAGCACCTGTTTATTTTCGCTCCGATTCGGGCAATGAGCGACATTTGTCGATACGCACCTGCCAATAAATGATGCTATCTCCAAATACGCTTCGGGCTTCCTGCTCCTCTACTGGGGTAAGACTTCGGGTATTAGACTTAACAGCTTGCCATAACGAATCCATTGCTTCCGGGAAAGCATAGAAGTCAATAACCTTTGCGATAATCCGGCAGACCCTTACAGCAAAAGACAATAGGCCACACCAAATGCATTTGCAGAAGTCCTGTTCTCTCTGTGAAATCCGGATTTTGACAGCTTTCAAAGCATCACCCGTTTTAGAAGTGCTTTCTCCTTGGTCCCGTATCTTTCCGATTTATAAATATACTAGAACTTACGCGGTTGGACTGAGAAATCAATAGCATTAAACCTTCAATTGTCTAAAATTTTAGAGCTTGGAGTCCAACCATACCTGTATTTAAGTTTCTGATCTGTCATACCTTCAAGTGCTGCAAATATGGTGGCAGATGAATGCCTGAAAATATGATCATGAATTTTAGGTATTCCTGCCCTTTCTGCAATATTGTGTAATTATTCTTAGAATCCATTTTCACTTAGTTTTCCATGTGGAGGAGGATTACTACAGAAGAAGTAACTATCAGGTTCTTTTAATGGGTGCTGCATCTACCAGTGATACATTTCTTGTGTGCACCAAACACAATATACTCTTCTGGGACTTGTTTTAGCTCTAGGAATATATACAATTATACTATCATTTTCAAACTGGACATCACAGTACTTAATTTTAAGAAGTTCTCCACATCTTACACCGCTATCAAGTAAAAAAGCAATCATAACTCTCTCACGTTGATTAAGACAAACTTCGATAAGTTTTTGATAATCTTCCTAAGTAATATGATTTGAGTTGATTCTCTCTTGCTTTACAGGTTTAAGTTTAATACTACCTGTCCCGCATGTGTCGAAAAATACGGGAAAAATTACGTTGTTATCGTAGCCGAAGTTTAATATAAAAATAGAGTCATAATATCAGGGACTTGCGTCTGTCCCGTAGTTTTAACTCTCATAATTCCATAAGACAGGCACGGAAAAACCTAATCCAGAATCCATGACCCCGGAAAAAATGGAATTCACAGAAAAACTGTAATTTTGTAATAATCCCCTTCAGTCAGTCCTCTCGGAGGGAAAAGCTAAAACTACATAAATTAGTCCTCTTGAGCGCAGCGAAAAGGACCCCGTGCTCCCGAAGCGGAACTCGGGAAGCGGAACTCGGGAAGCGGAACTCGGGATACACATAAACAGGTGGTTAAGCATCTAACCAAATTATGGAAAGAGTAAAAGTCACTTCTTTTTCTCTCTTCTCTGACTCCAACTCTTCTCATTTCCCTCTTCTTTTGGCTCTTTCCTCGTCCATTCACTCCTCTTAGTTCCTTCTCCTCTTTGCTCTCTCCCCTGGATCCGGTTTTTCTCAATCACCTTTCTTTTGGCTCTTTCCCTGTCAATTCATCCTCCTTAGCTACTCCTCTTTTCTCCCTTCCCGGGCCCAAATTTCTCTTAGTATCTCACTTGTCGGCTCTTTCCTTGTCCATACGCTCCGCCTTACTTTCGGCTTCTTCTCTTCGATTTCCTCTTCGTCTTCATCGCTGACCGAATCCGAGCTTGGAGCTTACGGAAGCTCTGGCCTTGTCTGGGCATCGGCATAGTCCGGATTGATCCGGAGGGCTCTCTCAATGGCTCTCAGGGCTTCTTCATCTTTATTCTAAGCCGGAGAGGGCCATTCCCTTGCAGTACCAGGCGTCGGCAGAATCAGGCTTTATTGAGATCGCTTTGCTGCAGGCCTCGAGGGCTTCTTTTATACTTGCTCGAGCTTTAAGATGGACAAGGCCTTTTCCCAACCCAGGTCTTTGCATTGTCAGGGTTTATTTTGAGGGCAGCGTCGTAGGCTATCATGGCTTCCACAGGCCTGTTCAAGGCTGTAAAGGGCAAAGGCTTTGCCTTCCCAGGCTCGGGCAAGATTTCTGGTCGAGTTTGAGGGCGGCATCATAGGCGCGTATGGCCTCTTCGTACCTGCCGAGGTCAGCAAGGGCAGAGCCTTTTGCGTGCCAGGCACCCGCAAGGTTCGGATTGGCATGCCAGGGCTTTTTCAGAGGCCTTCAAGGGCTTTTTCGTGCTGCCCGATGCCTGCAGAGGACTGAGGTTTTGATATTCCAGGTTTTGTCGCTGCCCGGTTTTATTTCAAGCAGTCTGTCAAAAGCCTGCAGGGCCGCTTCGTCCCGGTTAAGCTGCAGGAGCACGAAACCTTTTTCGTAGATGATGGGCCGGGTTTCCAGGCTCGACGCTCAAGGGCTCTTTCAATCGCCTTCAGGGAGTCCTTATACATCCTGTGCCTCAGATAAACTGCGGCTTTCCCTGCCCAAGCGCCTGCATCACCCGGGCTCGTTTGCAAGGGCTATCTCATAGACTGCAAGAGCTTTATTAAGGCGGTCATATGCAGTAACACCTGTCTTACCAGCACCTTTACCGGATGTCCGGCCCGTTATGCCTGTTTTCTCCGGCCTGCACGAAATCCCTATTCTGTCCATCTGCCTTTTAGGATTATTTTCCATAATATCGATCCATATTATTTTGTTTGGGGAAACGCTTTTTTGTAAAGAGAATTTTGTATAGAGAATAAAGTACATCCCAAACCTCCCCTGAAGGGCGGCAAATTCTCGGAGAAATCTTATTTCAGACTCAGTTCTCTTATTTTAAACTGCTCCTGTAAACCTATTTTAAGTAACAAGGTGAGGGATTTATTCAGCAGGAGGGAAGAAATATTTCCGATGCATCATTTGCCTCTTACACATCCATTTCATTTAAATAGTGATCATTATAATGACGATTTTTGTCTATGAGATCATTATTATAATGAAACTCATTAGAATAAACTGTACCTATACAAACCATATAAAATCTGGAGACTAAAGATCCCACTGGAAATTTTTAAGGACGGATTTTACATGCCTCTAAATCCTTCCCCTCGAGCTTTGCCAGAACCTCAAAACCTTCTCTTTTCAAACCCGGAA
>CAVRJG010000033.1:0-162882 GCA_963721455.1 uncultured Methanosarcinaceae archaeon
CGGGGCGGCTTCTGATAGCCAAGGGACCACAGAGCGCGGTAATCGAGGATTGGGTAGGGCCTCTTATCACAGAAATGGAGGATGACGGAGGCGGTGGGCCACTCGACACCTGCGAGGGAACGAAGGATGTACATCTTGGCCCGGTCGTCGTCGGTGGCTAAGGCTATCGCTGTCGCCTCGCGGACTCGCGAAGCGAGGTTGGTGGCACAGCGGGGCTGTGATCGAGGCGTCTTCCAGCGGCAAAGGCGGAGGAACTCGCTTCGTGTCAGATACCCGCGAGCCTGCACCGTAGAGGCGACTGTCCGGGTGATCGAATCCTCCCCGGGGTAGGAATACCGGGCGGACCAGTGCGTGATCTCAGACGGTGGGAATCTCAGTCTGAACAAGACTCACCCTCGCTGGCGCCTAACGAACTAGCGGTTAAGCTGCCGGCGCGAAAGTGCACCAGGCGAGCCGTCTGGTCAATGACCTGGTCATGGAGAGTGCCAGGCGCTCATCGCTATGCCCGGTGGGAGCACCGGCCAGCTTCAAGCGCCGGTTAGGCGCCACCACGTTTGGCACGAGGGCCGTGCAGGCGACCTGATTGTCAGTGCTGTCAGCTCGACCTCAACTTCGGCCCCCGGCGCAGCAGAGTTTGGCGCGGCCCGAGTGCGGTGGACCGTGGATCCCGGTGCAGGGAAAGCCGCCTCCCGTGAAGCGACGATCTTGCTCTTTCACCAACGGGAAGCCCTTCGCTGTTCTGGCGCGGGTGCGCGCCTAACGAATAGGCTTAAGCAGCGGCGCGGCCGCCAACTGCCAGGGCCATGTGATGGACGGCGGGCCGCGCCGTCTGCTTCGAGCCGTAGTTAGCCAGCGAGGGGTCCAAGCTCACTCCTTCCAGAACAGCGTCGCGAAGTCCTGCTTGTGCTCCTTGGACGATCCGAGGGCGTCAATGTCAACCGCGTAGTTCGCTGCTGCCAGCAGGCGCTCGTTGATGAAGCTCTTGCTGCCGTCCTTGGACTCGAATGCGAAGTACGCCGCGAGCACGCGAACTCCCTGCTTGTTCAGCGCTCGAACCAACGGAACGAAGTCGCCGTCGCCGGTGACTAGAACAGCCACATCGATCATCTGGCCCAAACCGACCTGCAGGGCGTCGACGGCGAGAGCAACGTCTACGCCTTTCTCGCCGTGCTTCTGCGACATTGGCAGATACTTGGGTTCGACGCCGGCGTGCATCAAGTCGTGGTGCCGGTTGCGATCGCGCTTCAGCTGATCGGCAGTCGCGTCCTTGGACGTGAAGAGACCTTGGTGCCATGCGGCGTAGACGACCTTGTAGCTAGCAAACCCCTGCTCTCGCAACCCGATGTACTTCTCTAGGAAGCGATGTAATTCGGGGAAGCGAAGCCAGCCCAGCTGCCGCTCGTGGTAGTAGTAGTTCTGTGCGTACGAGAAGAACGATCCGTCGTAGAAGACGCCCAACCTGCAGATCGCTCTGTGCTCCCTCATGCCGGTTCCCCTCCAGTTCTGGCTAACGCGCTGCGCTCTGAGGCCTCGCCGTTCTCTCGCTGGCTAACGGATCTGCGCTTAAGCTGCCGGCGCGAAAGTGCACCAGGCGAGCCGTTTGGTCAATGACCTGGTCATGGAGCTTCCCAGCCACTCATATCTACCGCCCGGCGGCGCGCCGGTCGGCTTCAAGCGCGGGTTAGGCGGCAGCACGAGCGAGAAAGCGACCTCTTCGGCGCCCGGTGCGCCAATCACCAGCAACAATACAAGTAGTCCCGAAGGAATCGGGTCACCACATTGTCGGAGGGCAGGCCAGAGGTTAGGTACGAGAACAACTGGTCACGATGGTGCTCACGCTCGGGATCGTCGTCCAGTGGGATGCTGAGGAAATACGCGATGTTAGAGAGAAGCCAGGTTGCCTCATCGCTGAGAAAGACGCGCCCGGTGCTGTCGGTGATGCCGGTGACGCGCGCGAGCCCGTCCATCTTGGCCGCAAGCGCGCATACAACAGCCCGTGTGGCCTCTTTGACATCCCGAGTTGTAACTAGCGATTCGAGGATTCCGAGCGCGTGGACCTTTGTGAGCGTCGGGGTATCAACTCGGCGTAGCAAGGCAATAGCCGGCCCGGGAGGGAGAGCTAAGGCGTGGTAGAGCAGGGCTGCTGCTTGTACATGGGTACTTGAGAAGGGCCCTCCGCGCCTCACCGCGCATCACGTCGACGAGGGCCACCGCCGCCAACTGGCGGTCCCCTTCTGTGAGTAGATAGGCGCTAACCCCTTCGAGCGGAAACCGCGTCGTGTCAATCTCGTGAATTGGCCAGAATGCTTGGGTGGAGTCCCAGTCGTGCACAACGTCGGAAAGGTATGGAAGAAAGACAGGAAGCCAGAGGCGCTCGATTGCGAGCTTGGGGTCGGCCACCAGCCACGCTGGTGGCGTGGTGGCGTCCGCCCGGAGCAAGGCACGGCAGCTCTTCTGCGCCACGAGGGTCCGTGGAGAGGCCGCTGGGAGCAGGATCACCGCACCTGCCAAGAAGAGCAGTAGGGATCTAGCCGCGCGCATGGATCTGGAGTTGCCGCCTTGTATATCGCTTCTTCCCTAAAGTGCAAGCAGATTGCGGTGGGCGATAGCCCGTGTTGCCTCGGGTCCGCGGAACCGTCCGTTAGCCAGGGCGTCGCCCACCGTCAGGACTCGTCGGAAGCCCGAACAGTTGGTCGGGGCCGAGAGCCCGCATGTGGCAAGGTCGGGTCGCGACGAGGCCGTTCTCCGAGGAGGGGGCGATGAGTGGCGAGCCGGTGTTCGTGGGGCTGGACGTGGCCAAAGCGACGCTCGACGTGGCGCGGCGGCCGACGGGTGAGGCCTGGCAGGTCGCCAACGACGAGTCAGGGATCTAACGGATTGCGCTTAAGCTGCCGGCGCGAAAGTGCACCAGGCGAACCGTATGGTCAATGACCTGGTCATGGAGCCTCCAAGGCGCTCATCTCTACGCCCGGCGGGAGCGCCGGCCAGCTTCAAGCGCGGGTTAGGCGGCGCCTTCTTCACCACCTCGAACATGTTACTGTTCCTGTGTGTGCGGGCAGTCCGGTTTGCAGCCCGTAGGCCGCTGCGTGTGGGTTCGATTCCCATGGAGTTCCGTGGGCCGCGGCACGGGCCCCGGGTTCAAATCCCGGCCGCACACCTTCGTTCCGTCACGAGGGGTCAATGGGACCGCCGTACGAGGGAAACACCCTCACCATGCCGGGCAAGCGTTCCAGCCACTTGGCAGCCGCATCGACGATCGCCTTCTCCGCGTCCCAGTCGAACCGTACCACTCCAGGGACCTCGCCATCAGCGGGGGGGAACAGCATCAGGTCGTGGTAGGCGATGCCCAGCGACTGGAACTCTCGAGAGAACTCGCGCGGGTCGTGCCCAGCTGCCTTGAGGCGGAAGCCCACCTGAGGCCGAATCTCGTGTTCGTCGCGCGGGTCGGAGTCGCGATCCACTGGCGCCGCCTAACGACTCTGCGCTTAAGCTGCCGGCGCGAAAGTGCACCTGGCGAACCGTCTGGTCAATGACCTGGTCTTGGAGAGCACCAGGCGCTCATCTCTATGCCCGGCGGGAGCGCCGGCCAGCTTCAAGCGCCGGTTAGACAGCGCGGGAGCCATGCTGATCAGACTGATAACTGTCTGCTGGCGGCTATTTGCCGATACCGAACGCCGCGCGGCCATGCCGGGTTAGTAGCAGAGCCAAGAGCAAGAGCAGGAAAGTCTGGACCACAACCGCGCCGCGGATCGCCGACCGGTCGCCGCTGAGAATCCACCGGTGACGGATGATCGCCTCAAGGGGATTCAGGACGGTGACGGCAAGGGCCGCATACCAGCCCAACGGGTGTTGGAGCCAGGCTCCAGCGGCCATGTGAACACCTAATCCAGCTTGGAAGATCGCGTTGATACGGTGAATCCGGCTTAGGCGGCGGAGTCCGGTGTCCAGTTCCTTCGGCAGCAGAATGAGCATGATGATGAAGCTGCCGCTGACGGCGATGCCGACGACAAAGACCGTCCAGCGCGTGACTGCTTGTGTGACTTGAGGAGTTAGCACACCGAGTATCGATAGGGGGTTCATTCTCTGCGAACGTGCGCGCTGTCTAACGGACTTGCGGTTCTGCTGCGGGCGCACTCCTCACCAGCAGCAAGGAACTCTGATTCATGCCTAATCTTGCCAGGCGCTCGTATCTACCGCCAGCCACCGCGCCCGCCAGCAGCAAGCGCCGGTTAGACAGAGCGCGACCGCGCGGCATCCCGCCCTAGTACCCTCGCCACTCGCGCCACGCCTGTTCCTTGCGCACATCCTCGCCGGCTCCGGCTTCGCTCTGCCAGCGGCGTTCCCACGCGGCGCGTTTGCGCCAGACGATCAGCAGCCCGACGGGCCCGAGGACCAGGCCCCAGAGGAAACCTCGGCCGGCATGATTGTCGTGGCTCAGGAGGCCGGCGCTCACGAGAGCGCTGATGCCCCAGGCGGGAACGAGGCCGTACAGCATTGCGGCTGGAAGAGAGGATGGCACGGATTCATGCCTTACATGGACCGCTCTGTCTAACGACTCTGCGCTTAAGCTGCCGGCCCCAACTTGCCAGCAGCAACGTCAGGTGAACGTACCTTCGTACTCGCCACGCGGCCAACCTCATTCCTTCGCACGTACGGGCCGGGCGGCTTCAAGCGCCGGTTAGGTGGCGGCTTTGGATGGCAAGCCTAGCAGGCGCAGCGCGTGATCACGCACCTCGGCGCACTTCGTGATGTGCCAGAGCGCGATCGCCACCGCCCGGCGGTGGCGGGCCAACCGATCCGTGATGCCCTGATGCGCTTCCAGCGTCTTGAGATACTCCGCGATATGCACCTCGGTCGCATCAGCCTCAGCCATGCCCCGGATGGTGGCCACGTACTGCATGAGGAGTGGATCCGGCGCCTTGGCGTCGAGCTCGAGATACGACCCCAACACGCGGGAGAGCGTCCGTTCAGGCGGTTCACCGCGATAAACCCAGTTGCTGGCGTTTGGCGTGATCATCGGCTGCCAGTATCCATCACTTGTCCGGGGACCGGACTCTGCCCCGCTCTGATCTATCCCGCTCCCGCCGCCACCTAACGGACTCTGCGCTTCAGCTGCCGGCGCACACCTCACCAGCAGCAAGGAATTCTGATTCCTGCTCAATCTCGCCACGCGCTCGTATCTACCGCCAGCCATCGCGCCCGTCAGCAGCAAGCGCGGGTTAGGTGCCACACACCTCGACGACCTGGCTAAGGCACGTTGCCGCGCAATGCTCCGGCGGTGGCTCGGGTGTTGGCTTCGATGTCTGTCAACACCGCGATGGATTCAGCTGCGGCCCAGGTGAGAAGTGTCCAGAAGGTTGCAGCGGTCACGCAAACAGCACCTTGCGCCGGCTGTTTGGCCCTATAGAGGATTGCGGCGAGCACAAAGCCAGCAATCAGTATCATGACTGCAGTGACCTTCACCAGGACTACTATGCTGGCGAGCGCCGGATACCGGCGATTGCTCTTGCCGAGAACGATGTCGCTCGATGCTGGCTCGTAACCATCGCCGGGCTTCTTCACCGTAGCGCTGGGGGCAACACTCGACCGCCGATCACGGTTCGCGCGTTCATTGAGCAAGATCTGCCAGAGCGCGGGGTCGAGTCCTTGAGGTCCTTCAGCGATGAGTGCGGCGAGACGAGAGTCTGGCATGTAGCGCGCCTCCCACTCAGCGCGCCAACGTGCGTCAGATGTTATTGGGCGGGGCTCCATTGCTCCTCCGACGTAAGCGACGTTCGGCGGGCCGCGACGTGTGGCACCTAACGGATTGCGCTTAAGCTGCCGGCGCGAAAGTGCACCAGGCGCACCGTCTGGTCAATGATCTGGTCATGGAGACGACCAGCCACTCATATCTACCGCCCGGCGGCGCGCCGGTCAGCTTCAAGCGCCGGTTAGGCGTCACCTTGATTGTGCGAACCGCTATCGGCTGGCCGCCTACCCAAGCCCGATCAGCTCGGCGACGAGGTTGTTCAGTAGATGGAGCGCGACCGGGAGGGCGATTCCACCAGAAAGGGCGCGCAACGTGCCGAGAACAACGCCAAGCCAGAGCATCGGCGGAATCGCACCTGGTCCAAGCACTAGCCAGTGTACAAGGGCAAACGCTGCTGAGGTTAGCGCGATCGCGGCGACAGAATGCCGATCGCGGCCAACCAGGTCGAACAGGAGGCCGCGAAAGGCGACTTCCTCGATGACGGGCGTGAATACCGCTACAGCAAGGAGCACACGGAGGTCGAAGCTCGGAAGCACGTGATCGGTGAGGGCGTGCACCTCGCCGTCGGGCCAAGCCCACATGGCAACGACCGCGATGAGCCAGCGTCCCGCGACCACGGCTCCGTAGCCAAGGGCGAGGAGCGTGATCCACCGTCGCCAGGTCAGAGCCCAACCGAAAGCGGCGGAGCCAGTTGCGAGGCCGGCTGCTATCGCGACCAGAGCCAACACGGCGGAGAGAATGAGCGCTAGCCATCCGGATGGTCGGGCCGCAATCAGCGAACCGTAGGCCGCGCCGATGAGGGCGAGGGCCGCAAGCTGGCACTTCACTCTCCCCGTAGCTGGGGTCACGTGCAGTGGATCATGGATGGCATGGGCTTGTCGGGGCCGACTACTCTCGTGACGCCTAACGGACTCTGCGCTTAAGCTGCCGGCCCTAACTCGCCAGCAGCAACGCAGAGTGAACGTACCCAGGAATTCACCACGCGGCGCAAAGACCTCTTCCTTAGTGAACGTACAGGGCCGGCCAGCTTCAAGCGCCGGTTAGGCGCACGATGGCGAGCCAGTGAGCTACCGGCTCGCTCAAAGCGTTAGGGTCACGGCAACCGATCCGGGAACGGCGCACCCGTCTAGCAACGCGGGTGCGAACGTCCACAGCCGCAGGGTCTCGATGAACTGCTCGAGGTAGCGGTGAGCGGATGGGACCCCGTGATCACCGTCGCTGCGAGGTCTGGCTGCCCCTTCTCGTTGACTCGGAAGCGCACCACCAGGGTCGCGGCCGTCGAGATACTGAGGAGCGCATCCGGGGGCAAGCGTGTGTACTTTGGAGCCGGCGGGAACGACCCTCATCGAGTCGGCGGTCATTACCGCGCGCCAGATGCACGGAGTCGCATTCGGGCCCGGAGCGAGTGGGTCCGTCCGGCGCGCGAGTGGTCACGGGCGCTCGGCCGGTGACGCGCGCGGCACACGCAGCGCGAAAGTGACGCAGCAAATGCGAGCCATGTCTGGTCAATGACCTGTCGTGCGCCTAACGGACTTGCGCTTAAGCTGCCGGTCCTAGCTCGCCAGCAGCAACGCAGCAATGAACGTACCCAGGAATTCACCACGCGGCCAAACACTCCTTCCTTCGTGAACGTAAAGGGCCGGGCAGCTTCAAGCGCGGGTTAGGCCGCATCAGTGCCGCCGCTCCCGTTGCGCTATCGTCAGCGCCACCTCAACGGACTCAAGCATCCTGGGGTGGTCGAAGAAGGGTATGGTGAGCGCGACGCTGCCATCTGCCGAAAGAGCGATGATGGCTGGCACCACAGTCCGGGACTCCTGGTCGGGATGCTGCGCGCTAACCCAAGGATCGATGAACACATCCCTCCAGCCATCGGCGAGAGCTATCCGCACGCCCGCCGAGACTGCGGTGAGATTCCGCGACGCCTCACTGGCGACCGTATCGAGGGAGACAAGATAGAGCACGGCGGTGCGGGCACGTGCAAGGGCCTGGATGGTGTCGATCGCGGCGAGCAACGCCGGGCATGATGGACAGTCATCGGACCATAGCGCGAGGAGCGTCGGGTGCCCGAGCAGGGAAGCGCGGGTAGGGGCGTGCCGTCCAGCAGGCGAAACGGAAGGGCGCGATTGGAAGGCCCACCTGGGGCAGGCTGCGGAGGCGCGAGGCGCAGTCGCGCCCGCGAACTCCGCGCCCGGTGCGAGCGTGAGGGGTTCCTGGCCGGTGAAGGGCTCGGGCATCGGAGTCTCATGGGAATCGCGGAACAAACGGAGCCTGAGGCGGACCGTAATCACCCGGGCTGTTGTGAGGTTCTTGACACTCGGCTGAATGATGCGGCTAGCTGTGCGGCGCAGGTCAATCGAAATGCGGGATTCTTCCGCTCGGTGGATAGCTCGGTATGTGAAATACGTGTACCAAACAACCGCGATCAACGTGGCGGTGAGTACGGCAAGGGTCGGGTCGTACCTTCCACCGGGGTTGTGCCCGTCAGCAGCAAGCGCCGTTAGACGACGCCATGGCGTGAGGGGCCGCGCCGCTGCCGCGGCACAGTGCCCGGGGCCACCGGCTGGAAACTCACCGTCGACTCCTGGTGCGCCGACGGCGCGGTCCCGAACGCGGTGGGAACGGGCGCGCCGGACCGCGGGGCCGCGCGGCGCAGCGGAGCAATTCCTCGGGCAACGAGGAGGAGCTGGTTGCGTTGTGCGGTGCGCGGAGCGGCGAGCGCGGCCCGAGAGTGAGGAGCGTGACGGGCCACCACCCGGATCCTGCTTTGCTCACCACCCTGGTTCATGCCGTTGTACCTGGCGACGTCTAACGACTCTGCGCTTAAGCTGCCGGCCCTAGCTCGCCAGCAGCAACGCTAAGTGAACGTACCCAGGAACTCACCACGCGGGCAAAGACCCCTTCCTTCGTGAACGTACAGGGCCGGCCAGCTTCAAGCGCCGGTTAGGCAGATGCCTTGGTCGCCAGGCTCGGCTCATTCACTCAAAGAAACCCTTCATCGCTTCACAGATAGCCCACAGGAGAGCTGACAAGAGTGCTGCCCCGAAGCCAACAACGACAAACGTGCGAGAGTTGGAGACACCGAAGGCGACCATCGCGACCAGGAAGCCGGCGGCTGTCGTGACAAGGGATACTGCTTGCACGTCTTCCAACACCTCTACGGCACGACCGTCAGCCTCCGCGACGGCCTGGGCGTGGTGCTCCGAGGGGGGGTGTGGCAGGCCGCGAGAGCGCGTAGCCCTCCGCCAAATGAACCCTGCGACCGAAGCCGCCCCGAGGACCACCAACAGAAGGCGGAGGGGCATTAGGGGACACCTGCCTTGCCCCCGTTTGTGGTCACGCTTGTGGGAACAGGCCTCAGTAGGGCGCGAATGATGGTGAGCGAGAGGATCGATGCCGTCATCAAGCGACCTCGCGACGCATCTGCCTAACGGATCTGCGCTTAAGCTGCCGGCCCTAGCTCGCCAGCAGCAACGCAGAGTGAACGTACCCAGGAATTCACCACGCGGCCAAAGACCTCTTCCTTAGTGAACGTACAGGGCCGGCCAGCTTCAAGCGCCGGTTAGGCGGATGCCGCTACATGCTACGACGTGAACGCTGTCAGACATCCGGTGCCATCCGGCCTCATCCCGCTTGAACCGGTAGAACCCGTGACCTTGGCAGGGCTGGGGCTCCTTCAAGAAGCTGCTACGAACCGGGTATACCGCTACGCGCAGCCTGACCCCGTCGCCCTGGCGTGTGAGCTCGCCGGCTTGAATGACCACATCGTAAGCAGGGCTGCCGTCGCGCCACCGCTGGAAGAAGCCATCAGGAGTGCGGCAACTCGAGCCAGAGACGACAATCAGTCCTCGGCCACGGGCCTCTTGAATCAAGAGACTATCAGGCGATCGGTAGTCGTCGTGCTGCCAGGCCGCGGTGCCGTGGTTGATGGCAGACACATGACGCCGTAGCGGACGGAATCGATCTCAGCAGCGGCTTCGAGCGCGGCGAGCCAAAGGGCGGTGCGCGTCCGTCCCGCCGGCACGAGGCTGAGTCCGTGCCCCGCGCAGGCGACCGCTGCGAGGAGGAGAGCGAGGGTCCTCACGTTGCTTTGCCGCATCCGCCTAACGGATTGCGCTTAAGCTGCCGGCCCTAACTCACCAGCAGCAACGTCAGAATGAACGTACCCAGGAACTCACCACGCGGCCAAAGACCTGTTCCTTCGTGAACGTACAGGGCCGGCCAGCTTCAAGCGCGGGTTAGGTGCCACAGCTCGGTCGCGCGAGCGGGCACGGTCAGGGGGCTCGCCCCGAACCTGACGCCGTAGGCTTGGCGGTGCCGAAGCCGAGAGCCTTGCCAAGAATGCTGCCCGCGCCTGCCCCGACGAGCGCAACGACCAGAGCTACGGCGGACCTATAGTTCGCATGCAATGCAGCATTGAAGGCGAGCACGGGCAGGCCGACGGCCAGCCCGACGAGCCATCGGGAGCGAGGCGCGATGGTCGAGACCAAGGCGGCGCAGAGGAAGAGCGCCCCTGCGGTAATACCGGCGTCATCCCAGGTGGCTCGGGAATCAACGTAGCCGATGCCCACGCCGAGCATGAGGCCGACCAGGGGTGCGACCAGCGAAGACCTGAGCGACAGGCTGCTTCCCTCCTGTGTGGCACCTAACGGACTTGCGCTTAAGCTGCCGGCCCTAGCTCGCCAGCAGCAACGCAGAATGAACGTACCCAGGAATTCACCACGCGAGCAAAGACCCCTTCCTTCGTGAACGTACAGGGCCGGCCAGCTTCAAGCGCGGGTTAGGTGGCGTTCTCAGAATCCCACGCCGATCGT
This sequence comes from uncultured Methanosarcinaceae archaeon, assembly GCA_963721455.1. Classification (GTDB taxonomy): domain Archaea; phylum Halobacteriota; class Methanosarcinia; order Methanosarcinales; family Methanosarcinaceae; genus Methanosarcina. The sequence continues at coordinate 10,561 of CAVRJG010000033.1, forward strand.
GACCGGCATGAAGCCCACGCCCCGCACGCCATCCATGCCTGACCGTAGCGCCATTCCAGCATCAGACACGGCCCGCCGACACGCACCTGCAGGCCCAGGCCGGTCTGGACGCCCAGCCCCATGCCGTCGCGCACGACCCAGGCACTATCCGGGTCAGCGCTCGGCGCGCCGGCGAGGTGGGACTGAAACGCCCCCACTCCCAGCACGAAGTACGGCGTCACGGCGTGGGGCCCGAACGGGAAGGCCACGAACGTCCCCAGGAGCCCGAGCGTACGATCCCGTCGCGCCGTCGCGACCACCTCGGTCCCGACGTAGGCGTAGCTCCACGCGGTGGAGGTCAGTCGATTGTAGAAGAGTTCGGTCCGAAACCGGAGCCTGGTGGTCCCGAGGGGCCATTCGGTCATCGCGCGCAGATGCAGGCCAGCGCGGTCGGCGCCGGTGAGGCTCCCCGTGGTCGCCGGAACGACGATGCGGCTATCGGCGTTCCCGACGAAGCTCCAGCCGACGGCCAGGCCGAAAGTGGGGCGCTGTGCCGGGAGCAGGGTCGGTGCGAGGAGACACGCCATCACGCAGAGGCTAGAGCGACGCATCGGTGCTCCCCCCTTCCGTGGAGCCTACGCAAGTCCGCATTCTCACGAGCCGCCTAACGGATTTGCGCTTAAGCTGCCGGCCCTAACTCACCAGCAGCAACGCAGGTTGAACGTACCCAGGAACTCACCACGCGAGTAAAGACCCCTTCCTTAGTGGACGTACAGGGCCGGCCAGCTTCAAGCGCCGGTTAGGCCGCCAACCACGGTACGACGTCGATGAGGTGATAGGCGTGAGCTTCAGCGTGTCTCGCACCATGTGCGCCGTGATGCACCAGGCCTCACCTGGCTCTACCCGAATCATGACCGTCCCGGCGAAGTATCCGATCTGGCGCACCCATAAACGGTAGACGCCCGGGGCGATATTCGGGATGCTGTCGACCCCGTATGCAGGATGGGCAACCAGAGAATCCAGCCCGCCGGCATCTACCTGCAGCAGCATCAAGCCGAGCGAGGGCCCATGAGCCTCTGGCGGGTCCAAGATGACTCTGATGGACCCGACATTGCCTTGGCTGACTTGCGTTGGACAGTGTGCCGGGCTCAGACGGCTCGTGATGCGCGACGTACAGCACGCCCCGCATAGAAGAAGGATGGCGAGTACACCGGGCTGTCGGCTCATCTGCGTTGGCGGCCTAACGGATTGCGCTTAAGCTGCCGGCCCTAGCTTGCCAGCAGCAACGCAGAATGAACGTACCCAGGAATTCACCACGCGAGCAAAGACCTCTTCCTTCGTGAACGTACAGGGCCGGCCAGCTTCAAGCGCGGGTTAGCCAGCAGCCTTGCGCGCTTGGAGCCACCGCTGAAGAGAAGCCTGTGTTTCGCCTGACCGCCGGCCGGCGAGCAGGTCTTCGACGCTGATGTCTTCGTCGAGGTCGGGCCAATGGATGCCGTGACCGCGTCCGATGAGGCGCCAGTTCCCACGCTCGGTGGCCGTGCCGTGCGACAGACGCGGATACCACGCCAGCGGAACGGACAGGGTCCGCCCATCCACCAATTCGACGGTCAGGGCATCGTCCGTAACGCGGACTTCCTGCGCCAGGACGGCCCGCACGTCAGTCGGTGAAGTAGTCATCCCACGCCTTTCGCAACTGATCTGCGCGCGCTGCCACCTGCGCCTCGAGCGCCCCGAGTTCGGGACCCCGGAACCCCACGCTGTCGTGGAGCCGAACCGGGTCGAGCCAGAACTTCCCGTGACAATCGTCCCGCTCGACATGCACATGCCGTGGTTCCTGCCGATCGGCCGAATAGAAGAAGAAGCGGTAGGGGCCGGATCGGAAGACAGTCGGCATTGCAACAAGTCTATGTCGGGCCGGGCGAGGGTGGCAAGCGTTCCGGGCTGCTGGCTAACGGACTGCGCTTAAGCTGCCGGCCCTAACTCGCCAGCAGCAACGCAGAATGAACGTACCCAGGAACTCACCACGCGGCGCAAAGACCCCTTCCTTCGTGAACGTACAGGGCCGGCCAGCTTCAAGCGCGGGTTAGGCGGCGGCTCATGACGCGCGGTCAAGTGAAAGGGTTACTCGTTGAACGCGCAGGAGCGGTCCGCCATAGCAGAAGCTGGTGACGGCTTCTGGCAGTACTCCGCTTAGGTCGATGCCATCCCCATCTCGGATTTCAATTTCGCGTGGGAACTCGATGGGGTACACGATGTCGGTCGGACGGCCGGGGTTCAGCCGGATCCGCGGGCAGTTCTCGGCCACACCTTCCACCACGGCCCTGCCCCCCACGAAGGCGTCTATTCTGTCGTGTAGGAAGGGGATGCCAAAGACCTCAACGGCGTTGGCCGGGCTCCCCGACTGGGAGGCCAGAATCCTAATACCGGCCCAGGATCCCGGCGCTGGGATTGACACCGTGGCGTCGTACACGTTCGGCGCGACGCACTCGAAGTTGGCAATCGTGGCTCGTGCGTACACCACGACATCGGCACCATCCACGTGCGTGCCGAGGTACTTGAGGGTCCCGCAGCCCGTGGAGCCTACGGCCCGGAGTTGAAGGTCGCTGCCGACGAACCGAGCCTCGACCCAGGCTACCCTGGCCCGAGTGTCGTCTGGCCCAAGAATGCCGCAGCCGGTCGCGAGGGCCATGAGGACCGGTAGCCAGCAGCGGTCGAGGAGTCTTCGCATTGACCTGCTCTCCACTGCCGATACCCGCCGCGGCGCCTCAGGGTCACGGGGCCGCCGCCTAACGGACTGCGGTTCTGCTGCGGGCCCTACCTCACCAGCAGCAAGGAACTCCGATTCCTGCTCAATCTTGCCAGCATCTCGTATCTACCGCCAGCCATCGCGCCCGTCAGCAGCAAGCGCCTGTTAGACGACGCCCGTGGTGCGTGAGGGGCCGCGCCGCTGCCGCGGCACAGTGCCCGGGGCCACCGGCTGGAAACCCGACCGCCGGCCCCCGGGTGCCCCGACGGCGCGGCGCCGAACGCGGTGGGACCGGGCGAGCCGGAACGCCGGGGGCCGCGCGGCGCAGCGGAGCGATTCCTCGGGCAACGAGGAGGAGTTGGTTGCGTTGTGTGGTGCGCGGAGCGGCGAGCGCGGCCCGAGAGTGAGGAGCGTGACGGGCCGCCACCCGGATCCTGCTTTGCTCAGCACCCTGGTTCATGTCGTTGTGCCTGGCGACGTCTAACGGACTTGCGCTTAAGCTGCCGGCGCGAAAGTGCACCAGGCGAGCCGTCTGGTCAATGACCTGCTCCTGGAGAGCACCAGCCACTCATTTCTAATGCCCGGCGCGAGCGCCGGTCAGCTTCAAGCGCCGGTTAGACGGCGCCCAGGGTTACTTGTGGGAAGCGTAGGGTATCACCAGCCAGCCCGCTAGGCGCGCTATCACGAAGAGAGCGGACGTCGAGTACGCTAATGCGGTGGCTCGCCACAGAGGCGTTGAGGGAGCCTCGAGCTCCCTTGAGAAGTAGCCCGCCAAAAGCACAAGTACGACTATGAACAGAGCGGCCGAAGGAGGAGAGTCTGCGCCGTACCGATGGGGCGAAGGCGAAGTTCAGGATCGTGAAAGCAACGTGGACAATGGGCAAGGCAAAGCCGATCGTGACGAGCACCGACTTGGCGGACGCGCTGAGGGAGGACCTGGGTCGCGTGGCCGCAGGCCTGGCAGCACGTACACGGGTCAGGTAGGAGCCAACCCAGAGGAGTTCGGCGGCGAAGAGAACCGCGAAGAGGAGAGAGAGTGCTGAGCGCGTCATCTTGGAATGATCCGGCGCCGTCTAACGGACTTGCGCTTAAGCTGCCGGCCCTAGCTCGCCAGCAGCAACGCAGAGTGAACGTACCCAGGAATTCACCACGCGCGCAAAGACCTCTTCCTTCGTGAACGTACAGGGCCGGCCAGCTTCAAGCGCCGGTTAGGCAGCGCTTCGGTCAGCGTAGCCGCCATGGCGATTGCGCGCCAGCGTGCGAACCAGGTCCGGCCTGGCCGTCGACCTGCCGCAGCCGATCGCGCATGGCGCTGTCTCGGCAGTGCGCGCGCATCCAGGCTCCGGCCAGGTCGCACGAACGTGACGACGCTGCGTCACGTGAGCGGAGTCCCGAGCGCCTCGGAGGCTGTCGGGCAGCCGCGATCGAGGATGCCGGTCGAATCTCAGCCGAAGCGCATCCTCGCGCAGATGGTAGCGTAGACCCGGCGGTGCCGGCCATCGATCGGTACGCAGCGATCAGTCAAAGCTCCAGTGCGACGAGCGAGCGATGCCCGGCGACGACGACCCGGATCCGACGCGCACGAGAGGCTGCGGCACGGATCACGGGTCCTGGAGCGAGCGGGCGAGCTGAGCTCGTCGATCGTGCAGCGAGCGTCCGGGTCGGTAGTCGAGTATCGCCGGCTGCCCGTGGTACCGGCCACGTAGCCGCAACTGCGCAGGAGTCCGAGCGTCAGGATGCCACTGACGGTTGCACGGATCATGGCGGGGCTCTCGTCCGCGCTCGGATGTCACTGCGCGCTGCCTAACGACTCTGCGCTTAAGCTGCCGGCCCTAGCTCGCCAGCCGCAACGCAGTGTGAACGTAGCGAGGAACTCACCAGGCGGCCAACCTCTCTTCCTTTCGAACGTACGGGCCGGCCAGCTTCAAGCGCCGGTTAGGCGGCGTCCTTGATCAGGTGGCTTGGACGGCCACGACCAGCGCGGCAAGGGCAATGAGAATCGCCAGCACCGCCAACAGAAACGCCAAACGTATGAGCGTGCGCGAGGCCGGATAGGGAACCAGCCACGGCGTCATGTCGCCGTGTGGTCGCCCCCTCGCGCCGGGTCGGATCGATGCCAGCCGACGACACGCGTCCCGTGCGCGGTCGAGCGCGACGCCCATCTCGGTGAGCACCGTGACTGCGGGGACTGACTCGGGGTGAAGTAGCCCGAGGAGCAGATGTTCGGTACCTACATATTGATGTCCGAGCTCGCGGGCCTCGCCCATGGCGAACTCCAGGACTTTCTTGGCCTTGGAGGAGTAGGGGAGGTCAGGCGGACCCGGAGCGGGGTCGTGGTGGCCCACCTTCACGGATGCCTGAGCCCTTCGGAGGAGTGCCTCGGGCTCCACCGCCAGGTCGGTGAGGATGGCGGTCGCGACACCGTCGCCCTCCTGGAGGAGGCCAAGCAAGAGGTGCTCTGCCCCAACGTACTCTTGGCGCAGAGCGGTTGCCTGCTCTCGCGCGAGTTGGAGGGCTCGCCGCACCTGGTCGGTGAAGTTGTAGCCGTTCATTCCGGCACCGATGGACGCCGCCTAACGGATTGCGCTTAAGCTGCCGGCCCTAGCTCACCAGCAGCAACGTCAGTTGAACGTACCCAGGAATCCACCACGCGCGCAAAGACCTCTTCCTTCGTGAACGTACAGGGCCGGCCAGCTTCAAGCGCGGGTTAGACTGCGCAGGCGACGCTCATGGCAGCACATCGCAGAACCCAGAGTGCTGTGAGGCCGCCGCCCAAGCCCCGCTGACCGCGCGGTTGTGCGTGGAGCTGACAGCCAGTAGGCGTCCGCGGGCGGTCAGGCTATCCGTCGCTCCAACGGCGGGGAAGACGGAAGTCAACTGGATGTTGCCCGTCGTCCGGTTTGTGTCGACAAAACTCAACATCTCGGTCCCCGCCACGACCTGAACGTCATGGGTGCCAACGTCAGTAATGTACCGCGCGCGACCCGCCTGCCGATCGATAGCATCGTAGACTTCCATCAGCTCAAGCGGGCGCTCTTGAGCGATCTGTGTAGCTCCCCTACCCAACGTCGTTGCCGTCCCGGTGTCAAATGAACAGCGAAGGCGTTCTGCTGAGTACATCAGGCGGTGGCCAGGATCTGGGACGCGCTGCTGCACCGCCTCGTCCTGCTGGAACCACGGTCCACGGACGAGCGCGGCCGAAGCGACGATGCTGAGTGCTGGAAGGAGAATCTGGAGCGGTCTCGGCACTGGCTCTCCTCAGCAATCGATCTTGCGCAGTCTAACGACTCTGCGCTTAAGCTGCCGGCGCGAAAGTGCACCAGGCGCACCGTCTGGTCAATGACCTGGTCATGGAGCTTGCCTGCCACTCATTTCTACGCCCGGCGCGGGCGCCGGCCAGCTTCAAGCGCCGGTTAGACAGCAGCGTCACACGCGCTCGGCCCAGTTGTCGTCGAACCAGACTCGCGGAACTTGTGCTGTCTTCGCAGCTTCGGCCAGAGCGCTCTGAACGATCAGAAACTTCTCCTTTGAGTCGATCTCGCGGATCGTGGCGAAGGGCAGGCGCAGGCCAAGGCGACGTAGGCGCCGGATGATGATGCTGTCGATTGGGACGGGGAGCCATGGACTGATGCGACGGACTTCAGCGTCTCCGAAATATCGAGTGTGTAGGGAGATATCACGCAGATAGAGCGAGAGAATCTTCGCGGCATGGCCCCATTTGAGACCGGGTTGGACCCTGGGGTTCCTCGTGTTGAGTTCGCTGAGGCACCGGGTTATATGGTCGAGTTGATGTTCGTACCACTTCGCAAAGCGGTCCTCATCGAGAGCGGGGAGTTCGTGGGCAGGGAGTCCTTCTAGTAGTGGTAGCAGGCGCTGCTTCGTGCCGGCCCGGAAGACCCGGATGACGGAGCTTCCCAGGACCCCGCGCGCCACCCAGGCCTGCATGGCGTCACGGTGGCGGTCCCGAAGACGAACAAACTCCTGGCTGAGTGCGGTTCCGTTGTGCATCCGTGTCTGCTGTCTAACGACTCTGCGCTTAAGCTGCCGGCGCCAAGGTGCACCAGGCGCGCCGTTTGGTCAATGACCTGCTCCTGGAGAGCACCAGCCACTCATATCCACCGCCCGGCGACGCGCCGGCCAGCTTCAAGCGCGGGTTAGACTGCCGCGCGTTAGGGCGCGGGGCCCCAGGTGGTGCTCTGCGAACCAAACAACGCCCCCCAAGCGCCGATGCCGATGGCTCCGGTGAGGGCCCAGACCGGCACCGGGGCCCCGCATTCGGCGCTATCGCAGAATCCGTTGTAGGCCGCCCCGGCCAGTACGCCCCACAGGACGCCGATCGCTGCACCGATGGCCGCCCCGCGCCAGAGGTGGGTGCCTCGCGCGACCTCGATGTCGGCTAGCGTCGCCACGGACACGCTGTCGACGCGGTGGGGCACCAGGTCGCGGCAGGGCGGGGCCGGGTACCGACAAAACGTGACCTGGGGGCTCTGGGCCGTGAGCGGTCTGAGGAGGCGGCCGCGCAGGAGCCGGCCGTCGTCCAGGTGCAGGCGGACCAACTGCCCGCTGTCGAGGGGGATGGTGAACAGCACCTGCTGGCCGGCCGCCGGTGCTCGAAGGAGCGCGAGGCTGGCCGCAGCGAGCAGCACGGGGAATGGGCGGTAGCAGGGCATACGGCGCGGCAGTCTAACGACTCTGCGCTTAAGCTGCCGGCCCTAGCTCGCCAGCAGCAACGCAGTCAGTGAACGTACCCAGGAATTCACCACGCGGGCAAAGACCCCTTCCTTCGTGAACGTACAGGGCCGGCCAGCTTCAAGCGCCGGTTAGGCGTCACGGCTCCGGTACCTCCAGGTCGCGACAGATCTTCCGGGCCAGAAAGTCATCGACCTCGCGATGCCGAGGCACCGTCGAGGTCTTGCGTCGTGCGCGATTCACGTAGACCGAGTGCTGGGCGCCTTCCCGCAGCAGCTCACACCCGTTGGCCTCCAGGTGGCGGATGAGATCGCGACGCTTCACGCCGGCAGGCGCAGCGGCTCGCGAATCACCTCCTTGGTCCCGATCGCTTCCTCCGCGAGCACGCGGTTGGCCTCGAGCACGAGCCGGACGGCTTCGGCAAGGTTGGCCCGGGCCTCCTCGAGGGTGGTGCCCTGGGTATTGGCGCCGGGCAATTCCTCGACGAAGCCGATGTAACCGAGGGGCACCTTTTGGAACACGGCGGTCAGTTCTGGCATGGCTTCAATCTAGCAAGATCTTTCAGTGACGCCTAACGGACTCTGCGCTTAAGCTGCCGGCGCGAAAGTGCACCAGGCGAGCCGTCTGGTCAATGACCTGGTCATGGAGCTTGCCTGCCACTCAATGCTACGCCCGGCGGAAGCGCCGGCCAGCTTCAAGCGCCGGTTAGGCTGCACCTCGGCGTGCACGCACCAACCTGACGACCCACCAGCCCAGACCCGCGATCAGAAGCCACGGTGCCAGGAATGTCACCAGGTAAACCAGCCACGACAGGGAGGTGGAGAGAACGTGAAGCGCTTGACCAAACGCCTCCTTGATCGGAGCGGTAGAACCTGGGCGCAGCAGTGCGCCTGGCTCGACGAGTGTGACCGTAATCGTCGATATGGCGATCCGCTGGTCGTAGTAGCGTCGCTCGCCCTTGAGCTGCTCAAGCTCTGTAACCACACGGGAGAGCTCCCGTTCGACGTCGAGAACATCGGAGAGTTTGCCTGTGCGATCTGTCAGGAGGCGCCGGAGTCGCGCCGCCGTCTCCTCCTTCACCGTCAGTCTGGTCTCCAGGTCAGCGTACGCTTTCGTAACGTCGTCCGTGGTCACGGCCTCACTTCTCACCTCTCCGAGGCGCTTCAAGCTCGCCAGCGTCTCCGCAAACCGCGCGGCGGGGACCCGAATGACGAGCACAGCGCTCCGGCGGCGGTCTTCATCTTGGTTGAGGTGTATGTCGGCGAGGAGGGCGTCAGACTCTTTGGCTACACTATCCGCGCGTTGCACAGCGAGCGGCACGCTATCCACCTGCAGGCGCAGCTCGGCGGACCGAATGAGCTTCTGTTCCGCCCACATCGACTGCAGCGACGGCGTGGGCGTCTGAGCCGCGAGCGAGGTCCCGCGACCGCCATCGAATGCGGCCGGGGCGGGAAGCGCAGTGGCGACCTCGACTTGGTCCGCAGCCCGCGCGCGCGGAGCCTCCGCCCCGCCACACGAAGCGGCGAAGAACGCGATTGAGGGCGCGAGGAGGCTGAACAGGGATCGCATGAAGGTGGCCTCCACAGTGGAACTCGACACTAGAGTTGTGCAGCCTAACGGACTTGCGCTTAAGCTGCCGGCCCTAGCTCACCAGCAGCAACGTCTGTCAATGAACGTACCCAGGAATTCACCACGCGCGCAAAGACCTCTTCCTTCGTGAACGTACAGGGCCGGCCAGCTTCAAGCGCCGGTTAGGCGTCACCCCTGACAACCCCGACTGGGCAGTCAGTGGGACGGTGCTTGTTCCAAGCATCAATCACTGTGCTTCGGTTCCGCCGATACCAATCTCGGATCTTTCGAGTGTGGACCTTCAAGGCACCATGGAGGCGCTCGCCGTCCGATAGCCTGAAGGTCGCAGTCTCTCCCTGATACCGGACCCGGAAGTGCGGTGGCGGATGCTCGCGCGCGAACACCTCCACCCGAAAGCCATTGAACCGGTCGACCTCGACCTTCCTGATGTACGAGAGCTCCGGAGGTGGGCTCGGATCGGGGTCTTCCAGCGCACCCCAGAGGTCGGCCAACGCAGCCGGGTCCTCCAACCTCACCGTCCACTCAAGATCTGTCGCGGCCATCGGTGACGCCTAACGACTCTGCGCTTAAGCTGCCGGCCCTATCTCACCAGCAGCAACGTCGATTGAACGTACCTGCGAATTCACCACGCGGCCAACCTCATTCCTTCGAACGTACGGGCCGGCCAGCTTCAAGCGCCGGTTAGACAGCGCGCGTCGCACGAGGCGGAGCGGATTCGGCGGCGCGCACGAAGAACCGCAAGAACTCATCCACACGCATCTGCATTATGCGGTCGAGCCATTGGTCTTCGTTCTGAGGACGTGGATCAAGGGTGCGCCATTGTGCTGTCCACCCGGCTCGAGTCGAGGTGTGTTCGACAAGAAACATGATGTCGTAGCGCGCGACTTCGAAGAACCCGCCAAGTTTGCTGTCCGCCCACTGCTTGTCACTTATCGCAGTGAATTCGGGGCGCCGCACGCGAAAGAGATCGCCGAGGCGATCCTCTGGGCGCAACTTGCCAGCAGCAACACCGAGTTCCTTTGCGAGTCCTTCCGCCAAGCGCAGCGCCGCCGCAACGGGAGCGACGTTGCTTGATTGGAGTAGGTCGATTGTGGTTCTATCCTCGCGATCTTCTAAACGGGCTCGAACGATCGTGCGACCAGCATTCATGATGCGTCCTAGAGCTCTGTTCTGCGTGAACGTGAAATCGAGCAAGGAGGCACCCCACGCAAAGAGCCGGCGCGCTGTCTAACGACTCTGCGCTTAAGCTGCCGGCCCTAGCTCGCCAGCCGCAACGCAGTGTGAACGTAGCGAGGAACTCACCAGGCGGCCAACCTCTCTTCCTTTCGAACGTACGGGCCGGCCAGCTTCAAGCGCCGGTTAGGCGGCGTCCTTGATCAGGTGGCTTGGACGGCCACGACCAGCGCGCGCCGTCGGGATCATCCTTCGACGCCGGACTCGGGCTGAACTTCTGATGTTCTTCAGTCCTCGCCGAGTAGCTCACGCGAACGGTCCGATTGGTCCCCCACCCGCAGACGATTCGCGATGGTCGAGCGAGAGGATCGCCTACTCCCGCAGCCCCACGGCTTCGAGGGCCTCGTGCGGATCGCTATAGGCCCGCTGCGACAAGCCCTCCGGAGTCCGGGTCAGCACGTTTCCGGTCCGAGTGTCGAGGGGCACTCCGCTTGCCCTGGCCCTTCCGGTCGCGCGGATGACGGCGACTACTTGGTTGTCGCTGACCACGCGGAAGTCCACCACTTCCTGATGCCAGTCCTCCCAAACCGAGTCCACCTCCCTCGCCCACTTCCGCAAGCCATCGATGCCTCGGTAGGACCCCGCCCCTTCGGCAGCGGCAAGTACAAGTTGAACTCCACCTCGGGGCCGACAAGTTCCGCGACCGCGTCGAATTCCCGCGCATTCAATGCGGCCAGAAGGGCCTCGAAGCCCTCGCGCGTGAACTCCACGTTCTCCTGCGACATCGCCCGCCCAGTATCCCGCCGCCGCTGCGAGGCAGGCAAGGGGCTGCGCTCCACTGGCCTGGTGTCTGCCGGGGGTCGAAGCCTTAACCCACGACTGGGGGTTCCGTAGTTCGCCTGGGAACTAGGGGGTAGTCCTTCGGATGGCTGCGAGCCTGCTCAGCATCATGCTCTCCGTCTATGAGATGGCTCAACTGGCTCAAGTACAGATGAGATAGCCAGCCGGAGGGGAGGCGCCCAGGGCGCAGCTGCCCTACGCGATCAGACCCGTCTTGAAGTCGGTCACGTGAGCAAAAAGGAAAGCAAGGTTACTTATCCAGAAATTAGTCCGCTTGAGCGAGTTGAAAAGTGGTTTTACTTGTCCATAAATTAGTCCTCTCGAGCGAAGCGAGAAGGACCCCGTGCTGTTGCGATTACATCGCAACTCCCAGAAAATCTCCGATTTCCTGTGATCCCGAAGCGGAACTCGGGAGGCGCAATGCGGGAGGGGGAGGCGCAATGCGGGAGTCTCGACTAGGAGTGCTACAACAATAAAAGTTTATAGGGTGCCTTTAGTGCTTTTTACCTCTTTGCCTTCAATTTTTACAGCCCTTTTCATGGCATAGGCAAAAGCTTTGAAAAGAGCTTCGATCTTGTGATGGTCGTTATCTCCGTAGACACTCGCATGGAGGGTGATTTTTGCATTTGAGGCGAGAGTTTCGAAAAAGTGCTTCACAAGTTGAGTGCTGAACTGCCCAACCTGAGGTGTCGCAAACCCGGCTTTCAGGACAAGATAGCTACGCCCGCCTATGTCCAGGGCAACCTCGGCAAGGGCTTCGTCCATTGGAATTCTGGCTTCTCCAAAGCGGGCAATCCCTGCCATGTTTCCAAGCGCATCTGCAAGAGCCCTTCCGAGAACTATCCCGACATCTTCTACCAGGTGGTGCTCGTCCACATAAAGGTCACCGTCTGCGCGTACCTTAAGGTCAAATTCCGCATGTCTTGCAAAAGAAGTAAGCATATGATCAAAAAACCCGATCCCAGTGCTAACATCTGCAATTCCTGTGCCATCAAGGTTAAGTTCAAGCTGGATGTCGGTTTCCTTTGTCTTGCGGGATATTCTGCATGTTCTCATACAACATCACATTCTTTTTAAATTTATAAACACTTTGTATCCGGTTGCCTGCTCATCCCTTGTCTCCTCTTTTCCCCGGAAAATTAAGGAAATGAGTAGATGGAGAATCTCTCTGCCAGGAAACAAAAAGAGGCTCCCGGTCATTAGCGCCGGGTTGTCTCAATCGCGTCTTCAAGTGTGAACCTGCCTGTGTAGAGAGCGCTACCTACCACAACTCCTGCAGCTCCCGTCTCCTTCAAGACTTGCAGGTCTTGCAGAGAACTTACTCCTCCGGATGCGATTACAGGAATGCTGACAGATTCAACAAGGTTCTTTGTAGGAACAGGATTTACCCCCTGCATAAGACCTTCGGTATCTATATTCGTAAAAAGCAAGCTGCCTGCACCCAGCTCTTCAAACTTCCGGCCCATTTCCACAGGAGTTTGCGTGCATTCTTCAGTCCAGCCCTTGATTGAGATTTTCCCGTTTTTTGCATCAAGGGCAACGGTTACACATTCGTTCCCAAAGGCACTGGAAAGCCGTGTTACAAGTTCCGGGTTCTGAAGGGCAGCGGTTCCTAGAATCACCCTCGAAACCCCGAGTTCAAGAAGAGAAACTGCATCCTCAAAGCTACGAATACCTCCTCCGACCTGGATACACACTCCTTTTTTCCTGCACGCGCCGACTATTTTTTCAATTATCGGGGCGTTTTTGCGTTCGCCTTCGATTGCCCCGTCCAGATCTACCAGGTGCAGGGTCTTTGCCCCTTTTCCGACCCAGTCAAGGGCGACTGCAAGAGGGTCATCAAGAGATACGATTTCGCTGCCAGGTACTCCCTGCACAAGCTGAACGCATTTCCCGCCCCTCATATCCACCGCAGGAATCACTTCGAAAAACATTGAAAACTACATCTCCGGAATATCATTCTGTTCATTTTACCCGGTCTTTTTCCTTTCAGGGCATTATCCTTTCGATGGGGACGACAAGGATATCCCTTGCACCGACTTTCTTCAGCTTGTTTACAATGGTAAAGATCACGTCCGCATCCACAACAGCATGAACTGCAAGGATCGATTCTCCGGATAATTTACTGGGCTCAACCTTCATGACAGTCGGGCCTGACATCCCTGGCAAGACCTCTTTTACTGCCTTAAGGGAAGCCTCGGGAACATTCATCATAAGATAGCGCCGCTGCTTTGCATTGAGCACGCTTTCCAGTGCAGTTTTTATATCCAGGATTTTGTCCTTTGTCCGGAGGCTTTCTTTATTTGCGATCAGGTAGACAGTGGAGGAAAAGACTGTGTCAATAGCTTTTAAGCGGTTGATCATCAGAGTCGTTCCTGAGCTTGAAATATCCACGATCGCGTCCGCAATTCCCACATGTGGAGTCATTTCACAGGCTCCGCTGACCTTTATGACCTCAACGTTAACTCCAAGCTTTTTAAAGTACTGGCTCGTAATTTCCGGAAACTCGGTTGCAATCTTTTTGCCTTCAAGGTCCTGAGCTTTCTGGAAATTAGAATCCTCGGGGACAGCCAGAACAAGGTTAGCGTTCCCGAATTTCAGGTCCAGAAGGGCTTCAACCTTTGCCCCTCTTTCCGTGATGAGATCCAGGCCTGTGATGCCGACGTCTGCAGCTCCGTCCTGTACATACTCAGGGATATCAGCGGCCCTGGCAAAGAGGATATGGATATCCGGATCTGTAGTTTGTGCAAAGAGTTTTCGGCTTTCGGCTCCCCCACTGATTGGGAGCCCTGAATCTTTGAAAATAGAGATTGTGGGGTCGTAAAGGCGTCCTTTGTTGGGTATTGCAATGCGAATCATCTACTGTGTCCTCGAATATGTAATCTGCCGGGAAACTTTCCTCCCGGGTAAGCTCATCCAGATAAAAACGTTTATTCAGAATACACTAGTATAATATAGACTTCGCGGTAAGATCTCATAGAAATTTTCCTTCGAGAAATATAAGTCCATAGAGAACAACACAGCTCATAGTGGAATAAACTTCGAGAGGTAATCGAATAAGCTTTTAATATTGAAGGTAAGAATATGTTTTTTAGGAAGTATATTACCTCCAGTAATGATGGTGTGGGAACAAATATATAGCCCTAGTAATTTAATAGAAACTGACTCTCGAGTCATATATATAATAATATTAATGTTATAGCGATATGGGAATTAATTAAAATTAAGTGCTAAAAAAGCAGCTGATGATACAACTGACCGACAAATAGTAAACCAATAACATCAACATTTACTAATAAAACTATTGTTAATTTTGAAAAAAGAGGATCCAAATGGCCCGAAATATCAAAGTAGAAGAGCTCTTGCAAACCCCGATCGAGAAACAGCGGATAGAGCTTGTAGAACGCAAAGGGATAGGGCACCCTGACAGCATATCGGACGGACTGGCCGAAGCCGTAAGCCGCTCACTATGCAGGGAATACATAACCAAATGTGGAGCAGTACTCCACCACAATACCGACGAAACCCAGATCGTCGCCGGAAGATCCAGCCCCAAATTCGGGGGCGGAGAGGTGCTCCAACCCATATATATTCTGCTGGTAGGCAGAGCCACAAAGGAGTTCGAAGGTATCGAGCTTGCTACCGAGTCTGTGGCCCTTCAAGCTGCCAGAAGATACCTTAAGAATACCCTTGTGAATATGGACCTCGAAAGAGACGTGATCATGGACTGCAAACTCGGGACAGGGTCTTCAGACCTGAGGGATGTCTTCAAAAGAGACAGGGTTCCGGTTGCAAATGACACTTCATTCGGGGTTGGGCATGCTCCGTTTTCCGAACTTGAGAATCTCGTATACAATACAGAAAGGCAACTCCTCACGGACCTGAAATCACGCATGCCTGCAATCGGAGAAGACATGAAGGTCATGGGACTCAGGGATGGAGAAGATATAACCCTTACAATATGCAGCGGCATGATTGGGAGGTATATCGACGACCTGGACAGTTATATAAGCATGACCGAGGAGATGAAAACGTACGTGGAGGAACTCTCAACTCGCTACACTGAGCGCGATGTGAAGGTCTGCATTAATACCGGAGATAACCTGAAAACCAGCTGCGTTTTCCTCACAGTTACAGGCACTTCAGCTGAAATGGGAGATGACGGTTCTGTGGGGCGCGGAAACCGCTGCAATGGGCTGATCACGCCAAACAGGCCTATGAGTATGGAGGCAACCAGCGGAAAGAATCCGATAAACCATATCGGCAAAATCTACAACCTCCTCTCGACTCAGATGTCCCGTGATATTGTAAGGCAAGTCCCGGAAGTACAGGATGTTTATGTCAGACTGCTTTCCCAGATAGGAAAACCCATTGATCAGCCACTCGTGGCAAGTGCACAGATTATCCCCAGGGAAGGTACCTCCTTTGCAAAAGTCAAAGCGGAAACCGAAGTTGTCATTGATGACTGGTTTTCCAATGTGACAAAGATTACCGAAATGGTGATCAGAGGAGAATTGAATACTTTCTAAACAAGGCAGATATTGTCGAGAAGAACCTTCCGGTTCTTTTCATACATTTTTTACTGCTATTATTTTTACTGCTATTATTTTTACTGCTATTATTTTTACTGCTATTATTTTTAATATAAATTTATTCTTAATCAGGAATTGCTTTTTAGAAACATGACATAAACAGATTAAGGCTGAAGTTATAGATTTTTCAAAAAATTAGAGAAGAATCTCAGGCTTTCAGGAAATTAGTGATATTAAGGTACATTTAGCCATCTGACTGTAAGGTATCTTTGGCCATATGACTGAGAAATTTTCTCTGAGCCTGTTCCAAACTTAAAATTTGCTTCGTTGAATCTAGCATTTAGAATAATCAATCTAGTGCATCGATTCTGATATAAATCCATAAAATAATTATATTAATTGTTCTATAAATGTACTTATGCCTCGTATAAGCCGTCGCCCTAAATTATCATTTACTCAAAAAGAGTTAGATTATTTGACCAAGTTAAGTCGCTCTAGAAATCAAGCTGCAAGCATTGTTAAAAGATCCACGATAGTTCTTTTGAGCTATCAGGGAAAAAACGATACCGAGATCTCCAGAGAGTTAAAAGTGGATTACAAAACTGTAAGACTCTGGATACAAAGAGTTTTAGATTTTGGGGTCAAAGAAGGCTTGGTAGATAAATCAAGAAGTGGGAAACCTCGAGATATTAGTGCTGAATCACGAGCTCGCGTAGTCTCACTTGCATGTATGAAACCAAAAGATCTTGGTTATCCTCATGAAATATGGACTCAGAGACTCCTTGCTGAACATATCAGGGAGAATTGTATCAAAGAGGAACATCCTGATTTATCGAAGATAAATCAGGGGACAATTTCAAAGATTCTCAATGCAAGCAAGATAAAACCACATAAAATTAGCTGTTACATTGCTAAAGTTGATCCCAGATTTTGATCAAAAAGCAGCCAATGTTCTGGATACATATAGAGAAGCTAAAAGACTAAATGAAAAAAAAGGAAAAATGAACAAATTAAGACAGTGATTATTTCCTACGATGAAAAACCAGGTATTCAGGTAATTGGAAATGTTTATCCAGATCTTATGCCAGTAGAAGGGTATTATTCTACAATAGCAAGAGATTATGAGTATAAAAGACATGGGACTCTTTCACTATTAGCTGGAATTGACTTGATATTTGGGAGAATTTATTATAAAGTATTTGAGCAGCATAGAAGCTGCGAATTCATTGAATATCTCAAAGGACTTGAGTCAATATATCCAGAAGAAAAAATCATAATTATTCTGGATAATCTTAAAATGCACACATCAGAAGAAACTCGGAAATATCTGGCGACAGTTCCTGATAAATTTGAATTTGTTTTCACACCCAAACATGCTTCGTGGCTGAATATTATTGAAAGTTTTTTCAGTAAAATGGGGAGGAGCGTGTTAAGAGGAATAAGAGTGGACTCAATAAATGAATTAAAAGAAAGAATTAGTCAATATATAAACCAGGTTAACGAAAAACCAGTTCTATTTACGTGGAGATATAAAATGGAAGAAAGGGATGAAATGCCTGGTGGAATCACAATCTAAAATGGAGTTAATTAGGAATCGATGCACTAGTTCCGGATCATAAAAACAATCCTGAAAATTTCTGATAATTAAGAATAAAATGAGTTTTGGGACGAACTTTTATATATGGAAATTTTATAAAGGCATCCTTATAAACCACATCCAGCGAAAAACATAAATATCATCACCATATAAGGAGATGGTGCACTGAAGCAGTGCAGTAATGGATTAACATACATCGTCCCGCCTTAACTCAGTGGTAGAGTGCGCGGCTGTAGTTCGGCTCGTGCGGGAAAAATTACCCGTACATTTCTGCGCAGGCACCGCGATGTCCCCGGTTCGAGTCTGGGAGGCGGGACCTGAAATACATACCAGAATCGAAAACCTTCAACGGGAACATTTATATATTGGAAAAGACATTTAAGGTTTGCTCGCAACGCGGGCAAAAACAATAGCTAAAGAGACCAAAGTGTCCGGATAGTGTAGAGGCCTATCATGGAGCCCTGTCGAGGCTCCGACCCGTGTTCGAATCCCGGTCCGGGCGCTTCTTTTTTTTGTAAATGTGACTGATTAAATGGATTATAATGAAGTTGTATAATATTGATTACACAACATTTAAACATTTAATTTCTAACCTTTGATTTTTTTCTACTTTTCACTTAACCTGAACCAGATATTCGGGCGGATTTGAACTATTTCGATTTTAAAGCATCTGTTGTGACCCAACGGTGGATTCTGCCGATTTTTAAACAGTTTTGAGGCTCAGATTACTCCCGGTATACTCTTTCCCTCACTGACCGGCATCAGCCTTCTAAAAGCCTTGAAGTTTATCCTTGAGATACGATGAGAAAAGATACGATGAGAAATAAACTATGTAAGAGAAAATACATAGAAAACGAGCAAAAAGGTAAGAGGGAAGAATACAAAATGGAGACTGAAGCCGATATTTCAGATGAGCCCCGAGAAAAAATCAAGCGCATAAGGGAGAGATTGGAAGCTACCAGAGAGAAAATGGAAATTGAAGCCCTCACTTTTATTGAAGCTACCAAACGGTTCACCTCTGAATGGATTCGAAGAGAAATGGAAACTGCCATGCTTTCTTCGGATGGGACATCTTTTCCTGACAACTTAGAATTAGATAGCGAAAAACCCAGTCGATCAAACTCAGACCTGAAGGAACTGCCCCTAAAGATACCAGACATTGTTGAAGCCCACCTCAACTGCGGCGATTACTGGGTTCACAGAAGCGAACTGCTTCAGGCAGGAATTTCCAGGGACTACCTTGATTTTAAAAACGAAAAAATTCGAAGGGAACTGACCTTGCGCATTCGGATGATCCTCGGCTGCACTGCGGAAATATTCTGGAAACCGGAAGAAGGGGAGCCTGAGAATAAAATATGGGTAAAAGAGCTGGGAAGAAGGAAGTATGTGTGTTTGCTCAGGTTTTCAGACGAAATGACAGAGTCTCTGAACCGTTATTTTGCGATGCTTGAGGAGCTTTTTATTCTGGACCATGAAATGAAGGAAGAAATGTTAAGGATAGACGGAAAAAAGGCCTGACAATAAGAACTTTATTCACAAACGCCAGAATAACCTTGCATGACAGAGCCAGAATTCAGCATAAAAAAAGCCCTTGAAGAAGCAGGAACCGATGCTTATCTTATGACAGGGAATATTCATAATTCCGATATTTATTACGTGACCCGCTTCCTGGCGTCCGACGATTTCGTGTACCTGCAAACAGGAGCAGAAGAAGAAATACTTTTTATTTCGGAGATGGAAAAAGGGAGAGCCGAAATCGAGTCAAGGGTTTCTACTATAAAGACGACTCAGGATTTGGGCTATCGGGAAAAGATCAAGGAGAAAAAAGACGCATCTATCGCCTATGCAGCCTGCATATCCGAGCTGCTCGCGGGAGAAGGGATAAAGAGAGTTGCAGTGCCTTACGATTTTCCGATATTTTACTCGAATTCCCTCAAAGAAGCAGGTTTATCCGTAGTGCCCATAAAAAGCCCGTTCAGTAAAATCAGGAGCTTGAAGAGGCCGGAAGAAATTGAGGCAATAAAGTATGCCCAGTCAGCTGGAGAAAAGGCTATGGAAACCGCAATAGCACTGATAGCAGGAGCCGAAGAAAGGGAAGGTATTCTCTATCATGAAGGACAGGTGCTGACAGGATCTAAAGTGCTCTCAGTTATCGACCATACCCTTCTTGATTACGGGTGCGAGGCAGAAGAGACTATCGTTTCATGCGGCAGGGATACGGCAAATCCCCATGGAACTACAGACGGCCCTCTAAAGACAAACGCACCAATTATCCTGGATATTTTCCCGAGAAGCAAGAAGAAACGTTATTTTGCGGATATGACGCGCACAGTCCTGCATGGAGAGGCTTCGGAAGAGCTCAAAAAGATGTACGGAACAGTACTTGCAGCCCAGGAAAAAGGGCTTGAAATGGTTAAGCCGGGAGTTCCGGCAGCCGATGTGCATAATGCGGTCTGTGATATATTCGAAGCGCGTGGCTATGACACCTACCGAAGCGGTGCGAAGGTCGGATTTATCCACTCCACGGGCCATGGGGTCGGACTGGACATACATGAGCTTCCGGGAGTCGGAGAAAACGGAGTTTTACTTGAGGCGGGCAACGTAATTACTATCGAGCCCGGCTTATACTACCCTGAAACCGGAGGAATACGGCTCGAAGATATGGTACTGGTTACTGAGAATGGATGTGAGAATCTTACAGGACTGGAAAAGAGATTTGTATTATAACAGATTTACAATTTAAAGAATCTGTTTGAATCTGTTTATATCTTATCTGACAATACCTAACCTGCTCAAATTGGAAATTAGCGGTTTACAGTCAGGAACACATACTCAGGAATTTATAATTTATCAATCCGGGCAGGAATCTATTATCATCCAATAAGGGGTTAACATGACCGATAATGTGCACAATAAACAAGAGATCCTTGAGAAATACAGGGAAGCAGGCAGGATCCTGAAAATTGTCAGGGCCGAAGCCGTGGAAATGATCAGGATCGGAAACACTCTGCTGAAAGTTGCGGAATTTGTGGAAAATCGGACTATAGAGCTTGGAGGTAGGCCGGCTTTTCCCTGCAACATCTCAAGAAACGAAGAGGCTGCGCATGCAACCCCAAAGATAGGAAGCACTGACGTTTTCGGGAGAGATATGGTTAAGCTGGACCTTGGAGTCCATGTGGACGGATACATTGCAGACGCGGCTGTGACTGTTGACCTTTCAGGAAATCCGGATATCTTAAAAGCAGCTGAAGAGGCTCTTGCCGCAGCCATTGATCTTGCAAGACCAGGGATTATTACAGGAGAAATCGGAGCTGCAATCGAGGACAGTATTCGCAGTTACGGGTTGAATCCTATAATGAACCTGACAGGCCACGGGCTTTCCCAGTACTCGGCCCATGATGAACCTTCTGTCCCTAACCGGCACGTGGAAGGAGGAGTCGTTCTAAAGGAAGGAGATGTGCTTGCAATCGAGCCCTTCGCTACGGATGGAGCAGGCTTTGTCCATGACGGAAACTGGGCCGAGATATACAGCCTTATAAGGAAAAAACCGGTCCGCATGCCTGCAGTCCGAAACGTCCTGAAACAGGTAGAAGAATACAGGGAGTTGCCTTTTGCAAAGCGCTGGCTCGAGTCCGACAGGCTGGAGTTTGTATTAATCCAGCTTGAAAAGGCAGGAATTCTTCACCCTTATCCCGTACTTCTTGAAAGTGCAGGTGGACTTGTAGCCCAGGCAGAGCACACTATAGTAATAACCCAGGACGGCTGCGAAGTCACAACAAAATAAAACCGGAAAAGAATAGAGAAAAAATAAAACCGGGAAATGAGAAGAGGAAGAATATAAAGTTGAAAAAAGGGTGAAAAATAAAAAAGAGATGAGTTGAGCGTCGTGAAACTGTATAATCTTCTTTTAACATATTTTGTGTTAATAACTCTTCTTATGCCTGCCCTTCTTGCAGAACCCTGTACTGCTGCCTTCATCTCCGGCAATAACATCACACTGGAAAGGGACGGAATGACCTGGAAATATGAAGAACAAATTACAGGCAATGAAGCCGTTACTTTCAGGGATTTCATAGACCTGCAAGCAGGCAATAATGACAACTTTGTCAATGCCTGGGAAATCCTGAAAGCGGAGACGGTTCTCAGGGGCAGAATGAAAGAAACTATAGAAACAAAACCTGACGTAAGGCTTAATGATACTTTAGAAGCTGTTAAAGTCACGGATGTTGATTTCTGGCTCTCGAAAGAAGCTCTCGGCAAGACCGAAAAAAGTTCGGCAATTACAAACCATGCCACTGTAACCTACGGTTTTGAGAAAGAAGCAGGCAAAGGAACCGGAATCTTGCTCGTGGGCACTCCGAACTCGAATATTACAATAAGATTGCCTCAGGGCTTTGATGCAGAGAGAATAGAAGGGCTGAATGGAAAAAATCCGGGATTTGAAAGCAACCTTGCCGTGCTCAAAGGCAGCTTCGACTCCAGCGGAAATATAACTCTCTGGCTTTCGGAGAACGAGAGTTCCGGGGGAGAATTGCAGGGAATAACAGAAAATACTGAGAAGGCTGTGGAAAACGAGAGCAGAGAAGCAGGAAACCAAACCGTAGCTGCTGAAGATATAGCAGAAGCCCGGGAATCCTCAGGATTTTTCAAAAATGTCTTTACACAGCTTCACCTGAGTCCAAAAAGTTAATCTGGCTTGAAGCTTATTCTGAAAAACATGCTCATTGAACAAATTCGGCTTGAAAGCGGATGCGCCCTTGGCCTCCGTTTTGAGATGCAAAAATACCCTCTTCTGGTTATAAGGGCCGAAAAAGGGTTCCTGATGTGCGGATATCTGAATGTAAATGCTGCAGAGACGCTCGAGGATACGGCAGCAAAGGTAAAAGGCGTACAAAGCTTTGAAGATATGCTCAAAGCCCAGGTCGTCGAAGTAACTCAGTTAGCCAGGGAACTCGGGATTGAGCCCGGAATGACTGGCAGGGAAGCCCTTGAAAAAATGTTTTAAGAAAAAATTGCTTTTAACTAGAAGAATTGCTTTTAATTGATACTTATTCAGGCAATTTCTTCCGGATTTGCCGACTTCACTTTTTGAGAAATTCCATTTAAGGGTTATCCTCGCATCAGCACAATAAATTTGAGATTATTTCCGAATTACACGCTACGAATATTATTTCGAACTATAATTATCAACTTATTCCGGATCACCAATGTTATACGCTTTTGAACTCTCTGGAGAACATGAAGAACTGCCATCTGCCGAAGTCTTTGCCTGCCTCAAAATAGAGGGGCTTGATTACCGTCCCCATACCAGGACTGACCAGTGCCTCGTAGTGGATATAGCAGGCAAAGAAAAGGATGTTGAAAGAACACTTAGAGGCCCGATAACCGAAAGGCTGGCAATGACCCACCATATCCTCAAAGTTGTAGGGATTACCGAAAATACCCAGGACTCGGTCCTGAAACTTGCAGAGGCATTTGAGCCCTCTAGCTATATCAGGGAAGGACAAAGTTTTGTGGTCAGGGCAAAACGGATTAGACATCATGTGGACTTTCCGGGCGAGTTTCTGGAACAGAAAATCGGAGGCTGCATCTACAGGAAGGGCTTTCGGGCAAACCTGAAAAACCCCGATGTGGAATTCAGGGTGATCCTGAGTGAAAAAGCTGTATTCGGAACCCTCCTGTCTTCTATCGACAGAAGCGCATACGAATCCAGAACTCCCCAGAACAAACCTTTTTTCCATCCTGGAGTCCTCATGCCCAGGGTCGCACGCGCCCTTGCAAACCTGTCGGGAATAAAGCCGGGTGAACTCATTCTGGACCCCTTCTGCGGCACTGCAGGGATTCTTGTTGAAGCCGGGCTTGTGGGAGCAAGGGTTATAGGAGTCGATGCCCAGGAAAAACTTGTTGTGGGTGCCCGTATGAATCTTGAAGCCTTTAAGCTGGACTATGCTCTGATGGAAGGGGATGCCTGCAGGATTCCGTTTAAGGAAGCAACAATAAATGCAGTCGTTACTGACCCACCATACGGCAGGTCAGCAGCAATTATCGCCGAGTCCCTTGAAGAACTTTATTCCTGCGCCCTTGAAGAGATCCACCGTGTCCTGAAGCCCGGGGGTATAGCAGTTGTAGTCTCGGACAAGGCAGCATTGGAATACGGAGAAAAAGCAGGGCTTAAGGTTCTTGAGGTTTATGTCCAGAGAGTGCATAGAAGCCTTACCCGAACAATAACTATTTTTCAGAAAGAAGCGGGAAATGAAAATAAGAATTGAAAATAAAAAATGAGATATGGAATATAAAAAGTGCCCTTTAAGGGCATTTTTTACTCATGAGAAATCAGTTCTTCAAGTACTTCTGCCATAACCCTGTGCCTCAGGATGCGTTTCTGGTTCTGCTCACCTGCTCTCCTTATGGAATAATTGTCATCGATCCATCCTATAAAATCCTCTTTGTAATTCACTTTCATAAGGGTCAACCCATAGGCAGGAGCAGGTTCGATTCCTTCTTCATATATATCGGGATTTAGCATCTGAAGCAGCCAGTCATTATCACGTACTCCTTTTCCGATCATGGAAAGTGCGGTCACTATTTTTCGGACCATATTCCAGAGGAAACTATGTCCAACAACATCGATTTTGGTAAGCTCTCCGTCTACGCGGGCATTTATCATTTCCAGGGTGCGAATCGTACTCTTTTCTCCATTGGTTCTTGAAAAGTTTTCAAAATCATGGGTCCCGATCAGCAATTTTGAAGCTTCCCGGATCCTGGAGATATTGTACTCTTCCCCGCTCATCACATAGCGGTAGTGTCTGGAAACCGCATCTCTCCGAGCGTCAAAGTCGAGGGGCACTTCCGCATGGGCCCATGCCCAGATTGTTGGGGGAAGTTCGGAGTTTATGACCCTTGGAATTGCCAGGTTCGGTTTGTCCGTGTCAAAAGCGACAACCTGCTCAAGGGCGTGGACCCCAGCGTCGGTCCTGCCAGCACAGGTATAATTAGCAGACTTGGGGCTTTCTATGATCCCGAGATTCCGAAGAGCCTTGAAGAGTTCTCCCTCCACGGTCTCGACATTGGGCTGGATCTGGGAGCCGTGAAACTCGGTGCCTATGTATGCAAGCTTTAAAGCGACTCTCATACCAATCTCCGATTATTTGGCTTTTTTCTTATAATAGACTTCTCTTACAATCATCAGAAATACTATAAAAATACACCCGAAAAGAAACCAGACTCCAGGGTGAAGAGAAAGAGTATCATAAAGCCCGTGAATCCCGCCTACGTGAGCGAGCCCTTCAGACGGGACAGGAGGAAGCCCATGAGCGGAATCTAGACCGTCTGGAACGGACATGGGAACTTCAGGAGCTCCCTGAGCCGGGCCGGCTTCCAATCCAGAAGAGACATTCCCTGTTCCGGCTTTCAAAGCCTCAGAACTTGCATTCAGGGCTCCTTCTGGCATCTGCTGGTCGAGAGCTAACTTCGGGCTCATATTGTTGCTCTCGTTGACTCCCGTAACCATTGCTTCGGGGAAAGCCTCATTTGCTGCCTCCGGTATCCCCATTCTCAAAGGAACAGTTGCATCAACGATTCTTTTTGCCTGCATATAGGCTGAAAAGTATTCTATCCCTGCAGCTGCAAAAAAGGCAGCTCCGATTACCCCGATATATTTCTGCAACAGACTTATGATAGAGAGCTTGTCCATAGAGTTCCTCGAAGGAACAAGGACAATCAGCTTTTCCACTGACTCGTAGATTTTTATCTGCCGCCCTTTCTGGCTCCATTTAATTTGTTTGACTTTTATAAGATCGGATTCGAACAGAGAATCAAGATTATACTTGACAGTGGTGAGGGGGATATTCAGCTCCTCTGCAATATTGGTTGCAGACATGCTTTTTTTCCCTAGCAGTTCAAGGATCTTCAATGATGTTTCATTGGAAAGAATCTGCGTTATTTTTCTGGATTCCCCATTTACCGGGAGAAAAAGCACCCTGCTGCCCGGCTCCATACGTTCAGGCGCCTGCGGAGGCTCGTCGGGTTCCGATAAACCGTCTCGATCTTCAAGCCCGTCCATGCTTATTTCCTGGGTTAAAAACCTGCCTATTGTTATTCAGTCTGTACTTTAGTTTACACTGATCTGAATATAAAGTTTTATTTTTTGTGGGTAAATATACATCCACTACTATATTTATATATAGAATCCAGACCTTAACCTTAAATATAACATTGTATATTCTAATCTAAATTTTCCGCTGGTACCAATCATGATAACAAAACAGCAGGTTCTTGAATTTCTGAAAAATTACGATTTAGAAAACATTACAATTGCAACAGTCTGCTCTCACTCAAGCCTTCAAATATTTGATGGAGCTAGAAAAGAAGGCTTCAGAACTCTGGGAATCTGCGTTGGTAAACCTCCGAAATTTTATGAAGCATTTCCCAAGGCAAAGCCAGATGAGTACCTTGTCGTTGAAAGTTATGAAGACATAATGAATAAGGCTGAGGAACTTAGAAAGAAAAACACTATCATCATTCCACACGGTTCATTTGTTGCTTACCTGGGGACGGAAAATTTTGCAAAGATGGCTGTGCCTACATTCGGGAACCGGGCTGTACTTGAATGGGAATCGGACAGGGATAAAGAAAGGGAGTGGTTGCTCGGAGCAGGCATCCACATGCCCGGAAAAATCGATGACCCTCACGATATCAATGGGCCTGTAATGGTTAAGTATGATGGAGCAAAGGGAGGAAAAGGTTTCTTCGTTGCGAAAACCTTTGAAGAATTCGATGAGCTCTTAGACCATACCCAGAAGTACACAATTCAGGAATTTATTACCGGAACCCGTTATTACCTTCACTACTTCTACTCTCCGATCAGAAATGAGGGATATACTTTAAGCGAGGGCAGCCTTGAGCTTCTTAGCATGGACCGCAGGGTAGAGTCCAATGCCGATGAAATCTTCAGGCTGGGCTCACCCAGAGAACTTATAGAAGCAGGTATCCGTCCTACATATGTTGTCACAGGAAACGTACCCCTTGTAGCAAGAGAATCCCTGCTGCCGCTTATATTTTCTCTGGGAGAACGGGTAGTTGAAGAGTCTCTGGGCCTTTTTGGCGGGATGATAGGAGCTTTCTGCCTTGAAACTGTTTTCACGGATTCGCTTGAGATTAAGGTATTTGAGATTTCGGCAAGGATTGTCGCAGGGACAAACCTTTACATCTCAGGTTCCCCTTACGCAGACCTGATGCAGGAAAACCTCTCCACCGGGCGGAGAATGGCCCAGGAAATCAAAATAGCAGCTCAGACAAACCAGCTGGATAAAATAATATCCTGAGAAGACAATGCCATAAAACTGTCTGGGATATAAAACAGTCCGAAACTTTCAGAAATCTACTTTTTGTGGGTTGAGCGAATCTCTTAACCCCAAACTTTCAGATCTTTTTTTACAAACATAAATGCTTAATTTCACTTTGGAGATATCTCTGGACTTGCTCAACCCTGAAAAATTCATAAGTCCGGACTTTTATTCAGTGGGAAATGAGTAAATTATTTTAAATAGTTTTCAGTCCGATATTATCAGATGCCAAAAGTAGAAAATAAAGAGTCAAGGCCTATTTTTGGAGGAAAAGTTACCGGGGCATTGCGTGTGCTTGGAAACGAAGAAAACCCCGGAGAAGGGCTTCTGTCCATTGGAAATTACATGGCACTTGACCATTCCCGGGGAGCTGCCGTTTATCTTGATGCCCTGAAGCCTCATGCCATTTTGATCTGCGGAAAAAGAGGATACGGAAAATCCTATACTATGGGCTGCATGCTGGAGGAACTTGCCCTTCTGGAACCGGCTATTAAGAAAAGGCTTGCGTCCCTTATCATTGACACTATGGGGATTTTCTGGACAATGAGCCACCCAAATACTTTTGAAATGCAGAGGTTAAAAAGCTGGGATCTCGTCCCAGCCGGGCTCGAAACTGAAATTTTCGTGCCAGCGGGCAACGTTGAGGTTTACAGGAAACGAAACATCGATGTAAAGCCTTTTTCCATCTCAATCAGGGAACTTTCAGGAAGTCAGTGGTGCAGGATCTTCAATATCGAAGAGGTTTCCCCTCTTGGGATTCTGCTGGTAAGGGCAATTGAATCCCTCAGGGATAGAGGATACGCATATTCTTTTGAGGAAATTATCGGTGAGGTGCTTAAGGACACTCGCGCTGACCCGGCTTCAAAAGGGGCTGCTGAGAATTACTTCAGGGCAGTGAATTCCTGGGGCCTTTTTTCAAAAGAAGGTACATCCCTGTCAGAACTCGTGTCCGGAGGTAAAACAACGGTCCTTGACGTGAGTACTCTTGAAAATGAAAATGTATGCGCTGCAGCAGTATCAATCCTTGCAGGCAGGCTTTACGAAGCCAGGCTTGAAGCCAGAAGAGCCTATGAAAAGAAGCTTATGGGAGAAAAAGCCGGTGAGGAAGGATTTCCCATGGTCTGGTTCTTTATAGACGAGGCTCATATTTTCGTACCCGCGAGGGCCGAAAGCCTTGCTTCCGGAGTGCTTATTAACCGCTGCCTCAGGCAGGGCAGGCAGCCTGGTCTCTCTCTGATCCTGGCAACCCAGAGACCTGCAAGCCTGCATCCTGATGTTGTTTCCCAGAGCGATCTTCTTATCTGCCACCGTCTTACAGCAAGTGATGATATCCAGGCTCTGGAAACTTCCCGACCCCTTTATATGCAGGAAAGCCTCCAGGCGTACCTGAAGAAGATGGGGAGCGAAAGAGGAGCTGCGCTGATAGTGGATGACCATTCCGAGTCAGTCCATCTTGTGCGCATCCGCCCGAGGATAAGCTGGCACGGGGGAGGAGAACCGAGCGCTCTTGAACCTCATGCAGAAGAAAGAAGCGAAAAAACAGCACATCAACTGCCGGAGTAACTTATTTTTTAAATTTCCTCGGCAGATTTAAGATTAAAAAAGCTGGAATTGTTAACCAATTTTTATAGCCTGCCAGAAAATAATTTAAATATTACCTGTGATACTTCAACCCTGTGAATGCAGCTGAGTTACAGGCTGTAAGTATTCTAATAATAGCATTTAATTGCAGCAAACCACTGGTGATGTTATGAAAGGAAAAGCCTGGAAATTCGGAGATGACGTGGATACGGATGCAGTAATTCCCGGAAGGTACCTGATTTACAATACCCCTGAGGAGCTTGCAAAGTACACGTTTGAAGGCGTGCGCCCTGAATTTGCAAAAAACGTTCACGAAAATGATATCGTGGTCGCTGGAAGCAATTTTGGCTGCGGTTCCTCGCGCGAACATGCGCCCCTTGCCCTGAAAGGGTCAAAAGTGGCCTGTGTAATTGCAAAGTCTTTTGCAAGGATTTTTTTCAGGAACGCAATAAATATTGGAGTCCCTGTCCTGGAATGTCCGGACACTGACAGGATCGATGACGGAAACGAGCTTGAAGTAGACCTTGCGACAGGAGTTATCGAAAATAAAACAAAAGGTGAGACCTACCAGGCAACCCCCCTCCCTGATTTCGTGCGTGAGATCGTGGATGAGGGAGGGCTTATTGAATATGCCAGAAAAATGGTCTCTGAGCGCTGAAAAACAGAAAATCTGTCCGTAGACAGACCTGTCCGCGTTTGACATCTCACAATAAAAAAGGCAATTTTGCCTGTAAATTCGAAAGGAGTATAAACATGACGCAGTATAAGATTCCGGTCCTCCCGGGTGACGGGATAGGCCCAGAAATCATAGCCGAAGGTAGAAAGGTCATAGACGCAGTCGGCGAAAGATTTGGTTTTGATGTAGAATGGATTGAATACCCGCATGGAGCAGATCATTACCTTGAGACGGGAGAATTGATTTCGGAAGAGGCCTTAAAGGAATTATCCGGCTACCCTGCCATTTACCTTGGCTCCATCGGAGACCCCAGGATTGCCCCGGGCATCCTTGAGAAGGGAATCTTATTAACTGCGCGCTTTTACTTTGACCAGTACGTCAACCTTCGCCCGATAAAACTCCTGGACGGAGTCTGGACCCCGCTCAAAGACAAAACCTCAAAGGATATCGATTTCGTGGTCGTCAGGGAAAACACCGAGGACTTCTATGTAGGGATCGGCGGCAGGGCAAAAAAAGGAGAGAGCAAAGATCTTCTTGAAGTCAAAAGAACGCTCTACTCCGCGAAATTCGGGCTTGATATCGAGACCGACAGCGAAGAAATAGGGTACCAGATAGGCCTGATTTCAAAGGAAGGCACAAAAAGGGTCATCGAGTACGCTTTTGACCTTGCGGAAAACCGGAAAAAGCATGTCTCCTCTGTGGACAAGGCAAACGTCCTTTCCGACATCTACGGCTTATGGAGAGAAGAGTTCAGCGCAGTTTCTGCAAAACACCCGGGCGTTACCAGGGACTTCAACTTCGTTGATGCCATTACCATGTGGTTTGTGAAAAACCCCGAGTGGTTCGATGTGGTCGTAACCCCAAACATGTTCGGAGACATCATCACCGACCTCGGAGCCATGATCCAGGGCGGCCTCGGCCTTGCCCCAGGCGGAAACATCAACCCTAAAGGCACAAGCATGTTTGAGCCTATCCACGGTTCAGCCCCAAAATACAAGGGCTTAAACAAAGTCAACCCGATTGCCACAATCTGGGCAGGTGCAATGCTCATAGAACAGCTCGGAGAAAAGGAAGCAGCGGACACCATAGTCAGTGCAATCCAGAAAAATATCCTGGACAGCAACGTCAAAACCTATGACATGGGCGGCAGGAGCAGCACCTCTGACGTTGGGGACGACATTACAAGGATAATAAAGGGAAAATAATCCAGAACTCCCTTTATTACATTTTCTTTTCTAATTAAGATAGAATTGCCGAAATTTTCGGCTCCCTTTATTGGAATTCAGAATTATTTGTGATCAAATTTTTTTAAATTGAGAATTCAGGTTTCGAGCCGCGAGATCGACACCGAAAGTACGAAAACACTGCACAGTATGTTCGAAGGTGACCTGCCGACTTTCAGTCCGTTTTATGTAGATATAAGAGATATGATTCCGTGAAGGCGATATACAAGGGGCTTTACAGTCAAACACCATTTATATCGTCTAAGTAAGCTACATTATGGCATAACTTATTAATCAGATTTTTTTCATGGCTTACAACTAATACCCCAATATTCAGCTCTTCGACTATATCTAAAACTATATTCCAGATTTGAGCTTGAGTAATAGCATCTACCATTGTAGTTATTTCATCAGCTATTAAGAACTTAGTTTCAGGGCTTAAAGCTCGTGCAAGGGCGAATCTTTGAAGCTCCCCTCCGGAAAGCTCATTGGGCCACCGATTAAGCCAGCTCTTTTTAATTCCAAATGAATCTAAAATGTCCTGTGAAACAAGATGTCCTTCATTTAAAATATCTTTCATTTTCCATTTGGGATTTACAGCTTTTTCCGGGTGTTGAAAGACAAGCTGAACCGGATTATAGCCTTTTGACGGAATCTCTTTTCCGTCGAGAGTTACCTTTCCCTGATACTTATTTTCGTAGCCAGCTAATATCTTACAGAGAGTTGATTTTCCGCTTCCACTATCCCCAATCAGGCCTAATACCTCACCACTACCTAAAGAAATATTAACATCCTTTAAAATCAAATTATTTCCATTATATCCGAAACTTATGTTCTCACCTTTAAGACGCATTATTGCACCTCACCTCTCCTCCGTTGACCTTTTTTAATTGGGGAATACCCTGAGAACAGAGAGCTTTCTTTTTAGAGCATCTTTCATAAAAGATACATCCATCAATCACTTCATCCTGCATTGGTTGATGACCTTTAATTGCCTGGAATTTGTTCTGGGGAAGGGCATTCCAGAGTGCGCGGGTGTATGGGTGCCTTAAATTCTCGCCATTATTTTTAAAATCTTCAACATTCGCTACTTCTAAAACCGTACCTGCGTAGAATACTGCAATTTTATGAGAGATTTTTAATGCAGCCTCTATATCATGAGTAATAAGTATCACTGCACATCCCTTATCTGCCATGTCTTTGAAGTAACTTAAAGTCTCATTCAACGTTTTTTCATCTAACCCCGGGGTCGGTTCATCCGCAATTATGAGCTTTGAAGAGCTTATTACGGCAGTGGAAACCAGAACTCTCCGGGCCATGCCCCCTGATAGCTCATGAGGGAGCATTCTTTCAACACCCGGTTTTAAATCGTATCTCCGAAAAATTTCACTCTGGAGTTTCTTCATTAATCCTTTATTTTTCTCTTCAACATCTCCTATCACCTGATTTGAAATTCTCATTAAAGGATCAAGGTAGGTTATAGATTGAGGGATAAGGGCTATTTCTTTGCCTCTCAATTCTTCTTTTTTCTCCTGAGTAAGTATCTGGCCATTATATTCCATCTTACCCTCGAGTTTTGAGTTTGAAGGTAGAATTCCTAAAATAGCATGTGCCAGAAGACTTTTACCGGACCCGCTTGACCCTACGACAGCCAGAATCTCGCCTTTATAAGCCTGTATACTCAAATTAGAAATCACTTTTAACTCGGTTTGTCTAAGTCCTGAAGCATATTGAATGAACGAAAGTGAGATATCTTCTACTTTTAATAGAGCTTCAGCTTTTTTCTTTTCTCCAGCAATTGTTTCAAGTCCGATGATTGACGCTTTTTTAGTATTTATTTCAGCTTTATTTCCCATATTCCACACCATCTAAATATAAATTTAACATATTTTTATCCAATGCATTTTTTATCCAATACATTTTGATCCAGCACATTTTGATTTAACACATTTTGATTTAACACATTTTGATTTAACACATTTTGATTTAACACATTTTTGAAGCCGGTTTCTGCTGCAAAAGATAGCTATTGGACAAAGAGTTTCTTCACAATACCGGATGAGATTTATTCATGAGCATTTTTTGGATTCATCAACTTTCCTAAATTTTCTCCAATCACATCAAATGCCAGGACTACAATTAACAGTGATAATCCTGGAAAGAAGGCAAGCCACCAGTATCCTGCTGAGAGGTACCTCATAGACTCTGATAGAATTATACCGATTGCCGGTTCGTGTGGTGAAAGTCCGAAACCCAGGAACGTGACTGAAGCTTCATGTAAAATGGCATGTGGGAACATTAAAATCGTACCCAACAATATCTGGGGAACCAGATGAGGCAGAATATGTTTCGTAGCTATCCACCATTTTGACCTGCCAAGGTTTCTGGAGATGTGGATATAGTCCTGGGTTTTCAGCTGCTTGATCTCTGCTCTTACAATCCTTGTTAAGCTTGGCCAATGAGTTAATGCAACTCCGACGATAACTCCTGTTTCTCCTCCCCCGAATCCTATGGAAATAAGAATTATTAAAAGAAGATGCGGAATTGAAAGAAATATATCTACCAGCCAGGATACAAAGGAATCTGCGGTCTTCCCTGCACTTGAAAGTAAGCCTAAAATTATGGTCAGTACAGTACTAATTGTGGAAGCTAAAGCTCCAACTACTATACTTAAACCCAGTCCCTCCAGAGTTCTTATATACATGTCTCTTCCCATCCAATCTGTCCCAAACGGATGTTCCAGGGAAGGAGCAAGGTTTTTAGAGCCAAAATTGGTCTGTAATGATTCCCCGCCTAAAAACACGCTGGAAATCACAATTGTAAATAATAAAAGTGACGTGAAACCTATTATTAAAAGAGTCTTCTGTCTTAGATTTAGTCCTCTGAATAATCCTCTGTTAACTGTTACAACAGCAGTACTCATATTGATGCCTCCTGTTGCTTTATCCTCGGATCAACGAATTCATAGATAATATCAGCAATTAAATTTCCAAAGAAAACAAATAAAGCACTGAAGATAACTATTCCTAAAAGCAGCGGTACATCAGATCTCAATCCTGCTGCTACTGCAGCCTGTCCAATTCCAGGATATGAGAATACCTGTTCAACCAGAACTGTTCCTCCAAACAATTCACTGAATCCTAAAAATTGCAGGGTAATGGCCGGAAGCGCAACATTTCGAATTCCATGCCTCAATACCAGATCTAATCCTTTTTCACCTCTTGCTTTTGCAAATAATACATAATCACTGGATAGGACTTCTATTAGTTTTTCTCGAGTGAACATCGCAATTTTGGCAACGTCTAATAAACTCAAAGTAAGTGCAGGGAGAATTAAACGCTGAAACCAATCAAAAAACGTCACATTGTCGGCTGTGACCCCTATAGGTACACTCAATCCTATCGGGAACCACCCCAAATAGACTGAAAAGACCATCAGAAGAATCAGTGCCAGCCAGAACGTCGGTGCGGCAGCTAAAGCGTAACAATAAGTTTTTATTGCCTTATCTACCCACGTTCCTTGCTTCATGCCCGCTATTATTCCTAAAATAAAACCTAGAATTCCTGAAAACAGCCATGAAACCCCCATCAGAACAAGGGAAGCTGCAAATCGTTCTTTAATAACATCAATAACTGGAATTCTATAAATCAATGAAGTCCCAAAGTCTCCTTTAAGAATATCTCCAGCCCAATTCAGGAATTTGTCCTGCGGAGGCGTGTTAACCCCCCAGTACTCTTCAAGTTTAGCTTTGTGCTCTTCGGTTACTGGCATTTCCCCGATATAAGCTCTAACAGGATCAATAGGCGAATATTGAATAAGCATGAAACTTGCAAAACAAACTACAATCAAAAGGCTTGTCAACCTGAAGGTCTTTTTTCCTATGAAGCCCGCTATTTTTTCATTGTTTGACATGCTACTCCCTCGTACATTAATTATTTTACAATGACATCCCTTTTAACGTGACTACAGGTCTATGAACGATTTTTCAGGAATTTTGAGGAGCTCTCGTACTGTTTTAAGCCAGAATAAGATCAAATCTGGCAAAATAGACGTTTTATCACCTTTTCAAATCAGCCCCATCAAATTCCAGCTTTGAAATAAAAAGAAAGGTAAAAATGAGTGATACCTGTAACATTAGAGTTACAGGATCAGTTACTCATTAATTACAGGATCAATTACTCATTTCGAAGTCGAGCTGGCTGCGTTTACTCTTTTCCATTCATAGATATTTCCTAAAATATCTGATCCTGCGTTTCTTTGTGGAGTCCCCATATCCAGGGTTTCATCCGCCATATAAAGGTAATCAATTGTCACCAGCCATAACCAGGTCGCATCTCCTGCAGGCCCGTAACCGGTATTTCCATCATATGCAGCCAGTTGCCAGTATTTTGTAGCCAGGTCCTGATCCGTAGACCTTAGAGCTGCTTCCAAATATCCATCTACAACAGGATTATTGTAAAGACCGGGATTTTTGTATGTATCATCGGCTGCTTTGCTGTGGTACTGCATATATAAATTAAATGTGTCTATACTGCTGTAAGCGTATAAAATGGCGGAACTGTATTGATTAGCATATATTTCGTCCCAGTTTGCGCCTACAAGGTCTATTTTTATACCTAATTCTCTGGCCTGTGCGCTTACCGCTACTGATAGAGCTTGCCTTGTCTGATCTGTGGAAGAATAGTATAGCTTAAATTCTGCTTTAGTCCCGTTCTTTTCCCGGATCCCATCGCCGTCAGTGTCTTTCCAGCCTGCGTTTTCTAATATCTTTCTGGCTTCTTCGACATTTGAATCCCTGAGTCTGGCTTCAGGGTTTCCAAAGTCCCGCTGGTCTACTCCAGTGTATTCTACGTCTCCTTTTCCGTATATTACTCCTTCAAGCAGGGCTTCTCTGTCGATACCGAGGTTTAAGGCTTTTCGAATCGCTATATCTGCTGTGACATTATTGCCTATCGGATCTCCCTTAAGACTTTTTTCACCAGTATTATTCTGCATAGGGAAGGAAACTCCCTGAGCTCTTGCTGCCGGAAGAGCTACTAACTTATACCCATCTACAGTCTGGTTTGCATAGCTAATTTCGATCTCAGCTACGTCCACATCCCCGGATTTTGCAGCTGCAAACGCAGTATCTTTATCTAAAAATAGCATGGTTATTTTTTTGAAGTACGGCTTTTTTCCATAGTAGTCTTCGTTTAATTCGAATATTGCCTGCTGCCCCTTATCCCATTGTACGAATTTATATGGCCCTGATCCGATTGGATTGAATCCGTAGGATTCTTTTTTGTATGCATGTTCTGGCACAATCCCAACGTATCTGAGTCTCCATATGAAACTGGATTGAGGTTCTTTTAATTCGAATTTAACTGCAGTGTTGTTTATTGCCGTAGCTTTTTCGAGATTACTCATATCCAGCTCGGAATCACTTCCAATTGCCGTATTAAACGTAAATGCCACGTCTTCTGCTGTTAATTTATCACCGTCTGTGAACCTGACGTCGTCTCTTATATTCACAGTCCATACTTTTCCATCCGAACTAACCGAATAATTCGTAGCAAGGTCATTTATTATGCTTCCATCGTCAGCTGATTTAAAAAGAGTACTCTGTACCAGTGGCTCGAAATTCACATGACCGCAACCCCATCCAAGAAGTGGGTCAAATCCGGTTTTCGGTTCACCTGTGTGCGAATATACATTCACCACCAATTCATCAGATCCCTGAGAAACTAATTCATCCGAACCCTCGGAAACTGATTCACCAGAAACCTGGAATGTCGAGCTGACTGGTTTATCCGCTGACGTTAAAATAAAAATAACCGCTATAATTATGACTACTGTCCCTACCAGTAGATACTGTTGATTTTTCTTAATTTAGACACCTCCTCTATTTTTACCAGAGTCCTGAACATTTAAGCAGGAATTGAACTATTAAGCAAGGATTTTTAACTGTTACAGATGATTCGGGAAGTCCTCTCTAAATAATATTTTTCTGGCTAAAGATGACAATAAAATGTTACTTTTTACAACAAAAGTAAGACAACTTAATTAAAACAATTTTACTATAAATACATTCCGAAATGTATGTGTTACTAAGCTCTTAGTTTTAAGTAATTTAGTATTACTAAATAGGAATTCCAGTCGTTTTTCTGTATCTGTAAGTGATTGAAACATTGAATACTGAAAAATAAGTTTAGATTCTGGCGATCCCAAAAGATATCGAAAGAATTATTACAATAAGCCCCTCACGAGCTTAGGAATTTACAGAAAGGGATATCAGTAATCTAAAGATTGGAGAAGGATATCAGTAATCTAAAGATTGAGAAAAAAAATAGCAATCTAAAGATTGAGAAATATAGATTCTAAGCAAATTCGCCAAAAAATAGTCACACTGAGGAGTCTTGCATCCTCAGCTTTACTAAAAAATATTCAAGAACAGTTCCGTTACTGAAAGTCAGTTTGCAGTTTAATTCGTTGTGCGTTTCCATTCCAGGATATTACCAAAGATATCTGCACCGTGAGGCTGTATTTTGGGAGTCCCAATATCTAAATCCTCATCCAGAATGTACAGATAATCAACAGATGCCAGCCACAGCCATGTGGCATCTCCTTTTGCAGAAAATCCCGTTGTTCCGTCCCAGGCAGCCAGTTGCCAGTTATTATTAGCAGTATCTGGATCAACACTGGTTATGGCTGTCCTTAAATAATTATCCACGACAGAATTGTTGTACATTATTATGTTGTTGTAGCTTGAAGGATTGTAGCTTTTACTGTAGTATTTCAGGTATAAGTCAGTTGGATCAAGCGAACCGAAACCGAAAACTATCGGAGTTGAATGTGCAAGGGTGTCAATCTCATTCCAGCTCTTACCCTCGAGTTTAATGTTTATGCCCAGTTTTCGGGCTTCCTCGCTCAATGCAACGGCTAATGCCTGCCTTTCCTGTGCATTTGAATAATATAATAAAGTAAATTCTGCTTTCAACCCATTCTTTTCAAGGATGCCGTCGCCGTCCGTATCTTTCCAGCCTCCGTCAGCTAAAATCTTCCTGGCTTCATCTACTTTTCCATCTTCAAAAATAGCTTCCTTATTTCCGAACGGTAATTTGTCCACACCCGTAAATTCCTCTTCACCCTGCCCGTTTAATGCCCCATTGATTAAGGCTTGCCTGTCTATTCCAATGTTCAAGGCTTTTCTTATCGCAGGATCGGAAGTTACATTGTTCCCGATTGAATAGCCGTTTTCCGTTTTCCTGCCTGTGTCGGGCTGCATGGGGAAGCTTATTCCCCGGGCGTCGATGGAATCAAGGGATACTATTTTCATTCCATCTACTTTCTCATTAGCATAGGAAGAAGGAATTTCGGCCAGATCAACCTGCCCTGACTTCGCTGCCGCAAAAGCCATGTCTGATTGCATGAAGAGTAAAGTTAGTTTTTTAAAGTACGGTTTCTGGCCATAATAATCCGGATTTGCTTCAAAGATCGCCTGCTGGCCTTTATTCCACTGTACAAACCTGTACGGGCCCGACCCAATCGGATTTTCCCCGTAAGTCTCGTCGTAAGCATGCTCTGGCACAATCCCGATCACTGCAAGCTTGTTGATGAAGGTCGCCTGCGGATCGTTTAATTTGAATTCAACCGTATAATTATCGAGGGCTACAGAATTTTCCAGCACGGAGAGATCCACTCCACTCGAATTTGCCGCTGTGTTAAATGTGAATGCTACATCCCTGGCCATTAAAGGCACCCCGTCATGGAATTTAACGTCATCTCTTATATTAACAGTCCATGTCAACCCATCCTCACTAACAGAATAACCTGTCGCTAAATCATGGACCAGAGACCCATTACTATCCTTTTTAAAGAGGGTACTTTGAACCAGTGGTTCGCGATTGTAGCCCCATCCGGTAATCGGGTTAAAACCGGTTTCCGGCTCTCCGCCGTGGGTCCCCACTGCTGCGACCAGCTCGTCCGAACCCTGCGAAATTAATTCATCCGAGCCCCCGGAAACTGATTCATAAGAAACCTGGGAAGCCGGGCTGACGGGCTCACCAGCCGGCATAAAAACAAAAGCAGCCGCGAGAATTATGGCTACCATCCCTATTAAAAAATATTGCTGGTTTTTCTTAATTTAAACTCCTCCTTTCTTTTAATTAAATTGAGTTATTGCAATAGTATTACCTTACCAGTAGTATTTTCAATAATTTTTAACCCATTTAAATAACACTTTTTTTGATAGCAATATACCTAAAATGTTACTTATTAGGCAAGAGTTAAGATAAATTAAACTAAAACCATTTTGTTATAAATACTTTCCTAAATATAGGTAATACTAAATTAGTCATTTTATAGAATTTAGTAATACGAGAGGTGAGTGTTATTACTTTTGTGGAGTTTAGGATTGATTGCAGCCACCAGATGTCGAAAATAAGTCTAGTGCATCGATTTCAAATTATGAAAATAAAATCGGACTTTGAAATCAACACCAGTCAATGAGTTTCCCATAAAAAACTACAAATGGACACGGATAAACACGAATTGAAAACATCTGTATTCATCTGTGTTCATCTGTGTTTATCCGTGGTTTATTGAGGATATATGGAATCGATGCACCAGATTTGGAAAAACTACAAAAATAGCAAAAGGCATCATTACGTTAAATCGCTCAAACAAGGATTGAAACAAAGTGTAGCATGAAAGGAAATTAGTAAGGTAGGATTCGTGAGCAAAATCCACTAAAACCAGGATTGAAATACTGGAGATACAAACTCAACAGCTCCCGCAAAAGTTGCGAAAAGGCCAGGATTCCAGCCAACGCCACTTTGAATTACGCGGAACAAGCTGGCACTGCAAGCCCGGATACAATTAAACTGAAAAACGAAAGCTTACGAACAAATTCCGATCTTTCACTTCTAAAGATAAAAAATAGAAAAGCTTTATGAAAAGAAAGCGTTTTTATTTTGCATTTTCAATGCTTAATCAATTACCGATCATAAATCGT
Organism: uncultured Methanosarcinaceae archaeon; assembly: GCA_963721455.1. Lineage (GTDB taxonomy): Archaea > Halobacteriota > Methanosarcinia > Methanosarcinales > Methanosarcinaceae > Methanosarcina. Next base: position 49,526 of record CAVRJG010000033.1, read on the forward strand.
AGCAATTTTTCAGTTGGGAATAAATCGTTATTCCCACTTCTTATGATCTTATTCCGTAGTCACTCCGTCGAACTCCGCTTCATTGGCTTCGGCTTCTTCCTTCGTGGCGCGCACGATTCCATCCTTGTGATGCGCCGGCGAATAGATCGTATAGAGTTTCAGATCATCCGTTTCCGAAGTGTTGATGACATTGTGCTGGGCGCCGGCCGGTACCACCACCGCAACTCCGTCACCGAGTTCATGTTCGTTGCCGTCAATTATGCACTTCCCCTGCCCTTTCTCAAAACGGAAAAACTGATCGTTTTCCTCATGCACTTCCATCCCGATTTCTTCCCCGGGCTTGAGGCTCATAAGTACCAATTGGCTGTGCTTTGAAGTATAGAGCACCTTGCGAAAATTGCCATTTTCCAAAGTGGCGTCTTCGATATTAATAGAAAATCCTTTCATATGCTTTTAATTAATAATTAATAGTATATAAAAATATAAGAGGGCAAGATCCAATAAAACAAGGATTGAAACTATCAGAATTTGAGAAGCTGAGGCACCCATCGAAAAAACATTCGCAAGCAAGATCCTCTAAAACAGGGATTGAAACGGTGTTTTTAATGTATATATAGAGATCAGAAGACATCGTTTATAGGAACGTAAAAATTAGTGAAGTACTGAAATTGTTTCAGGGAAAATATAAAAAATGGAAAAATTATGAATAGATAACAGAACTTTTGAATAACTGATATAAAAATAACTATTCAAGCCCTATTACTTTTTCACAAATTTTTCACTTAACTGTGCTCTTCTTTAATATTTACTTCCAATTTTTATTTTGATTCACCGACAGTTATCGAATACCCAAAAGATTCCGCATTTTTAGGCATAATTGAGAGTTCCCAATTTCCAGTTGCTCCCTTAACGGTATAAGTTTCTACATAGTGCGTGCCGTAATTTTGATAAATTGTGTTATTATCCATTGACCATGTCGGGAAATAGTATCCTCCTGTATTGACATTCATGCTTTGGGTTGTTTTTGTAAGAGACATCTTAACAGGGTTAGAATTGGATTTCAGGTTCACATTAAAAGATGGTTCTCCTATTTTAGGTGAAATACGCAGTCCCATAGTCTGGTCGTAATAATCAGTTGAAACTTCAATCGTTATTGGGTCATTACTCGTGGTGTTGAAGGTTTTCACATAAGGAACTGTAGGCCGTTGCACAGCTGTGAAGTACAGCTCTATTTGCGGGCTAGATCCGTCATTAGCTTTTCCATCAACATTCATTTTGATGTACCCATTGTACGATCCTGTCGCATTTTCCGGAACAGGCACCTTAATGGTCATGCTAGCAATTTCACCTGCTTTTATAACTGAAGGGGCAGAGATGACTATTGCATCATCGCTGAAAGCAAATGTATTAGATGAACCAGCATACTCGTAGCTGGTAGCTTTAGGATCAATGGTGATATCTTTGTCTGCTACATTTCTAATTTTTATGTTGTACTCATATTCTTGTCCTGCCTCAACGGTATCAGAGATATAACTTGTCTGAAGCTCGATTTTCGGACTGGCCTGGACTGAGATATCAAGTATCATTGAATTGACATATCCTGTGGAATCTGGCAGAAGATCATCTGTGAAGGCTATAGCTGTTTGATAGGATGTGCTTTCTGCATCCTCGGGGACATTTACTTCAACTGTAAATTCTTGTAATGCACCTGATTCTACTGTTGCGTTTGTTGGAGAGATAGTGATCCAGCTTTCGTTAAAGTTGTCACTGGTGTAAACGGTATCTACAAGTTTTGGCGTTACATTAAGTGTTTCATTACCTTCATTCTTGAAACTAACAGTAAACTTTTCGCTATTTCCCGATATTAGATATGTAGAATAATAAGTCGGATATATGGTATGTACTGTGACATTTTCACCACTTATATCGTCATCAGTTACATTTTCATAAGTTCCATTTTCGCAAGTAACATTTCCAAAAGTTGACTCTTTGTCAGAATTTCCAGGTTGAGCACACGCAGCCTGTATTAATACCAGGCAAAGCAGCATCCCTAACAACCGGGGTATTACCTTTACTCTATTATTTTTGTTCATATTTCTGGCTCCATTAATTTATCAAGAAAACAACCGTTTTAACTTCTTCGCAGGGCTTTCAAGCATCTGCACAGTTACTGTATTACATGGGGGTTACATCGTTAAACTGGAAATTCAACAGCATTAGGACTTACCACTCGATGTATAAAATAAAGTACATTAAACGTCATGGAATTTATATGTTGGACATTTAACGGTTTAATGCTACCTTTTTTCAGGTCATATGCGTAAGTCCTGCATAAATCCCAATACTGACTTTTAACTATGTGAATTCCAAACATTACAACTTATACACATCCATATAATTTATATGACCAAAGTATCTAACAATTAGCACTGTTAGGACTTACGCAGTTGAATCTCCGCAAGCTTAAAATCATTTTAAATATTCGCGAGCAAGATCCGATAAAACAAGAGCTGAAACATCAGGTTCTCGGGGAGTGTAAAATCTTTGAACAAATTCGCGAGCAAGATACACTAAAACAAGGATTGAAACCCGAATTGAGTTTTGGCTCACTTCTTGAGCTTACCAAGGTTGAGAAGTATCTTCCATTAAAGCAAAGGTTAAAATTCCGAAAAGTTCCGCAATTTTCCTTTTCAGTTGCCTTTAAATCCCATAAACTAGCTACTATTCCTGATTGACGTGGCAAGGAAAAAGCAATTTGAGAAGCCCCTGCATGGGGACAAGGAAAGCCTGCGCTTTGCAACCCCTGAACCTATTGCCAGCTACAGGGCACAGCGCCTGAAGTGTAAGACTCTGGCTGACATCAGCTGCGGAATAGGAGGGCAGACTGTTTTTTTTGCACAGCAATGCGAGTTCGTTTATGCAGTGGAAATTGACCCCAAAAAAATCGAATATGCCAGGCAGAACTGTGAGATGTACGGGCTTGATAATGTAAAATTCATTTGCGGAGACGCCCTTGACCCGAAAGTTATAGAGCAGATCCCGGCAGTTGATGTGGTTTTTTCAGACCCGTTCCGTCCGGCAGAAGAAAACGAAAGGCACGTCTCAAGCCTTGAGCCGGGCATTCCTAATGTGCTGTCTGCTTACGGGGAAAAGACAAGAAATTTTGCCTTTGAAGCTCCTCCTCAGATGCCGCCTGAAAGAATTCCGTTTGACTGCGAAAAGGAGTACATCTCTCTGGACGGCCAGCTCAACCGGCTGACCCTTTACTTCGGCTGGCTGAAGCGGTATGACAGGATGGCTGTAGCTCTTCCTGCAGGCGAAGGACTGGTTCCAAAAGATGGGCTGCTCCCGCAGATAAGGGAAACTGAGAAGATGAAACTCTGCGCCTACGAGCCCGAACCCTCTGTGGTTGCAGCAGGGCTGCTGCCTGAACTCGTGGAATCCATGATACAGATGATAGGACCTATTATGGGGCATTTCGAACTCTTCAAAGTTGACAAAAAGAGGCTTTTGCTCACCTCTGATGCCCTGATGAAGCAATCCATGATCAAAAACCATTATCTGGTCCTGAAAACCTGCCCCTTTGAGCCAAAGGATATCAATAAATTCCTGAAAGATAGAAATGTCGGGAGTGTAGTGCTCAGGGCAGGCGTGAAGCCCGAAGATTACTGGGAAGTCCGAAACGAGGTTGAAAAAGGCCTTGAAGGAAAAAAGACAGTGCACCTCTTTGTAAAAGGCGGGACTGCAATCCTCTGTGAAGTTATCTTTAAGGACTGAAAGAGACTTTAAGAACTGAAAACGCTTTTAAAATCTCTTTCAGACTTTAAGGACTGAAAAGAGGGTGAGCTGGAAAAGTTTGAAAGGGAGATAGCACAAAAATCAAAAAGGGTAAAAAACCGGGCTTTAAAAACCCGGTATCAGTTTTTATTGATTTCTTAATTTATTTTGATTCATTTAATTCTTTTTGATTCGTTTGATTCGTTTGATTCTTTTTGATTCATTTGATTTTTCAGGCTTGCTTGCAGGCTTCTTTCACAAGTTCAAGCCCGCGGGCAAGGGCATCCTGAATTCTTGTGGGGTCAGTTCCACCGCCCATTGCAAACGCAGGCTTCCCACCGCCGCCTCCGCTGACAATTTTTGACATCTCGCGGACAAGGTTGCCGGCATTGATTCCACAGTTTAGGGCTTTTTGTCCGGCAGACGCTACGATCTTAACTCCTTCAGCATCGCTTGCAAGAAGAGCTACCACATCTTCATGTTTAAGGAATTCAGTGGCGATTTTCTGGAGCTCAAGGGAATCAGCCCCATGAATAAATTCGGCAATAACCTTAAGGCCTGCAAGCTCAAACGCTTCGCCCAGCAGCCTGTAAACCCTGGAACGGGCAAGCTCTTCCTTGAGCTTCTCATTTTCTTTTTTAAGGTCTTTCCATTCCCCGAAGAAACGCTCAACGCTTGTTGGAAGGTGTTCGGGAGGTACACTCAGGGTCTTTGAGGAATCGGTCAGGAGCGAATCTATATTTTGCATGGCACGTACGGCTGCAACACCGGCTGCAAACTCAATCCTTTCCACACCGTCCTGGATCCTCTCGGCCTTCAGGATTTTGATAGGACCGATAATCCCTGTACTGATGCAGTGAGTACCGGCGCAGGCCTCGACATCATCTCCGACCTTTACAATCCTGATCTTTTCTCCAGGAGGTACTCCACCCTGATAGAGCCCAAAGCCATATTCCTGCTCGGCTTCAGTCCTTGGCATCCATTCTGTAATAATCCGCTTGTTTTCCATGACCGTGAGGTTTGCCAGAAGCTCGATCTGCCTCAGTTCTTCCGGAGAGATATGTTTGTAATGCGAGAGGTCAAGCCTCGAATGGTCCTCAAACTTCTGGGCACCGGCCTGCCAGATGTGTTTTCCAAGAACTTTCCTGGCGGCATCGTTTACTATATGGGTTGCCGTGTGGTGCCTGGCAAGGGCCATCCTGCGCCTTTCATCCACTTTGCCTGTGACAATGTCGCCTTTTCGGATCTCAAGATCCCCATCCGGATTATCTACTGCATGCACGATTACGCCGTTGTACACCTGGACGTCCACTACCCTGTACACAGCATATCCGGCAGTGATTAACCCGATATCTGCAGGCTGCCCTCCGCCTTCGGCATAGAAAAAGGTGTTGTCCAGAACTATGTGGTTGCCAAAGACATCCAGGACAACAGCTTCGAATTCCAGGCGCGTGGGTTCATCATAAAAGCTGCGCTTTGTCTTCGGGAGGTGCTTAAGCCGGTCTGCAAACGGGACTACCTCTACTTCCTTTTCTTCAGCCTTGTTATGCAGCTCACCAATGATGGAATAGAAATTGTCAGGGAATTCTACTTCAACTCCGATTTCGGCTGCTACTTCCTTTGCCATCTCGGGTGGGATTCCATGGGAATCATAAAGTTCGGTCAACTGGGACAGAGGGATCTTTTCCCCGCTTTTCTTGAAGTGAGATGCCGATTTCTGGATGATCCTGCGGCCTCTCTCCATTGTATTATTGAATTTCTCTTCTTCAGATTCCAGGATGTCCTGTATGACCGGGAAGTTTTGCCTGAATTCGGGATACTCGGGCATATTCTTTATATGCATTTCTACAATTTCGGAAAGCGGGGTCCGGATGTCAAGGTCATCCATCATGCGTAAAGTCCTCCTGAGGACAAGCCGGGCAAGATATCCTGCCTTGACATTCGAGGGAATGATCCCGTCTCCAAGCATGAAAGTCAGACATCGTGTGTGGTCAGTGATTGCATAGACCTTTTCTACGGGTTCCATTATAGCCGAGAGTTTATCAACTGTCATTCCAATGCTTGAGGCAACCTTTTTCCTGAGTTCCATAAGGTTTGCCTTTTCACTGACATCCATAAACCCTGCAAGTCTGGCGTTCTGGGCCAGGATGTTTGCATACTCGGAGTTATCCAGCTCATGTTCAAGCCCTGCAAGCCCCATGAGTTCGTTCACTATGCCAGGGAAAAGCGCGTCATAGATTGTAGGGGAACCCTTTGAAGCCCAGGCAAAACGTTCGAGCCCGTATCCCGTATCCACGATATAGTTATCCATCTTCGAGTAAGTTTCACCTTTGATCAGGACATCTCCTTTTTTGTCGGCTTTCAGGTCCATGAAAACAAGGGTAGCAAGCTCAAGCCCGTGCACAATTACCTCGACACAGGGTCCGGCATTTCCTCCGCCTGCCCAGGGCTCTTCTTTGTAGGTTACGGCAAAGGGGTCTACCTTCAGTGAATTTAAGAGCTCGTCACAGAGTTCCAGGGTATGTTCCTTCCAGTAAATTTCGTTATCCCTTTTATTGAAGGCATGGTGTGCCATCATCTCAAAAGTTGTAAGATGGCGTCCACTCCTGCCTACCGAGTCCAGGTCGTTCAGGCGAATGCAGGGCTGGGAAATCGTGAGGGGATTTGCAGGTGGGGGAACCTGCCCTGAGGTTACGAAAGGCTGGAAATCGGCAATGGATGCAATGGTAAGATAAATGTCATCCCTCCAGCGGGCAACTACAGGATTACGGTTGATCCTTGTATGCCCTCTCGCCTCAAAGAAGGAGAGGTAATACTCACGCATCTGTGAGATATCAAATTCCCTGAAAAATACCGGGCTTCCTATGAAGGAATAAGGATCGCAGGGCGCATCTCCGCATGTCTTTCGATCAAGGTCACGTGTCCAGAAGAACTTGCCGCATGTCTGGCACTGCTTCCGGACGAATCCATTGTTTTTGAAAAATTCAAGTTGATATTCATCTTCAAGCATAACAATCTCTCCGGCGGGTGGGGGTTTGCTCTGCCCTGATTTATCTGAAAACAAAAGGAGAAATACCCCGACTCAACCGTTTCAAGGAACTTCCAGGCACTTTAAGTGCATATACGATAATTCAATCCATTTATCCGTTAATTTTGTATAAAGCATAAGGGAATTAACCTGAAATAGTGAAATATTCGTAAATTTTGTGCGAATAAATTTTTTTAGTTCTAAGCTTCTTTTACAATATAAACAACTTACACAACATTAACGAAATATATAATAATGTTGCATTAAACCAGACCCGTACTTATGGGCCTTAACCTATTACAGGTATTCTACAGAAAAACCTTATTCTTCACTTTAAAAGGCAGGAAGTTACTTTTATAGAAATAAAAGACAGGCTTCTTATTCGAAAAATTTGCTGAAAAATCGGAACCAGGGAAAAAGATCGTTCCTGCGCCCTGGATTTCTTATCTGTACAGAACCACTGTCCTTCCGCGTACCTCGATCAGTGTGGATCTTGTGGCGTCTGCAATTTCTTCCGCGATAGCTTTTAAGTCTTTTCCTTCCTCAGCACTTTTCAGTACCCTTATCTTTACAAGCCTGTTAGCTTTTATTTGTTTATTCAATTCTTCAATCAGAGTGTCTGTTACCCCGTTCTTCCCGATATTAAGAATAGGGGAAATCTGGTTTGCTTCGGATTTCAAACGATATAATTTTTCTTTCTCCATTGCCCTTCCTCGCATTGATAATTATAGAACCCATGCTGCCAATCATGAAATAGCCATTAATATAATAGTAATCCATGTTATTATAATAGAATATTACTATTATTAGAGACAATAATAAAAAATTATGCAGCTAATAATAAAAAAACTGTCTCCTCCTGGAAGCTCTTTACCATTGAACCAGGTTCCTCCTTTTCTCATCAGCATCTATATCAAAGTTTCCTAGTAAACCGAAAGGCAGTCAGTTAGTTTTCTTTTCCGGGTTCAACATTAATTCTTTTCACTTAGCTGTTCTTGCCAGTTTATTCAACAAATTAAATAATGGTTATATCAGGGATTCTACCCGTAAATTCGCTAAATTATGGCTGTTTGCCCAATTTAATTAGGAGCAAGACGAAGTTTTCAAATAATTTCGACACCTTTATTAGCAGTTTGGCACTCATTAAGGATTATAAAAAACGGAACCGGTGAACGAACCCCTTTTTCAGAAGTTCAGGACGGTGACTGTAAAATGAATCCAGGCTTGCTTGATCTTATCTTGTTTTCAGAGAAGAGAAAAGATTTTCTCCTGCTCCTGAAAGAAGGCCCGATAAATATTGAAGAGATACTTGAGAAGCTTCAGGTGCCCAGGACAGCTCTCCTTCCGCAGATTAAGAAACTGAAAGAAGAGGACCTTGTAATACACGAAGACGGAGTGTACCGGCTCAGCACGATAGGGGAAATCGTTGTAGAAAAGATGCAGCCTCTCCTTGACACCCTTGCAGTTTTTGAGAAAAATGAAGATTTCTGGGCAAATCGAAAACTTGCTCCTATTCCCCCTCATCTCATGAAAAGAATCGGGGATCTTGGAGATTACCGCCTGATAGAACCTGACCTCAGCCATACCTTTGATATGAACCCTGAGTTTGTAAAACATCTTTCGAATTCAAGCTGCATCCACATGTTTTTTTCCTATTTTCACCCTCAGTTTCCGGCTAATTTTCTCAGCCTTGCAAGAAAGGGCATTGACATTTCCCTTATCTTGAGTGAAGCTGTATACTTACGGCTTGAAGAAGATTTCAAAAAAGAGGGAAAAGAATTCCTCAAAATGGAAAACACAAGCCTCTTTATCCTGGACAAAAAAAGAATAGAAATACCTGCGGTTATTGCTTCCACTGACAGGATAATGACTCTTGGACTTTTCAACGAAAACGGCAGATTTGATCGCCAGTATATAATAAGTTTTGAACGTGGAGCAATAAAATGGGGAGAAGAACTGTTCAAATATTACAGGGACATGAGCAGGGAAATAAAATCTAAATAAAGATTAAAAATGTAAAAAGCAGGAAGATTTACAGCTTTTTATAGATGCATCAATGTACGGACGACGAGACCTATTGAAAGCGAATTATTGACCCGTAAATATGATTAAAGGTTTTTTGAGTTATAATACTTTTTTTAAATAATCTGGTTTTCAGGCAATAATCTTGAAAGAACAATGCTGTCTGCATTAAACTTAAATATTAGGTATGCCTAAATGCGGATAAACTAAAAGATTAGGTATGCCTAAAAATGAGAGTAGACGTATGAAATTGCCATTTATCTGTCCCGAAGGGGAATGTTGTTGCGGAAAAAAGGGATGTACTCCAGGAAAAGGGCTCCCGAAAGTCGTACTTATCGGAAGTCCCAATGTGGGGAAAAGCCTGTGAATTGCCCTCTCTGCGGAAACAAGTTTGAGAAACCTGATGAAACAAAATGCACCGGTTGCGGAAAACTTCACAGCTGCAACAGGCAGTGCTGTCCGAACTGCGGATATGAGCTTGTAAAAGAAGCAAAAATAATACAATCCATACGGAAGTTTTTCAAATGTTAACAGAAAACTCACACATTGCCCTGAAAACCACGGATCTCTGCTCAATGGAGCCTAAAAAAATAGGAAAGATATCCCACCTGGAAACTAAAAACCCGGGAATTTTGCAGAAACTCATATCAATGGGCATCCTGCCAGGCATGCCAGTTACTCTGCTCAGGCGATCTCCGTCATACCTTTTTGAGGTCGACCAGACCCGGTATGCTGTTGACAGGGAAATAGCAAACCATATCTACGTCAGCTACTGATTGATCTCTTGAAATTACAGGCTAGAATCCATTTTGGATGCGAGCCCCAGGGATCAGGCTGTTTAGCCCGCTGTGAACAGGTACAACAAAAAAATAGGAAAAAGAAAATTATTCCCTTACATGCCTGACAATGTGGCCGGCTTCGGGAATGATAATTTCGGAAAGAGCCAGTTTCACGGCATTCGGGGAACCAGGGAGGCAGAATACAGCTTTTCCTTTAATCACGCCTGCTGCAGCCCGCGTAAGGATTACCGACGTTCCTATCTCGTCAAGGCTTTTGTACCTGAAAAGCTCTCCAAAGCCTGGAATTTCCTTCTCAAAAAGAGGGGAAATGGACTCGATTGTAAGGTCTTTTGGAGCAAGCCCCGTACCCCCGCTAGTAATTATAATATCTGTGGAACTACCAAGGGCAGCAAAAACTGCCTCTACGATTGAAGTTTTTTCGTCGGAAACGAGCCTGTAGAAAGCAACTTTATGGCCAGCGGCTTCAAGAAGATCCTGCATAGCCTTTCCTGAAAGGTCTTCAGCTTCTTCAGGTAAGGCAGAATCTCCGTATTTTTCATACCTTGAGGTCGAAATTGTAATTAAGGCAAAAGAAAAAGACTTTTTAGCATCTTTTTTGTGAATTTCCGGTGTGGGTTCTTTCATGAAAACAACGCTCTCCATTTTTAGACATGTTTATGCGGTGTCCGGTTTATTTCTACTTGCCTGCCTATGTTTTAATAGCTTATCAGCCAATGCTCAGATATGCTCATACTTGCAGCGGATATAGGAACAGGTACACAGGATATCCTGCTCTTTGATTCGGAAAAAGAGGTGGAAAACAGCCTGCTTATGGTTATGCCTGCTCCCACCCAGGTCACTGCGGAGAAGGTGCGGAAAGCGACCAGAGAAGGGAGGTCGATAGTGCTTACCGGGAACATAATGGGAGGAGGCCCTTCAACATTCGCTATAAGGGATCACCTCAAGGCAGGTTTTCCGGTGTATGCTACTGAACAGGCTGCTCTGACCATCCATGACAGTCTGGAAAAAGTAAAGGCTTTTGGGGTCAGGATTGTCTCCGAAGAAGAGGCAAAAAAACTTGCATGCGAGGGAAGTGCACTGAATATCGTTATGCGGGACTTCGACCCGGAATCGATTTCATCCGCACTTTCTGTTTTTGAAGTTCACATGCCTGAAAACTATGCTGTGGCGGTGCAGGATCATGGGAATTCCCCTGAGAAGAGCAACAGGGTTTACCGATTTGAACTCTTCAGAGAACTTATTGAAAGAGGAGGAAAACTTGAAAACTTCGTGTACAGTCCAGAGGAAATCCCTGACGCCTTTACCCGCATGAAAGCCCAGGCAGATTCCCTTCTCAAAGCTGTCGGAAACCTGGAAACAAGGTCGGTTTTCATGGATACCGGCCCTTCAGCTATCTTCGGGGCTCTTACTGACCCTGCAGCCATCCAGCCTTCGGTCGTGGTTAATATTGGGAACGGGCATACCCTTGGGGCACTTGTGCTTGAAAACAGGATCGCGGCACTCTTTGAGCACCACAGTTCCCGCATGAGCGCGGAAAAACTGCAGGACTATATAATAAGGCTTGCCGACGGAAGCCTTGGTTTTGATGAGGTCTTTGCAGATGGAGGGCACGGCGCGTACATAAAGGAGGCTCCAGGCTTTGAGCAGGTCAGATCTATAATAGTGACAGGCCCGAAAAGAGAAATACTTGAAAAGCTTTCAGATTCCGAGATCAGGAAAGGAATTAAAGAAAAGTTGCATTTTGCCGCGCCTTTCGGGAGCATGATGCTGTCAGGCTGTTTTGGGCTCCTTGCGGGATTCTTTGAAAAATATCCGGAACCATCAATAAAATTTATAAACCACTAAGTAGTAGGGAGTAAGTCATAAACACCCGGAATATATAAATTTTCAGGGGTTAAAAATTTCAAGCCCGAATCCCCTTCAAAGGGCACGGGGACGCAAAAGTTGCCTGCTAAAGCCCACCAGGGCCGATTTACAGATAAATGTAAATACAGGCAGGTATCTCTATATGCACATATCTCATACTGAATGGTTTGCTAAACGGTTTTTTACGAACGTGATGCAAACATTTATATGCGGAAACAAATCCGTTACAACAAATTTCTATTAAAATCATTATCTTTCAGGAGAATCAAGCTTATGGTACGAAAGCCAGGAAGTATGTACAGAAACGTGAGGCAGCGCTCATTTACCAGAAAAAAATACATGGGCGGTGTTCCCGGAAGTCAGGTTATTCACTATGACATGGGAGACAAAGCAAATAACTCCTTCCCGATTAAAATTTCCCTGATTGTAGAAGAAAGATGCCAGATAAGACACGTTGCTCTTGAAGCAGCCCGTATTACAGCAAACAGGCACCTGAGTACAGATGCCGGAAAGATGGGCTTTTACATGAAACTCCGTGTTTACCCACACGAAGTACTCAGGGAAAACAAGCAGGCAACAGGCGCTGGTGCTGACCGTGTATCCAGCGGAATGCGCAGGGCTTTTGGGAAGAATGTAGGTACCGCAGCAAGGGTAGAAGCAATGCAGAAGATCTTCACAGTGGCTGTTGAAAAGCAAAACTTTGAGGCCGCAAAGAAAGCTCTCTGGCACGCAGGACAGAAGCTGCCTACGCCTTGCAGAATCGTCATTGATCAAGGGGCAGAACTGGTACGGTAACCAGTTAAACTGTTAAAATCAAACGGGAGTATAATAATGTACGATTACGAAGAGCTTTTGAACCGTGCAATGGAAAAAATGCCGGAAACCGAGACTACGGACGCTCGATTCGTAATCCCTGAACCCAGACTCTTTTCCGAAGGCAAAACCACAATTCTGGATAACTTCGGAAATATTGCAGATATCCTTAACCGGGACCCTGACCACCTGATGAAATATCTCACCAGGGAGCTGGGGACTGCAGGGAAGATAGAAGGCACACGTGCCGTCTTCCAGGGAAGGTTTACGAGAGCTCAGATGACTGACAACATTCAGGCTTATGTGGACGAATACGTAATGTGTTCGGAATGCGAACGCCCGGACACCCAGCTTGTCAGGGTGGACAGAGTGCTTATCCTGAAATGTTCTGCTTGCGGGGCTCACAGACCTGTCAAAAAGAGAAAGGTCAGCAATGTGGTTATCAGGGATGCCATTGAAGAAGGTGGAATCTATGAACTCCGGATTGATGCAGTCGGGTCCAAAGGTGACGGGATAGCAAAGATAGACAAATATACGGTTTTCGTGCCCGGTGCCGGAAAAGGCGACGTGGTTAAAGTAAAAATAAAGAAAATCAGCGGAAACCTCGCCTTCTCAGAGAGGGTCTGAGGTTTAAGCGTTTTTAGAAATCATTAAGGCAGTCGGGGCCGATTACTCCAGTTCTCGTGCCCGGACAGCTTAAGTCCTTATTTTCAGGGATTACCTTTTATATCCAGAGATTAAAATCTCGTATTCAGACATTACCTATTTTTGAAGCTTTCAGGTGCCATTCAGCCATTTTTAATTAGAGACCTTCTGGAGTTCAGCCTCCGGAAACCCCCAGGGCGATTTTAAATATCTACCAGTCAACCACCATTAAAAGCAGGAATGTGTGAGAAAAAATGACTCCTGAAAAAAAGGATATACCGGAAATTCCATTGAGGGATGCTCCAGTGAAGGACAAAAATATAGAAGTCCTCTCCATGCCCGGATTATCAGTGAACCTTCAAAATGCCGGGGACACCCTGGAACTTACAGCAAGCGGAACCCTGAAAGCAGTCTGCAGCCCTATCCTGAAGAAAATTAATTCCCGCCTGAGGGAGGAAAAGCCAGCCCTCGTACAGGAAGACAGAGTCATTGCCTCGGCCTGGCTCCCTCCAATTCCGAGCCCGGTTTTCAAACGTCTCATTTTTGCAGAAATACAGATAGCCCTGGGGAAATACATTCCAGAAACCGTATCCATCGAACTTACCCGCCAGAACGGTTCGAGATATCCGCCTGAAACAATCGCAGACGAACTGGATACGGGCACCATTAAAAGAATAATAGACGAAGCCCTTGAACTTGGCACTTTCACTATCACATTTACCGAGAATGATCCTCTACTGCGCGAAGAAATCTTCGAGCTTATCAGGTATGTGGATAAAAAACGCGCTATAGTAAACTGTTCCACATGGGGTACGGACTTTTCAAGAGAAACTGCCTCCCGCCTGAAAGAAGCAGGGCTTCATTCCCTGATGGTGGGGATTTACTCAACTGACCCTGAAAAACACGATTCTATCCGAAAGTCTGAGGGAGCATATGAAAGAGCGGTTTCTGCCATAAAATTTGCACTTGAAGCCGGGCTAATGGTCGTAATGACAACCCACGCCTCTCCCTCAAACATTCAGGAACTCCCAGCCCTCTATTCCCTTGCATCGGAACTGGGGGTACATGAATTTTCAGTCTGGGAAGCAATGCCTAAAAACAGGGATGAGCCCGCAATCACTGATGGAAACAGAAAAAATATCCTTGAAATGTACCACAGGATAAACACCCGTCCCGAAGGCCCTCGAATGTTTGCAAATACCTATTTTGAAGGGCAGATGATGGGGGCAATGGCAGGCAGGCGCTGGATGCATGTAACGGCAGACGGAGACGTAAAACCCAGCCCTTACCCCCCTTTCAGTTTTGGGAACATAAAAGAAGAACCCTTGAAAGAGCATTGGCAAAGAATCAGGAGTTACCCTTATTTCCAGAAGCAGAAAAGCTTGACCCCCATGCATGACCCCGAGTTTTTGGAGTTTGTTGATAGAATTCCGGCAGGAGCAAAATTGCCCTATCCTTTTGAAAAGGTTTGTAGAAAATAACCACTGGATAACCGGTTAGAGCACCTTTTTATAGTGATTTCCCTCTGGCATTTTTATATCTCCTTTTTTAGCCTATTTTTAGCCTAATTTTTTTCAGCAGAGCCCGCCGTAAACCAGGAGAGTTAAGAGCGACATACAGCTGGAAAGAAATGTCAATTCCCGGAACTGAATGCTCGAAGATAAACATTTACATATTAGCAGGTATTTTTAAAGAGCAATTTAGCTGGAACTGCGTTTATATCTTTAATTATGTCCAGCAAGAGAAAGCTGTCTGCCTGAGGCATTTCCCCAGAAGATCGGCAGCCCATGAGGGACTTTATGAATACCAAACTTGACCCGTGGAGTTCAAGCGAGATTAATGACTATTCCAAGTTATTCGAAGAATTCGGGATTTCTCCTTTTGATAATTTGCTTCCTGAAATCCCCTCCCCGCATATGTACATGCGGAGAAGAGTTATCTTCGGGCACCGTGATTACGAACAGATTGCAGAGGCCATGCGGACAGGTGCCCCTTTTTCGGTCATGGACGGATTTATGCCCTCCGGGAAGGTTCACCTTGGGCACAAGATGGTTATGGACCAGATAATCTGGCACCAGCAAATGGGAGCGTCGGCTTTTGTTGGAATTGCGGACAGGGAGGCGTTCTCGGTACGCGGCTTTTCCTGGCAGAAATGCAGGGAAATTGGGATAGAAGAATACATATTAAGCCTTATTGCTCTCGGTTTCAAGCCAGATGGCCTTATTTACTTCCAGTCAGGC
Organism: uncultured Methanosarcinaceae archaeon; assembly: GCA_963721455.1. Lineage (GTDB taxonomy): Archaea > Halobacteriota > Methanosarcinia > Methanosarcinales > Methanosarcinaceae > Methanosarcina. The sequence goes on from CAVRJG010000033.1 coordinate 64,717, forward strand.
TGTGAAAACGTCAAGGACCTGGCATTTGAACTCGGGGCCAGGGTCAATTTCTCAGAACTGAGCGCCATCTATGGTTTTTCAGGAGAGACAAACCTCTCCCACATGATCAGTGTGGCAACCCAGGCTGCAGATATCCTCCAGCCCCAGCTCCAGAAATTCGGAGGGCCAAAGCCGGTTGTTGTCCCTGTAGGGCCTGACCAGGACCCTCACCTGCGGCTGACGCGGGGGCTTGCAGGCAAGATGAGTATGTTCAGGGTAGAGGAAAGAGAAAATGCAAATGGCTGGAAATACCTGAGCGTTCGCGGCAAAGGAGCTCCGAAGGAAGCTTTACAAGAGCTTAAAAAACGTATTCCTGGTAAGGTAAAACTCTATGAAGAGCACCTGGACTTAATCGAGACTCCGGATTATCCATTCCTGGAAAGACTTGTGTTTGCAAATAAACCAGCCTGAAAAAAAGAAATACTTTACGACCGAGATTGAAGGGGGCTCCAAATTTGCCAATGAACTTAAACCACCTGAATTCTCCGAGTATGAAGAATATTTTGTTTTCAGAAAGATCTGGAAACTTACCAGGAAAATATTAGAGGAAATTGTGGCGGAAGTGACCGCTGAATTCGGAGGCTACGCTTTCATCCCTCCTGCATCTACCTATCACCGCTTTATGAGCGGGTTGCAGGGAGGAAAAATGTCGAGCAGCGTCCCTGACAGTTATATCGCTCTCACTGACGACCCGAAGGAAGGCGCAAAAAAGGTAAAGAGAGCAAAGACCGGGGGCTGTGTGACCCTGGAAGAACAGAAAAAACTGGGCGGAAAACCCGATGAATGTTCAGTCTTCGAACTGATGCTTTTCCACCTGCTTGGAGACGATGAGGAATTACTGGAAATCAGGCAGGAATGCGTATCAGGAACCAGAATGTGCGGCTCATGCAAGCAGCTTGCAGCCGAAAAGATGTACGAGTTCCTTAAAGACCATCAGGAGAAGCGGGAACTTGCAAGGGAAAATCTCGATGAATATCAAATAATTTGCAAAAAGTAAATTTTGCAAAAAGTAAATCATCATAAACTTATCAGACTCTTAATATTTTCAGGAATATCAGGATGTGATCACGTATGAGTATTCAGGACAATCTCACAATAAACGAGAAAAAAGTCTTGCTTGCCCTTGAGGAACTGGGGTCTGCAGCCCCCGAAAGACTGGAAGAGAAGTCAGGTCTGCAGGTAGATGCGGCAATGCAGGCGGCTTTCATGCTTGCGGAAAAGGGGCTGGCAACAGTTTCCGAAAAGGTGCTCGAACGTTATTCTCTTACAAAGGAAGGGGAAGAGTACACAAAAAGCGGGCTTCCAGAGCGCCAGATCATTGACGCCCTGAAAGCGCCGACTTCAGTTGAAGAGCTGAGGAGCCGTTTCTCTCCGCAGATGGTAGGAATTGCAACCGGCTGGCTCGTAAAAAAAGGATGGGCAAAGGTTGAAAACGGAGTAATGGTGCCTTCTGGAAAAGCGCATGCAGGAAAAGATGAGGAAGCCCTTGCAGCTTTCACAGGCAAAGCAAAAAGCCTGGAAGCCCTTGCAGCCGACGAAGGGGCAGTAAAAGACCTTCTCAAGCGCAAACTTGTCGTAAGGCACGAAGAAAAAATCAGGACTGTTTTCATAACTGATGCAGGAAATGCGCTTGCAGCTCAGGGGATTGTCCTTGAAGAGGAAATTGCCCAGATCACATCCGATTTACTGAAGAGCGGGGCCTGGAAAGAAAAAAAATTCAGGCCTTACCGCCTCGATATCACTCCTAAGCCCCTTTATGGGGCCAAGATCCATCCTTACAGGCGCCTGATAGAGCAGATGCGCCAGATCTTCCTGGAAATGGGCTTTACCGAGATTAAAGGAGGCATAATCCAGAGTTCTTTCTGGAACTTCGATGCCCTTTTCCAGCCTCAGGACCACCCTGCAAGGGATATGCAGGACACTTTCCACCTGGGAAGTACCTGCCAGCTCCCTGCTGAATATCCAGAAAAGGTAGCTGCAATGCATGAGTGCGGAGGAGATATTGATTCCTGTGGCTGGGGCGGGATCTGGGATAGGGAACTTGCAGGGCGCAATGTGTTGAGAACCCATACAACCGCAGTCACTATAAAGTACCTGGCAGACAATCCCAAACCACCAGTAAAAGCCTTCTGCATTGACAGGGCTTACCGCAGGGAAACAATTGACCCTACTCATACCCCTGAATTCGAGCAGCTTGAAGGAGTTGTAATGGATAAAGACATGTCCTTTGCAGACCTGCTCGGATTACTGGCAGAGTTCTACCACAGGATGGGATTCGAAGAAATCCGCTTCCGCCCTGGCTATTTCCCATACACCGAACCGAGCGTGGAACCCGAAGTTTATGTTGACGGCCTCGGCTGGGTTGAGCTTGGAGGCGCAGGCGTTTTCAGAAAAGAAGTTACAGAACCTTTCGGGATCAAGGAGCCCGTTCTTGCCTGGGGGTTAGGAGTCAGCCGGCTTGCCATGCTGAAACTGGGGCTTAAAGACCTGAGGGTCCTTTACCAGTCCGATATCGACTGGCTCAGAAAGAGCGAGGTTTGCAGGATCTGAGAGCTGAATTCCGGCTCGTAACCTGACACTGTCAGGTTAAAACTTTTATTTATCACCTCAAATAAGAAGCAATAACCGTCATAGTTATAAAAACTAAATGGGGAGAAGCATTTACTTTACTGCACTTTAGTTTCTAAGTATATATTCTTTAGTAAATATATAGTTACATAATATATTAATTTAATAAAATCGAGCATGAATACATTGCCTCAGTAACCAGATTAAATAGGGGGAAATAATGGAAGGTAGTTCGTCAGACTCTATGACTGCACCTAAAGAGTTGCAGAGTGTCACAGAGCACCATAAAGCATCCAAACCGTCAGAAGCAGCTGCGAATATTGGCGTAGCGATCAAGTACTGGCTTGAACTGAAGCCCTATCCTCCAGGCAGTGCGAGAAGTTTATGGCTTTTTGTGAATGATGATTGGAGGCATCTGGACGACCCGGATCCTGGCACTCAAATATCTGTGCAACAAGCCTTTTGTGAATGCTCTCAACGCTTAGAGGTTCTGGTCTGGTACTCCGGAGATGCAATTGAAGGGCTGGTAGTAAAAACGAAGTAATCGGACTCTATCCGTAATCTTTTTACTTTTCTTTTTACTTTACGGGTAATTCGATAGGCTGGCTAACAAATCTAACCTCAAATCAAACCCTCCTGCGCCAGACCGCAGGCAACTTTCCTTTTATCTCACTTTTACCTTCTCATGACAGCTTTTTTCATGCATATGACGGATTTAGCAGGGCTTTTTGCATGCCCATATCCGAAAACAAAATGGGAAAAATACCATTAAATAACCGCGAATCCTAATTTCTAGCACAAAAATGTCGGAAAAGAAAAGAGAATAACCGGAATAGAAGTGGACTATGAACAGAAACAGGTACTGGAAAGTCACGGAAAGAGATTGGTACGGAACGGCTCTGGCACTCCTCGCATTCGTTGCAGTAATTGTCATATTATCGGTTTTCCTGCTTCCAGGCTACTGGTATCTCTGGCTCCTGGTCATTGGAGGGGGCGTTGCCCTGCTTGCGGAATGGCATGCTAAAAACTTTGCCTATCGCTGCCCTGCATGCGGCGAAGTTTTCGAAGTTTCAACTCTGGAGGATTTCCTTGGCCCTGATGTCGTAAATAAGAAGTACCTGAAATGTCCGAAGTGTGGGAAACGAGCCTGGACTGATATTCTGAAAATTAAAGAACAAACTGTCATCAAGAAGTAAACCTTTATCTGAAAGCCGAAGATGCCGGTTGTGGAAAAGGGAGAGGGAAACCTGAATATCTACAGGAAAAAGCTTCAGGGAATAGATCTTGAGGAAACATGAAGAAAGATCAGGAAAGCGAAAATCCGAGAAATAGTCCCGATCTTCATGCAGGAGAAAGTATTTCCCTCCTTCCTCTCCTTGCTGTCAACTTCATAGGAACCCTCGGATTCAGTATTGTGCTCCCATTCCTGGTGTTTCTGGTGAACCGGCTGGGAGGCAATGCCTTCGTCTACGGGCTTGCAAGTTCCATGTATCCGGCCTTTCAGCTTATAGGTGCCCCGATTCTGGGCAGGTGGTCTGACATTTACGGGCGTAAGAAAATCCTGTTTTTAAGCCAGTTAGGGACCCTGCTCTCATGGATTATCTTTCTTGGGGCTCTTTTTCTTCCGGTCGTAACCCTCTTTAAAGTCGATTCGAAAATCCTGGGAGTTTTTGCCTTTACCCTGCCCCTGGCAGTGCTCTTTTTTGCCAGGGCTTTTGACGGGCTGACCGGAGGAAACGTGTCTGTAGCCAATGCCTATCTGGCGGACATTACCGCAGAAAGGGATAGGAACCGGAACTTCGGAAAGATGTCGATTTCCTCAAATCTCGGGTTTATAGTTGGCCCTGCCCTTGCCGGGATTTTGAGTGTAACACAGTATGGAGACGCAGCTCCTGTGCTGGGCGCAATAATAATTTCGCTTATCGGAACCTTACTTATTATATATTATATCCCGGAAAACAAAGAGTGCTCTCTTGAAGAGCCTGCCGATACAGATAATGTACGAAAAAACTTTGCCTACGAGCTAAAGGAATGCAGAACCACACGGGAAACAAGAAAACCTACCTTCAGGGAAGTTTCAAAACTTCCTAATATTCCCTATATGCTCGGCCTCTATTTTTTGATCTTTCTTGGTTTCAACATCTTCTACACTGCTTTTCCACTGCACGCAATAGCAGTCCTGGACTGGAACATTGCACAGATGGGAGTCTACTTTACGGTTCTGAGCGCACTGCTGATAATCGTGCAGGGCACCGTGCTTCCGAAGGCTTCGAGAAGGTATTCGGATGCAACTCTTATAATCTTTGGAAGCTTGATGCTTGGTACGAACTTTTTACTGCTGATCCCTGGAAACCTCTTCCTGACCTACCTTGCAACAGGATTTTTCGCACTTGGAGACGGGCTTATGTGGCCTTCCTTCCTCTCTCTTTTATCAAAAATTGTAGGGAGTGAATACCAGGGTACGGTGCAGGGGTTTGCCAGCAGTTTCGGGGGCCTTGCCAGTATTGCAGGACTGATCCTTGGCGGTCTTTTATATGAAATGCTTGCAGGAAATGCTTTTTTGATTGCAGGCCTGGTAATCTACATCGTTTTTTTGCTAAATTTCAGGCTCAGGCTTTTTGAGAAAGAACTAAAACACTGAATCAGGAAAGCGAATCATATCGTTGTCAAGTGTCCATTACATAATAAAAAGACAGGAAGAATAAAGGCTTCCTGAACCCATTCAAGGAAATTTATCCTCAAGTTTAAGGTTTTTCAGCTTATTTTTTACCCTTCCTTCCTATAAGTCTTGAAATAAATCGAATTCCTGCAACAGCCAGTGCGGCTAAAGCAAGTATCTTTTCCAGTTTGCGAATCATTCTCAGCATCAAATCACCCCATCTTTAATGTTCTTGCATTTATAGCTACAATCACGGTACTCAGGCTCATAAGAACTGCACCCATAGCAGGACTCAGTAAGATTCCGTATCCATAGAGCACCCCTGCTGCAAGAGGGATTGCAAAAACGTTGTACCCGGTTGCCCAGAGAAGGTTCTGATACATCTTGGAGTAAGTCCTTCTGGAAAGCCCGATAATATTCAGAACGTCTCTCAGGATCGTTTTTAACCAGCACTATATCAGCAGTTTCGATTGCAACATCCGTACCTGCACCGATAGCTATCCCGACATCAGCCTGGGCAAGTGCAGGTGCATCATTAACTCCGTCCCCGACCATGCCTGTGATGTACTGCTTCTGGACTTCTTTGACCTTTTCTGCCTTTTCATGAGGAAGAACTTCTGCGAAGTAATCGTCAAGCTCCAGCTCTCTGGCTACCCAGGCAGCCACATAACGATTATCCCCTGTGAGCATGAGGCATTTTATTCCCATGCCTTTGAGCTTCGAGATTGCTTCCCTGGACTCCTTCCGGATAATATCGGCAAGGGCAAGGGCTCCAAGTACTTTCTCTCCCTCAAGCAGGAACACAACGGTTTTTCCCTGTTCTTTAATTTCTTCAATTTTTTCATCTTTGAGAGTAATTCCCTTTTCTTCAAGATAACCCGGACTCACGACAAGAAACTTTTTTCCTTCAACCAGGCCCTGTACACCCTTTCCGGGAATTGAACTGAATTCTTCCACTGGTCGGGTCTCCAGTCCTTTTTCCCGCGCACTTTCCAGAATGCCTGTTGCAATAGGATGTTCAGAACTGGCTTCCAGGGAAGCTGCCAGGCTCAGGATTGTTTTATTTTCCTCTCCGGTTCCGATTTCCTCTCCTGAAAGAGAGACTATATCCGTGACTCCGAACCGTCCTTCCGTGAGTGTGCCTGTTTTGTCAAAAATGAGAGCCTGAAGGTTGCGTGCTCTCTCAAATGCCTGCCTGTCCCTGATAAGAAGCCCGGATTTTGCGGCAATGGAAGTTGAAACTGCAACAACAAGCGGGATTGCAAGCCCAAGGGCATGCGGACAGGTAATAACCATTACAGTAACTGCCCTTTCCAGGGCAAAGACAAGCTGCTGGCCGAAGAAAATCCAGAGGACAAAAGTGAGAGTTCCGACAGTAAGGGCTATGACCGTAAGGTACATTGCAGCCCTGTTTGCCAGATCCTGGGTTTTTGACTTGCTTTCCTGGGCAGTCCTGACGAGTTCGACAACCTGGCTGAGATAGGTATCCTTCCCGGTTTTTTCTACCTTCACAACAAAAGCTGCCTCTCCGTTAATTGAACCGCCGATAACTTCATTTCCCGGTTTTTTCGTGACAGGCTTCGACTCTCCTGTGAGCATTGATTCGTTGACGCTGCTCGTTCCGTCGACAACAGTCCCGTCAACAGGCACCTTTTCCCCTGGCTTGATCAGAACCTTATCCCCGATTTTTAGCTGGTCAACATTTACGTCAACAGTTTCTCCGTCTTTTTTCAGGTGAGCAACCGACGGCATGATCTTTACGAGTTCCTCAAGAGCTCTTGAAGCTCCCATTACGGAACGCATCTCCAGCCAGTGCCCGAGCAGCATTACATCGATAAGGGTCACGAGTTCCCAGAAGAACACCCCTCCGGGAAGCCCGAAAACTACAGCAGAGCTGTAAAAATAAGCCACACTGATAGCAACCGCTATCAGAGTCATCATTCCAGGCGATTTTTCAGCAAGCTCTTCTTTTATCCCCTTAAGAAAAGGATAACCGCCGTAGAAATAAACGGCAGAGGACAGCAAAAAGGTGACGAAATCCGCGCCCTGAAAACGGAGTTCAAATCCAAAAAAATCCTGGATCGTAGGGGAGAGCAGCAAAACCGGGAAGGTCAGTATAAAAGAAACAATGAATCTTTTCCTGAAATCTGCGAGCATGTGGGTATGATGATTGCCGTGATCTTTCCCGCCTGAAGGTTCATGACCCTGATGCTGCATTCCCTCATGCTTTTCATGACCCTCATGTTTCATTTCTTCATGCTGCTCGTGTTTCATTTCCTCATGCGGCTCTTGATTTTGAGGATTCATTTCTTCGTGCTGCCCATGATCCTGCTGTTCTCCTTCTCCGTGCTGCTCATGATGGGACTTCTCTCCGGAATCCTGTTCAGGATCTTCCGCATGACCTTCATGCAGCATATCTCTGGCAGACTTATCCCTACTCATTTCGTGCGATTCATGGGAGTTTCCGGACATTTCCCTTCCGGAATTATGGTTTTTATCGTGAAAGGAAGGCTCATCTACTTGAATTTTAGAACTATCAGTACCCATCCCCTTCTCTCCAGCCTGCATATCCACATACCTATGATTTTAATTTTATTAGATATATTATAATTTCAATATTATTTGAAAATAAAAGAATCAAATATCCTGATCCGAAAAAAATAAATTCTTTTTTAAAGCAAGAGAGTAGTCTCAAAGCCTATTCAGTTAATTCACATGGATAGAGTACATCAGAAAGATGGATGCAGTAAATCCGAAAAGCGAATACTTTTGCGACGCTATTGAGATCTATCGGTTCATTCATCACAGAAAAACTCAAATCAGGCGTTTTATGACCAGATAATTCAAAGAATTAACATTGAAAGGATAAAAATGAGAAAGTCTGAAAAAAATATTTATAAACAAACGCAGAGAAAGGATGCCGAAACTAAGCTACTTTAAGCCATTTTAAAAGGGAATAAACGAAAATATATGCATTTGATAAGATATTTAACTGCTCTGTGCTTTCCGGATATCACGAAGCACAGCAAGGATCAAAATAAAGAACATTATGATGCAAAAGATCCCGATGAAAATAGCATCCCTAAAGGCTATGTCCAGAGGAATATTACTGATAGATCCATAATCAGGAGGTAAGTAAGTCACACTTTAATCTATGTAACCAAATATAATAAACTTATCTAATAGTCTCATACAGGAAAAAGAAGGTACTAAGGTATATCAAGATTCAAAAACGCATATGATATGCAGAAACCGAAATCCATGCATGAGGTATTTCTTCTAGAAACTCTATGACACCGGTTTCCACTTTATGATCGGCTGCATACTAAGGATGAGCAGATAGAAAAGCTAAATAAGGATATGAATAAGCAGGCAGTCCACATTCAAACGCTGATCCGGGAGAACAGCAGGTTAAATCTCGCGCTTCTTCCGGAGAATACGGAAAGTAAGCCCTGGTGGAAGTTCCGGTAATAAGAATAAAAGTTAATTGTTAATGGATGCCTTATTTGTTTTTATCACTATCGTAAAATACGATTTTAACTTTTTCTTCCGTAATCAATCCCTGATTAATTATCTCGTCTAACTTTGGTCTAATTTTATCAATATTCTCTTCAAGATCAGCGACTTCAATAAGTATTGGCAAATCAGTTGATAAGCGTAGTATAGAAGTTGTATGAATAAAGCTGTGTTTTCCGAAACCTGTTATGCCCCTGAAAACGGTTGCTCCGGCTATACCTTCCGCCTTTAGCATTTCAACAATATGCATATATAATGGCTTGCCTTTGTACCGATCGGACTCTCCTATAAATATTCTCAGTAATATGGCTGTAGACTCCCTTTTCATTTGACTCCCCTCAATAGCTCTCATTTGATCCGTTTTCATCTCATCCCCTCAATAGATAAGTGCTGAAGCTCAGAGCTACAATCTTACCTGAGTATACAGCCAGCATGGACAATAATACTGTCGATACTAAATTTATCGCCAATAGTGTTAATTTTGAGTCATCAAGTAATCTGAAGGATTCATAACCAAATGTTGATAATGTTGTAAAAGCTCCTATTACGCCAATTGTCAGAAATATCCTGGTTTCCTCATTAAAGAAACCCTGGTATTCAGAAAGGTACATTATTAAGCCCAGAAAGAAACTGCCAATAGTGTTTATGATTAGTGTACCTACCGGGAAATTAACAAAGCCGTTCTGTATCCATCCACCTAATGTATATCTCAGGATAGCACCTATAAAGCCGCCTATACCTACCAATAAAATAGTATACACATTAAAACCTCAATAATTAATGTAGAAGTCATCAGCGTAAGCGGTTTAGACTGAAGAGTCCAGGCGGACTTCATCACCTATAGGATACCTTTTTCCTGCCATTAAATAAATAGTTTATGAAAACATGAAACTGTGGGAAATCTTAGAAATTTACGGTGAAAAAATTCAGATACTCAGCCTATGAATATTCATGCAATGTTTCCCCTATCTATCACTTTTTTAAACTTGTCTGCTTTCCAGATTAGAGATGTAAAATTAAAGCTCTCTTTTACTGGTTAGTATATAAAAAAGAAATGTTAGTATCTAACCCTCAAGACGTTTTTGATATCATCTAATATATAAGTCCTTTATATAAGTCGTTTAGTGAGCTTATTACTGGTGTTTTTTAACATCGACGTGTATTTTGGATAGAAAAACTGGAAAAAAGAGAAAAAGAAAAGAGAACATGGAGGGGATAAATTTTCTCTTTTCTCGTCAAAACAGTAAACTTTCCCATCATTTAAAAAACTTTTGAGAGTTTATTTTACATTGTCCGGAAGCTTCATAAATTCAAAGAGATGGTTAAAGAACTGAAGAAACTGAAAAAATTCTTTATTAGCTGGTCTGGAAACTAGGAAAACCGCCCTTAATAACCGATGCCGAACAGCAGGAAACTTCAGGAAAAGTCGAACGATTCTAAGCTTTCTTGGTAAAGAGGAGAAAGTGGCAAACTCAAACGGTGGAAAATTGGAGCAGCTAACGGATAAAAAAATCGTTTTCCGGTTCTGGGGGACTACCAGCCTTCAATGTTCAAAAGAGCTCGATGCTGTTAAGAAACCGGGTAGAAAGAAACTGGTCCTTTCCTGAACAGCTTTCTTTACAGTTTTTCGTAGCTCACCTCGTGATTGATGATTTTAGTCAATACATGAAACTATCTGGATTTATAGTAAAAGATGGTGGTATAAAAGTATCCACCCTTTTCTTTGAAAAAATGCAATGTAACCATCGTGAGATCTCCTTTTATTCGGTTCTCCCTCGACGTATGACGATTTTGCTTAATTCGCGCAGCCACAGCACCGAACTCGCCACTGCTGCGCAGAGTAGCCAATCGCCAGGGCTCAAGCTCACGGTCGAAAATGCCTGTTGCAGAAACGGGATGTAAACAACCGCCACCTGCAACAAAAGAGACAACATGACCGCTCCCCACAGCCATTTGTTTGAGAACAATCCAGCGAATGCGCTCTGCTTATCCGAACGCGCATTGAAAACGACGAAAAGCGAAAAGAAAACCACTGTGGTAAAGGCCATTGTCTGCGCATAACGCAGGTTGCCTGAGCCTTCGATCAAACCCCCCGGTAGACTGGCATCCAGTATGAGCAGTGTCCCAGCTGCCATGATTACACCTGTAAAGAGGTTGCCAGCCCACATGCTACGGGTGATCACCCCTTCTTCCCGCGGGCGCGGCGGTTCTTTCATTAGTCCCGGATCCGCCGGGTCAACGCCGAGCGCGAGTGCGGGTGGGCCGTCCGAGATAAGGTTGATCCACAGGATCTGAGTCGCCAGCAACGGCAGCACTATCCCGGCTCCACCTTCTGCAGTCAGCCCTATCACGTCCGCCAGCAGAATGCCGAAAAACATTATCATCACTTCCCCAAGGTTTGAGGAAAGCAGATATCGCAAGAACTTACGGATATTAGAAAAGATAGCGCGCCCTTCTTCGACAGCCCCGACAATGGTCGCGAAATTGTCGTCCGCGAGCACAACGTCGGAGGCTTCTTTGGAAACATCCGTTCCAGTAATGCCCATCGCCACTCCGATATCGGCAGTTTTCAAAGCTGGCGCATCGTTGACCCCGTCGCCCGTCATCGCCACAATCGCCCCTCCGCGTTGTAACGCTTTCACGATCCGAAGTTTATGTTCGGGATTGACGCGCGCATAAACCGACACTTTTTGAACAGTCTGGGCAAGCGTTTCCTCAGACATTTTCTCAAGCTCGGTACCCGTAACAGCCTGCCCTTCAGTGGGAATGCCGAGTTCTTCAGCAATGACTGTAGCAGTTTTAGGATGATCGCCTGTAATCATTATCGGGCGAACACCCGCGGCCATCGCGCGCGCAACTGCATCCTTCGCTTCCCTGCGCGGCGGATCAATCATACCGATCAATCCAAGGAAGACGAGGTCTTTCTCGACATCCTCATCTAACTCTTCCTGCTTAAACGCGTCCTTCGGCAGCGTGCGGAAAGCGACCGCGAGTGTTCGTAGAGCTTCGCCGGCCAGTTCTTCATTGCTCTTCAAAATTTCAGCGCTACGTTCCGCAGTCAGGGGTTTGATCTCGTCTCCTACAAGCTCCTGTGTACAGCGGGCAAGCAATACATCCGGTGCACCTTTGGTGAAGGCGAGCAGCCTTTCCTCTTGCTCGGCATCACTATGAACCGTGCTCATCAGTTTGCGCTCCGACGAGAAAGGCACTTCTCCGACGCGTTCCAGCCGCGCATTGAGCGCCTCAGCTTCCAGGCCGGCTTTGCGCGCCGCGACGATCAATGCTCCTTCGGTCGGGTCGCCATGTACCGCCCAGCGCCCATCGCGCTCATGTAGCACGGCGTTGCTAGCGCGGTCGGCGGCTGCAAGCGCACGTACAAACTCGAACTGGAGCGCCCCATCAATCTTCCCTCCTCCCTCCCTGCGCACATCACCTTCGGGGGCATAACCCGTACCTTCAAAATTGACGCGCCCGCTAGCGGTGACGACCGCAAGTACAGTCATCTCGTTCTTCGTGAGCGTGCCCGTTTTATCAGAGGCGATGATATTCGCCGAGCCGAGAGTTTCGACAGCCGCGAGATGGCGTACAATGGCATTTTTCCGCGCCATGCGCTGCACACCGAGAGAGAGCACGACTGTCACCACCGCAGGCAAGCTTTCCGGCACCGCCGCGACCGCAAGCGCCACCCCTAAAATGAGCACGTCAAAAAGGGCTGAGAAACCTCTCACGTCTTCGACCAGGATGATCGTTGTGATTATCACGACGGCAATGACGATAACGACGCTCCCTAGCAGTTTACCAACGCGGTGAAGTTCCTTTTGTAGCGGGGTAGATTCTATCGGCGTTTCTTTGAGCATCCCGGCAATGCGTCCCATCTCGGTCTGCATTCCAGTTGCTGTGACCACTGCACGCCCGTGCCCGTAAACAGCCACAGTGCCGCTAAAGATCATATTATCGCGGTCGCCGAGCCCGACCTCTTCTGCAATTGACAGGTTATCCTTCAAGACCGGCAGGCTCTCGCCTGTCAGTGCCGCCTCGGCCGTTTGAAGCACAGTTGACTGAATCACTCGAGCATCCGCCGGGACAGTGTTGCCTTCTTCAATGATGATAATGTCGCCGGGCACGACCTCAGTTGCCGGAATGCTCTGCCGCGTTCCGTCCCGAATAACACTGGCTTGTGCCGCCGTCATCTGGCGCAGCGCAGCCATTGCTTCCTCCGCTCGTGACTGCTGAATATAGCCCATGATCGCATTGAGCAGTACGACAGCGAAGATAGCAATCGCTTCGTAAGGTAATGCCGAATCGCGCTCATACAGCCACAGTCCTGCCGAAATTATTGTTGCGATAAGCAGCAGGACAACGAGCACATCTTGAAACTGCGCCAGGAATTTTCTCCACGCAGGCACGGGCTTCTCTGCCATTAATTCATTCTTGCCGTACCTGTCGAGCCGCGCCCGCACCTCCCCTTCGCTCAAGCCGCTCCGTGCATCCGTATCGAACGCGGTTAATACTTCATTAACAGGCTGTCGATAAGGGATAATCTGATCTCGCTGAATGGTCATGGTGCTCATCTTAAATCCTTTTTCGCTTGCCTTGGGGCTTCATGAGTGCGTTCATCAGCGGGTGTGCGGTGCTCATGATATTCTCCTGTCGATCAAACATTTTTTGGATTCATCCACCTGCATCATATGGGAATGAAGGATATTTCATCGAAAAGCAATATCAAACGTAAGAAGAGTGTTAGAAATAAATAGTCAGCATTAATACAGGCATAATAGATCAGTGCTTACAGATGTTATCATGATGGTCATAATTTTCGAGCGTAATCCTCTTTGATCCTTCATCAACAGAACCGAAAAATATTAAATATCTGCTGAAAATGAAATACGGAGAATTAATATCTCCGAATGTATTGTTTAAAATAAGCTTCCTCAATCGGACTTTTCTTTTTCTCTGCGGTGCTGATCCCGAGAATGGAATACGGAGTGCAGTGTTTCAGGATTGAACTAAAGAGTCCCGTAAAAGCAATCGCTGCAATAATCCACTTCCAGGGAGACCTTTTTACAAGGCCCGTTGAAAGCGCGATAATTGCAAGTGTTCCAAATGTGGTTCGGAACAGGAGATCAAAGCCTCCTACATTTTCTTCCAGAAACAATTTTTTGAGATTCGTCGGACAAAACCCCCTTATAAACCCTCTTACATATTATAGATCCCTTCAATATATAGCGTTATTCTGTTAAGATTCGTTAAGATTCTGTTAAGATTCTGTTTATATTTCGCTTGCTAAAAGCCCCTTAAATAAAATATGCAAAACTTCCCTGAAAAGATTCGATATCCGGAAAATAACAAAATATATAACAAGAGATGAGAAGGTTTCTAACTATGCCCGAAATAAAAATTGACAGGTCTCTCTCATATCTCGAAGGTACGCAGCGAGTATATGACGAAGCCACAACTCTGGAAAACACCAAAGACCAGATAAAAAAGATAGGTGTTACCCGAATTGCAGACATTACAAACCTGGACAGGCTGGGAATCCCTATTTTCTCGGCAATCCGCCCCAGTGCCGCAAAGGGAGCGATCAGCATCTACTCAGGCAAGGGCTCGACCCAGCAGAGAGCCCGGATTTCGGCGATAATGGAGAGTTTTGAGCGTTGCCTTGCAGAAAGGCCGGGCCTGAACTCAAACATTTCAGGCAGCATTTCCGCCCCGGCACTGGTGGAATCCTATGCCGGCGCCATAGAAAAATGCAGCGTGCTTGACCCAAAAGCCCTGCTTCTGCCCCAGCCCTATACTCCCCAATCCCTGATGGAATGGGTTGGAGCGTACGATTTGATGAACAGGGAAGAAGTTTTCGTAAGCGCCAATGCGGTTTACCACCCCTATGACTCGCCGGGACAGTGCCAAAAACTTTTCCTGAGCAATACCAATGGGCTGGCGTCCGGAAACGTAATTGAGGAAGCCATTCTGCATGGGATGCTCGAGGTCATAGAAAGGGACGCGATCAGCACGGCCCAGTTTTCCCGCAACCTGGGAAAGGAAATCGTGCTGACTGAAGAAGATGGGTACCTGTACGAACTTGCCAGAAAGTTCAAAGATGAAGGAATAGAACTGAAGGTATGGCTGGTTCCCTCAGACACAGGGATTCCGACAGTAATTGCGGCAACTGATGATGTAAAATTGAAGGATCCGGCTCTCCTTGTCATGGGGGCAGGCTCCCACCTGAAACCTGAAATTGCAGTTGCCAGAGCCATAACCGAAGCCGCCCAGTCGCGGGTAGTCCAGATTCAGGGAGCAAGGGAAGATACGGACAGGGAAGGCTTTATCCGGAGTGTAGGATATGACCGGATGAAGCGCCTGAACTGGTTCTGGTTCGAAGACGGAGAAAAAGTATCCCTTTCTGAAGTGCAGGATCTGTCCAGGGGAAGTCCGGCAGAAAACATAGACGTGATACTCGAAAAACTCAATGGCCTTGCCGAAAGAGTGCTGGTAGTAGACCTCTCAAGGGAAGAAGTCGCAGTGCCGGTTGTCAGGGTAATCATCCCCGGATTTGAGCTTTTCACTATTGACCGCGACCGCAAAGGAAAAAGGATCAATTCCGGAAAGAAGAAAGACTTTTCAAGAGACCGAAACGAAAAACCGTGGAAAAGAAGATGAAGGCAAGAGCGGTAATCTTTACAGGTAACAGCATCAGCCATGAGGACGCAAAAAAAGTCCTCAGGGCAAACTACCAGCCTCCTGTACGCAGATTCCAGCTTGAAAAATTCGTCCAGAAAGGGTATAAGGTCATAGGAATAATAGACGGGATCTTTTTTGACCGGGCTGCTGTAGGGCACAGGGAGATCATGTCCGCCCTTGATGCAGGAGTAAAGGTAGTCGGGGGAGCCAGCATGGGAGCCCTCAGGGCCTCGGAACTGGATACCCACGGGATGGTAGGAGTGGGAAAGGTTTACGAATGGTACAGGGACGGTGTAATTGAATCCGATGATGAGGTAGCCGTAAGCACAAACCCTGATACTTTCGAACCTATTTCCGTACCCCTTGTCAATATCAGGGAAACCCTGAGAGCCGCGCTCGAATCAGGACTTGTAAGCGAAAAAGAGCAATCTGCCCTTCTGGACCTTGCGATTAACACGTATTATCAGGACAGAAGCTATTTCGGGCTTGTAAAAGAAGGGACTAGAAAAGGCCTGATCCCGGAAGAGAAGGGAAAAAACCTGTTCGAGTTCTGCACCAAAAATGAAGTTGACGTAAAAAGGCAAGATGCAATCCTTGTGCTCGAAACCATAAAAAAGCTGGTTGAAGAGGCCTGAAACTTAAGGTCTCTTCAAATCAGCGGTTTCGGCTCTTCAAACCTTTTTTATTAGCGTGAGTTAAAAAAATCGTGGCTATACCTACCAGATTAACGGAATTAACCTGTAACGAGTTTTTTGACAGTATTCTTTATAACCAGGTAAGTTTTTGTAGAGAAACTTTTCTTCATCAAGAAGTCTCCAGACTATGATCAGTGTGAGGGGAACGAGTATGAGCAGCCCCCACCACGAGCCGAGCGCAAGAGGAGTGCCTGAAAGCATAATGAGACCACCTGTGTACATAGGGTGGCGGACCATGCTATAAGGTCCCGTTGTTATTACTTTTTGATCGGGGAATACTTCAATGGTCGCAGCAGCAAAGGTGTTTTCTTTGAAAACGAGAAAGACGAGGAAAAATCCAAGAGCTACAAGGACGTCTCCCACAATAACAATATAGAGCGGAACATTCGACCACCTGGAACGGTGATCAAATGCCGGAATAACGAGAAGGGCAAAAAAGCATATGGAAGCAAACAGTTGTATGATCTTCTGAGTTTTCTCTTTCTCAGCTTCAGGTCCCGCCTTAACCCTGCGTTCCAAAAGTTTCGGGTCTTTTTTCCACAAATAAATAGTGATCACCGCTGTTGACACAACAAAGATAATCAAATAAACCCATGCCTGCCAGAAATTAAATGACCAGGCAGGGGCAAAAAGGAATAGCCCCAACATGACAATAAGCTGAACGAAGCCGAAAAGAGTTTTTCTTTTCAGATCGTAACTGCTTTTGTCAATAGCATTCATCTTATTAATTCCGTTATTAAAACGTAAAACGCTTTTGCAATCTTTGCCATAGTTTGAACTCCTGGCTTATTAACAACACTCCAAACCATTTTGCAATTATGCTCTCTGGCATTTATCTTTCGGAACTGCTGTCTGCACCGAACTTTATTTCAGGACAAAAAGTTCCACATTCTAAAGCATGGCGAGTATATTTCTTGAATCGATCTCATTTTCTCGAATCGACCTCATATTTCCTTTACCCTTTCGCGGAGTCCTTCAACGCCTTACAATGTAGAGCCTGATGATGTACAGGCTTACAATCAGGACAATGAAATTATAAACTGCCCTGAAAATGGGGGTATACTGATACTCGAACCACATCTCGATTATCTGCTCTATGGAAAAATAGAGCTGGAAGGTAGCCACAAACGATAGCAACATGGCAATGAGGAAAACTCCTTTTTTAAAGTTCTCCCCCATGTCTGACAGTTTTTCCCCTTTTGTTTCTGGCCTCATATCTGCTGCTTCACTCACCCAAACCGCCTCCTGAGAACTGCTGCCGAACAGAGCAGGACTGCAGACAATAACAGGCCGAATCCTGGTGTTGCACTTTCTCCTTTTGTAGCTCCCTCTTCCGGTGCCATTCTATTATCCTCCACGTTTTCGAATTCGCTTGTCTGGATCTTCCGAGCTTCAGTGGTATTTCTGTTCTTAACCTCAACGGTGGGGCTTAGGTGGATGTAGTCTTCTCCACGCTTGACTATAGTATCATTATTCCAGATCAGGACTTCGACAACGTAGTTGTACTGGTCAGGCATTGTCAGATTGACACTCTGGATGACTGTTGTCTGGGGCTTGATTGCTCCTGTCTGGACCCAGACCTTATCTGCAAGAAGCCCGGCATCCATTTCGCGGACTTTAATCAGCATGCGGAAGTCCTGGCTTGTTTCTTTCCCCTCATTTGTCAGGTAGATGTCGTTTTCAATGAGAACTTTCCCGCTTTTTACTTCCCGAACCTTGAAGTCCATTTCGGAAATCTCAAGCCCTATATCCTGCACATCTGCAGGCAGAGAATCCAGGTTGTAAATATTGATTTCCCCCTTGCTCTTCTGGGTATTTTCTTCAAAAATAACGGAACGAATATCGTATCCTCCGGTTTTAGGGAGGCTCAGGGTCTGGCTTACAGCTTTAGTTTCTCCTTTTTCTAAAACCCCGAGTTCCAGCTCTTTCTGCACTTCAAGCAGCCCGCTTTCCCTGCTATACGCTTTAAGGAGAAGAGAAGTGTTTTTTGCTGTGCGTCCTTCGTTTTTCTCAATGTATGTTGTGACATTGAGATCTACGAAAGCAGTTCCTACACGGTCTGCCGAGATGTCCATATCTATGATATTGTAATAGCTTTCTTCTTCAAAACTCCGGACGCAGCCGCTTCCGAAAACGAAGGTGATAATAAAAAACATTAAAAATAAGGTTTGAACTGGCTTAATTCCCAGTTTTTTCAAGATCGGCCCTCCTCTGTGTTAATAATATCTGAAAGTATATGTTATTTGCCTTCATGAACACTTCTTCCTTTTCTTGGAAAATTATTGGATGAAAATTATTAATATGAACACATCGATATTCAGATAGGGAGTAAAATGAGGTGGTCAGAGCATGGAGAGCAAGCCTTATAGAAAGATTCTAATCGCGGCATGTGGCTCTGAAAGTGCCAGAAAAACAGCAAGCCTGTAAAAGGATGAAAATCCGGAATATAGGGATAATAAATCCAGAACATGAGGGGTAGTTATGGAAGAGACTATTGAGATGAAATCTAAACCACGCAGACAGATTTTGATCGCTATCGACGGCTCAGAAACCGCAAAAGAAGCAGCAGATTTCGGAGTAGAAATGGTTGGGTGCAGTGGGGCAAAGGTCTATGTCATATATGTTATTGAAACAACACCTTATCGCTCAGTTCCGCTGGATCAAATCTGGTCAAACAGTGTGCTTGAAGAATACGAGAAAGAAGGGCATGAAGCAACCTCTTATGTGGAGAAGATTGCAAAAGATGCGGGAATGGAAGTTGAATCCAGGGTGCTTAAAGGAAATCCGGCTGAAAAGATTGTGACTTTTGCAGAAGATAATAATATCGATATGATCATAATGGGATCGCTTGGAAAAGGCGGATATGAGCGTCTTGTAATGGGAAGTGTATCTGAAAAAGTCATGAGACACGCAAAAATCCCGGTCCTGGTTGTCCGAAACCGACATAAAAGTGAGAAAAAGTTGATACAAGAATAATCAGTCCTGAATAGATAAATGAAACAATCGGATTCTGTTAGAGTGAGATCGTTGAATTAAAGCATTAGCTTAAAACGGTTTAAATAAAGAGGGGAGTATAGGAGAGATTTTTACAAAAATCCTGTTCTCAACCGATGGTTCTGAAAATTCAAAAAACACAGCTTTCTTAGAGCTTAAAATTGCAAAAAGGACTGGAGATGTGGTCTATACCATCTACATTGCCTGCATCTCCTGCTGTTCTCCTATTATGTTCCATTGCGGTACACCTGATTTCCGGTTTTCCCAGGTGATATCATCCCTCCAGTTAAAAACAATATTTTGAAGTGTATGTTCTTTTGCTTCCGAAGGTGTTTCGTCCTTTCATTAGGAAGTATTGAATGAAAATTATTAATATGAACACATGGATATTCAGATATGGGATAAAATTCGAGGGGTCAGGGTATGGAGAGCAAGTTCTATAGAAAAATTATGATCGCAACCGACGGTTCTGAAAGCGCCAGATTCGCGGCAGATGCAGGAATTGAACTCGCTCGTCTCAGCGGGGCGAAAATCCAGGCAGTCTATGTTATTGATATTTTTGCTTATTTTTCGGTGCCGAAAGACCCAGGGTGGGAAGAGGTGATGTACGCCCAGTTCAGGGAGCTGGGTAGAGAAGCCGTCTCTTATGTTGAAACCGCGGCTGAAGATGCAGGGGTAGAGGCTGAAACCCTGATTCTTGAAGGGCACCCTGCAGAAAAGATCCTCAATTTTGCGGAAAAACAGGATATTGATATGATTGTAGTAGGCTCGCTCGGAAAAACAGATATTGAACGTTTCCTGATAGGCAGCGTATCCGAAAAAGTCGTCAGGAATGCAAAGGTCCCGGTCCTTGTCGTACGTGCAAAGAGCCTGTGAAAAGATGAAAATCCAGAATACGGGGATAATAGATTCAGAACATGAGGGGTAAGTATGGAAGAGAGTAATGAGAAATTTAAACCGCAAAGAAAAATTCTGATAGCTACTGACGGCTCAAAAGCTGCTGAAAAAGCAGCGGATTTCGGAATAGAAACTTTGAGATTTAGTGGGGCAAAGGTCTATGCTGCGTATGTCATCGATACAACTTCTTATGGCTCAGTTCCGAAGGACGAGAGATTGTCAAAAAAGGTCGAACAGTTTGAGAAAATCGGGCATGAAGCGACTTCTTATGTTGAGGAAAAAGCAAAAGCTGCAGGAATGGAAGCTGAATCCATAGTGCTCAAAGGAAATCCGGCTGAAGAAATTGTGAATTTTGCAGAAGACCCGAACGTTTACATGATTATAGTAGGGTCGCTGGGAAAAAGCGGAATTAAGCGTGTCATGCTTGGAAGCGTATCCGAAAAAGTTGTAAGGCATGCAAAAGTCCCGGTCCTGGTTGTCAGGGGACTAAAAGAAGAAAAACCACACCGACAAATTCTGATAGCTACTGACGGCTCAAAGGCTGCTGAAAACGCAGCGGATTTCGGGATAGAAATTGCGGGGTGGAGTGGGGCAAAGGTCTCTGCCGCATATGTTATCGATATACCTTCTTTAGACTCAATTCTGATGGATGAACCGTGGACAAAAGATATGTACAATCAGCTTGAGAAAACTGGTCGTGAAGCAACATCTTATGTGGAGGAAAATGCAAAATCTGCCGGAATAGAAGCTGAATCCATACTGCTTAAAGGAAATGCGGCTAAAGAAATTCTGAATTTTGCAGAGAAGCAGAAAGTTGACATAATTGTCGTAGGCTCGCTTGGAAAAAGCGGTGTTCAAGGTTTCTTGCTCGGAAACGTATCCGAAAAAGTATTAAGGAATTCAAAAGTCCCTGTACTTGTCGTACGCGAAATGTATAAATTTACCAAGTTCGTCAGTCGTAGTCAAAGGAGTGAAAAAGTTCCGGCCAGTGTCGTACCCGGAGAGGGAGAGTGAAAAACCGGGATTTGAAAGCAAGATAACTGCATCAGGAGGATACTTTATGAAACGAAGACCTTACAGGAAAATCCTTCTCGCAACCGATGGCTCGGAAAACGCAAAAAGCGCAGCCTGTTCAGGGCTTGAAATTGCGAAAAAGACTGGAGCTGAGATCTATGCCGTCTACGTTGCCGGCATTTCCTGCTGTTCTCCTATTATGCCCGAAAGTTACGACTGGGAACTCGGAAAAGAGGGGAGTGAAGCAGTTGCGGAAATTGAGGAAATGGGAAAGGAGGCGGATGTTCCTGTAAACGCTGTCCTGCTACAGGGGCATCCTGCTCAGGAAATTCTGAATTTTGCAGAAAAGAATGATATCGATATGATTGTTATGGGGACGCAGGGAAAAGCAGGTGTTGACAGGTTCCTGCTCGGAGGAGTCACGGAAAAGGTAGTAAGGCATGCAAAAGCCGAGGTCCTTGTTGTGCGTGCACCCTGCCCCTGAAAAAAGGATTGTAGAATACAATCGTCAGATTAGATACAACTTTCGGGCGTTGCTCACTGGTTTAGAGTCCAGGTTGAAGAAGAGAATATCCATGCGATGAAACTCTTTGATCACATAAACGATCAGGGTGGAAAACAAAAATACCCTGACAGAAATTGATGCAGAACTGGCAAAGAGGCTTCCTCCGAGATAACCTGCCCGGGAAAAGGGGAGAAAAAATAAAGCGTCAACTTCCGAAAAAACAATTACCGAAGACAGCAAACCCTGAGGTCGGGTGTTCGGTCAGGTTTTAATATATGGAATCTGAAAAGCACAGTGAAATGTTAAGCAACCTGGAACTCGATATCGTGAAAAAAGGTTTTGAATGGCTCTCTGCCCGGCAAATTCAGTCCGTAAAGGAACTTTCGAGTACATTATCGGCACATGCCCTCTGGAGACTTCCGAATCCATACATAACTCGCCTGATTCTTAAACAGGAAAACGACGGTTCCTGGAATTTTTCAATCCGGGATACTGCCAGGGCCTGCTCAGCCCTTTCAACTGAAGGAATTGTATTTATGGCGTCAGGGAAATGGCTGCTTACCAGAAAAAGCGGAAATTCCTGGAACGATGACGTTTACGATACAGCCTATGCCCTGGGAGCTCTTGCGGATATGGGAACTCAGGACAGAAGCGGATGCCAGTGGTTATATGAACATTATTGTCCTGCCTGGGAGCAGGTTGGCACTACGTCTCTGATCATTATGGCGCTTAAAAAACAGGAAAATCTGGCAAAAAGCAAAGATTTCGAGGCCTTTATCCGGGAAAAAGCCGAATGGATCCTTTCAAAAAGAGGGCAGGATGGAGGCTGGGGATATATTTCTACAGGCAACCTGGCAATCCAGGCCCTGCTTCTTGCAGGCTTTAAAGAAGAAATTGAAGATTCAGTCCACTGGCTCCTTGAAAATGTCCGCAAAAGCGGAGCCTGGGGAAATAAAGAAGATGATATAAATGCTACTGCGCTGGCTCTGAGTACTCTGGGGCTTTATAAAGAAACCTGAACAGGGAAAAAAATACTTCTTCGATCCATTCCCCTCTTTTTTTCGTACTCTTATTTCGTTTATTTCTTTTATTTTTTGAAACAGCTAGTTTGAACGATCTTCCAAAAAATATAAATAAAAATTCGATTTTTTTCAGAATTTTACCAATAAACATATATACTAAAGAAATTTCACCAATAAACATATATATTAAACAATATTATTTTATATCACAAATTAAGATCACTATACAGGAAACAAAACACTTTGTTCAATCTGTTTTGCCTAGGAGGAAACCTGATCATGTAGATCGAATGGACTCTAAATCCGTTCAGCCGGGTTAGATTCCCGGGGTTTCCGCCATATTTCTGAATCCCGGAATGGCGCATACATAACATTCCACTGAAATTTTTATAGAATCTGGAGGGTTTTTCCAGAACCTATAAATTGTTTCTGTTGTTTGGAATCATTTTTATTTTCCGGGTAACTGTCAGTAAACTGCTGACTCCGTGCTTATATTCAGTAAGCCGGGATTCTGAAATACTATTTCTTGGAAATCATCCGGGCTTTTAATTCACCAGGGGTGACACTATGGATAAAAAACCATTAGATGTTCTAATATCCGCAACCGGGCTCTGGATGTCCAGGACCGGCATTCTCCACAAAATCAAGTATCATGAGGTCTCAAAGAGGAAAATATACATTGAAATGGCGTGCGGAGACCAGCTTGTTGTGAACAACTCCAGGAGCTGCAGGACAGCCAGGGCACTCAGGCATCACAAGTATAGAAAAACCTGCAGGCATTGCAGGATTTCAGACGAGGACATCACCAACTTCCTCACAAAAACAAGCGAAAACAAAAGCAGCGTGAAAGTTAAGGTAGTTTCTGATCCGAATGTCAGGAAAGCCATGCCAAAATCAGTCTCAAGGGCTCCAAAACCTCTAGAAAATCCGGGATCTGCACAGGCACCGGTGAGCATGCCGCATCCGCACCTTCGGCTGCAAAATCAGCTGCATCTTCACCTGCTCCTGTATCAGTACCTGTTCCGGAACCACCTGTTCCTGCACTTACACGGAGCCAGGTTGATAGGCTTGAGACTCTCTTAAGTCCGGATGATGAAATTTCTCTGAATAAGGCAACGCCTTTCAGGAAACTTGAATCAGAATTACTTGCCAGAAGAAAAGAAGATTTGCAGCGGATCTATGCAGACGAGCGGGAAAACTATCTCGGAAAACTCGAACGCGATATTACGAAATTTTTCGTGGACAGGGGTTTTCTGGAAATCAAGTCTCCTATCCTTATTCCGGCAGAATATATCGAGAGAATGGGCATTGACAGCGATACGGAGCTTTCAAAACAGGTCTTCAGGGTAGATAAGAATTTCTGCTTAAGGCCAATGCTTGCCCCAAACCTCTATAATTACCTGCGGAAACTGGATAGGGTTCTGCCTGATCCGATAAAAATCTTTGAAATTGGGCCCTGTTACCGGAAAGAGTCTGAGGGCAAAGAACACCTGGAAGAATTTACCATGTTAAATTTCTGTCAGATGGGTTCGGGCTGCACCCGGGAAAATCTCGAAGCCCTTATCAGGGAATTCCTGGACTACCTGAAAATCGATTTTGAAATCGTAGGAGATTCCTGTATGGTCTATGGGGACACCCTTGATGTAATGCACGGGAATCTGGAACTTTCGTCGGCAGTTGTCGGGCCAATACCCCTGGACCGGGAATGGGGCATTGACAAACCCTGGATAGGCGCAGGTTTCGGGCTTGAACGCCTGCTGAAGGTTATGCACGATTTTAAGAATATCAAGAGGGCGGCAAGGTCCGAATCTTACTATAACGGGATTTCGACCAGCCTCTGAGCTGGAAAATCCGTTTAGAATAATGTGGAGTAATGCAAAACGTATTAAAGATATTATATCGGCAAAAACAGAATGGCAAAAACAGAATGGCAAAAACAGAATGGCAAAAACAGAATGGCAAAAACAGAATGGCAAAAACAGAATGGCAAAAACAGAACGGCAAAAACAGAACGGCAAAACAGACAGAATAAAGGGATTAAAAATAGCAATCCTGCCCGAATGAGGCCGGAATAAATATCAGGAAATCTATGAGAGGGTGAAATTTTGATCCAAAAAATGGCACTTGACGAACTTGACAGGTTAGGGGAAAAAGTCATTGAAGGCTTTCAATTATCTGACGATGACCTGAGGGCTCTTCTCTCCCTTGAATCCGAAGAAGAGCTTGAAAAACTTTATTACGCAGCGCGAAGGGTAAGAAATTACTATTTTGGCAACAGGGTATTTCTTAACTGTTTCATTTATTTCTCTACTTACTGTAAAAATCAGTGCGCTTTTTGTTACTATAACTGTAGAAATGAGATTAACCGTTACCGCCTGACCAGAGAAGAGATAAAAGAAACCTGTAAAGCCTTAAAAGGAGCAGGTTTTCATATGATTGACCTGACCATGGGAGAAGACCCCTATTACTATGAAGACCCGGACCGCTTCGTTGAGCTTGTCCAGATGGTAAAAGAGGAACTTGGGCTTCCGATAATGATTTCCCCAGGCGTGATGGATAACGCAACTCTTCTCAAAGCCAGGAAAAAAGGAGCAAACTTCTTCGCCCTTTACCAGGAAACGTATGACATCGAACTCTACCGGAAACTCAGGGTTGGACAGTCTTTCAATGGACGTGTCAATGCACGCCTTTTTGCTAAGGAGCAAGGATATTGTGTAGAAGACGGAATTCTCACCGGAGTCGGAAACGACATTGAATCTACCATTCTGTCCTTAAGAGGAATGAAAACAAACGACCCTGAGATGGTCAGAGTCATGACCTTCCTGCCCCAGGAAGGAACCCCGCTTGAAGGTTTCAGGGGAAAGTCAAATCTCTCGGAACTGAAAATCATATCTGTTCTCAGGTTAATGTTCCCGAAATGCCTGATCCCTGCCTCCCTTGACCTTGAGGGTATTGACGGCATGGTTTACCGCTTAAATGTCGGGGCAAATATTGTTACATCTATTCTTCCCCCCGATTCCCGATTGGAAGGCGTTGCAAATTACGACCGTGATCTTAAAGAACGGGACAGGGACATAAAAAGCGTAATAAAAAGGCTTGAAAGCATTGGGATGGAGCCTGCACAGCAATCTGAGTTTGAGGCAGTCCTGGGGTGCTAGATTGAAAACGATCTGTCTTGTAGGCGGGAAGCTCCAGGGCTTCGAAGCTGCGTATCTTTCTAAAAAAGCCGGAATGAAAGTGGTTCTGGTAGACAAAGATCCGCAGGCCCTTACCCGAAATTACGCGGATGAATTTCACTGCTTTGACGTAATAAAAGAACCTGAAAAGCTCCTTGAGCTCTCAAAAAGTATTGATGCCTTACTCCCTGTAAATGAGAACCTTGAATGTATTGAGTTTCTGAGTTGTATAAAAGACAAATTCTCCTGCCCGGTACTTTTCGATTTTGAAGCTTACGGGATCAGCAGGGACAAGAAAAAATCAAAAGATTATTTTGCATCCATAGGAGTCCCGACCCCGCAGGACAACCCCCTGGAGCCGCCTTATTTTGTGAAACCCCCCTGCGAAAGCAGCAGTGTAGGAGCCAGGATCATTTACGATGAAGAAGAGCTCAGAGATCTTGAACCTGGCATGCTGATTGAGGAGTATGTAGAAGGGAAAGTAATCTCTTTAGAAGTCATAGGAGACGGAAGCCACTTTGCTGTAGTAAAAGAAACCCTGATCCATATAGACGAAACTTATGATTGCCATATGGTAACTCCTCTCCCTCCTGACCCTTCCTTCAGGCAGATATCCCATTCTCTTGCAGCAAATCTCTCCTTAAAAGGGATTATGGACGTAGAAGTGATTTCCGGCCCGAAAGGGCTCAAAGTAATCGAAATAGACGCTCGTTTCCCAAGCCAGACCCCAACAGTCGTTTATCACTCTTCAGGGATTAACCTGATAGAACTCCTTTTCTGCGCCTTCGCCGACGGGGTTGGGGAAATAAAAACCCTTCCCGAAAATAAATATTGCATTTACGAGCACCTCATGCTTGGAGAAAACGGGACCCTTGTTCCTGTGGGAGAGCAGGTACTTTCCATGGGAAACGATTACGGAAAGTACTATGAAGAACCCGGCATTGAAATTTTACTTTGCAAAGGAGAAAACCCGGTATTCACCCTGGTTTTCTGGGGCAAGAACAGGGAAGAAGCCGAGACGAGAAAATTAAAAGGGCTTTCGGTTCTGAAGGACCGTTTCGGAGCCTCTGTATAAAGGATAAGGATTTAGAGAATAAAGCTTTTCCAAAAACAGGAAATGGAGATAAAAATGGCACTTTTAACCCCAGAAGACTTGAAAAACATTAATAGACAACTTCAGGAAGCTGATTCTGCCGTCCGGAGGGTAACAGGGCTTGACATAAAAGGAGTCTGCAACGCCCTGTACGGCACTTCTCCCTGCTCTGAAAAAGTAGGTATTGTGCCTGTAACTTCAGGAAATGGAATTATAGGAAACTTCTCGGCTTCCCTGCATGCAATTACGCAGTATTTCGGGTTTGACAGTTTTGTTACGGATATGCCCGATGTTAGCGGCTATTACGAGGCTGTGCGGAATGGAGCAGAAATCATACTTATGGCAGATGACAACACCTTCCTTGCCCATAACCTCAAAAATGGAAAAATAGCTAACAACCAGCCCTGTACAGGAATAATCTATGCTGAAATCGTCTCCAGGCACCTGAAAGCCGAATCAAAGGACGTACTTGTTGTAGGGCTCGGGAAGGTAGGTTTTCCCGGAGCGGCACATTTTGTGAATAAAGGGTTCAAGGTTTACGGATACGATGCTGATAGGGCACTCCTCGAGAAAACGGCCTCCAATCTCGGAATTACCCCTTTCGACCCCTCTAACACCAGAAAGTTTTCCATGATTTTCGAGGCAACCCCATGTGCAAATACGATTCCGGAAGCTGTAATTTCGGAGAATTGCGTGATTTCCACACCCGGGATTCCCTGCGCAATTTCCGAGGAGCTTCGAATAAAATATAACGTGCAGCTTGTAATGGAACCCCTGGGGATAGGAACGGCATCAATGCTGTATTCTGTCCTCTAAACAGAGTTGCCGAGTTTCGCTCAGCAGATGGGCTTGCGTTGCGCTGCAATCGCAGCACGAGGCCCTTTCGCTGCGCTCAAGAGGGCTAATTTATAGATAGAGGATTTCATTTCGCTCGCTCAAGCGGACTAACTATGACGTAGAATCGTGCTTTGCTCTCAAGAACGCCGAATGAAGAAAAAGTGAAATAATAAGAAAAAGGGTGGGAATCTAGACTCCCACTATAATTTATTTCGCTGTGATTTTTAGTTTTGTGATATCGATGGCATTTTCGGGGCATATGCTGACACAGCGACGGCAGCTTGTTCCAAGGCATTTCTGGCTGTCGTATTTTGCGATTCTTCTGCCGTCTATTTCGACAATTTCAAGAGCGTCTTCGGGGCATTCTTTTACGCATTTCTGGCAGTAGACGCACTTGTCTACAGGGACTTCGAGGATTATGCCTATTTCTTTGAGGATGGAAAGCCCACCGGGCCCTACTTGTTCTATGTCTTTACTGACTCGTTTTTCGATGCTGGCATGTTCCAGTGTTTTCGGGAAGGGAGGCAGGCCGTAGAGTTCAAGCATCTGGTCGTACATTTCAAGGGGCATGCCCTGGGTCCAGTAGGAGAGTTCGCAGAGGTAGAAGTTATTAAACGTTTCACTGGTTGCCATCATGAGGTGGTCGGCAGTGATTCTTTTTGCAATTTTTATCACGTAATCCAGCCTGGACCTGTCCAGCACGAGTTCCCGCGCAAGAGCGAGGGAGGTGTTTCCGAACTGGACGATTTTTTTTGCATAACCTGGCGCAGCTCCGAGCCTGCGGGCATCTTCAGCATCCACATAGGCTCCGGAAGCTCCTGACATATACGCATATTCCAGATCTTCGTACTTAATCCCGGATTCAATGATCAGAGTCATATGCGCAGCCCGGATTGCCCCGATAGCTTTTCCTGCTTCCTCCACATCCTTCTCAGTGATCTCAATTCCAGGGCCCAGAATCAGCTTTCCATTCGGAAGTTTAGGAGATTTTTCAATCAGCCCACTTCTAAGTGCCAGAGAAAAAGCTGAGATTACCCCTGTTCCGGTAATTCCTACTGCCCCGCATCCGTAGGCCTCTTTTATCTCACCTGTAACCGGATGGATCAGGTAAGCGTCCTGTTTTTCCATCTCCTTATCAAGAACCATAATTTTCCAGTATTGTCCTTCAGGTTTCACATCGCAGATCGCGCCCGGGCTTGCAAGCATTCCGCAACTTATTCCCTGCCCTTCAATAGCAGGTCCTGCTGCAGCGCTTGCCGTGATGATTCTATCCCCGACTTTCAGGGCCATTTCGGCATTTGTCCCGTAGTCTGTGACAAGCGAAGGTTCGGTCTGGATAAGAAAATCGGTTTCAAGCATCATTGCCAGGGCATCTGCCCCTATTTCGTGCTTGATTGCAGGCGGCACAATAACCTCACAGTTCGGCAGGTCTTCATCGCCAAAAATCTCTGAGGCAGGAAACACGCGGGCGTCTCTCTTTACATTCTGGACCCCAAGCATTTTCTGCTTGTTTTCTCCGGCGTATGCGAGGTCTCTTATTTCGATATTCTGGAAGAGGGATAGCTGAATAGGGTTTCCACAGACTGCGAGCCTTTCTACAAGGGAAAGGTCAATATTGAATTTCAGGAACATCCTCCTGATGGTTTCGATAATTACCGCATGAGCCACATCCTCACCTGTTGTGATTGCAAATTCCAGGTGGTCTATAACATTTCCTCCTGGCAGAGGATGACCCATGGTTATGACTGTTTTTAAGGTCTTATTCGTTTCAAGGTCAATAAGCTGGGTTCGAAAACCGCTGGTACCCAGATCAAGTGCTATTCCATACATTTTTTAGGTCCTCCGGAAGTGTACATCGTGTCGAGGCGTCCGGCATCATAGACTGCCCCGGAAAAAATGGGATATGACGATTGTAATTGTAATTTTGTAATTTCTAATTCGACAGCAAGAGGAAAAAGAATATAATAATTTTAGAACTTATTAATTATATAAACTATTACTAATGGCTGGCTATAAAATATTGATAGCTGGTTATCAAGTTACATCTGTTCTTCAAATTTGTTATTCGCCATAATACATCATTTTTTACAAAGGTAACTTGCCATAAACCCATCATATTTAACAGATTCAATAGAAAATCCAGTACTTTTTAGAAGACCTTCCATAATCCAATCCAGCGTTGAAAATTCTTCTCTTATGTGGATTTCCGTTTCTTCAGCAATTTCGTCTCCTGCGGATTTCTTCAGGTCAGTTATAATTTCATTAAAATAGCTGTCATAATCCTGAATCATCGAAGGGAACACAACATCACGCAAATAGAATTTTCCGCCTTCCTTCAACATCCCATAGATTCTTCTCAGAGCCATCATTTTCCAGTAGTCTGGAAGGTGGTGTAAAGCCAGCTGAGTGACAATAACATCAAACGGTTCATCATAGTTTTCATATGTTAAAAAGCCGGCACTATAAAATTGTATATTTGTTTTCTTCTGGCTTTCGGCCTTCATTTTTGCAAAATCTCTCATAGTTTTCGAAACATCGACAGCTACAACCTTTTTGCAGTGCCCTGAAAGCTTGAGTGCCAGTTCTCCTGTTCCGGTCCCGATTTCAAGGATCGAATCCGTATTCTTTATTCCGAGAAGCTCTCGAATACGGTTAGCCTCAATTTCAGTATCTCTCAACTTCTGCATACGTAAATCATAGGCATGTACTTCTTCGAGATCTGTATAATCTACCCCGATTTGTTTAAATTCATCATAATACCATCGTGGATACTGGCTCATATAGGTCCCTTTCTTTAATTATACCTGATTACCTGAGTTTATAGCGAATTACCTGAGCCCTTTTAGCATCTGAAACGAAAAAGTTGTTACTGAGAGCACAGAAAATATGAGATCAATCCGGATTGGAGATTTGTCGAAGTTCTCTTAGAGCGTGTCTTAAAATTAAAATGAATCACATAAACGGGATAGAATTCATAATTTGAAATAAAGAATTAGGTGGAGTCCATCAGAAATTTAGATAACATAAGGTCATATGTACCCGATTTTCAGAAAAATTTATGATCTTATTCTAAACTAAGCGTTTCCAATTACCAATTGTAGAATTGATTTGAATTTTAAGACATGCCTTTAGATACTTTGAGAATCCATTCTTTAAATGAGATGCTTTGATGATACATTCTTTAAATGAGATGCTTTGATGATGCATTCTTTAAATAATTCCAGAAGTTTGTCAGCAGATAATATTGACGCTACTGCTACGATCCCACAGTCAACTGGCTGCATTTGTCAAAGTCCAGACAATAATAAAAATATTTCTTTTTGTGTTCCTTAATATGCAGGCAGCAACCCATTTTAGCTCTCGATGATTGATAAAACCGAGTTAAAGTCGCAAATTACCAGATTTTAAGTTTTATGTCCGGCAGAAGCGGATAAAACAAATTTACTTGTTTTAAATAATTTTTCAGCTTATTCCGGCTGTTCAATTGATAACTTTTTATAACATAATTTTTAATTAAAGAATATAAATACATATGTATTTATAGTATGAATTTTTGAAATTACGGCTGTCTATAGAACTTAGAGAGGGATTATAGATGACAGAATACACACCAAAAGAAAGATTATACCGTGCATTAAGGAAACAGCCAGTGGACAGAATGCCCGCAGTCTGTTTCACCCAGACCGCAACTGTAGAACAGATGGAAGCGTGCGGAGCCTACTGGCCCGAAGCCCATGCAGACGCAAAAAAAATGGCAACCCTTGCAGAAGCAGGACACACCGTAATTGGCTTTGAAGCCGTGAGAGTCCCCTTTGACATCACAGCTGAAGCCGAACTCTTTGGCTGCGGAATAAAGGCCGGCGACCTGAAGCAGCAGCCCTCCGTAATCAAGCATGTTGTCAAGAACCTGGAAGACCTGGACAAAATAAAGGATTACAACCTGAAAGAAGGCAGAGTTGGATTGATCCTTGAAGCCATCAAGATCCTTTCCGAAAAATACGGAAAAGAACTCCCGGTTATAGGGTCCATGATAGGTCCTTTCTCTCTTGCCCAGCATATAAACGGAGATGCCTGGTTCGGAAACCTTTTCACAGGGGAAGACGTTGTCCCTGCACTTCTGGACTTCTGCTCGGATTTCAATGTAGCATACGCAAAAGCAATGGTTGAGAACGGAGCAGACACCATAGCCATTATTGACCCGACTGCAAGCTATGAGCTGATCGGCGGGGAATTCTATGAGAAATATGCCCTTCCCTACCAGAAAAAGATCATTGACGCAATGAAGGAACTCGATGTGGCTACAGTTCTTCACATTTGCGGAAACACAACCAATGGCCTTGGAATTATGGACCGGACCGGCGTAAACGGGATCAGTGTGGACCAGCGGGTAGACATCGCAACCGCAATCGGCAATGTGAAAAATGCAATCATTGTCGGAAACCTTGACCCTGTAGCAGTACTCTGGAACGGAACCCCCGAAACCATTGAGGAAGCTTCAAAGAAGGTACTCGATGCAGGCGTTGGGTTGCTCACTGCTGGCTGCGGAATTGTCAGCATGACCCCGACTGCCAACCTTCAGAAGATGGTCGAGTGCGCCATCAACCACAAGTACTGAACACAGTGCTGAGAATTACCAAACCAGGAAGAAAACGAAGTGCCGGCCCTGAAGCCGGTTTTATTTTTATACAGTTTCCCTGGAAAAAACAGCCTTGAACAGGAGTTTTTCTGGCTCTAAAGACCTGTTATTTTCCCGGAGAAATGGTCTGTCCTGGCAAACAGAACCAAATTTAGTATTTAATGGTATTCCTTTAAAACTCTTTCTAGTGCCTCTGTTTTAAGGTAGGAGACTCCATGTAGTGGATTCAACCGCCACAGCTTAAGACACCCATAATTATATCTTTTGCATTTATACCCGGATACAAGACTTTTAAGGAAAAAAGGCAAAAAAACTAAATTATTAGTCCTAAAGTTCTAAAGAATTTTCATCTAAAATTTCCTGCGGGTATATAAGAAACAAATATACTATTCATTTATATAGTATAATTTTCAATATTTATTTCAGGAATTGGATCTGATGTTCAGTACAATTCCAGGCAGTTCCAGCAGGTATACTGTTGGGAAATTTGGGATATGAGTAATTAATTCAACTGGGAAAATAAACAAATTTACAGTTTCCAGCAAATAAATTCCCCGGTAATAATGTCAGGAGAGAAGAAATTATTCACAAAAAACCCGAACTTTGCTCGGGTAAGAAATGGCAAATGGTAGTGGATAATTTCGGCTATAGACAATTAGAAAAACCGTAAAGGCATTTCCTCGTGCCTAATGGCTGAGATATCAGGCAGCGGGGATATGGACCATGAATGAGAACCCCATGCAGATGCTTTTTTTAGCTAGCGGAGCTTGGGTATAAATGATTGCACATTCAAACCTTTGCGAGAAGTCGGTTGTCTAGAGACATTGTACTGCCCAACAATACTGCACAGAACAGCACGTCTCAGTGGAGGTTTACAAAAATGGCAAACCAAGAGATTTTTGACAAGTTACGCGATGCGATCGTAAATCAGAACGTCGCAGGCACTGCACAGTTAGCCAAGGATGCCCTGGCTGCAGGAATTCCACCTCTCGATATCATTTCCAAGGGTCTTTCCGTTGGAATGAAAATTATCGGTGACAAGTTCGAAGCCGCCGAGATTTTTCTGCCCCAGATTATGATGTCCGGAAAAGCAATGAGCAATGCAATGGAAGTCCTCACTCCCGAAATTGCAAAGAACAAGAAGGAAGGAGACGAAATAGGACTTGCAATCACTTTTGTTGCAGAAGGGGATATTCACGACATCGGGCACAGGCTTGTTACCACGATGCTCGGAGCAAACGGATTCCAGATTCTTGACCTTGGGGTTGACGTCCTTAACGAAACCGTTGTAGAAGAAGCCGCAAAGCACAAGGGCGAAAAGATTCTTCTCGTTGGCTCAGCTCTCATGACCACCTCCATGCTCGGCCAGAAAGACCTTATGGACAGGCTCAAGGAAGAAAACCTCAGGGACAGTGTAAAGTGCATGTTCGGAGGAGCTCCTGTATCCGATAAATGGATCGAGGAAATCGGAGCTGATGCAACTGCAGAAAACGCTGCCGAGGCTGCAAAAGTAGCACTCGAAGTTATGAAATAATCCTGGGAGGCAAAAGACGATGACGTTTAGAAAATCATTTGACTGCTATGACTTCTACGACAGGGCAAAAGTAGGAGAGAAGTGCACCCAGGATGACTGGGACCTTATGAAGATCCCAATGAAGTCAATGGAGCTCAAGCAGAAGTACGGGCTTGACTTCAAAGGAGAGTTTGTTCCTACGGACAAGGACATGATGGAAAAACTCTTCAAGGCAGGATTCGAGATGCTCCTTGACTGCGGTATCTACTGTACCGACACTCACAGGATCGTAAAGTACACTGAAGCTGAAATCTGGGACGCACTCAACAATGTCCAGAAAGAATTCACCCTCGGTACAGGCAGAGAGGCAGTAAATGTCAGGAAGAGAAGTGTCGGGGACAAGAGAAAGCCCATCGTCCAGGGCGGTCCTACAGGTTCTCCGATTTCCGAAGATGTGTTTATGCCTGTTCACATGAGCTATGCTCTGGAAAAGGAAGTCGACACGATTGTAGACGGTGTCATGACCTCAGTCCGCGGGAAACCCCCTATACCCGGCAGCCCCTATGAAGTTCTTGCCGCAAAGACCGAAACCCGCCTGATTAAGCAGGCATGCGCAATGGCAGGCCGCCCGGGCATGGGCATATAGGGCCCGGAGACTTCCCTGTCTGCTCAGGGAAATATATCCTCTGACTGCGTTGGCGGCCAGATAAGCTCGGACAGCCACGAAGTCTCCCAGCTAAATGAGCTCAAGATTGACCTCGATGCAATCGCAGTTATCGCCCACTACAAAGGAAACAGCGATATCATTATGGACGAGCAGATGCCGATTTTCGGAGGATATGCTGGAGGAATTGAGGAAACCACAATCGTTGACATTGCAACCCACATCAACTCCATTGTCATGAGCAGCGCAAGCTGGCACCTTGACGGTCCTGTCCACATCCGCTGGGGATCAACCAATACCAGAGAAACTCTCATAATTGCAGGCTGGGCATGTGCAACAATTTCCGAGTTCACAGACATTCTCTCAGGAAACCAGTACTACCCATGTGCGGGTCCCTGTACTGAGATGTGCCTCCTCGAGGCTTCAGCCCAGTCCATCACTGACACGGCATCAGGCAGAGAAATCCTCTCAGGTGTCGCAGCCGCAAAAGGTGTCGTAACCGACAAGACCACAGGTATGGAAGCCAGGATGATGGGAGAAGTGGCAAGGGCAACTGCAGGTGTGGAAATCTCAGAGATAAACGTGATTCTCGATAAGCTTGTAGCCCTCTACGAGAAGAATTACGCAAGCGCCCCTGCAGGAAAGACTTTCCAGGAGTGTTACAACGTAAAGACAGTAACCCCAACTGACGAATACATGCAGGTCTACGACGGAGCAAGGAAGAAGCTCGAAGACCTGGGACTTGTATTCTAAGTCGAAAGTCCAAAGCCTGAAGTTTATATTGAAGGAACCGAGGCCAGCGAGTATACTCGCTGGCTAATTTTTTTTGAAAAAACTCAGGCGAAACTATTATAAATATATCTTGCGAATTCTGCGGAAATTTTTCACATATAGGTGAACGTATATAAAAATTCAGGATATATAAAAAATGGGGATATTAAAATGGATATCTGGACTTTAATAAACGGACTGATATATCTCCTGGCTTTCGGATTGATGGGCTGGGTCTTATTGGATGCCAGTAAGGTTTCAAAAAGAAGGGGTTGAGATGGCATGTCTGAACATGAGTCTTCCAGCTTAGTGAAAACTCTAAGGCCTTTCCATGTATGGGCTCTCGGAGTCGGCATCGTGCTGGTCGGTGAATATATGGGCTGGAACTTTACCGTTGCAAAAGGAGGAGTTCTGGGTTCCCTGCTTGCCATGCTGGTTGCAGGAACCATGTATGTCATAATCTCTCTCTGCGCCAGTGAACTTGGATCAGCAACCAAACTTGCAGGAGGACCCTACGACTGGGCAAGATTATTTATCGGTCCCGGGGCAGCTGCCAGTGTAGGGCTTGCAGTCTATATGGAATATATTGCCCTTGAAGCGGCAGATGCCATTGTTGTCGCATTCATTGCACAGAGCATCTTCCCGGAGCTACAGGTTTTTCCTGTGACACTGCTTGTCATTGCACTTTTAACCTTCATTAATTATCGGGGCGTTGTTGCGGCTTTAACTCTGAATTTTGTCCTGACCATGATAGCTTTCATTGCAATAGTGGTCTTCTTCTTCGCAACTGCCTTCGGAACAGTTAATATCCACCCTGAATACCTTTTGCAGGGAGCTCTGCCAAACGGCATGATAGGCCTCTTTGCTGCCTTGCAGTTCGGGCCGTGGTTCTATCTTGGAATAGAAGGGGCGGCGATGTGCGCTGAAGAGTGCAAGCATCCTTCAAGAGCAGTACCTCTAGGCCAGCAAGCCGGAATGATCACCCTGCTCATAGGAGCAGCAATGACCCTGTACCTTTGTGCAGTGTTGATCCCTGCGGATCTGCTCGGAGTTTCCGTGTATCCGCTCTTTGAGGCTGCACAGAACAGTGGTATTTTTATCTTTGTTGCCCTGCTCGGGCTCGGGACCTTCCTGACCTGCGTTGCCAGTGCAAACGGTTGCGTCTGTGACTCCTCACGCTCCTGGTTTGCCCTCTCCAGAGACAATTACGTGTCTTCCTGGTTTTCGGCAGTGCACCCAAGATATAACACTCCATACAGGGCTGTGATCTTCACGGTGCCTGTTGCAATCGGCTTTGCATTCAGTGGTTTCCTGGACCAGGTTATTACCTTCTCCATTATTTCGGGACTGCTCTGCTATGTGTTAATTCCATTCTCCCTGATCCGCTTCAGGAACCTCTTCCCGCAGACCACAAGCAGGGTCAGGCCTTTTGTGGGTCCTCTTCAGCCGTATATTGCTTACTTTGCAATTGCAATCGCAATTACGATTCTTTCAACGCTGTTCTGGGGCTACAAGTATAACCTGATCTTCGCCTTTGTGTTCTACGGCATTGCATACTTCTATTTCAGCCACAGGCACAAGAGTTCAAACATAGAAAACAACTGGACTGAAATGGGCTGGCCCTTACCCGTGGGCTCGGAAAATGCAAGTATAGGAAAGGAGGCGAGGGGCATTGGAGACGAATAACCAGGCAATGAAAAGCAAATATCATCGCAAACTTAACGGAGATACAGTTCTCGTTGTAGGCATGCTTGCCCTGCTGGTAAGCGTGGAAGGATTTATAATATACAAGATCCTTGCCGAAACGTGGGAGATTGCTGGAAACTTCTTCTACCTCTACGTGATTTTCGTAGGCCTGATCATTGTAATTGAGACAATCGGATGCCTGAGTGTGAGAGAGTCCATCAAAAACCATATGTTCGAGTTCAAATACTACGACTGAGGAGGCAGAAGAACAATGACAGAAAAGAGCACCATTACAGAGGTCTTTGATATTGTGTTTATCTTCGTGCTGGCCTTTGCCTGTGTGGTTATTCCCACAGTGCTCCAGGGAGCTGTATTAGTTTCCTGGGGAGAAGGAGGGGCAGGGATAGGCTTTGTCTGGGACCCGGTAGGTTTCTTCAGTTTCTTGCTGGTAATAATTGCTTTCTTCGTTGTGATTCTCTATCACTCGGTAAAGCACTACAAATACTGAAAGAAATTGAAAAAAAATTAAAAAAAGGTTTGATCGAATGCCTGCCTGAAGGAGAATTTCAGGCAGACAATTTTTTTTAAATGCAGGCAGAATGTTACCTTTTTCAAACGGAGGTTATAATTCTATTCTGCCTTATGAGCATGATCTCCCTGAAAAGAGGGAGTTATTCAGGGAGCAATGGAGGTATTTTCGTGGATTTTTCAAAAAGGCCCGAATCCGGCTTCTGCTCCAGGAAGTCCAGGCTCTGAACCATCTTCAGAAAGTATAAGCACATCACTACGGATGTATCCTGAAATCCAGGTCCTTACCTTGCTTAGAAAGTATACCAGAGCCCCTTAACTCCTGAGAAGCCTGAGTTTCTGACCTATTTACAATAAAAGATAAAAGCTAATCATATATATAATTTATGGCGTTAATTTCATTTAAAAGGATATAGTATATATATTTTTTTATTTGTAGAGAACCCCAAATAGAAGTATTTATATAAAAGAGTTAAGAAGCGCAGTAAATCAAAAAAGATAGGAAGGATTCAGACGTATAAAAAATTAAGAGAAAGTAGAGATTAGTTTTTCGAGCTGGATTCTCTCATTAGCAGCATCTTTAAGGCAAGCATCGGTTTCGGAAATTTTCACGACAAGACGAGCAATATATGCATCAGTTTCCCCTGAGTCTGCGAGGGCTTCGGAAAGCCCTTCAAGAATCTCAACCCCTAACAGCCCTTTTTCAACTATCATCTCGTCGATAAGCTGCCTCCCTTGGAAAAAATCCCCTGCAAGAGCCGCATAAAGCAGTTTATCCATAGTTTCATCCCTGCCTTTCATAGTAGCTTGATATACCATCTCTTCAGTAATGACCGCACCATTTGCCAGCAAGGAAACAATCTGCAGAGTATGGACAGCTCTTGCAACATTCCCTTTCGCAAAATAAAGGATCGCATCAAATGCACCCTCCGAAAATTTCAAATTTTCAGCACAGCCAATTTTCCCAAGATAGGCTTTCAGAAGAGAGTCAGGAACATATGTGAAAAAAATTTGAAGGCCCCTTGAGCGGAGCGGAGCGATAAGTTTGGAAGGTTTGGTGGTTGAAAGGATAAACCTGCATGTTGCACTGTACTTTTCCATAATTCGCCTGAGAGCGTGTTGTGCGTCTGAACTCAGGGACTCGGCATTATCGATGTAGATTAACTTGTAATCGGCGTCAATTGAAGCCATTCCAGAATACTCATTGATAATTTCCTTAAAGATGTCGATTACACTTTTATAGATTTTCTTAGGGTCGTCGGTACCCAGAAAACGCACAAAACGCTTATCCCGGACAAGATAGCGCTTCCCCTGGTCAAAAAAATCCGAAGCATTGAAATATGCAAAATTGTTTTTCCATGTACTGCCATAGAGCTGCCTGGCAAGGGCAAGGGCAGCTGTCGTTTTTCCGGAATTTACAGGGCCGTATAAAATGAGGTGAGGCAGGGTCCCTGACTTTGCCAGTTCGGAAAGCGTGGTTATGGCATGTTTGTTTCCAAGCATTTCTTCCAGGGTACCTGCCCTGTATTTCAAAGTCCAGAGATCCTGCATTGATTCCACCTTGTTTTTAGCTTTTGAACACCAATCAATATCATGGAACTTTATTTTTCTTTTTCCCTCAAGACTTACTCAGTCATACCTACGTTTTCACTTTCATCTACATGAAGAAGTTCCTTGATTACTACACCGTAAACAGGTCTTGCAATAACCACACCTATGAAGACACCAATGATAGTGGTAATTGCAAAGCCCTTCAAAGAGCCAAAGCCCATTACGACCAGGGGAGCCATTGCAATAACCGTTGTGGCAGCCGCTCCAAAGATAATGGAGAAAGCTTTTCCTATCCGGGAAACGAAAACCTTCGTTGGAGGAAGTTTGCCTTCGTAAAGCACCTCATCTGTGATGATTACAAGGTGGTCAATCCCGGTACCTATTGCAGCAATAATACCTGCAATAGATGCCAGGTCAAGCTGCCAGCCTATAAGTGATGCAACTCCAAGGATCATAATAACTTCACTGGTGGAAGTCCCGACCATGGGTATTAGGATTTCACGTCTCCTGTACCTGAAGAAAACCACGGCTGCTACTGCAATCAGGGATATCAGGCCTGTAATCATGGATGCGGTTTTGAACTGCGATCCGAGACCTGCGTCCACATGTCCTGAGCCTACAAGCTCTACATTGACTGGAAGAGCCCCTGCCCTGAGATGAACCTGAAGTGCAGCCGCTTCGGCTTTGGCAGCTTCATCAGTGCCTGTGGAAGCTTCCCAGGAATATATAGGGCCTTCTCGCAGTTTGGAAGCGGCAGACGGACTCAAAGGAGCTCCATAAATCTCAACTTCATCCAGGTACATCATCATATAATGGGCGTCCGGGTTGTCAATTGCCCCGGTTTCGAGTGCAACTTTCTGGAGTGTCCGGGCCCCTTCTTCATTTAGGGTAAAGGGAGTGTGCCACTGTTCATCGTGGAAGCTTGGAATTCCGACACCTACGATGGAATCCCCGTAAATTACATGTTCAGTTTCATTCCCGGTGGTCTGGATCCGGATCTCAAACTTTCCCGGTTTTTCGGCAATTTCCTTGGCAGTTGCCAGGTCAATACCTGCAAAATCAATCAGAATATAGTCGTCCCCTACAGTCCTGACAGGAATATCTTTCAGACCCATAGAATTGAGCTTATCATTAAGAATGTCCCTTGTCAGGTCTCTGGTTTCACTGCTGACTCCTTCTTTGTAAGTTGAAGTCCCATCTTCATTCTTGTGGATCGAACCTCCAACCTTTTCCAGTAGAGTCTCAAGCTGTTCTTCAGTGACTGCAGTCCTGATTTCGTAGATCATTCCGTCCGGAATACTCATGGGAACTATTTCTGCATCAAGGGCTTTTGAGAGGTAAGCCTGGATGAGAGCCTCTTTACTGGTAGAGGAGATAGTTACCTGAGTTGTGTTCCCACTCAGCTTGTCCACACTTACCGTGCCCAGAGACTCAAGTTGGGAGGCACTGACCGGAGCGGATGTCGTAAACGTGATAGATTTATCGGCAGAGCCGCCGACGTCAAGGCCATTTTTTGTGATCTCAATAGGAGCCCCTATTATAGGCTCGACAATTCCGCTGACCAGCTTTCCGGAATCTGCATCTATCTGGGCAAGCGCTCCCTCCAGTTTGATCTGGAGCCAGGACCCGCCTTCCAGGTCAAGCCCGAAGTTCAGGTTCGAAGTTACCCCTTCTCCGGCAGTATAACCCGGGTGGATAGCAACTATAGAGCCAAGAAGGATCAGAGTGAAGATAATGACCCTTACATTTTTAAAAAGGCTTTTTTTATCGCTCATCTGTTATACCTCCCTCTGAATTCGGGTTTCATCACATACCATCGTAGAATTCCCGTATTCAGGAGCCAGGTATTCATAATATCTGCAAAAAGCCCTGCAATCAACACGATTGAGATCTGCGAAAGCAGAGTAATCTGTGTGAATGAGGGAATGATCAGATAGGAGAAAGTCGAGACTATGTACATGACCGCAAGCGCTGCAAGGGTTGTGGTGGTCATGGTAATACCTGTCTGCATAGCCCGGGAGACCTTTACTTCTACCGCGCCTCGGCGTTTAATTACCCTATTTGTGAGCAAAATGTCACTATCCACAGAATAACCGATAAGCATAAGCAGAGCGGCAAGTGTTCCCAGGGAAAGCTCTATCCCTGCAACTCTCATGAAAGCAGCTGCAATTATGATGTCCGAAAAGGCAGAAAGTATCACTGCAAAGGAAGGTATGAAACTCCGGAAGAGCAGAAATACCACAATTGCCATCCCTATAAAAGAAATGACAAGGGCCTGAAGAGCCTGTACCTGCAGCTCCTTGCCGTAGATGGGCCCGACCTGCCTGATCTCCACATTCGAATAGCGGCTCATAACATCCTTTTCAAGCTGACGCTGCTGCTCATCGTCCATGACCCCGAACTGCATGATAACCCTACTTCCGGTCTGCCGGGCATCTGTGATGGGGTAAGAAGAATATATATTTTCAAGCACAGCAGGAGAGTCAGTCGTTTCTACCGAAATCTGGGTACCACCCTGAAATTCCATTCCCAGGATTACCGGCGACCCGCTGCTTACAAAGGAAACCAGCAGTACTACTAAAGAAACTGCGAGTACTGCAAGAGGAATTGCCAGCAACTGGCGATTATCGTGATTTTTCACGAAATTATCTAAAAGTTCGGTCAAACCTGTTGCCATAATTTAATACTCCGATGCATGCATCTATTTATTTTTTTATCGAACTTATCCGAACAACTTTTCACATCCGGATGTGTAATCCGGATGTGTAATTCAGATGTGTAATTCAGAAACATCGAGATTTATAATGAGATTATAAATTAGATTTGTTTGAGAATTATGAACTTACTCTGAATCCAATTCAGATTAAGGTTCTGGAGGATAATGTCCTGGATAGATCAATAATATACGTAAATCAATAATATACGTAAATCAATATTATAAATAAGTTAATTCTTTTTTAATCCTGTATTCTCACAGAATATATCAATTCTTCCTCGAAAATAATATAAGTAAATAAATATTGTAAATAAGTTAATTCTTTTTTAATTCTTTATTCTCACAGAATATATCAATTCTTCCTCGAAAGGTAATTCTTCTCTATACACCGTTAATTCATTCCACTTAAAATTAACTCTTAAAAATGGTACAAGTTCTAACGTCACAGCTATATATACCTCTTACTGTTCATTAAAAATAATGACAGATAGACCTTCCCTTGACGAATATTTCCTTGAAATCGCCTTCGTGGTAGGCAAACGGGCTACCTGCCTCCGAAACAATGTCGGGGCTGTGATCGTCCGGGATAAACGTATTCTCTCAACCGGATACAACGGGGCACCCAGCGGCATGGAACACTGCCTTGAAATCGGGTGTATCAGAGATCTGGAGAAGATCCCTTCAGGCACCAGGCACGAAAAGTGCAGGGCAGTGCATGCGGAACAGAACGCCATTATCCAGGCCGCAATCCATGGAGTGAGCATATCAGGGGCAACCATCTATTGTACACACCAGCCCTGTATTCTCTGCACGAAAATGATTATCAACTCAAATATCAAAAGAGTTGTATATGCAACTCCCTATCCTGATACGGATTCGCTTAACTTTTTCAGGGATGCAGGTGTGGAAGTGGAATATATACCTTTTGAACTGAAAAGCGGAACTTACGGCAAAATATAAACCTGCCGGATTTAACAGATGTCCTGCACTTACCCTTGCAGAGAAGCGCTCTATAAGAGAATTCAAATGATATAATTAATTTTATGATTTCTTTATGCAAGAAGACTTAAAAACACGTTTTGAGTATACTATATCCAAAACTGAATATGAAATAAGCGATATAGAAGCTGAACGTGACTACATTTCATCCACGCAAGACTCCGTCCGGTACTTGGATAAGCTATATGAATTTATGGAACAGGGATAAGAGGTGGAATAATGTCTGAAGAATTAAAAGCCAGGACACTAAGAGTAGAAGATTTGGTTGAATATCAAAACGGAGCCGTTGTAAGCAGAGAAATTATCCGTAAAGGCACGGGAACCGTGACCATATTTGCCTTCGACAAAGGAGAAGGACTGAGCGAACACACTGCCCCCTTCGATGCCATGGTTCAGGTAATCGATGGAAAGGCAGAAATCACTATTTCTGGCAATAAAAATGTTCTAGAGAAGGGGGACATGATCATAATGCCTGCCAGCTACCCACACGCACTCCATGCAATGGAAAGGTTCAAAATGATTCTAACCATGATCCGCTCGTAATACTATTAAGTTCCACTTAAAGTTGGAAGTTCCACTTAAAGTTGGGGGAGATTATTTTTTAGGAAGGATTGAACCATCCCATATTCGCAAAATTCCTTAAAATAGAAGTTTCGGAGATCTCGTTTTTAAACCAATACCCGTGTTCTGAAGCTCATATCTTCTTTAATTCAACTCTTTTTTTGCAGGCAGCGAAGCCCTTTTTTAATAATGTCCTGTTCTTCAGGGCGGT
This sequence comes from uncultured Methanosarcinaceae archaeon, assembly GCA_963721455.1. Classification (GTDB taxonomy): domain Archaea; phylum Halobacteriota; class Methanosarcinia; order Methanosarcinales; family Methanosarcinaceae; genus Methanosarcina. The sequence goes on from CAVRJG010000033.1 coordinate 108,246, forward strand.
AAGTTTCTTTTATAGAAATATCTTCTTCACAGTAGTGATCAAGCCCGCGGATCACAACCGCAGGAATTCCACCTGCCCCTTCCCCCATCAGAAGATTTGCGGCACCTGCAAGTTCATCGGCAACTGCCTCTTCCGTAATCTCAAGGATTTTTCCGAACAGGTCTTTTTCCCCAATCCAGCGCTTTACAGGTTTTATTTTGTAAATTCCTATGGCGGCACCGGTTTGTCCGATCTTGAAAGCCCTCCCGTTTGTATCCGTAACAATGACACTTAATTTTTTCCCGCTGAGCATTTCAAGCTCTTTCCCGAGCCTTGAAGCACTGATATCCGGATTTTCCGGAGGGTAAAGCAAAAATCCATCTTCGATATTTGACTCGTCTACTCCTGCGTTTACACAGGTATGTCCTGCAAGAGTTGTCACAAGCATAAAAGGCCTCTCTACAAGGACTTCCCTGCTCCTGGAAAGTACAGCCTGGATAAATCTGGCATCTTTTCCGCTCCGGGCTGCGATCTCAAGTGCCGTCTTCCCTGGAGTGATATCTTCGAGCCTGAAGGTCTCCCCTTCAGCTTTAGCAACAACGGTCGAGGCAACGATAACAATGTCCCTGTCCTGAAGTTCGATATTCATATAGATAATTGAGGGCAGGTCATCCCCGGGATGTATAAGGGGAATATTTTCAACGGCTATGGCTTCGAATTTCAAGCGTGTTCCTCAAAAGTCTTTGAAATCAATAAATATAGAGCGATCGGGTTTGATCTTTTTAAATGCGGGATAATTCCGTAGATGAATAATTTGCAGCAGTAAAGGCAGTAACCATAAATAAGACCACCGATATACTGGACTTTGCGGCGATGATGAAAGTTACCCCGACTGAGCAAAAGATGATGAGAACAATTTCCTGATGCCGCACCTTTCACCTATTTTCCGATTTACTTTATTTTCCAGTTTACTTTATTTTTCATCTTACCCTATTTTCCAGTTTACTTTATTTTTCATCTTACCCTATTTTCCAGTACTAACTTCAGGGCAGATTTAAAAGCTTTTATCTGCCTGCAAACCAAATTCCATAGGGGTGTTAAACACGAGCCAGTACGAGCTGAATGAAATTATACAAAAAATAAAGAATAAAAGCCTGTTTGAGTTAAAGGACAATGAACGAAGCAGACCCTGGAGTTTAAGAGTTATCATAAGCAAACTGTACTACTCACTGGACTATGAAAACGAACCTCAAGCCACCAGGCAAAAAGTAACTCAGCTTCTTCTTCACCATGGACAGTTTAGCAGGAAAGAGATCGATGAGATCTTTCAATCGTCAGCAAAGGGAACTACTGCTTATTCAATGGAATTTCTAAAGCAGCACCCTGAAGTTGCAAAGGCTGAAGCCCTGAAAAGTAAAGAGTTTCCTGATGAAATCGAAGAAGAGGAAGGAGAAAAACTCAAGGAAATAAAATATATCTTTCCGCATTACGGTTGAATGTCCACAGCCGATCTTTTTCAATAAGATGGCAAATTAAACAAAATCGAGAACCGGAAAATGGATAGTCAGACCAACGGGTAGATTGACAGAGAAAACTAACCGAAAATACCTTATTTACGTGGTTTCTGTGAAGGATAATAGTGTTTTATAGAAACTCGCAGTGAATTACCTTTCACGGAAAGAGTATTACCAATTTTATAATTATGATTTGATATTAGAGCCGTGACCAGCTCGTAAAAAACAATATAGAGCCTGATAAACTCCCTAACCAATGAAAGATAATCTTTATATCTATTGACCGCTAATTTATATGCTCACGTCTAATGATATAATAATATGTATCAGAATATAATATCTCAAATCTATTCAAATAGTCAAGATAATATGAGAAATTATGAAAGGTACTGATGGTAAAAGTACAGATATCCTCTATGATTCAGAGGAGAAGGAGAATACCAGGTATTCTCAAGCAGCTTATGTCACAAAAGTTTCGATGGTTTTAAACTTTTCATTGACAGGTTTTAAGTTTGCGGCTGGGATTCTGGGTAATAGTTCGGCAATGGTTGCTGATGCGGCTCATTCCCTGTCCGATTTCATAACCGACATCGCGGTAATTGTGGGTTTAAAAGTTGCCAAAAAACCGAGAGACAGTACGCACAATTACGGACACGGAAAAATTGAGACCTTAGCTGCAGCGTTTACAGGGCTTGTGCTTGCTGCAGCAGCTTTTGGAATTTTCTGGGGCGGCCTTCAGAAAATCATTGTTTTTTTCCAGGGAGAGATGCTGCCAGCGCCAAGCAAAATCGCTCTTGTTGCGGCAATCCTCTCAATTGTGTTAAAAGAGTGGTTGTACCGTTACACGATAGTGCATGGCCGAAAACTCAAGAGTGAAGCACTGATCGCAAACGCCTGGGAACATCGTTCGGATGCCTTCTCTTCGATAGGAACCATGATAGGGATAGGAGGCGCAATCCTTCTTGGAGGTAAGTGGGCGGTACTCGACCCGGCAGCCGCGGTTATATTGAGTTTCTTTATCTTCAAGGTGGCATTCGAGATCTCGTATAAAAGCCTTAATGAGCTTCTGGAAACGTCACTTGATTCGGAAACCTACAGAAGTATTGAAGAGATTCTGATTTCCACTGAAGGAGTTTTAGGCTTCCACGAGCTAAAAACCCGAAAAATAGGGAATGCCATGGCAGCAGATGTCCATATTGAGGTTGACCGGGATTTGAATATCGTGGATGCACATGAAATCTCAACGCAGATCGAAAACAGGTTAAAGGAAATCTGCGGCAAAAACGGTCACTTCTCAATTCATGTGGAGCCGTGCTCTGATTCCGAATATTATAACCCGAATACGTCCAGGGCAAATACCAGAATCAGGTCATAAAAGTTGAAAACTCTCTTTAAGTTGAGAACTCTTTATATTGAACGTTTAAAGATGTTCAACAGATACTCAACTGATTATCCGAATACAAGATTCAAGAAATCGAAGTTTGAGCCGGATAAGCCCGGAAATTTAATAGAAAAGAATTCAAAAAAGAAAAGACTGCGAGTTTCTCCCGCAGTCTGACATTACATCAAAAGTTATATTTCTGCTCTCGAACGATCACTCGATAGGTATTTTCTTTGAGGGTTCTTCCAGTTTCATTTTCGGAAGCGTTATTGTCAGGACACCGTTTTCTATTTTTGCAGTGCTTCCCTCTTCCTTAACGCTTGTAGGCAGGCGGACTGCCCGATAAAAGCGAGTATATGCCCTCTCCCGACGCAGGTATCCTTCCTCTTCGGTTTCTTTTTCCTTCCCGCTCTTTGCACTGATCTCAAGCATATCTTCTTTAAGGTTAATTTCGACATCCTCTTTATTGATGCCAGGCAGGTCAGTAGTAACCACAAGCTTATCTTCTTCATCCTTAATGTCAATGGCAGGAGTGTATACCTTTCCGCCTCCCCATTGTTCCATTGGCATGAAGTCTTCAAACAGCTGGTTCAGGCGCTCCTGCGTCCTTCTGATCTCTTCAAACGGATCCCAGTGTGCAGGTCCTGAAAATGATTTCTTAGCAGGCCATTTCATCTTAAATTCCCCCCTTAAGTAAAATTATAACACAGAAATAGAAGTGCTACTATGAATATATTGAGAAAGGATATATACATTTTCTTAGGTAATTTTACTAAAATGTAGCCACAAAAAAGAACGTGAATAACAAAAAAGAAATCCCCGAAAACCCAAAGCAGAGAGATTTCCGGGAAATTTAAAGGAAGCTGGACAGCTAGGAGCATCAAATGGCGAACCAGAAAAATGCAGTTATTTATCCCTTACAAGCATTCCTATAAGGTCCGAAGCTTTTACGAGACCCAAAGAACCTTTTTTAACCGATTCCTCATCAAAAGCCTCTGTTCCATCAGGATCTGTTCTGTCGGTCCTGTAGACTGCAATAGGAATCGGGTCCCGTGTATGGGTTTTTAAGGAAATTGGAGTCGGATGGTCAGGCAGTATGAGAATCGTAAAGGGCTCATCTGAAGCTTCAGCATGTTTAAGGATAGGAGCTACTATTCGGCTATCGAAATCTTCTACAGCCTTTAACTTTTTGTCAATGCTCCCTTCGTGTCCGGCTTCGTCCGGAGCCTCCACATGAACAAAGACAAGATCCCTGGTTTTCAGGATCTCAATGGCGGCACTGGCTTTTCCTTCATAATTGGTATCCAGATAACCGGTTGCTCCCGGAACCTCAATTACGTCCAGACCTGCATAAACTCCAATGCCTTTCAGAAGATCGACTGCCGAGATAATTGCTCCGGTTTTCCCATACAGTTCTCGAAACGACGTAAACTTTGGAGCATAACCCTGACCCCAGACCCAGATTGAATTTGCCGGGTTCTTCTCCTCCTCGATCCTTTTCAGGTTAACTGGATGCAGTTCAAGAACGACCATAGATGCTTCGATTAATCCGGAAAAGAAATCCCCATCCTTTCCTCTCGGCAGGTATTCCTCCGCTTTCTTTCCTGTAATATCATGCGGTGGAGTACATTCTGTTTCAGCCCCCAGATTATTTCTGGCGACCATCAGGTGCCTGTAGCTGATTCCCGGATAAAAGCTCAGTTCGTCAGTACTGAGTTCCGTATCAAGAGTCTCAATGAGGATTTTGGCTTCCTCGCTGCTAATATGCCCTGCACTGTAATCTTTTATCCTCCCATGTTCAATGGTTATAAGATTGCATCTGAAAGCCACATCATCGGCTGCAAGGGCCACGCCCATACTGGCAGCTTCCAGAGGAGCCCGCCCGGAGTAATATACTGCCGGATCGTATCCGAGAATGGACATATTTGCGATATCACTTCCAGGAGAAAATCCATCAGGTATGGTCTTTGCAAGCCCGGTTTTTCCGTGAGCTGCGATATAATCCATGGCAGGGGTTCGGGCTGCCTGGAGAATGGTCTTGCCACCCAGTTTTTCTATCGGGTAATCAGCCATTCCGTCTCCTATAAGTACGGCGTATTTCATTGCTTCACCTATCTCCAACTGTTTTACTCTTTCATCTCTGGAATAAAATATATTACTTTCTACCAGATACCGATTACCGGCATTTTATCGGGCATCTGCCAGCAGGTTTTTCTGCTGATGCAGAGATCTTAATTTCTACACTCTTTTTACACAAACATTATAATATAGTATCCATATCCTATACAGAACAGGTTCTCAGCATAAAATTATTAAGTAGCGAAAGAGCCGACATATAGCTTTCTCGACAAAAGAAACCATTTTATTGAGATGCAATCTGCAGATATTCCCGGATAAGAATGAATATCAATCCGGAATAATTTTTGAAAATAATTAAAATTATTAAAATTAACAGTTTAAGAAGAATGATGTGAGAGTAACCAGTTAATGCCAAAACGTGATCCGATCATGAAAATTGTAATGAAATTTGGAGGAACTTCCATTGGGGACGGAAAAAAAATCCGTCATGTTGCCCAGCTTCTGAAAAGGTATCATGAAGAAGGCAACCAGATCGTGGTAGTAACCTCGGCGCTCGGTGGAGTAACCGATGGGCTTCTGGAAAATGCATTCCTTGCCTCAAAAAAAGGCAAAGTTGCCCTTGTGAAAGAGTTTAAAACCGAAATTATAAACAAACACCATGAAGCCGTGAATGATGCCATTGATGACCCCACAGTTGTAAAAGAAGTTCTCCAGACTCTTGACCTTCGCATTGACGAGCTCGAAAAAGCCCTGATCGGAATCTGCTATCTGGGCGAGCTTACTCCAAGGTCCATTGACTACATTTCCTCTTACGGAGAACGCCTGGCTGCTCCGATTGTGTCAGGAGCTGTCCGTTCTCTTGGAATCGCGTCAACAGAATACACAGGTGGAGAAGCAGGGATCATAACCTCATCGGATTACGGAAATGCCAGGCCCCTGGAAAAGACCTACGAACTTGTGGAAAAGAGGCTTGGGTGCAGGCTCGGCCCCCAGATTCTCGTGGTCACGGGATTTATAGGAGAAAATGAGGACGGGATTATTACCACTCTGGGAAGAAGCGGGTCTGACTTCACAGCTTCCATCCTGGGAGCGGCCCTGAAAGCCGATGAGATCTGGCTCTGGAAAGAAGTGAACGGGATCATGACTACTGACCCGAGAATAGTGCCAGAGGCAAAAACTATCCCGCAAATTTCCTATGCTGAAGCCATGGAACTCTCTTACTTCGGGGCAAATGTACTCCACCCGCGCACGATTGAACCTGCAATGCGCGAACACATTCCTGTGCGTGTCAAAAATACTTTTGACCCGGAGTTCCCTGGCACGCTCGTTGTTGCGGAGAAGTTCCAGTGCAGGCATGTTGTAAAAGCCGTAAGCCTGATCAAAAACGTGGCTCTCATTAATATTGCAGGCGCAGAAATGGCCGGAACAGTCGGGACTGTAGCAAGGCTCTTTACAACTCTTGCGAAGGCAGGCGTTAACGTTGTTATGATCAGCCAGGGCTCTTCCGAGTCTAATATATCTTTCGTGGTCAGTGAGGCACATGTGGAGCCAGCATTAAAAGCCCTCCATGAAGAGTTCAACCGCGAAATCGTAAAAGAGATTACTTCGGACAGAAATGTCTGCGTAGTTGCAGTCGTGGGTGCGGGTATGGCAGGGACTCCAGGCGTGGCAATGCGGGTCTTCGGAGCGCTTGGGAATTCAATGATTAATATTATCATGATCAGCCAGGGCTCTTCTCAGTATAATATCTCTTTCGTGGTGCGGGAAGATGACGCATTTGCCGCAGTCAAGACCCTGCATGATGAATTCGAATTATATAATGGAAACGGAATTGAAAAACAGCTATAAAGCAAGCAGGGAGGGGCAAAAAATGAGCGAAAGGCACTTAACATACGCGGATTCAGGCGTGGATATTGCAAAGGAAGAAAAAACCGTCAAAACCCTTATCGAAAAACTCAGCTATGTTCGAAAAGGCATCGGAGCTCCCCTCACAGGAATAGGGCACTATGCAGGGCTCCTGGATTTCGGAGAATATACTCTTGCCCTGACAACGGACGGGGTAGGCTCAAAAGTTCTTATTGCAAACGAAATGCAGCGGTGGAACACAGTCGGAATAGACTGTATCGCAATGAACGTTAATGACCTTCTGGCCATAGGAGCCGAACCTGTGGCCTTTGTAGACTACCTTGCCCTGGAAAAGCACGAAGAAGGCTTTGCCGCCCAGATAGGAGAGGGACTGCTCAAAGGCGCTGAGATATCCAGGATGTCCATTGTAGGCGGAGAAACCGCAACCCTGCCCGATATAATTAAAGGCTTTGACCTTGCAGGCACATGCCTTGGAATTGTCAAAAAAGACCAGGTTATTGAAGGAGGAAAAGTCAGGGTAGGTGATGTGATTGTCGGTATCCCCAGTACAGGTGTTCACAGCAACGGTTACACTCTTGTAAGGAAGATCGTTGAAGAAGCCGGATACTCTTACCATGATCCCTGCCCCTATGACAGTTCAAAGACAATAGGAGACGAGCTCCTGGTTCCAACGAGAATTTATATTGAGATCCTTGATGTCCTGAAGGCGTGTGAAGTCCATGGGCTTGCACATATAACAGGCAGCGGGCTTCTGAAACTGAGAAGGGTGACAAAACTCGGCTTTGACTTTTACGATCCTCTCGAGCCCCAGGAGATTTTCAGATTCCTGCAGAAAGAGGGTGGAGTCGAAGAGCTTGAGATGTACAGGACCTTCAATATGGGCATGGGCTTTCTGATTATCCTGCCGGAAAAAGATGCTGCAAAAGCTGCAGAGATTACCGGCGGAAAAATCGTAGGAAAAATCGTGGAAAGCGGAATCAGGGTAAGAGACCTGGTAATAGAGTAAAAAGGTATAAAACTCGATTTTAAAAGTCAACTTAGAGGAAAGGGTAAAACTCTTTTCCCCTATGTTGAAATTCTCTTATGTGATTTTAATTGCGGCTAACTTCTTAAGTCTCATTTTTCCATAAATCCTGATAGCTGGCTGAGGACGCCTTGGGGCTCTCAAAAGATTTGCCTTTCTTTAATGATGCCGTTCCCTTTCCCTTCTCTGTCTCTCTGAGCCGATTGATCTCTTTTATGCTGTCCTCGTTTTCTATACTCAGAACAAAACTTCCATGACAGGGTTTTGTAAAAGGAAAAATCAGAGAATTACCTTTAGCCCCCACAGCAATGGGCGGTATTCCTATTATATAGTAGTCCTTGAAGATCTTGTATCCTGGAGGTACATAGTAAACCTCATCCGAATTTTTCTCAATATACTCTCTGGACTCCTTGAAACTTATCCTTTCCAGGAGGATCTCATATTTCATCTGCTCAATACAGCTCATTTGGCTAATTCCTCCATCACCTTATCCAGCTTGTTCTTGAGCCGGATGGGATTATGAACGTCTTTTGCAACTATTTTCTCACCGTCGAACTCGATGGCTTCTGCTAGAGCCTCAGCGTTCTTGCCAAAAACAATGGAGTACATTTTGGCCTGAGAAATGGCGCTCATTGTCGTTGCAAAAGTCATTCCGGAATCGTTATGCATAAAAGCGAAGCACATGTCGAAATCTAATCTTTTCTCAATAATATCCTCTAAGGTTTTATCGAGATTAACCATTTTTTTTACATAATAACCGTCGATATCGGAAACTTTCAAAAGCTTGATTACGGCATCATTCCCAGCAACAGTTACGTCAAATCCTGATTTATTTAGCTTATGGGAAAGATACAGGGCAATGCTGGTTTGAATTGGGACCTCAGGACATCCCATCATAAGGAGCACTTTTAAGCCGGTCATACATTTCATCTCTGATTATTCTATCTATAAGTATCTGTAAGGAGGGATAGAGTTATCCTTAATTTCAACTTTTGCAATTGTTATTCGACGGAAATCCTTGAAAACAAGAAAACTTTTTTATTCAACCATGTTCCCCACAGGTCCTCGTTTAAATCCTTCTAATATCGGATTTTAACCATTCTCATGTTATCACCAATTTATATATTAAATTTGTTGATATCAGTCTTAAAGCTGTTCAGTCTTCCAGGCTGAACCTTTATTCCTGCGAGTATTCCGAACACATAAACAAAAAGGTTGTAGAAGTAATTTGGATTAAATTAAGGATTTCTACCGAGCTCTATTTTCCTTTTTTCAAAATGAATTATCTATATAATATTCCCTGCATAATTTTAACTTGCAGATTTAATTAGCGGCCATTTGAGGCAGTGACAGCTATCAGAATTTTTCTGGATTGATCTAAAGAAAAAACCATAAAAGGTACAAAAATGGTATGTTTAAGTGGATATGATTATGAGATTCTCCTGAAGAACACAACTCTCAAAGAGTGTGAAAACATTATAAAGAAGCATTCGGAGGATGTATACCTTGTACCTGGCGGGTACAAAGTAAAAGGCCTCATCCTCATAGGCACAACTTCACCTGTTGGTTTTTCAGGGAATGATATTATATTTCAGTTCACAAAACCCTGTTTCGGCTTCTTTGTAATCAAACTGAAAAATGAAGCAGAAGAGATAAAGAAACTCAGGGACCAGTATAAAAAGGATAAAAATGTAAAGAAGATTAAATGAGGGTTAACAACGCCATTGCCGCCTGTAGCTGTCTATTTTTCCCGAACGCTCTCTTTATGTTTATTCTCCAGTTTTACTTAGGTTCATTTTCTGGTTTTTATATATATTCTCCAGTTTTACTTAGGTTCATTTTCTGGTTTTTCAGGCTTTCACTTTTTTCGTACACGCAACCCTGCACTCAAAGAACCCGGCTGCAGGCAGTTCATGTATTGTGGTTGCAACAATCATGCCTTCTCCAATTTCTTTTACGACCATGATGGGTCTGCCCCTATCATCTTCGAGCACGATATCAGCATCGGTTTCTGAGAAGTATCCGTCACACCCTGCCGGAGCGACGATATTTTCCACAAGTTTTTGGGCATCATGTTCGCCCACAGGGTGAGGTGTGCATGAGTTTTCTTCCATTACGTACTTCAGAGAGAAAGGAAGCCATTCATATTCGTATTCCGGGACAAGAGGGCTGAAGACGAGCAGGGTCCCTCCTTTTGTCACAAATTTTTCAAGGGAACGTTTACCGCGTTCAAGCCCTGTACCTGTTTTTGTATACTGCTTATTTGCAAAACCGGTCGGCAAGACCAGAACCTTGCAGGCAGGAAGATAAGGAGTACCAAGGGATGTTGAGAGCGCCCGGCTGCATTCAAGCCCGTATTCCACAAACAGTTTTTCAAAAAGGAGAGGGCAATCCCACAGTAAAATTACGTCACTCATGAAAAGGGATAGGAAACTCCCACATATGAATGTATCCATATGGAGAAAGAAATTAGAAAATCAAGACGATTAGGATTCCTATTCTTTATTCCGGAGAAATAGGGATGAAATTTAGGCCTTTCCCGAGTTCGAACAGGATCGTGTGGGGGCTGATAGTGACTGTAAAAGGATAGCCAATTGACCTGAAAATGTTTGAATAATATTTTGTAAGGTATTCACAGACTTTTTTATCAGAATAATCATGAATAAGTTTCACATATTCCCGGCCCTTTTCCGTGCAAATTTCAATATCACTTCCTATGCCATCAGTCAGGTAAAGTTCTTTGAAAATCATAATATGCTCGGCAAGAGTGAAAGCTTCCGGAGGCTTGCCCACAGTCAATTCAAAATCTCTTACCATGTCAGCCACAGACGGGATATTCCCGGAAACAAAAGCCTCAAAAGTCTTTCTGTTTATGTTGAGCCGCTGGTAGTGCTGCTGTCTGTATATCTTGACAAGATTTTTCCAGAACTGCGGTTTTCTCTGGATTTCCCGGAAAGTGCCTTCCATTGACCCGAAGTGTTCTTCAAGCCCTTTAGGGACTTTTTGATAATCAAGAAATTCGAATCGTTTAAAGTAGACTTTTGTTACGTTTGACCTGCAGAACACTCCCTGAACATCCAGTTTCATCTGTTTTGCCAGATAAAGAGCCAGACCATGAGCCATTATTTCCCTGAAGCAGGGATTACCGTTTGAGAGAGTAAGGTTTGCAGTTTCGGGCTCTGGATCCTGACCGCACTCTGCATCAACCTTAATTTTCCAGCCCATTTTCTCATTGAGCGCATTTATATAACTGACAACATCAGGAATTCTTTTAAATTTATAAGGGTTGATTATTTCATATACAATTGATTCATCGATCAATAGCCCTGAAGTTTTTTTAATAAGCCATTCAAGCAGGGTGTGGTGAACAAGTAGAAATTCTTCTTCCTCAATTAATTTATTTCGGAACTCTGCATTCTGTGAAGCTTTACTTGAATCTGTTTCTCCGTTTTTACCCGTTTTCCCAGCCAGAGCCAGAGAGGCAGTTTCGATAGCATCCCTTATTGCTGCACTTAAGTTTCCGTTGTTTTTTTCCAGAAAGGGCTTTAATTTATCCACATAACACTGGTCAATAGAGATATTTTTTCGGACTATCAAGCGGATCCCCTCCCCTGCCTTTTTGAAACCATAAGCTACTCAAATTTCCTTATATACACACATTTCCATTTTCGTAAACCAAATAATAGATTGGCGCTCATACTTCTTAATTTTTTTGCTAGACTGGGGCGCAAGAAAACGTATATTAAAGAGAAATAAATATGAGAACTGAAAAGAAAAAGCAATAGCATTAGAGCAGAGGAGAAATGCAGAGATAAAAAGTTAGGAGCTCCAAATGCAATGGATACATAATAAAAATATATATTATGCATATAAATTTAGAAGCAAATGTCTTCAGGAGAATATTTGAATAGCCGGAAGTGCCTGTTAACATACCCCTGCAAACTCGAAAATGATAAGATTTGATACGGTCCTGACCTTGAACATGTAGCCTGATTCCCGGAAGAGTTTTGAAAAAAGCTCAACCAATTTGAGAACAACCTTTTCGTCGGAAAATTGACGTTTGATTTTCACATGCATTTTCCCGCCCTCGCTTGCTCTTTTAATATCACTTACACGCCGGGTGGCTGGAATTAGTTTTTTGCAGATAACCAACAGTTTGCAGAGAGGAATCGCCCGGATAGAGTTTTGCCTGCAAATGCTTCAAAAAAGCTTGTGATATCCGGAACCTCACCTGAAAGAAAAACTTCAGACACGTCTTTATAGGAAGAGGCATAAAACCCCGAAGTCTTTAGCTTAGGGGTAGTTCACTCAGGTATTCCAGAAGGTCGGAAATGTATTTTATGGCTGAGCTTAGAGACTGTGTGCGTGTTTAGTAAATCAGCACATATATACAGATATTTTATTATTTCTTTTGGAAAATATAAATTGTCGGTATTTCCCTGAGTACGGTCCCGAAAAATCAGAATAACCGGAACGGCTTTAAGGTCTGCATATATTACCTACTCTCATGAATTGTGACAGAGAAAGGCTTGCCAGAGTCCGCATGATTGCAGATTACCAGTTTGGGAAAGGCATTGGAAAAGAGCTTTTTCCTGAAGGCGCAACATTCCAGTTGTCCCGGACAAAAAGGGTACGCCAGGTCTTTCACTCAGGAAAACGCATAGCCACAGCAAGAGCAAAAGATGGCTTTTTTACCCTCAGTATTGAAGGAGCTTCCATTATCCACAGGCTTTTGCCCGGGAGAAAGCTCAGGGTCGTTATTTCAGAAGAAGCTGCTCCTTTTGTGGAAAAAGGTAAAACCGCTTTTATAAAACATGTGGTTGAAATTGATCCTGAACTCAGGGCCGGAGAAGAGGTACTTGTGACAGACGAAGCTGACCGGCTGCTCGCAACAGGGCAACTGATTTTATCTCCTGCAGAGATCCTGGCCCTTGACACCGGGGCAGCCGTGGATGTTAGAGTAGGAGTTGCTTCGAAAAGAGAAGAATAGATCCCGAAGCTTCAGGAAAAGTTGTGAAGAAATAAGGGGACGCAGGAAAAGGAAAATAAGTATTAAGTTTTATGTTAAAGATAAAGATTTTTTAAATATTACACAAATTTACATATAGTTAGATATAATATATAAAACGCGATTCATATTGCTCAAATATTCTTATAATGTGTGGATAAAATCAATAAGAATATATTATAGAGAGTAATTTTTGAATGAATATTATTCATAAAGAAACGGATATTTAAAAAAACAGTCCCAGGTTATACCCTGAAATTCCCATATATCAATGAACCAGATAACAGTTTCCCCGGAGAGTGAAAATCATTTCAGAGCCAGAACAGATTCTAAAATACTTCCTGGTTCCAGATAACACCAGAATAGAAGCAAACAGGATTATAGTCGAGGGAGACGTTATTATCGGCAATCACTCCAATATTGAATACGGTATACTCGGAGACACAGTCATTATGGGAGAAGGAGTGACCGTTTCCGGGGATATAGCGGCAAGTTCCGATATCAGGATTGACATGTGGTCAAAACTGGGGAGCAGGGTAGAGGTCGGCAGAAATGCCTATCTTGGAGAATTTGTAACCATAGACGGGAAACTGCTCGTAGAAGGGGACCTGGACGTAGGAAAAGAGGTTAAAATCAGGGGAGGATTCGAGGCCAAAGGATGGATTGTGGTCAGGAATCCAGTCCCTGTAATTATATTTTTATTTCTATATATAAGGGAAATGATGCGCCTCGGAAAAGGCGAGGAAATCGAGAAAGCCGTAGAAGAACTTTTTGAAGATTCCGAGGACAGTCAGGACTTTGAAGGAAAAGAACCCGGTGAAAATATATTAATTATACCTGCCGGCGCAAAGATTTCCCCTGAAGCCATCGAGGTTGCCGGGGAAGCTGTTATCGGGAGTAACTGCCTGTTAATAGGAAACATCCGGGCACAGACAGTCGAGACAGGGAAAAATCTGACCCTGAAGGGAAGCATTCATTCAGAGGGCAAGATCATCATAGGAGAAAGCAGTACTGTCTATGGGAATCTCTTTTCAAAAGGGCAGGTGCATATTGGCCGAAACAGCAGAATTTTCGGTGGAATAAAAGCCGACTCTGTATTGCTGCACGAAAACGCCAGGGTAGAAGGCACAATAAAAGCATCTTCAGGAGTATCTTTCTTACGGGATGCTGCAGAAAAGCCAGTTCTTGCAGAGGTTAACGCTTTAGGAAAAGTGATTTTAAGTGAAGCCCGTGAGTTGCCTAAAGGTGCACTTCAAGAGGGACTCATAAAAGCTCTGGATGTAGCGGAAATAGGTTCACTCATCAAATCAAGCGCAAAAGCTAAAAATGGTTTTGTGCCTGGCAGAAAAAGAAAAACTGCTCGAACTCAGGCCCTGGAAAGGACCAGACGCTTCACAGGAGCCAGGACTTACAGAAAGGAACCGAAGTCCAGAGAGTAATTATCCGAATTTAACCTGATGCCATGCTTAAGCCTTAGAAGCCCCGAGAAAACCCGGAATGTCACCTGACCGAGCCTTCCTCTGAATTCTCGTTCTGCATACAGCGTAATCTTATCTTAGGGGGTGTAGGCTCATACCCCAGGGAAAAAAAGTTGCGGAAAAAAATTTCTTTTTTCAGAAGGAGCAGTAACATTCTTAGGGTATCAGGGAATTATCTGGATTTCAGGGAGAAGACAGAAGACATTTTAACTGCAAACCCGTTAAATCTTCAAAGGAAAACATTTTCAGAGTATTGATGATTCTGTAACCTTCGTCTGTTTAAGCTTCCGTATTGGCATACAAATTCAAAATAATCCGAATCTCATTCGTTAAACTTTCAGGTCAGCTTAAAAGTATAAATTGTATAATTTCAGGAAGGAATTCGATTGATAGAGAATATTACAGATCCTCAGGATCTACAGGCAAAGTACGATTCAGTTATAGAAAAGGATTCAAAATACGTAATGCAGACCTATGGGCGCCAGCCCCTTGTACTCTCAAAAGGGAATGGGGCAGTTGTCCAGGATATTTACGGAAAAGAATATATTGACTGTGTAGCAGGAATTGCAGTAAACAATGTTGGACACTGCCACCCAATGGTCGTCAGGGCAATCCAGGCCCAGGCTGAGGAACTGCTGCACGTCTCCAACCTTTATTACACCGAAATCCAGGCCGAACTTGCAGAAACCCTTGTCTCGGTTACAGGTATGGAACGTGTTTTTTTCTGTAATTCCGGAGCTGAAGCCGTAGAATCTGCAATGAAACTGGCCCGTGTGGCTTCCGGAAAAAGCGCCTTTGTAGCAGCTGAACATTCATTTCATGGCAGGACTATAGGGGCACTCAGCGTGACCCACAAGAGCATATACAGGGACCCTTTTACACCTCCTGTGAGTTCTGAGACTGCTTTTGTTCCATACTCCGATGCTGGCGCCATCAGGCAGGCGATTTCGGAAAACACTGCAGCAGTTATTCTTGAGCCCATCCAGGGGGAAGGCGGGGTAAAGATACCGAACCCCGAATACCTTAAAGAGGTCAGGGAAATTTGTGATGAAACCGGAACCTTCCTTATCTTTGACGAGGTGCAGACAGGCTTTGGAAGGACAGGCACCTGGTTCTGTAAAGAACAGTTCGGAGCGGAGCCTGATATCATGAGCATGGCAAAGGCAATAGGCGGAGGCTTCCCGATGGGTGCTATCGCGGCCAGGGAAGGACTCAGCTTTGGGCGCGGGCAGCATGCTTCTACTTTCGGAGGCGGGCCTCTTGCCTGCGCAGCTGCACTTGCTTCGATTGAAGCGATCAGGGGGGAAGGGCTTCTTAAACGCTCGAAAGAAAACGGGGCTTATTTCATGGGAAAGCTCAGGAATATGGACAGGGAAGATGTTGTAGAAGTCCGTGGGAAAGGCCTCATGATAGGAGTTGAGATAAAATATCCCTGCAACAAGTTCGTAGACTTTGCAAGGGAACGCGGCGTGCTTGTAAACTGCACCTCTGACTCGGTGCTCCGCCTGGTTCCTCCGCTTGTGATTACGAAAGAACAGATCGATAAGGTAGTTGATGTTCTTGAGCAGGCCTGAACTGATAAAAAAAGAAATCTTTGATATAGCAGAGTACGTTCCCGGAAAATCCATCGAAGAAATAGCTTCTGCCTACGGGCTTGACCCGGCTTCAATTATTAAACTGGGCTCGAACGAAAACCCGCTCGGGCCCTCTTCAAAAGCTGTTCAGGCCCTAATGGACACAGCCCCCTGCGCAAACATTTACCCGTCTGCAGATGCGAGAGAACTTAGAGAAGCTCTCTCGAAATACACAGGCTTTCCGGTCTCAAACCTTGTAGCATCAGGGCCTGGAATGGACGGGCTCCTTGACGGGCTTTGCAGGCTCATTATTGAAAAGGGGGATGAGGTTATAGTCCCTACTCCGACTTTTGCCTATTATGAACTGCCAGCCCGGGCATGCGGAGGAAAGCCAGTTTTTGTAAGGAGGAACCAGGACTTTTCTCTGTACCCTGAAAAGGTTCTGGAAGCCGAGTCCCCCAGGACAAAGATAATCTTCCTCTGCTCTCCCAATAATCCATCGGGTAACCTCCTTCCCGAAAATGACCTGAGGAGAATCCTTGAGAATACCAGAGCTCTTGTGTTTGTTGACGAGGCGTATGTTGAGTTTGCGGACAGGAACCTTGCCGGGCTTGTGCGGGAATACGATAACCTTGTCGTGGGCAGGACTTTTTCAAAGGTATTCGGGCTTGCAGGCCTGCGCCTGGGCTATGGGATCATGCCTGAGTGGCTGGTAAAAGAGTACATACGGGCAGCAACTCCTTTTTCAGTAAGCCTTCCGGCTTTAAAGGCAGGAATAGCTGCCCTTTCGGATGCCGAACACCTCAGAAAGAGTATAGAGATCGCAAGAGAAGGCAGAGAATACCTGAAAGGAAAAATCCCTTTTACGGTTTATCCTTCCCAGGCAAACTTCGTACTTGTGGATGTTGCCCCTTTGAAAGCAAAAGCAGTTACAGAAAGCCTCATGAGAAAGGGAATCATTGTACGTTCCTGTGACTCATTCAGGGAAGCAGGAGATACATATATCAGGGTAACAGTCGGGACTCCGGAACAGAACGAAAAAGTTGTCAGGGCTTTTGAAATTGTAAAGAACGAGGGTTAAATACCTCTATTTCTTTACTTTAAGCCTTATTTCGTTATTTTATTCGTTTTAAGGCTTATTTTAGATAGCTGTTTGTTTCAAACGTTTATCTCTTCGATTTCTATAATTCTCATCAGTGGGTAATTCAGTTCAGGGTCATATTCCATTCCGACTTTTACCTTTGAAGAGCCGTGTTTTACAGTTATTTTTACTTTAAGCATGGACCCCTGAAGTTCGAAATAACCGAACTCGTTGCTCAGCTTGCTTTTCAGCATATCCCTGTCGATTTTTACGGAAATTTCTTCCACGTAGGGCTGGACTGAAATGCTTTCCTGGATAGCCTGTTCAAGGCTTGAAACCGTGTTCAAATTTACCGGGGAACCCGTAAACTGATGGTAAAGAGCTCCGAGTTTTATTCCTGCTTCAAAGAGTGCATTGTCTCTGTCAGTTGCCTTTTCTTGAACCAAATAAATCTCTCCCTTCTGGAAATTCGTGAGTGGATATGTCAAAATGAATCGATTTTACTGTTTTTCCTTCCTTCCTCCGGCCCTCAACCCTCTATTTCGAGATTCTTTACTACCCAGATTGCTCAGTAGAGGGATCTTGAAAAAGGGAGAAAAAATGTATGTCAGCATGAGGATAAAAGGCAGGATGGAAAAAATCCGCATATACTGTACGTTATACATCACATCTACAACATAGAGAAGCATGGTTAGCCCGAAAATGGAAGCTATAAAAACCAGGACTCTGACATTCCTGATCTTCGGATAACTTACCGAACTCACCATGAGGATAGAGAGAGCAAGGGTAAGAGCTAGAAGGAAGTCTATCCTGACAAGACTTTCGCCCAGCAGCATGTATGTAACAAGCATAACGCAACCTGCAGTTATGGGAAGACCTTCAAACCCTGTTTTACGGGAAGCCACGGAATTGAAGCGTGCGAGCCGGAGCACACCGCAAATAGCATACAAAGCCGGAAATACCGCGACAAGAGGATCTTCTCCTCCGAACTCCAGATATATGAGAAGAGCGGGAGCGACCCCGAAAGAGACTGCATCTGCCAGGGAATCAAGCTGTTCCCCAAGTTCTCCTCCTTTGAACCGTCTGGCAATGTATCCATCCGCCCCATCTGCAACTGCCGCAATCAGAAGGAAGATCAAGGCCAGGGCAAAAGACCCATCATGGGCGGCAGTTTGATAGGTGGCAGCCTGGACGGCAGCTTGGGCAGCTACTGCAATTGAGCTAATCCCGCAGATGAGGTTCAAAAGAGAGACCAGGTCCGGGAGTCTTAACATTTGAAATACGTTCATATTCAAAAGTCCCTGTCATTTTTTATTGTTGCTATAACGGTCTTGCCTGCAAGTACCCGCTCTCCTTTCCGTACGGTGATTTCAAAATCAGGAGGAATTGTTACGTCAACTCTTGATCCGAAACGAATCATTCCGATGCGTTGTCCCTGCTCGATGATATCGTTTACCCGAGAATAAGAGACAATCCTGCGGGCAATTGTGCCCGCAATCTGTGTAACACTAACATCCCCGTACTTGCTGTGGATAATAAACTCGTTTCTTTCGTTTCGTTCAGAGTCTTTACAAAAAGCAGGAAGATACCCACCTTTCTTATAAGTTATTTCCCTAATTTTTCCGGAAATCGGAGCCCTGTTTACATGTACATTCTGGAAAAACATGAAAATACAAACTTTCCGGTCTCTGATGTCTATAATCGTGCCATCTGCCGGAGAAATCATATAAGTGTCCGAAACTTCCACTTTTCTTTCGGGATCTCGGAAAAAAATAACCATAAAGAAAGTTAATGCCATTGCCAGGTAAGCAGCGTGGTTTGCCAGGTAAGCAACGTGGTCTAGATGTGAGCTGTTCATTGCCCTGGAGAGGATTGCAAACAGTGCAGTTACAAGTGTAGCTGTGAAAAGCCAGGGTTCCGAGCCTTTTGCAAGCATTGACCTCAGTCCCCCCCGGACCTGTGCAGAAGGGATTTTAATTCTTTAGAAAGTATGACCCCGAGGCCGTCAATCATTCCCAGCAATTCGGGCAGTGTTCGGAGCACTAGATATGAAATTGCAAAGAGGGCAATTCCTGAGCCCGCTTTTGCGATATAATTATGTGCAATTACAAAACTGTCAGCACCAAACCACTGCTCTCCATAAGCTACTACCACAAAAATGTCCCTGATAAGGTTAAGAACGTAAATGACTGGCACTGACACGATGAAAGCTGTCGCGAGGCGATTAAGGGGAGCTCTGACAGCACCTATAAGCCCCATAAAGAGAGCGATGCTTTCAATTGCCGTACAGGCAAGAATGATCTCCACTGTGTACCCGTTAAGCGTGATCATATTCCAGGCTTTCAGGTACGCAGGAATCTCGAAATAATGAAGAACCCAGAGGACCTGGGAGGTAACCCCTCCAATAATCCAGGTGTTTAGAGAGGAGAAATTCGCAAATGGAAAATAAACAAGAGCTCCAAGTGCACTGGCACTGGTAAGCATTGAAGTTATATCAAGGGAATCGGCCTCACCCTGAGCTGAAAATTCCGAATGCAGCACTTCTCGATTATTTTTTATATGGAAAGGACCCTCCCTGCACTCCCGAAACATGATATATGCTACAAGTAGACAAAATAGAGTCACTGCTATTGTCAGGAACACATTGGCATAGTCCAGGGCCTTGAGATAATGGAGAGGCTGATAACTCCAGTGGATGGAAAATACACCCCACCCAATCCCTCCGACCAGTTTACGAGCCCTGGAGGTTCTGGGGATAACGGATGACGCAACCATTAACCCGACTGCGAGCCAGAGTACACTTTCTATCATTTTTCACGCACCTTTTTTGCCGGAGGTAAAGATTTATTTTATATTCCGTTTTCCTTGTTTCTGAGATCTCAGAAAAGCCTCGGGCAAGTTATGAAGTTTCCGTAAAGTGACATATGAAATTATCTAAGATGATTAATAGATTTCCATAGAAGTTTCTAATAAATTCAATGGTTCATAGTCATTAGTATTAAGGAATTCAAAGGTTATGGATTTTACTTTCCGTATGAGTGATATTTAGAACTATTACCTACATAAGAGATACTGAGCAAATGAACCTTGCAGATAAGATAACTGATTTCTATTATAGAAGAATAGCGTTACAAGAATGTTCTCATTTATATAAAGAATGTCAAGATGAAAAAAGTTTAGGAGATGAGAAAGAAACTTTCTGTTTCGATAAAAGAGAAACATTTAAGAGAGGTTACTGCATAAGAGACTTTTTTGCTTGATAGAAACTCGGCTTACAATGTAAAGATCAAGAAAGTGATTCAGACAGGAATCGAGAGAAAATCCAAAAGCGAAAAATTTTTGAGAATACACAAAAGTATGAGAAGAATAATTGAAATACGATGACGAGTTTCTACGTTATGTACAATATTAATATATTATTTTACTCTGGCAGAGATGCCAGAAAAAGCTAATTCAGAAAGGTATTGGTGGCGGAAAAAGAGATCTCCCGGAAAGTAAATTACAAAGGCGTTTTATGAAACCTCAAACCCCTAGCTTAACCGTTGATACCGTGATCCTCTTTAAAAACAGGCTTGTTCTTGTGAAGAGAAAAAATCCCCCGTATCAGGGAAAATTTGCCCTTCCTGGAGGCTTCGTCGAAATCGGGGAAAGTACCGAAAAAGCAGCAGTTAGAGAAGCTTTTGAAGAAACGGGCCTTTCTGTAGAGATTATCAAACTGGTAGGAGTCTATTCCGATCCTCCGCGTGACCCCAGAGGACATACGGTTTCAGTATGCTACCTCGCAAAGGGGTTCGGAGGGCTGAAATCGGGTTCTGACGCCGCTTCTGCCGAGCTTTTTGAGCTTGATTCAATTCCTGAACTGGCTTTTGACCACAATAAAATGATAAATGACGCAAAAAGTGATATTAATGCAGTTCTGTACCAAATGTAAAAGTATGATGTTTCCTAAAGATGGTAATTACCAGTGTAGAAAGTGCGGGAGCATAATACCCATCGAAAATAATGCACAAAATTTTGTTTCCAAGGCCAAGATCGACGACCATGAAGTCGTGGTTCTGGAAGGTGAGCAAACTTCAGGTCTGCCAACAACAAACGCAAAATGTCCAGAGTGCGGAAACAACAGTGCAGCCTGGTGGCTCAGGCAGCTCAGGTCTGCAGACGAGTCCGAAACCCGTTTCTTAAGATGTACGAAATGCGGGTTCACCTGGAGAGAATACGACTGAAATTAGATTGTTCTTCTATACCACCCTTGAAAAGCGCACTTCCCGGAAAAGTGATTTATCAGGTCAGAGCTTCTCTCCTGCTTCAAGCAGAGCCTGAAGCCTTCCTGTTTTCGAACCAAGATTTATATAGTTACCGGGAGTTTGAATCTAATGATTTTTCCATTTCAAATAGCCATTTATCCTTATTCGGAAAGTTTTCTCCCCAAATAAATCGAGAATTCCCGAATCTGTAAAGAAATTTATATATCTCAAGGGTAATAAAGAGTTTAAGAATTTAAATTTAAAGACTTTAAATTTATTTAGTGGAGAAGAATCATGTTCAAGGCAGCAATTAATGCAGAGCTTCTGAAAGACGCGATTGCCGCACTGGCTGTAATTGTAGATGAGGTCAGATTCAAGATAAAACCGGAAGGTATTTCGGTAAAAGCAGTTGATCCTGCCAACGTTGCAATGGGAATTTTTGAACTAGGATCATCCGCTTTTGATGAATATAGCGCTGATGAGAGTGAAATCGGAATTGACCTTAACAAGATTATGGACCTGCTGGGAATTGCGGATAAGAGCGACACAGTCCGGATGGAACTTGAAGAAGAAAACCATAAACTCCTGATTGATGTCGGAGGACTGTCTTATACACTTTCTCTCCTCGATCCTTCCACAATTCGGGCAGAACCAAGAGTTCCCCAGCTTGAATTGCCTGCAAAAGTCGTCCTGAACGGCGCAGATCTCAGGCGTGCAGTGAGGGCCGCAGAAAAAATAAGCGACCATATGCTCATGGGAGTTTCCGGTGACACATTCTTTATGGAGGCAAAAGGAGATACCGACCAAGTTCGCCTGGAAATGGGTAGAGACCAGTTAATCGATCTGAAGGCAGGTGAGGCCTGCTCTCTTTTCTCCCTGGACTATCTGACAGATATAGTCAAGCCCACAAACAAAGTCAATGAGGTTACCCTCTCCCTTGGACGAGACTTTCCCGTCCTCATAGATTTCGAAATTGCAAACGGTGCAGGAAGAATTTCTTACCTCCTGGCTCCGAGAATTGAGTCGGATTAATGGTATGCAGGCCGAAGAACTTGCATCTTATCCGTTTATTTCAGAAGCATCTACCTACGTTGAAAATCTGGGTATTTCCCTGGATAGTCTGCTTAATTCCCGGGCCTACCGGACCGCAAGGGTCAGGGGGATAGAAAGGGTAAAAGAGGCTCTTGAAGGGGAAATTAAAAAATCCCCTGTGTCTGGGGAAGCCCAGGTTATCTTGGAACTCCTTTCCTATCCTTTTGCCAGGATGCTGGTTGCCTGTGTGGACGACCAGCTCTTTACCAGGCGCTATGCTCTGGCAGAAGCCAAAGCTGCCTATAATCTTCTGAAAAATGAAAATCCGGCTTTTTTGCTTGAATTCGGGGAAGATTTCGGAATCTCAGCAGACTTCAGAGATTCCTATTTCAGCATGCATTTTACTGACTATATCCGCTTTTCAAACTCCCTGAAAGACCCTGCCTGGAAACTGACAAACAGCCAGTTCAAGGCTGGAAAAGTAAAAGTTACCAGAGAAGAATTTGCAAGGCTTCTTGAAGAAGCGGTCAGAGAACGTATTGAACGGTCCTTTCCAATTCCTGAAATTCCTGGTGAGGTCTCAAGTTTCTGCGCCCCTTATGTTGCCGAGATAAAGGATCGGTTTGAGGTCCAGAAGAAAAACTTCGGAGCAACGGACTTTGGGGCAGTGGAACCGGAATTCTTTCCTCCCTGTATATCCCATGCCCTTGCAAACGTACAGGGTGGAGTAAACCTTGCCCATTCTATGCGGTTTGCCATGACTTCCTTCCTGCTCAGTGTGGGAATGTCCGTGGACGAAATACTCAACCTTTTCAATATCTCCCCTGATTTTGACGCGGAAAAAACCCTTTACCAGATAGAGCATATTGCAGGTGCCACGGGAAATATATACAAGCCCCCGGCATGCGATACCATGAGAACCTATGGCAACTGCATAGGAAAAGAGAGATTATGTGAAAAAATCAATCATCCTCTGGGGTATTACGAAAAAAAAATATATCTGAAAAATAAAGAAAAAGGAAAGGAAAAAGAAAAGGAAAAGGAAAAGAGAAAAGGAAAAAGAGCAAGAGAAGTAAAGCTCAGAAAAAGAATTGAAAACCGGCAACTTCAAATTTGTTTTCCAGACCTTATTTTCCAGATCCTGTCTTCAACTCTTATTATACGGCCCCTGCTTCCTACTTTTTACATTTTTAATCTTTATCTTCTTTTGTATTCCCTGCATTTTTGCACGAATTTTTCTACAGGGAAGCTGGCAGGATGAGAATGCATATATCCGGCGAGGGTATTGTGCTCGACAAGGCCGTCAAAACCGTCCTGTATACCTTTTCCGCGCAGCATTTCGTATGCAAACCTTGCATCTCGGTCGCATTCCGTAAGAGAGTAATGGAATTCGTGACCTCTGATATTATGCGACGAGAAGTTTCTGTCCAGAGGGCGGGCTTCTGTATAGCCCAGAGCCTTCAACCGATTTGTCATGCGTGTATTTGCAGGCACGACATCTGCGAGCTTATAGGTTCTGTCATCTACCTCATAGGTCCCGCAGAGATAGAGCAAACCGCCGCATTCCGCATAGATGGGCAAACCGTCGGCTGCAAGACCCTTAAGTTTCCGGGTCGTTTCTGAATTTTCAAGGGTTTCTGCGTAAAGTTCAGGGTAGCCGCCTCCAAGGTAAATCCCATCGACCTCAGGGACTTCTCCTGCCATCGGACTAAAAAATACTACTTCAGCTCCGTAGTCTCTGAAAGCGTCAAACATATCCTGGTAATAGAAACAGAAAGCAGGATCTCTGGCAATTCCTATCCTGATATCTGCCCCAGGTATCCGAACATCCTCGATTTCCGGAACCGAGCAGGGTTCGGCAAGTTCGAGCACTGCATCAAGGTCAACGTTTTCCTCGATAAAAGCTGCCATTTCCTCAGTGTTGTAATCTTTTTCATGGGCCATATATAGCCCGAGATGCCTTGAAGGAACTTCAATATCTTTCCTGCGTGGGATCGTGCCTACGATAGGGATGTTATTCGGAAGCGAATTTTTTACAAGTTCCGCATGGCGAGGGCTTCCTACCTGGTTCAGAATAACGCCTGCAATCCTGACTTCGGGATCGAACTCGGAATACCCTTTTAGGAGGGCTGCAGCGCTTCTGGACATGCCGTGCACATTAATTACCAGAATCACCGGCAAATCAAGGGTTTTTGCAACATGCGCCGAACTCGCAATTTCCGTAGAGTCAATTCCATCAAAAAGTCCCATAACACCTTCTACTACCATAATATCCGCATCTGCAACCGTCCGGGCTACAGTCTGCCCAATCCCGTCGGTGCCCATCATGTACGTGTCCAGATTCCTTGAGGGGCGCCCGCAGATTGCAGTGTGATGAGAAGGGTCAATATAGTCAGGCCCTACCTTGTAAGGCTGGACTTTTAGCTGCCTGTGTTTGAGGGCAGCCATGATGCCCATGGAGACTGTCGTTTTTCCAACCCCGCTGTGGGTTCCTGCAATAAGTATTCCTTTTGTCATCTGCTGGATATTGTTGCCGTTAAAATATATTAAAGCTATTAATCCGGCTGATTCGAGCACTTTGTAGTTATCTCCGGGAAAGAAACGAAAAGAAAAATAGTTTGTGAAAATTTACGCACATAATATGAATAAATTATATTTTTGAGGATATGAGATGGGTAAGACAGAATAAAATAATATCAACACTTATGACATATTAATTAATTTTTAATTTAATACATGATAAATAATTATAAAATTAGATAAAGTGTTATAAAGCTTTAAATCTGTTTTTATCAATTTATTTAGCTTTATAAAGTGTTAAATGCATTTTTTTATTTTTATTTTAGACTGTTTATGTAAGTATTGTTATATATATAATTGAACGGATGGTTTTTTAGTTCCGGGTCTTCTCGAATTAAATGAGCGAGATCGGATGAAAATCAGAGGAACAATTGGAGGAAAAAAAATGATTAGTGAAAAGCCAATTGCAAAAATTCTGGCATCTGTCTTTATTTTATTAACTGTAATTACCGCAGGAGCAATTTCCTGTAGTGCTCTTGCAAACTCTGCAGGAGATTCTGCAACTTCCTGTGACGCTCTTACAGATTGTGCAGGAAATTCTACAGATTCCTGTAATACTCCTACAGATTCCTGTAATACTCCTACAAATACTCCTACAGATTGTGACCTAGCAGACTCTGAGGCTATTACAAACTGTAACCAAGCAGCCTGTGAAACATGCGACTGCAAATCTATTGTAGACTGCGACCGGTCAAACTGTGACTGTGAAGCATGCGACTGCGAATCTATTGTAGATTGTGGAGAGGATAACTCTGACGACATTGTAGCAACTCCAGCAGAAGACTGTGAAGTCGTAACTCCAGCAGAAGAAGACTGTGAAGTCGTAACTCCAGCAGAAGAAGACTGTGAAGTCGTAACTCCGGCAGAAGAAGACTGTGAAGTCGTAACTCCGGCAGAAGAAGACTGTGAAGTCGTAACTCCGGCAGAAGAAGACTGTGAAGACGTAACTCCAGCAGAAGAAGACTGTTGAAGACGTAACTCCAGCAGAAGAAGACTGTGATGTTGTAGCAACTCCAGCAGAAGAAGACTGTGATGTTGTAGCAACTCCAGCAGAAGAAGACTGTTGAAGACGTAACTCCAGCAGAAGAAGATGTTGAAGTCGTAACTCCAGCAGAAGAAGACTGTGAAGTCGTAACTCCAGCAGAAGAAGACTGTGAAGTCGTAACTCCAGCAGAAGAAGACTGTGAAGTCGTAACTCCAGCAGAAGAAGATGTTGAAGTCGTAACTCCAGCAGAAGAAGATGTTGAAGACGTAACTCCAGCAGAAGAAGACTGTGAAGTCGTAACTCCAGCAGAAGAAGATGTTGAAGACGTAACTCCAGCAGAAGAAGATGTTGAAGTCGTAACTCCGGCAGAAGAAGACTGTGAAGTCGTAACTCCGGCAGAAGAAGACTGTGAAGACGTAACTCCAGCAGAAGAAGATGTTGAAGACGTAACTCCAGCAGAAGAAGACTGTGAAGTCGTAACTCCGGCAGAAGAAGACTGTGAAGTCGTAACTCCAGCAGAAGAAGACTTTGAAGACGTAACTCCAGCAGAAGAAGATGTTGAAGACGTAACTCCAGCAGAAGAAGACTGTGAAGTCGTAACTCCGGCAGAAGAAGACTGTGAAGTCGTAACTCCGGCAGAAGAAGACTGTTGAAGACGTAACTCCAGCAGAAGAAGACTGTGAAGTCGTAACTCCAGCAGAAGAAGACTGTGAAGTCGTAACTCCGGCAGAAGAAGACTGTGAAGTCGTAACTCCAGCAGAAGAAGACTTTGAAGACGTAACTCCAGTAGAAGACTGTGAACCAGCAAATCTCTGAACAGGTAAGCCCTGTGGATATTATACAAGGCCAGCGAATAAGTATAAATCAATTGGCCAAAAAATAACTTATGTGTCGGAGAGTCAGATATACTCTCCGCACAAAAAGTTAAAATTAACCATTTTTTAGATTGCTTTTTTGACATTTTTAAAAACGGGAAATTCACCGGAATTTTGGGATAATTGAATGCAGCCTTAATTGGGTTTCGATATAGACAATTCTCTTTTAGAATATTTGTTCACCCTGGGCTTCCGGTGTTAACCATAGTATAATATTATTCACAAATTTTATTTCCTTGATTGCTTTTTGAAAAAAATCATGGAATTGAGAATATCATAATACAGCAGGTCGACATATAATTTCTTAAGAGCTTTTCTGACTGGAATTACAAAGAATGCAAAAGTGGATATCCTGGTTTGAAAGTGCCAATGAAAATTAGAAGAGTGGCAGTGAGCATATTTAAATTCACTGTACCATTTTTAAATTAATTTAGTATGGATGAATTGTTGTAGAAAAACGATATGCATAAGAGAACTGCGAAAATTTATTATATCGGTTGATTGCTTTTTGAAAAAAATCCAGGGTATTTAGTATCTGCATCCATACACATTAGCCTTAAGTAAATGGTGATCCTTACTCTGAGGTAAGGTCACTCTAACGTCAGGAAAGTATCGAGGAAGGAGGCTTCTGCTTTATAAGCTGAAAGAAACTCTTTATTTCGGTACAGTATTTCTTTATATGATTAATTCGTGATTCCAATAACCCATGAGTTATATCAATATCACATTCCAGGCCCTTTCTAAAAAGTGCTAATCGATTTGAGATCAGGGTAATTTACGAACAAATCATCTCCAATACGAAATTTTTGTCATGGAAAGGATAAAAAAGGCAAGACCCTGAATGTGAGTTAATAGAAAATTGCATCTCAAATATTTAAGAGGGGATTTTAACCAGCCATGAAGCAGAAAAATCCAGGAAAAGTTCCTGAAGTTGCGGACGATAACGCAAAAAAATTTCTTGAGGACCCTTACGGGAGAAGGGTGACAGGGCTTCGGATATCCATAACTGATAGGTGTAACCTTTCATGCATGTACTGCCATAACGAAGGTGCAGACTGCTGTACCTGCGGCCCGGTAGGGCACGAAATGGAACCTGAGTTAATCTGCGGGATTGTCAGGGAAGCTGCAAAATTCGGAGTCAGCAAAGTGAAATTCTCCGGAGGCGAACCGCTTTTCCGAAAGGATTTCGAGAATATCCTGGCCTGCCTCCCCCCCTTAAAAGAAATCTCTGCGACTACAAACGGCATCCTGCTTGAAAAACGTGCAAAAGCCCTGAAAGCTGCGGGCCTGGATAGGGTAAACGTAAGCCTCGATTCCCTTGTTCCCGAAAAATATGAAGCAATTACCGGAGCCCCACCGGGTTCCCTTGAAAAAGTTATAAAAGGCATTGATAGCGCAGTTGAAGCTGGACTGACCCCTGTGAAGCTGAATATGGTGCTCCTGAAAGGTATAAACGATAACGAAATTGATTCTATGATGGACTTTACCCGGCCATATAAAGGAAAAGTCATCCTGCAATTAATCGAGCTTATGGATATTGATCCTGAACTTTCGAAGTATATGATTGACTCGAAAGCCCTCGAAAAAAATTTGGCTGAGAGGGCAAGCGAGGTCAGGGTTCGGCATCTGCACCACCGAAAAAAATACATCATCGATGGGGTGGAAGTCGAGTTCGTGCGCCCCATGGACAACTCGGAATTCTGCGCCCACTGCAGCAGGCTAAGGGTGACAGCCGATGGAAAGTTTAAACCCTGTCTGCTTGTGAATGACAATCTGGTGGATGTCAGGGAAGCAAAAAGCCCCGACGAAATCGAAAAACTGCTCAAACTTGCGGTAAGCCGAAGGAAACCGTATTGCACTCCTGTTAGAGTTCTTGAATAAGAGAAAAATTAAAGAAAACAGAATGGGATTAGGTACAAAGTAGATACAATAGCAAGGAGGGAAAAAGTGAAAATCGAACTTTTAGTAGACGGCAGGAAAATTCCCATGAATGAGTTTGTCCAGAAAATCGTAATAAACGTTATTAAGGCAATGGTCGAAACTCTCCACACCATAGACAGTGGATGGAAGGAGATTTCCATTCATATTGAAAAAGATGAAGTGAAAGAATAAAAAGAACAAAAAAAGTTTTCCGGATGAAAAAGAGGGTCAGCATTTCTCCGGCACCAGATTTTCTTTTTTCAGAGTAATTTTGCAATTCAGAGTAATTTTGCAATTCAAAGATACTTAGAGATACTTTTCGATCTCCGAGAACTCTATCCTGGCAGTTGAGTCCAGAGAAATCGGGGTTATTGAAACATGCCCTTTCTGCATGATGGCATGCACATCGGTCCCTTCTTTTTCTTCCCGGATCATGTCTCCTGCAATCCAGTAATAGGACCTGCCCCTGGGGTCACGACGTTCTTCGACATCAGTTTTAAAGACCTTCCGTGCAAGGCGGGTTATCTCTATAGGCGTATCCTCCTCGGCATGGTAAGGAATATTAATGTTCAGAAGGTCCACATTTTCCGGCATACCGTGCCTGAGGACGTTTCGAGCAACTCTGTTTACTATTTTTATCCCTGCTTCGAAACGCTCTCTATGGTAGTCCCTCGGATCATCGAATTTCTGTCCTTCATCAAGCACCTGCATGGAGGCTGCAATTGCAGGAACGCCATAGCTTGCAGCTTCAAGGGCTCCTCCGATAGTCCCTGAAGTTGTGATCGTATCCGTGCTTATATTCTCTCCGATATTAAAGCCAGAGAGCAACAGGTCAGGCAGCTCCTTGAGAATCGTGAAGATGCCAAGAATTACCGAATCGGTAGGAGTTCCGCTCACAGCATAGGCAGGTATGCCTCCTACCTCTGTCTTCGTGATCCGGAGAGGTTCAAAAATAGAAATCGAACGTCCGACCCCGCTCTGCTGGACAGCAGGAGCCGAAATCGTAACTTCCCCGAGGTCCGAAACACTATCAAAAGCAGCTTTCAAACCTGTGGAATAAACACCGTCATCATTGGTAACAAGAATTTTTGGGGCCATCAGCTTTCCCATAAGTTGCAGGATAATTTAAAATTAATGGAAAAGCTGCACGGAATGAAAACCCGGAAGAAACCATTCTATTCAAACATTAGTATAAAAAAAAGAATAATATATAAGGAGCAATATAATTCATTAATAAAAATCTGTCTCCGGGGGGTGGAAATAAACCGGAAGGCTTCGACACAAAAGGAATAACCAAGGACACTGTCCCGAATTGTTTTTGTTTTCATAATATTCGTGAAAAGGTCTTTTTGGACCTGTAAATGCTGCTGATGATTGTTATTTCAAGAATAAACCAATGACTGCTATAATTAACAACTATATTTGGAATTGACCCTGTTTAAGGCTAGCGTAGAAGTAAATTAGAGTGGAAATCGATTTTATAAAGAAGTTCATTTAAAAATCCGGAGAAATACAGGGAGTGGTATTGATGGTAGAAGCACAGGAAATAGTAACAGATGTAAAGGACAAGACGGCAAATCCGACACCTCTGGGATTTACTGGGCTAGGCCTGTCAGCAGTTCTCCTGAGCCTTAGTTATATAGGGCTTTTCCCTGTTGACTCGATGATAGTGGCAATGGCAATTTTCCTTGGAGGGTTTGCCCAGGTATTTGCAGGCTTGATGGCCTGGAAAAAGGGAAGCGTTTTTGGAGGCACTGCATTTTGCGCATTCGGCCTTTTCTGGTTCTCCCTTGCCGGCCTTATACTCATGCCTGCCCTTGGCTGGGTTGAAGCCCCTACCCCGATCTCGCTTGCAGCCTACCTCTTCCTATGGGGAGTTTACACCTTCGTTATGCTCATAGCCACCCTGAAGCTGGGCAGCAAAGCGATAATGTTTATCTTCGTAACCCTTTTCCTGCTGTTCATATTGCTGGCTATCGTAAACGCCACTGGGAATGCAGGCCTGCTCGTCATAGCCGGCTATGAGGGTCTTATCATGGGTCTTGCAGCCCTGTATACAGCCCTTGGAATAGTGCTCAATGACGCGTACGGAAGAACAATTGTCCCAATCTGAGAAAAGGCAAAAAAATAAAGACCAGAGATTAAACAGCAAAAAATAAAGTGGCAAAAATAAAGAAAAAATGCCACCAAAACGAAAAGTTAGTTTCGGGGCTGTTCTTTTACTTTTGTTGAGCCCTGTTTTTTTTAAGCTGAGAATAGTTCCCTTTAAATAGTTTTGTAATTACTAGGTGAATCTTTTTAAAGGGTCCTTTTATAACCTGAGAGCAGTTTTTTAACCCGATGACTTTTGAAACAGGTGAGGCATCAAATAAGGGCACTGAGTAAGTCATCAGGTATTCAATTCTCCTGATATTTGTTTCTCCTTAGCTTGAGAATTTATGAAATTAATCCTCTTTTTTCCGAATACAACTTACGCAATTGAGAAATAGAGCCGGATACACCTGAGTTTTTGAAAAAGCACTGTGCTTTAACAATTCAGGGCCTCAAGTTTACGGTCTCTTAGTCCAACTGCATAAATCCTGACTGAATTAGATGCTTGCAATCTTCCTCCTAGTTTTAAACTGATCACTGCCGCCTCCCCACCGGGTTCCCCATGATTTTGACCCGGAAATAATTTTTTTGGCGGCAAACAGTTTTTTGTATAGGGAAGTAGACGGATCTACCTATATAGACTGCAAATTCAAAACTTCAAACTCAGAACACGGTTTTTATGGTGTACACATAGAGGTGGTGCATACCTATGGCAAACATCATCAATCTTATGACCAGAAACTCCAGATTATGAAGCCAGTGAGTCATATCTATAAGCTTTTCCGAATGTAAAATTCTTTTTCCTTTTACGGTTCTTACGATTTCTTTTAAACTTTTTAACAGCATTTTATCTAAACCCCACTGATAATGTATTCTATCTGGTATTGTCTCAAAGCGTTCCCTGTTAGAAAATGCTCTGAATACGTACCCTAATCCAACGATATCTCAAACAGGCACTTTATGTTCGAAAGTACCCTGCATAGCATACACTATCCAATGTAATCTCAAAGAGGCATCTCCACATCGAAAATGCATTAATCTACCCCACCGACGCTAGCTTTAGAAGCTTGTGATATTAAAAGCTGTTGACCCTGTATAAAAGAATTTTATATGAGTGCGTAAATAATATCCGAATGCTACGATCAACTTGTTAGTCACTGGGCATGAGAAAGAACCCGAATATTGATAGCAAAAAGTAACAAACCATAAATTCAGAGTAGAGTATATAAGCAAGAGGTCGAAAAAATAGAGCAATAAAAAATATTATTCAGTTAATTTCCTGTGCCCTGCAAAACAAAGAAAAGCACAGAAATCCTGAAAAAGAGAAAAAGAACTCAACGGCAATTTCCAGAACTAAAGTAAATTAAGCCCAGTATTTTACAACTTCATTTTTATTTTTCTGCCGGACTCCCCGGAAAACCCGACTCAACACTTTCAACAACCCGCCTGAAAACTTCATCCATAAGTTTCCAGTAACTTCCGACCTGCTGGTAGATTTCTTCTGCGATTTCCTCGTGATAGGTGTGAGATGTGAGATTTCGGTCATCCACCATCTCAAGGATTTTGACAGTTTCCTCTTCAGAAAGAAGACCTACTTTGAAAGCTTCCTTGAAACAGGACTTGGGAGAATTACAGATGATTCCTTCCTGAACATCAAGATAACCCTTAACAACTTTCCAGAAGGTCTCAGAAGTATATTCAAACCTCTGGATAGCAGCATCCCGAACTATTACTGAATAAGGCTCCTCCGTGATTGCCTTTAAAGTTTTGAGTGCTTTTTCAGTAGTATCGATCCTGAGCTTTAATGTTTCCACACAACCCCTTCTCGTAGCGCTTTTTCTTTAAAAACTTCCGAAACCCTTGAAAGATCCACAACATCAACTGTATAGGGTATATTAAGGTCCTCAATTCTTTCTTTTAAGAAAACCAATTTTCTCCGGTCAAAATTTTTCCCGGGAAGGATCCCAACGTCTATATCCGAAACTCGACTAAAATCCTCCCTGCCCTGGAACCGAAGAGTATGACAGTGACATTTTCTTCTTTTAAAGTTTCAAAAATTAGAGATTTCAGATCCTGAATGCTTTTTTGATAGATCGGGGAAAGACTGCTCATCTATTATTCATTTAAGGGTTTTCAATACTTGAATTTAATGTTAGTTTCAGACAATTTTAACTCCGGTTCAGAACACATCTGAAGCAGAACCTGGAAATGGCAGACAAATCCTTCATGGATGCAGAGGTAGTCTTTCAGGAATCTTCAGAAAATTTCGACGCGAAACGCTTTTTTCGTAATCAGAGACTTTTCTGTTACTAACTCCTTTTGAATTTGTTACCAAATCAAGGTAAATCAGCACATTAACCAGAGTAACGATAAACAAAGCGATAAACAAATTACGAATAAATCCCTCAAAGACAGCTAATTTTCGGCCATGTTTTTCGGGTTTCCAGGCAATCATAACTGGAATTTGTAAAAGATGCAATACTAAAATAGAACGTATCCCAGGCTCGCCAATGAAACAAAGCTCTCAAATAAAAAATCCAGGAAGACAAATTTAGCAAAATTTTTACCTCTGCTTATCCTTTCTGGGAATTATATCTGAAAATTCCGAAAATCGACGGCTAAAACAATTTCTTAATCCTTTCGAGTATAAATCTTCCCACAAGTAAATGGCAGCGAAAAGCAGAATCTAATAGATACTCGATCCTACGGTATATGAAGGTTTTACCCCATACCCGCAACAAAGCCACAAAATATGTCTCCCACTTTTGGGAACGAAATCCAGGACTCTCTTCGTGGAGAGAAATCCACGGATTTTCTGCTTGAAGTACTTTCGATACTGGAAATAGCAGCATCTGCATCTTCAAATTGCTCAAGATTTCAAAATTGGGAACTAATTTTACATAAGTTAATCCATCGAAAACAAGTGAATTTTCAAGAGAAGCCCAGCTAACCTTCATTTCTTCGAAATTAGAACTATTTAGAGAAACTTTTTTGAACTGAGTACCTAAAATTGACATTTCGTGGAAAAGTAGCTTCATCGACAGATAGGCATGAATCGCAAAAGTAGCCTCATCGAAATAGGCAGAATCGCCAAAAGTAGCCTCTGGAAATAGGCAGATCGCAAAAGTAGTCTCTCGATGGCAGAATCGCCAAAAGTACCTCGAAGATGCAGAATCTTCAAAAGTAGTCTGAAACCGGAAATAGAGGGTAAAAGATCAAAGAAATCGCCAAAAACTAGGGCAAGCAGTACCATAATCAGGACTCGAAGACCTGTAGACTGTCGCCAAAAGTAGCCCGAGAAGCAGGCAGAATCGTAAAAGTACCTGATAAAGCAATTCGAAAAGTAGCCTCGAAAGCAGAATCCTATAAAGCTGTACTCGTTGAACCTAGTTTAGAAGAGAAATTTACATCTCAAAGGAGAAAGATTTATAAATCACAACTGAGAAATCCAAGGTCATTCGAAAAATGGAATTTTGGATTATTATACACTTTCAGACAACTTTGGGAATTTTCGGTTGACAACAATATTCAAACTTCTGAAATCTGTTACTTTTTTACTTTTTCGGACCAGTCTCAAGCTGTCTTACTTAAATTGAGTTCTCCAATTATGCGGCAGTCTGTAAGATTTACATCTTCTCCATTTTCAATTTGTTTTAAAATATCGCTGGCTTGGACTTCTCTATATTCATCTGCCAAACCGACCATTGACATAGAAATGAGCACAAAAAATGAGAACAAAGCCCAAAAAAGTAGTTCTCGGAATTTCATCAGCGTGCTTTTCGATATTGTACCTATTAAGTCTTATGAAATACTCTCATATTGAAATTCAAAAGATTATCACAAAACTTCCATCTCATCTTTCTCCAGTATATTGTTAATTTCTTCATCTACACCTTACAATCACCTTTATAAACCCAAAATCTCTTCAACTGACTCAGGGCAGTGTAAATTTAATATAATGATACCGTTATCCATCTAGTATTTCCTATAAATCAAAAATTTACAATTACCTGATATCCCCCAATCAATTTCACGAGGATTTATAAAATGGACAAGTACGAGAAGGTATACGAGCTGGCTAAACGCCGGGGGTTTTTGTGGAACTCCTTTGAGCTGTATGGCGGAAGCCGGGGATTTTATGATTATGGGCCTCTTGGGAGCACGCTGAAGAGGCGGATCGAGCAGACCTGGAGAGAGTTTTACGTTATCCAGGAAGGGTTCATGGAGATCGAGTGCCCGACAATAGGGATCGAGGACGTCTTTATCGCGTCCGGGCATGTCGGAGGCTTTTCTGACCCCCTGTGCGAGTGCATGAACTGCAAAGAGGCATTTCGGGCAGACCATCTTGTAGAAAACGTCATGAGTGCGGCAGGTACCCTGAGTGCAGAAGACCTTACGAAGGTCATAAAGGAAAACGGGATCAGATGCCCGGAGTGCGGGGGAGAATTCGGCGACGCCTATGAATTCAACCTGATGTTCAAGACCACAATCGGGCCTGGCACTGGAAGGCAGGGGTATCTCAGGCCTGAGACGGCGCAGGGGATGTTCGTGGACTTCCAGAGGCTGTCCCGTTTCTATAGAGACAAACTTCCGTTTGGGGCAGTGCAGATAGGGAAATCTTACAGGAACGAAATCGCACCCAGGCAGGGAGTTATCCGGCTCAGGGAGTTTACGCAGGCTGAGTGTGAAATCTTTGTTGACCCCAGGAACAAGAAGCACCCCAACTTCGAGCGTTTCGCAGACAGAGAGCTTGTGCTCTATTCGCAGGAGGCACAGCAGAAAGGCGAATCTTTCAGGATGACTGTGCGGGAAGCTGTGGAGGCTGGAGTCATTGCGCACGAAGTCCTGGGCTACAATATCGCACTTACCAACGAGTTCCTGACAAAAGTAGGAATCAATCCTGGAAAACTCAGGTTCAGGCAGCACCTGAAAGACGAGATGGCGCATTATGCAATCGACTGCTGGGACGCCGAGATCGAGACCGACCGGTTTGGCTGGGTCGAGATTGTGGGAATTGCCGACAGGACTGACTATGACCTCAAAGCTCATGCAAGGGTCAGCAAGACCGAGCTTTACGTTTACGTGGAGTATGATGAGCCGAAAATGGTTACCCGTTTTGCTGTAAAGCCAGATATGGGCAAGCTCGGCCCGATCTTTAAGGGGAGGGCAAAAGCCGTTGCAGATGCCTTAAAACAGCTTTCTGAAGAGGAGCTTTCGAGAAATGAAATCAAAGTTACCGTGGGCGGGGAAGAATTGACAGTCAGCTCCGATGTTGTGAGCTTTGCGGAAGAGACCGTAAAAGTCAGCGGAGAAAATATCATCCCTCACGTAATTGAGCCGTCCTATGGTATTGACAGGATCTTCTATGGTGTCATGGAGCATGCCTTTGATGAAGAAAACGTGGCTCAGAAGGCAGCCGAATCCGGGCTTAAAGGCACAGAAGAAGCTGGAAAAGAATCCGAAGCAATAAAGGGCGAAAGCGACTCCGAGAGCGAAGAGGAAGCCCGCCTTGTAATGCACTTCTCAAGCGCAGTTGCCCCAGTGCAGGTAGCAGTTCTCCCGCTCCTTACCAGGAAAGAGCTTGCAGACCCTGCAAAGGAGATCATTGCAAAACTGAGGGAAAAGACTCTGCTTGTCAATTATGACGACTCGGGGACCATAGGGCGCCGCTACAGGAGAAACGACGAAATCGGCACTCCTTACTCTGTTACCGTGGACTATGATACCCTTGAAGACGGCACTGTAACCATAAGG
Source organism: uncultured Methanosarcinaceae archaeon (assembly GCA_963721455.1). Taxonomy (GTDB): domain Archaea; phylum Halobacteriota; class Methanosarcinia; order Methanosarcinales; family Methanosarcinaceae; genus Methanosarcina. The sequence goes on from CAVRJG010000033.1 coordinate 144,711, forward strand.
GACAGGGATTCCATGCGCCAGATCCGGGCTCCGATCAAAGGAATTGAAAACGTGCTTTACGAACTTATCTACAGGAGCAAAGATTTCGCATCTGCAGGCACGCCCTTTAATTTCTGAAATTTAAAACCGGGACTGGATTGCGGATGTGAAAACCCTGGTTATGAAAGATCCGAGATTTCTCCTCAATCTCGATTTCCAGGGCTGTGGGCTGAGAAGCCTGCAGCAAAACTTTAATTTTATTGCTCTTTTATAATAAAAGAAAGACCTGAACAGATTGCTCCTGAAAAATTAATCCTGAAAAATTAATCCTGAAAATTAATCCTGAAAATTAATCCTGAAATAAAATAACCCTGATAATAACCCTGATAAAATAACCCTGATAATAACCCTGATAAAATAACCCTGATAAAATAACCCTGGAGCAAAATGAACGAGAGCCTTTTTCCTGAGAAACCAGCATGCATGAAGCACCCCCTTATAAAACCCGACACAGTTGAGCAGAGACTCTACCAGCTGAACCTAGCAGGAAAAGCACTTGAAGGGTCAAGCCTGGTTGTACTCCCTACAGGCCTCGGAAAAACCATTATAGCTCTTTTTGTAATTGCCTCCAGGCTTCAGCGCTTCGGGGGAAAAGCCCTGATTCTTTCTCCAACAAAGCCTCTTGTGGAGCAGCATGCAGCTTTTTTTAAAAAGGTTATGGCTCTTCCCGAAGAAGAGGTTCTGGCTTTTACGGGCAGTATTGCGCCTGCAGAACGGGAAAGACTCTGGGCGCAGGGAAAATTGATAGTATCCACTCCTCAGGTGATTGAAAACGACCTTCTTACAAAAAGGATCAGCCTTGAGGATGTAAGCCATATCACTTTTGATGAAGCCCACAGGGCAGTCGGAAATTACGCTTATACCTTTATTGCGGAAAAGTACTTCGAGAGCGCGAAAAATCCTCATGTGCTCGGAATTACTGCAAGCCCGGGCAGTTCAGACGAGAAAATCTCTGAGGTCTGTCAGGCTTTGCATGTTGAAAATGTAGCCGTGAAAACTGAGAGAGATAGGGATGTTCGCCCTTATGTGCAGGAAAAAGAAATAGAATGGCTTCAGGTTCAGCTCCCTGCCGAGATGGCAGAAATCCGGGGTTATCTGGAAAAAATTTTTGATGACAGGCTCGGAACCATAAGGGACCTGGGTTTTTCTGCAGGCAGCGGGAAATATGTCTCCAAAAAAGACCTTCTGCTCCTCCAGAAAGAGCTTCAGGGTGAAATCCGTATGGGGGGAGACCCTGCGATTTTTACCGCCATGTCTGTGGTCGCTGAGATGATGAAAGTGAACCATGCTGTGGAGATGGTGGAGACGCAGGGGCTTGAGACTCTCAGGAGGTATCTGGAGAAGCTGGATGCGGAAGCCTCTTCAAGCAGTGCGAGCAAGGCTGCAAAAAGGCTCATGGACGACCTCTATATGAGAAAAGCCCTTTACAGGGTAAAGGAATGTGATGTGGAACATCCCAAACTCGAGCTCGCCAGGGAAATCGTATCCGAACAGCTTGAAGTAAGCCCTGATTCCCGGACGATTGTGTTTACGAACTACAGGGACACTGCAGAAATAGTGGTAAATGCCCTTTCCGGAGTCCCGGGAGTTGTCCCTATCCGGTTTGTGGGACAGGGTTCGCGCCATAAGGACAAAGGGCTTACGCAGAAACAGCAGGGAGACATCCTCGATAAATTCAGGACAGGAGAATACAACGTACTTGTAGCCACTTCAGTTGCCGAAGAAGGGCTTGACATCCCTTCCACGGACCTTGTATTATTTTACGAACCTATCCCTTCGGAAATTCGGAGCATCCAGCGTAAGGGCAGGACAGGCAGGCAGCATAAAGGCAGAGTAATTGTGCTGGTGACAAAGAACACAAGAGACGAAGCCTATTACTGGAGCAGCAAAAACAAGGAAAAGAAGATGCTAAACAGCATGCATGGGCTTGAGGCTGTTCTGGGCCCGAATGGCTCAAAGAAAGGTTCGAAACTTTCTGATTTTGAATCCCAGGCTTTTAGTTCAGACATCAGGGAAAAAGAAATTGAAGATGAGGAGAAAGAAAGAGATCGGCAGGAAAATAGAGATTTGACTATAGATACCAGGGATATGGCTGTAGACTCAGATTGCGGCAGGGTAAATAAAGAAAGTAAAGAGGGAGAGAACGAGGAGGGGAAAGAAAGACAAAAAACCCTTGTCGATTTCGAGGCGCTTTCCGGAAAGGAATCCGCATATAAAACAAAAGTACCCGGAATAGAATCTTCCGAAATAGAACCCGGAACCGTGCCTCTCAGAATAGTGATCGACCACAGGGAAACAAAGAGCGGAGTTGCAAAGATCCTGGATAAGCTCGGCATGGAACTGAGTTTTGCAGCTCTTGAGATAGGGGATTACGTTGTAAGCGACCGCCTGGCTGTAGAGAGAAAGCGAACGGACGACTTTGCAAGTTCCCTTATTGATGGGAAGCGTAATCTTTTTGCCCAGCTCTCAGACCTTGCAAGAGTGTATGAAAAACCGGTCCTTATCATTGAAGGAGGAGCCCTTTTCACTTCCAGGCAGCTTAACCCGAATGCCATCTACGGCTCCCTGGTATCCATTGCAATTGACTTTGGAGTATCAATCCTTTACTCAAGAGACGAGGAGGAGACGGCTGCGATTTTAAAAATACTTGCAAAACGTGAGCAGACTGAAAATAAACGCGAGGTCAATCCGCATGGGAAAAAGTCAGCCAGTACTCTTGCTGAACAGCAGGAATATCTGATCTCTTCGATCTCGAACATAGGGCCAAAAGCCGCAAGAAACCTGCTTCTGCACTTCGGCTCAGTAGAGGCTTTTATGAAGGCTGACCCTGCAGAACTCAGAAAGGTAAAACTAATAGGACCAAAAACAGCGGCCAGAATAAGGGAAGTCCTTGAGAGCCCATATAAAGGGTAAAGAAAGGTAATGTAAAACTGTTTAAACAGCCCTTCTTTCCTTTCGTTCTTCCTCTTTTCCTTTTTGTATTCCTATTCATTTCCCTTATTTTCCTTTTTTTCCTTATTTCCCTTATTTTCCCTTATTTTCCTTATTTTCCTTTTTTCCTTATTTCCCTATTTTCCTTATTTCCCTTTCCTGCCTTCTCTTCCTTCTGCTTATTCCTCTATCTTTAATACTTTCTTCAATCTCTTCTTTTCTTTTACCCTTGTTTTTACATATGCCTCAGGTGCTCTATGAGCTTAAGGCCTTTTTCAATTAGCTCAAAGTCTTCAGCAATACTGCGAGGATCCGTTTCATCCTGAAGGGAGGTTGCAATGCTGACCATCTTTTTAAAGAGAAGGTTCTCCAGCACTTTCCGGTCTCCATGATCCCCGGACAACTTCGGTGTCCCTGCTGGTTTTTCCGCTTTCGCCGCAGGTGTAGCCTGGACTGCATAGGCGGCAGGCGCTGTCCTTCTTGTGTCATCTCTTTCGGAAGGTATTTTAGAAATTTCCTCTCCTAGCGGCTCGATAGCTTCTTCCTCTTCGTCTGCCGCTTCAGAGGTTCTCACCCCGAACCGTGGCTTTTGCCTGTATGCCGGGACTCTTTTTTTAGTCTCAAACGAGGGCCTGTCTTTTTCTGTAGACGGCCTGGTTTCAGGAACCTGAACTTCTGCGGCTGGTTCCTGGGCTTCCTCTTCTTCCCGAACATCACATATAGGGCAGATTACTGTACCCTGATAACGGAATTTTGGGGCTCCGCAGACTTTACAATGCTCGGCGAGCATCGTGCCCCCCATTTCAAGGAAACGTGCTATTCGCTTTACTTTTTTATCTTTTTCAGAATCCATGTACCTGACCTTCCTTCATGCACAGCTTCTCACTTATTTTATAAGATTTTTCCTGTAACTTCCTGTACTGAGGCTAACTTTATCCCGCGTAAACCGGAAAAAGCAATGGTTCAGAACCACAACGGGCAGACACTGGTACAGGCAACAATAAAAATCACCGATAATATTTTATATAACAAGCCTGTCTTAGACTAATTTATTAGCTCTAATTTTTACATCATAATTGACTGCGCAGGTGATTCGAATGTCATCAAATGATTCAGCAGAAGTTATCAGACAATGTCTTCATGTCCTAGACAGCATAACCAGTGACTCTTCAGTTCCAAGAAATATCAGGCGTTCCGTGAATGAAATTACGGATATACTGAACAAAGACTCCGAACCTCTCTTCCTTAGAGCAGCATCAAGCATTTCCATTCTAGAAGATATAAGCAACGATCCTAACCTTCCTCTACACACGAGAACTCTAATATGGAATCTCTCAAGCCAGCTTGAGACCATTCCTGTAGATGAGTAAGGCCATAAGGATAGATCCCTCAAACCACATAAAAACAGAATTTGCCCGAGAGCATAAGCTGAGAATCGGTAAGCTCCCGGAAATAAATACGCCCAGGTACGTTTCTTGAGACGGCCCTGTTAAAAAATCCCAAACTTCAACTAATTTTAAAAAAAGAGCCGGAAGGGACAACCTTATTATTCTACCAGCTATTTCGAGCTGGTTTTGGAAGTTATTAACAGGAAGTTGGGGGATATCGACAAGGAAAACCTTTTTTCCTCTTTTTTATATCTTTTACCGGTAGCAAATTTAAATCCAGGTCCTCAAGCCGGATTATAAGCTGGCACAGAAATGTAAAAGGGTTAAAACTGGAAAGAAGAGGTAAAAAGAGGGATAAGAATTTAAGAAGCCTTAAAGTCAGTTAATACATATAAAAGATTTACAGACATACTTAGTACATTTGAAGAGAATTTTCAGATGAAATTCCGGAATCCTGATAAATAAATATAAAGTATATAAAAGAGAATTTAGTTTCCAAATAGAAAAGCTAGATCATGTAAAGGCTGAAAAGCATTAAAAGGGGTATGAAAAGAATGCTTGAAGAAATTTCGGCCCTGATAAGGGAAAATTTCGAGGCCAAAGACCGTGTAAGGGAAGATGGATTGAAAATCTCCAGGGAAATTGTCAGGGAATGCAGGACAGCAACATTCGCCCTGCACGGGCTGGACTTTGAGAAGGCAAGCAACAGCATCAAAGCAGCTGGAAAAGCACTGGAGAAGCTTGAAGTCATTTTCGAAGGGCATGCTGATATTTATCATGCCGGATTTGTAGAACATGCCCAGCAGGAATATTCGGAGGTTTCAGTCCTCAGCAGCCTGCTGAAGGAAGAAGGAGAGACAAAGAAAATTCCATCTCCTGAAGAGCTGAAAGTCGAATATGCGGCTTACCTTAACGGGCTAGGAGATGTTGTCGGGGAGCTTAGAAGGCATGTCCTGGACCTTATAAGGAAAGAGTCCTTTGAGAAAGCCGAAGTATTTTTAGGGATCATGGAAAATATCCATGCAGTGCTTATGGACTTTGACTACCCTGATGCGATAACCAGGGGGCTCAGAAGAAAGACCGATGTATCCCGCGCCCTGATAGAAAAGACGCGCGGAGATGTTGTCAATGCAATTGGTCAGAAAAAACTTGAGACTGCAATGCGGAATCTGGAGTCCAGGCTTTAGACGGAGTTGCTTTTAAATACTGAGCAAATCCCCCTGAACCTCAGGGGTTAAAATTGTGCATTTAAACTGCGATTCACTTGATACATACAGCTATACAGTTTCTTCAATAATTATTAAACTGTACAACATCTTAATTGTTTAAAGTTTATAAGCCAGAATCTCAAAGACTGACAATTTAGAATCCCAATAATCTATTACAAGAGGATATGCATGAAATTTGATCCAGAAAAAATAAAAAAGGACGCAAAAGAGAATTTCGACCTTACCTGGAACGAAGGCAAAAAACTGGTCAGGACACCTACCCTGAACGAACGCTATCCCAGGACTACTCTGAAATATGGAAAAGCGCATCCTGTCTACGACACTATCCAGAAACTTAGAGAAGCCTATCTCAGAATGGGCTTTGAAGAGATGATGAACCCTCTGATAGTGGACGACAAAGAGGTACACAAACAGTTCGGAAGCGAAGCTCTCGCAGTCCTGGATCGATGTTTCTACCTTGCAGGCCTGCCCCGGCCGAACGTGGGAATTTCCGACGAGCGGATTGCACAGGTAACAGAGATCCTGGGGGATGTAGGTGTTGAAGGGATAGATAAAATAAGGCAAGTTCTCCATTCATATAAAAAAGGAAAGATTGAAGGAGATGACCTTGTCCCCGAAATTTCAGCCGTTCTTGGAGTCTCGGATGCCCTTGTTGCAGACATGATCGACAGAGTTTTCCCGGAATTTAAAGAACTTGTGCCCCAGGCAAGCACGAAGACACTCCGCAGCCATATGACAAGCGGCTGGTTCATTTCCCTGGGCGCCCTCTTGGAAAGGGAAGAACCTCCGTTCCACTTTTTCTCGATAGACCGCTGTTTCAGGCGAGAGCAACAGGAAGACGCATCAAGGCTCATGACCTACTATTCGGCTTCCTGCGTAATCATGGATGAGGATGTGACTGTTGACCATGGGAAAGCTGTTGCGGAAGGCCTTCTTTCTCAGTTCGGCTTTGAAAAATTCATTTTCAGGCCCGATGAGAAGCGCAGCAAATACTATATTCCTGACACGCAGACCGAAGTATTTGCCTTCCATCCGAAACTTGTGGGCTCCAACTCAAAGTACTCGGACGGCTGGATTGAAGTTGCGACTTTCGGGATTTATTCCCCAACGGCTCTTGCAGAATACGATATCCCATACCCTGTTATGAACCTTGGGCTCGGAGTGGAAAGGCTGGCAATGATCCTCCATGACGCTCCCGATATCCGCTCTCTTACCTACCCGCAGATTCCGCAGTATGCAGAATGGGAAATGTCAGATAATGAACTTGCAAAACAGGTTTTTGTAGATAAGGTGCCTGAGACTCCTGAAGGGCTCGCGATGGCAGCTGCCATCGTTTCCCAGTGCGAACTGCATGGGGAAGAGCCAAGTCCCTGTGAATTCCCTGCCTGGGAGGGAGAAGTCTGCGGCAGAAAAGTAAAGGTTTCCGTAATCGAGCCTGAAGAAAATACGAAACTCTGCGGCCCTGCAGCTTTCAACGAGGTTGTAGCCTATCAGGGGGATATCGTAGGAATTCCGAATACCAAGAAATGGCAAAAAGCCTTTGAAAACCATTCTGCAAGAGCAGGAATTCGGTTCATAGAGGCGTTTGCAGCCCAGGCTGCCAGGGAAATCGAAGAAGCTGCAATGTCGGGAGCAAACGAACATATAGTCAGGGTAAGAATTGCCAAAGTTCCCTCGGAAGTCAACCTGAAAATAGGTTCGACTGCCCAGCGCTATATCACTGGCAAAAAGAAGAAGATAGATATGAGAGGCCCGATTTTCACATCTGTAAAAGCGGAATTCATGTGAGAGAAAAACAGTAAAAACAGGGTTATGATACATGCAAAAAGAGCAAAACCCTCTTTCAGTATATCCGGAACTCAGCAGGCTGATGGAAGCCGGAGAGCCTGTGTGTGTAACCTTCAAAACAGGGCACGAAATCGAAAAAGATATAGAGGAGAAAGCCGAAGAAAAAGCAGCCTACGCAGGAAATGAAAAGTTTCCTGAAAAATCCGGTCTTCTCTTTTGCGAACTTGTGCAGAAAGCCCGTATGGGGAAAGTCTTCCGGGTCTCGGGGCAGAGCTGCTCTCCGGGAGACTATGTGCTGGGCCTATCGGAAGAAAGTCCTGCTGCATATTACCTGAACTCCGGAAGGTACAGGGACTCACAGGCTGCGGAGAAGGCAGCCTTATCGCTTCCGAGATTGGAAAAAAGGTTTAGTTCCATAAGTGTTGAGCCCCTGTCCCTGAATAAGGGTAATTTTGATGTGCTGATTCTTTTCCTGAAACCCGAGAAAGCCATGCGTATTGTCCAGGCAAATGCCTATTCTGAAGGAAAAAGGGCAGTACTGGATACAATGGGCGCAGCTTCAATCTGTGGAGACTGTACCGTGCTTGCACTCAGGCAGGGTATAGGCCTATCTTTCGGGTGTAAGGGATCGAGAAAGCACAGCGGATATGAAGATTTCGAGGTTCCACTTGGACTTTCTTTTGAGAGAGCAGCAGAAATCGAAGGGAGGCTTTCAAAGCTTCCGAAAACCAGGGAGTAAGAGGTTAATGGAAAGATCCCTTAGTTTCCGGAAGCCTTCACATTATTACCTGTTTCTCCATGAGACTGCACAGTTCGTAAACAAAATTTTCGGACTCTTCTGACAGCAGTTTCCCTTAAGTAACGACAAAAAAGCTTTACCCTCATTTGCTTCTCCGGAAGGAACTGGCTCTATAGTCGAGAGTTCTCCTTCTTTAAAAGTAAAGCCGTAAGTAACCCGTTCTTATTTGAAGAATCTATAACAGAAAACGTGAGCTTTTTCCGTGAAAAAAACTGAGACAAAACTGATTTATCTCAGCCGTTCTTTAAGAGAAGCAAATCGCCAAAAATCCTATTATCCCAAAGTTATCAGCGGGATGAGATTATATAGAAGTACAAACATGTAAAATGCGATTGTCATATTTTCCGCTTATAGTAAGCACTTCAAAGTTCTGTGAAAAAACGATACAAAACAGATTTATATCATCTGTTTTTTGAGAAAAGCCAGTAAGCAAAATCCCTATATGCCAGAGGCCTCAGCGGGATGAGTATATATAGAAGTACAAACATGTAAACTGCGATTTTAATTCAAGAGCAATTCTAAACTCACACTAATGGAGGATTAAATTATGGCAGGACAGCCAATATTCATTTTGAAAGAAGGAAGTAAGAGAACCAGAGGCAGAGATGCCCAGAGTAACAATATCATGGCTGCAAAAGCAGTAGCTGAAGCAGTCAGAACAACCCTCGGCCCCAAGGGTATGGACAAAATGCTCGTCGATTCCATGGGTGATGTGGTCATTACAAACGACGGGGCAACCATTCTCAAAGAGATGGATATTGAACACCCTGCAGCAAAGATGGTAGTAGAAGTAGCCAAGACCCAGGATGAAGAAGTCGGGGACGGTACTACCAGTGCGGCTGTGGTCGCAGGTGAACTTTTAAAGAAAGCTGAAGACTTAATCGAGCAGGAAATCCACCCGACAATTATCGCATCAGGGTACAGGCTTGCAGCCGAAAAAGCCGTGGAAGTCCTGAACTCCCTGGCAATGAAAGTAGAAATGTCCGACCGGAACCTGCTGATCAGTATTGCTGAAACCGCAATGACCGGAAAGGGTGCAGAGTCCTCCAAAAAGCTTCTCTCCAAAATCGCAGTTGATGCTGTCACAAGCGTTGTGGACACAACAGAAGGAAAGAACAGTATTGAGAGAGACAATATCAATGTTGTTAAGAAAGTTGGCGGCAGGGTAGAAGATTCCGAGCTTATCCGGGGCATGATCATTGACAAGGAAAGAATCCACCCCAATATGCCTCAAAAAATTAAGGATGCAAAAATCATTCTCCTTAATACCGCAATCGAACTCAAGGACACCGAAGTAGATGCTGAAATCTCTATAACTTCTCCTGACCAGCTCCAGTCCTTCCTTGACCAGGAAGAACAGATGCTCAAGAGGATCGTCCAGAAGGTTATCGGTAGCGGGGCAAACGTTGTCTTCTGCCAGAAGGGAATTGAAGATCTTGCCCAGCACTATCTTGCAAAGGCAGGAATTTTTGCTGTTCGCAGGGTTAAGAAGAGCGATATGGAAAAGCTCGCAAGAGCAACAGGCGGCAAACTCATCACCAACCTGGATGAGGTCACTACTGAGGACCTCGGATATGCAGGACTCGTGGAAGAGAAAAAGGTTGGCGGCGACAACATGACCTTTGTCACAGGTTGCAACAACCCCAAGGCTGTAACCATCCTGCTGCGCGGCGGCACAGAGCATGTAGTTGACAGTGTCACCAGCGCTCTTGAAGATGCCCTCCGTGTGGTAGCAGTTTCAATCGAGGACGGGAAGCTAGTTGCAGGCGGCGGCTCCCCTGAAGTCGAGGTTGCCCTCAGGCTCCAGGAATACGCAGCAACTCTCGAAGGCAGAGAACAGCTTGCAGTCAAGGCCTATGCCGAAGCTCTCGAAGTTATTCCGAGGACCCTTGCAGAAAATGCAGGGCTTGATCCCATTGACATGCTCATGGAGCTGCGCTCCCAGCACGAGAAGGGTATAAAGACCGCAGGACTCGATGTTTTCGAAGGCAAGGTCGTTGACATGTGGAAGAACTTTGTAGTTGAGCCTCTTAGAGTCAAGACCCAGGTTATTAACGCAGCCACCGAGTCTGCAGTTATGATTCTCAGGATCGATGACATCATTGCCTCTACCCGTGCAGCCCCTGGCCCAGAAGGCGGAATGGGCGGAATGCCCCCAGGAATGGGCGGAATGGGCGGAATGCCCCCAGGAATGATGTAATCCAAAAATAGACCCTAAAATCGGGGTTAAATAGGGAAAAGCATGCTTTCTAAGCTATGTTTTCTTAACCTTTTAGCCCCGAAAAAATTCAAAGCCTGAAAAACATCTTTCCGGCCTCTCACCGGAAGTCCATGTGAATCTCTTTTTTCAGGCCTTTTTTACTTTATAAAATCCAAAAGTTTCTAATCATTTCTTTTCAAGGCAATTAAGAATATCCTCTGCCCCAAATTTTGTTTTTATAATTCTGGTTCTACCTCTCTGACCCTTGCCAGTAAAATCCGCATCTATATAGTTAAGCACCTGGAGCCTGTTGACAATACCGTAAAAGCGAGTGTATCCGAGCTGTGTTAATTCATGGAAGGACTTGTAGAGCTCACCTGCCTGAATCTCTCCTTTTCTTGCTATTAACTCGAGCAGATGTTTTTCAGAGGCTGACAGGAGGCTTATACCCCTGCACAGGTGGAGCAGTTTGGATGCTTCGTACGCTTTTTCGATATCTTCAGAAGAGATTGTACGGCTTCCCCTTCGTTCGGCATTAAAACCGGAACGCTTAAGGAGATCGATTCCAACCCTGAGGTCTCCTGTCCTTTCTACATACGAGACTACAAGTTCAAGTGACTCATCAGAAATTACCTTCGGATAAAAGCCGTATTTTACCCTGTCTCTTAGAATATCGAGAATTTCGGCATCTCCGTACATAGGGAAAGGTATATCTTCAGGTAAAAAAACCGAATTCACCCTGGAGTCCATGCAGTAGAGGTCAGATGCGTCATTTACGATCCCGATAACCCCTATCTTTGCTCCAGGGTACTGCTCATGAGCCCTTAGCAGCGAATACATCACCTCATTGGCATGCCCTTCGTAACATAGATAATTGAGGTCATCCAGAGCAACAAGCAGAACTTTTTCCGAAGAGACAAGGAAATTAACAACGGTTTCGAAGATTTTCCTGAACGCGATTCCCGAATTGGGAGGGGAAATTCCGAAAAGTTTCCTGTAAATCCTGGAGATTACCGCAAAGCGTGTCGAATCAATCTGGCAGTTGACTTTGACGGCAACGATACCTGGAGCATGGACCTCAACTTCTCTGAACACCTTCATAACTGCACTGGTCTTTCCGGTGCCTGGAGGGCCGACAAGCAAACAGTTCAAAGGGCGCATGCCGCGCAGGGCTGGCCTGAACGCAAACCTGAGCGAGTTCAATTGTGACTCTCTGTGTGGAAAATATTCCGGGAGAAAGTCAGGCTCAAGCACGGAAAGGTCCTTAAATAGGGTCTCATCCCAGAGTAGCATGTCATTACCTGTCAAGGGAAGTTACTCCATCTGTTATTATTAATGATATTGAAGGGCATGGGAATGTAAAAGTATGTTTGGCTGGAGCGGAGCTTAATAGGCTATAGGGGCAGGAAGTAAGATAAGTCCGCATCTTGAATGAGAAAGTCTCTAAACATTAAAGCCGGATTTAATATAGATAATCCACGGTTTATATAAATAAGTTGCATTTAATACAAATGGGCGGGATTTTTGAGGAATTGAGTTCTTGATAAATAGATCTACTGCTTTTTTTAAATTTTTAATAGATATGTTTTACTGCATTTAGCTTTTTTGAATTATCATTCAATATAACTATTTCATCCGCAAAAAACAATGAGCCAATGATATACCAGTTCAGGGTCTGGAAAAGAAAAGTCTCTGGGGCGTTTTATAAGATAAATATATTAAAAATATTTGTATGAAAAAAATATTGAAATGAGAGTAACTAAAGAATAATGAACACAGATATGAGCACAGATTAATCCTATGCAGACGAAAAGAGTAACCGTCGATATATTAACGACATATATTAACGATCCATATTAACGATCCATATTAACGATCATATATTAACGATCCATATTAACGATCCATATTAACGATCCATATTAACGATCCATATTAACGATCCATATTAACGATCCATATTAACGATCCATATTAACGATCCATATTAACGATCCATATTAACGATCCATATTAACGATCCATATTAACGATCCATATTAACGATCCATATTAACGATCCATATATTAACGGGAGAGAAGGAGTATGGAAATAGAGTCTAAGTTTCTGGTAACGGAAGAAGCAGATTTTCAGGCACTTGAAAGTCTTTCCGGGCTTGCTTCATACGCCCTTTCTGAAGCCGAAATCCAGCAAATCGAGGACATTTTTTTTGATACTGAGGACAAAGCTATTATGGCTGCTGGGTACTACCTGCGGGTCAGAAAAGCGTATGAAGAGGAGGGCAGGTGGGTAACCATTAAAAGCCTGGGAGGCTTCGAAAGCGGAACTCACAGGAGAGAGGAATACGTCAGTTTCCTGCCCGAAGGAATGTCTGTGCTCGAATGCCCTGATTCCCGTATCCGAAACATGATTTTCGAATTTACTGCCGGACTTGGCCTTTTTCCCCTCCTGTCCCTCAAACAGAAAAGGGTGATTCGTCAGGTAAAAACGGGAAAAAGAATCATAGCCGAGATTTACCTGGACAGAGTGAACCTGAAAAGTAAAGGCAGGGAAAAGCTTTATAACGAATTTGAAGTTGAGCTTAAAAGCGAAGGAACTCCTGAAGACCTGGAAGCTATCCGGCGTTTCCTGCTCAAGCATTACAACCTGGCAGAAAGCCAGTTTTCCAAGTTCGAGAGAGCCTTCCTTTTCATGGAAAACCTTCCTGAGAAAACTTTCCTGAGCCTGAGAGAAAGGGCTTTCTGCGCACAGCTTGCAGACCAGAAAAACGTATACGGAAAACAGGCTAAAATACTCATGGGACTTGATAAAAGACAGACCTGTAAGGAACTGAGTGTTATTATGAAAGTCCCTCAAACCGAAATAGAAGCCCTGCGCTCAAAGTTTGAAAAAGAAAGGCTTTCTATTTTTCCTTTTACAACGTATAGAGAAAAAGACCCTGAATTCCATCTCCAGCCTGGAAGAAGCTGTGTTTTAAAAAAGGAAAAGAAAGCGGTAGAATTTAAGGAATGGGACCCGGAAAGCCTTCTTGGGTATTACGGAGCAGATAAAACCATGGCAGAAAAAAGCAGGGAGTATGCTTTTACTCTTTTTGATAGCCTGTTTATATGCCACGGACTGGGGCAGGAGGAGAGAAAACTTCTCGGCCTTTCGGCCTTCCTGAAGGAAGTAGGAATTTCTGTATTTCCTGAAGAAAAAGCCCGCATGAGCAGGGAAATTCTTCTGACGCATCCCATAAAGGGACTCAAGCTCCATGAAATTTTAATGCTTGCCCTGATCACGAAACTTCAGGACCCGTGCATAAGCGAAAAAAATGTTATTTCAACCCTTAAAGGTTTCCATACGAAATTGCCCCCAGGTTTCCAGAATAAAGCCCTGATGCTTGCAGCCGTCATACGGATTGCAGACCTTTTTGAGTCCCCCGGAATCCGGCCAGGAAAGATAAGGCAGCTTGAAGACGCTCTGGAAATAGAAATGATAGGAGTTGAGACTGAAAAAGCTGCAAAAAAGGCTGAAAGAAGAAGTGAACTCTGGAAATATCTCTCTGGAAGAAAACTCCTATTTACTCAGGGTACTGAAGAAGAAAAAGCCAGAATTGAAGAAGAATCCAGAACAAAAGAAAAAAATGGAAAGGAAAAAAAGCCAGAAAAAAAAGAAATGCAGGCTACCGGGAAAAGTGACTGTCAAACCGACTGACTCTATGGCCTGGCTCGCCTGCAGGATATTTTCATTTCAATTCTCCTGTATGCTCTTCCATGAAGAAGGGACCATAAAAGGAGAGGAAATCGAAGAACTGCATGACATGCGGGTTGCAGTCCGCAGGATGAGGGCAGCATCGAGGGTTTTTGAGGATTATCTTGAGCCCGGGCAGCTTGAGCCTCACCTTAAAGGACTCGGAAGAACACTTGGTTCACTCGGAGAAGTAAGGGATCTGGACGTTTTCCGGGAAAAAGCGGAAGAATACCTGAAAATCCTACCGTCAGGGCACGAACATGATCTGGATCCGCTTTTTGCAGTCCTTGCAGAAGAAAGAGAAAAAGCCAGGAAAAATATGCTTGATTACCTGGACAGCGAAAAATACAGCCATTTCAAAAAGGATCTCTCGGACGCTCTTTCCTCTCCCGAGAACCTGGCTCTTCCTGTAACTAACAGGAAACATGATGCTTTGCCCCACAGGGTAAGAGAAGTTCTTCCTTCAATACTTTATTCACGTTTAGCTGACATCAGCGCTTACTCCGAATGGGTAGAAGGACCTTACCTTCCTGTGGAACGCCTGCACAGGCTCAGGATTGTAGCCAAAGGAATGCGTTATACGCTTGAATTCTTTGAGAGTGTCCTTGGAGAAGATGCGAAAGCCCTGATCAAAGAATTCAAAACTTTCCAGGATCACCTTGGAAATCTGCATGACGCAGTGATCGCAGTCAACCTTCTGGGTTCCTGCCTGAGAAACGGAGAATGGGGTTCTGCCGAAAACGGAAAAGCTTCCGGAAAAAACAGGTTCTCCGAAGGTGTTCAAGGAATCGAAGCCTATCTCGCATACAGGGAAGAGGAACTTCAAATGCTGCTCAATACCTTCCCCGATGCCTGGGAAAGGATATGGAATGGAGATTTCAGGGGAAGGATTGAAAGCGCAGTGAAAAACCTGTACGAAAGTCCCTTATGAACGTTCTTATGAGCCTCGGGTATTTGACTCAAAATTTAAGAAGTTATTTTAGTCACTAGACCCACTGACTTGAGAACGCAAAATTCCCACAATATAATAACAGCGAGTGGTCCTAATCTTTCTCAACTGGCAACCACTGTACCGGTCGCTGCGGCAACTGTTTTTGCACAGAATAACGCCCTAAATATTTTATATAAATATTTTTTAGGCCGTTATTTCCGTAATTTGTACTTTTATATGCAAACTTGCTAATTACTATTCTGATTTAGTTTCACGCGTAACTAACATATACATCAAAAACTTATAAAGTTATCAGATTAATTTCATGCGTAACTAATCCGCAAATAGTTTTTATTTCAAAACAAAATTCACGGGGTTATAAAAACGGAGGATAAAATTATGGTAGATCCAAGAGAAATATGCGGTCCGATCGCCATCATCTACCGGAGCCATCTAGCATATATGGCAAAGGAACTCAATGCTTACAGAATCGGAAGCGGACAATTTGATTTTTTAATGGTCTTATATCGTAAGGATGGTATCTCTCTGAGGAAACCCTTGCAAAAATCCTGAAAGTTAGCAAAGCAACAAGTACCAGAGCGATCCAGAATCTGGAAAAAGAAGGTTATGTGTACAGGCAAAGAGATGAAAATGACCTTCGGGCTTATAGGGTCTACCTCACGGAAAAAGGAAAGGAAATAAGAGATGTGGTCCTGGAAAAATCAATTTATTTTGTCGACACTCTCCTTTCGAATTTCACACCTGAAGAAAAAGAAATTTTCAGGCGACTGATCCAGAAAGCTTCACTTAAATTTCATGAACCGGAACCCGAACCTCCTAGTTTAGACAGGCTGAATGATACGAAGTAAAAACGAGAAGGAAGCACAAAATACGGATGAAAAAAGTGAATTTCCGGGTAATGAGAATATAAGATACTGTACAAAAAATTAGACATAATAAATGCTAAAATGGAACAAAAAATTTCTACTCATCCATATTTTAGAGGTTATGGGCTGAATAATCAGCAAATCATAGGGAATTTTGATTAAATTTTTGTATGTTTCCAAATGATTTTTGACGAAAAAAATGAGGTTCCATAATAAATGGGATTTATACTATCAAATTAAAGGATAAAGGGCAAGGTGAAGAAGAACATGCCCCGATGCTTGTAGCGGGATACGCCAACACAAATTTGGTTTTAATAAGGGGAGAAGAAAATGAGCTTCACAAGTAATTCTTCAAATACAGATGACATCACAAAAAGACAGAAATACCTCGGTAATAAAGGCATGATTGTTTTTTTGGCCCTTTTAAGCGCCTTTGTGCCGCTGTCAACTGACCTTTATCTTCCCGCTTTGCCAACCATGACTATGTATTTCCATGTACCTGAATACCAGATAAATCTTACTTTACAGGCTGTCTCAAAACCTTTTTGAATTCTACAATTGGGTAATATCTCATCTCAATTTTTATTTTATTCCAACAAGAATAGATTTAATTTCGACAAGAATAGATTAATTTTCACTGATCACTATAGTTTATTCGCCTTTCCTGCTACAATTCCCCATCTATTCCCGCATTCGTTTCCTCTTCCAGTCATCATTATTAGAATATCCTTCAGGTTTTTACCTTCTCTCTTCATGAAATCCGCTATTTTCCTTATGTTGTGTACAGTACACATCATAACAAATTCAATTTTTGTCTTTCTTTTCCCTCTCAACAGAAATTCCCTGAATCCTCTATCCTGTTTCATCTGACCAAATACAGGTTCTACGGTACACATTCTTTTCTGATACTGTTCCGTTCCTTCTTCTGTATTCAATTTAGCCCTCATATTTTCCATTAAGTACTCTCTAGGATCTCTTGATATTGTCCTGTTTTCACTCTCAGTACATGCATTTTTCAACACACATAAAGAACAATAATTACAGACATAATACCTTAAATCCGTGTCATCCTTCCTTTTTTGTATTCTTGTAAATGGAATTTCAAATGCAGCAGGGCAATAATAACAATCTTTTTCCTCATCATAAGTGAAGAGAGATTTCCTGAACTTTTTGGTTTTTCCCCTTTTCTCAACTTCATAAAAGTTGTCAGGAATATAAGCATCAATTTGTTCATTGAGTAAAAATTCTACATTATCGTATGAGAAATAACCCGCATCTGCCAACACTATTGTTGGTTTGTATCCCAGTGTTTCCTTTACGTTTTCTATCATTGGTTCAATCTGATGCAAGTCATTTTCTTCGTCAACAACGTCTGCAGCAACAATAATTTGCTCCTTTTCATCAACAGCAACCTGACAATTGTAGGAAGGTTTCTTACTTCCATCTTTATGCTTCATAATTCGAGCATCGTTGTCTGTGATGTTTACTTTTTTCAGCTTTTCTTCATCGAGCTTTTTCTTAGCAGCCTTAATTTTCTCTAATCTTTTCTTCCTGTTAACCAGTTCTTCTGGAATCTGGTAAGGTGTCGAGTCACCATAAATTTCATCTTCATATTTATCGGTCTCAATGCTCTCTTTGAGTATCTTATCGATTTCTTTTTCGAGAGCATCCGAGCTCTTGCTTTGTCTTGGAGAAGCATTTGCCTTAACCTTTGTTCCGTCAATCGATATACTGGAACCAATAAGACCCATTTCCTTGCAAAACGTGACAACCTGGGAAAAAATTTCTTTAATTTGATCCAGATGAGTTGAACGGAATCGACAAATTGTGTGGAAGTCAGGTTTTTGCATGGCTGCAAGGTACATAAAAGCAGTATCAGTTTGGGTCATTTGCTCTATCTTGCGTGAGCTTCTGATGCTTATCAAGTATCCATAAAGTGAGATTTTTAAAAGAAGTCTTGGATGATAGGCAGGGCAGCCTTCCTCAGAGTAAGTGGATTCAATAGAATCAATATTAACGACATCTATGATGTCGTTTAGCACTCTGGCAATATGGTTTTCAGGAACAAACTCTTCCAGGTTAAATGGAAGTAAAAATTGCTGCTTTTGATCGTACCTTTTGAACATGGTGAGACACTTAGGAGTGATTTTCTCAAATAGTATACTTTTTATGTAAGATATATTTTAAAAAAGATAAATATTCCGAATAGTTCTTACCCAATTGTAGAATCAAGCATAGTTTTGAGAC
>CAVRJG010000034.1:0-21489 GCA_963721455.1 uncultured Methanosarcinaceae archaeon
TCATGCAAGTCGCTCAGGTAGTGGAGCATCATTCATTTCAGCTGTAAGTCCTGAAATAAGTGTCATCGAAGTTGGAGCAGGAAACGACTATGGACATCCCCATGCTGAGATTCTTGAAAGATTGCAGAAAGCTTCAAAGGTCTACAGAACTGATCTGGACGGCACAATTACAGTCACAACAGATGGATCAACTTACACCGTGACCACTCAGAAAACTGGGCCTAGAGAAGAAGCCAGGTCTGTATCCACTGGAACTTCTAATTCTACAGCTTCATCCATGATTGAAGAAACCAAGTCAAAAGAAAGCATGATCCCCAGCTCTGCAGAATCAACTGTCTATGTGAGCGACCTGGACCTACAAGATGAATGGGTCAAGATTTCAAACAAAGGCTCTTCCCCTGTGTCCTTGAATGGCTGGAAAATCGAGGATGATGGTAGTAAACACACCTATACATTCCCATCTTACACGTTAAATTCTGGGGCATACGTAACTGTTTTTACTGGAAAAGGCACCAGAACAGCTACTGAACTATATTGGCAATTAGGCAGTCCCGTCTGGAATAATGATGGGGATACGGCATATCTGTACGATAACAGCGGAAAAATGGTCTCTACACTGGAGAGATGAAAATGGCAAGATTCAAAGTTACGCTTGATAGGATCGAGGACGATATTGCAGTATTGCTTGTAAGGGATGCTGAAGAGATGAGTAAAATCGATATTCCTCTCTTTTTACTACCTGCAGGAAGCAGAGAAGGAGACATTCTCGATATTACCATTGCCCGAGATAAACAGGAGACAGAGGCTGCAAAAGAAAGAGTCTCGACTTTGCTTGAAAAGCTTCAGAAGAAAAATAGAGACTGAGTAAAAGGTAGATGGGTGGGGAGAAACTGACCAGCTCTGGTTTGAGACGAGGGGCAGGAATCATCACAGACCTACCCCAAACTGCAGTGCCGACCCAGACCGATTTATTGGGCCTGCATAAAAAACAATAAGATTTGAAACTATTTAAATTTAATTGCTATGTGTGCAGTGGGTACTCGGAGTAAGGAAGATGTAAAAATCTGGATACTTTGAAAGCTGCAGAAAAGAACTATGAGAATCAACAGGACAGAATCGAAAACCTAAAAACACAGGTCCAGGCCCTTTATGACCAGCTGCACACAAAGGACGACCAGATAGAAAAGCTCAATGAGAACATGCATAAACAGGCGGTCCACATTCAAACCTTAATCCAGGAGAATAGCAGGTTAAATTTTAGGCTTCTTCCAGAGCATGCAGAAAAAGGGGTTCTGGTGCAAAAATAATATTTCTGTAGTTTGAGACTATAATTCTTGCCTTTGTGTGTTATTTTTCCCTTGATGATATTGATTAAATTTCCGAATTATGAAGTTTTTCACTGATTTTGCAACAAAGCCAGATTTTTTGCACCAGAACCCAAAACTTATACCATGGCTTCTTACCTCCAGGTACTTCTATGGTCTTCTGATTGATGAGCGTTTGAACCTGTGAAATGTTTATTGTAAGTTGTGTTGAGGTACTCTTTATCTTGCTCTGCATTATCAAGTTCTTTCTTTAATATTTTATTGCGCCTTTCCGACTCTTCAGATCTGGCGCGCAGCTGGAGAAATTCCTTAAGGTCCGGTACTTTCGTTTAGTGAAGTAGATATATAAGCAAACATTAAGACTTATATTCAAATAATCATGTATACAAGTATTCTGATAGGAAAGTATACAAAAATATAATTAGGCAAATACACAAGTATACATACAAAAAAGCAGATTAAAGAGCTTACCCTACATCTAAGTACAGAAAAATCTGAAAAAAGTATTGAACTCATCACTATATATTGCAAGCATTGACGTATACCTAAATGCAGGAATACTTGTATACCAACGGGCAGATACACAAGTATACCTAAATATAAGTATACAAGTATCCATAAATACTAATATTCAATTCTGTGTGATTTCGAAATAACTGAGGTGTACGCATGGCAAAAATAGTAACTATTAACAATGTTAAAGGAGGCGTTGCCAAGACAACAACTGCCACAAATTTAGCTGCAGGGTTGGCTCGAAAAGGTAAACGGGTCTTATTAATAGACTCCGATCCTCAAGCAAACGCATCCTTAAATCTGTATCCTGGACTAAGAGCAGAAAAAACAATCAAGGATTTGTTCCAGGGAACACCAATCACAGAAGTAATTTCACCATCCGTAGAAACCGGATTGGATATTATCCCGTCTTGCCTGGCATTTTCAACAATTGAACTGGAACTAGCCGCACAACTTGCCCGAGAAACGTTTCTAAAAAGAGCACTGAAGCCTATCGAGAAAAATTATGACATTATATTAATTGATACCCAGCCATCAGTTGGAGTGATCCCAATAAATGCATTGTGTGCAGCAAACGAGGTTATCATTCCAGTGCATGAGGCATATGCACTGGATGCGATGAGCCAAATGGTCAATGTTATACTGCAAGTCAAACAAGCACTGAATCCAGATCTTGTGATAGGAGGAATCCTACTGACAATGTATGATACAAGGACCACCCTGGCAAAAGAGGTCAGGGAACGGTTATTGAATAAATTCGGAACAATTCTGTTCGAGACAACTATTCCGAGGAACATTCGGTTAGCTGAATGTCCAACTCACAAAAAATCAATTTTTGAGTACGCGCCTGAATCAGCAGGAGCAGTTGCATACCAAGCATTAACAGAAGAAGTTATAAAACGATGGGGGATAGTCAAATGAGGACAGCTATAGGTAACACGACAATCGATGAAAACGACAATATAGGAGCTCTGCTGGGGCAGCAGCAAACGCAGGTTGAAAAAAACACAGCAAACCGGGAAGAAACGTCTGCAGTAGTAGGAAAAATGGAAAAGCAAGAAGAAAATATAGATGATGAAAAACTTAAGCACAACCGATCTGCCAAATTTACCGATTTGGATATCGAGCATTTAGAAAAAATAATGCTTGCGATCGGAACCGATAAAGTCTCCAAGGCCCTTAGATGGTGTCTAGATAAGGCGTGGGAAACACATGGGGATGAAATTGAAAAGATAGCTGAGCAAAAAAAGAAGATCGGTACACTCTAAATGTAAGTTCCTTTAACACCATAGACTAAGAAATAATCGAGCTGAATCATGGTTTTCGGTTCTGTTGCAAAAATAATTTTTCTACCCTTTTAGGCTATAATAATTTCTTTTTGTGTTATTATTGACCTGCTTATGGCATACTAAATATCCCATTTGTGATGTTTTTCACTGGTTTTGTAAAATAGCCAGATTTTTTGCAACAGAACCATTTAAAGCTTGAGTTCCTTAGCCATTTTTTGGAAAAACTTTCCCTTATCAGTGGTAATGATAAGCCCGTTTTCTTGTCTGGTGAGTTCTTTTTCGTTCAACATTTCCAGATATTTCTTGGCAATATTAGAGTTTAAATTTGCCTCGTATACAATATGAGTTTTCTTCGCCCCATTCATTGCTACTCTTAAAATGTCTATGACGATATCATTCCTGCTCCTTCTCATAATACTAACTCCTCCTACAGTGGATTCAAAAAAACAACTATAAAGGTTCGCCATTAATCGCAAAGGAATCTAATCCCCATAGACTTCGCAGTACCTAGATCAGTAACAACTACAATCCTTTTGTTGTAGTTGTTGTTTTACCGAAGACGAATTTACAGGTTTTAAGCTGGAGATTCGATAACGAAAGATGAACCACCTTCCTTTACGGTCTAATCTCCAGTTAAACGCCTACTGACATATTTTATCCTGCTCGAATTCACGCAGGAGCTTCTTTGTTCATGATATAAGCAACCATTCCAGGGTTAAGCTTGCTTTCCCTTGAAATCTTTGCTTCAATGTCCTCAGCGGATTTTCCTTCTATTTTCATTTCCTTTATTTTTTCAGTCACTGAAGACGGAATGGTGTAATATTCGTTAATGTCCTTCCTGTGTCCCCAGACATCCCCTTCTATAAGCTGGATTCTCTGCATTTCAAGGAACATCTCTATGGATTTTGAGACCGTAGCCATGTAAGACTTAGGTAACTGAATTACCTCAATTTTCGGGCAGGTTTCAACCAATCCAAAAATGTCCTTGTTCGAAGGTCTGAAAGCCAGGTGAACAACACGTTCATTTGGATTTAATGTAAAGATTTCTTCTCTTGAACTAACTACTCGAATTCTCATATTTTTCCCCCACTATGAACTTCTTTTAATTTTACTTTGATATAAACTACATATACTGATTATAAATAATTATCTCATTGAACTAACATTATTTAGATAGTTTTTTGGAGATGATGATTATATTAGATCTTCTAATTTGATCTAGAAAAGCCAAAGAAAGAATAATAACCGATCTTTACAATTTGTTTTTCTATTTTTGCTTCATTTCTGCTCTATTTAATTCCATAATTTTTTCTAAATACAGACTAATTATTCTTATTTTCGATCCCTTTCAATCTCAGACTTTAATGAGACCTTCCAACTTTTTGGGCGCATCAAAATAAGAAACTGAGAAATCAAATCCTTCCAGGGTCGATAGCTGCGTTTTGAAAATCTGTTTTTTGTAGCTCAAGCTATGTAACGTAACTATTACATCCAATACAAAAGCAGTTAAAAAAGAGAGACGGAGCCAGACAGATAAATGGTCAAAGTCTGCCTGGAGTTTGAGAGTTTATTTTATTGGAAACAATAATATATTAACATCAAATTATTTAAACCCATATCTTTCATTGGATCATTAGTCATTCCTCTTTGATTTATCCGTCCTGGTCCAAAAACTAAAGATTTCCTGCTCCTCTTGTTTCCATTCTTTTTCCATAAGTGATAATTCGTCTTCATTCATTCTCTATACCCCCCAAATTCATTAAAAAATTTGATTAATTTCGTCCCATAGCTGTTTCACTTTTTCGATTCCTTCTATCCTAAATGAGCTTCAATCGCCAGATTAGACAATGCACCAAAATCATTCAGGACCTCATGGACTTCCCTCATCCAGGGCTCTTTTTATGTCTGCGGCAGTTCCAAAATTTTTTAATGGAATTACGTTCTCGGCCACCTTGTTAATCTGGTCTCTCAAAAAAGCCAGGCTAACGGCTGAACCGTCTACAAATCCGTCTGAACCTGCGATAACCGTTTTAATAATTTTTGGAGTTGTAGGCATAATAAAGGATATTTCTTTCTTACATTATTACTTTTTTGGGTTCTGTTGCAAAAATAATATTTCTGCAATTTGAGACTATAATTCTTACCTTTATGTGTCATTTTTCCCGGTGATGAGAATGATTAACTTTCCTAATTGTGAAGGTTTTCACTGATTTTGCAACAAAGCCAGATTTTTTGCACCAGAACCATCATTTTCAGCCTACTCGAAAAAAGAAGACCCGTCTTCTTTATTGGCTCTTCGCTGTTTTGTATGGTGAGATAATAAAAATATGAAGACCAGAAAATAATAAAAAGTCTCTACTCTTTACTTATAAATTTATAAACTTCACATTTCTAATCTTGTCATAACTCCATGAAGCTCTTCAGGAGGGAGCCTGTAGAACTGGACAAAGGTAGGAGAAAGTTTTTTAATTACGGAAAAGACTTTCCATATTATATTGCTGGTAAATATATCGTCTATTCCGTAAAAGATTGTTTTTTCATAGATGCCGTTGTCCTTCAGGATCTGTGCGAGATCGATGATTTCCATGTATCCCACATTTATTTCAAAGACGCGCAGTCCTCTTGTCAGTTCTTTTGTTAAAGAGCTTTTTATTCCAAATGGGCTTTCACTCTTGACAATTGAAACAAAGATGTTATTTTCATAAATGATATTATTCTTAAACATTACATGAGAAATGTATTTAGGGATTTTATCTAGGTCTCGTGAAAAGAAAAGGGCAGTTCCACTGATTTTATTTTCAGTAGCATATATCCGGTTATATTTTTCAAGGAAATTATCAATTTTCATGCTCTCCATCAGTTCATAAAGTCTCTTTTGTCCGGAAGTGTATATAACTATAAGAGAAAATACAACAGCTGCTATTACAACTGACCAATAACCTCCATGCGGTATTTTATAGGTATTTGAGAGGAGGAATATTATGTCAATAAATGTTATAAATAGCGAAATTATAGCCTTCGAGATCTGTTTTTTGTGATAAAATATCGAAGTCATCATCATGCCAGTAATCGACATAGTTCCTGTAACCGCCAATCCATATGCAGCAGCAAGTTTGCTCGATTCTTGAAACTCAAGTATCATTAGTAATACGGAGATCAGGAGCATCCAGTTTACTGCACTAATATATATCTGTGATTTAAATTCCCCGGATGTGTAATCAATCTTTAACATTGGCATTATTCGGGTTGTTATGCCCTGATATACTATTGAGAACACACCGCTAATCATAGCCTGAGAAGCAATAATAGTAGCCATAATACTCAGGATAAGGAATGGAATAAATATTAGATGTGACTGTTGATTTATCATCTCAAACAATATATTCTTCGAATCCGGGTTTCTAATAAGGAATGCTCCCTGTCCAAGATAATTCAAAACTAAAGCAAAAAATACCAATCGCCAGGCTTTTAGTATCGGCTCTCTCCCCATATGACCCATATCGACATACAATACCTCACCGCCTGTTGCGCACAGAATGACTTCAGATAATACAAAAAATCCCGCAATTCCATTATCCAGAAGGAACCTGACAGCATAATAAGGGTTTACAGCTTTAAGCACAGTTGGAGTAGAGAATATTGAGGCAATACCGGAAGATGCCATGGCCGCAAACCATAAAAACATTATCGGTCCAAATGCCCATGAGATTTTTTCAGATCCTTTCTCCTGCAATGAAAAAAGGCATATTGCAATTATACTGGCAATTAAAACTAGAATACCCTGTCCTGTATTTTCAAATCCGGAAATAATACGTATTCCCTCAACAGCACTCAATATACTTATTGCAGGCGTAATCACTCCGTCTCCAATGAGGAATGAAGTTCCAATATAAGCTAATATCGTAATTAAAGACACAATTCTACCCGATTTTAGCAGAGGAGTGAGTATCTCTTTTAAGACAATCGTTCCTCCTTCTCCTCTTTTCCCCAGGCTCGTAGCAAGCCAGATATATTCTACTGTCACAAGCAAAATAAGAGTCCAGATAATTAGGGATAAAACACCTACAACACTAGCTTCCGTAGGTTTTGTAAGAAGAAATATAACTGTCAGGGTATAAATGGGACTTGTTCCGATATCTCCAAAAACAAGACCCATAGAATTTATTATTCCCCTGAAATTATAGTTGTTATACATAGTATATTCTCTGTATTTTTAGAATCGAATTTCGATATTTAATAAAAAATTGCTCTTCAATAAGCTAATTACCCGTTTTTTTTGTTTTATTTTGTACAACAACTGTAAAACAAAAAATAGAGTGTTTCCTAAAAGTCCTAAAAAAATATATGTCTTTCTATTGGAACCGACATTCCACAAATGTCCACAAAAATGAAAAGTATTTTTATTAAATATTTAACTGTTGAATAATAATTAACCTTTGTTATGGCAAATTCGTTGATTCTTAAACATAGGTAGTCCCTCTTCATATGGTTGATGTTTTGAAACACCTAAATTTCAGCAGTTCCCTTAAAGTCCACTTTGCGTCAGAAATTCCGGTTCTGGTGCAAAAAATCTGGCTTTGTTGCAAAATCAGTGAAAAACTTCACAATTAGGAATTTAATCAATTTTAGGTCGTGGGTGTGAGTTATTGAAAACCGTAAACACAAGAATCTCTCTACATTTTCCTCAAATACAGGAGATGTACTCGCTTTTTCGGAATTGATCAATAACTCGTGTACACGACCCAATTTTATAAAGGCGAAAATAGTACACGAAGGTTAAAAATATGGTATCAAACTAAGTAAATATTATTTTTGCAACAGAACCTCTTATTCCATTAAGGAACCACTGAGGAAAAACTTACAGGTTCCTGATTCCTGACTGCTTGTCTTCAAAAATTGAGGATATTTATCTTTAAGTGAGTTGAGAAGCTTGTCCAAATGAGTATAGTTAAAAAATGAGAATTGTGACGTGTCTTGTCGTCTGACATGCATAGACACACATCTATCTAACTATACAGAAAACAGCGATTTTTCCCGAAAAGCTCCGGAAAGAGTCACCAACGGCATTGTATTAGGGTGAGCTTGTGTCTGTCTTAATTCCATTTTATGGATCTTCACTGTTTTGAGGTGAGTAAAAATAATATCTATAGGACTTATGCATTTGAGGTACAAAATTAAGTACGATAAACACTGTGGTTTAAATTTTCATTTTGGACAGATAAAGGTCCAACACTATTGATTTTTCATTTCAACTGCGTAAATCTTATAATTGTAAAATAAACCGTATTTCAAGCTAATCAACGACACGAAAAACCCCTAAAACGACACTCAATTTATTAATGAATCAGCGTCTCTTGTGAAGCAAATGCCCTAGAACGACGACGACACCGAACCGTTCGTCCCCATATAATTAACTTATAGGCGAAAGCGAAAAAAAATTGACAGCTGATTTCATAGTGTCGTTTTGGTCTATGTCGCCGAAATTGTTGTGTCGTTTGGATGGCAGTGTCACACTGGAAGATTCATTTCCATTATTCGCATCGCCTTGAACCTATGCTTTGGTTGTGCTGTGATATGGTCACTAACTTGCTTTATCCTGAGTTTGTTATCTGCGTTAAGTAGAAACGAAACCTCACTGCTCGGTGTAAGCCCTGTCCACTCTGCGCTTTTAAACCTCCACATTGCTCATAATTATGTATACTCCATTCTTTCTAACCATAGTTTTATTGTTTTTGTGGGCCATGTACACCTTTGAAAACCCTCTAACTGTTGTCTTTTTTAAGCCCGCGTTTTGTGCGACGTCTGAATACAACATACCTGTCAGCGCTTCGAATGGTCGAAATTTCCTGATTTTATCTTTTGCGGATTCCTTCAAAGGCAGGTTTTCGAGCTCAACGCCGTTCAACACTTCCTGGTATGCAAGAAGAAGACTACTCATATTAAAATCCCCCATTCTGTAAGTCTCTTCTTAATGTCCCGTAGCTCATAGTCTGTAAAGGAAAGGCTCTGGTAGTGCTTTAGAGAGGTCACAGGGTCATGTCCTTGTCTGGAATAAATCTCAATTTCTGGAACTCCTGTTTTTAGCATCCAGCTTTCAATTGTTTTCCTGGATGTCTTTGTTCCTACTTTTGGGCTTATCTCTGCTTTCTCTGACCACCTGGCAAGATCCTTATTCCAACTTGATCTATAAGGTGGTTTCTTACCATCAATAAAATGTGAAAACACGTAAGAGAAAGTTGAAGGCAATTTATCAATAGTCCTTTTAGGGAGCTTTTGCTTTTCCTTTTTCTGTGCTTCCTTAGGCAGTATTATCTGATTTCTTTCTTTGTAGTACCATTGAGGATTTTCATAGAGTCTTTGAAGCTCGATGTATCGAAGGCCTGTTATTGTGTTAATCTCAAAAATAGCTTTCATTGATTCAGGAATGGCATTTATAAACCTATTATATTCCTCTACAGTTAGGACCTTGGTTCCATCTGCAGTAACTAATCCATTTTCCATGAAGAAGATCATAGCTACAAAATATTAAAAGGTAGCTGTTTTTAGCTTATATATTATAGGACTTACGCAGTTGAGCTGAGAAATCAATAGCATTAAACCTTCAACTGTCTAAAATATGAATTCAACCACAACTCCTGTTGTACGTGATTTTGTACTTCAAGTGCGTAAGTCCTATATTAGTTTACTAGCCTAGAAAATTAGCTTAAAATCAAAGAAATGGCTACGTTTTATGTAGAAACGTAGCTATCAGAAAAAAAACAATAACTTACATCTTATGTTTAGGGTGGCGTGTGTTATACCAAAAGATTAAAATGGTACGCCACCCATATTCAGCATCATGGAACCTTTAAGGTATAAACTTGAATCAGAGAAGTCCGAGAATAGATCCACTAAGTATTTCCTGGTGCGCTATATTTCATTTAAGGGAAAGAATAGCAGGGTGAGACAATATTTGGGCACCACTGAGCCTACTTCTGAAGCTCTAGAAAAAGCCATTAGAGACTACGCTTATGACTCTTGAATTGAAAGCTGCTGAGAAGAGTAGCTGATATGGCTTACTCTTATTACACGGTAGATTATCTTGGTCAATCAGAAATTAAGAAAATAGAGAAGCTTCGATTCCTCCACAATTCATACATTTCATCGCTCAACAAAATAGAGCTTGAAGTCTATACACAGCAGACGAAAATTTGTATATCCATGGCACTACTGCAATAGAAGGAAACACATTGTCATTGCAGGAAACGCACTATCTCTTAAATGAAGAGATTGTGCCAAAAGAAAAATCTTTGAGAGAAATAAATGAGGTTCAAAATTACAAATATGTAATGGCTTATGTGGAACAGTACAAGGGTAAAGTAAATCTGCAGTTTATTCGAAAATTGCACTCTTTGATAATGAATAATATTGACATGCGTTTCGAGAGTCCGGGAACTTTCAGACGGCACAACCTTGTCTATATAGGTGGTTGTGATCTAAGCGTTACGCTTGCTAATATGATTGAGGTCGATTTGAAGGATCTAATTAACGAGCTATTATGATGCCATTAAGAATAAAAAGCATCCTTTCGAGCAGGCTATATTGTTTCATTACAAGTTTGAATTGATCCGTCCCTTTTCTGATGGTAATGGAAGAACTGGACGTGAAGTTTTGAATTATCTTCTGAAAGAAAGAAGGGTATCCACAACTGATTATCCCAAAAGAATCTAGGGAAGCATATATTTCAGCCCTGACATCAGGCAATAATAATCAAAATGTGAGAATGATAAAGGTCTTTAGCGATCTAATGCTTGCAGGTTACGCAAAAGAGTTGGCCGACCTTAGAAACATTGTTGTCCCTGTAAAATGAAAAAACTAACTCGACAACAAACCTTCACAATTAGGGAAGTTAATCATTCTTATCCCCGGGAAAATGGCACACAAATGTAAAAATTATAGTATCAAAATGCGGAAATATTATTTTTGCAACGGAACCCATTAATCAATTGTTTGGTATAGTTTTATAATGTTGGTACATTTTCCTTGAATATTTTGATTTTTATTCATTACTTATAGATTTACATATTTTTTTGAATTTTTTGCAACGGAACCCAATTTTTAAAACTAAATTTCGAAAAGCAAACGATATCTTTATCTTCCAAACATTGTAACATTCATTTTAGTTTACTATTGATAACGGACAACCGAAAATTTCATGGTAGAGAAAGAGGTTATTGCATGACTGAATTTCTACGATTTTACCTTGCAGGGGTTAACTTAGCAGGGGTTAACCTTTCGGGGTTTAACCTTGTGGAAGCAAACTTGAAAGGGGCAAACTTGAAAGGAGCTAATCTTAAAAGGGCTAATCTTAAGGGAGCTAACCTTAAACTGGCCAACCTTACAGGGGTTAATTTTGAAGAAGCTAACTTTGAAGAGGCTAACCTTGAATGTGCTGATTTTAGAGGAGCTAACCTTGAGAGAGTTAACCTTAAACTGGCCAATCTTATAGGGGCTCACTTTGAAGAAGCTCACCTTGAAGAGGCTAACTTTGAATGTGCTCGTTCTGTAGGGACTCACCTTGAAGGGACTCACCTTGAAGAGGCTAACCTTAAATGTGCTGATTTTAGAGAGGCTAACCTTGAATGTGCTGATTTTAGAGGAGCTAACCTTGAGGGAGCTGACCTTTACAGGGCTAATCTTAAAGAGGCTAACCTTGAAGGAACTCATTATTTAACAGTTGACCAGCTATCTATGGTGAAAACGCTTTATAATGCAAAATTAGACAAAAAGCTTCTCAACTCACTTAAAGATAAATATCCTCACCTTTTTAAAAAAACGTTCTAGATCACTCTCTGAAGACAAAAATATTCATTGGTCATCGGTTAAGGAATTTTCTTGTCCATAGGTATCGATTTCGAAGCAAAAATTAATCCCAAATTTTGAGCACTGAAACTGAAATCGATATCCAATTCTAACTTCACATCAATGAATACTTTGAAAAACTTTGTGGAAATCGATGTAATTTGTCACGATTCCTCACTTAACCAAAGACGCATGCAAAAATATTAAGTAACTGCAGAAAGCAATGTTATCTGATAAAATATTATTATTTTCCAAAATATCTCCTTATTTTCCTGCAGAATATTGGGCCAGAATTCTGTAATCAGTATGCTTATTCGCTGTTTTTTATCTTTAATAGGACTTACGTGGTTGAGTATTTTTTACAAATAAAAGACTTACCATTAGTGGAGATAAAAGTGAACTTCTCATCAAGATTTAAGGGAGCTTCAGCCCGAAACAGGCCAAAGCTCTTTCTCTAGTTTATCTTTCGATCCAAGATTCTTCTTATTTAATTATTTTCTATCCAGCCGTCTATGAGTGCCCACAAATCGGGAGAATTGTAGTCAAGAGCTATGCTACCGTGACCCTGGTTATTCCAGTTTATGGAAGTAACCCTATTATTTGTCTTTCCGACCTCATTTTCGTACCACCAGGATCCATAATCACCAAACCCTCCTCCAAGCCCAACGTAAAGTAGTGGAGAATCTATTCTGGAAGAATCAATCTTATAACCTTCTACATTACCCATCAAACCAGCCATATACTGATCCATATATTTTGGCGTATTAGGGACAGCACCCCCGGTCAATGTTATATTAAGCAATCGATCGTCGTCAACATAATAGAGGTCGCTGAGATCCCCGCTCCAATAGTGATAGTCTGGTGTGTAGGGATGTTCACTAAATGCGGATGTCTGGCTTGCCATGAGCCTGAAGAACTGCATATTTGTAAAATTTGTAAGTTCTGACTGAAAAGGAGAAACTCCCTCAGGATTTACATAAGCTAGACTGGCTACCCCCATCATATTTCCCATATTACTGCAATTATAGATCCCATTTTTGATACTTTCAGAAATGGCGTCAAATTCCTCTGCTTGTCCATGTGCAAAACTAAGCATTTCAGGATTTTCAGGATCATAATTGATAATAATATCAACCGGTACTACCTTGTCAACAGATCCTTTATTCAAATCATCGTACTTGCTCGCCTCATAAGCTGTAAGAAGCAGTGCTCCATGGCTGTGGCCAATTGCCGTAACATTTATTGCTTTTGCAGGCTGTTCACCAACTAAGAAAGCTGTATGTACTCTTGATGCAACGATACCGTTATAAGTGTCCTTCAAATATTCGTCAACAGTCCAGTCTTCCATGAAACTAAAATCAGTTTCAGTTGATGGTATATTTGTTTCTCTTCTATCCAGTATATATGCGCTATATCCCTGTTGAGCATAGTATATTGCCATATCAGAATAGAACTTTTCAGTTAGACCCTGACCTGGCATAATTACAAGATTTTTATTTACGCTTGTTTCCCAGGGATTTGTCTCCTGCACATAGTTAGTAAGGATAATATTGTCATATTCTCCAGATCCAACTTTCACCTTAATTTTATACTTTGTCACATTTCCTGAAACAAGACCTATTCGGCTACTTCCTATTAAAGGCGAATATGATTTTGAGACAGTAAACGAAGAGGGATTATACGAGACCCCCAACTTACCTGGATGGCTATTAATATTAGGCACCTTTAGATCAGAAGGAATTGCGGCTAAAGTTGGAGAACAAACTAATAACAGAATCAGGAAAGCAACTATTAATTTTACTTGTATTTTCACATTCTCACCTTTACAACGCCTTAAATAAAGTATAAACTTGAGAATTTACATTTTTAAAGCAAGGTCCTCTACCTTACTTTGACATTGAATAGCGGTAGCGCTAAAATGGTAGAAAATAAGCCTATGTGGTAAAAACAGACAGTTTATAGAAGGTTCATATGAAACCTTTTCACCCATCGGGAATTAGAAGAAATTCAAAAAATTATTCCAGATAGTATTCATCTGTCTTGAAAACATTGGCTAAAGCTGAATATATATTTTTCCAATGATAAGAGTTGTGTTTTGAACTCCTACTTTTATTTTATTACAATGTTATGAATTCTCAGCGCGAAATCTGATGTTAGCTTTAATACTAAAAACATGAATGTGAGAAGTAAGTAAAATAATTCCCAAGACCAATTTATTTTTAATAACAAGAAAAAATGTAAAATGTGATAGCACTTTATTAACTATTTGACCGTAAAAATAAAAAATATAATATTATATAAAATTATATAGTTCCCTTATATACAGATAAATATTAATGTATCTGTAAGAGGGTTCCGTTGCAAAAATAATATTTCTGCATTTTGACACTATAATTTTCGCCTTTTTGTATCATTTTCTCCCGAATGAAAATGATTAAATTTCCTAATTGTGAAGGTTTTTACTGATTTTGCAACAAAGCTAGATTTTTTGCAACGGAACCTCTCCCTACCAATATAACCGTAGAAATTGTTCGGAAAACACTTGATCAATCTTTGGACTAATTTATTTACTGTTTCTGTGCCCCCAGCTCAGTATATGATTCAGCTTCTGCTTTGAGCATATTTTTTATTATTGACTCATCTGAATGAGGGAAAATCCGGCAGAAATCCTGGCAGTATTTTATCCTCTTAACATAAAAAGAGTCATCTTCCAACCCTGCGTTAGCTAATTCCATTTCAAAATCCTGACACCAATTAAAAATACTTTGTGTTAGAACGGGAATGAATTTATCAGCGTCCGTAACGGATTTTATATGACGGAGGAACAATACTTATTATCATGTTCCACGCTTTTTCCCACTTTTCCATTCCATCTCTGTAATTCCGGTTTTCAATATCTTCATAGCCTTCTTGCATTAAATCATCAATCATTTCCATATTGCATTTTTCTGGAATTATTCGGTTCCATAATTCTATTATTGCTAACCAGATAAAATCTTCATCCTGGTCTTGTGCATGAAAATTCTGTGTGTAATAATGATCTTCTGCTAACTGAATTGCAGAGATATAATTTTGAGCCTGTTTTTTGAAACGTTCTATTTCAAAATCGATATGCATTGATTCCAATTTTTCAATTATTTCCGAAGTGCTCATCTTTCTTACTTTATTAAGATTCCAGCCTCTTAGAATGAAATCTTTGAAGCTTATATCCTTGTCATCAGAGTATTTTTCAATTTCTTTGCCAATTTTTTCCAATTGTTTGGGATTTCCTGTAATTTTTGTTCAAATCTCATAATGGCTAACCGACTAATAACTGGTTCTTCGGATTTCGAAGTGGTTCTATTTATAGTGGCTACTTTGCTACCTAAACAACAATTTTTATATTTTTTGCCTGAACCACATGGGCACGGATCATTTCTACCAATTTTCTTTGACATTCTAATTAGCTATTTTGTTTTTTGCCATTATAATTTTTTCGGTTTGATGGCATAATATTCGCTCGATGCAGCAGTGTGCAGTAAACGATATCAATCAGCACTAATAAAAAGTGCCTATGTATTTCTCATAGAATTTTTGCATTTACTGGGACACGTATCGAAGGCAAAAATATACTTGTTTTTGAAAAAGCCTTGATAGATAGCGTTTTTAAAAATCTAGTTACATAGTCTTTGGAATAAAATAAAACTCAAACGCATAGCAGTCATCAGCCGATAGCGATTTTAAAAGACGAGTAAACAAGAGATCACTAGATATAAAGAAAAATATTAGGTTTTAGAACCACATTTATAAAGTGAATTATTGAGGGTAATAAGCTCCAGGCAATTTTTGCTAATATTGTGAAATATGTTATGATTTATTATATTTTGTTGTCATCTGTAAGACTTATTTTCCTTGCAGTAATTGATCAATTATTTGGGACCTAGTTCTATAAATTGATCTTTGTTCATTATCCATAGGTTTACGTGCTTATTCTGAGATTTTTGCAACGGAACCATTTTAAGTACCATCTCACATTTAATAAGATAATTTCACCGACAAAGTGCTTCCATTTAAAGGAATTTACTGGCATAACATATACTCCTACATTTCTATTATTTCAGTAAATTCCTATCATAATTTTTTTGCAACGGAACCTAATTATACATAGCCACTCTATTCCCAAAAATGTTATAATTTGCTTAATATTTAAATGGAGGTGTTTTGATGAGAAAGGTTGTAACTTTACTAACTGTTTTATTGGTGCTTTTAACACCAATAAACACTGTGGCTGCAAAGCCTTGGTTGGAATCCTTAGTAAATGAGTATAATAATGCTGTAGAAGAAGTTTTCTGGTGGAGTTCCCTTAGGGATTCTATTTCGATAGGAGGAACTATTCAGGATATAGCACTACGGGCAGTTGAAGATTATAGGTCAATTTCTTTAGAAGAAAATAGAAAATATACGGTAAAAAGGCTATTGATGACATGGTTTTACTTAATAAACTTGCATATCAAGTCAATGCAAGTCCAAAAGTGAAATTGGCATTAAGTGCTGCTGCTCTATTGAAACACATAAAAGCAAGTTCAAACCTAAAAGCAGCTGAAAAAAGAGCTAAGAAAATACTACCCTTATGATGCTAAACGAATAATTGATGGTCTTTCAGGTTATGGTGGCGGCGGAGGATCCTCCGGGACCTGGTAAAAATACATCGTTGCCTAACAGTTGAAGAGAAAAGCCTGTGCATGAATAGATTATGACAGGCTTTTTTAAGGTTCCGTTGCAAAAAATCTTAGATAAGCATGAAAATTTATGGATAACAAACAAAAGTCAAAATATTCAAAAAGATTTATTCCTATTATAGAACTATTCCAAATAATTGATTAATATATTTAGCTTCATTAAGAACAGAGTAATTTAAATTATTAATTTGTCTTTTGCTTGTGCTTTTTCCATTTGATACATATTTCTAAATATCTTCTTATACACTTATCGTGGGGTAATCGATAGATAAAATACCATCACCAATATATCAAGCCTACTGCTAACGGTTTTGATAACCCTGTCTATAGTCTATGGAATGACTATTTACCTAAACGCATAGCAGACTTTAGCCGATGACGTTTATTTTAGTCGAGTAAACAGAATTAGAGAAAATTGAGTTTTTTGTTCATATAATTAATATTATTCTTGTGTAAATATCCATTGGTCATCGGTTAAGGATTTTGGGCTGCTGATCTCGATTTCGACGAAAAAAGTCAAGCCCAAATGTTTAGGGCTTAAATTGAAATCGATATCAGATTCCAGCTTTACATTGATGGAATAATTTAACAAATTTTATGAAAATCGATGCAATTGATAACGATTTCTCCTTAACCGATGACCAATGTGTAAATATCTAATTATATGTTAGTTAATTAGTGTTACTTTTGCTCGTGTTTTTGCGTAAGATTGATGTTTTTGATATAAAGGAAAGATTCACTTTAATTCTAGTGCATCGATTCCATACTTCTTGAATACAAATTAATATAATACTTTGATTATAATAATATTTATGGGTCGTATAAGCCGCCGTTCCAAGTTATCACTCACTAGAGAAGAAGAAGATTACTTGATTAAGTTAAGTAATTCCAGAAGTCAATCAGCAAGCCTTGTTGAACGAGCTAAAATTGTGCTTTTAAGCTTTCAGGGAATAAACGATACTGAAATCTCTCTGGAATTAAACGTTGCTTACAATACCGTAAGAACTCGAATACGAAGAGTTTTGGATTTTGGAGTTAGAGAAAGCCTGAAGGATAAAATCGGAGGTGGAAGACCAAGAACGATTACAGACGAATCTCGTGCATGGATGATCAAGGTTGCATGTATGAAACCAAAAGATTTTGGGTATCCACATGAAATATGGACACAGAGACTCTTAACTAAATATGTGCAGAAAAACTGTGTCAAGGAAGGACATCCTGAATTATCAAAGATAAGTCAGGGAACGATTTCAAAAATCTTGAATGCAAGTAGCATAAAACCACATAAAATCAAGTATTACACCGCCAAAGTGGACCCAGATTTTGATGAAAAGGCAACGAAAGTTTTGGGCACATATAAAGAAGTTAAAAAACTAAAAAAGAAAATTAAAAAAAAGAAAACGTTAGATAGAGCAATATTTTCATGTGATGAAAAAACAGGTATTCAAGCTATTGGGAATAAGTATCCAGATCTGATGCCAGTACAAGGAAAATATCCTAAGATGGCAAGGGATCATGAGTATATTAGACATGGTACTCTTTCATTATTTGCTTGTACGGATCTGATTACTGGGAAAGTTCATCACAAAGTTTTTGAAAAAAATAGAAGTCGTGAGTTTATTGAGATTTTGAAAGAAATAATTTCAGATTACCAGGATACAAAAATAGTCGTGATTCTTGATAACTACATAATACACATATCAGAAGAAACTAAAAAATATCTAAGTACCTTGAAAAAGGGAAAGTTAAAGTTCGTATTCACACCAATACATGGAAGCTGGTTGAATATTATTGAAAGTTTCTTCAGCAAAATGATTAGAAGCTTTTTAAGGGCAATAAGAGTAGAATCTGTAGAGGAATTGAAGGATAGGATTGCTCAATACATAAATTTACTCAATGAGGAACCTGTGATATTTATGTGGAAATATAAAGTTGAAGAAAAAGATAAGATTCCTGGTGGAATTACGATCTGAAAAAAATATGCAATTAATTTGGAATCGATGCACTAGAATATCACTGCTATATTTTAGCAGTACTTGATGTATAATTCCATGAATATTTTCTGCAGATTAAAAAAGAAGAAGTTCCCTAAAAAGGAAACTTCTTTAAAACGGTTTTCAAATCATTACTCTAAAGGGGGCAGTTGAATAGTCTCAGTTGTTACTTTATCGTCTATGTCGTAATCGAATGCCGCAAACTGTGTAGCGTCGACTTTTAAGTCTTCACCGTTACCCTGGACGTCGATAATATTATCAATATCTGAACCATCGAATACTGGGCCTCTTATTTCTACTCCTTGAGCTGCTGCAGGTCCTATAATCATAAACATAATTGTTATAGAAAGACAGAATGCCGTTATCTGCCTATAAAATGCTTTCATTTTCCATTCCTCCTAATTTTTCCATTACATTTTAACTTAATTTACTCACCTTAAATATTCATATATTGGATTAATTCCCGTTTTTGTTAGTTTATTTTTTATGCTAACATTCATAAATTCTTGTATGATGTAGCTAAATTTTATGAACGTCCTTTGTTTTCTCAACAACTGCCCAAATAAATTATTATTGGTGTGAACTTCATTAAGTTTTATACTCACTCCGTGAGTTGTTGTGAATAAGGTGGCTTCTTCATTTCCGGGATAATATTAACATTGGGCCCTCTCGCATATTATCCCGGCCTCCGTTTGAGTATTCTGTAGATCATTTTTATTGTGTATTTTATAGAACTCGAAGAAGAAACAGAATCAATCAACGAGTTAGAAACCGATTAATTCACTTTTCTTTTTTTATTTCCTTTTTGTGCTATCATCAGCTCCGGATCCGCACAGGCCTGGCTGGATCTCAGGTTAAAATCAGTGAGTAAAGGCTTTTCCTGATTGGAGAATAAAACAAGTGTTCAGGGGCTTGCACAAGGTATAGGTGTAAAAACTACATTGTGTGGACACGGTAGTTTCTTGCACAAGCCCGATGGATAATAAAATGGGATAATTGAAAAACTTTTCTTTTTGGCTTGGTAATACAGTTGGTTTACCATCCTCTACAGGGCTGGAAATGCAGGAAAAGAAGTTACAATTATTGTACATGGAGATAAGAAGGACGATGACGAAAAAAACGAAACTGCTTAAAAACACAATAGAACCCTTCACTGTTACGTTTTGGGCTGTCGTGGTTTGTTATGGCTGTTTTCGGGCTACTATTGGGACGGAAGAAGGCACACTGATAATCGGGAAAAAAGAAAAAAGGCAGGAAAACTTAACATGCTGGTAGAACGAATTAAAGAGTTAAAAGGGGAGTGGAATGTATGACTAAAATGACTCTAATCGAAGCACTTGAAAAACTCGCATTAATCAAAAAAAACGGACTCGATACACTGATCCAAATTCAAGATAGTAAAAATGAACCTATTACAATTATTGAGGCAATTGAAGCTATTAGGAACGATGCTATAGACATTTATGAAGCTGATAATTATGTCATAAGTGGTGACGGAATCCAGAAAGTAGGGGATGACGGATATCTAGGCGATATTGTATATCGAGTTAAAGACGAAACAGAACCGATCAATGAAATGGAAAACGATTAATTCACTTTTCTTTTTTTCCTTTTTGCGCCATCCATCCGCTCCGGATCCGCGCAGGCCTGACCGGATAACATGCTATAATCAATAAGTAAAGGGATTCCGTTGCAAAAAATATTTCTGCAATTTGACACTATAATTTTTACCGTTATGTGTCATTTTCGCTCGAATGAAAATAATTACCTTTCCGAATTGTGATGGTTTTTACTGATTTTGTGAAAAAGCCAGATTTTTTGCAACGGAACCCTATCTTTGGTTTTCTTTTTATTTTGTTGTATCATTAGAAAGGATTTTTTGCAACGGAACCAATTTGAGAACCACTCCTCTATTACGGTTTTCAGTAACTGATCGCTATGACCCTTATTTCCAGGCCTTCAGTTTCAAGCTCTCCACAGGCAGGCATCCACACCGCCTTTCGCTTATATCTAAATCTTCAGATAAAATTTCAACTGAAAATCCGGCTTTTTCCAAAAGTCTGAGATACTCTTCTTTTAATAACGCACCTGCAATACAGCCTGCCAGCATGTCTTTGTCGTTTTTCAGGTATTCAGGAAGCTCGGCCAGAAGAACCATGTCTGAAATGTACATTCTTCCCTTTGGCTTCAGGACCCGAAAGGCTTCACTGAATACTTTTTCCGGTTCCGTTGCAAAAAATCTGGCTATTTTACAAAATCAGTGAAAAACATCACAATTGGGATATTAAGATGTTATAAACAGGTCAATAATGGTACAAAAAGCAATCTTTATAGCCTAAAAAGGCAGTAAAATTATTTTTGCAACGGAACCTTTTTTCTCGCCTAATAGACATAAAACCACTAAGAAGAACGTCCTTGAAG
Organism: uncultured Methanosarcinaceae archaeon; assembly: GCA_963721455.1. Lineage (GTDB taxonomy): Archaea > Halobacteriota > Methanosarcinia > Methanosarcinales > Methanosarcinaceae > Methanosarcina. The sequence continues at coordinate 21,102 of CAVRJG010000034.1, forward strand.
CCTGTGCAATTACGGCATATCATCAGAGTACAGACATACCTGTGGTTACCTTCCTTTTGAGTGATGATGCACGTCAATTCAAACAAATTGCATATCATCATTCTCTTTGTTGGATTCATGACGGAAGAAACTACAAGAAATTGAGACCAATAGTACCTTACCATAAAGAAAAGCTGGGAGCTTTTCTGGAACGGTGCTGGGACGTTTATGGGGAACTCTGTGAGTTTGGAATAAATCCCAATTCAGAGGTAGCGAAGCAATTATCTGAAAAGTTCAATCAGTTGTTTTCGATCAAAACAGGATACGAACAGTTGGACGAAAGAATCGGTAAGACGAAAGAGAACAGACATTTGTTAAAGGTACTCATTTTACCAGAGATTCCACTACA